>CAJUDS010000047.1 GCA_910585345.1 uncultured Lachnospiraceae bacterium | reverse complement strand
CGGAGGGAGGAACGGCGTTCTTCGCCGCGCCTTCCTCCGCTTTTTCTTTTTGCCGGAATATCGGCTGATTCCAGCCACAACCCGGATTGGCCTATTGCTCTTTTGCTGTAATATATTTTTGGCTCCGGCTCTTAGGCTTATCAGGAATGGTCATTTTAAGTTTCCCAGATGCCAACAGCGGTTTCAAATAAGCCTTACTAAAATGAGAACGGTTTGTAATCCCAACAAATGACTGCATCTCATCCCTGCTTCTGGCCTCGGTGCAGAAGTCCAATAAAAGAGCCTGTTTTTGCGTCAAAGCAAGGTCATGTATGGTATCATGTGTGGTTTCATGTGTGGAACTACCACTCATGATGTAGTTCACATTTTTCAAAATCACCTTGAAATCCGATGGTGTTGAGAAAAACTCCGGTTTTAGATATTCTTCATACCCTGGCAGTTTTTCTGTTTCACTTACGATCTTACGCAGACCGCTTCCCCGCCGTTCCATATATTTCATACGGTGAAACAAGTCTGCAATGACTGGATTCCGGCGTACAGAGCGAATGGTATTGATGTCACATTCCTGAACAGGCGCACCCTCGAACATTCCACCTGGCGATACAATCTCTACCCGGTCATCGTACATATCAATATGAATCTCGCTGCCCAAAACGATATAATCCCGATGGATCAGGGCATTGACCACAGCCTCGGTTACTGCCCGCTCTGCGTAATCAGGTTTATCCACACGATACTGCGCTTCTTTTGCGAAACGGACTTTGGAGTTGTTTCGGATAAATTCACAGCCGCTTTGCAGGAGATAAATCAGACTGCCCTCATACTCCTTGTCATCCAGCGCATCATCAAAGATAGAGCCTTTCTCCAAACCATTCCAGCGGGTGCAGAATATCCGGGAGTTAAAAACAGTGCGCTGATCCGTCAGCAGCCTTCCGGCATTTGTGAGCATCCCATTTTTATCCGCAAGGCCAAAAGAACAGTAGTCCGGCAGTTCCATCCGCAGTCCTGTACGCTCCAGGTAGGTTGCTTCCAACAGTGTAAAGCTATAATCTTTCCTGGGGGCATCTGTCACCAGCGCGTCAAAGGACCGGTGTGTTCCTTTCAAAATCAGTTCGTTGACGATGTAATCAGGCGCAGCCACGCTTTCATTCCCAACCCGGATGTAGGCTTCCATAATACCGTCTGCCTTATAGTAATAGGGTGTAGAGGTCCCAGCTGGAATTTTTAAGGCAAGCATATCCTTTCCATCTTCCTGAAACGGGGTCAGCACAAATTGAGGGATGGGTGTAATCCGCTCCTTAATAAAGCGGCTGATGGCCTCGGCATCACCTTGAATGTCGGGCAGGCCGACCGTATTCTGATTATCGTCAATGCCAAAGAACAGCGTCCCTCCAATACCGTTAGAAAAGGCACTGACGCTTTTCAGCCAGCTTTTTGGTTTTTTAATTTCAACGGCAACTTTGAAATCACATTCCGTTGCCTCTGCTATCCATTTTTCTATCATAAAA
>CAJUDS010000046.1 GCA_910585345.1 uncultured Lachnospiraceae bacterium | reverse complement strand
TTTTGACATAAAGGCATAAAGAGATGTTGCTTACACCCTATTCCGCAGAGGCGCAGAAGACTTTGCCTCTGCGGTCTGCCCAGAGGTGAGGGGCGGTATGAGATTTGACAGGGTTAGAAGGAGGATGATATTATGCCCAAAATTACAGACTACAGTTTTTTATTTCAAAGTATGTTTGGAACCAAAAGTAATGTCGGGGTGGTAAACCCGCTCAAAGTATCGGATTTGTCAAACGGCTCTCTGCGGTCGCAGTTAAAAGCGGCGGGAATCGATACGAACAGCGCACAGTATAAGGCGGCTGTTAAGGAAATGACAAAGCACGCCGGAAGCAGTGGGATGTTCACCAATGTGCAGGCAATTAAAAACCTGATGAAGCAGTATGATAAGGATGGCGACTATATTGACCCGACCACGGGGCTTGCCGGACTGCTTGTGACGGAGGAAAATGCTGCGAGCAGGAAACGGATTATTTCTATTCCCGAAAGCAGCAGGGATGAGATGTTTGAACTTACGAAAAAGGAATTCCTGCAGGGTAATGGCATGGGGGATGGGGATACAACGAAAAGGTCAGATGTTTACACGGATCTGTATCGGAAAACAAGTAAAAACGACCGTCTGGCGGCAGGGCATACATTGTCACAGTATGAAAGGGCATATACACAGGCATTTATTGCGGCGGCAAAGGCAGCAGACCCTGCATGGAAAGCGGGAAAGCCCATCAAGCCCGGTGCTTTGGACGGCATCACAAGGGAATCCGGGGAAGCGGACTTGAAAAAGTCGGGAAACTCGCTTGCCCGATCATCATTAGATATACAGATATAATCTTTACACCCTATTCGGCGGAGGCGTAAAAACCATGCGCCCCTGCCGGGGGTAATTTGGAAGGAGGTGAAGGTCGGTATGAGATTTGACCGGGGAAGTTAGGAGAAATGCGTTTATGAGGTAATGAACCGCTCGGACGTATTACGAGGGAGCGGATGCGGCTCTGAACGACAGAGGGGCTGCAATAATAAAAATAATGGAGGATTTGAAAAAAATGAATATTAACGGAATAGGAACAACAGGATATCCGGCGTGGCAGGGAGCGAGAAAGACGCAGCAGAATACGGCAGGAAAGAGTTTTGCGGAGCAGGTAAACAATGTGGCAGGTGCAAAGCCACATACATCTATAGTCTATATGAAAACGGATGATATGCTGTACTCTGGCGGTAACGGGACAGGGCTGTCCTTCTACATCAAATATGCGGAAGGATCAACAGAGGATGATCCGACTGTGATTGCAAAAGGCGTTGATGAGAATGGAGATGAATTTGAGCAGACCATACATATCAACAAGATTAATCCCCGGAATGCTTCATTGGTGGAAATGACTGCACTGGAATCCTATATGGGGGTGGATAAGAATGGAGGTCTTACATCATTACCGCCTGAAACCGGAATGATGGGGTTGAGTGACAGGACAGATTTTATGGATATGTTCCAAAAGCAGATTAGCGATATGAAACTGTTGAGCCAGAAAAGGGCGGCGGCATATTACCAGTACAGTATGCAGGC
>CAJUDS010000045.1 GCA_910585345.1 uncultured Lachnospiraceae bacterium | reverse complement strand
CAGGGGGAAAAATTGCTGATTTCTGTGAAGGAAGTTTACCACCTTCGGGATAACGATTCAAAAGAGATGGATACAGATATAAAAATTCTTGCTGACAGGATTACAAACCACCCGGAATTTGAACTGCCCATAGAGACGCTGGCGGCAGATATTTTTGTCAGCAAATATTATCTCATAAAGAAATTCAAAAGAAGCGTGGGAATGACGCCGCACCAATTCTGTATCCAGAACCGCATACGGAAATCACAGGGGCTGCTAGATGAGGAAAAGACGGTCAGCAGGATTGCCACAGAAATGGGTTTTTATGACCAGAGCCATTTTGACAAGGCTTTTCAGAAGATTGTCGGGATATCCCCGTCAGAATATATCCATTCAAAAAAGCAGATAGGGCAGAGTACATAGGGCAATTTTTTACAAGACATGACTGTTTCCGGGGAATATGATTGAAACGTAAGGCAGATCACATATTTTATCGGAGGTGCAGAATGGATACATTTGAATTGTTTAACAACGGAAAATTAGTTTTGCCCGAAAAGGAGGCTGGCTTTGCAGGGATTGAATGGTCAAAGCATCCGACTTTTAAGGGTGTCGAACTGAAACACATTATCACGGCAAAGGACACAGACGGGAAGTTCAGCTACCATTTGGTGCGGATTGCGCCCGGCTGCAGCATCGGAAACCATATCCATGAAACGCAGTTGGAAACGCATGAGGTGATAAAGGGGAGCGGGAGATGTGTAAATGCAGGCAGCACTATTCCGTATGAGGCTGGAACAATCTCTATCATGCAGGCAGGTGTGCCGCATGAAGTCATTGCGGATTCGGAGGGGTTATATCTGTTTGCCAAGTTTATGCCTGCATTATGTTGAACTGAATAAAAGGATAATAAGCAAGACCGCCGCTATGGCACATCGCCATATGCGGCGGTCTGCCATTTGGATAGGTACAGCCGGGATATGCTTACACAGCGGTTTGCGTTTCCCCTATATCGGACGAATGGCGATATGCCGTATTCGGGTGGTTGTGTATGGGCCTTCCATACAAAAGCGTCAACCTCTCTTAATAATTAACGATAATTGACCGATATATAAAATGGAAATAAAAATCGAAAGGAAGGAAACGGTATGGCAAAGGAAGAGATTACACCGAGTGAATGGCAGATTATGGAAGTCCTGTGGGCGTGCGGGGAGCCTTTGACATCCTCCGAGGTCTACAAGAGGATGCAGGGGAATGTGGATATGTCGATGAGGATGGTGCGGGTGCTGATGAACCGCCTGAACCAGAAGGACATCCTCGGCTACACGGTGGATGAGCATGATTCGAGGGTTTACCACTATTATGTGCAGAGGTCAAGGGAGGAATGCGTGAAGGAGAAAAGCAGGAAGTTTGTGGACAGCTATTTTTCCGGCAGCGGGACAAATGCGATGGCGGCGCTGCTGCAGAGCTTCGCACTGACGGATGAGCAGATAAAAGAGCTGGAGGAGATTTTGGAGAAAAGCAGGGAGTGGGGGACAGAATCCACGGATAAAGAGGGTGAACCCCATGCCTGACTGGTCATGGATTGGCAGCCTGCTGGATTTCTGCGCGGCATATT
>CAJUDS010000044.1 GCA_910585345.1 uncultured Lachnospiraceae bacterium | reverse complement strand
TGATAATATTTAGTATCTGATTTATCTTCTTTTTCACGGCCATCCTCCTCCAAAAAATCTTTTATATCATACTATATTTTACTGCATAGTTCAATGTATGTAAAATAGTCAGAACGTATTTTTATTCATTATAAATGTATATTTATAGGCTCGCTTTCAGTGGGTACACAATTCTGAAAAGGGAGAAAATGTTGTGTATATTTGGAACCGTTACATTTTCCTGAACCGTTACTAGAATGCGCCTGAAAGCGTTTATCATGATCTACACAATCTGGTACGGAGAAAGGATTAAGGCTTCTATAAACACAGGCTGTTTTATACACAGGGTGATTACGGGTTATGGCAATGATTAAAACCTTGTTTGGTAAAACTTACGATAATGAGTCCGTGATCAAGAGAATGGTTGCCGAACAAGAAAATGCACTGCTTTTGAGGTTAATATTTTCCCTCATTTGCAGGCATAATAAAAATATCGGGTCACAATCGGGTCATATATTGACCCGATTGACCCGATTTGATTGTGTCACAGACAAAAATAACCCCCCTGCTATGCAGGGGGAGGGCAGATCTTTAGATAAAAGAACCCGAATTATTCACAGCAGTATAAACATATAAAAAATCTGTCGTAGTTACTGTTACAACCACTCTCAAACCTCATTCTATCACAGGTTAACCTGAAAATGGGCAGACTCATCCTGTGATAGACTCCAAACTTTTTTTGCGGTTGTCAAG
Organism: uncultured Lachnospiraceae bacterium; assembly: GCA_910585345.1. GTDB lineage: Bacteria > Bacillota > Clostridia > Lachnospirales > Lachnospiraceae > VSOB01. The sequence goes on along the minus strand of CAJUDS010000044.1, from coordinate 995 downwards.
GTTCGTTGTAGTTTTCTATTCTAACTGTGGATGCAGGTTTCGGATATTTTCCAGTGTCTCATAGAACTCTTTCTTATAGGGGCAGCTGCTGCATAGCTTGAAATATTTATATCGTGCCGATTTTACAACTCTTGCGGCTGTTTTCAGCAGCTTTATACGGATGGTGTCTATCCGCTGTTTTCTCATACTGGCAGCAAGTGCCAGCCGCCTGAACCAGTTGAACAGATTATAACCCAGTGCATGCACCAGAAGGCGGTTCGCGTTTACCGACTTCGAGGAACTGCTTACGGAGCCAAAGGCAAAACCGCTTTTTCCTTCCTTGATGAAATTTTCCATTTTGCCTCTTCCACAATAAAACCGGATCACCTGATAAGGTTCCATTTCCATTGTTGTAACAATAAAGGTATACAGATGGATCATCTGCCCATATGGCTTTTCGATCTTAAAGACCACTGTGCGTGGATGGCTCCATGAGCCTGCCTGATACAGGAACTGAAGTGCTATACTAAAGTTGTAACGGGAGTGGCTAATGGGATATAATCAAAATCACAAGGAAAGAGGTACTTATTATGTCACAAAACTACACTCCCGAATTTAAGAAGAAGATTGTCCGCCTCCATGAGGAAGAAGGGCGAACCTACAAGAGCATCACCGCCGAGTATGGCGTATCCAAGGCCAGCATCTCCAAGTGGTGCAGCGAATTCAGCAAAGAATGCCAGACAAACCCTAAAGCCAAAGAAGATTATGACTCTATGAAGGAGAACCTCCGGTTAAAACGGGAGATTGAAGAACTACGGAAGGAGATCGCGTTCTTAAAAAAAGCGGCGGCATTCTTTGCGAAGGAAATCGGTTAGAGGCTTACCGATTCATCGACGAGCATCATAAGGAATTCGGCATCCGCTGGCTGTTACGGCGGCTGGGGATCTGCCCGAATGCCTATTATAACTACCGGAAACACCGGAAGGCGGATTATTGCGCCCAAAAAGCAGAAGTCC
>CAJUDS010000043.1 GCA_910585345.1 uncultured Lachnospiraceae bacterium | reverse complement strand
TGTACTAGTGTAGCGTCTCAATCATTTTTTAATTTATGCTAAATATACGAAAAACACTTGACTTTTTGCACTAAATATGCTAAAATATATGTAGAATATTTAGCATGAAGGAGAAAAGAAAATGTCAATCACAAAATCGTATAACAAGCAAACCGATACTTACTACGCATACGAAACTACTTATGAATGGAGTGATGAAAAACAAAAAAAGGTTCAGCGGAAACGGTGCATTGGTAAGTTTGATCCAGATACCGGTAAGGTGATCCCCAACGGGAAAGTTGGACGCCCAAGCCTTTCCAGGCTGCCAAGGACATCTGCAAAAAGCGACACTCCCAGGAATGAACTTTTGGATATATCTCCTGATGATATCAAAAAATTGACGGCCAGGTTAAACAAAATAGAGGAAGCCTTACAGGCTCTTTCCGTAGAAATCCATGATCTTCGCGTAGAAGTCGAATCACTTCCTGCCCGGAACACCCAGGAATCCTGATGTTCTTTCGAATCATGTGTTTACGGAGGATTACACTTATGGCAAGAACCCGTTCGTACCGGATATCCTTATCAAAGAAGGAACGCAAAATCATCCGGCATCTCCAAAGGAAAACCACGTCATCTGACGCAAGGACCCGCTATGCCGTCCTGCTTGCCGCTGATGAAAGCATCCATGGGGCCAGGCTTACCAACAGTGACATAGCCAACGCTTCCGGCGCTTCGGTCCCTACAGTGATCGATGTACTCAAAAAGTATTACGGACATGGGCTCCGGGCGGCAATTGCACCCGCAAGGAACCCGAATTCCGATACGGCACGCCTGAAAGCCACCGGCGAGGTGGAGGCGAAAATCATAGCAACGGCATGCACCGCGCCACCGGAGGGGTATGCGCGTTGGACGGTTACGCTTCTGACACAGGAAAGCGTAGCCATCCTTGAAGAAAGCCTCAGCCGTGCCACGGTCGGAAGGGTAATGCAGCGCAATGAAATCAGGCCGCACCTGAATGCCTATTGGTGCATCCCGCCGAAGGAGGACGCGGACTTTGTGGCAAACATGGAGGATATTTTGGACGTTTACCAGCTTCCGTATGACTCCCGCCACCCTGTCTGGTGCATGGACGAAAAGCCTTACCAGATTCTTGGCGACAGCCGGGAGCCGCTGCCTATGCGTCCGGGGGATACCACGAAGATAGATTCGGAATATATACGCAATGGAACAGTCAGCGTGTTCTGCTTCATCCAGCCCCACACCGGGCGGATTGTCCATTCGGTAGAGGAAACCAGAACCGCAGTGGATTGGGCGGAAAAGATCCGGTGCCTTGTGGATGAGATCGAACCGGATGCGGAAAAGATCATCCTTGTTATGGATAACCTCAATATCCATTCCATCTCATCTTTGTATAAGGCATTTGCGCCAGAGGAAGCCAGGCGGATTGCCAGAAAGCTGGAAGTCCATTACACTCCCAAACACGGGAGTTGGCTTGACATTGCAGAAATAGGGATCAATATCATGACCCGTGAGTGCCTTGAGAGGAGGATTCCAGACATTGAAACACTCCGTAAGGAACTGAAGGAATGGAACGATGCGTACAATGAGAATCCATCCCCGGTAAACTGGCAGTTTCAGACATCTGATTCAAGGATAAAACTAAAAAAACTGTATCCTGATATTGAGGTGATCCGTAAGCAACGTGAAGAAAGGCGTAAAGCCAAAGCATCGGCATAAAGGCAATGTCCTTTCTTCCATTACCGTTGATTTCGTATGCAGTTTTCAAGGAACAAGGGTTTATAGTTTATAATAGTACTTTTGAACTATCCGGTGCTCCCTGTATGAAGCATGATTGATGCAGGGAACACCACAAAAATTAGTTTATTACTAAAAAAATGATTGAGACGCTACACTAG
>CAJUDS010000042.1 GCA_910585345.1 uncultured Lachnospiraceae bacterium | reverse complement strand
GCGGAGTTTAGGTTCTGGACAATCCAGTTATCACTTTCCAATCAGTTTCACCCCTTTCTTGCATCCATCCTGATAAAAAAGCATCAGCCTATGATCAGATCCAGGATTTCCTTCGCAAAGGTAATAATGATCCCTCCGGCCAGTGTCAGGAACCCATTCGCTCTCTGGCTGGGGTCATGGCTCTTTAAAGACAAACCCACCTGCACGATTCCGAAACCCAGCAGGATCATTCCAATCGCACGTATCAAGGAAAAGATAAAGGTAGACAGGTTATTGATCACTGACAGCGGATCTCCGGCCGCATAAACCGTTACGCTTCCCATACAGAGCACAAAAACCATGGCTGTATATGTCGCAAACATTTTTCTTTGTCTGCAACTCATTGGCATGGGTACTGTTTTCTTTTGATTCTGGCTATTATATTTTTTTCTCATGTTATAAAATTTCATCCACATTCCTCCATTCAAAAAGGCTCTCCGGCAATATCTTCACCTGAGAGCAGTTCATAGTCTTCATATCGTTTTTCATCAAATGCCGGTACATCATGTGCCAGCGGTGCTTCCGCGTAATCATAAGGTGGATATCCTCCATCCTCTGTGTATTTGATATTCGGATGTTTCAATAGATCGTACTTCCGATCCATGACGGCATGCTCGCCACGAACAAATAAAAGGGCGTAGTCGTTATCCAACATTCGGACTTCATCAGGCATCAATAATTCTCGTCCACTCTGCTGAAAATTAGTGGAATAACTACCTGATTTTCCTTTTGTTTGGCCATAGGTATTGGTGTCATGAGGTAAGCGCCTCGTGGACGCTCCCTCCCGAACCGTGCGGGCACCTCTCGATGCACACGGCTCTCCATATGCCGTCAACTAACAAAATCAGTCTTTTCCGTGTATCTCACGGTGGCACGCCGGGCATACTGCCAGCGTTTTCCTGCGATTCTTTAGCATGACTTTTTCCCACTCATATTCACCGCTAAGGCTTTTCAGCCGTTTTACCTGATGAATCTCCACGTCATTTGTGTACTGTCCGCAGAGTTCACAGGTTTTCGAGCGCAGTTTTGCCGCTATGCGGTTCGGTTTATCATACCGCTTATAGGCGGGCAGGATATCTGCCTGCGGCACATTGGGCTTGTCCTTGCGGATAAAAGGCCCTCTGTAAAATACGCTCTCCTTCATACCGCTTTTTGTCTTATAAATGACTGTAAACCGTCCATCCCTAAAATATTTCTTCTTAATCTTTCTGGTCTTTGTGCGGTATTTATTTGCGAATGTTTTCAGCATACTGTAATGCATCAGACTCGCAAACTTACTCATTGCGCATACATTACATGCCAGTGAGTAGTAGTTGTACAGACCTCTGATTTCAGAGTTGTACTTTGACAGGATTTCAATGTCTTTGCGGTTAATGAGCTGTGGCCTGTGGATGGCTTTCCAATGCTCTTTGTGTGTAACTTTGTCTTTCTTGATACGGATTGCACCATACTCCAATAGTTTCGATTCCCATTTCTCATGCGGCATATATAGTTTCACTGCGCCGCTGTATCCCTTCACTTTCCTGCCCTGACGTTTTGTGACTTCCTGACTTTTTGAAATTGAAATATCATAGCCAAGAAACCTCGCCCGGCCAGTTGCATGGGTGATTTTGGTTTTCTCCACTGACAGTGTAAGGTTCAGTTTTTCTTTGAGGAACACGGCTAAATCTGCTTTTAAGGCTTCTGCATCCTTTTTGCTCCCGATAATGCTTATGATAAAATCATCCGCATAACGGACGTATTGCAGGTTTTTGTAAGTTTCATCCCGAAACTGCTTAGACGGGATTTCCCTCTGTTTCTCCCGCAGTCTGCGTAATTCCCCGGCACGTTCTTTCTTTTCGGCTTCGGTAAGCGTATCCCATACTTCCCTGTTCTGGCGCATGAACTTCTGCACTTCACGGTTCCGTCTGGCGTATTCCGGGTTCACTTTACGGTTTACCCGGTTCCCTTTTATAAAGCCTTCTTTGTATTCCTCCACATACATATCCAATTCATGCAGGTAAATATTTGCCAATATGGGACTGATACCGGAACCCTGCGGAGTGCCGCAGTAAGTCCTGTTGTACTGCCATTGTTCCATATATCCGGCTTTCAGAAATTTCCACA
>CAJUDS010000041.1 GCA_910585345.1 uncultured Lachnospiraceae bacterium | reverse complement strand
TCCAGCGCATTGTTTGCCTTTAATATTTCGTCAAAGATATTTGTTGCATCCAATTTCACTGCATCCGGCTTATTCCCTGCGCCGGAACACATCACGCCATAAGTATAGCTGTCCACCTCCGGCACAACCACTTCCCTGGTCTGCCTTGCCAGTGCGGATGCCGCCGCCAGCTGCTGCGCCGTTTCGTCATTGTCCAGCTTATCAATCGCAAATGTGAATGACCGGTCATTTTTAAGAGTAAATTCCTCTGTGGAAGCATCCAAATCTTTGATTTCGCCGTATCTGCTCCCGGTGAATCCCGGAGCCGGGTTCCTGCTGTAATCGGTCATTTCACTGGTACCGATTTTGTATACCTTAATGGTATGCGCCCCCGTCCAGCTAAAATCCTGGTTCGTCAGGAGCGACTTTTTTGATTCTGTTGTGAAAATTTCATCCGTATACGGCTGAAACTGCGTAACTAAACTGATTGCCATAAATATTATTCTCCTTTACAGATTCATGGCTTTTCTGATAGGGTCTGCACCCGTCCTGTATGAGGATTGGTTGAGTGGCATTGTGAACGGCTTCGCCCTCTGCGCTTCAAGCCGTCTCTGCTTCTCGTCATCCTCTTTCACGGCCAGACGTTCTTTCATCAAGCCATCTATTGTTTCCAGTGCCTTGTTAAAGGCTTCCTCGCTGCTGCAATTCAACGCATCCAAAAGCGTTTCCGGGTATCCCTTGTCAATCAGCTTTTGGCGGCTGTTCAAACGGAACTCACGCTGTGCAAGTTCCTGTTCCCTCTCATTCAGTTCTTTTGATGCCTTTTCCCGGTCTTTTGCAAGCCTGTCCTGCACGATACGGTTTACATCATCCTGCGTGAAAGTCTTTTCCCCTGCTCCTTGATTTGCTGCCGGGTCTGTGTTCTGATTTTGGTTCATATTCTCTGTATTCATAATTTCCTCCTAGTTTTACGCCATAGTAGGCTATTTTACGGCAAATAGAAAAGGCGTAGAAAATCCTACTCGCTTTAGAGTAAAACTTCCCACGCCTTATATATGGCTTCCGTCCGGCCTGCAGCCGTCCGGGGTACTGCTATATTCTGTTTGCCTTATTGATATTATAACATGAGATAGGCAGATGTACAATATTTTTCTGCCCATATTCCATACCCTATATAGATATGGTTTGCCTAAATCAACGGCGAGTTTGCACTTTTCTGCGCATTTTCCTCGAATATATTTACTTCCAGATAGGCACGCTTAAACCGCCCATTTTCGCCCTTATCTGCCTTGCATGACTTAATTACCGGCTTTAATAATTCCGTCACTGTATGAAGCTCCTGCGGCTTCTCATAGCTTATTCTTACCTTTACCGCCATTGTATCACATTTCACCTCGCTTTGCTATCCCCGATTATGTAATATGTCTTTCAAGAAATCGTCCTGTTCCTCCTTTGCTTCCCTGCCCCGGATGGATTCCTCCGGCATCTGTAAAACAACTGACTTTTTCATTATCCTGTCGATCGTCCTACTGTCTAAATTCAAATCTTCCGGGCACATATTGGAAGTAAAAATAATAACTTTCCCTGCATTAAGCCGCTCGTTTATGATTCTGAACACTTCCTGCTGCTGCCATTCTCCGCTTTTCTGCGCTCCAATATCATCAAAAATCAGTAAGTCACATTCCCGGTATATTGCGCTTTCGTCACATTCTCCCGGCTGTCGTTTGTAGTTTTCCCCTACCTTTGCCAGATAGTCCGGCACTGTTATGAAGCGCATCCGCAAATCATACTTTATCATGACGGATTTTCCAATGCAGCAGGAGAGGAACGTTTTGCCGCTCCCCGGTGTTTTGCTCCACAAGTACAACCCTTTTCCTGCTTTTTCCCACCGCTCCCGGTAGTTTTTTAGGAAATCCTCTGCAATCTTCCGCAAATTCCCCATATCACGGGAATAGGAATCAAACCCGAATTTACCCAAATCAGCATCCCTGAACTGCGGCGGCACTCCTGTTAAATCTTGTAGCCTCCTTTGCGTCCGGCATCTCGTACACGGCCTTGCAAATTCAAGCGGAGTATCGTAACCGTCAACCCTTTGCATATACAATTCATATCCAGTGCCACCGCACACCGGGCATACATCAGAGTTTAAAGCTGCTTCCTGACTGTGTTCCATCTGCCGCACCGCCTTTCTC
>CAJUDS010000040.1 GCA_910585345.1 uncultured Lachnospiraceae bacterium | reverse complement strand
GCAGTTGTTAATTGGGCATGGTCAAGTACCCACCATCATGCCAGAAGCCTCAAAAGTCATCAAAGTATAACAGCGGCACAGGCGGCTATTCAGAAATAATGCCATAGGAATTTGGAACAATTTGGCGAAAGTATAGAGAAATGGCTTGAAATCAAGGAATTTCGGGCATAAGGGGGTTCATCACAGTGGGTGGTGAGCCTCTCTTTTTTTTGCTTTTTTGATACCGCTGATAACATGGCGATTGGGGATGGAAGTACACAATTTGACAAAACCTTGGACTTTTGCCAAAAGGTTTAGTTTTTCCAGATTGTATTGAGTTTCTCCGGAAAGTTTGCGAAATATGTAAATATAAATGAAGTAATTAGTATAGTGGTATAGTGCAGGTTTCCGTTCTTTTTAAATTCCTTCGGGTTGTTGTATCTTGTTTCTGAACCAGAAATTTATCACGTGAAAAAATATTCCATAAAGATATTTGGATATTCTTATTAAATCAATCTTTTTGTTTGATTAACGTTCCTGTGGTTCGGGTCTCATGATTTCTTTAGATTCAGAAACTTTATAGTACGCTGGTTTCAATTCTTTTATTTTTAATACTCTGAATTGAAATGCTATATCCAGAAAAATATTCTTTACCCTTTATCCTGTATCGGTATTTTTACCCCGTCCTCATCAATCTCATAGGCGGATTGTTGTTTGGCAGCCTCTGGACATATATGTGTTATGAGTGTCACCTCAAGTTCAGGTATTTCCTCATCGTACCACATGGCATGAATGCAGTTCACATTCTTGTTGGATGCGGTGCGGATGGCATTTTCTATGTTTTTAGCATCCCGATTAGTGACTTTTCCGGCCATAAGAAAGGCAACATCAGATACTTCTGACAGATTGAGTCTTGAGATGAACTTAATCACACCTTGTGCCTGACCAGTAAGTTTTAGACATTCTATGCTCCCATTGGTGACTTTGCTGTTAATAACGCTGATGCTCATGCACTCTATAAATTCCTCAACTGTAAATTCATCTATTGGATTGCCTTTAACCATAGGTGTTAGAAAGCATAGAAGCTTTGGAAAATCATAGGGCATATTTAGAACTTGCTGGCTTGAAACAACAGTAGAACCGAAGAAATCCCGGTTCCTAAGTTCTTCTATATCTGTATTTTGAGAGGTATACTCCTTAATCCAATTGTGGTCGTATTTTGAAGTGCTATACTAAAGTTGTAACGGGAGTGGCTAATGAGATATAATCAAAATCACAAGGAAAGAGGTACTCATTATGTCACAAAACTACACACCCGAATTTAAAAAGAAGATTGTCCGCCTCCATGAGGAAGAAGGACGAACCTACAAAAGCATCACCGCAGAGTATGGCGTATCCAAAGCCAGCATCTCCAAGTGGTGCAGCGAATTCAGCAAAGAATGCCAGACAGACCCTCAAGCCAAAGAAGATTATGACTCTATGAAGGAGAACCTCCGGTTAAAACGGGAGAATGAAGAATTACGGAAGGAGATTGCATTCTTAAAAAAAGCGGCGGCATTCTTTGCAAAGGAAATCGATTAGAGGCTTATCGATTTATTGACGGTCATCAGGAAGAATTCGGTGTCCGCTGGCTGCTGAGGCGGCTGGCGATCTGTCCGAATGCCTACTATAACTACCGGAAACACCGGAAGGCGGATTATTATGCCCAAAAAGCAGAGGTTCAGGAGCAGATCCGCAGCATCTATCACAGCCATAACGGAGTGGACGGCTACCGCAGCATGACGGCTTATCTAAAGCGGGCAGGGCACGGCTACAGCGCTGCGACCATCCATAAATACATGAACACACAGATGGGTCTGCGCTCCATCGTTCGCCCCAAAAAGCCGGGAGCAAAGCCAGGCAAGCCCCATAAGGTATTCGAGAATAAGCTAAGGCAGGACTTCCATGCGGACAAGCCGAACCAGAAATGGTGCACGGATTTCACATATCTGTTTCTGAAAAATGGGGATGTGCGCTATAACTGTACCATCATAGACCTCCATGACAGGAGCGTGGTGGCGAGCATAACGGATCGCCATATCACCAGCGAACTTGCGATCCGCACGCTGCAGAAAGCATTGGAATCCCAGCGTCCGGCAGACGGCAGCTTGATCCTGCACAGCGACCAGGGGAGCCAGTATACATCGAAGGCTTTCATAGAGTT
>CAJUDS010000039.1 GCA_910585345.1 uncultured Lachnospiraceae bacterium | reverse complement strand
CCGAGCAAAAGGAACTGAAAGAGAAAGCCGCCGCTTTGCAGAGCGAACTTTCTAAAACGCTGGAAGCCACGGCAAACGCTGAAAAGTTTATGAAAGTGGTACGCAAGTACACCAGCTTTGAGGAACTCACCCCTACCCTGTTACGGGAGTTTGTGGAGAAAATCGTAATCCACGAATCGGAAGCCCTTGACGGGAAACGCCGGGGGAAGCTCCGCAGACAGGAAATCGAAATCTATTACTCTTTTGTCGGCAAGGTAGAATTGCCCGACTAAAGCCCGACCCGTCCGGCAGTCAGCCGGACAGGGAACGGCAAAATTTTTTACACTTCTTTTACTTCTTTATCTCACATGAGCAAATTATTAGGATTGGCCGCAATCAATTCATTCATTTTTTGTTCTGCTAAGTCTTTATCATTTGTAGCATACACAACTGATACAACACCTACTTTATCATTTTCCGTCCCCTGTATATTTCCGCATAAAATTAATTTTAATGGGGCATTCCCATTCAAACCTTGCTTAATATAGTCCTTATATTCCATAGTTTACCCTCCATCAATTCCGATTTATCTATTTGATTATAAAACACTTATCTGCCGTTTACAATGTATACTTATCAGTTATTTCCCACTGGATATACAATTTACAAAAGGAAGTTATTCAAATTTTTCATACTTGTTTAAACAAATTTAAAAATAAGGATTGACATGTTCAAACAAGTGTGGTATAAAGGATACATAACAACTTGTTCGAACAAGATAAGCGTAAACAACGAAGAGAATCAGGAGGAAGGAAATGGGTAAATACATAGAAGACGCAAAAGAGCTTCTGGGATATGTGGGAGGCAAAGAGAACATCGCCGCGGTATCACACTGTATGACGCGGATGAGATTCGTGCTCAACAATCCGAAAAAGGCGGATATAGCGAAGATCGAAGCCATGAAGGTGGTGAAGGGAAGCTTTACGCAGACCGGGCAGTTTCAGGTGATCATCGGCAACACGGTGGCGGATTTTTACAATGACTTTATCGCGGTGTCCGGCATCGAGGGCGTATCCAAGGACGCGGTAAAAAACGCGGCAAAGCAGAATCAGAATGTGCTGCAGCGGATGATCACCGCGCTGGCGGAGATCTTCGCCCCGCTGATTCCGGCGATCATCACCGGCGGTCTGATCCTGGGCTTCCGGAACTGCATCGACAGCATGTATCTTTTTGAAAACGGGACGAAGACCCTGTGCGACATCAGCCAGTTCTGGGCGGGAATCGACAGCTTCCTGTGGCTCATCGGAGAGGCCGTCTTCCATATGCTGCCGGTGGGCATCTGCTGGTCGGTTACAAAGAAGATGGGCACCACGCAGATGCTGGGCATCGTCCTGGGCCTGACGCTGGTATCCGGGCAGCTTCTGAACGCGTACGCAGTGGCGGGGACAGCGGCAGCGGATATCCCCAAATGGAACTTCGGCGGCTTTCAGGTCAACATGATCGGCTATCAGGCGCAGGTGCTGCCGGCGATTCTGGCGGCGTTTACCCTGATGTATCTGGAACGGTTTTTCCGGAAGATCACGCCTCAGGTGGTGTCCATGATCGTCGTACCATTCTGCAGTCTGGTACTGGCGGTGATCGCGGCGCACTTTGTACTGGGCCCCATTGGCTGGAAGATCGGCTCCGCCATCTCCGCCGTGGTCTATGCAGGAATTACCGGTTCGTTCAAGGTTCTCTTCGCCGCGCTGTTCGGATTTGTATATGCGCCGCTGGTCATTACCGGGCTTCATCATATGTCCAACGCCATTGACCTGCAGTTGATTGCGGATTACGGCGGGACCATGCTGTGGCCCATGATCGCCCTGTCCAATATCGCTCAGGGATCCGCGGTGCTTGGCATGATCTGGCTCCAGAGAAAAGACGCGGAAGCGCAGGAAGTCAATATTCCGGCCTGTGTGTCCTGTTACCTTGGCGTGACGGAACCGGCCATCTTCGGTGTGAACTTAAAGAGAGGCTTCCCCTTTGTCTGCGGAATGATCGGCTCCGGCATCGCGGCAGTGGTCTGCGTGGCTGCCGGAACAACGGCAAATGCGATCGGAGTCGGCGGTATCCCCGGTATCCTGTCCATTCAGCCTCCGTTCATGGCTTCCTTTGCTCTCTGCTCCCTGATCGCGCTGGCAGTTCCGTTCTTCCTGACATCTGTCGTAGGTAAGAAGCGTCTGCAGGCAGATCAGACACATGAAACCGCCGATCTGACAGAGATTGCTGCCGGAGCAGGTGCGAGCGCAGCGGCGGGCATTACGGCATCTGTTATACGGAATCAGGAGGCACAGAAGGCGGCTCCCGGAACGCTGACCGCATATTTATCCGGAAACGTGATCCCACTGAAGGAAGTGGGCGACGGCGTGTTCTCCGAAGGCATCATGGGCGACGGCCTGGCAATGATTCCGGAAAATGACACGCTGTATGCGCCGGCGGACGCGACAGTCAGCGTGCTCATGCAGGATTCCAGACACGCCTGCGGCCTGACGCTGGACAATGGAACCGAGATCCTGCTCCATATCGGCATCGATACGGTGGATATGAAGGGAGACGGTTTCGAGTATCTGGTATCGGAGGGACAGAAGGTATCGGCAGGGACGCCGCTGATCCGGTTTGACCGGGCAAAGATCAAGGCGGCCGGACATCCGGATACGACCGTGTGCATTATTACCGAACCGGGCGCCGCAGAAAACATCCGCTTTGTGACAGGCATAAAAGGAGAGGCGAATAAAACAGTAATTGCGACATTTGAATAAGACCGGGGCCAAAGGCCTGCGGGTGTCAGAGGAGGGCAGAAGACATTTTGCCCTCCCCTTTTGGCGGTAGTTGCGACGATAGAAGGCCCGCGAAGCGCGGATTCTGCTGCTTGGAGTGGGAGACGCAGGCAAAGTGGATTTTGTCGGGGACCGATTTGAAAGAAAGTATTTGTATAATCTGGTCAGAATGGAGAAATCGGTTCTGCCCCTTTTTCTTGAGATAAAATGGATATGAGCATATGTACAGGCTGGCAGATTCAGGCGTTGGAAAGCCCATAGCGAGGTATCAACAAAGAACACATAACTTATTTGTAATAACTACGGATAAGTGTTATCATTATAAATATCACGTTAGAGGTTGAGATGGCACAAGAATGTCGAGGCAGATGTATGGAGACGCTGAAAGTCGAAAAATATATCAGTTTATATATCCTGTGATTATATATTGCCAGAAAAATATGATAAACGGCATATGGAACAAGGCTCTATGAGGGCAAGAATTTAGTGTTGTTTATATAGATAAAGCTACAGAATATCCTGGAATTAAGCCGGTTACTTTGTGCAGTTGGATGCGGGAATCTTTGATTCATGTGGCAAAACAAATGAAATAGTCGGAAAGAGTGGTGTTATGGATCAGGAGTTACATCTTGAAATCGTATATGAGAATAATCTGGATACAGATAAGTTTCTGGAGAGTAAAAAGTTTTAATAAAAAAGAATAACCCTTTTATGGCATTTTA
>CAJUDS010000038.1 GCA_910585345.1 uncultured Lachnospiraceae bacterium | reverse complement strand
ATTTCCGGGTTCGTATTCAAAAACTATTTGACACCATCCTGCGGGGACTTTAATATAAACATATGAGAAAATTTGAATTCATTGCGCCCTGTCATTTTGGATTGGAGGCGCCTTTAAAAAGAGAAATTATAGATCTTGGCTATGAAACTGTGTCTGTAGAGGACGGGAGGATTACTTTTTACGGGGATGAGGAGGCCTGTGTGCGTGCCAATATCTTTCTACGGACAGCCGAACGGGTTTTGATTAAGGTGGGCAGTTTCCATGCGCAGACATTTGAGGAGTTATTTCAGGGAACAAGGGCCTTGGCGTGGGAAGATTATATTCCCAGAGACGGACGATTCTGGGTGACCAAAGCGGCGAGTGTGAAGAGCGCGCTGTTTAGTCCTTCTGATATCCAGTCGATCATGAAAAAGGCGATGGTGGAGCGGCTGCGTGAAGTCTACCATACCGACTGGTTCGAGGAAACGGGAGAGAAATTTCCGGTACGGGTTTTTATATTAAAGGATGAAGTAACGGTGGCTTTGGATACGACGGGAGAGTCGCTTCATAAGAGAGGATACCGTAAATTGTGTGGAAAGGCGCCGATTGCAGAGAATCTGGCGGCTGCGTTGCTTATGCTGACGCCATGGAAAAGAGACCGGATATTGATAGACCCTTTCTGCGGAAGCGGCACGATACCGATTGAGGCGGCAATGATGGCAGCCAATATGGCGCCGGGGATGAACCGGAGTTTTACAGCCGAGAGCTGGCCGCATATTATAGGAAAAAGAAACTGGTATGATGCGGCGGATGAGGCGGCGGAACAGATAGATCTGACAATAGATGCCGATATCCAGGGTTATGATATTGATGATAAGATGGTTTCGGCAGCCAGAACGAATGCGAGACTGGCCGGTGTGGAGAAGATGATCCACTTTCAGAAGCGCGATGTGTCGGATTTAAGTCATGCGAAAAAATATGGTTTTCTGATTACCAATCCCCCTTACGGCGAGCGGCTGGAAGAAAAAGCGGCGTTGCCGCAATTGTACCGTACGATCGGGGAAAGGTACCGGGAACTGGACGCATGGTCAATGTACCTCATCACTTCTTATGAAGGGGCGGAGAAGGACATTGGCAGAAAGGCCGATAAAAACCGCAAAATATACAATGGTATGATGAAGACCTATTATTATCAGTTCCTTGGGCCTAAGCCGGGAAAGAAGAGCAGGCGGGAAGTATGATGCAGGACCGATTACAAAAGACGATGCTGGTCTGCAGTATTTTGCTCTCGACGGCGGCTATGTCGGTGATGCTTTATTTTTCGGCGACGAAAACGATTATCATTGCGGAAGAGGCGCCGGAATGGACAGACGCTGCAAGGCAGCCGGAAGAGAGACGGGAGAATGCATTGTATTTCGAAGCGGACGAGCGGCCGGAGGGCATCAGGATTCCGCTGCCTGCCGAGATACGTGCGGATGATATTGTCATAGAAAACCGCTATGTAGAGCATAGGATTCATATTATTCTGACAGGAAAGTATGGGGAATTTTACCGTACCAATCCTCTATTGGGCAATGATTCCAGGGTGACGGCGGGATTTTTGCAGGAAGAGAACGGCATGACGGATCTGCAGCTTCAAATGTCGGGGCTGTATGAACACCAGTATATGTTTGAAAACGGTGAGCTGCAGTTGTCGTTCGTGGAGCCGGGACAGTTGTATGACAGTATTGTTGTGCTGGATGCGGCGCATGGAGGCAGCGATATCGGGCATACGGGAAACGGCATACAGGAAAAGGATATTGTGCTGGAAATAACCGAAATGGTGAAAGAAAAACTGGAAAGTGAGAATATCCGTGTTTACTGCACAAGAACAGACGATACGGAGCTGTCGGAAAAGCAAAGGGCGGATTTTGTCAATGAGCTGCAGGCGGATCTGCTGGTCAGCGTGAGAACGGGCGCGGACGAGGGCAGCAGTCAGGTTTCGGGTATACAGACATTTTATAACGGCACTTACTTTCTTCCTTATTTTGGGAATGTGCAGCTGGCGGATCTGCTGGAACGAAACACAATCGCTATGACAGGCGGCAAAGCAAATGGACTGATGGAAGCGGGAAATGAGGACATACTGCTTTGGAATGTACAGGTGCCGGCGGCGGCCATTGAAGTGGGATATGTGACCAATCAGGAAGAGGCAGATCTTCTTTTACTGAAAGAATATAAAGAGCGGCTGGCGGAAGGGATCGCAAACGCGGTCAGGGAGGCAAATGCGGTCAGGGCAGAGGGTTTTTAGGAGAAATAGAAATGTGTGAACAAATGATTTTTGCTACCGGAAATGCGGGGAAGATGCAGGAAATACGGATGATACTGGCAGATGTTGACGTGAACGTCCTTTCGCTGAAAGAGGCGGGAATTGCAGCGGATGTGGAAGAAAACGGAACTACATTTGCGGAAAATGCGCTCATTAAGGCAAGAGCATACGCGGAGAAAGCGGATTGTCTTGTTCTGGCGGATGATTCCGGGCTGGAAATAGACTATCTGAACCGGGAGCCCGGTGTTTATTCTGCGAGATATATGGGAGAGGACACTTCTTATCATATAAAAAATCAAAATCTACTGGATAGAATGGCGGGCGTGCCTGACGATAAACGGACAGCCAGATTTGTCTGTGCCATTGCGGCAGTGCTGCCTGATGGGAGCGAGCGTTTGACGGAAGGGACGATAGAGGGCAGGATTGGTTACGAGGAGAAGGGCTGCAATGGTTTTGGCTACGATCCTATCTTTTATGTGCCGGAATGCGGGTGTACCTCTGCGGAAATGAGCATGGAGCAGAAAAATGCCGCAAGCCACAGAGGCGTCGCGCTGAAAAAGATGAAACAAGTATTGCTGGAAACAGGCGTCTGGAAAAAACGGGCGGAAAATGAGCATAGATAACGGGGGATTTATGAGAATACTCATTGTAAGTGATACGCACAGGAAAAACGATAATCTGATCCGTCTGCTGCAGGAGGCAGGTTCACCGGATATGCTGATTCATTGCGGAGATGTGGAAGGCAGCGAGTATACGATCAGTGAGTGTGCGGGCTGTCCGGTAGAGATGGTTGCGGGTAACAATGATTTTTTTACCGATCTTCCACGCGAGCGGGAATTTACAATCGGAAGGTATCAGATCTGGCTTACGCATGGACATTCTTACTATGTGTCGATGGGGAATGAGACAATCAAACGCGAAGCGGTTGCCAGAGGGGCGGATATTGTGATTTATGGACACACCCATAAACCTGTCGTAGAGGTGGAGCAAAACATTATCGCCGTCAATCCCGGTAGTATCTCTTATCCAAGACAGCAGGGCCGCCGTCCCTCTTATGTACTTATGGAACTGGATGAGAAAGGAGCCGCTCATTTTTCGATTCATTTTCTATAAGTGAAATAGAAAAAATTGGTTGACAAGCCGCATGCCTTCCTATATAATATATTTTGCGTCACGCAAGAAAGATATTTGCGTAGAGCGGGGTGTGGCTCAGCTTGGCTAGAGCGCCTGGTTTGGGACCAGGAGGCCGCAGGTTCGAATCCTGTCACC
>CAJUDS010000037.1 GCA_910585345.1 uncultured Lachnospiraceae bacterium | reverse complement strand
CAAGAAAAAATCTTATTGACACAACCGAAGATAAGTTTGCGCAAAGCCCCGGCTTGAAACATTGGGCTGACATCCAGAACCTTAAAATTGCCGCCGCAAGCTACAGTCAGGCAGGCTCTATTACAGAGCTTGAAAAACAGATTTCCGCTAAGTCCGCACTGGCAAAAACAGCCCGTGAAAGCCTTGTGGAAACCGAGCGTCAGCTAAAAGATTTAGGGGAGATTTTAAAATATGCGGAGCAGTACAAAACCAACCATATCTATCATGTCCGCTACAAAAAATCTAAGGATAAAGATGCCTACCTGCGCCGCCATGAAACAGAACTTATCCTCCATGACGGTGCGGAAAATATGCTGAAACGCTTCGGCATTGACACGAAAAATCTCGATGTCGAAAAGCTCCGCAGCGACTATAATGCCCTCTATTCCAAAAAGCAGACTTTACAGAAAACATATAAATCTGCCGAGAAAGAAGCCGCTGACCTGAATCGGAAACTGGATAACCTCAACCAATATCTTGACCGCAGTTTAGAACAACAATCTGCTGACAAAAAGATTGACAAAAATACCCAATCCCTCTAAATTCGACACTAAAAAAAGTGTATCGTTTAGAAGTTCATACTTCCTCACGATACACTTTCTATTTTTCGACAATCTGCCGGTATTTTTCTTTTTATGCTTTCGCACATTCCCATATTCTTTTATCACAATGCTCTCCATTTGCATATCAAAACTGTTGACTGATTTCCATGCCAGCCAATAGTCTTTACTCTCCTATTACTTCCCGCATATTGAAGGGCATACTGCAATCGCACATTTTATGAAACGCAGCACGCCCTCCAAAATATATACTATTCTTTTATTGTCTTTAAGCGCATCAAACTATAAAAGTTCTTAGATGCACTCATATCAATTTCATCGCAGCTTCAAGATGTCATCATTCGCCATGCCAAGTTAATCAAAATAAAAATGCAGGGCTGTTTCCACATCTATAATATCCTGAATCTCATCCTCATCGTCATTAAATATCCTAAAATTATCCAACCCGATTTTATCCCGGACAGTGGCAAGAAATACCCGCTGTGCCTTAATTACTTCTTCCATCATTGCACGGACAGTTTCTGCGGTCAGACTGACCGGCTCAACCATACTGCCGTCCGCTGCCAGAATATTATATTTCTTCATGATTTCTTCACGGCGAAGCAACCATTCCTTCTGTGCATCCCGTATGGAACCTGCCGGAACATTGATTCCCACTTCTTCAAATAAAGACGCAATGTCCTTTTGCAGTCCTTCCAGTTCCTTTTCTATATCGTATGCAACCACATCCATATCCTCTTGGGACATACTTTCTGCCTTGAATTTTTTCATTGCAGGAAGAACTTTCGTTGCATACCATGTTGTATACCAAGTCCCCTTCAGACCATATACTGATGTGGATATAATATATCCTTTGGGATGCTTGTTATTGCGTTTCATATGCCGTCCTGTCACCGGGAAAATAAATCTGTTTGCCATCTGATGGCATACACCCTGTATTCCATATAAAAGTATCCCGGCGCAATCCTTTGTTCCTCTGCACGCATCCATAACCTTATACGCCTTTTGATCCACGGCAAAGTCAGCGATAAAATACTTTGCATCAGTCCCGCCCATGCATCGGAAACGGTCATCCGGCAGTGCTGATTTTACCCATGCGTGATTTATCCATTCCTGATCAAAAGCAGGTGCCGCCCATGCAGAGAACGTATTGCCAATAGGCGGGCTGTCAACACGAAAATCTGAATCACTTTCCTTGCATTCCTTCATCTCTTTCACATTAGCCAGCTCCAAAGGATATCTTTTTCCCTCCCTTTCATCTAATATGTATATCTTCGCAAACCGTGTGACGGTCTTCCCGTTTTCATCTCCCGTATGTGTACGCCCGACAATTACCCTGCCTTCACTTTCCACCCAGTTTGCCTTTGATTCCTTTTCGTTTGTGACCTCTATAAAATTATCTGCCACGCAGCAATGAGTGGTTGGCTTCTCATCCATCCCTGCTCTTTTCTGTGCCATAACCCTGGCAAGCTGATAGTATGTTTTGGCATTCTCATCCCCGGTATGTTCCCGGCTGGCTATGACCACAGCCGGCTTAGCTGAACAATCAAGTACGGAAGAAGATTCCTTCATAACGACATAATCCTCAAACACAAGCCATACATCTTCATACCCTGCCTCCCTTGCTTCCTTCGAGAGAACCAATGCCGCAAACTTTGCACAGGATTTCCCATTTTCATCCCCTGAGTGGTAGCGTGCCGTCATGCAATAATGCGGTCGGTCTGGAGTCAATGGTACATCCGCTACTAAATTAGTGTCCTTTTCCATACAATAAGCTCCTTTCATGTTGGTGGGAAAAAGGCTTTCCTTTTCACCATTTGTGTCAATGTTTCTATAAACAACAGCATCTGTAAGCAATGCCGACTGTCTCATACATACTACTATCTACTATTTGCTATCTTCACTGTCCTTTTTCTTCTTCACCACAAAGAATAGTCCAATTCCCATGACGATTACCAGCGCACCAACCACAATAAACCACCACGGTCTCCACGCCTGTCTGGTCTGTAGGTTTTCTTTCTCCCCTGTGCCATCTTTATCCGGGGTTTCCTGCTGTGCAGGCTCTGCAACACTACTACTTTCTTTTTCCTCACTCTCACCTATCACAATCACATAATCTGAAGCATGGGTAAAGGCAAGCGATACCATACCGTCCTCTGCAACTGTGTCAGCAAAGATAAATTCAAGCTCCCCTGTGCTTTCATTGTAGTAATACAGATTTGCGGTAAGTCCTGCATTATCTTTACCGAGATTGATAGAAAGGATTGCGGTAAAGCCAAACTCTCCTTCATGGGACAGGCTTAACTGGATACTGTAACGCTCCCCGGTGATGTTGTTCACTATATCTACTGGGATAGCATTTGTTCCCGTTTTTATGGAAAAGTTAATATCATCTGCTTTGTCCGTGGTGATGCTCTTTCCATTCACACTCCAAATGATGCCGTTTCCCATATCAAAGGTAATCGTGATGTCTTTTCCCTTGATGCTGTCAAAAATATCTCCCGGAACCACGGTTGAGCCGTTCATGTTCACGTTGATGGCGTTGCCTTCCGCCGCTTTTTCTTCCTCGGCACGGATTACGTCCCAGCCAATCTTGCCGTCCGCATCTTTGATGAACGGCTGTTTCGTCTCCTGTGCAGGCGTATCTTTGCCGCTGCCCGGCGTGGTTCCCGGTTTTGCCGGGGGCTGGCTGTCCGGATTCTTCGGCGTGGTGTCATTGCCCGGATTCGTGCCGGGGTCTGTAGACGGAGTTACAGGCGGCTGCGGACGGTTATCGTCACTGCCCGGCTTTTTGCCATCATCACCGTTATTGTTATTATTATTTCCGTTATCGCCATTATCGTCGTTATTCCCATTATCGCCGCTGCCTGTGTCTGACGGCAGTTTCGCTATATCTGCCGTCCTCATCACATATCCGCAGACGCTGCATTTGTAAGTCCTGACACCTTTCTCCGTTTTCGTTGGCGGCTTTGTCACCGTCCCGCTGTCCTCTGTATGGGCGGCGCTGTCTGATTTATCTCCACAGGAACATTCGTGCCAATGGCTGGTACTGTCTGACTTCCACTCCGATCCATAGTTGTGCGTATGCGATGGTGGCAACTTTTCAAGCGTTTCTGTTCTCGTTCTGCCACAGACTGTACAAGTGAATGTTTTTTCTCCCTCTTTGTCTGTAGTCGGCTGCACTGTCACCGTTCCGCTGTCCCATGTATGGGCGGCTGTACCACTCTTTTCTCCGCAGGAACATTCATGCCAGTGATTGCTATTGTCTGACTTCCATTCCGTTCCGTAGCTGTGCTTATGCGATGGCGGCAGCTTGCCAA
>CAJUDS010000036.1 GCA_910585345.1 uncultured Lachnospiraceae bacterium | reverse complement strand
GATGGCGCGTCCGGTCCGTCTGCGTGGAAAGTACAACGGCATAAAGATAATATTTCTGTAGAACATCTCATTGGAATAGTCAGGGCAGTTAGAAAATACGATATCCGCAGGCAGGAGCCGATACGGAAACTGTCAATCATGCGTTTGTCGTGTGGCGGAGATAGGAAAATCAATTTTCATAATGGACACTTATGATTTGAGCAGGATCC
Organism: uncultured Lachnospiraceae bacterium; assembly: GCA_910585345.1. GTDB lineage: Bacteria > Bacillota > Clostridia > Lachnospirales > Lachnospiraceae > VSOB01. Next base: position 3,870 of record CAJUDS010000036.1, on the reverse strand, counting down.
GAACCATAGTATTATTTTCAAAAAAATCCGAACCACAGGATTGACATCCCGGGCATTTGCGTATATGATATATTTCATATAATACCTATTAGTTATCTAGGAAATTAGAATATATTTGCAGAAGCAGGAAAAGTATGGTATGATTTACGCGTTACAGACCGGAAGAAACAGGTAATGGAGTGGTGTAATGGAATCTATAATCCAAATCAAAGACGTAACAAAGACTTTTATGGGACGCGACAATACAGTCGAAGCATTAAAGGGAATTAATCTTGAGATTGCCAAAGGAAATATATGCGGCATTATAGGCATGAGCGGGGCGGGAAAGAGTACGCTTGTCAGGTGCCTGAACTTTTTGGAAAAGCCCACCAGCGGCACCGTACTGATTGAGGGACAGGATCTGCAGCAGATGGGAGATGCGCAGCTAAGGAAGACGCGTACGGAAATCGCTATGATTTTCCAGCATTTCAATCTTCTGATGCAGAGAAATGTATTGGATAATATCTGCTTTCCACTGGAGATTGTGGGAATGAAGCGGAGAGCGGCAAAGAAGCGTGCAGCCGAGCTTTTGGAGGTGGTAGGACTTACCGAAAAGGCGAAGGCGTATCCGGCACAACTTTCCGGCGGGCAGAAACAGAGAGTGGCCATAGCGAGGGCTCTGGCGAATAATCCGAAAATCCTGTTATGCGATGAGGCGACGAGCGCTCTGGATCCAACGACGACGAAGTCTATTCTTGGTTTGTTGAAGGAAATTAATGAACAGTATGGAATTACCATTGTGATTATCACCCATGAGATGAGTGTGGTACAGGAAATCTGTAATCAGGTGGCCATTATTGACGATGGCAATCTGGTGGAAAGCGGCAGTGTGGAAGAGGTATTTTCACGACCGCAGACAAAAGCGGCGCAGAAGCTGGTATTCCAGGGAGAGCGCAGTACTTCTCTGATGAAAGGAAAGCGCTGCATCCGGATTGTATTTCGTGAAAATTCTTCTTTTGAACCGGTGATCGGCAATATGGTGCTGGCGTGTAAAGCGCCCGTCAATATCCTGCTTGCGGACACCAAGGATATCGGCGGTATCGCGCATGGGCAGATGGTGCTGCAGCTTCCGGAGGACCGTGTAACGGCGGAAAAGATGATACACTATCTGCGGGAGAGAAATCTTACGATAGAGGAGTTGGCAGATTATGTGGAATAGTGAGACGATTATGATGCTGGTGGAAAATACGGGGATTACATTGTATATGACACTGACATCTACCATAATGGCATATGTGATCGGGCTTCCGCTCGGCATCGCCCTTGTAGTGACGGCGAAGGACGGTCTGCGTCCCAATGCCATTATCTATAAAATATTGGATGTGCTGGTGAATGTGGTCCGCAGCGTACCGTTTCTGATTCTGTTAATTTTGATCATACCGCTGACCCGTTTGATTGCGGGAAAGAGTTATGGCGCTACGGCTACGATTGTGCCGCTGACATTTGCGGCGGCGCCTTTTATCGCCAGACTGGTAGAGTCTTCTCTTTTGGAGGTGGACAAAGGTGTGATTGAGGCGGCTCAGAGTATGGGGGCAGGTACCGGCACGATCATCTGTAAAGTGCTTTTGGCGGAAGCGAGGACTTCACTGATCGTGGGCGCCACCATTGCGCTGGGAACGATACTGGGCTATTCCGCTATGGCCGGCGTGGTAGGCGGCGGCGGTTTGGGGGATATCGCGATCCGATATGGATATTACAGATATGAATCCGACATCATGTGGGTGACGGTAATTCTACTTGTGCTGCTGGTACAGATTTTGCAGGTGATCGGCACCAAACTGTCGAAAAAACTGGATAAACGCAGCCGCTGAGGGGCAGGCCGTGGGAATCTAATTTTCTGCAGGCCGCATAAATCCGATTTGTATTCCTTAGGGGATTCAGATAAATTGCTTCAGTAATTCTATAGTAGAAAAGAGGAGAAAGGTTATGAAAAAGAGATTGGTATCAGTTGTAATGACGGCAGCGCTGGCAGCAGGTCTGTTATCAGCGTGCGGTACCCAGGGAGCAGAGCCGACGGCGCCGGAAGCAGGCGCACAGACGGAAGCCGCTGCAGACGAAGAGGCGGATGCAGACCAGGCAAAAGGCGCAGAATCCAAGGGAACGATTAAAGTGGCGGCTACCAGCGTACCGCATGCGGAAATTCTGGAAGCGGCAAAGCCGATTCTGGCACAACAGGGATGGACACTGGAAGTAACGGAGTTTCAGGACTATGTGCAGCCGAATGAGGTAGTGGAGGCAGGCGATTTTGACGCCAACTATTTCCAGCACACACCATATCTGGACAGCTTTAACGCGGAGAAAGGCACACATCTTGTCAATGTGGGGGAAATTCATTATGAGCCTTTGGGCATTTATCCGGGTACGGCATCCAGTCTGGACAGCATTGAAGACGGCGCGGAGGTTGCCATTCCCAATGATACGACAAATGAGGCCAGAGCGCTCTTACTGTTACAGGATAATGGCCTGATCACTTTAAAAGACGGCGTGGGCATTGAAGCCACTGTCAATGATATTGCGGAAAACCCGCACAACATTAAATTCAATGAGCTGGAAGCGGCACAGGTATCGAGAGTGCTTCCGGAAGTGGCTTTCGTGGTATTAAACGGCAACTATGCGCTGGAAGCAGGGCTGAATGCGCAAAGCGACGCGCTGGCAATTGAAACTTCCGATTCCGAGGCGGCCAAAACTTATGTGAATGTCATTGTTGTAAAAGAAGGCAACGAGGAAAACGAAGGCGTAAAAGCGCTTGTAGATGTGCTGAAGTCTGACGAAATCAAGAAATTTATCAATGATAAATATCAGGGCAGTGTCGTTCCTTTTGAGGGTTAAGCGACGGAGCGCGAGCAGCGGTCAGGAACAGAAAAATGCCTTGATACAATAGAAAGCAAGCTTTCTATTTTTTAAGAATCAAAGTTTTTAGGCTTGGCAGGGGGTTCATCACAGTGGTGGTGGACCCCAATGTTATTGAGTTAATATTGCTGGGAAGTCAACTTTTTGAAAAGAGACAGAAGAATTTTTCTTCAGTCTCTTTTTATAAATGATAGATAATTTAAATGTTGTATTTCTGGCAGAACATGGCTGTGCGCAGGAAATTTTTTACTTGTTCCGGCAACCAGGAAGCGCTTTCCGTTTCCGGCTGGTTGTGCATGGTGATGGTGATCCTCCTTTTGATGGCAGGCAGCAGATGGCTGTGCCCGGAAAGAAAACAGATTTTTTGTATGGCGTACTGTTCTTTTGCACCAGGGATATGGGCAGGCTGATTACGGAAAGCCTGTATTATCTGTTCAATGGGATGCTCGTACTGTAGTGGTCAAGCATTTTTGTAACACTTATGGCTAATAAAATCCGTTTTTATAGAGGCACGGTGCGGTCTTACCTTTCATGACTGAAGGATACCGGAAAATCTGAAATCCTATATGCAGCGCCAGTGGAGCCTTGCCGGGAGAATGTCTGGCACGTTCAAAGAAATGGAATAAGGGATAAAGCCGGAAAGGGACTGTTGCCTTTTCCGGCAGCGTAATACTCAGGAAGAAACATTATTCTGTGTTCGTTCCATCTCATTTCTGTAAAAGTCTATCTTCTCATCCAGTTTTATCTTATGCTCCTGCAGCCGCGCTATCTGCTCATTGAGTGCTTGTCGGTGCTGCAGCAGCATTTCCATTCTTTCAGAAAGGGTTGGATCGCCGTCAGCGCGGAGCTCGGCATAGTGCCTGATTTCCTTAATGGGCATACCGGTGTCTTTCAGGCGTTTGATGAAGTAGGTCCATGTAAGGTCGTTATCGGAATAGCAGCGGCGGTTGCCGGAATTGCGCTTTGGGGCAATCAGCCCTT
>CAJUDS010000035.1 GCA_910585345.1 uncultured Lachnospiraceae bacterium | reverse complement strand
TCTAAAACTCCATGAAATCAAGTACTGTCTTTTTTAGTCGGTAGTACACTTTTTCGTACTTTTGATAAAAAGTATACTATCTGTCAAAAATAACCGTATCTTGATTTTTTTCCACTGCCGGGATATACTCATGGGGAAAGAGGTGGAATGAAATGGCTGAAAACAAATTCAACAACGAGGAAACCATTGCCCGCTGCGTCCCTATGAGCAGGCTCCAGTCCGTGATCGGCGGCAAATGGAAAATCCTAATTCTATGGTATGTATCCTTTTACAAAGTCCAGCGGTTCGGAGAACTGATGCGCCGCCTTGACGGCATCACACAGTCCACACTCACAAAGCAACTCCGGGAATTGGAAAGTGACGGTTTCCTCCATCGGGAGATTTACAGGGAAATCCCGCCGAAAGTGGAATACTCACTTACCGAGTTTGGGGAGAGCTTCATCCCCGTCCTGCAGACCATGATGGCATGGAGCGAGACATACCTCTGCCCCGACTGGCAGAACCCGTATGAGAAATAGTGCATGGGAACTGGTTCATTTTGCAGATACAAATTCCCCGCTTTCCAAGTGATTTCTGTTATCAGGCCGCCCGGCCTGGGAAAAAGCGGACCGCCACATATGGCGGATGAAGGCCATAGTGCGGCGGTTTGTCTTTCGTATCTATACAGTATGAAGGCTGCCACGCTTTAAGCTCAAAACAACATCCGCCTGTGCCGCCAGTTCATTTGAATGTGTTACAACTATCACGCATTTATTCAGTCCATGTGCGCTTTCCTTCAATATTCCCATGATTTTTCCCGCCGTATCCTCGTCAAGGTTCCCTGTCGGTTCATCCGCTAAAATGACAGGGGTATCAGAGGCCAGGGCGCGGGCGATTGCTACTCTCTGCTGTTGCCCGCCAGACAGCTTCATCACATTGCGCTTTGCTTCCCCGGATGTCAGTCCAAGCCGTAGCAGCATAGGCAGGACATCCTTTTTCGCTGTCAATGCCACATTTTCAATCGGCGTCATATAATCAATGAGGTTATAGCTTTGAAATATCAGTGAGACATGATTTCTCCTATGATAGGCAAGCCCGCACTGTGAAATATTTCCACCCTCAAAGAGGATTTCACCTTTTTGTGGGGTATCCAGCCCACCGATCAGTGACAGCAGCGTTGTCTTGCCGGAACCGGATGGCCCAAGGATGGCATACATTTTCCCTGCATCAAATTGAGTATTTACGTTTGACAATACCGGCCTGCCTTTCTCATAGGCATAGAATATCTCTTTCATTTCCAAAACAGCCATTTTATAACCCTCCTTTTCTTCAGCTCATTTTCGATAAGATTTCACGGGGTTTCAAACGCATTACCGACATTGAGGAAACACCTACTGAAAGAACGATAACGGCAATACCTATAAAGTAGAGCTGCAGCATATTGTAAAACCCAATAGTAACACTGATCTGCTTCGTATCTGCCTCTGCCCCGTCTATCGAAACTTCCACTTCCGGGGCGGTATCCTGACCGGAAGGCACATCAGGCAGAGCAGAGTCATCCTTTATGCTGACCATGACATCATCTCCATACCCTTCCTTTACATCAAAGGCCACATCATCATTTAACTGTCCTTCCTTGGCTAGAATGTCCTGCTGCAGCAATCCATCAGCAATCCTGCCTGCAACTGTATTGCCCGTAAAATAGGAGCATCCAAAAGCAAGCGCCGCAATCATCAAAACTTCTGCAAGGTACTGCCCTATGATCCCCGCCTTTCCAATGCCAAGGGAAAGGAATACGCCTGTCTCGTGTATGCGGCTTCTCCCCCACATGATAAGTACCAGTGAAAGGATGACTGCACTTACCAGTACGATCACCCAGATGATGGATGACACCAGTGCCTGCAGTTTCTGCAAAGGGGCAGCGGCATCCAGATAAGTCTGGTTATCCGCCGTAACCTGAAAAGCACGCCAGTCGATATCAGACAAACTTTCCACCTCTGACATGATGCCGTCAAGCCGTGCCGGATCGTTCACCATAAATGCTACCTCAAAAAACCCCACCGTCTTATCTCCAAATAAATCGTGAAGCGCTGCTGTATCTATAAAAATCTGGTTTTCCAGTTTTTCATAAGTTGCAATGCTCGCAAATGCCGGATCAGGCTTTCGGATTTCATAGATACCAATGACCCTGACTTCCGTCTCCTTATCAGCCTGTAAAGAAATAACATCACCTATTTTCAAATTGTTCAAATCCGCCAGATCCCTGCTGATGACCGCCGCATTGTATACTTTCCCCGCAATATGGTCTCCCTCGGTCAGTTCCATGATCCCTGATTGGAAAAAACTGTTGTTTTCGGTGCCTGCGACAGTCCGTGCATACACCTTTTGATTAAGGTCACCTTTTAAGGGAACATTGCCGGGAAATACAGCCATGTTTGTGGATACAAGAGTCTGTGCCGATGCATCGTACTTTTCTATTCCTTCTGTTTCCATAACGGCATTTATCAAATCCTCCGTAATGGGAAGCTCTGTGTACAGTTCAAATCCACCCTCCCCGTCATCATCCATCCTGAAATATGGATTGCTTTCTGAAAGTTCAACCGTAATGCAGAACTCGCCGCCTAAAGCCTCCCTCAGATTTTTTTGCGCTTCCTGTGATGCCTTTTGGATGGAAAGCCCTGTCAATACAAAAGTTGCCATAGTAAGGAGAATGAAGAAGATCAGTACGCTTTTCCCCTTTTTCCGTATGACGTAAAGATACGCCCGTCTGATAGCTTTCATTATGAATACCTCCGTTTTCTGATGTTAATCTGTCTGACAGTGGTATCATAACTTCCCAATGTGGAACCAGTATGAAAGAAAAGAAAAAATTTTATACTGCGCCAAAGAATGCCTCTCAGAAAAATCCGTGCTTCGTCTGAGGACAAGAAAAACTCCCCGGTTTATTGGGGAGCTTTCCACATATTTATAAATGGATGATAAATCTCATACCCTGCGGTTCTTCCATCGGGCAGAAGGAGTAAAAAATGTTCATTGTCTTTAATAATGTATCCACAATATACAGTCCAAGCCCATTCCCGCCCTTGTCGCGGTCTCTTGCAAAGTCAGGACGGTAAAACGGCTCAAATATATGCCGCAGCGTTTCTTTGGGTATAGGGACACACTCGTTTTCTATAAGGATATCGCGCCTGTCAAAATATACGGAAACTGTTCTTCCCGGTTCTGTGTATGCCACGGCGTTGGCAAGGATATTTGACACTGCTTTTCCAAACATCTGAGGCGGCAGTACCGCTTCAAAGCTGTCCGGCAATTCCAGGCAGAAGTCGATCCCCTTTGTTCTGGCAATCAGCATATACGGCTCACACATTGAAGAAAGCATTTCTGACAGGTCAGTTTCCACGGCTTCCTCGTTTTCTGCTGACATCCCTGCTTTCGAGGTTTCGAGGATATCATGTATCATATCTGCGAGGCGTCCTGTCATTTCCCTGCACTCCGGCAGGTAAGTGTCATAATCCTTATATTTCCCGACACCGAGTATCATATTCTCCAGCGTGGCATTCAGCGCAGTGACCGGCGTCTTCAATTCATGGGAAGCCGCCCGCAGGAAATCAGCCTTTGACCTTTCGCTCTCGCTTACACGCTGTTTCTCGATCTCAAGGCTCTCGATAGCCGACAGCAGGCTTTGGTATAAATGGTTGATATTGTCTGCCAGTATGCCTATTTCATCTTTTGAACTGATTTTGCAGGCAGCATCCCTTTCCATCCGTGCCATCTGCTCCGTCACCGCCCCGATCTGCTTAATTGGAACCGTGATTTTCCGTGAAAATACAAAGGAACAGGATATGGAAATAATCACACAGCAGATCAGGGATAGTGGCAGGGCTCTCAGGACAGTCTGCGTAACATAGTCTGTCACATTCAAACTTGTGTGGAGGGACAATTCATCGTGAGGGCTGACTGAGATTACAAGCCATTCCGGTTTCGTAAATAAATAGAGCAGCAAGTGGGCTATCCCGACAATAAAGAGCATCAGCCCTAATGTATAAAAGAAGGTTTTAGGGAATAACTTCATCTTTTTCATTGCCCCACCTCGTATTTGTATCCTATGCCTTTGACGGTGACAATACAGTCAAGCCGGAGCTTCTTCCGCAGGTTTTTAATGTAGGTATCAACCGTCCGGTCAATGATCGGATAGCTGTTCCCCCACAGGTCATCCAGTATCTGTGAACGGGTAAGCACCAGCCCTTTATGCTCCACAAGCAGTTTTAGCAGGTCTATCTCCTTCGGGGTAATGTCAATCCTGCCGTTTTTATCCTTTGCTGTATAGCCGGAGAAATTAACCGTAACATCCCCAAAAGTCATGATGTCGGATACCTCGCCTTTTCCGCACCGCCGTAAAAGAGCCGTGATGCGCCGCCCCAACAAAATCATGGAAAAAGGCTTTGTGATGTAATCATCCGCCTGTCCATCAAAACTCGCCACCTGCGTATATTCATCTTCAAGCGCCGTAAGCATGAGGATGGGCACTGAACTTTTCTGCCGTATCTCATGCAGGATGGAAAGCCCCGACACTTTGGGGAGCATGATATCCAATACAACAAGGTCAATATCACCTCTGCCAAATATCTGCAAACCTTCCGCACCATCATAAGCGGGAATGATGTCATGTCCTGCCGCTCTTAGGTATTCACATATTGCCTCGTTTGTTTTTCTGTCATCTTCCACAATAAGCAATGCCGCCATATAAGCACCTCCTGATATTCTGAGTTTACCATATCAATGTGGAAGATATGTGAAATCATTTGATTTTGCAGAATTTATCTTCCCATCTCCCTGAACGTGCCAGCCATCCCACCCACAAGGCTCCACTGGCGCTGCATAAAGGATTTCAGATTTTCTGTACTTTGCCGATAAGCCTCACAAGCCATTTTGGGATTATCAAAATGCTCCATAATTGCACAGGCGATTCAGTACCTGCTCCCCATCCCGAATGTCTTTCATACTTAATTGCTATAATCTACATCATATTTTGAAATAAACCCCTCCTGCTCCTTTGGAATCTCATTTTCAATATAGTCTATATACATCTCTTTCAGACCTTCGTCTGTATATTCTATATCACCAGAAAACTCTTCTAAAATCAGTTCTCCGTCTGGCTGTCCATATGCCATAAATATATATGTTTTTCCTTCTTGCGGAATATCCCTTGTATTCT
>CAJUDS010000034.1 GCA_910585345.1 uncultured Lachnospiraceae bacterium | reverse complement strand
TTGAACCTGCACGGTCTCCCACCAGAACCTAAATCTGGCGCGTCTGCCAATTCCGCCATATCCGCATTACGCCGTACCGAACTATACACAGAGAGAAATCCTCTGCACAGTACGGCTCTGAAATGATTATATATAAACTGCTGCTTTTTTGTCAAGAATTTCAACTGCACGGTGCAAAAATTCATTTCGATCAGCCCAGCTTACTGATGATTTTCCTGTGAATCCGAACCAGGAATATCGTTGACATCATAACAGATGCCATTTCTGCTATCGGAAACGACCACCACACATAATTTACATTCCCCAGCCGGGACAGCAGATATGCCACCGGAAGCAGTACAATCAACTGTCTGGCCACAGACACCGCTAGGCTGTATACACCGTTTCCCAGCGCCTGAAATACGCTGCCGCATACGATACAGTAGCCGGCAACAACAAAGCTGACGCTGATGATCCGCAGCGCAGGCACGCCAATCTGCAGCATCGTTTCGGAAGCTTCAAACATCGTGAGCAAATTCGCAGGAAACACATGAAAGATAAAAGTACCCACCGCCATAATCATGACAGCGTATATCGTACTGTAGCGAATCGTCTGCACAACCCGTTCTCTGCTGTCAGCGCCATAGTTATAGGCGATAATGGGAATCATACCGTTATTGAGCCCAAATACCGGCATAAAAATAAAACTCTGCAGCTTAAAATACACCCCAAACACAGCCGTCGCAGTGGAAGTAAATGACATCAGGATCAGATTCATTCCATATGTCATGACAGAGGCAATGGACTGCATTATAATAGAAGGAACCCCAACTTTATAGATCTGCCCGATGATTGTCTTATCCGGGCGGAATCCATCCCATTTCATCCTTACTTCGTGGTTTACTTTCTGGTTCAAAATAACTGCAAGAATCGAGGCAATGATTTGTCCCGTTACTGTGGCGGCAGCCGCGCCTGCAACTCCCATCCGCGGAAAACCAAAATAGCCAAAAATCAAAATTGGATCCAGTATAATATTAATAATGGCTCCCGTTCCCTGGATGATCATCGTATAAAAGGTCTTTCCGGTCGACTGCAGCAGACGCTCCATCGTTACCTGCAAAAATACACCAAACGAAAAACAACAGCAGATACGGCCATACTGAAGTCCATACGCAATAATCCGCACGTCGGAAGTCTGACTTCGGTAAAAAATACCAATGCCGAAAATACCGACCAGCAGAACTGCCAGATAGCTGATAGCAGCCAAAAACACTGCGTTCACCGCAGTTCTGTTCACCTTTTCAAAATTCTTTTCTCCCAGAGACTTTGAAAGCAGCGCATTTACACCCACACCGGTTCCTACCGCAACCGCAATCATCAAATTCTGAAGCGGAAATGCAAGTGATACGGCTGTCAGTGCATTTTCATCAATTTTTGCAACGAATACGCTGTCCACCACATTATAAAGCGCCTGCACCAGCATAGATACCATCATCGGCAGCGACATATTAATCAACAGCTTATTCACCGGCATAACGCCCATTTTGTTTTCCACAGGCTTTGTCTGTCCCATCGTTCTCTCTCCTATATCTGTTTTCTCACAATCGTATATTCATCTCCATACCGGTAGTACGGGCAGGCAAAATGCTTCTCCTGCAGAAAATGCGCCATTTCGTCCTCGTCCAAATCCATCTGGCAGATATAGCATTCATATTCCTCATCGTATTCATAATACATACAACTTCCGCACTGGTTCTGAGACTTATCCCTGCCATTTTGTTTTCTCATTTTTCCGATCCCTCATAATTCCATTTTCCCGGTATGCCTTCGGCAATTTCTCCTGTTTTCATGAAATAATAGCAGCACCCCGGCTCTCCATGCAGGATCAGCTTCCTGCCAATCTCACGCATCCGGTCATTCAGCCTGTGGTACATCACCCTGTTTTCCCAGGGAATCCCTATAATATAATCCTGTTCCCTCCGGCTTAGATAAGACAGCCGCTGCCGCAGATTACTGTCAGTGCATATGTCTCCATGCTCCTGCGCAAACCAAATACCAAACGGACACGAAAAATAAACATTTTCCGCCCCGTTCTCACGGATTTTCTCATACAGGTATCTGCCAACGCTCTCTGCATTCGAAATCTGCAGGCGTACCTTCCGAAAGGCAGAACATCTCTCAGCGCCTTTTTTGTCCGGCGCAGCACACGCATATTTTCCGCCCGCAATATCAGAATCCGTCAAAAGCTGGCCGGATTCCCGCATATATCGGTATACAGTCCGCCGTACGCGTTCACGCGGCGTGGGATAAGAAAGCGTCTGCATCATCTGTTCCACCGAGTAGCCCAGATCAACCAGATGTCTGATAGCCCCGCCGCTGGCTGCATCATGCATAAAATCGCATAACGCTTCTTCAAAATAACGCTGTCTCTTCTCCATCCTGCCTCCCATAACCTGAAATTGGTGCAATGATAAGATTTTAGTATATTCATCCCATTTTGTCAAACAAATCTGATCTTAACCTACGACAGGCGCATGTGTTAACATTTTAGGAACATTCAGAATCGGTCAGCCTGGGCACTGCCCGGCATAGATTTCTGTACGTACGCCGGGCAGCTTCTACAGAAATACCGAAAATACAATGGAAAAAACGCTCTTTTTCGTAGTGACTGTTTCATTTCACGGAATCATTTTTATATGGCTGCGGCAAAACAGCCGCAGGATTGACAGCTTTCGGTATCTGTGACTTGCCGAAGGATACCAGCATTTTCTTACTGCCCTGTCCTCTGCCAGCAGTTCCCGGACAGGGAGGTCCGGGAAAGGCCGCCCGCGCCCGGATGGCGCGTCCGGTCCGTCTGCGTGGAAAGTACAACGGCATAAAGATAATATTTTTGTAGAACATCCCATTGGAATAGTCAGGGCAGTTAGAAAATACGATATCCGCAGGCAGGAGCTGATACAGAAACTGTCAATTTGGCAAATGGGCGCTCACTACAGCTGTCATACAAATGTTTATAATTTGGCGTTTGTCATGATCTTACCCATGAAAATCCATTTTCCGTGGCTCTTAACCCACGCCAGGCGCATGCATGGACAAATTGTAACGCAAAAATAAAACAGTCTTTCCATGCCGGATAAAATCTGGCATGAAAAAACTGTATCGATACTATAATAATATGTAACCAATATTAAAACTTATGATAGTTCTTATTAATCAGTTTTACAATCTCTCTGACGTCCTCATCCACGGAGTCAAAAAATTCATTTTGCTCCTCCTCGCTGTCAACCAGCGCTCCGGCTTCATTTAATAACTTATCTTCCAGTTCTATCGTCTTACCTTCCAGCTCTCTGTAAAAAGTATTTTTGGCATATTGAAAATATTTACAGTCCCTGATCATATCCATCATCGTATTAACCAGTCCCTGATATGACCTGTCCAAACGTCCATCGACAAATCTCAGTTTCGATACTTTTTTGGGTATTTCTTTGATACAATAGGTAGAAAAAATCTTTTCAAAATAAACTGCCTGCAGATTTGTCGTATTGATCTGTCTGTTTTGCCACAGCGCAAACACAGAAATAAGCATTGCGGCAACTGATATGATAACTGCAGCCAAATCCAGACAGTCGCCCGGCGATAAACCTCCTGTTATTTGTGCCTGCTGGATCATTTCTTCACAAATTGTAACAAATCTCATCTTTTTTCTATCCCATATGTTTTAATCGATTTGGCAATTTTATTTCTGATAGTTTCTCTGGAACTGTATAATTTCATCACCTGCAGAGCTCTTTTCTTCCCGATGCTCTCGCTGATCGTCGCATAGATACCCTGAACAAACGAACTGCCGATATCTTCTATCACATCCGGTATAATCACTTCAAACTCCGAATCATAATTGCTAATTTTCGGCGCAATCTGTTTTTTATACGTGTTTCTGCCAAAAGGATTTCCTGTCAGCACTGTGATCGTTTTGTCAAACACCAGTTCTATTCTATTGTTCATCTGACTTTCCCCCAAAACATAACATAAAATTATAGCCTATCCCAGGCAGATATGTATTTGACTTAATGATCGATTCTTCATCCGGTATCTCACTGATAAAATTACCGCTCTTATTAAACCCGATCCAGCCGTCGTCCGTATATTTCAAACATTCTTTTCTGAACCAGATTCCGCTGTTTCCCGTCAGCACATAGCAGTAATCTTCATGCGCGCTTTCCACAATGTTGCGTACCATCTGACCCAGCCCTGTCCCTCCGGTTTCTGTCTCGTCTTTTCTTCCGGAAATATCATCCTGAAAGGAAGCGACATTAAAAAAATCCATTTCATTATAATTTTTTCCGTACTGCAGCTTATGATTCTCATACGCTTCTTTTACTGCGTCATATCTGGCGGAATTTTTATAATAAACCTTTAATATTTTATCCCGTATATCCGTATGCAGGCATTTAGAAGAGAAATTCAGCACCACAATATTAATGGCGTAATACTTTTTTTCACTGTCTTTGTAGATATTCATATTGTCCGTAATATCAATATCAATGAGACAGTCTGCCTCCGCATGTTCATACACATTATCCGCCAGTTCTCCGATCATCAGAGCCAGTTCTGAGTCAAAAGTTCTGTCCATATGAAAGTGGAACAAAAATGTCTTGATTTCCGTCACTAAATTAGAAGTTGACTCATCCGTCACTTTTTCTTTTAACATCACTCTGCGGAAATGATTTTTATCGATAAAAAAATGAAAGGATTCCACAAACCGGTTATAGTCCATTTGTCTGGTCGCCAGCTTTGTAATCAGCGCGTTTTCCAACCCGCCCGTATTGATATTGTAAGCCCATTTTTCACGTTCCAAAACTGCGTTTATTTTATATTTATGAATCAGTGTATATAAAACAGATTCCAGTAAAATATATACCAGCTTATCTTTCGGTGCAAAATACCTTACGAATATTACAATTTCTTTCACATAGTTTTTATACACTTTTAAGATATAATTTATGTCTGATGATAAATCCCTTAATTCGACGGAAGTAAATCTGTTGTTCCGAAAAGATAAAACAATTCTGCCATTCCGGTCAGGCTTAATGTCTCTCGTTTTTCTCTTTTTATTCACATTTTTTTCAAATAAACATGTAGCGTCTAACATCTATCCGTCTCTTTGCCCCATCTTATGTAACAGTCCCTACCTGAAGTTTATTTTACACCATTTGCAGGTATCTGGCAAATACTCTTTCCCGCTCTTTGGGAATAAAAAAAGCCCTGTATCAACAAGGCTTTCTACATGAGACACGGGGGGCTCGAACCCCCGACAACTTGATTAAAAGTCAAGTGCTCTACCACCTGAGCTAGTGTCCCATAGAAATAACAGAAAACTGGGCTAACTGGATTCGAACCAGCGAATGCAGGAGTCAAAGTCCTGTGCCTTACCGCTTGGCGATAGCCCATTATGACGATATACTCCTGTGTAAAGGTGGATAAAGGGATTCGAACCCTTGACCTCCAGAGCCACAATCTGGCGCGCTAACCAACTGCGCTATACCCACCATAACGGGGAACCGGTCTGCATGACCGATCTCCCATGCAGCGTGCTCGAAGGGATTCGAACCCCCGACCCACGGCTTAGAAGGCCGTTGCTCTATCCAGCTGAGCTACGAACACATAATGGAAACACTCTATACAAAGTCTGTCTCGTACACAGTGCAGCGGGTGATGGGAATCGAACCCACGTATCCAGCTTGGAAGGCTGGTGTTCTAC
>CAJUDS010000033.1 GCA_910585345.1 uncultured Lachnospiraceae bacterium | reverse complement strand
ATGATTCCATAGCCTGTTATGCACATTTCCATAATGCTTGTCTTTTGGTCTTTGGCTTCTTTGGTTCGGAATAGTGTGGTGCTGGCGGTCTATCTCTTGTTTTCGGTTGCTTGCTTCTTTACCGTACATGAGCATTCTTTCATGGCGGCAAGCGAAATCAGTCTATTTTTAGCAGTTATAGTTTTCTGGATAGGAAATTATCTATATTCCTTATGGGCGTGGTGCCTGGAAAGAGGATATATTGCATCAGTTGATATTTTTGACGGACTTTTGAAAGCCACCACACTTGGGATACCAATAATAATGCATATCATATCTGTGGTGCTGTTATTTACTGCATTAAAAAGCATTATAAGGAGTTTCAGGGAAAAAGACTATGATATTCACCAGATGGAATTGCTATTCATTTTAACGCCCAGTATGACGGGGGTATGTATTTGTACATTATTGCGCATGGTTTTAGTCATGATAGAGAATGGAATGCCTGTGGCCTTATATGACAAATACCCATCGTTGATGGTTATTGTATCGGTTGTTCTTCTACTATCTTTTCTATCTATTTTGTTTGGAGTAAAGCTCTTTCAGGACATGATCTGCTGGAACAGGGAAAAGAGCAGCCGGATTATTCTGGAGAAACAGGTCAGCAGCCTGCAGGAGCATATGGGGGAGATGGAGCGCGTCTATTCCGGGATACGGGGGATGAGGCATGACATGAAGAATACGATCTCCGTCATCATGCAGCTTGCAGCGGGGAAAGAGGAAGGACTGCAGGCATATCTGGAAGAACTGAGCCGGACGATGGACAGACTGGAATTCCGTTTTAAGACAGGGAATACGGTTGTGGATACCCTGCTGAATATGAAATACCATGAGATTGCAGGTACGGTGCCGGATCTGCGGATGGATGTGGAGGGGCTGCAGTTCCCTGAAAAACTGTTCATCCAGAGTTATGATATCGGCATTATTTTAGGGAATGCGCTGGATAACGCAATGGAGGCGTGCAGGAAGCTGAAATCGAAAGAGCCGGATACAGAAGCCTTTATCCGTATCAGTTCATTCCAAAAGAGGGAACTGTTTTTCCTGAAAATGGAGAACAGCTTTGACGGGCGGCTGGTGCGGAGGCGGCAGGTGGAATTCCCCATGACGGATAAAGCAGACAGGGAGAACCACGGGATAGGGCTTTCCATGCTGCGTTCCATTGCCTCCTATCAGAAAAAACTTTCCTCTTTCCGTACATGGCTTTATCGGATTGCCACGAATAAGATTATTGATTTCAGGCGGAAGGCGCTGCCAGATACAATCCCGTTGGAAGAACTGGATGAGGCAGAGACTGTTGATTATGTGGGCAGGATAGATTATGAGAATAACATTGTCCAAGCAGAATTTTTAGAAAAAATAGAACATTACGTCAGCAGCTTCCAGTTGGATATGCAGCAGATTTTTCGTCTGCACATTTATGGCGAACAGACTTTTCAGGAAATCGCCGTACTGACTGAGATGCCGGAAGCATCTGTCAAATCGAAATATTACCGTCTGATCAAGCAGGTAAGGAGGGAGTTTTACGATGAGTATGCAGAAATTGTCAGAAGCTGAAAAGGACTTTGCTATCAGCGAAATTGTGGAAAAAGGTGTGGTAAAGCCGGGGGATAAATTCAGGAAAATGCTTGAGGTGGGGAGTGTCTGCACATTCCATACTTTATTTTTTGGAGTGGGAGACTGCTTTTTATTAGGACTTTTGATAGCAGCCTGTATATGGCTGCTCTTAATTCAGGCAGGCTCGCAGGTGATTATCTGTATGGTATTTGCAGTATCCCCATTTGCATATATCGCATCTTATTTGCTGACATCATGGAAGGAACACCGTTTACAGCTATATGATATAAAAATGACCTGCAGGTATACGGCCAGACAGGTTTCTGCCTTTCGCATGATATGTTTCAGTGGAAGCAATATTTTTCTGAATGTCCTGATGCTCTCTTTGCTTATGCAGTTACAGCTTCCGGTCATTGCTTTTTGGAAAATATTAGGGCTTTCGTTTGTTTCAATTTTTCTGTATGGAATAATTATGCTGGTGTTTCAGATAAAAGGTATGCCATATCTGACAACGATACTTCCGCCTGTCCTGTGGGGGATAATCAATGCTTTTGTGATTGTGTTTTATGGGGAGGAACTTGAGACAATTCTTTTGAACCTTGCAGGCAGTCTGGTATTTATTATTACGGTTATCGTATTTGCAGGATACCTTATTGCCCTGTTTGCTTTTTTCATATCAAAGACCAGGGAGGAAGAACAATATGCTATCAGTTAATCATGTGACGAAAAAATATGGTCAGTTTACAGCACTCCGGGACATTACGCTTGAATTTCAAAATGGGGTATATGGACTGCTTGCCCCTAATGGGGCAGGAAAGACAACCCTGATGAAGATGCTGGTCACGCTCTCTTTTCCAACAAAGGGCGAAATCACATGGGAGGGAACGAACATTACGGATTTAGATGAAGATTACCGTGACCTGATAGGCTACCTTCCGCAGAAGTTTGGCTATTACAAAAATTATACGCCTGTACAGTTTTTGAAATATATGGCGGCTTTGAAAGGTCTGGAGCGCACATATGCGGAGAAGCGTATTCAAATGCTGCTCCAGAAGGTTTCTTTATCGGATGTGGCAGGCCAGAAGATGAGAAAGTTTTCAGGAGGGATGCTCCAGCGGGTGGGTATTGCCCAGGCTCTGCTGAACGATCCGGAAATCCTGATTTTGGACGAACCTACTGCCGGGCTTGACCCCAAAGAGAGGGTGCGTTTCAGGAATATGCTGCGCAATCTGTCCGGTGAGCGCATTGTCATTCTTTCTACCCATATTGTTTCAGACATTGAAACGATAGCGGACAGGATCATCATGCTGAAAGACCATGAAGTCTTTTGCAATGAGACCCCGGATCAGGTCTGCGGGTGGCTGGAAGGGAAGATATTTGAGGTGCCTGCTGGTTCTGTTATCCCGATAGACCATGAGGTCTTGAGCGAGAGGCAGAGCGCACAGGGAAGCATGGTACGCTTTTACAGTGAAGAATACTGCGAAAGTGCAATGGAAGTATCCCCTAATCTGGAAGATGTTTTTTTGACTGTGTACAGGGATGAGAGGTAGCAGGATGATATACTGTTTGTCGGAAGTGAAAAAGCTATTGCGGGAAAACCTTTTTGTCATATTCATTGTTCTGTGCCTGTGTCTGAATATAGGCTTGTGTTTCAGCGACTCTGGCACAAGAACCGCAGTTAACAGGCTGGCGCAAAGTGGGGAACTTTTAGAGGGAAAGAAAATCTATGATACGCTGGATACTAATGCAATAGGTTCTTTTTATTATAATGAAAGGTATATCAAATCCTCCCTGCTGAATCAGTGGATAAAGGCAAAGTATGAAAAATTACAGCAGTCGGTTGACCTGCTCAACGAGGAAGATGCAGATTTATCCTATTTTGCCGGGGAAATTACGCCTTCCGTCAATGAAGCATTGTTTGTTTATCAGTTAAAAACACTTATGATAGAGTGCATTATCTTTCTGTCGCTGCTTGGTATCCGGTCATTTGAGATGGAGCAGCAGACGGAGATGGCGGCCTTGATATACAGCTCAGGCCGGGGCAGGAAAATAGCAAAAGATAAAATCCTTGCGGGTGGAATCGTTGGTGCGCTTTATTGCATTATATTGATTGTTACTTCGCTGGCAGTGTTTTTTGCCACTTGGGATTTTAGCAGGTTGTGGGATGCGAATATGGCAAGCAGCTTTCATTACGTGATAGATCCGGATGATCCTATTTTCGGGAAACCATTTCTGACATGGCAAAGTTTCACGCTGAAAAGATATTTTGTTTGCACATTGGCGCTTATGGCTGGGATTCTCCTTGCGTGGTGGCTTCTTACTAATTTGATCATGCTCCTTACCCGGAATATCCGTTATGGGTGGATGACACTGGCGGCTGTGATCTGCCTGCCATTTTTCGGGATTATATTGTTTTCAGAATTGTATCTCCCAAGGTAAACGAGGGCGAGGTGCCGCAGTATTATGTGGAGAACAACCACCAGGCCATCATCAGCCCCTCCGTGTTCGAGGAGGCGCAGCACCAGATGGCGGCCAGGCATTCCGGGAAGAACCGGGCGAGCAGCACGGGCGTATTCTCCAGCCGGATAAAATGCGCGGACTGCGGGGGCTGGTATGGCTCCAAGGTGTGGCATTCCAACAGCAAGTACCGGAAGACCATCTGGCAGTGCAACCACAAATTTGACGGCGGGGAGAAATGCGGCACGCCCCACCTTGACGAGGAAACCATCAAACAGCTTTTCCTGAAAGCGGCCAATGCCATCTTTGCAGAAAAGGACGGGGTGCGGGAGGATTACGATTCCATAAAAGACACGCTTTTCGGCACCGCGGAGCTGGAGACGGAGCGCCTGCGGCTGCAGGAGGAGATGAACGTGGTGGCGGAGCTGATTGAACAGTGCGTGGCGGAGAATGCCCGCGTCGCCCTTGACCAGACGGAGTACCAGAAAAAGTATGACGGGCTGGCGGGGCGGTTCAACAGGGCGAAGGGGCGGCTTTCGGAAGTCAGCCAGGCCATCACGGAGCGGCAGGCGAAGCGGGAGAAGATCGGGAGGTTTGTTTCCGCCCTGGAAAAGCGGGACGGCCCGCTCACGGAATTTAACGAGGACGACTGGTACAGCCTTGTGGAGTATGCCACGGTGTACAGCAGGGAGGACATCCGCTTCACTTTCAAGAACGGGATGGAGATAAAGGCATGAGAATATAGTCCCCCGGAGCAGGGAAGAAAACGGCTCCGGGGGATTCTGTGTGGTTAATGTTTATGCTGCTATTTGTGTGGGATCATGCTTTGATGGGAAAGCTGATTTCTGCATCATTCTTTGGCTTTATCTGGAATACCATCCGCCACTGCACTTCTGACACAGGCTCAAAATGCAGGGAGGAAGCTGCCATCCGTTTGTCAGGAGCGGCATTTTTCCCGGCCATAAAAACTGCTGTGGGGCCGTCTGGCCCGCCCGGCGGCCCTTGGGCATCACCCATTCTTGGGTGGTCGCCTTCTGCGCAGTCGCGGATGCAAAAAAGGCTGCGGTCTATTTCTGGTGCAATGCTGTAAGAGAGTATCTGGCAGTATTCTGGGTAAACCACACCTTTCGCTCCAATTTCTGCGAAGCTGTTCCTGATCTGTTCGCAACTATGCAGTGTCAGGGTGTATTCCTGACCGGTTATGGGATGGGCTGTCTTTACCGTTTTGCCATCACAGGAAACGTCAGAGGAAAAATGCCCCGCAGTGATGGAGATTAAGTTTGCCCGGAAAGCAAGTGATATTTTCTGAGGGGACAGTATCGGTTCTCCGTCCCAATTATAGGAAAGCCGCTCAAAATACCAGCAGCATCCCTTGTCGCAGCCATAAGTCCCCATCCATTCCTCGGCAGATTTATTATTTTCAAATCCGTCCTCGCTGGCTGGATTGGCATTCCCCATCTGAATTATATTTTCCGGATACCATCTCAGGCTGCTGCTCATGCGGCGCACCAGTGGCGTACCATCAAGGCATATTTCTACGGCAAATTCCCTGCTTCCGGGGTTGTCCGCATCTATCTGCTCAAATTCTTCTGGGGTTTTTAGGGACATCCGCCGCTCATAATCCCATTTTTTCAGAAATGCCGCCATATCTTCTATCGGGATTTTTGCGCATACATCGAGGGCGGCGCCTGCTTTGCCTACATAGACTGCTGGGATAAGTATTTCCTGTTCTCCCCAAAGAAAAGAGTGATTGACAGGGAGGGCTGTCAGCTTGGTTTCAGGCGAGCCTTTCCCCCATATATTGTTATCATGGTATACGTCCATTCCGTGTGCCTCCTTAAGTGTTCAATGAAGCAATTATACCACGGATGCCAGGATATTTCCAAAGCTTTTGATTTTTTATGGGAAAAATCACGGAGTATAGGAAAAATCGTGGAGTATGGGGAAAAATCACGGGGTATAGGAAAAATCATGGAGTATGATAAAAAATCGCGGGGTATCGGTAAAAAATCATGGGGTTTAAGGAAAAATCAAATTGTATCAAAGACAGCGTTTACATAGACGACGGTTACAGCGGGGTTCTCTTTG
>CAJUDS010000032.1 GCA_910585345.1 uncultured Lachnospiraceae bacterium | reverse complement strand
TAATGCTAAAGTTGATGTAAAAAGTCATGTCGGAAAAGGCACGACGGTTATTGTAGCCTTTCCCAAATGAAACATTTAATTGGATAACTAATTTTCAAAAAAGCTGCATACGGCAGCTTTTTTGTTTTACATGGATTTTACACTATCAAGATATTGGATTTGATGTTGACTTGATAATATATCAGCATAAAAAGGATGTGCTTTATCTAGGAGGTGGTACTTTGGGAAATTAGCGGTACTCGATCTGTCCGAATCCGGCAGGCAGATTGGTGAAAAATTATTTATTCTGCTTGATACAGAGCAACAGCGAGATTTTATGCAATATATAGTTAACAGAGAAAACAAAATGCCAACTGAATTTCCTCGTATGACTTCGATATTGCCCTCATCTCAAATAGAAGCTGTTTCCTCATTAACAGAAATTTGGGAAGGTGATTTGTATTTCTGTCTGGAGCAAAGGAAAGTATCTGTCCAAAATCAAGTGATAAATTTGACCGTCAGAGAATTTGATGCTCTCCATCTGCTAATCATAAACAAAAAACGGGTAATGACATTTGAAACCATATCCTACCATGTGTGGGGTGAGGATTATATAGATGTCACAACACAGGCAATCCACAATCTTATGAGTCGTTTGCGACAGAAACTTCAAACGGTGCCTGGTATGCCGGATTATATCATCAGTATTCGTGGTGTCGGATATAAATTTGATTCTTAAACCATGTGGATTATTTTGGGGTAAGTTGAAAACAAAGTGCAAGAAAGATGAAATCCATATTCTATATAATGTCCCAATTAACAAATTAGGGGATTTACAAATATGTTGATCTGTTTGTATTTTCCCGAATATGGGGACAGATATGCACATTTGGAGAATCCAACATTTTAACAAAAAGCGACAACATAATAATCAGACTGTCTTTAGTGCCGCAGCCCAAAAAGCTGCGGCGCTTTTTGTATCGACATTTTTTTACCTCTATTCCCATCATTCATCAAAATACTCCTTTAAGCGCACACCTGGAGCAAAACAGGTATGCGCTTTTTTCTTATCCAGACATCAGGAAAGACAGTCGGATGCTCACCTTTCTGGAAATATGCCGAGTTGCCGCTCCCCACCCTCTGATTTCGATTTTGCCAGTCAACTAAAAAATCGAAATTGGAGGAATTACCCATGAAAAAAATCAATTTGCGGGATTATTACCCGCTTTATACGCAGGACACGATTGTTGAAGTACCGGACGAGGTGGCTGATCTGCTCCGGGAATATAAGCTGGCGGAGGCCGCCTACATTCTCCGTACATACCGGCATAAGGCTTATTTTTCTTTGGACTATGACAAGAATGTTGAACGGGACGCCCTTGTGATTGTGCTGGCACCGGAAGATGTTCTGGTTAAGGAGGAAGAACACGCAAGGCTCTACCGGGCCATTTCCCTGTTGCCTGAAAAGCAGCGGAACCGGATATACTCGCACTATCTGCTTGGCATGAGCCTTTCCGAAATTGCCAAAAGTGAACACTCGGCGGTAAGCTCCGTGCATGAGGGAATCGAAATCAGATACAATGGGCCGGGTCTGTGACTGTAAAAGCGCAAGCCCGACTTATTCATGTGGTTTCGATAGCCAGAATTTTTCAGGAAGGAGTTGGTATTATGGAGAATACGGTTGTTGCCGGCAGAACCGGCGCACTGGTGGATATCCGGGAGGTTGCCGTTGATAAGGAGCTTTCCCGTGAGGAACGGATCGCCGAATTTGTACGGCAGATCAAAGACCCTTACCGCTTCAAATGCGGGCGGTTCACCGTACAGGCCAGCTTTGCCGCAGGCGGCGCTACCCTGGAGGAATGTATCAAGGGAATCTTACGGTGAGCCGGATTATTTTAGGAAAAGGGCTGACTTTCCCGCAGGGGCGTGGTACAATAAGAACTGGAAAAGGAATTGAATACGGCACAGCCACACTTCTTGGATTGCGGGGATTTTTCTGCGCAACGAAAGGAGTGTTTTTTTATGCAGGTTTACAAAGCCATTAAGTACATCCGTCTTTCTTATACCGACGATAAGACGGTGGAAAGCGACAGCGTCGCCAACCAGCGGCGGCTGATTGATGATTATATTGCCCGGCACCCGGAGATTGAAGTCGTGGCAGAAAAGATTGAAATGTAAACCGCTTAATTGATACAAAGGGCATGAACAGAATATCGGGAAAACCGCTGAAAACAAGGGGTTCCGGCACATAGGGTGTTGCCGGAATCCCTTGTTTGATTTTGGGGCTGTGCCAGGGCAGCACGGGAGAGGCGGTTACGGACGGCCACAGTGGTCACAAGTCTGACCCCTCTGTGGCTGTTTTGACCCCTGCGGCTAAAGGTCTGACCCCTATGGTGTGAATGTGACCCCTGTGGTCACGGTTTTGCCCCCTCCCCTTGTCCAGCATGGCCCCTCTGCGTCTTGGAGAATTTATGTGAACAATATCTAACAGCTGCCCAGGCGGCTATTTCCAAATGATGCCATAGGAATTTTGGTACTCGCAGGCAAAAGTATGGAAGAATGGCTTAAAATCAAGGGATTTTGAGGTTTGGTGGGGTTCATCACGGTGGGTGGTGGACCCCAATTTTGTTGTTTTTGGATGCCGCTGATAGGATGGCAATAGGAGGAAAAATCGTACTATCAGGCAAAAGTATACTTTCACGCAAAAGTCAGGGGTTTCCGTGATAGTATAAAACGGAAAGGTAAAAAGGAGTAGGGTATTTGAAGTGCTATACTAAAGTTGTAACGGGAGTGGCTAATGAGATATAATCAAAATCACAAGGAAAGAGGTACTCATTATGTCACAAAACTACACACCCGAATTTAAAAAGAAGATTGTCCGCCTCCATGAGGAAGAAGGACGAACCTACAAAAGCATCACCGCAGAGTATGGCGTATCCAAAGCCAGCATCTCCAAGTGGTGCAGCGAATTCAGCAAAGAATGCCAGACAGACCCTCAAGCCAAAGAAGATTATGACTCTATGAAGGAGAACCTCCGGTTAAAACGGGAGAATGAAGAATTACGGAAGGAGATTGCATTCTTAAAAAAAGCGGCGGCATTCTTTGCGAAGGAGATCGGTTAGAGGCTTACCGGTTCATCGACCAACATTATGAAGAATTCGGCATTCGCTGGTTACTGAGGCGGCTGAGGATCTGCCCGAATGCCTACTATAACTACCGGAAACACCGGAAGGCGGGGTATTATGCCCAAAAAGCAGAAGTCAAGAAGCAGATTGACGAAATTTACCACAGCCACAGCGGAGTGGACGGCTACCGCAGCATGACGGCCTATCTGGAGCGCAAAGGCTACCGCTACAGCCAGACGACTATCCATAAATATATGAACATCGAGATGGGGCTGCATTCCATTGTCCGTCCTAAAAAGCCGGGGACAAAGCCCGGGCGGCCCCATAAGGTGTTCGGGAACAGGCTGAAACAGGACTTCCATGCGGACAGGCCGAACCAGAAATGGTGTACGGATTTCACATATCTGTTCCTGAAGAATGGAGATGTCCGATATAACTGTACTATCATAGACCTTTATGACCGGAGCGTGGTGTCCAGCATAACGGATCGGCACATCACCAGCGACCTGGCTGTCCGCACCCTGCGCAAGGCGCTGGATTACCAGCATCCGGCAAAGGATGGCCTGATCCTGCACAGCGACCAGGGGAGCCAGTATACATCGAAGGCTTTTATAGAGTTCTGCGAATCTGTCCACGTGACTCAGAGCATGAGCAAAGCCGGATACCCATACGACAATGCGCCGATGGAGAGATACTTCAACACCCTGAAGAATGAATGCACCAACCTGCATGGGTTCCGGACGGAAGAAGAACTGTACCGCACAGTGGAGGAATTCGCTTACGTCACTTACAACCATCTGCGCCCCCATTCCTACAACGGACACAGGACACCTTTCGAAGCGCGATGTGCATGACAACGGCTTGTTTCAAGATTCCGAGCCGGAGCAGGGAACGCAGCCACCCCGCAGGGGCCTGCCCTTGACGGATGCCCAAAGGGATGGTACACTTCCAAATCCGATGGCGGCCGCAAGGTAAAAGCCTGTTTCTGAGTTCGTCGCCATCGGTATCCATTTGTCAGCATCCCTTTGGGTATCTGTCAAGGGTGGCGGAAGTTGCCACAACCCTAATTATAAAGGAAATATTTTTTAGCCACAAGTGTTACAAAAAAGCTTGACCACTACAATTGTCGGTTTTGGCTGAAAGGCGTATTAGTTTGACGGAAAATGCTGTCGATAAACGGGGGATATGATACAAACACGGAAACTGCCCGGAGTTTTCGTGTTTGTATATGAGTTTCCGTGATAGTTTGGAGTTTTGCGTGATAGTATACAGAAAAATTAAAAAATGATAGCGGGAGGAAAAGGGCTGTTCAATGGCCCTTGCTTTCCATTCCTGAAAAATAGTCGTTTCGTGCCATCGAGTGAAAAATAGAAAATTTTTATGGTATAATTCAGAGGACGCTTTTGCTTTAGGGGGAACGGTTTTCTGCCGAAGTAATTAGGAAACAGCGGAAAGGGGCATCAGCCTATGAAAATGAGAACGGAATACACCTGCCCTTTGGAATTAGTGCATGACATGATTAAAGGGAAATGGAAACCGATCATCTTATGGCGGCTGCGTTTAGGGGCGACATCTCTGGCGAAGCTGGAACGTGACATAGACGGCATTACACAGAAGATGCTGTTGGAGCAGTTAAAGGAACTGATGGATTACGGATTTGTGGAAAAGAAATCCTATGAGGGATACCCGCTCCGGGTGGAATATTCTCTAACAGATGATATGGGAAGGGAGATACTGGAGGCGTTAAGGATCATGCAGCATATCGGGATTGACTACCTGAAAGCAGACGGTATGGGGCATATCTTGGAGGAAAAGGGAGTAGTCTCGGATTAGTACCCACAAAAAGTGGGTAATTTACTGTCTGGGAATCGCCGCTTATAATATCATCATAAAATCGGATTGGAGGATATCAAAGATGAATGTTACAAGCAGCGGCATTATAAACGGAGTAATCCAGCCTCAATATGGCGGGCATGGGACGCAGTTCAATGAAAACGGCATCCCTACTTATTCTTTACCCTTTAAGGTGGAAGATGCGCCGCAGGGAACGGTGTCGATTGCCATTGTCTTGGAGGATAAGGACGCATACCCGGTGACCGGGGGATTCGCATGGATACACTGGCTGGCGGCAAACATAACCCGTTTTGAGATCAAAGAGAATGAGAGCCAGACGGCGGATGACTTTGTGCAGGGAAGGAATAGCTGGACGAGCATACAGGGCGGAGAGCAGTCCACGGAGCTTTCCTGTTATTACGGCGGGATGACGCCGCCCGATAAGCCGCACATATATGAACTTCATGTGTATGCTTTGGATAAAATGATGGACTTGGAGAAGGGCTTCCTGCTGAATGAGCTTTACCGGGAAATGGATGGTCATATCTTAGATCAGTTTACCCTGAAAGGGAAATATGAAAAGATGTAATGTTGTAGGAAGATTGATAAAAAAATCTTTCCATGCTATACTGTCCTGCGAAAAGATAACTGAGGGAGGTGGGAATATGCTCTGTCATTTAGTGATTGACTTAAGCAAAGGGCTCTGTACAAAGTCTGATGAATGGACGAAATTTGTACAGAGGTAAAAACTATCGTCCACATTGGATTTTGTACTTTTTATTCTGAAAAAATAAAGGATAGAATGGAGAAAATTCAATGGAAGAAAAATCATTTAAGAAATATATCATTTTGTGGTTAAGCCAGAGCGTATCAGGGCTTGGAAGTTCCATGACCGGGTTTGCGCTTGTCTTGTGGGCGTATGGCCAGAGCCATTCCGCAATGTCCGTTTCGCTGATGTCTTTTTGCAATTATGTGCCGTATGTACTTTTAAGCCTGTTTGCTGGTGATTTCATAGACAGGCATAAGAAGAAAACGATCATGCTGGTTTCGGACAGCATTGCAGCGGCAGGTTCATTGGCAGTATTGGCGTTTCTGTTTGCAGGCTGTCTGGAGGTATGGAACATTTATGCCATTAATGCGGTGGTTGGTATAACGAATGCTTTTCAGCAGCCTGCATCCGCAGTGGCAACGGGAAGGCTTGTACCAAAGGAGAAGATTTCAAATGTGAGCGGGATGAATTCTTTTTCCAATAATCTTATTGTGGTATTCAGCCCTATGCTGGCGGCATTCCTGTTTGCGGCAGGAGGGCTTCCATTTATCCTGCTGATAGATCTGGCGAGCTTTGTCTTTGCATTTTGCGTATTGCTGTTCTTTATCACAATCCCGGAACAGGCGCAGGACAAAACACATAGTTCCCCCCTGGCCGGGATAGCGGAGGGATTTGAGTTTCTGAAAAAGGAAAAAGGTATATTATACATCATGCTTACAATGGCACTGATCAATTTCTGTTCAAGGCTGACCTATGAAAATATTCTCTCGCCAATGATTTTGTCGAGGAGTTCCGGGGACAGCATTGTACTTGGAACTGTAAATGCCTGTATGGGTGTAGGCGGGATTGCCGGGGGCATCATTGTTTCCGTAAAGAAGGAAAGCCGCCATAAAGCTGTGGCAATTTATGTTTCGGCGGCATTGTCATTTCTGTTCGGTGACCTGATGATGGCAGTTGGGAAAAATGTATTCTGGTGGTCAGCGTCTGCGGTTGCTGCCAGTCTGCCGATTCCCTTTATACAGGCATCCCAGAATACGATACTGTACCGTAAGATTCCCGCCGCTATGCAGGGGAGGGTATTTGCAGTCAGGAATGCCATCCAGTACAGCACGATCCCGGTTGGCATTATCCTCGGAGGCTGGCTGGCAGATTATGTCTTTGAGCCTTTTATGGTTTCCGGGAACAGGCTGGCGGAAATGTTGGAAATAATAGTAGGGGATAGTGCCGGAAGCGGCATGGCGGCAATGTTCCTGTGTACCGGGATATGCGGCTTTAC
>CAJUDS010000031.1 GCA_910585345.1 uncultured Lachnospiraceae bacterium | reverse complement strand
CCGCAATCGTCAATGAATTTATCAAGAAAATCATAGTCCATGCGCCGGAAAAGGTGGACGGGAAACGGGTACAGAAAGTGGATATTGTTTTCAACTTTGTAGGGGAAATCAATTTCCTTTCTGCCACGCAATCCAAACAGCAAGGCGCATAGGAACTCAAAAAGACGGTACAGCCCTTGTAATCGGGGCTATACCGCCTAATCTGAAATTACTTCCCTCTAACCGTAAACATTTGTATTTTCGTCATTTTTGCAGAAACTGTCAGGCATAAATTTCTGTGCGTGCGACTTTGCAGGAAAGATTAGAATTTTCTTATTGTCCGCTCACAGACAGCAGTTTCCGGACACGGAGGTCCGGAAAAGGCCGCCCGCGCCCGGATGGCGCGTAAAGGCCGCCTGCGTCGCAGCCCCCGGAACAACACGCGCGGACTATTAGAAAATGCAGTCTTTTCTGCCCGGCGTGCGCACAAAAATTATGCCGGGCAGTGGCCAGGAAAACCGATTCTGAATGTTCCTAAAATGTTAACACATACGTTTGTCGTGTGAAATGCCAACGGAAATCTATTTTCTGCTTACTGGGGCAGACATATTTAGGAGCGTTCCATTGTGAAGGATATTAGAAGCTCTTAGTGTTCTGTCCTCTGCCAGCAGTTTCCGGACATGGAGGTCCGGAAAAGGCCTCTCGCGCCCGGACGGCGCGTAAAGGCCGTCTGCGTTAAAAATTCCGTTACATTTTCAGAGCACTTAGAGATTCTTATATCCGTAACCCTGAACGCTCCTAAATATGTCTGCCCCAGTAAACGGGAAATAAATTACTGTGTGAAATACCCGCAAAGACAAAACAGGGCTTCCTTTTCTCCAAGAAATCCCTGTCTCCAAGAATGCCCGGAACCGGGCGGGGTTCAACGCCGGAGAACTCCGGTATTGAGATTTTATAAAAGAATTGCTATAATTGTCGGGATTAGAATATTCTTTTCCATACAATATATTATCTCGTTTTACCGAAAATGTCAATTACTAATTTCGGATTATCGAATCTTTTCAATCATTATAACCGGAGGTTATCAATATGTGCACCATCGGCGAACGAATCAAACAGCAAAGAAAAAAGATAGGACTGACGCAGCCCCAGGTCAGAGAGCTCACCGGTATTTCTTCCGGTACTTTGAGCGACATCGAAAACGGCAAAACACTGCCTGCCGCCCTTTCCCTTCTTAAACTCTCAAAAGCATTGGAATGTACCGTTGACTGGATATTAACAGGCAAACAGACACAGTCTGCGGACTATATTCCCAAAGACTGCCGGGAATCGGAACTGCTCGCAGGTTTCAGAGAGCTTCCCGAAGATGAAAAAGAAGAACTCCTCCAAATCCTAG
Source organism: uncultured Lachnospiraceae bacterium (assembly GCA_910585345.1). Lineage (GTDB taxonomy): Bacteria > Bacillota > Clostridia > Lachnospirales > Lachnospiraceae > VSOB01. The sequence continues at coordinate 6,820 of CAJUDS010000031.1, read as the reverse complement.
AGATGAAACGCCGCAAGGCACAAAAAACAAAAAAGCCTGCTGCAAAATCTTCTGGTATGAACAATACCGAAAAAGATGATATCGCCGGATAAGCGCTTCCTACACTCTCCCTCTATGGGATACTTCTATCTTTGTATCCGGAGGGAGAGCATCTATGCGCTGCCGCTATTCTGTTTTCCAGAACGAGCAGGAATAGGGAGCCAGATCACTGCCGCCGCCAAAATCATGCATCTCGCCGCTGATCAAATCCCATCCCCGTCCTGATTCCGCATTGAAGTCTGCATGATATGTGTCTCCATCTGCGTTGATTGCTACAAGCACCCGTTCACCTTCCACTTTCCGCTCAAAAATTAACTGCTTCGGCTGCACCATGACATTCCGGTAACTGCCATAGCAAAGTGCTTTGCTGGCTTTTCTGGCTTTCGCCAATTTGGCAATCCATTCTGTCAGTTCATTCGTTTCCGGTTTTTCCACCTCCGGACGCAAAGAAGGATCCCCGTTTCTCTTATCCCCTTCCATACCCCATTCACTGCCATAGTACACGGCAGGCACACCGGGCATACCGAATAACATCCCATAGATCGGGCGAATGCAATTCCGGTCACTGAGGATCGTAGCAATACGGGTCACATCATGGTTATCAACAAAGTTAAATAAATGTTTCCCCGTATAAAGGCACCACTGCTCCGCCCCAAACTGACGGTTCAGACTATAAGAAATTTCATGCATATTTCCCGTATTAAAACTGGAATACAATCCCTTGTAACATTCATAATTCGTTACCGAATGGCATGCATGGTCATTCATCCAGCGGTTGTAGTCCCCATGCAATGTCTCACCCATCAATACAAACTCTGGTTTCAGACTGTCCGCAACTCTCCGCAGCGCTTCCAAAAAGCCCAGATCCAGACAGTACGCCACATCCAGCCTCAGCCCGTCTATATCATAATCGCGCACCCAGCCCCGTACCGCGTCAAACAAATAGTCTCTCACTGCAGGATTGTTCAGATTCAATTTTACCAGTTCATTGCATCCTTCCCATGCCTCATACCAAAATCCGTCGTTATAGTTCGTGTTTCCGTCAAAAGAAATGTGAAACCAGTCTTTATACGGGCTGTCCCATTTTTTCTGCCGTACATCCTCAAATGCCCAAAAGCCCCGGCCGGCATGATTAAACACACCATCCAGCATCACCTTAATTCCGGCTTCGTGCAGCGCGTCGCAGACCTTTTTAAAATCCTCTTTTGTGCCGAGACGGCAGTCTATTTTTTGATAATCCCTTGTATCATATCCATGGGCATCGCTCTCAAACAGAGGGTTAAACAGAACGCAGTTGGCGCCCAACTTCTTTATATGCTCCGTCCATTCCAGCACACGTAAAATACGATGTTCTTCCACACCGTCATTCTGTAAAGGCGCGCCGCACATCCCCAGGGGATATATCTGATATACCACTGCTTCATCAAACCACATACATTTATCTCCTCTTCTCTCACTTGGCTCATGCAGGCAACTGCCTGCATCAGCAAACCTGTTCCGCTTACTCTCTAACCAGTTTCCAAGCATCGCATAAACTTTCTGCCGAATGACCTCATTGTGAAGTTCGTGACGGCATCCGTCAAACAGCTTTAAGCGAATGTCTTTTATACCCGCATCTTTATAGATACGGAACACCTTCTTTACTGCCTTTCCGTAATTTCCTACCGGGTCCTCCCTGCCCGAAGCCATCAGGATCGGCAGCTCCTTCGGTATCTTCTCAATATTAATCTTATTCTCTATAAAAAGCAAGGTTTTCAGTAAAACCTCTATCCCATTTACTGTAAAAATAAATGTGCAGGCCGGATCCTGATTGTACGCTTCCATAATTTTTTCATCCGAGCACACCCAGTCATTATCTGTCCTGGGATTTTTGATCCTGCGGTTATAACTGCCAAACATCAGACGACGCAAAAGTTTGCTTCTGTAACGGCTTCCTTTCCACAACCTCATAACTCCTGCTGCCAACAGTCCGCCGATGATCAATCCGACAGGCTGGTTTCCCGTTCCCAGCAAAATGACTCCATCCAGCTCTCTGCCATAAGTCATCATATAACGTCTAACCATAAAAGAACCCATGCTGTGACCCAGCAAACAGAAAAACTGTCCCGGAAACTGTTTCTTCAAAATACCGCTTAATCTATGCATATCGGCAACCACATATACGCTTCCTGCCGCAGGCGCAAAATATCCCCATCCTTCTTGTGACTTCACCGACTTTCCATGGCCTAGGTGGTCATTTCCGGCTACCACGAATCCTTTTTTATTTAAATACCGCGCCAGCTCATCATATCGTTCTATATATTCCACCATTCCATGCGCTATTTGCACAACACCCCTGGGAGACGGATAGTTGATTGCATCCGGCAGCCATACAACGGCATGGATCTGATCGGCTTTGTTGGTTGACGGAAAATAGAATTCTTTTTTACGCAATCGTTTTTCCATCGTATCACCTCTTATCCATAGTATTTCCATAAAACAAACCAAATACCCTCCTGTTTGTTACACGATAAAAAACTGCAGCAAAGCTGTTCTTCCATGCCCGCTTTACTGCAGTCTTCTAATCATTAAATCTGAAATTTGTTCATCAGGTCTACCATCAGATCTACCTGTTCCTTTTGCTGCTGGCTCACTGCCGCCGTTTCCTCTGATGTTGCTGAGTTATTGTCTACAACAGCAGACAACTGGGACATACTTTCATTGACTTTACGCATACTTTCCACATCGCCTTCTAACAGTTCTGCAACCTGTCCCATTTTTTCCGTAGCGGATTTCTCGCTTTCGATTACTTCATTCATATTCGCCGCTGTTTCATCCGCAATCGAAGTACCTTTATTTACCGCCCTAATCGTCTCCTCAATGAGCGCCGTCGTTCTCCCCACTGCTTTCGCCGATTCCTCGGACAGATTCTTTACCTGTTCTGCCACTACCGCAAACCCTCTGCCTGCTTCACCTGCCCTTGCAGCTTCAATCGATGCGTTCAGCGACAGCAGATTTGTCTGTGAAGCAATGTCTTCAATGGTACTGATAATCGTATTGATCTGCTCGGAACATCTGCTGATTTCTCCAATAGCTTCTTTCAGCTCCTGCATTTTGTGATTGCCTTCCATCAGCGTTACACCGGCCCGTTTTGAAATCTGCACGGTCTCGCTTGTTTCCAGCGCGTTTCTTTCCATGCTTTCCGTCATTTTTTCAAAAACTTCTACCAAATCCGTGATCTGGACAGCCCAGGTCGTGCTTCCCTCCGCCAGATCTTCCGCCGCTGCAGCAAGCTGCTCCGCGCCTCTGTCAATCTCTCCTGAGAAATCCTTAATTGTGTTCAGCGTCTCCCGCATCTTTTCCCCTATCTTAAGGAAAGAATCTTTGATTTCTATAAATTCGCCTATGTATTCCTGATCCAGCCGGATATTATAATTACCGTTCCCCATCTGTTCCAGCACAGATGAAATTTCTTTAATCATATTGAGCAGATTTTTTTGCATAAAGGAAATTGCGGCTACCATTTTTCCGACTTCACTGTCGTCCTCTTTCATATTCAGCTCTGTGCTGAAATCACCTCTTGACAGAGCTTCCATCTGTACGGATACTTTTTTAATCGGTTGCAGAAGTTCACGGTCCGCAAATTTTATAGTCTTTATAATACGCAGCACAACATAGATAAAAGAAATAACAAACAGTATTTCCACAAGTACTTCCACTGCTTTGAGAAACTTCTGCTCTCTGTCAAGTCTCTCATTGATTTCCGAAATGGCTGTTTCCGTCAATGCATTGATTTGCTCCACCGAATCTCCATACTCTTTACTGAATACATACGACTGTGCCGTTACCGTATCGCCGGCTCCCGCACAAGCCATGGCCTCTTCCTCCAGCGGAACCAGATTCTCCGACAGAGACGCAATTTGATCCAGCTTTTCCCACTCTTCTTCTGTAATGCCGCACTCCGCCAGCACCGCCCTTGCTTTTTCACGGTTTTGGTTTACGTCCAGCTCTCTCATATACCCGTCATAATACTTTTGCTCTCCGGTAACTGCATAAGACTGCACTTCATATGTCAATGTTTTCGACCCCATACGATACTGATCCAGCGCAATTGCCGCAGCAAGCTGCTTCGATTGAACAGACGACACGATCACTGTACATATCGTAAACAGAACCAATAATATAATCCCAATAACCACTGCCGTAACGGCCGATGATACCAGTCTCTTAAGTTGTACGGACTGGCTGTTTTTCCCCAATACTTCACCCCGATTTGTTTCCATAAAATCTCCTTCCACTCTTTTGCTGTGCCATATATCGCATGATATACGGTCGTCATCCCTCACTTTTGTACCGCATCATATGCGCACATCCCGCCGCAGAACGATCTGCGCATGACATTCAACACTTTCATAAAAATTTTAAAAATTTGCGTTCCTCCTTTTTCTTATATTTTAACACAACTGCAGAAGTGGGCGGCAGTGTAATCGATAACTTTCCCGCTTTTACCTGATAACAGGCTTCTTCTGTCGTAAAACCGCTATTGTCTGTCAATATGAGCCGTTTCAAAACCGCTTCCTTTGGCACACCGGCTTCCCATACGCTGATTTCCTTTGTCACTTCCGTAGTATTATTATTCAATATCACAATGCACTGCTCCGCGGCGGTAAATCTGCCATAAGCAATACAATTATAATCACCGCACAGACGAAGCAGCGATCCCCTTTTTAGTTCCCGATTTTCCTTATGAATGCGAATCATCTCTTTATGAAAAGCAATCAACTGTTTATCCTCATGTCCCCACGGATAGGTCCGCCTGTTATCCGGGTCCGTAAATCCACATACACCCGCCTCATCCCCATAATAGATTGTCGGCGCGCCAACCCAGGTCATCTGCAGCACCACCGCTTCCCGGAATACCGCTTTGTCGACGCCTTCTTCCGCTGCCTGCGGTCCCATTGTATTGGTACGTCCCACCTTCCGGTTCGTTCTTGTGAGAAACCGCGAATGATCATGATTTGACAATTCGTTCATGGCAACCTGCCACGACGGCATTGTATAATCCGCATTGTGATATTTCATTGTCTCCCAAAAGCTGAATGCATTGCCCAGAAGATCTTCCCGATAATCGTCGCTGTGCTTCTGCATTCCTGTTAAAAACCAGGAAACCGGCTCCATAAAAGCGTCATAATTCATAACGGAATCCCATTCATTTCCCCGCAGCCAGCTTTCCGGATTGCCATAATGTTCCGCCAGAATCAGAGCATCCGGATTGGCGCTCTTTACTGCCTTTCTGAAATCCTGCCAGAACTGATGATTCATTTCCGGACTATGTCCTAAATCCGCCGCTACATCCAGCCGCCAGCCGTCAGCGCAATAAGGTTCTGATATCCATTTCCTGGCCACGCGCAATATATACTCATACAACTCTCTGGAACCCTCATAATTCAGTTTGGGCAGCGTATCATGCCCCCACCACCCGTCATAGGTATGATTATAAGGCCATTGATTGGCTTCATAAAAATGAAAGTAGTTACGGTAAGGACTTCCGGCGTCTATATAAGCGCCTTTCGCATAATCTTTCGCATTTTCATAGATCCGCTCACGATCCATCCATTTATTAAATGAACCGCAATGGTTAAACACACCGTCCAGAATCACCCGGATGCCCCGTCTGTGCGCTTCTTTTACCAGCTTTGCAAACAGTTGGTTTCCCGCTTCCAGATTTTCTCTGTCGGTTACCCGCGTAATGTAACGGCTGGCAAAGCGGTTTTCCTGCGTTTGCGCAGGCAGTAAATCCCCTTCGTCCTTTACAATTTTCCCAAAATGAGGATCGATATAATCATAATCCTGTATATCATATTTATGATTGGAAGGGGATACAAAAACAGGGTTTAAATATATGACGTCAATGCCAAGATCTTTCAGATAATCCAGCTTATCTATCACGCCCTGCAGATCTCCTCCATAAAATCTGCGTACATCCATACTGTCCGGATAGGCGTCCCAGCTTTCCGCTTTTAACACAGGTTCACCAATATAGCGGTATTCCCCCGTCAGTACATCATTCGATCGGTCCCCATTGTAGAAGCGGTCCACAAATATCTGATACATGACCGCGCCCTTGGCCCAGTCGGGCGTACGGAAACCGGGATAAATATGAAAATAGAAATGTTCCTCTGCTGTTTTCACAGCGCCGCGCATATCATAGCAGCAATCAATTTTTCCAGCTTTTATCTCAAAATAATAAGTCAGCAGCTCGTTTTCCAGCTGCACCTTCACCGAATAATAATCAAACTGCGAATCCGAAGATTCCAGCGTCATCAAATCCTTCTGGCCTTTACACACAAAATAAACTCTGTCAATATTTCCTTTTTGTGAGCGGAACCGTACTGTAATTTCATCATAAGGGGCCGGTTCCTGCGGTATTACATAATTTTCCGTCGTATCACTGAAAAGCGCCTTTTTTCGAAATACCGGCCGCATATTCACAACATACTCCTGCTGCCTTTGTGCTTTCAGAAATCGGTCAAAATCCATACTTATTCAGCCTTTCTGCATAATATCATACGCAGTGCACATTCAGAAACCTGCGGTCTTCGGGCTTGCCCCATCAAAGTATAATCTGTTAAGTCCGTCTGCAGGCAGCCGATTTGCCATCTTATATTTTGGCACTGCTCATTGCCTTCGCGAACATTATATCATAAATCTGCGCAGTAAAAAAGACAGCTTTTTATTCTGCTGTCTTTTTTAGAGAAGGTATTTCTTTCTTATGGGGTATAGCAAAAAACTATATAATGTA
>CAJUDS010000030.1 GCA_910585345.1 uncultured Lachnospiraceae bacterium | reverse complement strand
CTGTCGTAATGCTCTTTGATATGCCGGTTCTTATACGCTGTTCTATCCATGAAAACACCGCCTTTTTTCTGATAACCGCATTATACAAAAGTCTTACGCAAGACACAAGATTTTTATACCCTCGTTTGTGTGCTACTTGTGTGCTATGTGTGTGCTACGCTTCAAAATTCAACACTTTTTACCACAATTTCAGAAAACGCAGACATAAAGAAAACCCTTGAAAATACTGGACTTTCAAGGGTTTCACTAAATCTCTTATTCTGCTTGTAATTATCTCTTGGAGAACTGCGGCGCTCTTCTTGCGGCTTTGAGACCGTATTTCTTTCTCTCTTTCATACGAGGATCCCTCGTCAGAAAACCCGCTTTTTTCAATGTGGGTCTGTATTCAGCATCTACCTGCAGCAGCGCTCTGGAAATGCCGTGTCTGATTGCGCCGGCCTGTCCGGTGAAACCGCCTCCGTGCACATTAACAAGCACATCATACTTTTCTACGTTTTCAGTAGCAACAAGCGGCTGACGCACGATCACTTTCAAGGTCTCCAATCCGAAATAATCATCAATGCTTCTTTTATTAATTGTAATATCGCCTTTTCCCGGTACTAAATATACTCTGGCAATTGATTTTTTTCTTCTGCCCGTTCCATAGTATCTTGCTGTTTTAGCCATTTCCGATTCCTCCTTCTTCGTCCCTTTCGATTAAAATGTCAATACTTCAGGCTTCTGCGCTGCATGTACATGCTCCGGCCCTGCGTATACGTGAAGTTTCTTAAACATTTGTCTTCCCAAAGGTCCTTTTGGAAGCATTCCTTTCACTGCAAGTTCAATGACCTGCTCAGGTTTCTTAGCTAGCTTTTCTCTCAACGTAGTCTCTTTCATACCGCCCACGTAATCCGAGTGGTGATAATAAATCTTCTGGTCCAATTTTTTGCCTGTCACCTTTATCTTGGCAGCATTAATGATAATTACATTGTCGCCTGTATCCATATGAGGCGTAAAAATAGGTTTATTTTTACCTCTTAAAATCTTGGCAACTTCTGATGCCAAGCGTCCTAATGTCATATCCGTAGCGTCTACCACATACCATTTTCTGTCGATCGTAGACGGACTCGCCATAAAAGTTTTCATTATGTTACCTCCATAATAAATCTTGTCTTTCTATCCGTTCATTCTGCTTTCCACTTTTCTCTGACGGATGTCCGGGCCGTCAAAAACAGCAATGGAAAATCAATCCGTAAAGCAATTGAAAAACGGTCTGCCTGGGAATTGACACACGCTTTTCAATGCCGTCACACTGGGTAATTATAGTATACTGACCCGGGTGTGTCAATAGTTTTTCCTGAATTTGAGATTCTTCATTTATTCCATCACTCCAGAAAATCATACCGCACCAGCATCAGCCCTTTGGCCGGCATCGTAGGTCCCGCCATCTGTCTGTCACGCGCCTCCAATATCTCCTGCATCTTCTCAGCCTGATATTTTCCCTTTCCAAATTCCACCAGCGTCCCCACTATAATCCGAACCATATTGTAGAGGAAGCCATTCCCTGAAATACGTATTTTCAGCATATTTCCTTCTTCCAGAAATTCTATTCCGTATATTGTCCGCACCATACTCTCCGCCTGGGAGCCAATACTGCAGAAACTTTCAAAATTATGCTTCCCTTCCAGGTAGGCGGCAGCCTCCCGCATCCACTCAATGTTCAGCGGCGTATACATAAAATGGGAATAGAGACGTTCCGTAGGCATCGGAAACTCTCCTCTCCAAATTCGGTATTCATATGTCTTTATGCTTTTGCATTTCCGCGGGTGAAAATCATCCTTCACCTGGCAGGAATCCTGTATCCTGATATCTTCCGGCAGTCTCTGGTTGAGCGCATAGCTGATTTTCCGCGCAGGCATCTGGGTGTCGGTATCAAACACAGCAATATTGCACAGCGCATGCACCCCTGCATCCGTGCGGCTCGCACCAATGACCTGGATGTTTTCCTGCAAAAGCGCCGACAGGTGTCTGTTCAGCTCCGCTTCTATTGTATTTCCGCTTTTTTGTATCTGCCAGCCGTGATAGGCCGTACCGTCATAAGAAACCTTTAATTTCACACGCATCATGGCAATATCCTTATATTTCTGACAAATAACAGCGCTGCAATATAGATGGCCAGCACGCCATAGGCCAAAATATCACGTTTGTTATACTGCAGGGGTTTCATTTTCGTCCGCCCCCCGCCGCCCTGATAGCATCTGGCTTCCATTGCCATCGCCAGATCATTGGCGCGCCGAAAGGCTGAAATAAATAACGGCACAAGCAAAGGCACCATCGCCTTTGCCTTTTTAACCAGATTACCGCTTTCAAAATCTGCGCCCCTTGCGATCTGCGCCTTCATAATTTTATCCGTTTCCTCCATCAGAATGGGAATAAACCGAAGCGCAATGGACATCATCATTGAGATTTCGTGCACCGGCACTCTGATCTTTTTCAGAGGTCCCATCAGCTTCTCCATTCCGTCCGTCAGATTGTTCGGCGTAGTCGTCAGCGTCATCAGGGAAGAGCCGATGATCAGAAAAGTAAGGCGTACGGCCATAAGAACGGATATTTTCAATCCTTCTTCCGTAATAGTCAATTTCCAGAACTGCCACAAGGGTTCCCCCGGCGTTAAAAACAGATTAAACACAACTGTCAGCAGCAATATAAAGGCAATCGCCTTCATACCCTTTACCATATACCGAAACGGCACCCTTGACAGCTTAATGACCACTGCCAGAAATAATGCAGCCGCCAGATATCCGCAAACGCCGCCGGATAAAAACAGAGAAATAATATACAATATCGTCCCCACCAGTTTCACTCTGGGATCGAGTCTGTGGATGACGGATTCTGTCTGATAATATTGACCCAGTGTAATGTCTCTTAACATAATCCCTCCGATATACATCGTCCCGGCATTTTGGCCGGACAACGCATGACACGTCTTTCCCACCGGAAGCGGGGCAGAGTCCGCCGTCCGCGTTACAAACCAGCCGTCCCGTCATCCTGTTGTAAAAGATTTGATTTTTTCAGCGCCCGCAAAATTTCCTGCACTGCCTCTTCCAGCGTTGTCACATCCGTATCGACCGGCATGCCTCTTTCATACAAAGTCTGCATGATGTAACGCATCTGTGGAGCTGCCAGACCTACCGCTTCCAGATCCTGATAGCGGCGAAATACTTCCTTTGGCACATCGTCAAGCAGCACGCTTCCTTTGTTCATGACAATAATCCGGTCCACATATCTGGCAATATCTTCCATACTGTGAGATACAAGCACTACCGTAATCCCTGTTTCTTTCTGCAGCGCTGCAATCTGGTCCAATATTTCATCCCGCCCTCTGGGATCAAGACCCGCCGTAGGCTCATCCAGAATCAACACCTCCGGCTGCATTGCCAGCACACCTGCAATCGCAGCCCTCCGTTTCTGCCCGCCGGACAGATCAAACGGCGACTGGTAAAAATATTCCTGCGGAAATCCCACCTGCCTCAGCGCCTGAAAAGCCCGCAGCTCCACTTCTTTCTGCGAAAGACCCAGATTACGCGGACCAAAGCACACATCCGAAAACACATCCATTTCGAAAAGCTGATGCTCCGGATATTGAAATACCAATCCTACTTTGCTCCGAAGTCTTTTCTTATCGTATCCTTCCCCATGGATATCCTCTCCGTTATAATATATTGTTCCTCCGGTCGGCACAAGCAGCCCGTTCAAATGCTGCACAAGCGTAGATTTTCCCGAACCGGTATGTCCAATCAGACCGATAAACTGTCCGTCCGGTATGCGCAGGCAGATATCCTTCAGCGCAAACGCCGCCATCTCCGTATCCTTTTCATATATATGGCTCACATGATCAAGAATAATTGCCATCTGTCATCCCTTCTGATATCCAAGCGCCTCTGCCAGTTCCTCCGCTGATAAAATCCCATCCGGCAGCGGCAGTCCTTTTTTCTTCAATGCATACGCCAGCAGTGTCACCTGCGGCACATCCAGACGCAGACTTCTCAGCCTCTCCACATGTGAAAAGACATCCCTTGGCGTCCCCTGCATCACAATTTTCCCCTGATCCATTACAATCACTCTGTCTGCATGGATTACCTCTTCCATATAATGGGTAATGAGCAGTATCGTCACACCTTCCACCTGATTCAAAGCCCTCACCGCCCGGATCACTTCTCTGCGTCCGCTCGGATCCAGCATAGCCGTGGGCTCATCCAGTATAATACATTTCGGATGCATGGCAATTACGCCTGCAATGGATACTCTCTGCTTCTGTCCGCCGGACAACTTATTCGGAGAATGTTTGCGGTATTCATACATTCCAACCGCCTTTAGGCTTTCCTCGACCCGCTCCCATATCTCCTTTGTCGGCACACCCATATTTTCCGGACCGAATCCCACATCCTCCTCCACTACCTGGCCAATAATCTGATTGTCCGGATTCTGAAACACCATACCCGCCTTCTGCCGTATTTCCCATATATTTTCTTCCTCACGGGTATCTTTGCCATCTACCAGCACAGCGCCTTCCGTTGGATATAAAATCGCGTTGATATGCTTCGCCAGCGTTGATTTACCCGAACCATTGTGCCCAAGAATCGCCACAAATTCACCCTGGCGGATATCCAGATCCACCCCGTCAACGGCACGCGTAATGCCCTCCGCATTGCCTTCCTCGTCCCGTCTGATATATTCAAATACTAATTTGCCTGCCTCAATAATGCCCATTTCCGCTCTTTCCCTTCCGACGTCTCTTCTCTCTTTGCGCGGATATTTTCATCTGCCTTATTGTACTCGATTCTCCCATGAATTACAAGTAAAACAGTCTTTGTCTGTCTTTGCCCTCACTTTGGATTTGCATGCAGACAGCCTCTGTGATATGATACTAGAAACAATACGCGAAAAGGAGACAGCCTCTCATGAAAAAATATTTAAAATGGTTCGGCGCACTGGCCGCATTTCTCCTTTTGTGCATTTCTGTTACAATCATCAGCCACAGTTCCGAAACACTTGCTGATTATGCCCGGGAGGAACCTGAACTTGCCTATATGACCCATGAATCAGAAACATCGCAGGCAGATGCAGAACTGCCGGAAACCAAAACGCAGCCTGCATATGAGGCGCAGGACGCCGCATATACTCCACTAGACCAGGCTGCCACAAGCGGGGAGACAGAGATGGATAAACTGGAAATTTGCTATGAACGGACGACTTATCAGCCCGATTTTTATTATGAACCATTATCAGATGATATGAAGAAACGCATCACCGGCCTGTCTTACAAAGAAGACTGCCCCATTCCTTATGAAGATCTGCGGTATGTAAATGTTCTGTATGTAAACTTTAAAGGAAATACAAGTACCGGACAGATCATCTGCAATAAAGCCATCGCACAGGACTTGGTTGAAATTTTTTATGAACTGTTCCAGGCAGGATATCAGATTGAACAAATCCGCCTGATCGACGAGTATAACGCCGACGATACGCTTTCCATGCAGGACAACAATACCTCCTGCTTTAATTACCGCACCATTGCCGGAACCAATAAAATATCCATGCATGGACAGGGACTTGCCATTGACATCAATCCCTTTTTCAATCCTTATATTACATATAAGAATGGAACCTTGCAGGTATCACCTGTTGGAGCGGAGTCCTACGCCGACCGGAGCCAGCCTTTCGCCTATAAAATAGACGAAAATGATCTCTGCTATAAGCTCTTTACGGAACATGGCTTCCAGTGGGGCGGAAACTGGAATCACAGTAAAGATTACCAGCATTTTGAAAAGAAAACGGAATAACCCTGTTCCTTCCAAACTGTTATTTCACAATCGACATTGCGGCCGAAATACAAAGGATCACCAAAAGACAATGGTGATCCTTTTTTATGCACACGGATGCCAAAGGGGATATGTCAGCAAAAGCTGACGGGCGCCCGGCGCACGAGCACGGGAATGTCTTCCCTATTCGGCTGACAAAGTTTTATTCTTCCGTCTGACTACCGTCTCTTATCCGTTCTACTACATCCACTGTTGCAAAAATCCCCTCTTTATCATATTCCTGTACGATTTCCTCGATCTGACCGATAAAAATACCAGCTTCCTGCGACTGCGCCGCCTCTTCAGGCAAAAAGATACGAATTGCCAGCGATAATTTTTCTCTCGCACAGTATTCCATTACTTTACGAAAATAGCTTTCTTCCTTTTCCGTTAACCGTTCTCTCCGTATCACGGTCTTCTCTATATAAGACAGGTCGCTTTTTCTAATCTCATATACAGAATACCAGCAGTCTATCCCTAAATATACGTTTGATAATGCGTAACGTTTGTCCGCCTTCTGCAATAAATAATAAGAGTCCTCCATACTCTGCTCACTGTTCATAAGATTGCAGTCATTCTCTCCCGGAAAATCATTCATAAATTCTTCACCTGGCGTGCATATACTGCCGGGAGAACCCAAATACAAATTATGGATTTTTTTGTTCTCTCCTCCAAAATCATAATTGTACCACAATGTTCTGACCCAGTCTCCGCTGCTCCTATAAATATGATTTGTCAGAATGCACAGACCCGCAACTATGGCTATTACGATAATATTGAGAATAATCCCGACAGGCCTATTCTCATCCTCGTCGGTAACATATGGATATGGCGCCATCCTTCTCTCCTTTTCCCGCGTCCTAATACGTCACTTCGTTTAGTAATTATATTTACTATATTATACCGTTTTACACACGAAAGCAATAACCTGTTTCAGATTAAAATATAGGAAGGCCCAAATCTCTTCGCTACAATAGAAAAAGAATCAGATTCCGTGCATACACAACTGCCTGGCTCTCTGACCAAGGGAATTCATGCAGATTATACCAAAGCACTATGCTTCTGCACGCAGACTATATCGCAGCAAAAGAGGGATAAAATGTATTCACGTTTAAGAAATTTACGGGAAGATAAAGACATGTCACAGACCCAGATGGGAAAAGTGCTGGGTATGTCCCAAACCGGATATTCAAAATATGAAACGGGTGAGAATGACATTCCCACGACAATTTTAATCGAACTGGCCGATTACCACAACACAAGCGTTGACTATCTGCTAAACCTTACAGACATTAAAACGCCTTATCCCCGGCCCAAAAACAAATAAACCGCATCTGCACGCGCATTGGCAACTGCTGCCGGGAAGAGCCAGCAGCCTGCTTCCTGCCGCCTACAGACCGAACTCATTTCATTCATTCCAACGCTTAAATACGACAATTTCAGCATCAGCGCCATATTCGCCATATTCCGATACCATAAGATATTTTTCGTCAGCGACAATCCCATAACATCTGTCGCTGCCTTTTTTATGCAGTTGATTTCCCAGATAAATTTTGTTATCATTCCAAAATCTTACAGTCTGCCCATCCGGCAGACAATATGCAATATTAATAACAGATCCTTTAAGCGCATTGAGGTCCTCCACTTCCTCCATATCCCCAATCCCCAGCTCATTGCATGCCGCGATTATTTTTGCTTTGCATTCCCATAACGCCGTCTCTCCTTTTTGACAGCATCCGGCAACCATACATTTTTCCCCAAAAGGCTGACCGCCTGTCTCCAAACAGCCATTACAGTCACAACGCAATTCACATCTTGTACAATCGATTCCACAAATAGATTCCATCCCGCTTATTCCCCGTCATTTCAAAAGCCCTGATTTTAATATTTTGCTGTTCTTTATTACATCCGTTAAACGGATATGCATTTTAAACTTTTTCTTACTTTTTTGAGCTGATCACATAAATCTTTTAATCCGACAGTGCACCTGTCTTCAATTTCTACAGTTAAACTCTCCAGATTGTTATCGGTGTTTTTAAGAGATTTTCCAATCCTTTGCACACACGTTTTACCCATGTGGACTTATCATTTGTTAATATACGAATTCCAAAGATTGCTTGAAGCTATTATAGCGGCTTTCCCTTCACTCTTCAACATCTTTTTTATGCCTGTTCCTGTTCCATAAGGCGCAGAATCCTGTGGAGGCAGGCTCCTTTCCCGTCCTTTCTTTGTTTCTTAAAGTGAAATGTTTCGGAGCAGGCGGCTTGATTTCGATTTTGCTTTATGCTGCCATGTAAGCAACGGTTTGAAACGCTCCCGTACACAAAGACTATTTGTGTGCGGGGCGTTTATTTTTTTAGACCGAAGGATGTTTAGCTTCGTCAAAACTGCGGGCACATATTTCTGATACATAGTTTTGTGGAAGATCAAATATAGCTGATTCAAAATACATTGGCATTTCCCTTTCCGTAAAACAGACCTTTTAGTGTGGCGGCAGCTTTCGCTATGTCCGGCTGCGCAATAATCGCGGAAACAACAGCTAAACCATCAATTCCCAGAGGTTGAAAAACTCCCGCGTTTTCCGTACTGATACCTCCAATCACAACAATCGGGATACTGACAGTATGACGGATTCTCTGTAATTCCTCCATAGATACAAAGGTGGTATCTGTTTTTGTTCCCGTAGGGAACATAGCGCCTACTCCTAAGTAATCTGCTCCGCTGTTCGCAGCTTGTACTGCTTCATCTATAGACGAGACAGAAACGCCAAGCAGCATATCAGCTGCGATTTTTTTACGAGCAACGACAGCAGGAACGTCACTCTGCCCGACATGTACCCCAGCAGCCCCAACCGCCATAGCAATATCCATACGGTCGTTAATGATAAGGGGAATGCCGTATTTGTCAGTGATTTTCTTGATTTGCACAGCCTGCCGATAGAAGTCCAGGGAAGAAACATCTTTTTCCCGGAGTTGTACCATCGTACAACCGCCAAGAATGGCCTGCTCCACTACTTCGGACAGGGTTTCGGTGCTCATAAGACGGCAGTCTGTTACAAGGTATAGTGTATAATCAGGTCTCATTTTGCACCGTCCGTTTCCGCTCCCCGCAGTCCGTACTTATAAAGCTCATAAAAGTGATGGATAGGACCCCAGCCTTTTCCGATAGCGGTAGAACACCTGATAGCAGAAGTGACATAAGCCTTGGCCAGTTCAACCGCCTTCTCTGTACCTGCCCCCTTTGCAAGCTGTGAAGCAACTGCTGAAGAAAACGCACAACCTGTACCATGCGTATTTTGGGTATCAATGCGGGCGGTTTCAAAGTGATAAATCCTTTTCCCGTCAAACAAAACATCTAATGCACTGCCGACGGCATGACCGCCTTTCAAAATCGCTATTTTTTCTGCTTCGGGGATATTCGGCGTCAGTACATCGGCAAGGGGGATAATGCATTCCATCAGCGTATCAACCGCTTTCAATTCCATAAGGGGACAGCCGTTTTTAGCATACATCACAGGGTCAACTACAATGTTTTTGGGCCTGTACTCCCGTAACTTTGCTGCGACTGCTTTCATACATTCGGGGCTGGACAGCATACCGATCTTCACTGCGTCTACTTCAATGTCCTCAAAAACTGCGTCAATCTGCTTTTCAATCATATCTGGTGTAATGTCCTGCATTGCAATCACCCTGCTTGTATTCTCTGCGACAACAGAAACGATTACGCTCATGCCAAATACACCATGCGCTGAAAAAGTCTTTAGGTCAGCCTGAATACCGGCGCCTCCGCTGCAATCAGACCCGGCAATCGTCAATACTTTTTTCATAGTTATATTTCTCCTTTGCTTCTCTCAAAAAGACAATATGCAGAATACCGATATCAGCAGATCTACCGCTCTTTTTCCCGGCAAATTCATTGCTAATATCCCTTTTTATTGATCTATCTCCGATAAGCCATATTCCAAAAATCAAGCTCAAGCAGACTGGCCTTTTCAAATATACGGCTCAATTTTTCTTTCTCTAACTTGTTGAGTTCTCCACATTTCCTATCAGCAAAGTTACACAATTCCCTGCAGCTCTCTGCATAGAGATCATCGGCATAGTCCTGTATGAAATCCCAATATCTCGACTCTTTACTGCCTGGCTGCGCGGAGAGTTTGCGAAAGATATAGCTATAGCTCAACATACAGGGAAGTATCGCCATAATCATTTCACATTCATTGCCACGCTCCGCAATTTGCAATAAAAAATCAATGTAATGCTGATTTTCCGGTAACGGAGCTATCCATTCCATATCATCATCTGTCATACCAAATTGCGACAGATACTTTAGCCGTACTGCAGATTCTGTATCAGTCACAAAATTCAGTACCGAATAATATAACTGAATATCCCGCAGGGCCGTTGCGTGGTAGATAGCCTTTCCGTACACACGGGCATAGTGCTTCAGATAAATACTGTCCTGTATCATGTATTCCTTGAAGCAGTCAAAAGGCAGTTTCCCCGTCTGCATTTCGCGCACAAAGAGGGTGGCAGCACACTTGTCCCAAATGGGCTTGTTGTGGTTCAAAACATCCTGCATAAATGACATTGCGTTATCCTCCTGGAAAACAAAAAAATAGAGCTTCCAAATTAATGGAAGCTCTTTCAGACGCAATAAGGGCGTAAGAAATTGCTTCCCTACGCCGGTATTAGCCGACAGGTCGAGAGGTCAGGTCTTAACCTTTTTCAACTTGTTCAGTTCCCTCGCAAACGTATCTTATCAATATTCAGTTAAATAAAAAAGATACTTCCAATACAGGAAGTGTCCTAACCATACAATACGGTATGATTTCGCTCCCTGCGTTGGTATCCGCAGGCAAGTCACAGATACGGAAAGCTGTCAATCCTGCGGCTGTTTTGCCGCAGCCATATAAAAATGATTCCGTAAAATATTAGAATTTCCTTATTGTCCGCTCACAGACAGCAGTTTCCGGACACGGATGTCCGAAAAAGGCCGCCATCATCCCCGGCAGCACAAAAGAAAAAAGTGCTGAATCAATCAGCACTCCGCCGTGCGGATAACAGGATTTGAACCTGCACGGTCTCCCACCAGAACCTAAATCTGGCGCGTCTGCCAATTCCG
>CAJUDS010000029.1 GCA_910585345.1 uncultured Lachnospiraceae bacterium | reverse complement strand
GAAAGATTAGAATTTTCTTATTGTCCGCTCACAGACAGCAGTTTCCGGACACGGAAGTCCGGAAAAGGCCGCCCGCGCCTGGACGGCGCGTATAGGCCGGCTTCGTCGCAATCCCTGGAACAACACGCGCGGGCTATTAGAAAATGCAGTCTTTTCTGCCCGGCGTACGCACAGAAATTATGCCGGGCAGTGCCTAGGAAAACCGATTCCGGATGTCCCTAAAAATTTGATTTCCATGCGGCCGCTACTTCGCCGCATACTCCGCCACATTACCGCTGTCCACCTTTTCAAAGTCCACCCAGACGTATCTGCCGTCCTCGCTCAGACCCGCAAGAGCGTCCATATCCGCTCCCGTGGCCAGGCAGATGGCCGCGTCCACTGCCGCTTCGCCCTGCCCAAGCCCGGACTGGTAAACGGTAAACGCCATCTCTCCGCTGCGGATCGCCGCACAGCCATCCGCAGTGGCGTCCACGCCCAGAATCGGAAGCGTACTGCAGTCGACTCCGGCCTCTCTGCACGCCTCCACTACGCCGAGAGCCATAGCGTCATTGTTACAGAGCACGCAGTCCGCGGAAACCCCTGTCTGCAGAAACAGCGCAAACAGTTCCCTCGCCTGCTCCGTATCCCAGGCAGCGCTGTCCTCAAACACATAATTGATCTTCTTCCCGCTTGCCTCCAGCGTCCGTTTGATGCCGTTCGTTCTGCCAAGCGTCGCGGAATGGAACTTTGGCCCCTTAATCAGCGCCACATTGATTTCGTCCTTGTCCGCCATCTGTTCCAGTACATATTCCGCCTGAAACTGTCCGGCCACCTGCTCGTCGGACCCGGCATAAATGTACTTCCCCGCTTCGAGATATTTGTCGTCCGGACAACTGTTGAAGAAAACTACCGGAATCTCCCCGGCGCAGGCCTTCAGCTCCACCGCCGTATCCGTAGAAACCGCGCTGCACAGTATCACATCATATCCTTCCGCAGCCGCCTGCTTAATCTGCGCTACCTGCGTTTCAATAGACCCCTGCGCATCTTCCACCGTGAGCTGCGCGCCCTGCTGCGCGGCTCTTGCCGCAGCCGCGTCCACCAGCGTCTGCCGAAAGGTATCCATTTGGTTTAAACTCAGGAATATTCTGACCTCTTTATGAGACTGGGCCGTCTGTCTGCCACAGCCTGTCAGAGCCGCGGCCGCCAGAAGAATCACCGCCGCCCATAGTGCGGTTTTTTTTACGAAATTTTTACTTTTCATCGCTGTCCGGCTCCCTTCTCTATCTTGAATTTTCCCACATGATCGAATAATTCTTTTGCGGAGGCAGTCAGCTCCCCTGCCCCCTTCGACACCACCTGGCTGTCCGCCGTGATCTGGTCGGCATGCTGCACCATCGTTTCCGATGTAGCAAGAATTTCCTCCGAACTTGCCGCCTGCTGCTGCGATATCGCCGCCACATTGCCCGCCACGTCGTCTACCTTCCCGATCTTTTCCGCCATCTGCTCCACCAGAGCGTTTACCGTGTCAATATTGCCAAAGATTGTATCGAACGTTATAAGCGCGTCTCCTATGAGCGCGCTGCTGTCGTTGATACTGCTTACGCTCTCCTGCGTCTGCCGGACGGTGTTTTGTACCAGCTTATTGATCTCTTCAATCAGGTTTTCGATATTATGTACCGCATCCGTACTTGTATTGGCAAGCTGTCCGATTTCCATTGCCACCACGGCAAAGCCCTTTCCGGCTTCTCCCGCCCTGGCCGCCTCAATCGAAGCGTTCAGCGAAAGCAGATTGGTCTGCTCCGCGATCTCACCGATCACACCGGTAATCTTATTGATCTCCACAGAAGCCTTCCCTACTCTGTCAATCTCCTCCTGCAGTCTGCGCACGGACTCGTCAATCTCCCGCATGGCCTCGCTCAAACGGTGCATGTCTTCTCTGCCCTGTACGGAAACCTCCACAGTCTCCTTCATCTTATCGCCCACCTGACGGCCGTCCTCCCGCGTGTCGGCGGCAACGGACGCCAGCGTCGCGGCATTATCCGCAATCTCATTGACAGAGCGGGAAAGCTGTTCCACCGTAGTATTCAGCTCTTTCATCGAAATGCTCTGCGACCTGGAAGCGTCGTACATCTGTCCGGACACCGTGTTGCTGCTGTCGGCCTGCCGGTTCAGCCTGTGCGATACCACATGGATCGAAGCAAACATCATACGCATAGACTGGATAAATTTTTCCAGGCTTCTGCTCATAACGCCGATCTCATCATTATGCGCCGATTTCACATGCAGGGTAAAATCCCCGTCCGTCATTGCCGTAATCACACTTGTCAGCTCTCTCACCGGCCGGATTACCATGTGCACCACACGCTCGATTAACAGGGCAAGCACTGCGACCGACACGAGACCAATCAGAATCATCAGCGTCCTGACATGCTCGATGTCGGCATAGATCACATGCGTCGGGATATAAGACACAAGAATAAAGTCTGTCCCCTGTATTTCCACAAAAGCCGTCATATTGCCGTCTATTTCCGCCATTTTAAAGTCGTCCTGCGCTACCCGCTCCCCGACATCCCGCAGGAAGCCGTCGTCCGACTCGCTCAACCTCGTGGAAATCAGAGACGTGTCATGATGCGCCAGAATCGTCCCCTCCGAAGCGCTCACAAGAAATGCCTGCGCCTGCTCCATTTCAATAAAACTGTTTACGATGATGCTGATTCTCTCGAGCGTCAGATCGGCGGAAATCACCTTGATAACACCGGAGCCGTCTTTGAGAATACCGGACGCGCTGATCACGGCCTGTCCCTCTTCATTGGTATAGGCCCCTGTAAAGCCCATATTCCAGCGGGTCATACCGCTGCGGTACCACAACGACTGCCTGGGGTCCGCTTCCGTCTTTGCCGAACCGGAAGCCGTCATCATATTCCCCTCCGCGTCCGCAATATACAGGCCGTTTGGGTAATTATCGTTAAATCCATAATAACTGTCCAATATCTGCTGCAGCTGTTCCTGCCCGGGCTGCGTCTGTTCGATGGCCTGCTTGGCCATCTGGAACGCCGACAAATTCTCGTTCAGCCACGCTTCAATCTCATTTGCCTGATTGTCAATGGAAGAGCGCAGCAGATTCTGAGAATATTCCGTAATGATATTTCTGGAAATAAAATAGGAAACGCCTACCAGCAGTACCATAATGCCGATCACTACCGGCAGTATAATCCCCAGCAGCTTCAGCTTGATTGAAACCGTGCTATTTTTCTTTTGTGTTTGCTTTTTCATATCCCACCGCCATTTTTTCTTTACATTCATCCTGCACATGCCATACAGCCTGCGCCTGTTGTCTCATTGTCTAAATGATACAAATCAGTCAGTAATCATTCCTGTTTTATTATACCTTTTTTCCAGTTCGGAAGCAATACATTTCCGCAAAAGCCCACACAAATCAATTTTTCGTTTTTGTGCGCAAATAGAGGGAGGTGTGTTCCAAGACAAAAGCTAGTCAAACAATAATTCCTCCACCGTTACAAACTCATACCCCTCTTTCTGCAGTTCGTCCACGATTTCCAGCGCAGCGTCCACGCTGGACTTATACTGGTCATGCATCAGAATAATGTCATTGTCCTTGATCCTGGCGATCGTATTTCTGACTATGCAGGCCGCGTCGTCTGAACACCAGTCTCTGGGATCGATCGTCCAGAGCACGGGAAACATGTTCAGCTCTTCTTCATATTTTTTGTTCCAGGAACCGTAAGGCGGGCGGATATAGGCCGTGTCCTCTCCCGTGACTTCGCGGATGGCCTCATTCGTCGAAATAATTTCCTCCCGGAACTGCTTTTCATTGGCGGCGGTAAGCTGCACATGATGATATGTATGGTTGCCAATCAGGTGGCCCTCTTCCTGCATCCGCTTTATAATCTCCGGGTATTTCTCCACATTGGCGCCCGTCACAAAAAAGGTCGCTTTCACGCCCCGCTGCGCCAGTCCGTCAAGCAGCTTTTCCGTATAGCGGGGATGCGGGCCGTCGTCAAACGTAATGGCGATACGTCCCGGCATATTCCGTCCCGCCGCGTTGCCCCTTCCCGCTGCGTCAGCGGCGGCTTCCGTCTCCATGCTCTCTGCAAAATCCCAGAAACCATTCTCCTCTGCCGCACCCGCAGCCAAAACAGCCTGCGTATTTGACGACGCCGTCTGCCGCGCCGTCTCCGCCCGCTCAAAACGCGCCAAAAAAAGCAGCCCCAGCGCAAGCAGGTCAAGAATTACCATCCGTTTCATCCATTTCCCAACTTTCATACGGGCCGCCCCTTTTCTCGCTTTATTCTCTTTTTATCATATGCCGCCGGTTTTTGTCCCTATGACTGGCAAAAAAACACGCCGCAGCGCTTTTACCGCTCTCAGCTCTTGATGTCATACCGTTCTTTTAAAATATCCCTCACGCGGCACAGACTTTCCCTGTTAAATCCCATCGTCTTCTCCCGCGTGCGGTCCAGCAGTATATTCAAAAAATATAGCATGTGCTTCTCTTTGATGATCTCCATGCAGTTCTCCCCGGCCTGCCTGATCAGTGCAAGGCAGGACAACTACATCTGTTTCGAAATGAAATGCTTTTTCTTCACTTATGCCATTCCTGAAGATTACGATTCGACGATCTGATTTTGGAATATTTTTATTCGCAGTTTTTCAAATTTTCCTGTGTTCTGCGTTTCCCTGTACTGTTCATCTATCAAATTTATGATTGCGGAAGCAGCTATTTTAATCATATTTTTAAAATAGCCAACATCTATTTTGTTTCCACTTGGAATTATTTTACTAAATTCCATCACAAAATCCTGCATCTTTTACAGATAATAGATACAACTTTTCTATATTTTCCTATGTTAAATGAATCCTTCTACCCTAAATTTAATGTCTTTATACACTTTTTACGACAATTTTTCAATGGTTGTAATTCATCCTTTAAATACCAATTATGTAAAGTACTATTAAATTCTTCAGCATTATCCTTTCCAATCGTTAAGATACCATTTCCTGATCCAATCAGAATTTTGCTGGCTACGATTGTAGATGTCCTTTTATTTCCATCCCAAAAAAGCTGCTGTTTGCATACATATGCAAAATATTCAACTGCTCTTTCTATACAGTCATTTATTTCCGCAAATTTCCGCAATTTTGCTCAATTCCTCCATAACTTTTTCTTTCACGGGAATTGATGGCACAAAATCACCAACTCCCACCGTTCCGGTTCGCAATGCTCCCCATTGTAAACTTTCATTTCTGGACACAAATTCATTTATTTTACAGATATTCCAAATCCAGCGGGCTGTCAATATGGTCAATACAATATTTCCATGCATCGCGTAAATTGAGAACTGTTTGTATATCATCTACTGTTACTCCATTTACTACCGCTCCGTCTATAATGGTCTGTGTCTGTGGGAATGTAACATTACATCCCTCAATATATGCAGTATTGTACACTAATTCTACAAAAGTTTTCTTTGC
Organism: uncultured Lachnospiraceae bacterium; assembly: GCA_910585345.1. Taxonomy (GTDB): domain Bacteria; phylum Bacillota; class Clostridia; order Lachnospirales; family Lachnospiraceae; genus VSOB01. The sequence goes on along the minus strand of CAJUDS010000029.1, from coordinate 6,795 downwards.
TAAAAATATATTCTGCTCCCGCGTCAGCATACATGCCTCCATTTTCCACACTGTTTTTTTCAATCCGCTTTTCTGGAACTATTACTGTCCAGTTTTGAATCCTGCCCAATGCCGATTCAGACATGACACGCACTATCCTTTTTTATTATAACAATTACCGCCTTCTTTTCACAACATTACTATTAAACAATCTGCAATAAACTATAGAGATTTTTGACGTATAGAATATTCCAAATGTGGTCGCAGCGGCAGGCTCAGGTAATATTGTGAATTTCACCCGGCAACAAGAGAGCGCCGCCAACCTCATCCCGCATAGGATCGTATCAATTACAATTGATTTTTCTTTCTGTCAATCAGGCAGTATTCCTTTTGTCTCTTCCATCGTCCTGCTCGAATTTCTGTTTCTGTTCCGGGCTGCGGACATTGAAGTTTCTAACTGCCCTGACCCGTGTATTGAAATATTTTCAGGCAGAGTGTAGCTTTTTCGTTATCATATCCGCCACGCAGACAGCCTGATTCGCCATCCAGGCGAAGGCGGCTTTTCCCGGACATCCATGTCCGGGAACTGCTGGCTCTCCACAGGGCAGTAAGAAATTTCTAATGTCCTCCGCAACGGAGCGGAAACAGAATATTTGTGCAGTGCGATGAGCGAAAGTCAAAATACCACTAATCACTCTTCCATTAATTCAAAAGCATCTTAAATATACAATCATGCTTTCATTTATTATAATATTTCTTCAGAAGCTAGTAAAACAACACTATTTCTACTATTTTTGCATTTTTCGTCTATATCGGCTTTACTTTCACTCCAGTTTCATGTACAATATCAAAATTTTAAGATAAGTATAATTCTATTTATAAAGCCAAGTGAAAATAATACAGAATGATAAAAGTGAGGATGAATAATGGATATTGCATACAAAAGAATTGCAGATATAAACTTTGGCGAATACGATGCCACTAATTATCGAGATAGTTCAAGCAGAGACTTATTTAATCGCATTTTTTATCGTGACAATAAATTAGATCAAATTTTGGAAAATAACAAGTATTTAATATTAGGAGATAAAGGTACTGGAAAAACGGCTTATTCTGTCTATTTGTCCAATAACGTTATAGAAGATACATATGTTTCTATTGTTTACATGGGGGAAAACAGAATATGGAAAATTTGTTAGATTAAAAAAACAACGAGATTTCATTTTGAGCGATTATACTGATGTTTGGAGAGTGATATTACTTCTTCTTATGCCAGATAAGATATATAAAACAGAAGTTCGTAGTATTTTCAATGGTAAGTTATTTAACAAACTAAAAGAAGCAATCGATGATTTTTATTATAGTGCATTTAAACCAGAAATAAAACCAGCAATTGAGTTTGTAGAGCAAGCAAAAGATTCCGCAACAGTGGTTTTTGAACATTTGCGTGGTGAAATGGGAGACTCTAAAGAAATTAAATTCAGCGATACTCGATTTCAAAGTAATTTAATGTTTCTTGAAAAACAATTTATTAATGCTTTGGAAGGAATTAAAGTATCTAAAAAGTATATAATCTTTATTGATGGTATTGACGTTAGACCTGATAATATAAATTATAATGAATATTTAGAATGCATAAGGGAATCACCCAAGCGCTATATGTAGTAATGTGATTTTTAGTATTATAAATCTAAGAGAGCCAAGAATTTTTTTCTTGGCTCTTTACGTTCCCTTTATTTCATTTATTCTGCTTTCAGTTTTTTCACTTCGTCAAGTGGAAGTCCTGCATATTCCGCAATTTTTTCAAGTGTCAACATTCCATCTGCCAACATTCTTTTAGCAGTATTTATTGCCCCTTCTTTTATGCCCTCTTGTAAAGATTCTTTTCTCATATCCTCCATGACTTTGCACATGATTAAAATGCCCTCCTTACTTTCCTTGAAAAAACGAACTCTGTCTGCCAGTGTCGTATAATACATATCTGCCGCATTAGTACATGAAAAATCATGCATGAGTTTTCCGATTGGTGTATCTCCACGATAAGCGCCGTTTACATACAGTATATGTGAACCGTCCTCAAATCTTTCTCCGGTTCCTAAAAACCAGCGCTCAACTGGATAGAGTGGCAGTCCTTTTCCTATCACATCATTTTCCGTGATAAACACTACCCATGTTTCTGGAAGATTGTCAAAATCATCACCTTTCTTCAAAAGAGTTGCGTCCATCATGCTGGAATTATACCTTGCTCTTTTTCTCCCGGCTCCTTTATCGGCTCGTTGGATTTCAACATTTATTTTAGCACCGGTACTGTCAGTAGCAAGAATATCAAACCTTACTGAACGATTCAACAAATTCTCCACAAATACCTGGGTGCGGACGTCCAGCACCTTTAAATCCGGCTTTTCCAGCACAATCTGCAATACCAGTTCTATGCTTGCCGTATCTCCCTCAAAACACTTTGTGAGGAAGTCATCATCAAGCAGGCGAAAACCTCTTAACCTCTGTAAATCTTCCTGATGTTTCTGGTCTATCTGTTCCGTCACTGTCAATCTTCCCACCTGCTTTCCCTTCTGTTTTCGTATCTCCATACTACCATAAACCTCCCGATTTTACAAACCGGGAGCCAGCACATTTCTGATTCCCAGCCTGTTTCCGTTATCGCCTTTTTACATCTGCCGCATCTCATTTTTCAGCATACGCTTGATTTTATCGCTCATGGTTTCCCTGCTGGTGTTGTGGTCAAGCATTTTTGTAACGCTTATGGCTAAAAATCAGTTTTTATATTTAAGATGCAGACCGTACCTGATAAGGAGTGCGGTATCCATTATAGTTGTAAGGACGGATGTGGTTATACGTGACATAAGCAAATTCTTCCACTGTCTGATACAACACCTCCTGTGTCTGGAAATCGTACAGATTCACAGAATTCTACAAATGCCTTTGACGTATACTGGTATCCCTGGTCGCTGTGGAGGAGTCTCCTGCCTTTTCTGTCCGTATGGGCGCTCAGGCGGCCCTGTCTGTCGTAGCGGTAGGTTTCGCTGCGGCCGTGGGACAGTGCAGGCACAGTCCCCCGTCTTCATCCGGTGGCGTCCGTTACCCGTAGGAGCATACTATACCGTTGTTCCCGGCTCATACGAAGCATAGAACACTGCCGTTTCCTGTGCTCTCGTTTCCGAATCTTCCGCCACACAGGCTGGTTCCTTTCCGACTTTACCCGGTGGTGTCCGTTACATGGCACGATATACAGTGCCACAGTTTTCCGGCTCCCATAGAAGCAGTATAGGATGCAGCTGTCTGCCTTCAATACTCTTTCCGCGGTTTCCAGCACACGGGCTGGTTCCTTTCCGATTGGCTCCGTCAGGGTGCTCTTTGTCCCGTTTTCTCTTCTGCATGGCTGGACGGTAGGCTGAAAAGCTGCATTTGTACGCAGAAACAGTAGGGCTTTTCATCATCTGCCCGGTGGACAGTGGACTGTCAGCTTTCATAAGGTCTTGTCCTGCATTCTGAAGCATTCCGGCACAGGGTCTGCACAGCTTGTCCTGCACTGGCACATGCGGCATAGACGGAGATACACACAATAATCCTCTGAATTTGCCTGCATTTATGCCACTTTCACCAGTCTCCATTATTCAGGTATATTCGTATTCTGCATCGTGAAAGTCTTAGATGCATAATTTACATAACACATGAAGCATTATTACATGCAGTACAGGCTGGTATGCAGACAGGATTTCTCCAGCCTGTCCACGTTTACGACACCTGATCTATCCAGAACGTTCGGAATCATCCAGCCTGTATCCCAGTTCAACCGCATTTATGCTGGCAGTGCTTCTATACCCATTCCCGGATAGCAGTAATACAGAGAAGCAGATTCCGAAATTTCCACAATCCATCGTTTCAAGTCTGCATCGTTTATTCCATGCAAAACAGCCTGTCCCACTGGCAGGACAGCTCAAAGTCTGAGCCTTACGCATTCCGGTTGGCTACGGCAGATGCTGTGGTGCGCTTCCCCAGACGTTACAGGCAGAAGGCAGAGAAACGGCCTGTCATGTAGCAGTTTCTATATGTCCACAGATTACATTCCAGATCATCCAACTGCCAGTAAAGTCCTGTGTCGCGTTTCAGGAGGAGAGATATTTACAGTTACCACAATGCAGATGTCCCACTGCCAGATACCGGACAGCAGTCTTACACAACAGGACACAGGAAAACCCGGTCACTGTAAATCCACCTTGAAGAATTATAAAATCAGGATTTATCTTTTTCAGAAAACAGTGGTTTCCAAAGATGCCACGCAAAGTCAGTAATCCAGTGGCAGTCAGAAAAGCACGGGGCTTCCCCGATGCTGATCAGATATCTGTTCTGCATCTGCCCACTTCATTGCCTGTGGAAGCAGACTTTCTCCCCAGAGGTGGACAGTTCATACTTTCCGCTGCTCTTCTCCAATGTGGCGGTTGTGCATGTTAAATCTTCGAAGTTGACTGACCAACTCCAAGACAAACTGTCTTTTTCCGACAGTCAGTAACAGGCAGATTCTACATGTATGAATCTGATAAAAGAAACGGCAAACAATCCCAAATCAGTTGCGTACCTGTTTGGGATTGAATCAGACTTTATTTCATCCATTTGGCAGTGGTATCACAGATGCAGTATTGAAAAGCAAACGCAGGTGGTCTGGTGTTAATGTATGTATAACTTTAAACGTTTTTCGATCTCATTTTTTCACCTTATGCCTGTTTTTCTGACAACCTGTTTCCTCTGACTGCCAGACATTTCTGTTTTTCATTTTTCTAAATCTGCGCATCACAACTTACAGAAAGGATTTCAGTTCGGCTTATTCCAACGACAACAAATCGGCTTATCGCGTCGAATAGTTGATTTCATTCATTTCTGACCAAAAATCTATAAACAATAATCACATATAAGTATTTTTTAGTTCCTTACCACTTCCTTTCCAACTTTCCTTAACCAGTGTTTTCCTGCTAACTTAATCAACGAAATCTGTAAAATACGTTATTAACAGGCTGTCACATTTGCTGAATTGGCAGCTTCATTTTTCTGTCCGTCAATGCCACATGTGATAGCTAACGCAAGAATCTTTACAGGCAAAGTGATACTAACACTGCCTTTTCTGCATTTCCATCAGGCAGTATTACTTTTGTCTCTTCCATCGTCCTGCTCAAATTTCTGTTTCTGTTCCGGGCTGCGGACATTGAAGTTTCTAACTGCCCTGACCCGTGTATTGAAATATTTTCAGGCAGAGTGTAGCTTTTTCGTTGTTGCATCTGCCACGCAGACAGCCTGATTCGCCATCCGGGCGAAGGCGGCTTTTCCCGGACATCCATGTCCGGGAACTGCTGGCTGCCCACAGGGCAGTAAGAAACTTCTGATGTCCTCCGCAACGGAACGGAAACAGAATATTTGTGCAGTGCGATGGTTGAAAAAATAACAAGCTAATGTACTATTTAATCATTTAAGTTTTCAAGAAATAACAACTTTTCTCTTACTTCCATTAATATATATCCTAACATATTTTTTCCTAAACCATTTCTTCCGCACCCCCAATAATAATCATTAATTGTTTCTTCAACAATATTTTCCTTACCAGTAGATATCAAAACATCCCTAATCTCTTTATTCTGTGAAAATTTTGCAAACACGGCTTTTCTCATAATATCATCTTTTACCTCTTCCCAATCCTTTCTCAATGGTAATGCTCTGTTTCTCCCCATCTTCGCTGCTTTCATTGGGTTATCAAGCAAACGAATTTTTTCTTCGTATTTTGTACCACAAAATTTCTGTGCCTGAAAATAATGTTCACTCGTCATCCACTTTTTCCCGTCTAGGTTAAAACTGTAGTGTGAGAAATTTGAAAAACAACCATATTCATCACTTATTTTATAAAAATAAATTGCCATGTTTCTACCCCGTGATACTTTTCAACCAATTTTCAAAAAAATCTTTTTGTTGATCAATCGTCGCATATTCCTCAATTGAGCAAGAGTCAAATATATCAACTAATGAACTGGTTTTTGCTTGCTTTCCATAATCCAGAGTATAAGCCTTCCTACCTACTCCCATACTTAGCATCATTCCTGATGGATATACATTCCTGCAACAACCTTTACACAATAATTTAATATCCATTATTTCCAAATTTTTTCTTAGTTCAATTAACGTTTCAAAATAGTTTTCACCTTTTTTTTCAATAACAAATCTATCTAAGGAAAACTTAATTCCAACAGTATCGTTATCTTCTACTAACTCTATTATCGCTTCCTTTTTTAATCCTTTTTCAACACACAAAATCTTATATTTTTCATTCTCCATTATTTTCCTCCAAAGTTAGGATTAAAAATAAAATCTCCTGTATTTTTTCCACCTTGCATTTTATATGCACCAATTATTTCAGACGGTTTTACCCCACCTGGAATTGAAAATTCCATTTGTTCTGGAAAATATGCTTTTGGTCCATATGTACTATTTATATCAATATAGTTATCTGTTTGAATTACATATACATACCCGTTCTTTCCTGCAAATCCCGTAGCAATTGTCTCATCGATAGAAGTTGATACAAAATTTCCAGCAGTAACATTACTTACAGTATGCAGCAATGGATCATTATGCGTTCCTTTTGGTATAAATCCATTTTCAAATACATCATCAGGAACAACACTTGCTCTATCACCTCTAAATAATATTTTAGTTCCATCCTCTCCCTCAAACCCTGGATTTGTAGTGTTTATCGGACACAACATATGCCCGGTCGGGTCAACATACTTCACCGGATTATTTGCACAGTACGCGTAC
>CAJUDS010000028.1 GCA_910585345.1 uncultured Lachnospiraceae bacterium | reverse complement strand
GGACAAACGGTTTTCAAGACCGCCTCGTTATGACCACTTCGATACCTCTCCATGTACGTTCCTCTCGCCAACGCAAGAGTTATTTTACCAAACATCCTCTATAGTGTCAACAACTTTTTTCTCTATTTTTCCAATTTTTTTTAATGTTTTACAAACGTTTTACAGTCAGAGCGAACATCCATTTTTTCTCTCTTTTTTGCAGGCGGCGCCGGCCTGTTGTAAAGCAAGCCAGCCGCCTGTCCTGCCGGAAACTGAATTCTCTGCATTCGTCCTATAACAGTTTCACATAGTTTTCATTTTCCGGCATAAAACCAGCATTTTTCAGATAAGATATATGCTTCTTTTCTTTTCCCGTATACACAAGTCTGCGTATTCCTTTCTCGGAAAGTCTGGGATATAAATAGGCTCCTACCGAGCAGTCTCTATATGCGGGCGTAGAATAGTCAAGAATGATTTCCACTGCATCCCCGTTCCTCATTTTCCCAAGCAGAATTCCTGCCGGAACCGCATCCGCGCATACAATGCATACAATATCGGCGCCTGTAGCTTCCTGCGGAAACCCGGGAAAATATTTTATAATATCTTCCCTATAATAATGCAGAAGATAATGTAGAAGCGGCTCGCCCTCTTTTCCTTCTACCAGATCGTAATGGCGTTCTTTCCTCGATAGCCGTATCAGATTATAGATATTAATCAGTACCAGACATGTATTCATGAGCGCTGTCGGATACGACTGTATGATAAGCGCATATAGAGAAAAAATTCCTGCGCCGATTGTATTGATTATCCTTAATTTCATGACAGACGTCATTAGCATTGATATGACTACCAGCAAAGAACCCAGATAGCCAAACAATTCTATCATCATTGCGTTATCCAACCGTCACCCTCCTCTTTTGCTAATTTTTTCCAGGAATGATCTGCCAATCGTTCCTTTCGGCATGGAAACACCAAAGTTTTCCGCAATGGTCGCTCCGATAACCGCAAAGGTCTCCATTTCCGCAAGCGCTCCCTGTCCCTTCAACGAAGGAGAATATACCAAAAGCGGCACATGCTCTCTTGTATGATCTGTTCCGCTATGCGTCGGATCGTTTCCATGATCTGCCGTGATCATGAAAAGATCATCATCCCTTAAGAGAGGAAGCAGTTCTCCGAGCTTTTCGTCAAACCGTTCTATCTCCTGCGCATATCCTTTCGGATCACGGCGATGTCCCCAGAGAGCGTCGAAATCCACCAGATTCACAAAGCAAAGCCCTCTAAAATCTCTTTTGGCAATCTCTGCCGTCTGCTGCATCCCATGTACGGAGCTCACGGACTTATGAGACTCCGTCAGCCCTTCCCCATCAAAAATATCAAAAATCTTCCCAACCGAAATTACATCAAGCCCCGCGTCCTTCAGAGCGTTCAGCACGGTTCTTCCATATGGTTTTAAAGCATAATCATGCCGGTTGCTTGTTCGTTTAAACTCGCCTTTCCTTTTTCCTACGTAAGGTCTTGCGATCACACGGCCTACTTTCCATTCATCCCGCATTGTGATCTCTCTGGCAATCTCGCAACAACGGTATAATTCGTCCAGGCCAAAGGTCTCTTCATTTCCGCAGATCTGCAGAACCGAATCTGCAGAGGTATAAACAATCATATGTCCGGTCGCGATCTCTTCCTCCGCAAGCTCCTCCAGTATTTCTGTCCCGCTGGCGCTTTTATTACCGATAATCACGCGTCCAGTACGTCTGGAAAGCTCCTCTATAAGTTCCTTGGGAAAGCCATTCTCCGTGAAAGTCTGAAACGGCTTTGTGATGTGAAGTCCCATCATCTCCCAATGCCCCGTCATAGTGTCTTTTCCCCTGCTCGCTTCTTTCAGTCTCGTATAATACCCAAGCGGCTTTTCCACCGGAGATACCTGCGCCAGCGCTCTGAGATTGGCCAGACCCAGTTTCTGCAGATTTGGAATCCGAAGCTGCTCTACGGAAGCGGAAATGTGCCCCAGCGTATCTGTCCCTGCGTCACCGTAATCCGCCGCGTCAGGCAGTTCCCCGACGCCAAGCGAATCCAATACGATCGTAAAGATCCTTCTATATTTTCCCATATGTTTACTCCTGCCAGTCCGCAATGATTTTCTTTACCCAGCTGCACAGTTTTGCGCTGCTCTCATTGGCAATCCTTACCACCTCTTCATGCGTATGCTTTTCTTTGGCAATGCCGGTTGCCATGTTGGTAATACAGGCAATGCCGAGCACCTTCATACCCAGATAATTTGCCACAATCGTCTCCGGTACAGTGGACATGCCGATGGCATCGGCCCCAAGATTCGCATAGGCGCGTATTTCCGCCGCTGTCTCGTAACACGGTCCTGGGAAAATGGCATATACGCCTGTTTGATATGCAATGCCCAGACTGTCTGCAGTTTTTTGCGCTTTACCGATCAGCTCTTTGGAGTATGCCTCCGACATATCCGGGAATCTTACGCCCAGACGTTCGTCATTTGGACCGATCAGCGGATTATTTCCAAGCATATTGATATAATCTGTCAGAAGCATCAGATCGCCCGGATGAAAGGACGGGTTGATTCCGCCGCAGGCATTGGTAACGATCAGACTTTCAATTCCCAGCAATTTCATTACATAGACCGGATAGGTAACCTCTTTCATGGAAAATCCTTCATAATAATGGAATCTTCCCTGCATAGCCGCCACCGTCACAGCTCCGATCCTGCCAATAACCAGATTGCCCGCATGCCCCGCCACATGAGACTGTGGAAAATTCGGTATATCCTGATATGGGATAACCTTTTTGTCTTCCATCATATCGACCAGACTCCCCAGACCGCTGCCAAGCACCACTCCCACGGTCGCAGGCGCGTCCATTTTCCCTTTGATATACGCCGCCGATTCTGAAATTTTGTTATAAAACATATCGTTTTCCTCTCTTTCTTCCCTTTCTGCTTTTACGCATTTGCTTTCATTATTCTGTTATCTCTTTCCTTTCTCATAGGCAACGCCATCCGCCTTTGGCGCTGCAGATCTGCCGACGAACAGGATTAATATCACAATGGTCAAGACATACGGCAGCATAGCAAGCAACGCAGACGGTATCACAATGCTCCCGCCTCCCAGCACTACGGTCAACGCCTGCGCCAGACCGAAAATCAGGCATGCCAGATACGTGCCAACAGGCCTCCATTTGCCGAAAATAACTGCCGCCAGGGCAATAAATCCCTGTCCTGCCACTGCAGTGGGCGTAAACTGTGCCACGACATCCAGCGTAATCGATGCGCCTGCGATCCCCGCCAACATACCGGAAACAATTACACAGAGGTAACGCACCCTGTATACATTGATGCCAAGCTCAGATCGTTAAACCCGTCCGTCGCGCGGTCTAAATTCGTCATATAATCGGATGCCTGCTTCGATTCAATGTAGCTGACCTCCGCACCGGTTTCTTCCGAAAATTTTACAAGTCCTTCCCACGCAAGCTGATTAAACGCCTGATCGTTGACGCCTCCTGTATCCGTCACCGATGCCACTTTATATTTTGTGGTATCTTTCTGTGGAATACTGCATCCCGTAAGCAGCACCGCCACGGCTGACAGCAGCGCGGTCAGTCTGATTCCTCTTCTTTTCATTCTGAACCTCCATCATTTAGAAAAGATTTTCCTCTGTGTATGTTTTCATCCGTTCATACTGCACTTCCGAAATACATATTTTTCCTGTCTGGATGGAAATATAACCCTGTTCCTGCAGATTTTTCACATTTCGGTTAATCGTCTTGACACAGAATCCGGTCGCGTTCGAGATTTCATCTCTGCTTTTCCCGATCATTGCCTGGCCGTCCGACTGCTTTTTTTCATACTGTTCCAGAAAATAAGCAATCAGCCGGTCTTTGCAGTTTAAAAGTAAATATTTCCGATTTTCCCTAGTCTGGTGCGTAAGTTCCAGCAGTAACCTCTGTGCCCTTAAAAACAACGCGTTTCCATCTATTCTCATCCAGTCCAGATACAGTCCCGCCGGGATGACCCAGAATGTACAGTCCGTCGCTGCCTGAATGGTGATGGTATATTCCGCAATACCGGAAAGGCATTCAAATTCTCCCAATACCCGTCCTGGTAAAAACTCCTTAAATACATACACCTTTCCCTGTACCTGCCTGTCGATCCCTTTTGCGCGTCCGCGCAGGATGATAAAAATATATTTGCATTTCTCCCCTTGCACAATAAAGTTACAACCTTTTTCTACTTCTGCCACAAACATGCTGTCTTTGATTTCTTTCGTACAATACGCAAAGAGCTGTTTCATATACGCCTGCTCTTTCAGGGGTAATAGTTTCATTTTTTCCATGGAATTCATCTCATCACCTCTGTGTACGATTATAAATTTTTAGCAAAAATGCCGAAAGGACATATGTCCTCGAGATTCGTAAAGTTTTTACTTTCCACTTTTTTTACAAATAAGAACTCCCATTTTTGGAGAATTTGCACAAAATAAAAAGCACCGGGAAAGTCATAGTTCCAAGACTTTCCCAGTGAAATTTTTTATATCGTATGAAAGCGTATTGATTTTGATTAGACGATAGAACAATCAAAGACTGCCCGCATTTAAAAACGCTTCCGCAATCAGCAGATCCTCCGGCGTCGTAATCTTAATATTCTCATAGGAGCCCTCCACCATTCTGACGCGTACGTTGGAGAAACGCTCTGCAACCATAGCGTCATCCGTAATCTTAACGCCCTGTGCAAGCAGCTCCCTCTCCTGCTGCAAAAATTTGTGATATGCCGAAAAAATCAGCGGAAACGCAAAGACCTGCGGCGTCTGCACCATCCACAGCAGATCACGGCGCGGCGTAGTCTGCGCATAACCATCTTCGTCCGCCAATTTGATCGTATCTTTTACAGGCATACCGACAACACAGGCGCGATCTTTTTGCACTGCCGCATAAGCGCGCTCTAATATCTCTTCTGTCACAAACGGGCGCGCCCCGTCATGAATGAAGACATAATCGCATGCCTGCAGTACCTGCAGGCCGCAAAACACCGAATGATACCGTTCCTTTCCCCCTGCTATAATATGGCTCACCTTTTGAAAACCGTATTTATCAACGATTTCGCTGTGGCAGTATGCGATCTCATCTTTTCCTGTCACAAGAATAATTTCGTCAATAAAGCTGTCTTCAAACGCTTTCAGCGAATAATACAGTGTCGGTTTGTCTTTCAGCAAAAGATATTGTTTCTGTATGTCTCTCTTCATACGGCTGCCACGTCCTGCCGCCAAAACGATCGCCACTGTTTTTTTTCGCATGTTTCTTTTCCCAGCTTTCTTCCGGTCTTAATTCCCTGCCATTTTCTAACGCATCCCGCAGTGTTTACCGTTCTCCCAGTTTCAAATTGGGAACCGCGTTCAAGTCCAGACCGCTTCTGATTCCCTTTTGGTATTCATAATACCCAGCAGCGCCGATCATCGCCGCATTATCCGTACAGTATACCGCAGACGGATAATAGAACCGTATCTTTCGCTGCCTGCATTCCTCCGCAAATGCCGTGCGCAGAGAAGAATTGGACGCCACGCCTCCTGCTATGGCAAACTTGTCATATCCATAGTTTTCCGCTGCCTCCAACGCATGTCCTACCAGGACATCAATAACCGCCTGTTGAAAAGAGGCCGCCACATCCGCCCGCTTTACCTCCACTCCTTTCATCTCACAGGAATTTAAATAATTCAAAACCGCAGATTTTAACCCGCTGAAGCTGAAATCATACGCCGACTCCTCCACTTTCGCGCGGGGAAAGGGAATTGCCCTGGCATTTCCCTCTTTTGAAAGCTGGTCAATCCGCGGGCCTCCCGGATAGCCCAGACCAAGGGCACGCGCCACTTTGTCAAATGCTTCTCCAGCCGCATCATCCCTTGTTCGTCCAACGATCTCATACGTCCCATAATCTTTCACTACGACCAGATGCGTATGGCCGCCCGAAACCACAAGGCAGAGAAAGGGTGGTTCCAGTTCTTTATTTTCAATATAATTGGCGCTGATATGGCCTTCGATATGATGCACGCCCACCAGCGGGATCCCCGTGGCAAAACTGATTGCCTTTGCAGCCGAAACCCCTACCAGCAGCGCTCCCACAAGACCCGGTCCATACGTGACAGCAATCGCTGTCACATCCTGCAGCGTCATGCACGCCTGCTCTAACGCCTCTTCAATGACCTGGTTGATTTTTTCAATATGCTTTCTGGAAGCAATTTCCGGCACCACACCGCCATACTGCCTGTGCAGCTCAATCTGCGAAAAAATCACATTGGACAACACCTCGCGCCCATTCTTTACTACGGCGGCGGCAGTCTCGTCACAGGAACTTTCTATCGCAAGAATATAAATATCCTCTTTCATTTCTAAGAATCTTCTTTCTCTATTTTCTGCTTCATATTGGGATCCGCGATTTCCCATCCGTAGATTTTCCAATGTCCCTCTTCATCTCTGCGCAGGATAAATATCTCTTCCAGATACTGCAGGCTCGTACCCTGCCGCATTGTGTATGTACAGAACAGGCTTGCACATTCCCGCCCGTCCTTTGTAAAATAAGTAACGTCCGTACTGGGAGATGTCTTATAACTGGAAACTTCAATATCATCCTCTTTATAAGAAGCAATCTCATCCTTCAGCAGGCGCAGATAAGATGTCTTTGGCTGGAATGCAGCCAATTCCTCGTCGTACAGTTCCATCGCCCGGTCGGCAAGCTGTTCCAGTTCTTCATCGGAATATTCTTCGTTATAAAAGCACTGCGTAAGTTCACTGTAATATTTGATCACTTCCTTGGGAGAGGCCGGATAATTCCTGGACAGATCCCGCAGCAGCACTTCCTGTACCGGAGTCGCTTCCTCTTCTTCCGCTCCAAAACTTCTGCTGCGGTTGGAAAGGTAGCAGTAATAACCGACAATCATACAGATCAAGATCAGGAAAACAATCATACCCCTTGTTCCTTTAAACCGCTTCATGCAGCCACCTCCTATTCTTCCGCAAATGTCAGCTCCACAGTCTTTCCGTCTTTTCCCGCAAAGGACGATGGAAATATCTTTCTCACGCCCGGCATAAACTCTTCCGCCCGTACAAGAGACGGGCTGAAATGGGTCAGCCAAAGTTCCTTTACCTGTGCTTTTTGGGCCAGCTCAGCCGCCTCATAAAAAGTCATATGCTTATACTCTTTTGCCTTCGCCTTCTTTTCAGGCTCGCCGTACATCCCTTCACAGATAAATAAATCCGCGCCTGCGGCATATTTTACAATACTTTCCGTCGGCCTGGTGTCCGTCGTATAAGTGACCTTCAATCCTTTTCTGGGCGCGCCCAGCACCATATCCGGTGTATAAACGCCTTCTTCCGTCTCTATCGTTTCGCCTTTCTGCAGACGGTTCCAATACCTCTTGTCTATGCCAAGCGACTGCGCCTTTTCCAATTGAAATCTGCCGGTCCGCTCTATGCTGACACCGTAGCCATAGCAGAGTACATTATGGTTTACTTTAAATGTCTGTATCTTCATCCCGCCAAAGGAAAACAGCTCCTCCGGCCCTTCAATCTCCCGGCAGACGATCGGGAAAGGCAGCTCCGGCGCAATCACGCGCAGCGCGTTCACCACTCTCGTCAGTCCTTTCGGACCGATTAACGTCAGCGGCTCCGTGCGTTCCGCATTTCCCATCGTCAGCAGCATCCCCGGCAGCCCACTGATATGATCTGCATGGTAATGGGTAAAGCAAATCACATCAATAGGCTTTGGGCTCCATCCCTTCTCCTTCAATGCGATCTGGGTCCCTTCCCCGCAGTCAATGAGCACACTCATTCCATTATATCTTACCATCAGAGAGGTCAGCCATCTGTAAGGCAGCGGCATCATCCCTCCCGTCCCAAGCAAACATACGTCCAGCATATCTTTTTCCTTTATTATTATATCGGCATCAGGCGCAAAAGCCCACACCTTTCCTATAAATATTCTGTCGTCTCTTCCGTTTCCACCGGTATGCAGAAGGCGGCCGTATAGTTATCATAGCAGGACTCACATAAATCAAAACGATGCACCTGGCCGTCCTTTTGTGAAAAAAATCCAAACGGAATTTCTATTTTGATGCAGCCGTCTTTTACTATCCCATGTTCCACTTTCATCTTTCGTCCACAGCAGTTGCACCTGACTTCCGTCAGCTCACTGCTCTCCTGAATTGAAAATTTCCGCATACTTTTTCCCTCCTTTTACAGAAGTATACCATGCATATCCTTCAAAAAGAGTGGTAATTGTTCCTTAGCCTCCCTATCTTTTCCACATAATGAGGGCATTTTCCTTCGGTTTGTCATAAAATCCACGTCTGACTCCCTCCGTCACAAATCCTGCCTTCTCATACAAATAGACGGCTTCTTTATTCCCTTCCCTGACTTCCAGCGTAAACGCGGTGATACCGGCCTTCCTGCCTTCCTGCAGAAGCCTCGCCAGCATTTTCCGCCCGATCCCACGCTTTCTGTAGTCCGGATGCACTGCCACATTGGTGATGTTCCCTTCCCCAAGTACATTGGTAACACCGCAGTGTCCCACTATACGTCCCTCTTCCTCCGCTACCAGAAAAATCATTTCCTCTCTGGCAAGGACATCCGCAAACGCCCGGAGCGACCATGGCATAGAAAAGCAAAGCGCTTCGTTGGCGCTGACCTGCGCCAGATCCCGTGCTTCCATCCTGCGGATCATAGCTCTCCCTCTTTTTCCAGACGTTCCCGTTCTGCCTGGGACAGACGCAAATACTGCGGCTTGTGATCCCGCGCGCTCTCGTAATTACCCTGCCGGTATAATACACCCGCATACACGGCAACTGCGGCCGCACTCTGCATCCTTCTGTGCGCCGGCGCAAAGCAGTAAGGCACCTGTAGCAGAGAAGCCAGTATTTCTGCAAATACCGGTACGCCGTCTCCGAGAAACATAACTTCCCGTCCATGCATATTGCAACTCCGTACGATTTCCTCAATCGGCGCCGCACACTGCGCCTGCAGTGCATGAAGCGTATATACCGCCGGACTGTCCGTTCCCTTTCTCACAAATTCATATAAGCCGGTATACACCTGATTCCTTCTGGCATCCAATATCGGGCAGACCAGCTTATCTGTGCCATACATCTGATACGCCAGACCGTCAATCGTAGGAACCGGTATGATGGGACGCTGCAACGCAAGACCCAGCCCCTTTGCCGTAGCGCTCCCGATCCGCAGTCCGGTAAAAGAACCCGGTCCTGCCGCCACAGCAATGGCGTCTATCGTTGACAAATCCAGTTCCGTCACGTCACGTATGGCGTCCAGCATCGGCATCAGTGTTTGGGAATGGGTTTTTTTATAATTGACGGTATACTCTGCCGTCAGTAAATCGTCTTCCAGTACTGCAGCGGAAACTGTCAGCCCCGAACTGTCAATCGCTAATATTTTCATAAAAATAAAACCGCCTGTCTTTCCCTTTCTTACGAATCTATTGTAATCTGCCTGTAAGAAAATCCTTCCTGCAGATTCTTCCGGATGACAATACGAATACAGTCATCCGGAAGAATATCAGCAATCAGTTCCGCCCATTCGATCAGGCAGACGCCCTCTCCAAAAAAGCAGTCCTCATAACCGATCTCTTCCATCTCTGTCACGTCGCCAATGCGGTACACATCAAAATGATAGAACGGCAGACGCCCTCCCTCATAAACCTGTACAATCGTAAACGTAGGGCTGCTCACCGGTTCCGTGATGCCCAGCCCTTGTGCCATTCCCTGTGTAAACACTGTTTTTCCAACACCGAGATCACCGGACAGCGCATAAATTTGTCCGGGCTTTGCTTCCTGCCCGATACGTCTGCCCAGCGCTAATGTTTCTTCAGCACTCCTCGTCTCATATACCATATGACTACCACCGTATTCTGACTTTGTCCGGAGGCATATGGGTGGAAATCATCTCAATAACCCCTGGCGTCTTCTCTCCCATATCCCTGCGCGGAAAAATCCATGCGTTCACTTTTGTATTGTATACAATAATGCTACCTCTGGTGGAAACCACCCTGTAAATATTTTCCCATTTCTGCAACTGGCTCTGCTCCCCTTGCGACACCTCGATTCCTTCCCCGCTGATTCGATAAGAAAGCGGCTCCCGGAATGCAGGCGTATTATGCATTTGTTTCACGGAACGGATCAACAGGCTGCAGGGAAGGTAGAGCAGCAGCACGATGCCTGCAAGCAGGCACATAAAGTTTCCCGTCCCAAAAAAAGCCGCTATAAACGCCGCGCCGATTCCGCTTCCTAAAATACCTGACGGACTGTTATACGTATGATGCAGCATATAATCATACAAAATATTCGTTGTCATTTTCGTTTGAAATTGCAGTTCCATAAAAATACCTCCATCCCATTATACCGAAAATGAAATGGAGGTGCAAGACCTGTGGTAAAAACCTGTCACGACAAACGCATGAATGAACAAATTATAAACATTTGTGTGACAGCCGTAGTGAGCGCCCATTTGCCAAATTGCCAGTTTCTGTATCAGCTCCTGCTTGGTTCTGCGCAGTTTTCAGCTGAAAGAACTTGTCAGGATTTCGCAAGATAAATCATTCACACACCGAGCAAAAGTACAATTTCGCGAATTTGTATGCCATTTTCGGACAAGGATGTCCGCCACTGTCATACAAATTTGCGAAAACTGTCTTTTTTACGGTGCATGTCATTGATTTATTTTGCGAAATCGAAAGTAAAGTATTGTCCTGAAAAACTGCGCAGACTGCCCGGCGTACGTACAGAAATCTATGCCGGGCAGTGCCCAGGATAACCGATTGTGCATGTTCCTAAAATGTTCACACGTGCGTTTGTCATGTCAAAATCTGTCACGACATAAACCGCAGCGCTTCGATCGGGCTGAGTTTCGCAGCTTTCCGCGCCGGATAAATACCAAAAAACAAACCGACTCCTGAGGAAAACAAAGTTGCCGACAGGATAATGCCAGGATCCACAGACGACCGAAAGCCGATCGCACCGCACACTGCCATGGCGCCGCCGATCCCCAACAAAATGCCAATCAATCCTCCTACCAGAGTGATAATGGCGGATTCAGACAAAAACTGCAGCATAATAGAAGAGGTCCTGGCGCCCAGTGCTTTACGGATACCGATCTCACGCGTCCTCTCCGTTACCGAGACAAGCATAATGTTCATCACGCCAATGCCGCCTACCAAAAGGGAAATCGCCGCCACAAAAGCGACAAAGATCGTAATATAGTTTAAAATACTGCCGATCTGGTCCATATTATCATTAAAATCCTGAACTTGTATCAGGTTTTCGCCTCTGACATTATATTTTGCCTCCAACAGACGCACTGCGTCTTTGGCCATCTGGGAAGAATAAGCAGACGATTCCCCATAAATATACATCGAATCAAAATCTCCCAGATAAAATCCGAAATTGGAAAATGTCTGAAGCGGCACGTCAATATAAATCTGTTGGCCGTTCAGCATATTGAGCATCATAGAATCACTGTCCTTCCTGACGCCCACAATCGTCAGTTCCCGTGTCACATTATATAGCGTCAGTTCAATCGGCACACCCACTACATCCGCAGTGCCAAATAACTGTTTCGCCCCGTATTCGGTAATCACGCATACATCCCGATTTGCATCGCAGTCGCTTTTCGTATAATAGCTCCCATATAAGAACGGCTCCTGTGAACTGTACTCCTGGTATTCGTTTCCTCCCTGTAATACCGTGGAAAACTCTCCTTTTCTGGTAGTCACGGTGGCGCCCCACCAGTTCCACGAAGGAGAGGCGCCGATCACATGAGGAACTTTTTCTTTCACCAGCTCAAAATCATCCTCCGTAAAGCTGAGATAGTCGCCCTCATTCGTCTTGGAGTTTACGTACAAATAGACCTGCCCACCCGCCATGCTTTCCAATTCCTGGTTGATCTGTCCTTTTATGCCGTTTCCAATCGAAATCAGCATAATGACCGAAGAAATACCGATGATGATGCCCAACATGGTCAAAACGGAACGCCCTTTATTGCTTTTGATATTCATGAGTGCAATTTTAATATACTCCCATAGCTGCCCCATATTCCAGTTACCTCTCTCAAAGTCTTTCGCCTTACTCCATCAACAACGGTTCTACCTGCATCCCCTCTGTCAGTCCCATCGAACTGTCCGTCAGGATGATGTCTCCTTCTTCCAGCCCGCTCAGTATTTCGATGCTGTTCACATCAGACAATCCCGTCGTTACCGACTTTCTTTCGATCAATCCTTCTTTTACGACATAACAGAAATCCCCTTCCTGGTCGACATTGACAGCCGCAAGCGGCGCAACCAGAGTATTCTCCGATTTCTGTGCCATGATGACTACCTTTCCCTCAATTCCCAGATAAATATTGTCGTCCGGATTATCCACATGGACCTCTGCGGATACCAGTCTCGTACCGGAATCGTTTTTCTCCGCCATGCGGTTAATCTTGCTGACAGTGCCTTCGTAAATCTGTCCGGAAATCGTAACTTCCGCTTTCTGTCCCAGCTTTACCTTTGCCAGATCATATTTGGACAGCGAAATATTCACCCGCACATCATCGCTGCTTTCCAGCTTCATCAGCTTAGTCCCCGCTTCTGTCACAAATCCTTCATTGATGTCCAGCTCTGTTATAATCCCGTTGAAATCCGCCCTGACGCCCGCAAGCGCCTCTTCCAGATGTGCCTGCGCCAGTTCTTCATTGATTCTGCCTTTTTCGGCAATCGCCTCTAATTCCTTTTTCTTATACGCATCCAGAATCGACGTCTCTGAAGAATTTTTATCGGACTTTATTTCATCCCGTAAAATCTCCATATCCGCCAGTTTTTCCTGTTCCAGCACAATCTGGCGTTCAATATCCGTCAGTTCCTTATTTTCCTCCAATTCTTCCAGCTTTCTGTTGATTTCTTCCAGCTCGTTCATCGCCTGCGCCTGAGAGACATGAACCCCTTCCGTATCCTCGATGTAAGACTGTACATTCAGATTGTTAATTCTGCGGTTCAGCCGATACTTCTCGTCATATAACTTCAGCTTCTGCCTGCTTTTTTCGTCTTCCACATAGTACTGCAGTTGTTTGATACACGCCTGCTGCGCGTCAATAATAATCTCAATATTGGCAAGTTGTTCCGTGGACTGTGCGTAAATTGATTCCTGCTTATTGCTCTCCGAAATAGAACTCTGATAACTGTTCTCACTGGCCTGTGCGTCAAGCGCGTCGGATTTCTGCTTATATTCCAAATCCTCCGTATCATAACCCAGAAGCACGTCCCCCGCCTTTACCGCATCCCCAAGCTCCACATTCAGCACTGAAACCTTAGCCGCCATCGGCGCATAATATACCTGGGAGATCTCGCTTTCCACCACGCCGCTCGTGCTGACAGTCGTCTCAATATCCCCTCTGACCACCTGTACCGCCGGTACTTGTGGCAGCATATTTTTCTTCTCCATGGAACGGGAAACCGATGCCCCGATAATCAGAAGCGCTGCGATGGCCGCCGTCATACGCCATATCACTTTCTTTCTCTTTTGCGGACTCATCTTTTTCTTTTCATTGCTCCCATCCTGAAGCTTATCCCTGCCTTTTTTTCGTCCAAACATTTTCCCTTTCCCCTCTGCTGTCTATTTTTACTGCGGCGTTGTCATACGCGCTTCCTGCAGCCATTCCCTGCCGGGCAATGTCAACACTACGCCTTAGTCTGCGCGGTATCCGACCATATTTTCCCATCTCTGATCTTAATTACCCGCTTTGCCTGCGCCGCTATTTCATTGTCATGGGTAATCAATATTACCGTTCTGCCTTCTCTGTGAAGCTCCTGCAGAATTGCCATAATCTCTTTTGTCGAACCTGAATCCAGATTACCGGTAGGCTCGTCTGCCAAAATGACCGGCGGCGCCTGGGCAATCGCTCTGGCAATCGCTACTCTCTGCTGCTGGCCTCCGCTCATTTCCGAAGGCTTGTGGGTCAGACGCTGTTCCAGCCCTACCTTTTTCAGTGCTTCGAGAGATAATGAAATCCGCTCTTTTCTTCCCACATTCCGGTAAATCAGTGGCAATTCCACATTTTCCAGCGCGGTCAGATTCTGAATCAGATTAAACCCCTGGAATATAAAACCGATCTCCTTATTGCGCACATCCGAAAGCGCATTATCCGACATATGGGAAACATCCTGACCGTGCAGCATATATGTGCCGCTCGTAGGCACGTCCAGACAGCCCAGTACATTCATCAGCGTGGATTTTCCCGAACCGGACTGTCCAATAATGGCTACAAATTCGTTTTCCTCCACACGCAGGCTAACATCGTCAAGCGCCCTGACTTCATTTTCACCGGGATTATAAATTTTGCAGATATTCTGCAGTGTAATCAACTCTGACATCGCTGTTTTCCTTATCTTGTACTCTTTTATGCCCAGATACCTGGCTTCCTGCAGGCAAAGAGCTGCATGAATACTTTACCACAATATATATCTTATGTTACAGGAAAAATATGAAGAGGAAAGTACAAAAAATATTAAATCTTTCTTAATACAGAAAAAGACGGTATTGAAAGGTACTCCAATACCGCCGAAACTTCTCCTGTTTACTCTGTCACTTTTTCAAAATCAGAAGCCGGGTGCTTACAGAGCGGACAGATAAAATCCGCAGGTAGTTCTTCACCCACATACTCATAACCGCAGACACTGCAGCGCCACACCGTCTTTCCTCCCGCCGTCTTTCCCGCATTCTGCGGCTTTGGTTTGATATTGCTCTGGTAATAGCCATAGGTGGCGGAAGATATGTCGCACAGTACCTCCATATCCGTCACTGTGGCAATAAACAATGTATGCGTCCCCAGATCCAATGTCTGCTCCACCTGCGCGGAAATATAGGCATTGGTTCCTTCCGTGACAAAAAGAACGCCGTTGCTTCCTCTTTGGCAGCCTGCAAAACCCTCAAATTTATCCCTGTCTTTACCCGACTGAAATCCAAACCGCTTAAAAAGTCCGAAATCTGCGGCTTCACTGATCACTGACACCGTAAATTTACGGCTCGCCAGCACCATATCATGGGTATAGTTTGCCTTATTCACAGCAATGCTGATTCTGTTTGGCTCGCTTGTCACCTGTCCCGCCGTATTGATAATACAGCCGTTGTCCTTACCGCCATCGGCGGCTGTCAATACAAAAAGGCCATACGTCAGTTGATACATCGCAGCTTTATCCATCTGCAGATACCTCCTTCAGAATAATGCATTTATTATAGCCCGATTCCCTCGGGAAGACAAGCGAAAATCCCCAATGAATATTGTCACCATGAACGTGTCTGTCCTGTGGCAGCTGCCATTTTGGCATACACTCTGTTGATACGAATCAGATTAAATTTTGTTCTCCTACATATTCTTTAAACTTCTGCTCCAACGCAATTAAATTTTTACTTCTTTCCTTTATCCTTTTACATGGACATCCTGCATACACGCCCCACTCATCCAAAGATTGATTGACCATGGACATAGCTCCGACAGATACTCCTTCCGCCAATGTTACATCCGGCAAAATACAAGTTCCGGAACCTATAATGACATGCTTATGCAGCGTTACTTTTCCACCGGAAACATTCCTGTACGCATCTGATACTGTAGGATTGGTAAGAAAATCACCCTGATAATCATCTGTTTCCGCGTAAATTACACATCGGGAGGAAAGCCCTGAAAAATCCATCATCTCTATTCCTTTTGCTCCGCCAAAAAGCGCCGAATATGCGCCAATATGAATATAATTCCCCAATGTAATATTGCCGCTTAATATGCAAAAATCGTCAATTCTTACATTTTCACCGATTGAAATATTGGACACTCCGTAAATACTTGCCTTACGGCTAATTAGAACATTCTCACCACAGCTCTTAAATCCCATATCATAAATTTCTTCCTTCGAATAAAAGCTCGTTATCATTTCATTTCCTCCTGTATGGTTTCTTTTCCCAATAATCCACAAAATTATCCGAGAAAAACCATGTTCCTTTTAACCTCTGTTCTGCATCTCTTGGTTTTACAAACTGTACTTTTGCAAAG
>CAJUDS010000027.1 GCA_910585345.1 uncultured Lachnospiraceae bacterium | reverse complement strand
CTTTGCAAAAGTACACTTTTGCAAAGTTATCCCACGATTATCCTAAGTGAAGTTTTCAAACTTCCTTGCCTTTCCATAAAATGTGCCAACCGGCATCCCACAGGCTTGTGCCGCCTGCCGGAGTGTCAGTTTTTTCTTCCTCCAGTCATGGTGTATACTGCGGAAATTATCAGGATATGGCAGTGCTGGACGCCCAAACTTAACGCCTCTCGCTTTTGCCGCCGCAATTCCCTCCGCCTGTCGCTGCCTGATATTCGTCCGTTCGTTTTCCGCCACAAATGACAGCACCTGAAGCACGATATCACTCAGGAATGTACCCACCAAATCCTTCCCGCGCCTTGTGTCCAGAAGCGGCATATCAATCACATAGATGTCAATGCCTTTTACTTTCGTTAAAATACGCCACTGGTTCTGTATTTCCTCATAATTTCTTCCCAAACGGTCTATACTTTTGATATAGAGCAAATCATCACTTTTCATTTTCCGTACCATGCGCTTATATGCGGGACGCTCAAAATCCTTGCCGGACTGTTTATCTATATAAATATTGGTTGGGGGGACGCCCATCTCATGCAATGCTATACGCTGCCTATCCTCATTCTGGTCCTTTGATGATACTCGTGCATAACCATAAATTTTTGTTTCTCTCATACCGTTTCCTCCAAATGATACGACATCAGGATACGGGCTTCCCAACGCCCGTCTTTTCTTTTATGTATGTTTTCGCCTTTCCGTGACATAATCTTATACCTCTCTCATTCGTGTACTGCATCTCCCAAAAAAATTGATCCCTTATATCCCTCATTCATGCGCTTTATCAAACCCTATCTGTGTATCCCTAAAAAAGTAAAAGAAAGTTCATAGATTCCTTAAATTTTTGAATGCCGTTTCTCAGGATTTCTACATACAAAAAAGACGCACGGTCTTCTGACCATACGTCTTTTTTGATCGATCTTTTCTTGTTATATAATAGAAAATTTATTCGGGTTCAGAAAATTCCCCAAGCGTCCCGCCACGCTATTGCAACATCTCCAAAAGAGATTCGCCAATCGTATTTTCCGGCATCTGCACACCGAAATTTTCAGCCACCGTAGCGCCGACCACCGCAAAGGTATCTGCCTCTTCCAGTTCCCCGCTCCCTTGCATCGAAGGAGAATACGCCAGAAACGGTACCTTCTCCCTCGTGTGATCCGTTCCCGTATACGTAGGATCATTGCCATGGTCTGCGGTAAGGATCAGCAGGTCGTCGTCTTTCAGCAGATCCAGCAGCACACCAAGATTCCTGTCAAATTTCTCTATTTCCTGCGCATACCCCTGCGGATCTCTCCTGTGCCCCCACAAGGCATCGAAATCTACCAGGTTAACAAAGCAAAGACCATGAAAATCCTCTCTGGCCGTCTCTATCGTCTGCTCCATTCCGTGCACGGAACTCTTTGACTTCAGCGCCTTTGTAATTCCCTCTCCATCAAAAATATCCTTGATTTTTCCGATGGAAATCACATCCAGCCCCGCATCCTTCAATGCGTCAAGCGCCGTCCTGCCATATGGTTTCAGCGCATAATCATGTCGGTTGCTCGTCCGCTGAAATTCGCCTCTTTTCTTTCCCACATAAGGTCTGGCAATCACACGGCCTACTTTCCACTCATCCTTCATCGTAATATCCCGGGCAATCTCGCAGCAGCGGTACAACTCGTCAAGTCCGAATGTCTCTTCATTCCCGCAGATCTGCAGCACGGAATCTGCCGATGTGTAAACAATCATATGTCCGGTGGCGATTTCCTCCTCCGCCAGTTCTTCCAAAATCTCCGTACCGCTGGCGCTCTTATTGCCAATGACCGTTCTGCCGGTACGCTCTTCCAGTTCCCTGATCAGCTCCGGCGGAAAGCCGGTATCCGTAAAGGTTTGAAACGGTTTTGTCACTTCCAGCCCCATCATTTCCCAATGTCCGGTCATCGTATCCTTACCGTTGCTTCTCTCTTTCAACTTCGTGTAGTATGCCAACGGTTTCTCCACAGGCTGCGCCTGACGCAGCGGACACAGATTGGCAAGTCCCATTCTTGTCAGGTTTGGAATTTCCAGGCTTTCCACCGCTTCTGAAATATGTTCCAGCGTATTGACACCGACATCACCGAACTTTGGCGAATCCTCCATCGCCCCCACACCAAGAGAATCCATTACTACCACAAATACACGTTTATATTTCTGCATCTTCATCGCTCCTTCCATAGTTGCTTATGCAATCTCCAGGGCGATTTCCATCATTTTGCCAAATCCAACCTGACGCTCTTCTGCGCTGAGAGCTTCTCCCGTATAAATATGATCGGAAATCGTCAGCATACACAGCGCCTTCTTCCCGGCTTTGGCCGCATTCATGTATAGCGCCGCAGCTTCCATCTCCACTGCCAGCACACCCATGCTCTTCCACAGATCATTCGCACCTTCCTTAACATTGTAAAATACATCGGAAGAAAGCACATTTCCCACGACTACATTTGTGCCCTGCTCTTTGGCCGCCGCAATGGCGCGGCTCATCAATTCATAATCCGCTATTGGCGCAAACGTTCCCGGCATACCAAACTGGTATGCATAATTGGAATCCGTGCAGGCGCCCATACCGATCACCACATCCATCACTTTCACATGATCCTGCAGAGCTCCTGCGGAACCAATACGGATAATATTGTCCACATCATAAAAATGAAACAGTTCATAGGAATAAATGCCAATGGAAGGCATTCCCATTCCTGCGCCCATGACGGAAATCTCTTTGCCATGGTAGGTGCCAGTATAGCCGAACATATTACGCACTGCCGTTACCTGTCTTGGATTCTCCAAATACGTTTCCGCAATATATTTGGCCCGCAGCGGATCGCCCGGCATCAGAACTGTTTTGGCGAAATCGCCTTTGTTTGCGTTGTTATGTGCAGTTGGTGTTTTTGACATATCAATTCTCCTTTTCTTTTCTCATCCAAAATTTTTTAATCTGCTCCGAAAAGAGCTGTATCATCGGCCCTGCCGTCAATGCGGTAATAATCGTTACCGCGCCCAGCCTTCCGCCCAGGACAGTCCCCAGCACAATCATGGAAATGTCAAATAGGACTTTGACGATCCGGTATTGCCGTTTCGTCACATCCCGTAGCCAGAGTACGACTCCTGTAAACGGATCCACCCCAATATCCACGGCGATATAAACTGCCACTCCCAGATAGAGCAGCAGACACCCGGCCACGCTGCCTGCGATCCGTACCGCCATCCCGTCCGAATGTATCAGTGCATGATACAGAAAGCCTCCGGCGTCCACGCAGAACCCGTACGGCAGAAAATAAACCAGGGTTCCAATGCTGATATAACGTCTTGCCACGAAAAACAACATGACAAGCAATGCCAGATTGACAAGATTGGACGCCATACCAAGCTGTTCGCCAGTCATTCCGCCCGCCTGACGGATGCCGTCATAGACAATACCCACAGGATCGTTTCCGAGACCTGCGCAATTATTAAACGCAACGCCTGTCCCTACCAGAAACACGCCTGTAAATGCGGCCAGAATACTCTTTCCTGTACACCTTATTCGTTTCATATCAATTAACCGTTGCCTTTTCTTTCTTAACGCTCCAAACAGACCGATTGGAAGCGTTATCCTTTTTCATCCCGAATTAAGTTACGGATGGCTCCTACCGCCACCCGGATCGCCATATCCGTATCGTGTACCACCGGATTACTGAAACCCTCGCGTTCCCTTTCCTGATTTGCTACCACCAAAAATACGGAACCCGCACGCACATGCAGCGTGCTTGCTACAATAAACAATGCCGCCGACTCCATTTCCGATGCCAGACAGCCGAGTCGTTTCCATGCTTCCCATTTCTGCAGAAGTTCATAACCCACTGGCATAGATTCCGGAGCATGCTGTCCGTAAAATGCGTCTTTGCACTGTACCACGCCCACATGATATGTTTGCGCCAGCTCACGTGCGGAACCGATCAGCGCATTGGTCAGTCCGATATCCGCCACTGCCGGAAATTCTATCGGCGCATACTCTTTGCTTGTACCTTCCATCCGCACGGCTGCACTGGCAATCACCACGTCACCGCTTTTTACCGCAAGCTGCATACCGCCGCAGGTACCGATGCGGATAAATGTGTCCGCGCCGGCCTTTACAAGTTCCTCCATAGCAATAGACGCCGAAGGTCCGCCGATTCCTGTCGATGTGACACTGACCTTTACGCCGTCCAGAAAGCCCGTATATGTCACATATTCTCTGTTATCCGCCACGAGCTTCGCATCGTCAAAATACTGCGCGATTTTAGCACAGCGTTTCGGATCTCCCGGCAGAATCACATACCGCCCCACATCGCCTTCTCCAACCTGAAGATGATACTGCTTTCCTTCTACTTCCGAATAGTTCATCTGTTCACTCTCCTAACTCACTTATTTTATCCTCAATCAATGTCTTGATACTTTCATACTGGCTGTCGGTCATGAGGATATTCCATCCGTCTCTTGTAATGTAACCCTTCTCCTCCAGATCCCGCAGTGTCCTCGTAATCGTCCGTTCCGACAATCCTGTCATTTCCGCAAATTCCTTCCGGCTGACGTAAACGCTGCATACCCCTGCGCTGCCATAGGTTTGATAAATCTCATACAGTGTGAGATAGACCCGCTCCACCCCCTGAATCAGTACATAAAGCCGCTCTTTACGCACTTCATCCAACAAATACCGGCAGGTCTTCCATGTCTGCATCTGGAAAGCGGCCATATCCTGTTTGATCCACTTTTCAAAAATCTCCCGGGATATTTTTAAAAACACACTGTCTTTTGTCGTTTCCAGCGTCGTCTTATACCGGTCCGTGTCCATGAGAATTTCCATCGCGCCAAACACTTCAACAGGATGAAAACTAATAAATCCATATGCGATCTCCTGTACCCGGTAGTCTACTGCCACGACTCTGCCCCTGATCAATACATAGATTGTATCTGCCCGTTCCCCTTCTCTGATAAAGGCCGTTCCCTTGGGAATCTGCGCCGTCCGCAAACTGTCCATAAGCCAACAGGGGGCATTGGCAAAATACCGCTTCAAATACGCCCTGTCTTTTGTATCCAGTTTTTTGATCCATGTGTCTGCTTCGCTCATCATGCCTCCTTGGTTCAGATGCCCGTATCCGCCGCCTTATATGACAAGACAGAGCTACATGGCACAGCAGCTCTGTCTTGATCCACGGCGGTTTTGACATTCCTCAGGCCAGATTGCCAGGGCCGAATCCTTTCGGAAGCAACTCTTCTAACCGAAACACCTGATAGTCCTCCTCACTGACTGCAAGTATGACTGCAAACGTCTCCGGATCACAGAACTCCATCATTACCTGTCTGCAGACGCCGCAGGGAGGCGCATATTCCGTCAAAACGCCATCCATACCGCCTACCACGCAGATCGCCGAAAATTTCGTCACACCTTCACTGACTGCCTTAAAAAACGCCGTACGCTCTGCGCAATTGCTTGGTGTATATGCCGCATTTTCTATATTACAACCTGTATACACGCAGCCGTTCTGCGCCAGAAGCGCAGCTCCCACCCGAAAACCCGAATACGGTACATAGGAATACGCCGTCTGTTTGACTGCCGTCCGGATCAGTTCCCGTATCTGTTCCTTTTCCACCATATATGCCAATCCTCCTGCCACAATCGATTCATTCCCACAGCTTTTTTCGCTGCATACGATTCCCGCGTCGTCCTGTATCCGTCCCTGACGGCCAGGCCGCCGTCCTCCTTAATATCCATCCGCCGCTTCCTGTTTTACCAGTTTAATGATGCGGCTTGTGCCTAATCTGTCCGCGCCAAGCGCAAGAAATTTTTCCGCGTCTTCCATAGAAGCAATGCCGCCCGCCGCCTTCATCTTTACACCAGGTCCAATATTTTTCGCAAACAGTTCTATATCGACAAAAGTCGCTCCGGCCGTAGAAAACCCGGTGGAAGTCTTAATATAATCTGCTCCGGCCTCCGTCACTGTCTGACACAGTTTCTCCTTCTCTTCCTGCGACAGAAGACAGGTTTCAATAATCACCTTAAGAATCTTGTCGCCGCAGGCCGCCTTCAGGGTCTTGATTTCTTCCGCAATCAGATCAAACCTGCCGTCTTTCGCCCAACCGATATTAATCACCATATCGATCTCATCCGCGCCGTTAGCCAGCGCATCTTTCGTCTCAAATTCTTTCGTTTTTGTTGTCATATAGCCATTGGGAAATCCTATCACCGTACATACAGCCATTTTATCCTGCATATATTCCTTCGCCTGCTTCACGTAGCTCGGGGGAATACATACGGAAGCGGTGCCATAGGCAATGGCATCGTCACAGATTTGACGTATCTCTTCCCATGTGGCTGTCTGCGTCAGCAGCGTATGATCCACATGCCGCAATATCTCTTTTACTTCCATATTCTGTCTCCTTTACTTTGATTTCACAAACGGCTTCCCGTTGGCCGCCGGTGTATGCGCTTTTCCCACAAACAAAATCAACGCAATAATCGTCACAATATACGGTATCATAGAGATCAGGTTGGGAGAAACCACATTACTCATACTGATAATAGATTTTACGCCACTGCAGAAACCAAACAACAGGCAGGCCTTTGCCGCTCCCTCAGGTGAAAATTTACCGAAAATAACAGCCGCAATAGCGATGAATCCCTGGCCTACAATAACGCTGGGACGGAACTGGTTAATTGTGGCAACTGTTACAAACGCGCCCCCCAGGCCCGCCATAAAGCCTGACAGAATCACACAGATATAACGAACCAGATATACGTTAATACCAAGCGATTCACAAGCCTCCGGGTGCTCTCCTACAGCGCGAAGATGCGTACCGAACTTCGTTTTATAGAATACAAACCAGGCAATAAAAGCAAATACAAACACCAGATAAGCCACAGAATAAACGTTCAGCACATTGCCAAGAAAAGACCCTGACGGAAACCAGCCTTCAAACATTTTGGGAAGTTTATCCGATATGTCCAGAGGCGGCGTGTCCGAAGAGCCATAAATGGCTTTCGCGAGAAACAAAGCCAGACCGGGCCCGATAAAGTTGATGGCTGTTCCGGCAATCGTCTGGTCTGCATGGAACTGGATACAGACAATCGCATGAATTACCGCCATAGCCGCACCGGCCAGACCGCCGCACAAAAAGGCAATCCAGCCGTTCCCTGCAACAAGCCCCATAGCCGCGCCGGTAAACGCGCCAATCGTCATCATCCCTTCAATGCCCAAGTTAATTACACCGCTCCGCTCCGAAAAGCAGGAACCGAGTGCTGCCAGTAAAAGCGGAGGCGTCGCAACCAGGGTCGCATTGATTAAAAGTCCTAAATTACTGATCATCCCATTCATTTGTTTTCCCTCCTACTTTTTCTTTACCACCTTCATAAGCAATCCCTTAAATACACTGGAAATTGCGATGAAAATGATAACGCACCCCATGATAATATCGATTACTTCTTCCGGCGCTCCCACCATAGTCAGTTTTGCGCCGCCGTATTTCATAGCGCCATAAAAAATACCGGAGAAGATACACCCCAGGGGACTGGAACCGCCGATCAGAGCAACAGTAATCCCTTCAAATCCATATCCTTCCTGACCGGCAAACTGGCTGATCCGTCCTGCCATACCTAAAATCTGCACAGCGCCGCCTATCCCTGCCAGCGCGCCTGAAATGCCAAGCGCCGTTAAAATAGACTGGTCTGCATTGATACCGCCGAATGTAGCCGCCTCTTTATTATACCCCACCGCCTTCAAACGATAACCGAGCGTCGTCTTTTCAATAATCACCCACATAAGAACAGCCGCTGCAACTGCCAGAATAAAGCCCCAGTTGGCGCCCGTACAGTTCAGCGCTTTTAAGATTCCTTGCGGAAACAGCAGACGCGCCGAATCCAATACGTCCTTCGTAGCCTCCCCGTTTCCTTCTTTGTGTAAAACCGCTGTGTTCACCGCATAGTTGGAAAGATAAAATGCAATCCAGTTAAACATGATATAGGAAAGCACTTCATGAATGCCCCTTTTTACCTTCAATAAACCCACCAGATAAGACCAGATAAACCCTGCCGCCGCTGCTGCCGCCAGACATAACGGCACATGGATCACAGCGGGCAGATCAACCAGTATGCCGATCGCGCATGCCGCCAGGGAGCCTACTACAAACTGTCCCTCCGCACCGATGTTAAATACCCCCGTCCGCAGAGAAAACGCCACGCTCATACCGGTAAAAATCAGCGGACTTGCATAGACAAGCGTCCAAACCATAAATTTCGGTTTGCCGAATACCCCGTCGATCAACTTTCCATATGCGGCCGCCGGACTGATTCCCGCAACCACAAGAAAGATGGCGCCGATTACAAATCCCAGCACAATGGCAATCAGGGTATAAAGCACACTGGTTTCTAAAATACTTTTTCTCTTTCTCATGCCTTTTTCCCTCCTGCCATTAAGTATCCCAATTCTTTTTCATCCGCATCTTTTCCCGGAACGCTTCCGGTAATCTGTCCGTCAAAAATTACTTCAATCCGGTCTGAAAGGGACATAATCTCATCCAGTTCAAAAGAAACAAGAAGAACGGCACGGTTCTTATTTCTCTGCTCGACCAGATATTTATGAACAAATTCGATCGCGCCTACATCCAACCCGCGGGTTGGATTGACTGCGATCAGCAATTCCTTGTCATTTGTCACTTCCCGCGCAATGATAACTTTCTGCTGGTTTCCACCCGACAAATTGCCGGAGGGAGCGCCTTCCGTACCCCTTGGACGAACATCAAATTTTTCCATCAGCTCTGTGGCATGTTCCCGAATCGCCTTTCTGTTCAAAATACCTTTATGAGAATAAGGTTCCTCTTCAAAATGCTGAAGAATCATATTGTCCTCATTGGAAAACTCCAAAACAAGGCCGTGCTTCTGTCTGTCCGCAGGAATACTGGAAATACCGTTCTCAAAGGTCTGCTTCGGCGTAGCGTTAAACAAATTCTTCCCAAGCACCGTCACCTCACCCGATTCAGCCTTGCGCAGTCCGGTGAGAATCTCCACCAGCTCAGTCTGTCCGTTTCCGTCCACGCCCGCCAGTCCTACGATTTCCCCCCTGCGCACGGACAGATTCAGTCCATTCAATATCTCCACGCCCCGGTAATCCTTCGCATGGATATTTTTCACTTCCAAAACGGTTTCACCCGCTTTTTGTTCCTTTTTGTCTACCTTAAAATTCACGTCCCGGCCTACCATCATGGCGGCCAGATCGTTTTCGTTTACTTCGGACACTTTTACCGTATCAATATACTTTCCCTGCCGGATAATCGTACAATTATCAGAAGATGCCGTAATCTCTTTCAACTTATGGGTAATCAATAGAATACTCTTTCCATCAGCAGTCAGATTTTCAATGATTTCCATCAGCCCTTCAATTTCCTGCGGCGTCAGCGAAGCGGTAGGCTCATCCAGAATCAGCACGTCGGCGCCCCTGTATAACACCTTTAAAATTTCCACCCTTTGCTGCATGCCTACGGAAATGTCCTCAATCTTCGCATCCGGATCAATCTTCATATTGTACCGTTCGGACAGCTCCAGCACCTTGTCTCTGGCTGTCTTTTTATCCACTACCATGCCTTTTACCGGCTCCACGCCCAGGATAATATTATCCGTCACCGTAAATGGCTGAATCAGCATAAAATGCTGGTGTACCATGCCGATTCCCATATCAATGGCATGCTTGGGACTACTGAACGATATTTCCTTTCCATTGAGAAAAATCTGACCGCTCGTAGGTTTATACAAACCGCAGAGCACGTTCATCAATGTACTTTTTCCCGCGCCATTCTCGCCGAGAATCGCATGCACCTCGCCCTTATGTACACACAGGTTGATGTGATCATTTGCGGTAAAGTCGCCGAATTTCTTCACAATCTCCTGCATGGATATGACTACCGTGCTCTCATCCATATGACTCACTCTACCCAACTGTTTCCGCCTCCTTTGTTAAATAATGATAATGTCATGAAACCCGCAGGCTTTCAAAATATCCTCCAGGCGGTGCAGGTACGGCTGGTCCGGCACCGCATAATGGGAATACGCTTCTCTGACCCCCATAGGCCTGTAAGCGATAAGTTTCACCCGAAACTCATTGACAGACAAATACGGTGCCAGAAAATTCCCCATCCGGCGGATGCTTTCTTCCGCATCATACAAATCGGGAACAATCACCGCCCTCACTTCATATAATTTTGACCGTTTCGCAAGGTAAACCGCATTTTCCAATACGATCTCATTGGAAACATCCGTAATGCGGACGTGATCACTGGCATGAAATGCCTTAATATCCAGCATCACACCGTCCGTCACTTCCAGCAGTGACGGATACGCAGAAAACGGAATGGTGCCGTTGCTGTCAATCAGTGTCGTCAAACCATCGGCTGCAGCCAGCCGGAACAATTCTTCCAGAAAGTCCGGCTGCAGCATACATTCTCCCCCCGATACCGTAATCCCCCTGATAAACGGTATCTGCTTTTTTACCTTCTCATATACTTCCCCGGGCGTCATTTCCAGTGTTCTGGGCGAACTGTCATGCGGACATACATGGATACACGTATCGCACTGCACACATTTTTCAGGATCAAACAGCACCCTGGCGCCGTCCTTTTCTAAAGCACCCTGCGGACACCTATCTACACAAAGACCGCAGCCTGTGCACAGCTTTCGTGTTTCAGGGTTGTGGCAGTACTTACAGTTGATATTACATCCCTGCAAAAATACTGCCGTTCTGTTCCCCGGCCCGTCCACGCTGCTGAATGGAATGATACGATTGACTGCCGCCTTCATCAGCGGACCTTCCGCTGCAGAATATGGCCGTTTCTGGATGCGCCAAGCCCAAGTTCCGTTGTGTCCTGCAGCACCGCCATTCCACTGGCCAGCTTATCCATCTCCGAACGTTTTACTAGATAGCCCGTGACGCGGATGACATCGCTGTCGCTCGAATAAAACGATAAATACCGCAGATCTTTCCGGAAAGAGCCCTTTACAATATCCAGTACATATTCCGGATTTTTGTGTACCGTAATATCAATCGGGAAAATATCTCCGGTTCCTGACGGGAAGTATTTATGGAACCGGCTCAGTACCAGAAGCTGGTCGATCAGCTCCTCCGGTTCTTCACCGATCGGAATCCTTGTGCCCGGCGTTACATGTTCGTCATCCGCAAGCCCCACCTGCGCATGCAGAAGGAAATGCCCCCCTGTTATCTCGCAATACGGATTCACATGGTTTTGATTGAACGCGTCAATGAGATCCATAATTTCCACGCCCAGATCATTGGCTGCCTCATCATGTCCGAATCTTCCGCTTCTGCCTTCTTTTTCCAACAATATGTTAACACATTCCGCAAGGCCTACCAGACCGTACATCGCCGTAAAACGATCCCGGTGGATAAAGCCCTCTTTCGCCAGGAAATTATCTTTAAAAAATCCGCTTTCCTCCACTTCGAAAGCTACTCTCGCATCCATGTAGCGGGCCATAATGTCCAATACATAGGGAAGCTGCTTTTCCTTGAAATCCTTGATATTCTCCGCTCTCTTCGCAATATTGCCAAGAATCAGACGGCAGAGTGTATAAGAACCGCCGCCAAGAGCCAGCCCGTTATAGCAGCTTGCAATCACATAATTTTCCGTCAGTTCTTTCTTAAACATCTTATGGTTGGCAAAACTCGGCTTCGCGCTGCGCAATGCGCATTCCACTGCCGCCAGCGCAAAGGCGTCCTCTGTCACGCCTTCCTCATATTTCAAAGTCAGATTCGGCACTGCCTGTTCCAGTTCCTTTTCCGCCTCCAGAAGCAAATAGCCCGCTTTGGTGGCCTTGGGACCGATATTGGCATGTGAAAAAGAGTCAAGAACCGTGCGGTCCACGTGCACCAGAAACATTCGAATCAGTTTTTTGGCCTGTTCCTCGGGCACCGTATCAATAAACGGCTCCAACAGTTCGTCAAGCTGGCCTACATAAACCGGAAAATTGGTCACACTCGGCACATGCTTGTAAAAAATCAAAAGACTGTTTAAAGCCTCATACAAATCTGTAGGAGGCGCAAGTTGAAGAAACTCACTTCCTTCTTTTAAAAATTTAGCATAGTCAGGGATGATATACCGCGGCCTTACCGGCGCGTGGCCTTCCGCCAGATCGCAGATACATTTTCTGTCAATCGGCACATTCAGAAGCTCATCCAGCCCTTCCGGCAAATCCAATACCTCCATGAGAGAATCCGCCTGCCCCGCCATATTGCTCACCTTTTGCTCATGCGTTAACACAGGACTCTTGATAATATCAAGAATATTTTCTCTTGTCTGTTCCACCCGTTCCATAGAAATTGCTCTCATAACTGCCCTCCTGCACATAAATCATAATTTTCAGCCTCTTTCTATTATATTTTTATCATATTTTCCCGAATCAAAAAAGGACATATGGCAGTTTTGTCAGCATTTTGTCTAAACCCAGGAGAGAAAAACAGAGCTGCCATTTTCATAGCAGCTCTGCCTCTATCTGCCATATTTGGTCTGCATTAATCTAATTCATAAACATCCCCATAAGCAGCTTCAAACTCTTCCTTGCTGGAAGGCACTACAATCTCACCGCTGATAATTTTAGCCTTTACATCTTCTACCGCTTTGATCACATCGTCGGTAAGCAGATCCTGTGTCGGTGCAATGTCAACGCCGCCGATAGACAGATCGTAGCTCTTAACGCCGCCTTCGAGATTGCCGTTCACAAGAGATTCCGCCGTATCATAAACCGCATTGTCCACTCTCTTCATTGCGGAAGTGATCACAGTCTCCGGTGCAAGGTAGCTCTGGTCAGAGTCTACGCCCACTGCCATAATACCCTGTGCCTGGCACTCGGAAATCACGCCTGTACCGGTTGCGCCTGCTGCATGGAATACCACATCCGCGCCGTTGGTTACAAAGTTCGTCGTCAGCGTAGAGCCCATAGCCGGATCGCCAAAGTTATTGGCATTGCCCTGCTGAATCGTAACGTCCGGATTGGCATCCAACGCGCCTGCGCAGTATCCGTATCCAAACAAGTGCATTGTATCGCTTGCCATACCGAGAACAAAACCGATATTATCCTTCTCAGTCATAAGACCCGCCACATAACCGGCCAAGTAAGAAGCCTGTTCCTGTTTGAATGTCAGGCAGGTTACATTATCAAGCTCAATGGAAGCATCGTCAATGATTGCAAATTTCGTATCCGGATTTGCCTCCGCAGCCGCCTTGGTGGCATCTGCCAGCAAATATCCCACGCTGATAATCAAATCATAATCTTCGTCGATAAATGTCTCAAGATTCGGTGCGTAATCAGCATCCGTGCTGGAAGAAAGATAATTTACTTCCACGCCAAAGTCCGTTGCCGCCCGCTGCAGTCCTTCCCATGCAGACTGGTTGAAGGACTGGTCCTCCACGCCGCCTACATCTGTTACAAGACCGATCTTAAAGTCTCCGCCTGCTGCCGCGGGAGTTTCTGCTGCCGCTTCGTCTCCTGCCGCCGCCTCATCTCCTGCTTCACTGTTATCACCTGCTTCCGCTGCCGGAGCTTCCTCAGAGCCGCCGCCTCCGCCACAGGCAGTGATGGACAGCACCATCGCTGCGGACAGTAAAACTGCCAAAAGTTTCTTTTTCATATGTTTCCTCCTTGTACATTTTTTGGCTTTCGCCGATCTGACATGATTTTTGTCAAGTCTGTCTTTATCTTATCATCTTTACTAAAAAAATAAAAGACAATTTTTATTTTACGAATGGAAATCAGTTTTTATCATTACAGGCGGCGTTTTCCCCTGTTCAGTCCCATGCGCGCTTTAACTCCCGCCAGAGTTCCTGCTTTACCGTATCATCTGCAAAAGACATCTCCACCGCATGGAACTGAAGCTGCTTCAATTCCTCCATCGTAATGCCATACTGGTTGTGTACAAAACACATTTGTTCTGTCAGGCTGGTAGCGCTGACCGTACGGTTATCCGTGTTTAATGTCACAGGGAGCCCGGCTTCTATAAATTCCCGGATCGGATAGCTCTCCTTTGATGCCGCCCGGGTCTGCAGATTACTGATTGGACACATTTCAATGCCAATGTGTCTGTCCGCGCACAATTTGACCGCTGACGGATTGCCAGACAGGGCAATGCCATGGCCGATACGGGAAGCGCCACATGCAACCGCTTCCAGCACATTTTGTACGCGTCCGCATTCCCCTGCATGGATTGTATAAGGAAACGCCATTTTTTTCGCAGCCGAAAAGAGCGAGCAGAATCCTTCCATCGGATATGCCGCCTCGTCGCCTGCCAGATCGGCAGCGCAGACGCCATTTCCCAGAAGTTCACGGCACGATTTCAGCATGGCTAGGTTGTCCTGCTCCGTATGATGGCGCATGGCGCATACAATCACATTATAATACACGCCGCACTGCTCTTTCGCCTGTTCCAGCCCGGCTAATACGGCCTCTGCTGCCTGACGGCAGTTCAACCCGTCATGCGCGCACGACAAGGGTGCAAAGCGTACTTCCATATAGCGTATATTTTCCCGGGCCGCATCCAGGAGAAAGGCCCGTGCCGCCCTCCGCAGCCCATCCGCTGTCTGCACACATTGTAACGGTATTGCAAATCTTGCCAGATATTCCGCAAGACTGCTGCATGTCCCTTTGACCTGTACCTCCTCTTCCCTGATATCGTGTCCTAAAATGTCACGCATACTCTCCAGCGTCATCGAGCCGTCCAAATGACAATGCAGTTCCAGCTTCGGAAGCTGCCGCAGTCTCTCAGCTTCCTCCCCGCTATTTTCCATTCTCATTCCATACCTGGACATGCCATACCTCCTTTGTTTATTGGGAATCTCACTGTTCACGGGAAATCAGGCAGGAAAGACCTGCCCGTGCCCTTACGCCCGGCGCCCGGCAGCTTATGCTGACATACTTCCTTTGGACGCCTGCGAACATAAAAAACAGCCGGAAACCTGTCCTGTATCCATCATACAAGACAGCTCCGGCTGTTTGATCCGCTATAGGAGCGCCACACAAATCAGCGTTTTTAAGCCTCCGGCAAATGCCGGCGCCAAAATACTGCCCTCACATTATTTTGCAGCCAGCTCTGCTTTCAGGCTTTCTGTCAACGCAGGAACGATTTTATTCAAATCTCCTACAATACCGTAATCAGCCACATCAAAAATCGGCGCATCTTCATCTTTATTAATGGCAACAATAATATCCGACTCTTCCATACCTGCCACATGCTGGATTGCACCGGAAATACCGATTGCAAAGTATACGTTCGGGCGAACGGTCTTGCCCGTCTGTCCTACCTGCAGATCTTTCGGCTTCCAGCCCGCATCTACCACTGCACGGGAACAGCTTACCGTACCGCCGAGAACCGCAGCCAGATCTTCCAGAATCTTGAAATTCTCCGGTGTGCCAACACCACGGCCGCCGGATACAAGAATCTTTGCGTCCATAATATCTACCGTGTCAGAAACCGCCTTTACCACTTCTTTAATCGTCACATATCTATTGTTTGGTGTAAAGCCAGGATTATACTCTTCAATCACTGCCTTTGCACCTTTGACCGGCTCAATTTTCTGCATAACGCCCGGACGGACAGTAGCCATCTGCGGACGGTTGTTCGGGCATGCAATCGTTGCGATTGTATTTCCGCCGAATGCAGGACGCGTCATAAGCAACTGGTTATGTTTCTGCTCGTTTTCCTTGCCAGGAACAGCTACCAGCGGGAAATCACCGATTTCCAACACTGTACAGTCAGCCGTCAGACCTGTGGCAACTCTTGCAGATACTGTAGGGCCCAGATCCCTTCCGATCGCAGTAGCGCCTACCAGCATAATTTCAGGTTTATATTTGTTGATCACAGAAGAAAGCGCGTGAGCGTAAGGCTCTGTCCTGTATTCCTTTAATTCCGGATCATCCACAACAATTACTTTATCCGCACCATACTCTGCCAGAGAATCAGCCAGTCCTTTTACACCGGAACCAATCAGCACTGCCGTCACATCAGTGTTCAAAGGAGCCGCCAGCTCTTTTGCCTTTCCAAGTAATTCGTATGCAATGCCGCTGATCTCATTGTCAACCTGCTGTGCATACACATATACGCCTTTATATTCTTCTAAATTCATCCTGTCCACCACCTTATTTATTAAATGACATGTTTCTCTTTGAATTTACCGATCAAGTAAGCCACTGCATCATCCGGAGAATCCGGAGTTACTTTTTCTCCGGCTCCCTTGCGGACTTTGTCAGATGCCTTTGCAATTTTAGTCGGAGAACCTGCAAGACCCAGGTTGCAGTCTTCCACATCCTTCAAGTCTGCTCTGCCCCATGTCGTGATTTCTGCCTTGCAGGCATCAAAAATTCCGCCCGGCGTCATATAACGGGGAACATTCAATTCGGAAAGCGCGGTGATCAAACATGGCATCTGTGCTTCCAATACGTGATATCTGTCGTCATACTGACGCTGTACAATCACCTTATCACCATCAACTTTAATGTCCTGTGCATAAGAGATCACCGGAATACCGAGGTGCTCTGCGATCTGCGGGCCTACCTGCGCGGTATCACCATCAATCGCCTGGCGGCCTGTAATAATCAGATCATATTCAAGGTTTCTGACAGCGCCTGCAATTGTCGTTGAAGTAGCCCATGTATCAGCGCCACCCAGCACCCTGTCCGTTACAAGAATGCCTTTGTCAGCGCCCATGGCAATCGCCTCACGCAGTACGTCCGTAGCCTTCGGAAGACCCATTGTAAGAACCGTTACTTCCGCACCATACTGGTCTTTCAGTCTCAGCGCTGCTTCCAGACCTGCTTTGTCGTCGGGATTCATGATTGCAAGCATTGCCGCTCTGTCAAGTGTACCATCCGGGTTAAACTTCACGCCACCCTTTGTATCAGGTACCTGTTTAATACAAACAACGATTTTCATTGTATTTTCTCTCCTTATTTTATTCTTTCTCTTTTCTGCCCTTATCATAGAGCAAATGCTCATCGCGGCTATTTCAGCAGCGCACCGCTGATAACCATACGCTGCACTTCGCTGGTACCTTCGTAAATCTCCGTAATCTTTGCATCGCGCATCATGCGTTCAACATTGTATTCTCTGATATAGCCGTAACCGCCGTGCAGCTGTACGCATTTTGTTGTCACTTCCATGGCAACCTCTGCTGCAAATAATTTCGCTTTTGCCGCTTCCACCGAATAAACTTTCTGCGTAGCCTTTGCCATCGCAGCCTTATAGACAAGCAGCTGTGCTGCTTCTACTTTTGTAGCCAGATCTGCCAGAACAAATTGTGTATTCTGGAACTGTCCGATCGATCTGCCAAACTGCTTTCTTTCTTTTACATATTCAACCGTCGTCTCAAGAGCGCCCTCTGCGATACCAAGCGCCTGTGCTGCAATACCGATCCGGCCGCCGTCCAGCGTATGCATAGCAATGGCAAAACCTTTGCCCTTCTGTCCCAGCAGATTTTCCTTCGGGATTCTGCAGTCTGTGAAGATCAGCTCGTATGTAGATGAGCCGCGGATCCCCATTTTGTTCTCTTTTGTACCGAATGTAAAGCCCGGTGTCCCTTTTTCCACGATAAATGCAGAAATCTCCTTCTGCATTCTGCCGCGTTTCTCAATTTTTCCTGTTACGGCGATCACAATATAGACATCTGCTTCCTTACCGTTCGTAATAAAGCATTTGCTTCCATTAAGCACCCATTCGTCTCCGTCCAGAACCGCTTTCGTCTGCTGTCCCTGGGCATCGGTGCCTGCACCAGGCTCCGTCAGACCAAACGCACCCAGTTTTTCACCCTTCGCAAGGGGAACCACATATTTCTGTTTCTGCTCTTCCGTACCATATGTCATAATCGGGTCAATACAAAGAGAAGTATGCGCGGAAACAATAACACCCGTTGTACCGCATACTTTGGAAAGCTCTTCCACACACATCGCATATGTCAAAGGGTCACAGCCCTGTCCGCCGTATTCCTTGGGAACCGGAATGCCAAGAAAACCGTATTTCGCCATTTTCTCCACGGTTTCTCTTGGAAACTTTTCTGTTTCATCTACCTCCTGAGCCAGAGGTTTTACTTCTGTTTCAGCGAATTCTTTAAATAAAGTTCTCGCCATTTCATGTTCTTTGCTCAAAGTAAAATCCATGATTTTTATTCCTCCATCATTTATTGTTATTTGACACCCCGTCGGCACGCCGCGGGGACTTTGACTTTATGCGTTGTAGTCATAGAATCCTTTTCCTGTTTTGCGTCCAAGCAGACCGCCGCGGACCATTTTACGAAGAAGCGGATGCGGACGATATTTGGAATCGCCTGTCTCATGATATAGAACTTCCATAATGGCAAGGCAGATATCCAGACCAACCAAATCACCCAGTTCCAACGGTCCCATCGGATGGTTTGCACCCAGTTTCATAGCCGTATCGATACCTTCCACACTTGCCACACCATCTGCATAAATGCTGACAGCCTCGTTAATCATCGGAATCAAAATTCTGTTTACGACAAATCCTGCCGCTTCTTCCACCTGTACAGGCGTCTTCCCGATCTCTTCCGAAATTTTCTTAATCGTATCTACCGTCTCTGCCGGCGTGTTCAAACCTGCAATTACTTCCACAAGCTTCATAACCGGAGCAGGATTAAAGAAATGCATACCTACAACAGGACGGCCCAGTCCGGAACCAATCTCCGTAATTGACAGGGATGATGTATTGGTTGCAAAAATGCATTCCGGTTTGCAGATCTCTTCCAATTCTTTAAAAGTCTGTTTTTTAATATCCATTACTTCAAGAGCCGCCTCTACAACCAGATCGCAGTCCGTACAGATTGTCTTTACACCGGTTGTAATCTTGGCAAGGATTTTATCAGCGTCTGCCTGATCCATTTTTCCTTTTGCGACTCTTTTGGAAAAGCCCTTTGCAATTTTGTTCTTGCCATTTGCTGCGAATTCTTCATTGATATCGCATAAAAACACCTCATATCCTTCTGTCTGCGCAAATGCCTGCGCAATACCGGAACCCATCGTTCCTGCACCGATAATGCCTACTTTCATGGTAACTCCTCCTTAATTATGAATATTTTTGTTTTACCCTCTATTTGTTTTGAAAAGGCTCTTTTACCTTTTCTTTGTTCTTGTCCAGGAAAAATGCCATCCCGTATCTCTGGTCTTCCGTCTCGAAGCAGTCGCCGAATAATTTTTCTTCGATTACAATTGCCTCATCCATGTCCGCATCCAATCCTTCATTGATCGCCTTTTTGCAATTGCGGACTGCAATCGGCGCATTTTTAGCAATGCCTGCAGCCATCTTTTCCGCAGCAGCCATCAGTTCTTCCTGCGGATAAACCGCATTAACAAGACCAATGCGCAGCGCTTCGTCAGCCTTAATATTTCTGGCCGTATAAATCATCTGTTTTGCCATGCCTGCGCCTACAAGACGCGCCAGTCTCTGTGTGCCGCCAAACCCGGGCGTGATGCCAAGTCCCACTTCCGGCTGTCCGAATACTGCGTTTTCAGAACAGATTCTGATATCACAGCTCATGGAAATTTCGCATCCGCCGCCAAGCGCAAAGCCATTGACTGCTGCGATAACAGGAATCGGGAACGTCTCTAATTTGCGGAATACATCGTTTCCTTTTTTGCCAAATGCCTCGCCTTCCGCTTTTGTCAGCGTACTCATCTCTCCGATGTCGGCCCCTGCCACAAACGATTTCTGCCCTGCTCCCGTTAAAATAAGACATCTTACCTCATCCAGATTTACCGCGTCCAACGTCTCGTTCAATTCATCCAATACGGTGGAATTTAATGCGTTCAACGCCTTTTCGCGATTGATCGTGATCGTGCCCACCGCACCTTTTTGTTCGTATAAAATAAATTCCATGGCGATTCTCCTATAACTTTCAAATATTGTTCCATCCGGGCGTTACGGAACCGCCTCTTAAAACAGCCTGCCTGTCCTGCATGGCAGGCTGCAGAAAAAGCGGTTCTCCCAACCTCCGGTAATTACATTTCTACAATTGTGGAGCAGCCCATGCCGCCGCCGATGCAAAGCGTCGCAAGACCCTTCTTAGCGCCTCTTGCCTGCATACCATAAAGCAGCGTAACAAGAATACGACAGCCGGAAGCGCCAACCGGATGACCAAGTGCGATCGCACCGCCGTTCGGATTGAGCTGCCTGTCAACATCAATTCCCAGATCCCTGCCCACTGCGACAGACTGTGCCGCAAATGCCTCGTTTGCCTCGATAATATCAAAGTCTTCAATCTTATAACCTGTTTTGGCCATTACTTTCTTTGTGGCAGCAACAGGGCCGATCCCCATCACTTCCGGTCTTACGCCTGCCAGAGCGCCTGCTACCCATGTGGCCATCGGTGTTACGCCAAGCTCTTTTGCCTTCTCTTCACTCATCACAACGATTGCCGCCGCACCGTCATTGATGCCGGAAGCATTTCCTGCTGTCACAAAACCGTCTTTGTTAATCGGACGCAGTTTCTGAAGGCCTTCAATCGTGGAACCTGCACGCGGCCCCTCGTCCACTTTAAACGCAACCATCTCTTTTTTCTTCTTTACCATAACCGGTACGATTTCTTTTTCAAATGCGCCTGTTTTCTGCGCCTCCTCTGCCTTCAACTGGCTTTTCAATGCAAACTCGTCAAGCTCTTCGCGGGTAAGCCCCCATTCTCTGCAGATATTATCCGCCGTTGTAATCATATGATAATCATTAAATGCATCCCACAGCGCATCTTTAATCATCGTATCCACCAATACGCCATTATTCATTCTGTATCCATAGCGGCCCTGCGGTATAGCATAAGGAGCCATTGACATATTCTCCATTCCGCCTGCTACAACTACATCCGCATCCCCTGCAAGAATCATCTGTGCAGCCATATTCACACTGTTCAGACCGGAACCGCATACCACATTGGTAGTCACTGCCGGCACTTCAATCGGAAGTCCTGCTTTAACGGCTGACTGGCGTGCAACATTCTGGCCCAGTCCTGCCTGGATCACGCATCCCATATATACATGGTCAACCGCTTCCGGTGCAACGCCTGCTCTCTGCAGCGCCTCTTTGATAACGATCGCTCCAAGTTCAACTGCCGGTGTTGTACTTAAAGAGCCTCCCATAGTTCCGATTGCGGTACGGCATGCGCCTGCTAAAACAATCTTTTTTGCCATTCTGATTTCCTCCATTAAATAAAATACCTGATTTTCAGGGTCTACAATGATTGTTATTTTTTTATCATTGTCCGCTGTTTTCATTGTATCATACAGCATTTCTTTTTGCAACGATTTTACTCTAAAAGTGCAGGACAAACGCATGTGTTAACATTTTATGAACATGCAGAATCGGATATCCTGGGTGCTGCCCGGCATAAATTTCTGTTCGTACGCCGGGCAGAAAAGACTGCATTTTCTAATAGTCCGCGCGTTATGCGGAGATTTTTCCACGCAGGCGGCCTT
>CAJUDS010000026.1 GCA_910585345.1 uncultured Lachnospiraceae bacterium | reverse complement strand
AAAATTATCATTATATTTGAAATCTTTGCTACCTGTGTTATATGGAGGATCTATATAAATCACATCTATTTTCCCACGGTGTGTTTTTTCCAGCAACCGTAAACAGTGAAGATTATCCCCTTCCAACAAAAAATTGTAGTTGTCATTTACATCTGTACAGATTTCTTTATCCATTACTTCCGTAAAAACGGGAATATTGTCCTTCATC
This sequence comes from uncultured Lachnospiraceae bacterium, assembly GCA_910585345.1. Taxonomy (GTDB): domain Bacteria; phylum Bacillota; class Clostridia; order Lachnospirales; family Lachnospiraceae; genus VSOB01. Next base: position 22,740 of record CAJUDS010000026.1, on the reverse strand, counting down.
TTCACATCAACAGCTTCTTCATGTTTTTCCCAAACTAAGCCATATTTCTTGGAATTCAATTCATTTTCAATCTCTCCAAGAGCAATCAACACATCATCGTCGTCTTTATGTTCTTCCCGAATTGTATTCAAAAAAGCAAGCATACGCTCACGTTTCTTTTGTGATAAATTAGCCATTATATAATATCTCCTCTGCCTTTTCTATAAATCCTTCAAAAATGTATAATTGCTTTTATTAATAGTTCCTTGTCTAATAAAATTTTTCCAATTATAATATTTGTCTACATCAACTGCAACAACTCCGAATTCATAAACATCTGTTTCCCATTGCATATCCATGACTGGTATATTTTTTCTTTTTGCAAAATCATAAAAATACTCTCTATTGTCCAGCGCCATTCTTACCTCTAAGTATATCGTCTTTACAGGGAAAAAATCTATTATATCATCATACATTTTACATACATCATCTGGCACAATTAAACGTCATTCCTTTTCATAGTGCCATGAACTCGACTTATTCAAAAAGATAAAAGAATACTCAATTCAAATTGAATTCTCTGGTTATCAGTCATTCGATTTCCATTATAATATTTCCAGAACAAAAAATTGGATATAAAAATCGGCTTTTTTGAATATTTGCAAGGCATCCATTCCACCTCACACCAAAGAATCAAACTTTACATTTGATAATTTTCTCTCCAAATCATATTCAACACAAAAATCAGTATATAATGCAGCATAATGCCCCACATTTCTGTCTAACGGTAAAATTCGTTATCGCTCAACATAATAATTCTCCTCATTGTTAATAAAATTATTTGAAAATATTCCAATGCCTTCCTTATAGCCTTTTCTTTCTCCGGTGGGCATTTCGGCTGTCTGGAATTTTCCAATTTGGGCAGATTATAATTCACTCTCTCAATAATTCCGCACTTCTCTTTTACCTGTGCGATATATCAGCTATTCACTTTCAATCCCGTATGCCTCTTTTCTGGAGTGGGTAAATCCTCAGGCATTATCCCGCCAATCTTTTCTATTGCAGTCCGCACCTCTCTTCCCATAGAATAATGAACTGACGTTGCCGTTTTAGCATTATCAACCTCATCTTTTCGCAATTTTTCTTCTGTCTGGGATATGCAGAACAGATATGCAATTAATTCCGTACTACCCACATAATCAAGGATTTTCTGTCCAACTTCCTTATTATCTAATCCTCTATTTTCTCGTAACAATGGTTACAAATTTTTTGTTTTATATATGCTGGATGATTCATGTCTACCATTTTACCACATTTCGGACATTTAAAACTATCACCAATTTCTAGATTGAAGTCTTCAAAAAATTTGTCTTCTAAAGAAACTCTCCTAATATCCCTAAAATTATCTGTTGTTTCTATTTCAGATAAAAGATCCGTATTTATTTTATTATGATATAAATTTGTGCTCGTATAACAAGCATAATCCAAATAATATACGTTGTAAGTAATCCCTTTATTTCCTTTATGAGATATGCCTTTCTTACGTAAATGAACTACTCTTAAATCTATTAAATCATTCAATTCTTTTACTTTTTCAAATTTTTCTGGAACTAGAAAATGACATCTTTTCTTATTGATTAAAATGTCTTTAATTATTCTATTTAAAAGTATTTTCGCATTACTATTCGCATCCACCGTTTTCTTTTTATCAACCTCATACCATTCAACTGTAGCATTACGCACATCTGCTACTACAATATGTTTATATTTGGCTATCGTATAAAAACTATTATATGAAGCAATAAAAATGTTTAAAAAATCTCTTGGAATCCCAGAAGATGCGATTAATATCTCACGTAACGCCTGATTTGCAAAAAAATATTTATAAATTTATGTACCGGTCGTCTTCTGTCATCACTACAAAATATACTGTATAACTCAGGATCAATAATATATAATTGCTTAAAAAGTAATTCATTAAAAAAAGCTCTGGTATTATCAGGATATAGTTCATATATGTATCTATTATCTAAAGAATATCCAAATATATCTCCCCCATCCTCCAAGCCAATTCTATCTTCGGATAGAAGTTTAGTTCTATTAGGTATGGCAGCAATTTTAACAGTTACCTTTAATGTAATAAATGTACGTTTAATAAGCTCAGCCAATATATATTGACTATTTTCTGGAATCTCTGACCACTCATCAAGCAAACAAAATAATCTATCTACATCTATTGTTTCAAGTAATTCTGCTAAGGCATTGGATATTTCGGCAAACGAAATATATTTAACTTTTTCATCTGTAGCTTCTGTCTCTTTGTTCGTTCCTTTCTCGCCCAAAAACTCTGGCATTTTCGTTAACTTTAAACTTGTTGCTACTTTTTTCACCTCATTGATTTTAAATGCTACTTCACCCATTTTAGTGAAGCTGTTCCCATCAAAATGCTGATTAAATCTCTCTAAAATAACAACAATTTTTTTCTTTTTACTATTTATTATAAACTCCTGTTCTTGTCTGGAATATTCACTATACATATAATTTAGGTTCTCATATACACATTTCAAAATTTCAATAATAACTTCTTGTAATAAAATCAAGGCATACTATATATCATCAGTATTTTCAAGCATTGGTTTATATGCCCGCAAATCAATATATACCGGAAAATATTTCCCATTTGTTTCAAGCAATTTTTCTTGTAAAGCCCTTAACAAATGCGTTTTTCCTGTACCTCTCCTACCGTAAATGACCTGATACTTTATACTGTTTACTTTATCTAATGTTTCTTGACCTGCATAGTAATCTAAATAACTTTTTTCAGTATTATATTCCGCTCTTAAAAATCCATCTAATTTATTTATACTCTTAATTACTTCTGGGTTTTTAATGTTAAAATTCTTTTCATTTACCTTGCCCATATTTTTTTCTCCTTTTTTATATCGCATAATTCTGATCATCAAATCATTCCCATTTCTTGAACCTGTCGGAATTTCCGACAGGTTAACAATTCATCTATACTCACACCTTATAGATTATTTTTCTGCACTTGATCTGACTATTCTTTCAGTTGTTCGGAAATTCCGAACAACTGAAACTTAATATCAATTTTTTCATTAAATGAATTCTTTTGTATCCCCATATCCCACATCAACCACCGCCGAAACCTCAAAATACTTCTCCATCCTCTTATTCCGATTTCCTTCCCCATCTTCTGTAAACACAAAATGCCTATAAAACTGCCGAAAGCAAAACACTTCTAGATATGTTTCCTTTGCATTCCCACCACACATTCTGTGTGCCGTGTCCACGGGAACATGTCGACCGGTTGTATTTTCCGCACCTCGTATTTGCTCCTTGTCAGATAGGCGAGATCGCGCTGCAAAGTCTCCGGATTACAGGATATGTAAACGATACGCCGCGGGGCAAGAAGGCAGAGCGCATGCAGAAACGCTTTATCGCTGCCTGAGCGGGGCGGATCCATGAAAACCACATCTACGCGCGCTTTCTGCGTGGCCATCCGGCACAGAAACGCTCCCGCATCCTTACGGTAAAAGGAGATATTTTTGACCGCATTTCTCTTGGCATTAGCCACTGCGTCCCTGACCGCATCTGCGTTTTGCTCTACGCCAATGACCTCCCCCGCGCTGCCGCTGGCAATGATACCGATCGTGCCGATCCCACAGTACGCATCCAGCACCCGTTCCCGGCCGCTGCAGCCCGCGTAACGGATCGCCGTCTCATACAGTTTTTCTGTCTGTACAGGATTTACCTGATAAAAAGATCCGGAGGATATCCGAAACCGCCTGCCGCAGAGTAGATCTTCGATAGATCCTCTGCCATACAACACCTGCTCCTGTTCCCCCAGTACCATACTGTCGCTGCGCCTGTTAATGTTTTGGATAACCGTCGTGATTTCCGGGTGCCTGTCCAGAAGCGCTCTCACAAAATTATTTTTCGATGGAAATACCAAAGAAGCCGTCACAAGAACGACCATGATTTCTCCCGTCGCGCGGCCCGTCCGCACAAGCACATGCCGCAGCAGCCCGTATCCCGTATCCTCGTCAAAAACCGTGATTTTAAAAGACCGCACAAGTTCACGGACCGTCACTATGATTCGATCCGCTCTGCAGTCTTCCAGCAGACAGTCGTCTACCGGAACAACCCTGTGGCTTCCTTCCTCATAGATGCCCGAAATGACAGTTCCCTTCCTGTCCCTTGCAAAAGCGGCGCTGACTTTATTCCGGTAATGACAGGGGTCTTCCATTCCCAGGATCGGTTCTATTTTCCCAAAAGAAGAAAGCAGCTTCTGCACCGTTTTCTGCTTTTCTTTCAGCTGCTTTTCATAAGGAATATCCATATATTGGCATCCGCCGCATTTTTTCGCCGCCGGACACGAAGACGCCGTCTCTCTTTTCCGCCTGGCTTTTTTCTCTTCCATACTAATATTTGTCCGGATAATCCGTCCCTGTCTCCTGCCGCAGCCGCCGTACGTATTTTTCCGGCTCCTTTCTCATTTTAATAAAAGTATCAAACGCCATCAGCAGCATCTTGTCCCCATTGTCGCGTATTCCCGGGATTACCTGGTCAAGCGCCGCCTTGAAATGGTCGATCTGCCACACCATTACGTCCACGACAGTATAGCCCTGCACCGACGCCCTGCAGGCAAATGTCCCATTCTCCATATAGTAACAGAACTCTTCCAACAAGTCGGCTTCTCCGCAGAGTCCTGCCCAGAAGTCTGCAAGAAAATCCTCCCCCTGGCCCGCATAATGACAAAGAGAAGCCGCAAAGCGATAGGCCCTCTCCAACTGCTGTCTGTCTGTCATAACACCCCTCCTTCTTTCCTTTTGCGGTTTTTCCGTCTGCATCCCGCTCACTTGAATTGCCCCATTTTTGTAACTCCGCTGCTGAGATTTCACACAACGGCGCCCTAGGGTTTACATAATTTGCATGGATCGTCATAACCCGCCTTAACCGCATCTTCCCTTGCCGTAAAATACGCCCTGTTTTCTTCCTGGGGCAGCTTATCGCAGCTCGCACGGTGAAGTTTGCCGTTCCGCTTATTTCCTATGTATTCCTGCTTTGTCTGCAATGCGGCCGCCTGTTTTCCGGCCGATATGCCTGCCGTATTTTTCTGCCCACTCTTAGAATTGTCAGGCTGCGCCGCCGAACCTGTACGTTCCCCGCTCTGCCACGTCTGGGAAGGCGCGCAGTTCCATGTGATCGTTTTGCCGTCCGACTCTGCCACAATGCTGCCCTGCTCATCCGTGCGGAAAACTTTTACGCCCATGGAGCGCAGATGGTTCAGTACTTCCGCGTGCGGGTGGCCATAGGAATTCCCCTCCCCGCAGCTGATAACCGCCCAGACAGGATCGACTGCCGTCAGGAAGGCAACGCTCGATGCCGTGTCGCTGCCATGATGACCCGCCTTGTACACGTCCGCCTGTATCGAACGCTTTCCAGCCAGTATATCCTGCTCCGCTTCCGCTTCCGCATCCCCGGTAAACAGAAACCTGTTTTCCCCGTTTTCAAACACCAGCGCTATGGAGGAATTATTGGGATCCTCATAGCTGCCGCAGGGAGCCACGATGGTAAATTTCGCTGTTCCCAGACTGTACGACTGCCCCGGCGCAGGCGTAGACCATTTCATTTTGCGGTCCGCAAGCGCCTGGATTACCTCTCTATAGGTGCGGTTATCTTTTTCATAATCGGCCATAAATACTTTGCCGACGGTAAATTTCGTAAGAATGACGTCCGCGCCGCCGATATGATCCGCGTCAGGATGCGTCAGGACCAGATAGTCCAGCCGGTCCACGCCCTGTTTTTTCAGGTAAAGCTGCACAGCCGTACCTTTGTCATTCTCTCCCGCGTCAATCAACATCGCATGTCCGCCACATGTTATCAATGTGGCGTCCCCCTGTCCCACATCGATAAAGTGTACTTGTGCCTCGGAAGCGTCCGCTTCCCCGTCCTCTGCCGGGCTGACCGGCGCCGCCTGGACTGCCGTCACACCGTCCCTGTAAACGGCGCCCGGCAGCAGCGCCGTCCCGGTCAGAACCAGAAGTATGGCAAACAGCCGACATAGTCTTATTTTCGTTATCTTTTTCATATCTCTCACCTGATACCGTCATGACATCCCCAAACACCGGCGGGCGGATGCCATGTCATGAAAATCAGTTTCCTGCAGAACCGCTTCTTTTAATGATCAGTTCTTCTCCAATACCTGCGCCCACTGCGCTTCTTTGAATCCCGGCAGCGCCGTTTCCTCCGTTATCAGCAGCGGCCGTTTGACAAGCATACCGTCCGTCGCCAAAAGCTCCAGCTTCTCATCCTCCGACATCTGCGGCAGCCTGTCTTTTAACTGCATGGATTTGTACAAAAGTCCGCTGGTGTTAAAAAATCTTTTTATATCCAGTCCGCTCCTGCGATACCACTGTCCCAGCTCTTCCTTTCCTGGATTTTCTTCCTTAATGTCGCGCGTCTCATAAGAAATCCCCTGTGCATCCAGCCATTTTTTTGCTTTCTGACAGATGCTGCATTTCGGATACCATAAAAACAACATTGTCCTTCCTCCTCTTTTTTTATCCTGTCTATGGTCTGTCTCCCCGGCCTTCCTGCGCCCGGATCTTCTCTGCCTGCTTGCGCTGCCGTCGTTCCCTGTCGTCCTTTGGCGCATCCAGGCAGATAGAATGCGCCTTTTTGCCTCCGGTCTGCCCGTCAATCGTTACAAACGTAATCATTCCTTCTATATAAATATCCCCCGTCAGGGCGTCCGCTGCTGTCACAGCCACCATGAAACTACTCCTGCCCGCATAGACCACTCTGGAGCAAAAACGCACGATCCTCCCTTTTTGTACCGGTCTGTTGAAGGACATTTCGTGGAGATTGCGGCAGACTATCCCCTCGCTTGTGCCACAGGCGCACCCCGCTGCCACAAAAGCCGCCTCCACCAGCCATCCTGCCGCTCTGGCGGCAAAAAGCGTACCGTGATGGTTCAGGTCCTCCTGTTTTACAAGATGCGACGTTTCGTACTCTTTCATAGGCTTCCCCCCTGCTGTTGTGATAAGATGCGGTATACCTGGTTCACATCGGGAACATTCTCTAAAGAAAACCCATTCGCCCCCTCCTGCGCCATGCCTGAAAATGACCACCAATAGCCATAACTGTTTCTGCGGACATTCCCGAATGTAATCGTCCCCGAACCGTCTTTATTGACAAACATCTGCATCTGCGGCATTGCGTTCCGGTCCAGAGAACTGACTCTTCCTCTCCGGCACCGCAGGATTCTCCTGTTCGTTATCGCATAATAGGTGCTGCGCTGCACGGCCTTCTGCACAAAAAAGCGTCCGCCCATCATATATAGTCCCACCAGCACGAACGGAATACCCCATATTTTAAACAGAAGCGGCGCGCCCGTTATAATCACGCTCCATTCCCAGAAGATAGCGAACCCGCCCCACATAATGCTGAACGGAATCAGAAACACATCATTGGGGGCAAGCATATGGCCCTCCACAGGACGCCCCCTCCATACCACATATTCCTCCGCAAGCAGACAGGCCTGCAGCTGTTCATATCCGCCGAGCTCATTCATATTATTCCCCTCCTTATATAAGCCGCCCAAAAACCGATTCTTCTTAAATTATAGCGCATTTTTGACAAATGCACAATCAGGCGCTTATTTTGGGCGCGGGCGGCCTTTTCCGGACGGCACGTGAAGGCCGTCTGCGTCGCAAATATGGCAGCCAAAAGAGGAATACTTTGTAGAATATCTCGTTGTTATTGTCAGGGCAGTTAGAAAATACGATATCCGTAGGCCGGAGCCGATACGGAAAGCTCTCAAGGCAGCGGGCGGGATAACCAATTCTGAACGTTCATAAAATGTTAATTCCTGCGTTTGTCATGTATGGGAAGCACGGAAAATTGATTTCCGTGTCTTTGCATTTCCGTATCCAAAACACAGGGCGGTAAACGGTTGAATTTTGTCATACAGGGTCTGGTAAAATGCTCCCTCTTATGCTATACTTCGTGTGATATTATGTGTAAAAGGAGCATTGTTTATCATGAAAAGACTACATAATCTAAAGCAAAAATTTATTTTCTATGTCATGTCTGTTTCGATTCTGCTGGCAGTTCTGATTACCGTCAATATGTCCATCGGCAGCATCTATTCCACCAACACCATTTTACTGGACAATATGCAGATCACCACACGGATTGCTTCACAGAGCATCAGCTCAAATCTGCACCTTTTGACGGAACGGATGTTTAATCTCTCCGCGGAGGCGGTCTTCCAGGACCCGTCGGCTGACGTCGCCCAAAAACAGGCCCGCATTCACGAGATGGAACAGCTTATTGAATTTGTATGGCTGGCGGCTTACGACACTTCGGGTCAGAAATTATACGGCGACGACCTTGCGCCGGCTTCCATCGCAGATACCAAATATTATTCTTACCTGACACAGACCGGGAGCATTGCCATCGGCGATCCCTATGAAGAAAACGGCGTGCTTCAGCTCTGCGTGGGAACCGCTTTGAAAAGCGGCGACGAAACTACCGGTTATCTGATTGGAAGCTATAAATATGACCTGCTCAACGACGTACTCAGCCTGCTTATTCTGGGCGACACCGGAAGCGCTTATATCCTGAATGAAGACGGCCTGATCATCGGCCACAGCGACAAAAACAGCATTGCCCAGGAAAATGTATACGATTTATATCCTGCCGCCAAAAACGCAGAGATTTTTGATAAGGCCCTTTCCTTTCAGACAGGTTCCGCGCTGACCTACCTGCACAGAGTAAAACATTATGTCGGATATGCCCCCATTCCAGGCACCAACTGGGCGCTTCTCGTTGATGTGCCGCAGCGGGAATACATGGGCACCATGCTGCTTTCCATCGGACTGACAATCATCCTGTCTTTCCTGATGCTCCTGGCGGCAATTGCGCTCATTGTGCCGATTGCACGTAAAATTTCCGCGTCGCTCTCCTCTGTGACCGGACGGCTCCAGGCGCTTGCCGACGGCGATTTGTCTTCGGAAGTTACCCGGTCCGATTATATCGATGAAACGCGCATCCTGACCGACGCACTGGCAAAAACAATTGCCAGTCTCAATAACTACATACGAAATATCCAGGACTGCACCGCCGCGCTGGCAGACGGTGATTATACGGTCGAAATTCCCGATAATTTCCATGGCGATTTTTCTTCCATTCATGATTCTCTCTGCCATATTACAGAATCATTGAATCAGACTATGATGCGGATGAACCAGTCTTCCGTGGAAGTCAATCAAAATTCCAGCGATGTATCGGCATATGCAAAGCAGCTGCAGGAAGGCGCCGCAAACCAGGGCGCGCTTCTGACACAGTTAAATCAGAGCATGGCTGACATTACCATCGCTATTGAAAAAAATAAAATGAACGTGCAGCAGATCGAGGACTGCTCTAAAAATGCGACCGCCAGAACACTGCAGGGAGACAGTCATATCAAGAGCATGCTTGACACCATGAAACAGATTCATGCCGCACTGGAAGAAATCTCCAAGATCAGTCTGATGATCGAAGACATTTCCAGTCAGACAAATCTGCTTTCCCTGAACGCTTCCATCGAAGCCGCAAGAGCCGGAGAAGCCGGAAAAGGATTCGCCGTCGTTGCCTCGGAAATCGGACACCTTTCCGCCCAGACCGCGGATACCCTCAAGCAGACAATGACTATCATTGAACGTTCTACCGAAACGATCAAAAACGCATTGGAAACCGCCGACCAGACTGCAGAAGCGTTCCAGCAGATCAGACAGGTGACAGAACAATTTCATGCCATTTCTGTCCAATTATCCGATACCGTCAGGGAACAGACTACCGCTGTCAACGCCATCGGCAATCAGCTTACTTCCCTGCAGGACATTGCCACTGCCAACAGAGGACTCGCGGAGGAGACAGCCGACATGGCTTCCAATTCGCTGGCGCAGTCCGAAAGCCTGAAAGATTATGTCTCACAGGTTAAAATCAAAGTTCCGCAGGAAACGGACGCAAACGGTAAATCTGTATTGTAATTTGGAGGATTGTACATGAAAAAGAAGATTTGTTTTGGACTGCTGATCCTTCTTCTGCTTTTGAACGGATGCAGTCTGCAGTCAGAGATGAAAGACGGTTTTTATACTGCTGAAATGTCAGAGTATTCCCATGGCTGGAAAGAATACCTCTGCATATTTGTTAAAAACGACAAGATCGTTTATGCGGAATTTAACGCCAAAGACCCAAGCGGCTATATCAAAGCCTGGGATAACGCCTATATGCGAAATATGCTGGAGCCATGCGGCACCTATCCAAACGAGTATACACGGGAATATGTGGCGCAGTTGATTGAACTGCAAAATCCCGACGATATTGACGCCGTCACAGGCGCCAGCAATTCCGGCGGTAATTTTAAACGGTTAGCGGCCGCGGTCATTGCGCAGGCAAAAAAAGGAGACTCCACAACGGTTGTCGTGGAGTCAAAAAAAGAATAACCCGGCGCCGCGCCTTATTCTCCGCCCATTTTTGTCAGCTTTGCCGCCTGATCGGCGGCAATGCAGGCATCAATGATTTCCTGGATATCCCCGTTCATAATTTTATCCAGTTTATACAACGTCAAATTAATCCGGTGATCCGTCACGCGCCCCTGTGGGAAATTATAGGTACGGATTTTCTCGGAACGGTCCCCTGTGCCGATCTGGCTCCTCCTTGCTTCCGCCTCCGCGTCATGCGCCTTCTGGCATTCGATATCATACAATTTAGCCCGCAGCAGCGCAAAAGCCTTCGCCTTATTCTGAAGCTGGGATTTTTCCGTTTGACTATATACTACGATGCCTGTCGGATAATGGGTCAGGCGCACCGCCGAATCCGTCGTATTGACGCACTGCCCGCCATTGCCGGACGCACGCATCACATCGATGCGGATATCCTTTTCGTCAATCTGCACATCCACATCTTCCGCTTCCGGCATAACCGCCACGGTAATGGTCGATGTATGAATGCGCCCGCCGGACTCCGTTTCCGGCACACGTTGTACACGATGCACGCCGCTCTCATACTTCATGACGGAATACGCGCCCGCGCCCGTAATCATAAAGGTAACGCTCTTCATACCGCCGATGCCGATCTCCTCCGCTTCCACTGTCTCGATCTTCCAGCGGCGGCCCTCCGCATAGTGGACATACATACGGTAAATCTCAGCCGCAAACAATGCCGCCTCGTCTCCTCCCGCACCGGCCCGAATCTCCACGATCACATTCTTATCATCATTCGGATCTTTCGGCAGCAGCAGTATTTTTAATTCCTGCTCCAGCTCTTCCACCCGTTTTCTGGCGCCGGAAAGCTCTTCTTTGAGCATTTCCCGCATTTCTTCATCGTTTTCCTCTTCCAGCATGGCAAGACTGTCTGCAATGTCCTGTCTGCACTTCTTGTATTCCCGGTACGACTCCACGATCGGCGTCAGATCGCTCTGCTCTTTCATCAGCTTACGGAACCGTTCCTGATGACTGGCTACATCCGGCTCATTTAATTCATTCATGATCTCTTCGAACCTGCTGAGCAGATCGTCTAATTTATCAAACATTTTCTTTCCTCCGACACTACTTTTCCCGGGGAAACTTATTCCTGAAACATGCAGCGCACAACTCTGTCAAGCCCCCCGAAATCCCTGACCACTTCTATTTCCCGGTACCCTTCCTGCGCCAGAATATCACAGACAGACGCCGCCTGTTCACAACCGATCTCCAGAAACACCCAGGCGCCTCTGTACAGATAAGGCTTCGCTTCCCTGCTGATTCTTCTGTAAAAATACAATCCGTCCTCTTTTCCGTCCAAAGCCATACGCGGCTCGTGAGCGCGCACTTCCTCCATCAATGTCGGAATCACATCCGTCGGAATATAGGGCGGATTGGAGACAAGCAGGTCAAATCTGCGTCCCGCTTCCAGCCGCGCAAACAAATCACTTTGCAGAAACGCTGCCTCCACGGAAAGCGCAGACGCATTTTTCTGTGCCACCGCCAATGCCTGCGGGGAAAGATCAACCCCGAGCCCCCTGCAGTCATTGGAATAATGCAGAAGGCTGAGCAGGATACAACCGCAGCCGGTACACATATCCAGCACATCCATGCCGTCGTGCAGCTCCCGCATCGCTTCCTCCACAAGAACCTCCGTGTCCTGTCTGGGAATCAATGTCTGGTCACTGACCAGAAAAGGCAGCCCCATAAACTCCTGCACACCGGTAATATGCTGCAGCGGTATGCGGTCTGCCCGTTTTTTTAAGATATTCTTATAACTTTCCTGCTGGTCTGGTTCCACTGTTCTGTCACCATGTGCCAGCAGTGTATTTCTGTCGGTATGGCATACAAATTCCAACAAAAGACGGGCGTCCAGCGCCGCTTCCGCAATGCCGGCATCTGCCAGACAGGAGACGCCATACCGGTATAATTCCTCATACCGCATCTACTGCTCTTCCTCAGAATCCGATTCCGGCTCGTCAGACAGCCAGGAATCATCCACCTCATAGCCAAACGTTTCCTTTAAATACGCCTTCCAGTCAAACACCGCTTCCACAGACGCGATCGCCACTTCCACCATCGATTCATCCGGCTCTCTGGTCGTCAGTTTCTGCAGCCACATCCCCGGCGCGGAAAGGATCCGCACAAAGATATGGTTACTGTTGCCCGCCAGCCGGATTATCTCATAGGAGATCCCCGCAATTACCGGAATCAGAAGAATACGGATCCCGACTCTGTAAAACGGATTTTCCACCCGGATAAAGAAAAACAACACCACACTGACAAGCATGACAAACAGCAGGAAACTGGTGCCGCAGCGCTTGTGCTGCCTGGAACTGCGCATCACATTGCGCACTGTCAGCGGCCGCCCCTTTTCAATACAATTGATACATTTATGTTCCGCCCCATGATACTGGTACAATCTGTGGATGTCTTTCATTGCTGAAATTCCAACCACATACAACACAAATAGGAAAATGCGGATCAGGCCTTCTATGATCGCCGTCAGCGACGCATTCCGCACATAACTGCTCAAAAGACCGGATATAAAATACGGCAGTATCATAAAGATGCCGACCGCCAGCGCCAGGGAACATACCATGGTAAGTCCCATCGCCACATCCTCCGCTTTTTCCCCGAACATCTTCTCAAACAGAGAATGCTTTTCCTCCGTGCCTTTGTCCTCTTCCTCTTCATAAAAGGAAGCCGAATACGTAAGCGTGCGCATTCCCAGTATCATAGAATCAAGAAAATTGAAAATACCGCGCACAAAAGGGACTTTTTTCCAGACACTGCCATGCAGCACACCCTGAAACTCTTCCCGGTCAACCACAATGCTGCCGTCCGCTTTTCTGACCGCCACTGCATAGGCGTCTTTATTTTTCATCATAATTCCTTCAAGCACCGCCTGACCGCCGATGCCGCAGGAACGACTGCGTTTCTTTTTCATGTCAACCTCCGAAAGCAAACACGCTGTTCTCATCAAGGCGTCCTGATCTCTGACTCCTTTTTATGTAAAAATAAGGTTGAGATTAGAAACCTCAACCTTTTCTGCACTGCTATTTGCTTTCTACGCCATACTTCTTATTGAACTTATCAATACGTCCGGCTGCTCTTACAGATTTCTGCTGGCCTGTGTAGAATGAATGGCATTTGGAACAAACTTCTACGTGGATTTCAGGCTTTGTCGACCCTGTCACAAATGTATTGCCACAGTTGCATGTCACCGTTGCCTGATAGTACTGCGGATGGATTCCCTCTTTCATCGTTTTCACCTCTCTATTGTAATCAATTCTCTTATGCTTGCCTTTTTATGTCCATAGATCAAATCACTACAAACAGCTTATTCATTGTAGCACAGGTTACGCGCTGTTGCAAGTATTTTTAGAAGAATTTAATTTTCTTTACCATATTGACAAACTCCATATTATTTCTTGTTTTGGAAAACATGTCTAAAATCTTGTCTACCGCCTCTTCCGGTTTCAGACTGTTCAGCGCCTTGCGCATAATATTGATCGCTTCCAGCTCTTCCTGGTTTAACAGCAGATCTTCACGCCTCGTTCCTGATTTGGGAATGTCAATCGCCGGAAATACACGGCGTTCCGAGAGTTTGCGGTCCAGAACCATTTCCATATTGCCGGTTCCCTTAAATTCCTCATAGATCACATCGTCCATCTTACTGCCTGTCTCTACCAGCGCGGTAGCCAGAATGGTCAGGCTGCCGCCCTCTCTCATATTTCTTGCCGCGCCGAAAATGCGCTTCGGCATATGCAAAGCCGCCGGATCAAGGCCGCCGGAAAGCGTCCTGCCGCTGGGTGGAACGACCAGATTGTACGCTCTTGTGAGACGGGTAATACTGTCCAGCAGTATCGTCACATCGTTTCCATGCTCCACGAGACGCTTCGCACGCTCAATCACCATCTCGGACACCCTCTTATGATGTTCCGGCAGTTCGTCAAACGTCGAGTAAATCACCTCCACATTCGGACCTTCAATCGCCTCCTTGATGTCTGTCACCTCTTCAGGCCGCTCGTCAATCAGCAGAATGATCAGGTGCATTTCCGGATTGCTTCTTTTGATCGATTTGGCAACCTCCTTCAACAGCGTGGTTTTTCCAGCTTTCGGCGGGGACACAATCATGCCCCTCTGCCCTTTTCCTACCGGACTCATCAAATCCATGATACGCATTGCCACACTGGCTCCCGGCGTTTCCAGGCGGATCCGCTGATCCGGGAACACCGGCGTCATATCTTCGAAGCTGCGGCGGCGCGCCGCCACATCGGGCGCATACCCATTGATCCTTTTCACAAACAGAAGCGCGCTGAATTTTTCCGCCTGCGTTTTCACCCGTGTATTGCCCTCCACGATATCGCCTGTTTTCAGACCGAAACGGCGTATCTGGCTGGGCGCCACATATACATCGTTCTCACCCGGAAGATAATTCTCGCAGCGGATAAAACCGTATCCGTCCGGCATCACTTCCAAAATGCCGTTGGCCAGCTCCCCGCTGTCCAGTTCCGCCAACGCCTTTTCGTTCTCTGTCCGCTCCCTTTCGCCGCGTTCCGGCCGTTCTGTCCGCTCCCTTTCGCCACGTTCCGGCCGTTCTGTCCGCTCCGGCCTCTCGTTTCTCTCCGCTCTCTCTTTCCGTTCCGGTTTTTCCATCCGTTCGCTCTTCTCATTTTTCATGAAATGTTCCGCTCTTCCCGCCTGTTCCTCACCGGCAGCCAAACCTGCGCCGCCGGACGCGGCGTTTTGTTTCTGTCCTTCCTGACTATCCATCTCCAGCATGGCTTCCACCACTTCCGCTTTTTTCATGGCAGAAGTGCCTTTGATCCCTCTCGACTTCGCGATTGCTTTCAGATCCGCCAATGCCAACGATTCATATTTTTCTCTCATTTATAGTATCCTCCCTGTTTTTTTCTCAAACATCTGTCTTTTCTCTGCTCTCCAATGGGATTATCGTACGAATTGTACATGAACTATCCGAAAACATTTCTGTTTTATGTATTCCTTGATCGGTCTGTCCGCCGCTGTCATAGCCGCAGCCCGTGCTTCGCGGCAATAACCCGGCCCGGACAATAACTTCATTATACATAACTTTTCCGTGAATGCAAACAGATTTTGCAAAAATAAAAAAAATATTATATAATGATGGGAACGCAGGCTTCTATGGAAGAAGCCAAAACAGGAACGGGACCGCTCCTGCCGGAAACCGCGGCAGTTAGTTTTGCTTCCCGTAAAAACCAACAATCGGCAAACCTATGCTGAAACGATCAGAAAAGAGAGGAACCAATATGACGCTGAATGAAAAGGCACTGGAACTCCATGCGCAGTGGAACGGTAAGTTAGAGACAGTATCCAAGACACCTGTCAAATCCAGAGAAGCATTGTCGCTGGCCTATACGCCGGGTGTGGCCGAACCCTGTAAGGAAATCGCAAAGAACAGAGAAGACGCATACCGGTATACCATCAAAGCCAACACCGTCGCTGTCGTCTCCGACGGCAGCGCCGTACTGGGACTGGGTAATATCGGCCCTTATGCCGCCATGCCCGTGATGGAGGGGAAGGCGGTGCTGTTCAAAGAGTTCGGCGGCGTCAACGCCGTACCGATCTGTCTCGACACCCAGGATACGGAAGAAATCATCCGTACGGTAGCCAATATCGCGCCTGCCTTCGGCGGCATCAATCTGGAGGACATCAGCGCGCCGCGCTGTTTTGAAATCGAAGAACGACTGAATGAAATGCTGGATATTCCCGTCTTTCATGACGATCAACACGGTACCGCGATCGTCGTGCTGGCAGGCATCATCAACGCCCTCAAAGTCGTACAAAAGAAAAAGGAAGACTGCAGGGTTGTCGTAAACGGCGCCGGCAGCGCGGGTATCGCCATTACGAAACTGCTCCTGACCTATGGCTTCCCCAATATCCTGCTATGCGACAAAGCAGGCATCATCTGCCAAGGCAGCCGGAATCTGAATTACATGCAGGAAAAGATGGCGCAGCTCACCAATCCCAGACAGGAAACAGGGCTTTTGGCAGACGCCATGAAAGGAGCCGATATTTTTGTCGGCGTATCCGCCCCCGGCATCGTAAATCCAAAGATGGTATCTTCCATGAACAAAGACGCCATTCTTTTCGCCATGGCCAATCCGGTTCCCGAGATCATGCCCGATCTGGCCAAAGCCGCCGGCGCGCGGGTAATCGGCACAGGACGCTCCGATTTCCCGAACCAGATCAACAATGTCGTGGCATTCCCGGGTATCTTTAAAGGCGCGCTGGAAGGCAGAGCCTCCCGGATCACGGAGGAAATGAAGCTGGCCGCCGCCCATGCCATTGCGGGTCTTGTGCCTGACAGTGAACTGAGCGATACGAATATCATGCCGCAGGCCTTCCGTCCGGAAGTAGCGCAGGTCGTTGCCAACGCCGTAAAAGCCAATATACGCCCCTGAGCACCGCGGCGCATATTCTTTCCCTGTACTATGAACGACAGATGCCATCCTGCATTCTGGCTGGACCAGCCCTACTATTCTTTTCACGCTTACTGCCGGAATGTATTTCACGAAAAATTATATAAGATTGCCATAGACGCAGGCATGACCTGCCCAAACAGAGACGGCACACTGGATACACGGGGCTGCATTTTCTGCAGCGCCGGAGGCAGCGGTGAATTTGCCGTGAAGACCGGAAATCTGACCATCGCGCAGCAAATCGGCAAGGGGCGCTCTCTCCTGCGCGGAAAGCGCACAGGCCGCCGGTTTATTGCCTATTTTCAGGCATATACCAATACCTATGCCCCCGTGGATAAATTGCGGGCGCTTTACACACAGGCCCTGGAAGCCGATGAAATCGCAGGTATCTCCATAGCCACCCGGCCGGACTGCCTTTCCGGAGACGTACTGTGTCTGCTGGCCGAACTGCAAAGCGCCTGGCCGGACAAATTTATCTGGATCGAGCTTGGTCTGCAGACAATGCACAGCCATACCGCGCAGTACATCCGCAGAGGCTATCCGCTCTCCTGCTTCACACATGCCGTCCGCGAACTGTCCGATATGCGGATCCCTGTTATCATCCATGTGATTCTTGGTCTGCCCGGGGAAACCGAGGCGCAGATGTATGAAACGATCCACTTTCTCGGTACGCTTCCCATCTCCGGCGTCAAACTGCAGCTTCTGCATGTGCTGCAGGATACCGATCTGGCGGCAGACTACGCAGCCGGAAAATTCCGCACACTGGATCTGGCGGCATATGTAAATCTGATTATCGGCTGTCTGGAACGCCTGCCCCCGGATATCGTCATTCACCGCCTGACCGGAGACGGACCGAAAGATTTGCTCATTGCGCCCTTGTGGAGCCTGCAAAAAAGGAACGTACTAAACGCCATTCACCATGAAATGCGGATCCGAAACACATGGCAGGGAAAGCGCCGCCATGCTAAGGCAGGAGAATTGACATAGCCGCATGTACCGCAGAAAACATTCGCAATCATGACTGTCATTTTCACGCATTGTTCGCGGAAATCAATTTCAGATAACCCGCTTCTCCCCAAAAAGGAAAGGAATGCTTTTCCGCCTTTCACAGGAGCGCGCGGACAGAAGGGATATTGTATGAAACAGGATCGTCTGACTCTTTATAAATTAATCGTACTGTATATGTTAAGCCGCGTCTCTTTTCCCCTGACCAAAGCACAGGTCATTGATTTCATTCTGGGAAAAGAATATACCAATTTCCTGACGCTGCAGCAGGCAATCGCGGAGCTCACCGATTCCGGGCTCGTCTCTCTCAAACCACAATATAACAGGACATACCTGCTGCTTACCGAGGAAGGCGGACAGACACTGGACTACTTCGCTAACCGGATCAGCGACGCTATCAAACAGGACGCGGATCTGTACCTGCAGGAACATGAGATGGAACTGCGCAATGAAATAGCGATCCGGGCAGCCTATTATAAATCCACATCCGGTGATTATGAGACGCATCTGAGCGCCACGGAGAAGGGAACGGAACTCGTCAGCATCCGTCTGTCCGTCCCTCTGGAGGAAATGGCTGTTTCCATCTGTGATAACTGGCAGAAAAAAAACCAGGAAATTTATCAGTATCTGACAGATCGTCTGTTTTAAGCGATGTTCTATGCTTCCGGCAGCCCGTTATGCGCCGTCTGCTCCGCTTCCCGGCGGATCCGCTGCATATGCTCTCTGATTTTCACTTCATACCCATTGCCCGACGGACGGTAAAATTCCTTTCCTGTCAGCTCATACGGCAGATATTGCTGTTTTACATAATGGTTCGGATAATCATGGGCATACTGATAGCCGACGCCCCGGCCCAGCTTCGCCGAACCTTTATAATGCGAATCCTGCAGATGGGGCGGTACCGGCAGGCTGCCTGTCGTTTTCACGGTTTCCATAGCTTCCCCGATGGCGTTAACCGCCGCATTGCTCTTGGGCGCCGTGGCGATATAGGACACCGCCTGTGCCAGTATGATCTGCGCCTCGGGCATTCCCACCCGCTCCACGGCGAGAGACGCGCTCACTGCCACCGTTAAGGCGTTGGGATCCGCATTGCCGACGTCTTCCGCCGCACAGATCATCATCCGTCTCGCGATAAAGGTCACACTTTCCCCTGCGTATAACATCTTTGCCAGGTAATATACCGCCGCATCCGGGTCGGAACCACGCATACTCTTAATAAAAGCGGAAATGGTATCATAATGGTTATCCCCCGTTTTGTCATACTTGACGACACGCTTCTGAATACATTCCGCCGCCACTGACAAATCGATATGAATCTTTCCGTCCGCCGCCCGCTCTGTCGTCATAATCCCAAGCTCAATGGCGTTCAGCGCCAGTCTGGCGTCCCCGCCCGCCGCATCCGCCAGGAAATCAAGCGCCTGCTCATCGATCACCGCCTCATAGGCGCCCATCCCTTTCTCCTTGTCATATACCGCCCGCTTAAGCAGCTCCGTAATGTCCTCTTTTTCCAGGGGCTTCAGTTCAAAAACGACAGAGCGGGAAAGCAACGCGCCGTTTACTTCAAAATAGGGATTCTCCGTAGTGGCGCCGATCAGTACTACCGTGCCGTCCTCTACAAAAGGCAGCAGGTAATCCTGCTGTCCTTTGTTAAACCGATGGATCTCATCGATAAACAGAATCGTCTTCTTCCCATACATGCCCATTGTATCCTTTGCTTTTTCGATGACCTCTTCCATGTCCTTTTTGCCCGCAGAGGTGGCATTGATCTGGGTAAATTCCGCGCTCGTCGTATGGGCGATCACCTTTGCCAGCGTCGTCTTGCCCGTTCCGGGAGGCCCGTAAAAAATGACCGAACTGATCTTGTCCGCCTTGATCGCCCGGTAGAGCAGCTTATCTTTGCCAATGATATGCTTCTGCCCTACCACCTCTTCCAGCGTGGCTGGACGCAGCCTGGCTGCCAGCGGCGCTTCTTTTTCCATTGTATTGGCACGCATATATTCAAATAAGTTCATTTCCTTTTCTCACTTCCGTCTTCGGCGCTTTTTTGCGCACAGATTTTATATCCGCCTTATTATAGCACGGCGCTGCCGCGGGCAGCAAGTCCGCGCCCGGCAGTTTCCGGACACGGATGTTCCAAAAAAGGCTGCACGCGCCCGGACGATGCGCCTGGTCCGTCTTCGTGGGGCATTCTGCCTTCTGCGATAACCGGCGGAGCGCAGAATGGCGCCGTTTACATATCTTCCTCCCGTTGCACCATACGCAGCAGTTCGTCCAGCCGCATCCTTCCCAGATCCTGCTTATCCTCCTGCGCATCCCGGCAGCGGACGGCGATCTTATTTTCCTGCTCTTCTTTTTCTCCCACAATTACAAGATACGGAATCTTCTGCATTTTTGCCTCCCGTATCTTATACCCCAGTTTCTCACTGCGCACATCAATCTCACAGCGGATGCCTGCCTGTTTCAGGTCTTCACAGACTTTCACGGCGTAGCGTTCGTTTTTCTCCGATATCGAAAGCACTTTTACCTGCACCGGGGCCAGCCATACCGGAAATTTCCCCGCATAATGCTCAATCAAAATACCGATAAACCGTTCGATCGAGCCATAGATGACACGGTGAATCATAATCGGACGGTGTCTGCATCCATCCGCGCCCGTATACTCCGCGCCGAAACGCAGCGGAAGCTGGAAGTCGAGTTGTATTGTACCGCACTGCCATGTCCTGCCAATGGAATCCTTTAAATGAAAATCAATTTTGGGCCCGTAAAATGCCCCGTCCCCTTCATTTACCGCGTAGGGAAGTTCCATCTCTTCCAGCGCGGACCGCAGCCCCCGTGTCGCAATCTCCCAGTCCTCATCGCTTCCCATGCTGTCCGCAGGCCTGGTGGAAAGCTCTACCACATAGGAAAAACCGAATCTGGCATACACCTCGTCAATCAGTCTGACAACGCCCTTGATTTCCTCCGTGATCTGCTCTCTTGTCATAAAAATATGCGCATCATCCTGCGTAAAGCAGCGCACGCGCATCAGCCCATGCATCTGCCCTGATTTCTCATGTCTGTGCACCAGCCCCAGTTCTCCCAGCCGAATGGGCAGCTCTTTATAGGAGTGCGGTTCCATCTGATAGACCAGCATGCCGCCCGGGCAGTTCATCGGTTTGATGGCAAAATCCGTTTCGTCGATGACTGTCGTATACATATTCTCCCGGTAATGATCCCAGTGCCCCGAGGTCTCCCACAGCGTTCTGTTCAGCATGATGGGCGTGGATATCTCCTGATAACCTTCTCTGCGATGGAGGTTACGCCAATATGCAATTAATATATTTTTGAGTATCATGCCTTTGGGAAGAAAGAAAGGAAAGCCCGGCCCTTCTTCCAGCAGCGCAAACAGTCCCAGCTCTCTGCCCAGCTTTCTGTGGTCTCTGCGCTTTGCCTCTTCCATTCTGTGCAGATACTCCTGCAGCTCCGGCGCAGTGGGAAAAGAAACACCATAAATTCTCGTCAGCATTTCGTTGTTTTCATCGCCCCTCCAATAAGCGCCTGCCAGGCTCGTCAGCTTCAACGCCTTGACCAGACCGGTATTGGTCACGTGCGGTCCCGCGCAGAACTCCGCATAATCTCCCTGTCTGTAAAAGGTAATCCGCTCTCCCGCTTCCATCCGGGCGATCATATCCAGCTTATAGGATTCTCCTTTTTCTTCCATATAGGCATACGCCTCCTCTTTCGTCACTTCGTATACCTGCAGAGGCAGTGATTCTTTGACGATTTTTCTCATCTCCTGCTCTACCGCCGCGAGATTTTCTTCCCCAAAAGGAAACGAAAATAAAAAATCATAATAAAATCCATTTTCTACCGCCGGTCCAATGCCGCATTTCGTATCCGGATAGAGTCGCTTTACCGCCTGCGCCAGAATATGCGCCGACGTATGCCAGAATGCCCGGCTGATCTCCTTTTCCCCGAATTTTCCTTCTTTTACCTTCCCGTCACTTTTGAGCACTTTCATCTTTCCTTTTCTCCTTCCTCGTTCTTCCTTATTTTTCACGCATCTCTTTGTGCAAATCCAAGCGCTAATGGATTCCCAAGAGACAACGATCCCCCTCTGCTTTGACCTGCCGCCCGCAAAAATCCGCGCAGAGCCCCGCATTCCTCCTGCAAAAACAAAAAAATACACCCGCAAAGACACGATTTACGTATCTTTCAGGGTGCATATCGCACGGTTCCACCTTCATTTTTCACTTCGGACTCAGACAAATCCCAGCCTTTAACGCAGGCATACGGCGACGCTTAACAGACCCTCCGGCCTCTCTGCGCCGCGGCTCAGGAATGGTTTTCACAGGTTTTCCTCATAAACGGCTTCCACCATACGCCGTTCTCTCTGGATGCCTCCCGCCTGCTACTTCTTTCCGTCACAGCCTCTGCCAAATTTGTATGTATCAGGAAACTAATCAAAAATAATATAATACTTTTTACACTCTAGCATTCCAAAAAAGAAATGTCAAGTCCGGACGGTACGTATACATGGAAATCAATTTTGCGTCTTTCAGCACAAATAAATTGATTCGTGTTCCAGGTTACGGATATAAGAATCTCTAAGTGTCCTGAAAATGCAACGCTCATCAATCTATTTGTGCCAGTGAGCGCAGGATTGTACCGTTTCCATATCCGCTCCGGTCTGCGGATATCGTATTTTCTAACTGCCCTGACCATTCCAATGGGATGTTCTACAAAAATATTATCTTTATGCCGTTGTACTTTCCACG
>CAJUDS010000025.1 GCA_910585345.1 uncultured Lachnospiraceae bacterium | reverse complement strand
TATTTATGGTTAATATCCCTTACAGCCAGTAAGGAATTACCCATCTTGTTGCTTAGCTGTTAGAACGTATGGAGCAATGGTTTATCGGCTTCCTTTCTTGGACTTCGCGTCCGTAACACAGACTGATAACCGGCTCCTCATTCGCAGCATTCGTTTTATGCAGGTTGAACTGCCACCCGGTACGTTCGTGTCACACCACAGTAGATTGAATAGGCAATGAGTAAAACCAGTCCTGATCCATTGCAATAATCTTAAGGAGTGACAAATTTATGAACATGAACGCAGTAGGCATTGATGTTTCCAAAGGTAAAAGCATGGTGGCTGTCCTTCGCCCTTATGGTGAAATTGCTTCCAAACCATTTGAAGTACGGCACACATCCAGCGGTATCCGCTCCCTGATCGAGTATATTAAATCCATTGATGGAGAATCCCGTATTGTCATGGAGCATACAGGACGTTATTATGAACCACTTGCGCATGAGCTCTCACGGGCAGACCTTTTTGTGAGTGCCGTAAATCCAAAACTCATTAAGGATTTCGGCGATAATTCCCTCCGGAAAGTCAAGTCTGACAAAGCGGATTCTGTAAAAATCGCCCGCTATGCCCTTGACAGCTGGACGGAATTGAAACACTATAGCCTCATGGATGAGATCCGTAATCAGTTAAAGACCCTGAACCGCCAGTTTGATTTTTACATGAAACACAAAACTGCCATGAAGAACAACCTCATCGGCATCCTTGACCAGACTTTCCCGGGTGCAAATGCTTTCTTTGACAGCCCTGCCCGTGAAGACGGCAGCCAAAAGTGGGTCGATTTTATAGCCGCCTACTGGCATGTGGATTGTGTTCGTAAACTGTCCCTAAACGCATTTACTGACCATTATCAGAAATGGTGCAGCCGTAAGAAGTACAACTTCAGCAAAACAAAGGCTGAAGAAATATACGAAACATCCAGGGAGCTTGTTTCCGTACTTCCCAAAGATGACCTGACCAAACTGATCATCAAACAGGCCGTGGAACAATTAAATACTGTTTCCCAGGCTGCCGGAATATCCTGTAGTAATGGCTATGAAGGGGGTTGGTAAATCCCTCGGTCCCCAGCTCATGGCCGAGATCGGGGATGTCTCCCGCTTTACCCATAAGGGAGCCATCACAGCCTTTGCCGGCGTTGACCCCGGGGTAAATGAATCAGGCTCTTATGAACAGAAAAGTGTTCCGGCTTCCAAAAGAGGTTCCGGCACCCTCCGTAAGACTTTATTTCAAGTCATGGACGTTCTGATCAAGACCAAGCCGCAGGATGACCCTGTCTATTTGTTTATGGATAAGAAACGCGCCCAGGGAAAGCCTTACTATGTCTATATGACAGCCGGTGCCAATAAGTTTTTACGCATCTACTATGGAAGAGTGAAAGAATATCTGGCATCACTTCCAAAATCAGAGCAGCTTTGACATACATTCTTACCAGACCGGCACAATGTGGTGGTCTAATTTTGATACCTAATTTTCAACCTGTATAAAATTTTCAATATTCTCTAATTTAGCCTTGACTTTTTATTTGCAGGCTGTATATAAGCTTTCTATTTCGTTATATCTGCTATCCAAACTATATTATATCCTCTTTTAAGGAGTATACCATAAGGCAGACAAAAATAAAATCTTTTTCGCCACATTATGCTCCTTAATCATATTATTTTGTCTTATTTCGGCAGACTTTCTTCGACGCAGACCACCCCAAATCCAACCCGGTCGCTCAGCATTTCCCCCTCCCTCCGCAGCGGCCTGGCTCCGGCCCGCAGGTAAGCTTTCACCTTCTCCCCGTACAGGAACACATCGTTCCCCCGCACGATCCCCGCTGGTGTCAAGTAGTTGCTACAAATCCTTTTATACTTTTTGTCCCGATTTCCCTTGAAAACTCGTTGGCTAGTGTTACATTATTGCTACAATATTGGAGGCCATCATCTCCTTTACTGGATGTCCAATAAATGTCCACCCCCATCTTCAGAACACACTTGATTCAAAAAATCGCCGATACTGAATTCCTGACATTATAATCTTTGGCAATCCCTTCCATCCCGGTTTTGATTTTGCTGAATATTTCATATCAATAACCATACCTTTCCACAATCAAAACCATACTTGTATATCACTTTTTCTCAATTAATTTTATCTGTTCCGCCGCTTTAAGAACATTCAACTGATACTCTGCAATCCCTTTTAAAATATGAAATCTTTCTGCCTTATCTCTACCCTCACGAATCATTTGTGCATTATGTGTTTCTAAATTAGACAAAACTGTAAGTTCATTTATTGAAGCAAAATCTCTTACATTATTCTTTTTTGCCAATTCAGGATTTTCATCCCTCCATGCTTTTGCAGTAAATCCGAATAATGCAACATTCAAAATATCCGCTTCTTCTGCATATGCCAGCCACTCCAGATTTTCTTTATAATTTCCTGACGGGATCAAGTAATTTTTAACTGCATCTGTTTGAATCAGATAATTGTTTTTAGACAGAAATCTTTTTGCATCCCACTCAATTTTCTTTGCATCATTCTCCACTTCTTTCAGTCTTTGAAATTCTTTGATCAAATATAGTTTAAAAACAGGGCTGATCGCTGAAGCAAATTCAAATGCAATATCTTTATGCGCATACGTTCCTCCATATTTTCCACGTTTCACAAATAATCCTATTGCTTCTGTCTTTTCAATCCATTCCGAAACACTTAATACAAATGTATGTAAACCTGCTTCGCTTTTAAAGTGGTCGAATTCGACCACTTTAAAAGCAGGATTGTAGATTTGCTCCCACGTACCTAAAAATTCCAAAGTTGCTCTGGTTCGCATCCAGTTTTTTACTACATCTGCTCCTCGAGACTCACCGACTTTAGCTTTTGCAATATCAGTAATACAGATATAATCATCAAAATTTTCCTCTGAAACAGTAACGTTAATGTTTTGTACCACAATTACTTTATTTTTTCCCATTCTTTTTCTCCCGTATTGCCTTGCTGAAAAGTCTATTACGTATATATAAGCATATCATATTATCTCTATTTTTTCAATCATTTTGCGAACATATGTTTTCTCTCTTTACAAGTTCTACTATGGTTTAAGAGCAATTATTCACTTTTAAATTTGCCAACTGTCAATACAGCATCCAATCAACGCACAATAAGCACTTTATTCGACTCCATATGCCATAAAATGAAGTTCTTATTATCCTCCAAAACCTTCGTTTCTACCCTGGCAGACTATTTTCGACACAGACCGCACCAAAACCAACCCGGTCGTTCGGAACTTCCCCCTCTCCCCGCAGCGGCCTGGCCCCGGCCCGCAGGTAAGCTTTCACCTTCTCCCCGTACAGGAACACATCGTTCCCCCGCACGATCCCCCACTCCATCAAGAGCGCCGCTGCGCCAGACACAATGGGCGTAGCAAAGGAAGTCCCGGTAAAGGGCGCATAGCCCCCATAGAGATCCGGCACCAGAATCCCCACCCCCGGCGCTGCCAGGTCAGGCTTTACCAGTCCGGCGGACACCACGCCGATGGTGCGGGCCGCATCCACATAACCTCTGCCGGAAAAATCCGCATAGCTGTCGTAAGTGCTGTCGTAGGCTCCCACCGTGATCACTTTGGCCGCCGTGGAAGGAATCGTCAGCGTCACTTCCGGCGTGGGCTGATAGAATCCGCTACGGCTGCTGCGGGCCGTGTAGCTGGGCAGATACAGATAATACTGACCCGTGACCGCCCGCACAGGCTCTATGCGGATCGTCCAGATGCCGCTGTTGATATACCGACTGCCGCCCCCGTGACGTCCCCCCGCGCCACTGGCATTCATTCCCGCACCGCCAACAACTGTCCCAGCGGCATTCGTTCCCGTGCCGCCGACAACCGTCCCGGCGGCGCTCTCTGGCACGATCAGTTCCAGGTAGATTTCCTGGGCCACCGAATAGGGCAGGGGCTTACCCAGATACACCAGAATCTGCGTCTGTTCCAGCTGCAAAGTGTACTTTCCTCCCTCCACCGACTCCGGCAGCGGCGTTTCCTGGCCGCCGGGAGAGCGCAGATAGATTCGGTACATATCACTGTAATTTTTCCAGAGTTGGATACTGAGCGACCGCTCGTACTCTGCCACCGCCAGTTGAATCTCCGCCGGGCGGGCCGCTCCCGCGCCGCCAGTTCCTGCTCCCCTTCCGTCCGCAAACAGATTCCCCGCCACATGCCCCGCCGAATTGCCCTCGTTGCCGCTGCCCACACAGATTACGGTGCGGCCGATCTCCGCCGCGTTTGCTTGTGTCAAGACATACATAAAAAAATTTGTATTCCGTCTCCTGACAGGCATTTGTCAAACAGGCTCTTTCTCACGGAAGTTCCACCTGATTTCTATCCTGTTTTCCCCGCTGACCCGGATCTCCTTTATCAGATCAACCAGCACTTCCCTTGTCAGTTCCTCTACAAAAGCATACCTTCCCAAATCCGCTTCCCGCCCTGCCTGCTGCATCTGCTGCGCTGCAAGCTGTTCATTCAATTCCCGGATTCGGCTGTCCAGCTGCTCCAGCTGCCTTACAGATTCCTGCTTGCCGGAAAGATATTCCTGTTTATTGATCCGCCCCTCTGCGTAGTCCTCAAATGCGGATGCCTGCAAGGCCTTATACCGGCTGACCGACATCTGGCAGTCCCTGATCTCTTTCTGCAGGCAGGCGTCCGACTTCTCCACCGGCACTGCCATACTGTCACAATAAAGCTTTACCTGTACCCTTACCGCCTCCAGAACAGCCTCCTCCAGCGCCGCTTCCTCCAGATGGACTTTTATGCAGTCACTGTCTTTTATGCTCCTTGCGGTATAGCAGATAAAATACGGCTTCTTACCGGCTTTCCGGACCAGGACCCTGCCGCAGCAGTCGCACTTTAAGATTCCCCTGAATTTCTGAAACGGTTTCCTCTGTGGTTTCTGGACATAGTGCTTTATCACTTCCTGGGCTTTGAGATATTCCTGCTCTGTTACAATGGCCTCCTGGGTATCCCTCGCCACAATCCATTCCTCCCTGGGCACTGCCTCAGTCCGTTTCGTGACCATATCCGCCATAACCCTCTTGTGGCCGATCAGGCATCCGGTATACCGCTCGTCCAACAGGATGCGGCGGACGTTCTCCCGCATCCAGACCGCATCCCCCACGACTTTCCAGCCCCGCATCCCATCCGTATGGTTTGCCTTGCGGTACATCAGTGGGGACGGGATGCCCTCCCGGTTCAGTTCCAGCGCGATCTGGGTGGGACGCATACCCTCACCGGCCATCTGAAAAATCTTCCTTACAACCATTGCCGCCGGCTCATCAATCTCAAGCTTGTTTTTCACTGTTACCGATTTCTTATATCCATAAAAGGCAATGGCGCACTGGTATTCCCCCTTACGCATCTTCGCGCGTTTGACACACTGTAATTTTTCAGAGATATCCCTGCTATACATCTCATACACCATCGCCTTCAGAGACACATCCAGGCTGACGGAGCTCCCCAGTCCTTTCCCACTGTCATACCCCTCATTGACCGCAATGAAGCGCACTCCCAGGAATGGGAATATCTGGTCAAGGTAATCCCCCACTTCCACCAGATTCCTCCCAAAACGAGATAAATCCTTGACAAGGATGCAGTCCACCGTCTTCCCGGCCAATGACAGCAGCTTCTTTATCCCGGGGCGTTCAAAGTTGACGCCGCTGTAGCCGTCATCCGTAAATTCCAGGATACTGCACCCGTCAAACTCCCGGTGTTCCCTGATATAACTGTAAAGCAAGTCCCGCTGGTTTCCGATACTGTAACTCTCCCCTTCATGAATATCCTCGCTGGAAAGCCGCATATATAGGGCTGCTGTTTTCATGCGTCCGCCCCCTTCCCACAGTTTTCTACAGGAACGGACATCTGGGCGAGGCGGGCAAATTCATCCTGAAAATTCCAGATGATCTCCAGATCATTATAGTTTGACACCCGGATGGACTGAATCATTTCCAGCGCCATCCCCCGGGTGATTGTCTGCCCCTCCAGGAAAGCACAATACTCTTTAATGGAGCCTGCCCACCTTTCCCAGGAGGCAGACTGTGCCCTGAACTCCGCTGCTTCCTGACGAATGCTTTCCATTTCTTTCTCAAGCTCCGCTGCCTTCCTGTCATATTCCGCCTTAAGGGACAGATATTCCTTTTTTGTCAGGGTGCCGTCACAGAGGGACTCATAAAGGGTGCTGCGCAGGGCCGTGTTACGCTTTGTTTTCTGCTGCGCACGTTTAAGCCTGCCATCCAGCTCTTTTTCACGCGCCCCAAGACATCCTTCCTTTTTTATTTTTCTTTCCAGATCCAGCACGGCTTCCATCTGCAGGCTTAAGGATCTGGATACTGCCTCCTGTATGTCCTGCTCCCTGACATACTTTTTCGTACAGCCCCGCTTCCCCCTGTTCTGCTCATACACATAGCAGACAAAGACATACCGGGCGGTTCCCTTGGGGGTGACATTCTTATGGCGCGCCATTTTCCTGCCGCAGTCCGCACAGACCAGCAGGCCCTTGAATACATTTTCCGCCGTCCTATGCTTTCCCCTGATAGCCAGGCTCTGGCTGTGACGTTCCCCCATGATCTCCTGCACCCTGTCAAAAAGTTCTCTGTCCACAATGGGCTGGTGCATATTCTCCACGATGATCCACCTGTCACGGGAGACATCCATCTGCGGGATTCCCTCGCTCAGGGACTTCCTTGTCTTGCCCTGCGCCACATGGCCTACATACACAAGATTCTCCAACATCCTGCGGATCCCCGCAGCCAGCCATATCCTGCCCGTTTCCGACGGTTCCCTGTCCCGGATTCCTTTCTGGTAATAATGAAGTGCCGGGCTGGGTATTCCTTCTTCATTCAGCCTTCGGGCAATCTGCGCGACTGCCATCCCGTCCGCCCTCCACTGGAAGATCCTGCGCACCACGGGCGCGGCATCCGGGTCCGGCGCCAGCCTGTGCCTATCCTCCGGGGATTTCAGGTAACCATACGGGGGAACACCGCCAATGTACTCCCCGTTTTTGCGTTTCGTATCCAGGGAGGAACAAATCTTCCCGGAAATGTCCTTGGCATAAAGGTCGTTTATCAGATTTTTCAGGGACAGCACCATCTCATTCCCGCCCTTGTCCTTCAAGGTATCATAGCTGTCATTGACAGCCACAAAGCGCACCCCCAGATAAGGGAAGATTTTCTCCAGGTAATACCCTGCCTCCACATAATTCCTGCCGAAACGGGACAGGTCTTTCACCACGATGCAGTCTATTTCCCGGTCCCTTACCCGGTCCATCATCTGCTCAAAGCCGGGGCGCTCAAAATCGGTGCCCGTCTCGCCGTTGTCACAGAACACGGCTGCAAGCCGCATATCCAGCTGTGTTTCAATGTATTTTTCCAGCATATAGCGCTGTGTGGAAATAGTCTCCCGGTTCTTCTCTAGGTCAGCCCCCTCCACGGACAGGCGCACATAGGCCGCCGCATTGTATATCTTTTCCGGGCTTGCGGCCAGGCTGCTCTCCCTTTCTTCTGATATGGCTGCTTTCCTGCTCACCCTCGCCATCCTACACCGCTCCTTTCTTGGAGCGGTTGGCTCCCTGTCCGAAAGCGATCATCCCATTTCTGGAAAGAATCGCTTCATTTACCGGAAAAACCGCATCCCCTCCGGATGCAGTGTCAGGCGGCTGTAATTTTCCCACGCTTTCTATGAGCGACAATGCCCGCTCATAGCTGTCCTGGTACTTGAACCTGATTCGGATGCGGCAGTCCTCACAGACTTCTATCCTGTCGATCAGGGTGACCGCTATGTGCCGCGTCAGTTCCGTCAGGTTCCGGTGTTTCTTAAACTGCTCGATCCAGTAAGTCCCACCCATGCGGTTCTGAAGCAAACTCTCCATCTCCTCCCGGAGCCTCTCCATTGCCGCCTGTGCTTCCTGCAGCTTCCCGTCATACAGGGCTTTCAGTTCCAGATACTCCCCTTTACTCACCAGTCCCTCCATGAGGGATTCATATAGGGAGGTTTTCAGGCGGGTATACTTCTCCGCCTCCTCCTGTTTCCTCAGAAGCTGCCGGTCTGCTTTCTCCACCTCCGCCTGATGGTAAGGAAGTGTCTCTATGTAGGCAAGGATTCGGTCCATATCCATAGTCTGACCGATATGCTGCTTCAAGGCAAGGAACACCGACTGTTCCAACTGCCCGCCGCTTATGCGGTGGCTGCTGCATTTCCCGCCCGTGCGGTTATTGCCGCACATATAGTAAACATAGGTCTTCCCGTTCCGGCACACGCTGTTGCGCACCATGCCAAAGCCGCAGTCCGCACAGAACACCAGGCCGGAGAGCAGGTAGACTGTCTCCTCCTTGGGCGCCACACGGGTATCCTGCAGCAGGAGCCGCCCCACCGCAAGGAAATCCTCCCTGTCAATGATGGGCTCATGGCTGCCCTCCACCCGCACCCATTCCTCACTGGGCTTTAACAGTGTTTTCTTTACCTTATGGTTAGGCGTGGTTCTCTTTCCTTGCACCATGGTTCCAATATATAACTCGTTACGCAGGATGCGCCCCACAGCCACCGCCGTCCACCTAGCTTTTGCGTTTACCTGGAAGCCAGACTGATACCGCATCCCGCAGAACCGCTTGTATTCCATGGGAGACAGTTCCCCCCGCTCGTTCAGGCGGTCCGCTATCCTCTGCTGGCTTGCGCCCTCCAGCTTCCATCTGAAGATATCCTTCACCACGCCCGCAGCATATTCATCCACTACCAGCTTATGACGGTCAGCCGGATCTTTCAAGTATCCGTACACGGCAAAGGAGCCGATGAAATCCCCCTTCTTACGTTTGGTTTCCAGCTGGCTCCTGACCTTTACCGAGATATCCCTGCAGTAGGCATCGTTGATCAGGTTCTTGAAGGGGATCAGGATCCGGTCTGAGGAAGTCCTGCCCTTTGCACTGTCAAAGCCGTCATTGACGGCAATGAAGCGCACCCCCAGGGCGGGGAATATCTGGTCGATATAGCGCCCCGCCTCCACAAAGTTCCTGCCGAACCGGGACAGGTCCTTGACCACCACGCAGTCAATACATCCTGCCTCGATCTCCCGGATCATCCCCTGGAAATTCGGGCGCTCGAAATCCGCCCCGCTGTAGCCGTCGTCCGCCCACTCCCCGCAGACTTCTATGTCCGGCTTATCCTCCAGGAATGCCCTGATGAGTTCCTTCTGATTAACGATACTGTCGCTCTCCTCCTTGTCGCCGTCTTCCTTAGACAGGCGCACATAGACAGCGGCATGATATATCCGGTCTGTTTTTAAATTTTCCATGGCGGTACCTCCAATGTAAAAAATTTCCCGTTAAAACTTTTCACAATGGGCCCCACCGGTCTGCTTATTCAAGCAGGATTGTAACACTTTAAAGTGTGAAGGTCAAGCCTCCGGGTGAAAGTCGTCCCTCTTTTGTCGTTCATCCATTCGATCCGCAATACTCCCCTGTCAAAATTTCCGCAGGAAGTTTTTATATAAAAACTGCGTACTGCCTGCAAATTCGTGAAACTTCACTGCATGGCCGCCAGATAATGCTCCAGCCTGTCTTCCAGTGTCGCCTCCGTATCCGAAAAACCGATCTTTACCACCACCTTTCCACAGCGGTAACAGTAAGGGTTCCTTATCTGCCGCAGGAAATCGTTGAACCGCTGCTCCCTAGAGAGTTTCCCGTCAACCCGCACATCCCTGATGTCCGCAAGCGATTCCCTGTCAACCGTATGTATATCAACCTCCCTCATTTGTGCAAGATCCATTCCCAGTGCTGTCTCCATGCGCAGCCTCCTGTCTTGCTTGTTCTAATCTATGAAACATCTGCTTGTCTCAATGTCAGTTTTCAACAGCCATGTCAGTTTTTGACTGACATGGCTGTTTCCGATGCCGTCTTACAGCTATATCCCTTTCCCGCATCACCCTTTGAAGCGGTACGGCAGCTTCCTTCCGCCCCTCTGCCCATTGTACTTCTCCAGGATGACCCTGGCATAGCGCAGGGCCACGCTGTTGGTGGAGAAGTCCGCCCGTCCCCTGCGGTTGATCTCGTCCGGGTCAACCTGGGAAAGCTTAGTGGCAAAGGTGCGGTCACTCATCTCCGTCTCATAGGTCTTCACAAACAGCGCCATTCCGGAGAGGATGGACGCCGTCAGGGAACGGGGATCCCCCTCCCAGGCATCCCATAAAAGGTTCATCATGCGGACAAAGGCTGCGCCGCCCAGCAAACGGTAGGCATTCACCAGCGCCCTGGTGGTCACGATCTCCCCGGTCTTCCCCCGGCTCTTTCCCAGCGCCCATACAAAGCCGCAATTCTCTGTCAGCTGCCGAATCTCCATGATTTCCGCATCCTCCCCGGACTCCGCCAGGGCGTTGGTGGCCTGGGACAGGCTCAGGCGCTTCTTGGCCTTGTCCAGCTTATAGCAAAGGGCCGCCTCCTGCTCATAGGTCAGCCCGCTGTAGACCTTGCAGCTTACCATGATGCCGACCCCATTGTTCATCCTGCGCATGGCGGAGATCCGGTGCTGCCCGTCCACCACGTTGAATTTCCCGTCCCGGAAGCTGACGATGACCGGCTCCAGGAGACGCTCGTCCCACTCCCGAATCAGGCGCTCAACCTCCTTCGGGTTTACCGGTCTCTGGTAAGGCAGGCCCGATGTCAGGTGGTCCGTATGTATCTCCCGATCAATGCCGGGGTTGCGGTACTCCGCTCCGGATACCGCTTTTGCCACTGCCGCCCCCGCCGCCATCTTTTCCGCTGTCCCTGTCGCCTTCGCCGCCCTTGTTGCCCTGGCTGCTTTTGCTGCTGCCTGGGGATTATGTTTTCTTCTATTGCTTCCCATATAATAATGCCTGTCTGTGCGCTGCGGCGCACACTATGCTGATAGCCGAATACACATTTTTATTCAGCCTTTCCTCTTATGTACCGCCCTGTGGTACATTTCTTCCGCCACGGAGCATATGGAATCCGTCAGCTCCCTGAGCCGTGCAAGCTGTTTCTCCGTCAGGGCCGGGTACACCGTGTCATAATAAGGGTCATTGTACCACCCGATCTCACGATGGAATTTACCCACAAAGGCACTGTACTCCGCCAGAAAGCTCTCCGGGGTGCCGCTGCAGTCCTTGTCCGGATCCTTTAATTCCGCAACGATCTCCTTCAGGCTGGCCGCCGCTTCTTTCTGCATATCAGCAGAGGCGGCAGATGCCCGCTGTCCCCCGTCTTCCAGAGTCCCGTCTTCCAGAGTCCCTTTTTCCGGCGGCTCCTGCTTCCCACAGGAAATTTCCCGGACAGGTATTTCCTCCGGGGCTTCCTTTTCTTTTGCGGCATATTCATCCACGGACCGGATCTCCCTTGATGCCAAAAGGGTGGCGGCCTCCTTCTGCTGTTCCGGCCCGAGACGGGAAAGCTTCAGCGCTGACTTTTTGGATAGTTTCGCATCCGCCCCCCGTATGATCTCCTTTGTCTCCGGGGAGAGGTTCTTTGCCGTCTGTATCTGCCTCCTGACTGTGCAGGGGTTTACGCCCAACTTCTCCGCCGTATCCTCCACAAACGACCTGGCAGGATCAGATGTGCATTTTGCACTTCTGGTTTTCCCGCTCCTGCGGTCCCCGCCGTTTTTAGTCTCCGGATGGAGGGTTTCATAGATTTCTTTCCGGCGCAGGAGTATCTCCCCATATTCCAGGGCAGATATGTCACTGCGGACAATGTTTTCGTCAATCTCTGCCATTTCAGCCACCAGCCCCTCCAGGCTGATGACCGTACAAGGGATCTCCGTCCAGCCAAGCATCTTTGCCGCCTCCATCCTGTGGAGGCCGGCGATCAGCACATTCTCCCGGTCTATGGTAATGGGATTTAAGAGCCCCATTTCCCGTATGCTGGCGACCAACTCCTTTACATAGCCGCTGTCCAGGCTGCGCCTGCCTTCTTTTATCCGTATTTGTTCTATTGGAATCTGCATGTAGGCTACCCCCCTGTCGTTTTACTCCCCTGCCCCACTGCCAGCCGGATGAAACACCATGCACCGCAAGCATGGCACGTTCCTTTCAAACCAAATCTCCAGTGCCATTTGCCAAATGCCCTTGCCCGACCTCAATCAGCCTTAGGCATAACACCTGTCTCATTGCCCTCGGGAATAGAAATGTCCCCACTTGTGGTGTCAGGTCTTGCATCCCGCAAGGATATGGCAGGAAAGGACATCCCCCCCTCCTGCCGCTATTATCACAGACGAAAGACTGCCCTGGCAGGCGTAAAATAACCCGCCATCGGCGCAGTCTCCCGTCAAGCTATGTTCATTTATATTTTCATGCCGTATTCTCAGGCGGCATGACCGCCCTACTTCTCACCCCCGGCATATGCGGAAACAAGTTTCCACAGGGAATATCCAGGCCGGCCTCCGGCTTCAGGCCCCGCAAAACTGACGGCAGGCGGCGGCAGTTGACTAAGCTGCCCAGACCATGCCCACAGCATCCTCCTTTCACCCTGGAGGAACGGGACATTGCGTTTTTCCTGCCATGGGTCGTCGCGTTCCCGGCGTGCGCCACACGCCGGTACAGGCTCCCCGGTTTCCCGCTCGTGCCTTTGATGTTATCTTCTTGACGGGCCAGGAGGGAACATTCCATTCCGTTCCCCTCCCTCGCTCCGCAGGCAGTCACCGCGTCCGTGCCTGATCCGCTTGCCGCTCCCACGGCCATGACAGGTAATATATCCTGGATATTGATATGAACGGCCTGCCGCCGTTATTTTTCAAGGTTCCGCTTCCAAGTCTCTTAAGAGGGAAAAATATCCCCTCATATATTTAGCCGCCACGGGAGCCCCCTTGGTCCGCTTTCTGGAAAAATTTTTCATTTCCCCTCCAAAATTTTTCTCAGCCTGGAAAGAGCCCTGTCACGCCTGCGCCGGAGCGTGGTCTTTGGGATATGTAAAGCCTCACAAGCTTCCCTCTCCGTCATCCCACGATAATAAAGCGCCCTGATGAGTTCCTGTTCCTCCCGCTCCAGCCTTCCCACTGCCTGTTCCAAAAGGACGGAGCACGCAATATGTTCCTCCAGGGATTTCCCCGGTGCGGGAAAATCCTTGCCTGCCTCCAAGAGACGCTCATAGGAATCCTCACGCCCAGGCACATATCGGCTTTCCTTTGTCTTCGGATCGGTAACTGTCCGCCCACGTTTCAGGTCTTCCATAAAATAACGCTCCCTGCGTTCTCCCCGGTAATACTCCCGATAGACCTCCTCTGTAACCTCGATCCTCTTTCCTTCTATAAATAGGAAATATTCTTTTTCTGCCATTTCTACCCTCCGAATTTGAAATTGAAATAGTTTCAGATTCCCGGAGGGCGGATCCCTGCATCTGCTGACTCCCACCATTTTCAACAATAAAATTTGACAGACGCATATGCCATAAAGTAAAACAAATTGACCTATGACGGGCGTTTTCCCCATAAATATGGTGGTTTTATGGGGTATAAAATAACATTTTGTCGAAAAAAAAAGCACCGTAACCTTTTTACTGGCTACGGTGCTGCTATTGGAATGAATCCCTTTTCCCTTTTTTCGTTTTTTCTGCAAAAGCTGTTTCCTTCCGACGGTGGGGAACAGCTTTTGATGGACAATTTTGCCAAACCCCCTCATTTTTTGTTGATAAGAAGATTATAACAAAATTGTGCGTCTCAAATTATCGGAATGCAGTCATAATACTGTCAAATATCGCAGATTGTGACACAAAAAAAGTCCAATCGTAGAAATCAGACTTTTTATTGCATTTTATATTTCATTTTATGAAGTAATTTAGTTTTCAATCCAGCAGACTGATTCCAGAAGTCTTTGAATTATTGTTTTCAAAACACCCCGTATATGCTTAATTTATAATCGAGCCAAATATATCAGGATTATGTAATATTTATTTTGTACAGTTGTGATTGCCCAAGACAATTTATCTCGTATTCTTCGCACAATCCTTTTATCAAGTCTACATACCATTCCTCGGCAAACGGATTAACTACAACCGCTGATACATATTCTTTCAAATCAATATTTTCGATATATACTGAATTCGGCAGATTATTAGTGTTCCACTTATCCATATAATTATCGAGGCGAGACAAAATCTCCTCCAAAACTTCCTGGTCATTTTTCTTTTGCTTCATGGTTTCATAAATTTTCCAATTAGCCCCCATCATACTCATTTCTGTCATTTGAAAATAACTGCTATCGTCTACTAACACTCTAATTTCATTTTCGTGACTGAAAGCTTTGCGTTTGTGCAAATATGGTTCGTAGATGCTAAGAGTCGATTTTAATTGTTGTATTTGTTTCTGGGTTAAATCATCAGCAGGATCAATATCATATTTAATCGGTTCTATTATGTGCTTTATGTTCTCTGTATCGTCAAAAAGATGTTCTATTTTTGCTTTTGTAGTCTGTATCTGTATGGAATGCTTTCCGTATGAGTAAATCCTCCACATGGCATCGCTTTCCGCTTCTGTTGACCAACATTGACCATATACAAACCACTTGGAATGTTCCAACCTTAACATGTTTTCAATAGTAGCCTGATAATTTCTAGGGCAAATAGTATAGTATATGTTTTCAACGATTTTTCTGCGTTCAATAGGATCATATATTTTTGAAAACAAATATCCCTCAAATACATCTTCCCATGTAGAAGGTCTGACATATCGCTCTCGCTTGTGGTGCAATAAATCAATAAATGTTTCCAGACTGATAATTCTGTACAATTCCATATTTCCTCCAAAATTGTTTTACCATTTGAAATATAATAAATTGACTTTAAATATTATAAAATCTACCAAAAATCCCTTAACTTTTCAGCTCTCTTTGTGTGCGCCAGCTTCCTTAAGGCTTTCGTTTCAATCTGGCGGACTCTTTCGCGCGTAACCTCATAGAATGCTCCAACTTCTTCCAATGTCCGCGCCCTTCCGTCCTTTAGTCCATACCGTAACTTCAGAACATCTCGTTCCTTATCCCTGAGATCGGAAAGAATATCATTTACTATGGGCTTAATGGTCGCATTATGTACCGCTTCATACAGATCATCCGCAGGCAAATCTTCCGGTATCTCCACATAAGGCAGCACATATTTCTTCTCTATTCCATCAGCAAAAAAATTGCCCCCATAAAATTCCTCATCAGCCCATTCCACAGCTTTCTCGAAATCATCATCCTCCATCATCGCACAAGCCTTGCTGACAATGCCAAACAGTTGCTCTCTGAAATGTACCGGATATCGCATGACGGTTCCTCGGATTTCCGAAAACCTGCTCATGCGCTGCATTACCCACAATTGGAAATAAGCAGAAAACTGATCAGGACTTGTAACGTCGTACTTGTCCAAAGCATTCACCAATCCAATCACACCGTCTTGAAAAGCATCCTCGAAATCACAATAATTGCTTTTGGAAAAAGAATATGCCTGTCTCATAACCGTCCTCAGATACATGCATATCACTCTTTCACGGGCATATTCATTACCGCTTTGAGCGGGGCCTATCAGAGTCTGGCATTCTTTTGACTGCGGTGGGAGAATGGTAAGAATTTCATCAATAACCGCAGCACAGTTAGGGTACTCCGCCTTAATCTTGTTCAGAAACTGCTCATAATCCAACTGGCTCCTATCCACATAGGTGCCGTTATCCTCATCCTCGATTTTTCCGGCATGATCCCGTACAATGATATTTTTATTCAGAAGTTTATCACACAGCGCATCAATTTCAATTACACCCAAGTCGTTATCAATGCACACATCTATGATATCGTCCTCCAGCAGAAAGCCTTTTCTTTGGTATTCTTTTAAGAGATATTCTTCTATCTCGGCTTTCTTATCTTTCAGCTTTTCCATGATTACTGCTTTGCCAGCTTGCATAGTTCTGATATTCTATCCGGATCTATCGTCTGGTTGTACCTTTCGTCCATTTCTTCCATAAAATCATATAAGTTCTTCAGGTATTCTTCTGGACCGCTTGCATTTTCCATCAGCTTCTCATACAGGATATCAACACCGCCCAATACATACTGATCATACAATGCTTCATCTGCCCCGGCCTTATCGCTGTTGAAAAGCCGAAATGCCTTGTCAACTCGCTCATCAACCTGCGGTGCATTCTTTTTATCCAGCAGCATGATGAGTCTGTAATTAAACGCCAGATCATCCCTGTTCTTAATAAGCTGCTCTGGAAATATCTTTGTCTGGGTGCCGTCTCCAATGTTAGCTTCCGCTTTCCTCTGATAGAGAAAGCCCACAATAGGCGCCATAATATACACATCCAAATTACGCTTAAACAATTGGTTTTTATCGTCAAACTTGGCTGTAAGGCGGTTCACTTTTTCCGCATGACTTCCCTTAAATGAATATTCCTTGTCAAACATGGCTGTTACCTCCCTACCAATTTTGTCTCAAATTCATTGATTTTGTCAAACAGATAGCGCACCCCCACTTTGGCTCCCATATTGGTTTCCGCGATTTCACCGTCCGTATCCTTGATAAAGATGATGACCTGTTCGGCCACTTTAGGCAATGCTTCACAGATAGTCTTGATTCTCGTCTTATCAAACGCGGATAAAGGTGCATCCATGACAAGCGGATAGGCTTCCGTCATTAACATGGAATTTTCATCCGAATTGTTCTCCCTCGCCATCTTGATTACCCCGGCAATAAAGGCAAAAATAACCGAAATGCTCTGTGCGGTCGAAGTTTCCACATCCCCGGAATAACCCTCAAAATCATCAACCTGGATCTGAATATTGTATTTTTCATCTAGGACAAGTGAAAAGCCCCCATTGTAGATTTCCTTAAATATCTGATTTACTGTCAGCTCTAATTTCTGACGAACCTCTGTCTCCTTTTCACTGTATACAGAATACAAATACCTGTACATATATGTTGCATACGCCTTGAAACGGGCCAGCCTCCTGTTATTCTCGTCCTTAAGGACCAACTCGTTTATGTTGGTTTCACATCTATCCTTTTTTGTGACTATGCCTCCTCTTTCCTCCAATAGACGATACCGTTCCACTCTCAGCCTGCGGACTTCATTGTTAAAGAAAGCATACTTTTTCTGGAGTTCGCCAACATTCAGCATCCCCTCCAGTTTCTTATTGATAGTCTCGATTTCACCCAGCAATTCAGCATAATCTGAATCAAATTCGCTTACCACGCTGAATTTTCCGGCAACATCCTCAAAGGCATCTGCCGCTCCGTTACTTTTTAGCTCGCACTCTCTCACAAATTGGCTTATTAAGGTTCCTATACTCTTAGGGGGAATATAATCCAAAAGTTTATTCAACTCTGTATATTCTCTGTTGCCAAATTCAATCGAAGCCCCGCAGAGACAGGTTTTCCGATTGATAAGGTATTGTATAGTCCGGGCATGAATATCGGGAATTCCCGTATCAATTTTATCTGCTTCGGCCAATTCCTTTAACGCATCGTGAATCATCTTGATCGCCATCCAGGAGGCGCCTTTCCGGTTAAAGGTATCAATGACGCCAGCCGTACTGCTGACCTTGCTTGCCATCAGGCCGGATATTTTGTTCTTAAGAAACTCTCTGCGCTTAGCTAATGCTTCACCATCCTTATTCTCCGCAATCTTCCTGTCATACTCCTTTGCCTTTTCACTTGCGGTAAATTCTTCATTATCAATTTCAGCCAGACGGCTATCTATTGTCGTCAGCCTTTTTTCGTATTCATCAATTTCCTTTCTGTATTGGGCGATTTTAGAATCACTCTCGGCGCTGTATGCGTTATCATAACTTTTAATGACCGTATTCTGCGCCCTGCCGCCAAGATGATCTAAAGCTTCTGTAAATGCACTCAATCCCAGGAGGCTTTTAACCGCATCTGCAAATTCCTTACTCTTTCCCTTGCGGATTTCCTTACTCATGTTTCCGATACGCTCGCCATCAAAGAAAAAATACTTTGCAAGCTCTTTGGGCAGAATCTCCCTCATTCTCAGGTCAACCTCGGTATCCTTAACAAAATCCTGCTGTCCATCAGAATTTTTATACTGAATCTTAAATGTGGTATTGTTGGGTCTTTTCAGATTGCCCGTGGAATCCGTTGTATATTTCTGCTCACGGGTAAGCACATAATCAATCCCCATATGTGCCATGGATAATTTGACCTGAACCATGGCCTCTCCGCTTGGTCCAATGTCTTGAGCAATCACTTTGTTAAGGACATTCTGATCGTCAAAATCTGTATCTCCATACAAGCACCATGTGAATGCCTGTGCAAGAGTTGTCTTACCAGAGCCGTTTTCTCCCATTATCACAGTAACATTTCTCTCCGCATCAGTTGAGAAGGTAATCGTCTGGGTTCCATTAAACTGTCTGAAATTTGATAAACTCATACTTTTTAATAGCATTCTACTTCCTCCTCAATCATCTTCTTTATTTTCTTTACCATCTCCGCATCGCCAAACTCTTTTGTCCTCAAGTTGCGCTTTTCCTTTACGATGACTTTTTTTATGAGCCTTTGCGCCTTGTCTACATCAACCTCAATGCCATTCACAATCTCATTATTCTCCATAAGTAAAGTCCTCCTCAAAATCTAAGATGTAGTCCTGTAAGTCATACGCTTCTCTTACTTCATCCAAAATCGCCATACATGAGGCTCTATTCATTGCTATACGCGAAAACTCCTCCGCTCTGCAAATTTCGTTTTTTACAAGTGTAAGCTCTCGTTTCATTTCTTCTTCCGTCAGTGAGTGTACCTCGTCTAACGGTCTTGGAAGCGTAATAAAATCATATATCTCCGCATATTCCTTGCCCGGTGCCAATCGAAGCACTCTCCCTCGCCGTTGGATGTATTCTTTGGGATTCGTAGTGCTTGCCAGGATGAACGCAACTTTTATCCTGGGAATGTTCACGCCTTCATCCAGACACTTAATCGCTATTAGCGCCTGCAACGTATCACCATTGGCGTATTCCTCTTTCAAGATTGCCCGCTCCTCCACGCTCTCATTGGAAGTAAACTGCGATACGCTCATTCCCAAGCGGTTTCCAAGCAAATCCGTAACTGCATCAATCTGTCTTATATCCTCTACATCGACTTCCGTATAATCTTCATTCTGCTCAAGCAGCTTGGTAGCTCCACAATATACCAAGAGATGCTTTTCATTGCGATATGGCTCTATGTATTCTTCAAGCTTCTGTATCTTGCTTACAGCCCCGGCAACAATCCTGGCTCTGGCCAAAGCTAACCGTTTCCCCTTTTCACTTAACTTAACCCGTCCATTTCTTCCCTTGATGATGCACTTTGCTATCTGGCGGGATAATGTGTCATACTGCATTCGTTCTTCTTCAGACAACGAAACAATAACCGGATAATACTTATATGGTGTCAGTTTCTTTTCTTCAATAGCCCGGTCAAGCGTATATTCAATACATTTCTCACCGAAATAATCATATAACGCTTGTGTTCCCTCCAGATCGCCATGCCGATCAAGAGTTGCAGACAATGCGAGGCGATAGTTAAACTTTTCGGACAGCAGCCTCCTTAAATACTCCGCGCCAAAGTTATGTGCTTCGTCTACCAACAGCAGCGCATTTCCTTTTATTTTGGCAATCTGCTCTTGGACAAACTCACCCGAAAAAGTAGCATTAGTAGTTACAAAGCAGAAGAACTGCCTTCGCTTCACTTTCAATTTGTGGTTTCTTATAGCATCAGTCAATCGGGGTTTCCATTGCTTTGCCGGAATTGCACCGTACCCTACGATGGGATTCATGCCAAACCGTTCAATATCCTCTTTCCATTGTTCAACGAGATGCTGGTATGGACACACGATAATTACTGCCAGACTATCTCCCACATATTCCGAAAGACACGCTACTGCTCCTAAACCCGTATATGTCTTTCCCGTTCCTGTAGCCATGTCGAAAATCCCATTGAAACCATGTTCTTTCCATCGCTCTATTGCTTCTTTCTGATAATCATGCAGATGCACATCTTCCGGAACTCTTGCTCCATATACTTCTCTTTTGATAAGTTCTCCATCCATTTCCGAAGCATCACTGCATTCGTCGGGTATAAACTGCATTTCATCAAATTCAACATACGCTTTCTTCTCCCGCATATATTTCTTTAATATGGAGTCTTTCACTTCCGGCATTTCTAGGGTTGACACTTTCGGATCTTGTCCGTTCCATATCCGTTCAAATGCCACTTCTTTCCCCGCTACACGTCCCGCATCCTTTTCGTTTTTCCATGAACAAAACACATCAAAGGCTTCATAATTGACATCCATGCCCGTGTATGTTTCGTTATTAGATCCGGAGAACGCTATTTTATTTCCGTCTCCATCATAGAAAATACCCATCTTTTCATGGTAAATTCCATAATGCTGATTGTTTTCTACAAAAGCAATTTTAATATCCATGCGTCCATCCGCAATTAAGTTTGCCAAGAGATTGAGCCGCTCACTTTCCTTGAAATCATTGGGTTCGTACAGTTCTCTCTGTATAGCCCCGAATATTACATCCTCCCTCCTTTTATACCCCTCTCTGATAGCCGCCACATCCTCTTGGCTAAGTATTGGGGATGCCACCAGTCTCATGTTTCCCCCATGATTTACAAATGGCAAAAGCCCCTCTGCAATGTGTACCAAGGATGAAGACGAGAAGAATCCTACCGCCCTGTCATATTTCACGGCATATTTGAGTATCGGCGTGTAAAAATCACGGGATGTAATCGCTATAGCCGTTCTGTATTCATCATTTAATCTTAAGGTTTCAAAGCTCATGGCGTCAATCCTCACACAATTCCTTAATAGCGTTCACAAGAGCCTCTATATCACTTTTTTGATTGAATTTCCCAACACTGATTCTAACAGTTCCGTGATATTCTTCATCTTTCATCCATTTATGTATCAAAGGAGCGCAATGATA
This sequence comes from uncultured Lachnospiraceae bacterium, assembly GCA_910585345.1. GTDB lineage: Bacteria > Bacillota > Clostridia > Lachnospirales > Lachnospiraceae > VSOB01. Next base: position 8,571 of record CAJUDS010000025.1, on the reverse strand, counting down.
TCCTGCCCTCACTGCAATGTCAAAATCCTGATCAAGAATCTCAGACACCTCATCCGCTTTATAATTTCTCAGGTTAATTGACACTATGCTTTTATGGTTGCAGTCAGTCGTCGTATATATACACACACCGTCGATAGTCTTTAACCCCTCTATTAGATACTCCAATAATTCTTTTTCTTTTTTTGCATTTTCTTCAACATCAACTTCATCCAATGCGGTATGTAATCCTGCTACGGCTACTATATTACAGCTTGACGACTCATATCTGTAAGGGCTTTCTTTGGGCATATCCAATGAAAGAGAATTACTCCCGGTCCCACCTACGATTACTTCCTGCAATTTGCCCTTTTTGAAATCTACGAAACCGCCAATACCCATCGGACCATATAATGCCTTGTGTCCGGCAAACGCCAGAAACGAGATATTAATATCCTGGCTGCATATTGCCTCTACCCCCAAAGATTGGGCAGTATCCAGCACAGTCACTGCATTATATTTTTCCGCCGCGCCAAAAATCTCTTTAATCGGCAAAATGTACCCCGTTACATTGCTGATATGCGTACAACACACGCACTTTGGCGGATGTGTTGCAAACATATACCTTAGTTTGTCAATGTCAATTTCCAATGTGTCAGCGTTAATAGGAATCTCAATTACATTTACACGGTTCCGCACTTCCAATAAATGCGCTGTCCTAGCAACTGCATTATGCTCATAAGGAGAGAGGTATATATTATCGCCCTCCAGACATTCTATTCCTTGTAAAATCTCATTCAATGCCACAGTAATCGATGGTGTGAAAACTACTACGGCATTATCTGGGGCATTTACCAACTTCAATATCTGATTCTTAGTGACATCAATCAGCTCTGTGGCTTTTCTCGCGCTCAAATAAGAACCTCTCCCGGCATTAAAAGCCAGTTCCCTGTTCGCAGTATCTAATGCACGATATACACCCTCCGATTTCGGAAAAGTTGTTGCAGCATTATCGAGATAAATCATCCTGCATTTCTCCTTACCCAAGCTCCTTTTCTATCATCTCTAACAGAATGGCCACTTTATCATTCACGGACAAATCCGAGAAATCATCCAAGGTATCCGATAATATGTTTTTCAGAATTGCCCCTGTTCCCTCACTGATAGGTTCATAATACCGAGTGATAGTTTTGCCGGACTTACCAACAAACGACAGTTCCAAATTTCCAACGCTACTGTGGTCATCACTCATACGCTCAATTTGCTCTTTTACATGCTGTAGTGTATCAAGGTATTCTTCAATAGACGTATCATTCCACGAATCGAGATAGATATCTGTCACAGCATGAATTACTTTCTTCACAAGTTCTCCATCGTCAAATAATTTATTCCTATCTATTGTATTCATCAGTCCCGTTATTTGGCTGGAATGAAGTCCTTGCTTTGCTATGGAACTCTGTTTATCGTACCACTCTCTCAGTGCATGGTTCAAATCCTTTTTTCCGCTTTTATCGAAAATCTCTATTGTTTTTGATACGGCTTTTTGAGTCATCCAATCATAATATCCGGCAAGTTTCATTTTTAACTCTGAAAGCAGTTTTGCAATGTGTTCCAAGTCTTCTCCGCCCGAGAATGCTTTCGGAAGTTCTACAAACAACGCCTCATATGGATTGGCTTCAACATTCTGCAGGATACTCCTGACCCTTGGAAACGCACGACTCAACTCGGCATTCCCCATGTACTCCTCCTGATGCTTGATATTCTTAGTGACTTGAGGTAGTGCCCTAAACCATCTTTGCATTGCAATCAAAATATTCTGAAGCCTTGAATCCGTCAGGTTCTCAGTCTTTGGCACCCTGTACAAAGCGCAGAGTTCATCTATGTATTTTTCCTTCATCACATCTTCAAGTGAGATAAAGATAGAATACTCCTGCGGCCTTTCACACATATTGAGTATGATGTCCGCATTAAGCTGCATTTCTTTTTTATCAAAATAAATAACAATATCTTCCCTGCGTAGACTAAGCGAATACGCCAGATAAATCGGTATTACCCCTCTGCGCATTCCAAACGGAACACTTGTTAATTCGTCCACCAGCAAGGATAGCAACTGCTTTTTATCGCATGATCCCACAATAAACTTTTCAAAAACCATTAGAACTCTTTCAACATTTTTAGCATAATCGTTCTGTCTGATTCCAGTTCCGACGAACAATGCTCGATATATGGTCGCCTCTGCACTTGTTCCGCACAAATATTCTTCAAAAGAATCCCCATTCAGCAATTTTTCAATAATGGTTTTCCGTACTTTTTTAATCGGTGCAGTCAGGATGTTCTCTTTATTGATTAACTCATTATTAATTGCCATCGTATACGAATATACACTGCTGCAAATCAAATCAGCGACATCCGACAGCCTAACCCTGTTTTCAACTTTTAGTTTCTGTCTGGTAAAATAAAAAACATACTTATCCGCACCATCATCAAAGCACACATCCAAATATGCGCCTATTTCTCTCTGTAAGTCCTCCTCTATAATTGGCAGTTCCTTTAGTAAAACTTTATTTTCTTCTTGTGCGAAAAAAAGCTTATCTCTCTTTAACTCCTGGATTATTTCATATTCCTGGATTTGCGGTTCCAGCAACATTTGTTTCGTGGAGTAAATAACCACCAAGCGCTCACATTTGCCTGATTTAAGCTTCTTTTCTATCCGTGCGGAATAGTCAGTATCTTTTTTTGAATACAAAGCTAACACTTTCCCATCGCAAACCGCTTCCTGTTCCAGCAGAACCTCCAAGTTATCAATATCAAGAAATTCTTCCGCACTCATATATTCATAAACAAAGTACCGTGTCATAGCATATTCAAGGTTATAATGCTTTGGCAATATATACTGTACATCCGAAACATCCGCAAAGACCTGATTTGCATTCGCCCTGTCACCGTGAATCTTTACTCTCCGCTTGATTTCCGATTTTAATTCGGATGTTGCTCTCGTCTTGAATACATAGCAGTTATTGGAGCCCTTTTTGTAAATCAAGCCTTTGCCACAAAGTTCCTCAAGCGTTGCATTGGAATCCGGCACATCCGCCGCCAAGTGCAAGGTTGAGAAGTCCGCAGGCATCTCATCCATTTTATTCACAATGTTTATGACAGCAATCGTTTTCAACATTTTCACTTGGTTCTGGTCACTTACTTCGCCTAATGCGTACTCTGCATTCAGCCATTCATTGTGAATATATTCATTGGCCACATCTTTCTTAAACAAATCCTTAAAGTAATCATAAATAAGATCTGCAGAAATAATCCACCTCTTTGAAGCAGACATTGTCTTAACTGCCTTTGCCATACTATATTGTTCTTCTTTTGAGATGAAAGTAAATAAAGTCCTCTCGTTCTGAGCAACTTTCTCACTTACATTCAATAAAAGATATGCACTTGTAGGACTCAACGGATAACAGCCCTTTACCACAAGTTCTTTGAAATCCTTTTTTGTAAACTCTGAAAAGGCAGCCAGCCTGTAATTCTCAGCAACTACATTATCATCCACATGAATAGAAATATTCGGATCAGAAAAACAGTCATCGTCTTTACGGATAGCATTCTGAATCAGTTCATAGTTGTTCTTGGAGGATGTAACAAACAATACCTCTTTAATCCGGCCCTCTATTCCCGTAAATGAATTGATTGTTTCTGCAGAAAGATATTTCCCGTATTCCTTAACACTCTTATGTGCAACCATCGTCAAAAAAATCTTTGAAGACTTTGATGCGTTTGCAAGTTCACACATATCCTGCAACAGTTTCATGTTGTTGCCGGCTGACTTGTTGTTCTGCCCCTCAATGTATTTGCTGAACTCATCAAAAACAATATAAATTCCGGCATAATTGTATTCTTCAACAAGTTTGTCCGCAATATTTTTGTACATGGGAAGCACTTCTGATGCGACCAACGGATTGAATACGCTGCCAGATGTCAGTTTCGGATATATCTCTCGAAACACTTCCAACGCTTCTGCATCACAGTTTCTAAGCGCAGACAATACATCCAATGCCGACTTTTTCTTTTCTTTTAACAACTCCTGAAATCTCGTATATGTCTTGGGGTACTCATTCTGCCACAGTGTAATCATAGATACCGCATATGTATAAAATGTTTCCGGCGCAAGTTCCGTAAGATTGTTTCTCTTTAGTGCTTCATTCAACCCTATCAGGAACGCTTGATTGAGATCCCCCTGTGTACTCATAATCAACACAGGCAGATACCTCTTGCCCTTACATACCTCCCCAAACTTCGCACCAGCCTGTGAATTGACCTTTCCAATTCTTTTTGTCAGATTTTTCATCGCAGAGTCATTCTCTTTTGACCTTGGCATGGATAGCGCCGCCAACAAGAGAAGTAAAAGATGTGATTTTCCCTTTCCATATGGCCCTATTAGCAGCGTAGACTGCTGCTTATTATCAATAACCGAATCCACATATTGCTCAAGAATATCAATAGAAGATTTTGTGAAGATATAGCTGTTTAATTTTTCGATTTTATTCAAATCCAAGTACAGATTTACAGAATGTCTAAAATCTGTATTGAATTTTACATAATCTTTTAACGCCATGCCTCTACCTACCTTGTGTAGTAATCTTGTAAAATTTGAACGGGCATCCCAATAGAAGCCTTATAAATCTCATCCAGGCCTGCAGTTCGATTAACCGTGATATATCCTGCATTGTCTAAGCGATCCAAAATATTATTAACCGTCACTTTCGTAAGGTGATAAATATTTCCGGCCAATTCTGCTATATATTCTATGCTTACCGAATGGCTATGCTCTAATGCAATGCTCAATTCGTAAAGCAATATATCATCTTGAAAACGCCTCATATCCGGCTGTAACCTTATATATGAGTCCTTATCTCGCCGGATAAGATTTAATGCGACCAGCGGGCATCTGTTTTTATCCTCTGGATCGTCAATCGCCTTTTCCTTACTATACATATTGAGCAAAACATCCAAATCATCCTTTAATGAAGTTTCCGGGAAGTCATCCGTTCCTGCATATGCAATGAGCTCTTTTTTTATCACCGCAAATATCTCATCCTTTGTAAATTCGCTGATATCACACTTATTAAAGAATAAATACCATACTATTGCCCTGTTCTCATTTTTTGCAATGTATGAGTGCAGTAACCAGAGCGTAAAATAGTCCTCCAGATACGCATCGTAAGTCGCTATCAGATTTCCCACTGGTGTCAAGACCGCACCATTTTTCTGATTCTCCGTAATCAGGCCCATCGCCAACATCCAAAATCTGATGGATTTCACCATGTTCGTACCTACGCCTAATTGATCCGGTCCATTACTTCCGGCAAACACTTTGGGGTCTTTCTGAACACCATATAATCCCTTAGTAATCCATCCTTCGCGGAGATGAAATTTTTCATGTCCTTTTAATCGTATGAGTGCCATGTTCTAATTCCTCTTGATTGTTAAAACTTTTCTCATATAACAGCCCGCATTAAAGTGATCCACACACTCGGTACATCTTAGGCATTTGTCATCGTCTATTCGATAAATCAGTGTCTGCTCGCCATCCGCATTATCAATCATATGAATGCTTATTGCATTATGCTTACAGACACTTGTACAAGCCTTGCACCCCAGGCACATCTGATATTTGGTAAGCTGACACTTGATTTTCTGCTCTGCCGTCAATAAACTGTTTGCGCCGGCAATGTTCGTTTTCTTTATCGTGACTTTTAAACGGTTTGTCCCAATCCGCCCTTGAAGAACTAATACAACATTTCCCAACCTGTCCATCACATACACTTCACCCAGGCGTTTGTTTCCCAACTCTTTATTGATATATCCAAACGGCTTGAACAGTTCATACAAATCTTCCGTAATCAGGTTCTGCAATTCATAATTGAACGCATTATCTTCTGTCGCGCATGGTTCAAACTTGATGATAGATGTATTCGCTATTTCAAGCCCTTGTCCCCCTTGCCGCGCTTTCCAATTACCGGAATCTATGTACTCCTCCGGATCAGGTTTATCTATTTTCTTCGCAAAATCTACAAGTATGCTGCGCCAATGCTCTGATTTATCATACATATGCACTTTAGATAAAAACTCTGACCATGCGCCATTATTCGGACAGCACCAGCAGCCAACCCTCGAATATCCCAGCTTGTACGCCTCGTTAAAGTCAATTCCCGTAGATAATATATACAGCCACACATCAAAGTCTATCCAATCTATGATCGGAGAAACCACTGTCTGCATCGTGATTTTGGGGCTTTCACTCTCCCTGTCGTACTTACTTCTCGATATAGATTCACTTTTTCTGATTCCATAAAAAGTCAGTATATTGGTCTTATCCTTAAAAATCTGTGACAACATTTTCGTGATGGCTCCCGTCTTAAAGACTGTGCAGCACCATCTCATGACACGGCTGGGCGGCCCTATTTGTTCACACAAATCTTCAAAATTCTTTTCGTGGTTCCTTGCCCTAATCACCATATGTGTTTTTGCGAATCTTTCCCGATAATCGTATGTTAAAGGGAACTCCAGTGTGGTATCCCCAAATATATGTATAATCTTATTAGATGCAAACGCTTTGGTCACTAAGTCAGATGTAACCGTTGAATCCTTACCTCCGCTGAAAGATATATACATCTCCTCCTTGGAGTATCTGTCTTCAAAACTCTGGATATAACTAATGGCCTCATCTGTTATCTGTAAATATCTTTCCTTATTGCACTCAATAAAGCGCTCTATCATTCCGTCAAAATATGTTCTGTCTATGTTCTGATATTCCCTGTCGTATCTGCTCTTGATCTTTGCTACCTGATTCAACGGCATTGCATTAATCTCTTGGACAGCCAATTCCACTCTCCGTCCATCTACATAATACCCGCTGCTGCTATTCCATACGGAGGCATTTTCAAGAGAATGCGGATCATCTTCATCTAATAATATTCCTAATAATAGCTTTTCTTCCGGAAATACTGGTCTGACATCTGTTGTCATGTAGTCACAGCCATCTCCACACACAGCACAGGTTTTCTCAAAGGAAGGAATACGGCATTTAGCGCACCAATACACCGTAGTCGAAACAATCGGCCTTGCGTCGCACTCCCGCATAGGACATTTTTCACCAAACACGGGAACATTATGAATCGGACAAATTTTTTCAATCATAGAATCCTCATTTCCCGTAACTCAATCTTATTACCATTTCTGCTGGTAATCCTCACGGCATCCTCAACGGCCTTCTCGCGAAACGCCACAGAGTTCTCATAAAATTTATCATTCGACATATTATACCACATGTGGCGAACATTGTCACCCGCCATGGGAAAATTGCAGAACACATCATAAATTATGAACAGTTGATACTTATACAATTTTCTCCGCCAGCCACTCCTTTTGTAGCTTCATATATCAGCACAATATCCTCCCTAGAAAACTTAGGAAAAAGGGCAATAACCCCGTCAATATCAAGTCCGCACCTACACATAGATTCCACGGCGCGTTTATCCTGTTCCTGCATCATTACCTCCATAGTAACCAATCTTTTGTTCGAAATCTCCTATGCCATGAGATAAATCTTAATCTCCTGTCAACGATAGGACAACTGTTTTATCCCCTCTTGCTTTTCTATCAGCAAAAATAGGTTGTCCAACCTTTTGGCGATGCGTTTCTCCTCTTGCTTCTTCGCTGTCCTGTAATACAATTTCTGGCGTTCCGTATTTTGCGGCAATTTACGGTAATCCTTCGGTGCATTTTGTTTAAATTCATCATGCTCCTTTATGTATTTCAGATACTTCATGATGCTCCCAGCCTCCGGCATATCACCTTGACGGTGGAATGGCACCTTATCAGCATCTTCCAGGCTAACCCTCCCGTTCACATGGTTCCTGTGGAGAAGGATAAATCTCTGTTCCCGAATCTTGTATATGATCTTCCAGCACCCAACATCTGTCCGAACATAGATTTTCCTGTCCCTCAAGTCCACATTCATATTGGACTGCTCCATATACCTCTCTATTTTTTCCTTTTCAAGCTTATAAAGAAATTCAATGCCATCGCAACACTTACACGGACGGTATCCCTTCCATTCCGCATCCTCCCAATCCATCTTGATCCGATTCTTCTTTTGGATTTTTCCCACATACCTGCATTCTGGCCTATGGTACACCATAATAGATGAATTCCTGCTCATAATCCGCATACCCTTTTGCTCCTTTCTCTAAGTGGTTTTCTTTAATAAGATAAGGGTATCAGAATATGTGTCCCAAAAAACGGACTAAAACAGACCATGAACGGATACTATAATCAAGCAATTCATGGTCTGTCCTAAGTGTTATATATGCTCATAGTTCAAGTTTTTATTAACTTGCGTAACATTTCCAAAAAAATTATACTTTGCGGGCAAGATATATACTGTTAATAGTTATTTCTACGGGAAGCGAATCACCAACTATATTCTGTCAGCCGCAAAAAATATGTTTCTCCGGGTGTAACATCATATATACTAATTGACTCAAACTTCGCACATAGATTTTAGCTATGCACCTTGAAAATTCAATATCTGGC
>CAJUDS010000024.1 GCA_910585345.1 uncultured Lachnospiraceae bacterium | reverse complement strand
TTTATTGTAACAGATAGTGCAGAATTGTGTCTACTTTTATAGTATAGATCCAGAAAGATCATGCCCGGCCATCACATTCGGATGCGGCGGAAAGATATGCCTTACTCCGTGTGGAGGAAGGAAGGCAGGGTGACAGCAGCCATCTTCCATACTTTAATCTGAGAAAAGCGGGCAGAAAAGCACCGGAGAAAATACCCGGTACAGGACAGGGTACCCGGCAGGACGGCTGAATTACGAAGGGCCGCTTTTATGAAATGTTTTCATCTCTGACGGAACAGACAGAAAATGGTAATACACAGGAAATGACAGGCCAGAAATCAGAAACGGGTTTCCGGCTTTGTTTTTATATGCAAAATACTGAAGAACGTGTTCTGCCGTTATTTCCAGTATCTGTTACTGTGTTATGAATCAGACCACAGCGGAAAGACAATCTGTTTGTGGTATAGCAGGCATACCTGTGTGCTGTCACTGCGCTATGCTAAAATGTCTGTATGCTGCACTGTGATATGAATCAGAGAATTAGAGATATACAGATATGTTATAATTAGAAGCCTAATCAGGATTTTATAATTCTGAAAGCGTACATAAGATCACGGACTGACTCTATGCAGGAAACATGCCGGGATAAAGCAGGCATGAAAGTATACTGTTATAGTGGGAAAACCAGCCAAAATGCGGAAGCAAATCCACGGAGAAAGTACCTTTACCTGCGTCAGACGGGGCGGTATACTCAGAGAGGAAGATACGTCCGGCGTGTGTATCTATAAAACCAACAGACAAGCGTACAACTCGAGGACGGCACCATACAGACAAACCGCTACGACCCGGAAGGCCTGCGCCATGAGATGGAAGAGAACGGAAAACTCCTGCGCTTCGTCTACCATAAGGGAGAACTGGTTTATGAAAGAGGTGAGAAAGAACAGACAAGCTACCACCAGGGAGCCGGAACAGAGGCACTAAACAGAGCCGGGAAGATCTACTATTACCATAAAGATGAACAACTCAGCACGGCCCTGATTACGGATGAAACCGGAACAGTCAGCAACTGCTACCGATACGACGCGTTCGGAAATATACTGGACAGCGTGGAACAGATCGAAAACCGTATCCGCTACACCGGCCAGCAGTATGACGGCATAACCGGCCAGTACTACCTGCGGGCACGCTACTACAACCCGGCAGTGGGAAGATTCATGCAGGAGGATACCTACCGCGGAGACGGCCTGAACCTGTACGCATACTGTGCAAATAACCCGGTAACCTACTACGACCCAAGCGGGTATGCGGGGAAGAGCTCGTATGTTGCAGCAGACGGCGGTGATGGTGGAGAATTTGGTGATTACAAATTTAAAGAAGGTATAGATGAGGACTTAAGAGGAGGAAAAGGAACATTTGAAGAAGCTCTTGAAAAGGCATTTGAGAAAACAGGAGTTCCCAAGGATGATTTTGAAGTGACAAAGTGGGCAATGGATCAGGATGGAGAGGTTTACCCTGCAGAATGGAAAGGACCCAAAGGTGCTGAAGTGAGTGTAGATACTGGGCATCCGATTGGCAGTGGTGCGCCTACTGTAGATCATGTTGGATGGCAATCACCAGGAAAACGAAAAAGTGGAGGTGCAGCACGAGGACATATTTTTGTAGATGAAGTGCCATATAACAGGGATAACAAGTAAAACTATAATGTTAGGGAAGTGATAATAGATAATGAAAATACCTAAAATAAGCGAAGAAATCCAGATGGAGGCTAAAAAATGTAACATTCAATTAAAGTTACTCTCAGATGAACAAACGAAAAATATTAGAGAGAACGTTTATTTTAAATATACAAATAAACATGATAGTATATTTTTATGGGAGAATTTGGCTGATTTTTCAGTAGTAAGCGATATTAATGGGTGGGAATTGATTAGTGATTTTGTTGGTTCCCAAAAATGTTTGTTGTTTTTTAATGAAAAAGATGATGGCGCAATTATAGTAATAAATGGTGGGAGAGATTTATATGATATACTTGCCGAGACATATGGATTTGAGTTTTATGTTACAAATTTTGATACGGAATATTTAATATGTTTTAGCCACCATGATTGTTTATTAGGATGTGGTACTGCAGAGAAGTGGATAGATTCGTTAAAGTAGATGGAATAATTTGTAAAAAACTACGTAAGGAGTATTAATAACGAATGAGTTTTGTATATGTTTTCCCCCGGCCTGCCCAAATCTTTTGTTTCCGCTCCTCTGCGGAGGATATTAGAAGTTTCTTACCGGCCTGAGCGCAAGGCAGCAGTTCCCGGACATGGATGTCCGGGAAAAGCCGCTTTCGCCCGGACGGCGAATCAGGCTGTCTGCGTGGCGGGGATGGAAGCAGAGGGCCCCGCTCTGTCGTAAAAAGGTTTCATAGAAAACCCAGGACAGTTAGAAACTTCAATGTCCGCAGCCCGGAGAGGAAACAGAAAATTGGGCAGGCCGGGGAGACAGGAAAAACTGGCAGGCCAGCCGCTTAGACTGCCACGGGAAAGAGCAGAAGCCGCGCCATGATAGAAGCGTAACAGAATGCTGTCAGAGGAAAAAGCGGTGTGTCGGAACTGTGCTTTACGGTGGCGCAGACAGCAGCGCCGATGGATAAAAACCATGGCAGGATGAAAACAGGAGAAACCTATGGGAGGAGAAACTTACGGTGTAATCACGGCAGTACTGCTGGCTATATGCGTACTGTCGGCATACAGACAGTGAAACAGGCTGTCTGTTTCTGGGCGGCGAAAGACGGTAAGAGAAAGATCATGCCCGGCCATCATATCTGGATGCAGTGGAAAGATATGCCTACTCTGTGGGACGGAACCACCACAGCAAAAAGAAGATGGAATGATACTTCCGGGCACGTTCCCGATACAGGATATGCACGGTGAAGATGCCGACTGTATAGGGCTGCCGGGTAAAACTAGTACGGAGGAAAGAAGGCAGACAGGACGACCGAATCAGGAAAGACCGCTTTTATGAAATGTTTTCATCCCCGACAGAACAGACAGAAAAAATGGTAATACGCAGGAAATGACAGGCCGGAAATCAGGAACAGGTTTTCGGCTTTGCTTTTACATACGGGGTGGGGAAGAATCTATACTGCCATTATGTCTTATATCTGAAGCTCCTGTATCTGTTACTGTGTTATAAAGCCAGACCACAGCGGAAAGACAATCTGTTTGCAGTATAGCAGGCATATTTGTATGCCGTCACTGCGGTATGCGTCTAAAGTGGTTATATGCTGCACTGCGCTATAAATCAGAGGCTTAGAGATATACAGATATGCCATAATGAGAAGTCGAATCAGGATTTTATAATTTTCCAAGCGCACATAAGACCGCGGACTAACTTTTTGCAGGAAACATGTCGGGATAAAGAAGGCATGAAAGTATACTGCTATGGTGGGAAAACCAGCCAAAATGCGGAAGCAAATCCACGGAGAAAGTACCTTTACCTGCGTCAGACGGGGCGGTATACTCAGAGAGGAAGATACGTCCGGCGTGTGTATCTATAAAACCAACAGACAAGCGTACAACTCGAGGACGGCACCATACAGACAAACCGCTACGACCCGGAAGGCCTGCGCCATGAGATGGAAGAGAACGGAAAACTCCTGCGCTTCGTCTACCATAAGGGAGAACTGGTTTATGAAAGAGGTGAGAAAGAACAGACAAGCTACCACCAGGGAGCCGGAACAGAGGCACTAAACAGAGCCGGGAAGATCTACTATTACCATAAAGATGAACAACTCAGCACGGCCCTGATTACGGATGAAACCGGAACAGTCAGCAACTGCTACCGATACGACGCGTTCGGAAATATACTGGACAGCGTGGAACAGATCGAAAACCGTATCCGCTACACCGGCCAGCAGTATGACGGCATAACCGGCCAGTACTACCTGCGGGCACGCTACTACAACCCGGCAGTGGGAAGATTCATGCAGGAGGATACCTACCGCGGAGACGGCCTGAACCTGTACGCATACTGTGCAAATAACCCGGTAACCTACTACGACCCAAGCGGGTATGCGGGAACGAGCTCGTATGTTGCAGCAGACGGCGGTGATGGTGGAGCGGGAGATAATAAATCCAGAGAAGTTGTTTTAGATACAGAACCAACTCACGAAAGTGCAAGAAATAAATTACTAAGTGAACTGGACAAAACAGGTGCATTTACAAATGGGTCAAAGCCATATATGGGACGTTTAGAGTCCAGCTATGGATATGAAAAGCAAATAGGGAGACAGTCTTTAGATGGAAAAGTAAGGTGGAGGTTGGATTATGATCCAGAACTGGGAGTTCATTATAATATTGAAGATTTTTCTAAAGGAAAAGGTGTAAATGCAGGAAAAGAGGTAATACCGATAGATATCAGCTATGATGAATATAAGTCAATTCTTGATCTATGGAATTAGGAGATTAACTCAATGAATGAGGAACAAAAAAAACGTTATGAACAATTAAAAAAAAATAACCAGAGTGTTGTAGAGAAAAGGGAGTGGAAGAGTAATATATTACTACAGGAAGCCTTAGCGTCACTTGGAACGAAAAAGGAGATTTTGGAAACAAGAGATCAGAAAGAACTACTAGCGGAATTTAATAGAAAAGTAAAAATTCTGTTTGAGAAGGAAGATTTAGAAAGGAGAAATATTAGTTCTGTTGAAGAATTTAGCAGCGGTTTGGATGAATGTAATGTATACATTATTTGGGACGAGGCTAATTTACCAGTAGTAAAAACGAAATTAATTAATATTAAAAAAAATTTAGATGATATTGTTGCGGTTTCATTTGATACATGGATTGTTACTGAGACATTCGATAGGTTTATAGAATTTAATCACAATGGAAAAATAACGGAGATTCTAACGGATGCTGTTTTGAAAGATTAAGCATTTGCTAGGAATTTAAATTACTGGAATAGTAGAAGGAACAATATATTTTCCGTTAAGACATGTGAATTGGAAATGGGTTTATGCTATTTTGCTTCACCCCGGCCTGCCCAAATCTTCTGTTTCCCCTCCTTGGCGGAGGATATTAGAAGTTTCTTACTGGCCTGTGCGGGAGACAGCCTGTAAAATAAGCTGATATTTGGAAAATATAAACGCAAAGATACAGTGAGGTATCGGAAATAAAATCATTTGACGAAAAAAGTTTTGCTGCTAAAAAACGGATTACAAAAATAATATGCGCAGATCGCAGCGGAAGGAACTTTATGAAAAAAAAGAAAATAGGAAACGATAAGTTTTACATATGCCAGCACGCTGCTATGAGGCACCTGGCATTTCCATTTCCCAGTGCTTGCTATTCCAAAACCGCTGCGTTTTGGGTACTTCGTGTCCAAGACCGCACAGGCGGTCTGTACTGGACATATAACGCCGTTTCCGGCGTAGAAAGTTGGGAATTACAAATATTGTGATATAATTCAAACGTTGGAATGACAACAACCAGCCTCGATGACTCTATCGAAAAAGGAGAAAAAACCCCAGCAGAGCGACCTGCTGGGGTTTCGTGTTAGTGCACATTTATGTGCTAACTTCTTTTGCCTGTGCATAGTATAGCATATGCCTGAAACATATTCGAGTATTCATCCAATTTCTAATTTTTTTCCAACCATAAACATTGTAAAAAGAAATCATAAACTGAGGGCAGATCGGGAATTCAATTCCGATAACGTTCTATGAGTAAATTATACATTGGAGCCGCTTGTTTTGCAAGTGGCTCTTTTAGCAGGAAGCAGTATGGTGAGAGAAGATGGGGACTGAGACGTGAGGCGGGTTTAGCTCTATGTTTTTGAAGATCGGAATAGGTAGAAAAATTTGGTAAATATGGTAAAATATAGATTATATTCTGGAGGGATATCAATGATGTTATCGCTTTTAAAATTATTTTTTTCAAAAGATCCGGCAGTAGAATTTGGTCAAAAAGCTGATCTGGAACCAACGCCGGAAACAAAAGAAGAGATAGCGGCTGAAAAATCTTCCAAGTATTCACATCCATGGATTGAACCGGAGGACTATGATGCAAGAGAGTGTTTTTGGGATGGGAGGAAAGAAAAAGATGTGGATATACATAGCGAAGCAGTCATATATGATTGGATAATGGAAGAGTTATCGGATGCGTATTATTGTTTCCCGCATGTCTCCCTGCGCGAGATTTTTCAGATGAAAGATGATTCGGACAAGTATTATCTTAGATTTCTTGCTCCGTTTCATGTAGATTTTTTGTTTGTAAACAAGAGGAGCGGCGCCTGCGCAGCGGCTGTTGAACTTGATGGGAAATATCATGATACAGATAAAACGCAAAAGGATGCTGATGATTTCAAGAACAGATTATTTGCGAAAAATAAGATACCTTTGATCAGAATCAAAACAAATGAGAAAGAAGCATACAATGTATTCCAGGAGATTCAGGAAGCGTTGGAAAGCACGAACCTGTACAATAGACGGGATTATCCGAATCCGGTGAAGTGTAAAGAATGCGGAAAGAAACTGTATGCGCGCAGCCGCAAAGACGGAAAAGGAAGTTTTCTCTACTGCAATACTTGTCAAAATGATGCTGGCAAAAATTTAACAGTTAACTGGAGTTTGTTTCCGGAAAGCCGGATGCCGGATATACTGGTTTCACGGAAATGAGTGCAAAAATGGTCGACATCGCATCCGCCTGCTTTGCAGTGAGGACATCGCCGTTATCCATTTCAGCGGCGGAGTATTGTTTTCCCCATTTACCGGGTGCGAACTGGGAAAAGCCGTATTCCCTGCAGAGCTGGGACTGGGTTCGCCGTTTTGATGGAGAAAGACGAAGGACTTCTTAAAATGTTTATCGTATCTTGTGGGATTGTTAATGGGCATAAGAGTCCTCCTTTTTTATGTATCGCTTATTGCAACAGACGGTATAGAATTGTGTCTATTTTTTATAGTATAGATTTAATACCCATAGAAAGGGTAAAGAATGGTTATGAAGATATAGTATCAAGATCCTGTAGAAAATCTATAAACACTACTACTATATAATACGGGATGAGGAATAATGTTGAAAGATGCAGAAGAGTAGTTGTGTGATATATTGCAGGGGAAATAAATATGAATATTAGTATTCCGTATAACAATGATATGTAAATAGCGGCGTTTTTGATTCTGCTTTATTTGAAAAAGACATTTATGAATTTCTTCAGAAATGTAAAAAATATAATTTCAAAACTTGTGTATTGTTTAATGATATACTTCAGGGAATACCTTATAATAATGTGGATTTAACAAGTAAAATACCAAAGATACAGAGATATTTAGAATGGATAGATGAGAAGAGATTGACCGATTATGTCTGCATTGCGAATCCATATATGCTGGAAACAATCAATTGGAACCGGATTAGGTATTTAAAAATAAAGGCATCCGTAAATTTTCAGATAAAAAGTGTGAAAACCATAAAAATATTAAACAACCTGGTGAAAAATTATTTTCCAAGCGGACAGCTTGCTGAAGTAGAAATACAAAAAGATCTGCTGAGAGATATAGGAAAAATAAAAGAAATCCGAGCGGCGCTCGATTTGTCCATTCAGTTATCCATAATCATAAATGAAGGCTGTTTGTGCGGATGCCCGTATCAAATTGCACATCAGCTTCATTCCTTAACTATAAGTATGAAAGATGCCGAGGATTATGATGAAAAGTTTCAATTTAGTAATGCAAGGTGTAAAAACGTTCTTGCCTATGAGCCATGGCTGTTTTTAGATGCCAATTGGATTCTGCCACGGCATATTAAGAGATACAGAGGACTTATTGACAGCTTTAAATTAACGGACAGGTCAGACAGTACGGATGCAATTGTACTATCCGGGAGAAAAGGCGGCGGTGATGCCCGTAAAGTTTAATAAAGAGGAGCTATATAAATTTGAGAGTGTATATTGAAGTAGGGCAGAGTATGCTCATAATTTAGAAAGTTGTAGTTTAGACATAAGCCGTAACAGGCTTGTTGCGAAGTCGTTTATGTGTAAAGAACAGAAATGGAGATGTTAATGAATAATGTTATGGAACCTCTAATCCATGAGATTTCTTCTGAAAATTTGGAAACCAAATTTGGAAAATTCAAAATATATTACTTTTCCGATGGAAGAGAAGATGCTGTTGCGTTGGTAAAAGGAAAGAGTCTGGATGGGGAAAGATGTTTTATGCAGGATTCATTCACAATGCTTTTTTGCGGAAGCGTTTTATAGTGTGGAATGCGATTGTTTAGAACAGATGGGGTTTGCGCTGGAAGCTATTCAGGCGCAGGGAGGCATATTGATATATTTATTTCAAAATGGCAGAGGATATGGTCTTGCGCCAATGATTGCAACCCAGGACTTAAAAAAGGAAAGTAAAAATGATTAGTTATGACCAATATAAACGAAAATTTCAGAAAATGTTAATAAAAAAGAATTTTATTCATACCGGGGTCAGCATTCATGCAAGTGGAGCCTTGCTTCCACCTTTTCGCGTTTTTGCAAAAATAATGGAGAAAAGTTTGAAATTAAGTATTTCAACTGTATTCTGAAAAGATTCATTGCGGAGGCTTCCTGCTTCATAGGGAAGGAGCTGTAGGAACAGCTGGATTATCTTCAGCAAGTTGCACTGGCTCAACACTATGGACTCCCAACTCCCTTTTTGGATTCTCAGCATCAAGGAAAATTCTGACTGCTATCTGAATAACTCTGACTACAATGCGATGAAAAAGGATTTTTATGTCATAAATACCAAATTTGTAGCATCAAAGAGATTAAGACGTCAAAGAGGATATTTCAGCTATTAAAAAAATGAAATGCCGCTGGAAGAATATTTGGCAAAAGAAGAGTCGGGAGTGAAACTGTTTTACTATGATATTAATGGCGGTTCATGGCTGTCAATTATGAGAGAATTAAGCCTCATGGGCATTTCACATAACAATTTATTTGATAACCTAGATGGGATAGCAACGGATGTTACTTTAGACTTTTTGCATAACCGAATAGGGAAAAAGGAGTAAGCTGCTACAAGAGATCGTTTCCCGGTTCATATTTTTTACTATTGCAAACCTAATGTTAGGCGGATGCAGTATTATTTTAGATTGCTATTATTCGTATAGCGCTGCACTTATGAAAGCAGCCGTCGTGACTGCTCCGCAGAATACCGGTACATTTTCTGATCCGGTACAGGGCGGCAGTCGTCATAACTGCACTCTGTTGATCCGTTGATTGATTCTCGGCTGTAACGTATCAACCAATCTGCTGCAAACCTTTGTATTTGCGACGGCGTCTCTGAGCAATAACGTCCTGTGCGCTCCCCGCGCGTCCTCATAAGAAATAACTGCTTTTCCTGTGACAGCGCGCTTTGTCTTTGCTTCTGGGGAAGAACCTATAACGGAGGCGATTCTCCCGTATAAAAACAACCAGGTTAGGCCTCGTAAATGATTGTTTTCCATATAATGGGTTACATTAACATCGTACTGATAACTCACATTTCTTATTTTTTCTATGCTTAGAACAAATTCGCTTCCCGCGCAGCTGACTGTAAATGAAGTAGGCGATATGGCGGCGGACGCATTGCAGTTTTGGGGAGCTGCCAGTCCTCCGGCATGGACAAGCGGCATAAATCGCTCGATTCCATTTTGCCTGTCCCATTTCTTCTGCCTGTTTCTTGCTTTGGATACTTTTCCTGTCAGAACTGCCATCCGCAGCGCCAGTATGATAAATACCAGCACAGAGCTGATCACTGCCGATAAGAACACAATCGTCCCTTTGCTTTGTCCCGTCTTATTGATTGCCGTGAAAAGCATCCCCAGGGCTGCCGCTGCAGCGATCCATATGAAAATAACGGTGATACATCCAGGTGTTTTCTTTTGATCGTTCATTTTCCGTCCCGCCTTTTGTCTGTTTAAGAATAGTATACATCAATTGTCTGTCATTTTCACTATATTTTCAATTTGCGTTTTTTTGTTTTTTGAATATCTGCTTTTGCCGGGATTTGCTGCAGGCAAAAGATTCTGCCGCAGGAGAGGAGGCGGCATCCTGTGTTTTGAAAAAGTTTCTGTGACAGGAAAAAGAAAAATGTCAGAGCCGTTGATTGAAGTTTCCGGCAATGTCGGTATCAAATCGGTTTTCAAAGGTTTTTTGCCCGGTGTGCGAATGCTCTATTTGAGGAAAATTGTGACAAGTTTCTGTTTGTGCAAAATCCCGGCAATATTTTGTTTGTGAAAAAAGGGAGAAGCTCGAAAGAAGTTTTATATTGCCGAATGATGGAAAAAAATGGTAAAATAGAAACGAAAGAAGAGAGCGATGGACGCAGGGTCCTTCGCCTTTTTGTATAAAATCGGAGGAGATGAGGGTGTGCATGCGTACAGAGTCGCCATATGTGATGATGAGATCGTGACATGTTCGGATATAGAGGACCTGCTGATAGACTATGGGAGCAGAAAAGAACTTGCTATCGTGACCGAAGTGTTCTACAGTGGGGAACAGCTTCTTTCGTATTTAGAGAAGGGAGAACGGTTTGATCTGATTTTCCTTGATATTGAACTGGAGAATATAAACGGCGTGGAGGCAGGCCGCATACTGCGGGAAGAAAAAGATGACAATGTGACGCAGGTGGTGTATATCTCTTCGAAAGAAAATTATTGTATGCAGCTCTTTGCGGTGCGTCCGCTGCATTTTCTGATCAAACCGATCGGCAGTAAAGAAATCGAAAGCATAATGGATCTCTACATAAAACTGTACGGTGATAAAAATGTATTTTTTGAATATCAGGTCGGTAAACAGACGTACAGAATTGCACAGA
The DNA here is from genome assembly GCA_910585345.1 of uncultured Lachnospiraceae bacterium. Classification (GTDB taxonomy): domain Bacteria; phylum Bacillota; class Clostridia; order Lachnospirales; family Lachnospiraceae; genus VSOB01. The sequence goes on along the minus strand of CAJUDS010000024.1, from coordinate 18,838 downwards.
AGGAAATTCTTTATTTCAGGAGCAATGCCAGAAAGATAGAGATGGTGACGGTAAACGGCGAAAAGGAATTTTATGGCAGGATGCAGGATGTGGAAAAACAGTTGGACAGAAGCAGATTCTGGTGTGTGCACAAGTCATATATCATCAATACCCAGTACATATCGGAGTACAGATTTAACCAGATCATACTGACATCGAAAGATGTGATACCCGTCAGTCAGGCATACCGGAGTACGGTGAGAAACAAGATCATGGAGCTGCAGATTGCGGGGAGAGACTGATGGGATTGGTGGAGATGGTTTTTTATTTTGTACAGGAGCTTTTTAAAATCTATGTGCTGGTACGGTTTGCGGGGTTGTTTTTCCAGAAAGACACAGGAAAGAAAATCTATCTGCTTTTAGGATTGTCCTACTGGATTGTAAATGGGGTGCTGCATATTGCCATGGCTAACGGCTGGGTCAATCTGGCGTCAACGCTTCTTTTCTATAGCGCCATTGTTACCGCGAAATATAAGGGGAAACTTTGGAAAAAGCTGCTGGTGGCCTTTTTGGGGATTGCGCTTGGCATGGCCTGCGAGGACATCGTGTGGCTTGTAATGAACAATTATTTTGCGGAGATGAACAGCAGTCATCTGGGCAACTGTATGTCAATTTTTCTGCTGCTTGCCATGGAAATTTTACTGCAGAGATATCTGCAGCTGGGAAGGGAGGCGGATATCTCTTCACTGAACTGTTTCGTCATGCTGTTGATTCCCGTGTGCAGTATTGTGATAACGGATATTCTGGTGGGAGGGGTCTTTGAGAATAAGGACCGCCAGTTAGTGGGCATTGCGGCGATTGTACTGATAAATCTCTTTGTGTTTTACCTGTATGATATGATTTTAAAGGCATATGAAGAGAAGCTGGAAAATACGGTTCTGACAAGACAGGTATCGATGTATGAAAACCAACTGGAAATTCTGAAAGAATCCCGGCGGAAACTGAACGGTTTCCAACATGACATCAGGCATCATTTTCTGATGATCAGCGGCTATGTGAAAAAGGGGAAATACGAAGAGCTGTTGGATTATATCGACCAGAGTCTGCATTATATTCAGGTGGAGAAGGAGTATGTCAGATCAGGCAACGAAGAAATTGACTGTATCCTGAACTATATGCTGGAACGGGCCGAGCGTATGGGGACCAAAACAGAGGTATCGGTGAGCGTACCGGAAAAGCGGTTTATGCCGGAACTGGATCTGAATATCCTTTTGAGCAATCTGCTGGAAAATGCACTGGAAGCCCTGGCGCAGTGTGACAGCAGGAAACTGAGTATTTGTATCAAGACGGAAAAAGGTATTTTGTATATCAGTATTTATAATACGTATTATGATATCAAAATCAAAGACGGGAAATTTATGTCAATGAAAAGAGGGTTTGAAGAGAAAGGAATAGGCCTGGACCATGTGAGAGGCGTTGTGGAGAAATATCATGGCGGAATAGACGTCAGGTCGGAGCAGGAGTTATTTAAGATAGACGCGGTTCTTTTTTTGAGCGCTTGTGCGGAAGAGACTTCCTGAAAAGGATTGACGCGGGGAATAACGGGAAAACAGAGGAAGAGAATTTACAAAGACAATAATGAAAAACAAAGGAAACGGCAGCGCCGGATTTACGATCACGGCGACTGTCGTTTTACTATTTTTGACAAAAATCGCATTAATTTTTCCAATGTGGAAATTATGCGCTTTTCCTATGCTACCATGATAAGAAAACGTAAGGGAAAACAATGTACACAGATGAAAGAATCGCAGCGCTGGAAAAGATTGTAAACGGCAGCCGTGAACCCATCCGGCAGGAGCGGTGGAGACTGCGCGACATCATGGAGGCGGTCGATGCCAAATCTGTTCTGCGGTATCAAGGGCTGGAACTGGCTTTTGAGGCAAAGCGGTATTTCCAGGACAGAGTGGAGCTGCTGCAGATCCGGGATTTTTATACGGAGACAGAGGAAAAAGAAACGCAGTTGTATCTGCACAACGATCGTTTCCATGTGTCGAACAAAGTGCAGGTGTATGCGGATGATACGGCGGATTTTACGCAGTGGATCGGGGATTTTCAGGGAAGATGCCGAAAAAGAGGCTGGAAGATGCTGATGCAGAGCTATAAAGAGGACGGCGCGCTTGCTTTTGGCTGTTGTGAAATAAAGAGTTTCTCCCGGGATTTTTATAATGTCTTATTTCAGACAAAACAGAATGCGTTAACAGTCAGAGGGGTTTACAGTTGTCTGTATGGGGACAGAAAAACGCTGGGGGTGTTGCTGGAAGCTCTGGTGCGGAGAAACTTCGGTCAATGATATAGGAAATGACTTTTGTCGTTACCGATAGAATCATGGAGGGAATTATGAGCGGCGCTTTGACATATGGGGATTTTGAATTGTCTTTTAGCAATATCGTATCTATGGAAGAGCTGGAAATAGAAGAGGGCGCCGATGCGCATGGCAGAATGCGGTTAACGGCAGTTGTGGATGCGGATCAGGAACTGGATATTTTCCGCGGGCTGCCAAAGACCGTTACCCTGTATTACAAAACGGGACGGTCCAAAAGCCCTCTGTTCGCAGGAATTGTCATGCAGTCGTATATGAAAAGAAGCGGAAGCCATATACAACTGGAACTGGAAGCCGGAGGTATGACCTATCTGCTGGATATCACGCGAAAGATCAGGACATTTCAAAATTTGGAGGAGACGTCCCACCAGATCATAGACGCTGTGATGGCGGATTACCAGGGCAGCTTCTATAAAAAGAATATTGCGGCAAAGCCGGTCGGGCAGTTTCTGTTTCAATATGAAGAAACGGACTGGGAATTTTTAAAGCGTCTGGCCAGCCAATACCATGGCAGAATCTATCCGGACGCATTGTCCGGGCAGATCAGCTTTCAGGCGGGGCTGCCGCCTGCGGCGCCCGTCTGGCAGGCGGAGCAAAACTTCTATGTAAGCCGATGCGGATTTGGGGCCTATGAAGCGTACAGGGAAAACGCGGATGATGCGGCGCTGCCGCAGCAGTATATCCGCTATGAGATTGAGAGCGGCCAGATACTGCCGCTGGGCGCCTGCGTTACCTGGCGGAAAGGCGACTGGTATATCAGCGCGGTCAAAAGGAAGCTGCGGGCGGGTCTGCTGGTCAATACCTATGAGCTGTCGCGGAAAGAGGCGGATCGATGCCTGCGCTGTTTTAACGGACTCCTGCCGGGCATTTCTCTGGACGCCGTCGTGGCGGATGTGAAGCGCGACCAGGTACAGGTAACGATCAAAAACGATCTGAATACGGCAGGCAGCGGCAGGTATTGGTTTCCGTATTCTACGGTATCCGGCTCTGCGGACGGCAGCGGCTGGTACTGCATGCCGGAACGGGGAGAAGCGGTCAGAGTGTATTTCCCAACCGTAGATGAGCGGGAGGCGTATGTGATCTCCAATGCGGCGGGAAAAACGGGAGGCGGAAAAGGAAACATGGATCCGGCCGTGCGGCATATATCGACGGCGCAGGGAAATGTAGTCAGCCTTTCGGAAGGCGGAGCGGATATTTCGGTAAAGGACGGCGCGGCGGGGATCAGCCTTGGCGCCTCAGGAGAGATAACGATCACTGCCACAGACAGTATTTCTCTTTTTGCCGGCGGCAAAGTCTGCATGGATGCGGACAGCATTGTAATAGACAGTGAAATCCAGGCGGATCTGGCCAGTGACGCGGGAGCCGGCCTGACCGTAACGGCCAGCCGCATGGAAGCGGCGGCTGTGAAAATCTACGAGAATTAGTGCGGACGGTTTCTTTGACTGACATGGATGTCAGTGCGGCGGAAATGGAGGAATACGGTGGAAGCATATAGTTTAGACCAGTTAAGGGTTGAGGGAATTGCAGTCAAAACGATTATTGATTTGGAACTGCGCAACTGCCCGGGAGACCATGCGGTATTGGAGATCAAGGCGGAGGCGGATGAAACGGCGGATGAGGAGCTGCTATATCATACGAAAAGCCGTCAGGCGGTTGCGCTCTATGGGGGCGGGCAGCTCCTTTTCAAAGGAATCCTGCATGAGATCACTCTGGAAAAGAAGAATGACGTCCGGTATGCCGTACTGCTTGTGAAGAGTTTCAGTATGCTGATGGACACGAAAAAGAAAAGCAGGACATTTCAGGATACGGACCTGACATACGGAGAACTGATCCGGCAGCTGCTGGGCGAGTATCCGGGAGCCGACTGCTGCCTGTCGTTTGCCGATCGGCCGATTGGCAGGATCCTGGTCCAATATCAGGAAACGGACTGGCAGTTTTTATGCAGGATCGTTTCCGCGTTGTATCTGCCCGTCGCAAACGCTGTTAACGCCGACAACATCCGGCTGTACGTCGGCGTGCCGCAGATCGAGGCGGACTGCAGGTACAGTATCACGGCGATTGATAAAAAAGAGGAAGTCTATAAACGCACCCGGGAGCTGGGGCTGCCGGAAAATGCGTTTGTGGATTATGAATTTTATGCAGACGCCTGTCTGGGCGTGTTTTCGTCCGTACTGCTTGCATCGAACAGGTTTGTCGTCCATCAGGTCCGCTGCCGGTTGAAAAGAGGGATGCTTAACTGCAGATATACGGCCAGAAGCGCTGCCGGGATTCTGTCTCTTCCCTTCTATCCGCTGCATCTGGTAGGCAACGCGCTGCCGGGAAGGATTCTGGAAGTAAAGGGAAACCGTGTCCGCGTTCATTTTGCGATTGACGATGGGAACCGTTTGGCAACAGACAGCTATTGGTTTCCCTATGCCACACTGTCCGCGGCCGGGGACGGAAGCGGCTGGTATTATATGCCGGAGGTGGGAGACCAGGTCAGGATTCAGTTTCCGACCAAGCACGCGGCGGATGCGCTTGTCATCAGTTCTGTAAGTGGTTATGGAAAACCGAAGAGCGGTGAAGACCGTATGCAGGACCCGTCCACGAAATATCTGCGTCATACGGGCGGACAGCGGCTTGGGATGAGCAGGGACGGCGTCAGCGTCACGACGCGGTCAGGGGCCGCCGCAGTCTCTGTCGGCAATACGGGAGCGGTCATGATCGCCGCCGCCGGAGATATTACAGTTTCCGCGCAGGAGAGCATTACATTAAAATCGGAGAAAGTAAATATCCATGCGCTGGAAAAGCTGAGCCTGCTGTGTGAACAGGGTTCGGCGGTCGAATTAAAAGAGGATGGAAATATGCAGTTATCAGGCGCGGAAGTGCTGGTGAACTGACAGAACCAGAGGACCGGATACGCAGAGAGTCCGAAAGCAAAATAGCCGGTATGGGCGTATTATGCAGCGCATGGATCAGGAGGAAAGCATGAAAAGAGCGGATGCTTTAAAACAGTTTGCCAAAGAACATGCGGCGGCGCTGCAGGCATATGAAAAGGCTTTTTGGAATCATTTATTCGCACAGAGAGATATGCTTTTGAAAGCGGTACGGACGGGATTTGCAGAGCTGGCCGTGCGGGCGGCGGAACAAAAAAAGCAGTGCCAGTATATTTATTGTTTTTTCCTGCGGCAGGATATGTGCGGCAGAGCATATAAAGTGTATGCGCAGGCTGTGGATGAAAATTATGTTGTCGACCGCAGTCCGGCGGAAGTTGTGATCGATCTTGCATTTTTATTTGAGGATGTCGAAGCGCTGTGGGCGGACCTGTTGGAAAAAAGAAGGAAATATGTCTGGAAGGTGAATGAATATGACGTCAATGCGATGTTTTTTGAAACAATCGCGCGGTGTCATTGGAAAATTGCATTTCTGCTGCGTTTTCTCTTCCGGGAGACACGCAACCAGATCGAGATACGGAAGGTCATAAACAGCCCGCGCAGGATTGTCCGCTGGGGGGAATACAGGGACCGGGGCGAGATCATTTTTATGTGTCATGACAATGCGCCGCGGGGGAAACTGCGCGGCGATCTGCTGCTGAGCTACAGAATCCCCCATGTACTGCGGGCGGCATATTATGACGGCGAAACGGAACATAAGCCCGACTGCAGAAGCAGAAACTTCCGCTATACGGTATTTAGGAACTGCACGTTTCAGGAAACGGTGTTTGACAACTGCGATTTCACAGGCTGCTTTTTTTGCAGGTGTTCGTTTGCGGGCTGCAGATTTCAAAAGACAACTATGCATCTGGTTCGTTTCACAAACTGCAGACATGTGGATACGGATTGGGAGGCGGCTGATTTCTACGGTGTGTTGTGTGAAAACACAGAGCTGACGGGATTGACGCAGGTCCAGAAGGAATCCGTAGTGTGCGGGGAAGAGGAGTTTCATGAAGCGGTATTTTTTTATGAGTCAGGACAGAAGGCTTCAGGACGCCCTCTGCCTGCGGGACTTTGACCGGGGCGAGACGTATGGAAGGATATTCTGGCCAGAGGATGCGGAGCGGGTCAATGATACGACGGTGCTCTACCTGAAAAAGAACAGCGGAGAAACGGCGGTAGATTTCCTGCAGAGCCCGGTCTACATGGTATCCGGCAAGGTCAGGGACGTATTTGCGATGTATGAAGAAGATATCCTGTTCAAAAAGGTGATTTTTATTCACAAAGAGCGCAGAGAATCTTATTCGTATTATATTCCGATGATTCACAAACTGGATGCGCTGGCGGACTGTGTGGAGCGGTATCCAAACGGGGCGGAAAAAAAGGTCATTCTGGACAGCGGCAGAATGGGGCGCAGGCGGGTGTTTTTTCTGGAAAAGAGCTTTGCCAGAAGGCCGGTGGTTAGTATTGAAGTGGTGGAAAGCCTGCTGCGAAGAAATACGGTAGGCATTCTGTTTGAAGAAATCGAGGTGGTTTAAATGGCGGACAAAGATTTGACGTATGTGGTAAGCGGTGCGAAGACAGCATGTACGATGGGACTGCGGGAGAGCAAACTCGTCCTGCAGAAGGATTATGGCATATTTATCAAAAAAAAGCCGCAGATGACGGTTGCCGACTGTAAGGCGAATAACAATGTCCTTCCTTTTGGCGGCTGCATCAGTCCGGAAAATCCGGATACGCAGAAACAGATGACACTTATGGGAATACCGCCGGTTGCCAAACCTGTCACAAGTGTGGAAGGCGCGTTCTGCGGCGGGGTAGTGATGGTTGCCAGCGCTGCCTGCGCCGGACAGTGTATACCGGTGATCGTCGGTTCTTCGTGGGAGAACGGAAAAGAAGATACGGAAATCGACGACAAACAGGCGCTGCTGGGCAGGGGGACGCTTACCTGCCTCTACGGCGGGACAATTACGGTCACAGATGCGGGACAAGAGTAAACGAATGGGGGATTTTCAGTGAAGATACCATATCGCGGACTGGAGATTACGTTAGATATCGAACAGATTGCGCAGGCGCTTTCTTTTGAACTGACAGGAGAACTGAACGATCACGTGTACGCCACGGTCAAATGCCTGGCGGACGGGGAAGACTGCAGTGCGCTGCTTGCGGAGCAGCTTTCGGAAAATTCAAGCATATGTGTATCCGATGAAAACAAAGTCATATTCTACGGATATTTGCTGCATGCCCATGCGCAGGTGGAAAAGGGGAAGTGGGTCGTGGAGCTGGAATATGTTTCGGCGACATATGAGCTGGATATCCGGAAAAGACAGAGAGTATTTTATAGACAGGACGACCTCTATGCGGATGTGGTCGGCAGGATCGGCAGTCTCTATCCGGACATACAGATCAAAGACGAGATTGCCGGAGCACGGAAAACGCCGGGAGTACTGCTGCAGTATGAAGAAACTGACTGGGCGTTTCTGAAGCGTCTGGCAAGTCATTTTGCGTCCTGCCTGACGCCGGATGCTGCGGATAGCAGTGGGCGGTTTTACTTCGGCCTGCCGCGGATTGATAACGATGTGGCGCTGCGAAAGATCGACTATGCGGTCGTGCAGGATACGGACCGCTATTATCACCACAGCGATATTATGAAGCAGGAACATACGGGCTGGCGGATTGTAACGGACAAAACGCTGCAGCTCGGGGAAGCGCTTACGCTGAACGGGACGGCGTCTGTTGTGAGTGCGGTTCATATGTATGAAGAAAACGGCAGTCTGCGCAGAGAGTACACGCTGCGCAGAAAGAACGGAATATATACGGAAAAAGGCATAAACTATGAAATACTGGGGCTGAGCCTGCCGGCAACCGTAACCGACCGCCGGAAAAACGAGGTGCAGGTTACGTTTGATATCAATGCGCCGTACGAATCGGAGCAGCCTTCGAATTATTTTGTATATGGCATAGAGAGCAGCAGCTTTTACTGTATGCCGGAGATCGGAAGCAGAGTGCATATCTATTTTCCGGGCCGCAACGAAGCGGAGGCGATTGCGGTACATGCGCTGAACGTGGGAGACGGCGCCGACAGAAAGCCGTCGGAGAAAAAATTTTCCGCGCCTTCGGGTGCGGCAATGGAGCTTACGCCCTCCCAGTATAAGTTTGCGTCTGATACGGCGGGAGCCTCCATTTTGACATTGGGGGTGGACGGCAATATCGTACTGACAGGGACGAAGATATTGCTGGACGCCGGAAAATCGATCAGCATCGGAGAGGGCGGGGAGCAGCCCACGCCGGAGATTGTGTTTGCGGCCAAGACAGAGCAGAGCGTGAAAGCGGCAGGAGGCGCAGGCTCTCTGACGCTGGAAAGCGACGCGATACTGGATGCCGCCAAAGTGACGCTCAAGGCGGAGAGCGGCGACCGGTCTTCTGAGGCGGCGGCGGTCAGAGCCGAGCTGGAAGCGGGAGACGAAAAACTGCTTGCGGATTATAACGACAGGCCGGAGAGAGAACAGAAAGAAGAACAAAAAGAACAGCAGGAGCAGCAGGAAACGATTGGAAGCGATGCCATTGGGGAGGCTGCATTAGCTGATGATAGGAATCCTGTGGAGGTTAAAGTAGGAATTGGATTTGATAAAGATACTGATCCATTCTCATTTGGAAATCGCTACTATAATACAAATACAGGAAGTGAAGAATCTTCACAAGATCAGGAGATAAAAGCGGCTCAGTATGGAGTCAAACCTATACTAGACGCAAAAATAAAGTCAGAAGGCTCCTATTATACAAAGAAGGTATCCGAGTCGAATGAAAATGCAGAAGGCGCTGCAAAATTTCTGGCAGGTGAGGTTTATGGTGAGCTGTATGCCGGATTATCGCAAGTTGAAGGCGATAAAACGATAATAAGGCCGGGCGTAGGCGCTGCAGCAGGCGTAGGAGGTTCTGCAGTTGATTTGGATGGCACGTATTATCTGGCGGGCAAAGACAATCATATGCTGAATGGCTCTATAGGAGGTGAGGTAAAGGTTTTGTCCGGTGAGGCGAAAATCGATATTGGAGTGGGATTTGACCAAAGCAATAAGTTTAAGGCAGGTATAAGCGGAAAAGCGGGAATTTATTTGGTGGAAGGAGAGGCATCCCTTGGCGGTTCGTTACTGGGAGTTGACGGAAAGGTTAAAGTTACAGGGCAAGTAGGTGCAGGATTTGAGCTGACAGGCGGATTTATAGACGGAAAGTTGAAAGTCAAGGTAGGCGCTGTCGCGTTAATTGGAGGAAGTGTGGAAATTGAACTAGATTTCAGCCATGTAGGAGAAACGATTATGGGATGGTGGGAAGACGGATGATAATAACATGCTATTTGGTTTTGGAGTTTATCGTGACAATCCTGAAGATATCTGCGCAGGAGGCTGATTGTATGATATCATAAGAGTATTGTTTTTGGATCTGGTTCATATGTGTGTCAGTGTCCACAAACAACGGAGATGTTTGTGAATGGCGAGGAGATGAAAAGGATGGAAAGTAAATTATTACCGATTGGCTCTGTTGTAAAATTAAAAGGAGAGGATGAATACTTTATAATAGCGGGGTATCTTCCACAGGGCTCGCCTGAGCCCGACTATGTATACGACTACTCGGGCTTCCCATATCCACTTGGTTATACAGGGGTTTTTGATGTGTTTCAGTTTGACTGCAAACAGGTGGAACAGGTCATTGCTATGGGCTATCAGGATACGGAACAGATGAATTTTATGGAAAAGTTAGAAACGAATTTTTCGGACTTCAAGCATAAGAAACAGATATGATTCCGGAAGTGAAAAATGAAGGAGGCAGGAACTATGTACGATAAACCGTTGCCGGTCGGGAGCATAGTGCTCTTGAAAGAGGCAAATAAAAGGCTGATGATTCTGGGGTATTTAAAATATGGGAAGGAGAACAAGACGGATATTTATGACTATGCTGCCTGTTTATATCCGGAAGGATTTATTTCTCCGGAACAGACTTTTATTTTTAACCATGACCAGATTCAGACGATCTTTGCGCTGGGATATCAGGACAGTAAACAGAAAGCATTTACAGGCAGGCTGATCAAGCAATTCAATCAATTGAAAGGAGAGGCTTACTTCTAATGATTTCCAGTTTTTATGCGAAAAGGTGAATGGAAAAGGAGGAGCATGGAGAAACAGGGACGCGGAGTGATCATTGGATTTATTATCACTTTTTTCTTATTATTTGTGGGAATCGGTTATGTTCTTTTGTCTTCAGGGGTTAAGGACATCCGTGCGTGCTCGGAAAGCGCGGAGGGCATCGTCGTGAAAAACAGGAGGTATAGTTCGGAGGGAAACCGCGGCTATCTTCCCATTGTGGAGTATTATGCGGGAGAAAGGCTGGTGCAGGCCGCTCCGGGAACAGTTGTACTAACGAATAAAATAAACCCAAAACCTGTTTTCGAGATTGGAGAGAAAGTATCGCTCAGATATGACCCGCAGGATCCATCCAATATCAGAATAGAAGGGTATGACAAAAGCAGCAGAATTTTTATTGGAATAGTTATGATGTCGGTAGGGATTGTGATACCTTTTCTGGCGTATAAATTTTTATTACGGGCGTCAAATGATTGAGACAGAGCGGGAAAGCTCGCATATTGCAACCCAATATATAGGAAACGAATTTAGCCGTTTCCTATAATAAAATGGCAGAAGGAAAGAGAGACGCATGAATAAACAGGGACATGGAGTGATCATTGTATTTATCGTTGGTTTTTTCTTACTATTTGAAATAATAGGATATTTTTCTCTTTCTTCAGAGATTAAGGATATCCGTGCGTGCTCGGAAAGCGCGGAGGGCGTCGTCGTGGAAAACAGGAGGTACAGTTCGAAGGGGAACCGCGGCTATACGCCTGTTGTAGAATTCCATATAGGAAACAGTCAGATAATAGCCGCTTCGAAAACGACAATTGTAACGAATAAAATAAACCCCGAGCCTACATTCCAGATTGGGGAGCGGGTATCGCTCAGATATGACCCGCAGAACCCATCCAATATCAGAATAGAGGGGTATGACAAGAAGTATGGTGTCTTTGATGGTATGATTATGATGTCGGTAGGGATTGTGATACCTTTCCTGGCGTATTGGTTTTTGCTGCGGAGGGCAAGTCATTAGGATGGGACAGAAGAGAGAGGGAAAGGGCCTGCTTGCCCTGGGCTGTGGTTGTATCGTTCTGGGGCTGGTGTTTCTGGGAGCGGTGTTTTTGTTGCGGTCCGCGGAAAACCGCAAGACGCAGTCCTGGGAGGAAGTACCCGCCGTTGTGACGGGTATCGAGCGGATCGGTCTGCATTCGAAGCGGCAGTGGACATTGGTTTCCTATGTGTATCAGGGGCGGACTTATGAGGATATCCGCATGGGTTACACGTCGTCGGGCGTCAATCCGGGGGCGGAGATTAGGATCCTGGTCAACCCCGGCGCGCCGGAGGAGATAGCGGTCAGCACAGAGAGATCGGAACGGGTGTCGCTGCCGCTGCTTCTGACAGGCGGCGCGCTGTTGGCGGTTGGTGTGACAGTATCTGTGCGGGGGCTGCTGTTTTGCTGCGGCATCCTGACGGTGAGAGAGCTTTCCACAGATGAGCGGGAGAGGCGGGCGCGCATTTTGGCAAAAGTGTTTCTGGTCTGCGCCGTTTTGTTTCTGGCGGGCGTCGCGGTCCTCTTTTTCTGGCCGGTGGGACCGATCCTGTATGGGGCGGTCGGTCTTGCCATGTTGTATGAGCGGATCAGGCGGCGGAAATGAGAGGTCTGTTTTGTGGAGAGCAGGATAGGAGAGAGTGGAGAAAGCGGTTGCGGAGAGAGGATTTCCGAACCGTTTTTCCGCATAGGGCAGGAGAAGCTATGTACAAATATGATGTGGCGTTATCGTATGAATCTGCGTCAGAGGATTTCGTTCGGGAAGTCGCCGGATTTTTAGAGGAAGACGGGTGGAACATATTTTTTGCGCCGCAGCGGAAACGGGAGTTGTTGTCCGAAAACCTGCGCAGGGAACTGTACCGGATTTACCATAAGGAGTCATTGGTGAAGGCGCTGTTTGTAACGGACAGATATCTGGAAAGTCCCTATACGATGCTGGAAGCAAGGCGTTCCCTGTGCAGCGCGGGCGATAATCCGCGGCGTCTGATCGTTGTGAACTTCATAGGAGCGAGACTGCCGCAGGAATTAGCGCCGTTCGTATATCTGGAAGGGACGGACTTCTCTGACCGGATCGCCTCTTTGATCAGCGGCAGGATCGCTGAACTGAAGGGGCGGCAGGAGCAGAAAGCGGACGGGCAGAGGCAGGACGGAGAGAAAGAGGATGGGGTGGCAGGGACCTGCAATTACCATGTAATAACGGGAAATACGGGAATTGTAATAGGAAATAACGCGAAGATAAATCATGTAAATTTTAAGGGCGCGGGGCACAAAGATGGAAGATGAGGTAAAAAAAGAAGCGGGCGAAGGGATGGAAGAACCAAAGGCGGCGTTGGGAGGGGAGGCGGAGACAGGCACCATCCAGCAGAAAATGCGGGAGGCCGCGGAGGGCGGGAGAGAAAACGTCCATACGACGACTGTCATAATCCATAATCTGAATTATATCCAGGATAACAAAGGGGTTATTCTGGGCGATCAGGCCGATCTGGAAAATGTCACCTTTGGCGGAGAAGAAAAGGGAAATGCGGCGCCGGAGGAAGGCGCGGTCAGCCAGGCATGTGTGACGGCAGAGCGGGAGAGGCTGATCCAGTGGCTGTCGGCACACTATAACGACTTTGAGATGGCTTTTCTGATCGCGTTGGCGGTTTTTGAAAGGTCGCCGTATATATGGGTGTATGAGATGGCGCAGGCGCTGTTTCGCAGGATGGATGGCGGTACGGAGGAAGGGGAAGGGAACAGACAGAGATTAAAGATTCCCAATCAGAGACGGCTGGAGACGGCGGGAGGAAAGTTTTATCAGGATTATATTTATAATTACACCGGACGGCTGGAAGAAACGTTTATCTGTTTTCAGAGTGCGGAATACGCGCCGCGTGTTTTGGCATGTGTGTGGAACGAATTTCTGTTTTTCCGGGAACCGCTGGTCGGCTGGCTGGAACAATACATTTCGCAGCAAAACTATTCTAAGACGATCAAGGCGGTCTGCGCACTGGCACAGTTATGCAGGCATGATTTCCATTATTTTGAGAGCAGAGTGATCAGCGGGCTGCTCCAAAAGCATGACTATACCGCGGATTTTGCAGTGGCCCAGATTATGGTGCAGGCGTATGAGGAGGGAAGCTATCGCGATAATATCATAAATCTGTTCCGGTACTGGGCAGGCAGGAATGATCTGCACGAGTCCGTCACGGCGCTGATGATGTGCGCGGTCAGGGACTGGCCCGCGGAGCAGATCAGACGAGCGGTGGAAGGCTATCTCGATACTGTGCTGCGGACGCTGGAAAGCGGGCAGGAGAGCGAGTATGAGCGTCAGCTTCCAATGTTTTATGCGGTCGGTAAGAGGAAGGCGGCTTACTTTAAAATGACGGCGGCGGTACTGTATGACAGACTGATGCAGTACAATTCGAGAAAAGACAGATACAGGCAGAAGATTGTGGGACTGGTTTTCTGGGAACTGCTTATGATCGATCATTTGGAATCTAATATTGATGTAAACAGAGAAGAAGCGCATAAAGATATGGTGTTTGTCAAACTGTGTCTGATGAAAAATGAAACGGCGCCGAAAGTGCAGGCGCTTTGGAACTATCTGTGGAAGAACAGGGAGACGCACAGGCTGCTGAAGGCCTTTTTGGAACGGTATCTGTTCCAGTACGGCGGCTGCGGACAGAAGCAGATCGAATACCTGAGACAGTTTCTATACAGTTTTCAGGAGACGCGGGCGGACAGGGAAAATATGGATTTTTTTCTAAGGAAGATATCCCTGCAAAGTAACCGCCCGGTGAGGACGGCAGAGAAAATCAATCAAAGGAGCATAAGAGAATGAGCAGGAACGCACAGCTTTTTACCGTGGACAATTATAAGTTCAGAATATTCGATCCGGTTCCCCGGGCGGGCGACGACAAGGCGCTTGTGCTGTTTAAAGAGGGCGGTGATTTAAAAAAGCGGCTGCTGATTACCGCGCAGAAACCGGCCTTGGGAAGTGAGGTCAGGGCAGGCGGCTATAACAGGATCATGGAAATCGCACTTGGCTGGAATGAGACAGAGGTTCACAGAGAAATCGCCGATGAAAGCAATAATTTCCGCTTTTTTGTCAGCGTCACTGCGCAGTACCGTGTCAAAGATCCGTTGTACATCTTTGAGAACAGGCCGGGCAGTGTGGATGGAGAACTGCAGAGGATGATTGTGGATGCGGTTCAGGGCGCGCATAAAAAGTATGAGATCGAGAGCCAGATCGAGCTGGAAAGGGACTTGCGCGGCGACATATCGAAGCGGCTGGGCAGTCTGGCGTATCTGGAAACCGGTCAGGTCAACGTGACGGCGGATCTGGACGAGCGGGCGAAAACGATCATCGATTCGAGTCTGGATGCGCTGGCGCAGAGCGCTATAGGAAGAAATAAGAGCGAGCGGCTCAGCCAGGAGATTGAAGAGCAGAAAACTGTCGAGATCAATAGGCTGGAAGCCGGAAGGGAAATCGAAAAAGCGAGAAATGAGCTGAATCTGGAAAAGGCGGCGGGACTGAAGGCTTTGGAGCGGGAACTGGGAGAAGACTACAGCACGGTCCTTTCTTATCTCAATGGGGAGATTACCAATGTGCAGTTGGATGAGCGGCTGCATGCAAACAGGAAGCAGGCAATGGCTGCCAAACTCGAGTATTTCAAAGAGCTGGTTGCTGCGGATGTGCTGTCCGGCCCGGCCTTAGAGCGCGCAGCCATGAAACTGCTGGGAGAAGCGAAGATAGAAGATACGGCATCACAGCAGGCACTTGCCGATCCTGACGACGGGGGCGGTGAGGTAGTGGTGGAAGATACAGAGGAATATTTATGAGCGTATACTATGGCTTTTGGAACATGATACTGGCAATGCCGGAGGAAATGAGAATCTTTCTGGGCGTGTGTGCTATTGCGGCAGTCATTTATTTTTTATGGCCGCTTGAGAAATATATTTTTGCGCTGCTGCTGCGGATAGCCATCTGGATGAATGTTATCATCATGGGAGGCGTCAGAGTGTTTCTGCCGCGGCTGGCCGGAAACAGACGGCATGACTGCGATGAAAAGGCGGCGGCCTGCGGGAGAAGAATCGAGGACTGGCTGCAAACAAAGCGGCAGAAGATCATGGGCGGCGGGCGGAGGGAACTGGTCAGGAAAAAGACGGTATGGCTGGCGTTTGTCTGTGTGTATGTAACGGCGATTCTGCCGTCGTTTCAGCTCGAAAGCCGTATACCCGAATCTGATCTCACACGGTTTTACGGGCTGAACCGTTTTTTTCTGGATACCGAGGCACGGCTTACAAAAGGAATAGAAGCGTATCCGCCTTTCTGGATACAGGAGGCCGCTGCGCTGGAAGAAACGGAGGAGGAAACGCAGGAAGAAGTGCGGGAGCCTGTGCGGCTGGAATTAAACGAAAGCACGACCTATGCCAATATACGGAAGGAGGCGGACATTGACAGTCCAAGCCTGTATGCGGTTTCAAAGGAGGATGAAATACTTTACGAACATAGCTATGAACATGATTCGCAGCGTTATTGGCTGAAGGTGCGCGTACCCTCTCATGACGATCTGCAGGGCTGGATCAGTGCAAATGTGATCGAACCGGAAATTGTAGACGCGCTGGAATTGCAGTGACAGGATAAAAACATGAAAAAATTTTGGGAAACATGTCTCGTAAAACCGTGGGACGGGAAACTGAGAAGAGAATATTACAAAATACTGAGTGGAATCAGTGTGTTGTTCACACTGCTTTCGGTCAAACCGGTAGAGGAGACGATTACGGGCTGCGTCAGCGGCGATACGGTCTGGAAATGGATGTTTTTGCTCTACATAGTGTTTCTGGCGGCATCCTACATTATCCTGTGGATATACGCCAACCGGAAAAGAGAAGTAAAACTGAATATAAACGGCAATCCGGTAGAAATCAAAAAGGGAAATATACTTGAGGAAGCGGACGATGTCTGGAAGGTGATCAACGCCAACGAATATTTTGACACCCAGCTGGGCGGGAAAGAGAGCCTTGTCTCCCGGGCGTCTTTACAGGGACAGTATCTGACAAAGTTTTATGCAGCGGGCACACAGGAACTGGACCAGCGGATCAGCAGCCAGCTGGCATCGGTGACGGGCAAAAAGAAGAAAGCGCGGAAACGGGGAAAATAGACGCAGTATCCGCTTGGCACGGTATTTTGCGACAGAAAGGATGGCAGAAGGTATCTGCTTACGGCATTTTCCAAAATGGACAGCAGTAACAGGGCGTATCTGGGCATGAAAGATTATGTGAATTTTCTGATGAATTTCTGGGACGAGATTGATAAGGTGTATGACGGACATACGGTCGCAGTCTCGTTGTTCGGCACAGGAATAGCGAGACTGTGGGACAATTCCGTAACGCATCAGGAGCTTTTGGAGCTGGTTTTGTGGAGTTTGAAAAACAGTCGGATACAATTGGCATATGGAGCCGGGATAAAAATAATATTATATGGGGAGGCGGTAGAAAAAGTCAGACTATACGGTTTGGAACCATAAGGAGTGCGCATGGCACCGGGGACGGAAAAACGGCGGCAAAGAAAACAGTGTTGCGGACACCGGGCGTGTCTGCGGAAAAAGGAGGAAACTATGAGCAGAAGGATTGTAAACAGGGTAATGGCGGCGGTATTGCTGACCGCATGTATTTTGTGCGGATGCGGGCATTCCAGTAAGTCGCTGACATTTCAGGTGCAGACGGGCGACGCCGTCAAGGTTACACTGGAGACGACAGAAGGGTACAGACTGTCAGAGGAAGAAGGGACTGTGGTCGTAAAAAAGGAGGAAGAGCAGATCCTGCAGGGCGCCTTTCTGACGCGGGAGATGTATGATGAAAATGTGACTATGATGCAGTTTATGGAGGGAGTCACGGTTACGGAAGGACAGCAGGACGGTAATTCCTATCTGTTCTATGAGTACGACGGGGATACCGGATATGAAAACGGCTATGTGTTGATGGTGGCCGGTTCGGATACGGGCGTATTTCTTGCCGGTAATTCGCCGAAGGAAGATGCGGAAAAGGCATTTGCGGCGCTTCATTTTGAAAAGAGCGAATGAGGGAATGTGAAAGAGAAAACCGGTAAAATATGGCGGGGCGGTGTTGCGCCGCCCTGTGCTTTTTGTTACAATACGTTTATGGGGTATTGCCATAACGGGTAGGCGGTCAGTCCTTCTTCGCAGAGGGACGATCCCTCTGACAGCGGGGAAAACCGGGAAAGGAGGGATTGCTTATGAGTGACTATGAACTGCTGACGGTTGTTCTGATGATTCTTGGAATCATCGTATCAATCTTGCTTGCATACATAAACCACACAAAAAAGTGACCGCCCCAGCCAAAGGTAAGGTCACTTCTTTGTAAGTAATTTTATCGGGGCTGACCGTCTATCGGCAGTATCCCTTTTGTGCTTTTATTGTAACAGATTCCCCGCCCGGATGTCAAACGGTGTGGGGCTTTTTTCACGGATAGGGCAGGAAGCGTTAGGGACTGGATAGAATCGGTTTTGTGGCGCTGCGGGGCAGTACGAAAATATGATATCCCCGGGCGCAGGTGAGGGAACTGCGGAATCGTAAGATATGTCAATTCAATGGCTGCAGGGGCTGGAAATGAAGGGTTGTAAACGGACAACGCATACGTTAGACACACGAAAAACGGATTTCCGTGTGTTAGACATGGGCTTTGATTCTACTATTTTTTGCAAAAATCGCGTTAATTTTTCCAACATCAAAATCCTGTCTTTTTATTGTGCTAAGATAGAAAACAAGATAGAAAAAAGAGATTCAGGCACCCCAATCAAAGAAAGAGAAAAAGAAGAACAGGAGGAAAAGGATATGGGATTACGGTTGAAAATCGAAGGAAACGAATCTGTGAACCTGCGGGAGACGAGCATCACAAAGATAACATTCGGCGCTGACATTCCGCATGATTCCAACGCGAGGTCTACGGACTTAGGCTCCACGGCGCTGATCGAGGGAAAGATACTGGCGGCAGTGGACGGTGAGGCGGCGGACGATACGAGCAAGATAGCCAGGTGGGCGCTTGTGCCGGCGGAAAATGCGGACTGCTACCGCAGGATAACGATCGATGTGGTGAACGCGTCCCAGATCGTGCGCCAGATCAGCATTCCCAACGCCTTTGTCGTGGACTATGAAGAGGATTATACGGACGATACGGGGGCAGGCGTGTTCCGGCTGCTGGTGAAGCAGAAAAAGGACAAGATGACGGCGCTGAAATTCGAAGGCGGCTTCGGCGGGGAATAAGCAGAAGGCGGGCATCTCTTCTGGCAGATGTCCTGCCTGCGGCGCACGGCCGCGGCGGCAGGGGAAACAGACCAAAGGAGAAGCAGGAAACGGTATAGGAAAACCGGACGAAAGGAGAGTCCGGCGGCAGGCGGC
>CAJUDS010000023.1 GCA_910585345.1 uncultured Lachnospiraceae bacterium | reverse complement strand
CCAACGCGTTTGTCGTGGACTATAAAGAGGATTACGGAGACACGGAAGGTGTGGGCACATTCCGTCTGATGATAAAGCAGAAGAAGGATAAAATGGTACAGACTGCTGTAGAAGGCGGATACAGCGTAGGATGATGCAGAAAGGGACTGCCTTGTGGCGGTCCCTTTTTTGAGTATGACGGGGATTTCAGGAGAAATGCGTATGACAGATTATTACAGGATGCTTGGGGTCAGTCCCCAGGCGGATGAAAATGAAATCAGGAAAGCGTACCGTTCTCTTGCAAAGCGGTATCATCCGGACGCGCATCCCGGTGATGCGCAGTGTGAGGCGCGGTTTCGGGAAATCAGCGAGGCGTATCATACGCTGGGGGATGCAGAGAAACGCAGGCGCTATGACGCCGCCCGCAGTGCACAAAGCGGCAGGACGGGAGGCGGCGGCCGGGAAGCGAAAGACGGCACAGATGCCGCAGCTCCCATGAGTGAATTTGAACGGTTTTTCGGATTCCGTCCGGGACAGGGAATGGAAACATACCGGGATAGACGCGGCGGCGGTAAAACGGCGGCGGGCGCTAGGAAACCGGAGGAAAAATTTGCATCCATTTTTAAAAATATAAAGTGATATGACAAAACAGAAAGGGAATCAGATGACGGTAAAACAGAAAATAAAATCGGTATGTGATGCGGCAATTATCGTCCTTGCCGTTCTCGTGCTGTTTGGCGCCTGGTATCTTGGCATGGGGAAAGCGGGCCTGCTGCTGTTGGCGGCGACTGCCTTAGTGTGCATGATAGCGGCGGTGGCCGATTTGTTCCACCAGAGGGGGCAGGCGCACGGAGGAGCGGAGGAAGCCCCGGCGCCGCCGATGCGGGCCTGTGAGCTGATTCTTCTGGACGAGGGGGACAAGCCGGTGAAATCGTGGAATATAGCCGGTAAGACAGCCGTGATAATCGGACGGAAAAATGAGGAAGAAGAAGTGGACGTCGATCTGGAGGAATGTGAATTCGGCACATTTATTGATCCGCAGCATGCCGCTCTGAATTTCTGTCTCGACAGTTGGTATGTGGAGGACCTCGGTTCTGTCAATGGAGTCCGTATAAGGAAAGCGGAGGACGGTATCTGCTATAAGGTAACGGGGCGGCCGTGCAGGATCCATGCGGGAGACATCGTCTATATTGCCAACACGCGGCTTCTGCTGACATAGGGAACTTTTTCCAAATGGTTTCTGACACTGAAGAAAAGAGAATGGGAGACGAAAGTAAGATGAGTTTAGTGAGATGTCCCAATGGGCATGTATACAATGCAAGACGGTACGGAAATATCTGTCCTTACTGTAAGATGCAGCTTGAGGGAGAAGAAGAGGAAAAAAAGCCTGTAGGTTTTGAGCCTCCCGTAGAGCTGCTGCAGGAAAAGATTGCGCCGGTATGCGGCTGGCTGGTGTGTATTGAGGGGGCCAGAATGGGCATGGATTACAAAATCCATGACGGAAAAAACTTTGTAGGGCGCGGGGACGACATGGACATACAGATTCTGGGGGATAACGAGATCAACCGCAGGAACCATACGGTAATTGTATATGACAGGAAAAAGCGCAATACCGTTATTCTGCCGGGGGATTCCGCAGGACTTGCGTATCTGAACGGCGAGGCTGTTTATGTGCCGACCGATCTAAAGCCCTATGACACAATAGAGCTGGGAAAGAGCCGCTTTATTTTTGTCCCGTTGTGCGGCGATAACTTTGAATGGAACAGCATGGAAGGATGAACGGCATGACGGGAAATATGACCTTTGTCATAGGGATTGCGGCAATTTTGTTTACGGTTGTTTTTGTGAGACTGCTGCTTTCGATTGCCGTGTCGGAAGGAGAAGCCGTCCGCATGGGGCAGGTCAGTCACAGAGCGGATCTGTATGCTGTCTGCCAGACGACGGGGAGCCAGGTAGTACAGGCGGACTGTGTGCAGGTCTGCCGCAACTTTGCCGGAACGATGGCGGCGGTGGCTGACGGAATCGGGAAGGAAAATACGGGAAAACTGTGCGCACAGATCGCGGTGGATACCATACTGGACCGCTATGAGCCGTACAGGGAACTGCAGAATCCGCAATATTTTCTGCGCACTTCCTTCTATGAGGCCAACATCCGCATCCAGAAGACAATCGGTGAGCGCAGGGGCGGCGCGTGCCTGGCGGCCATCTTTTTAGACGGCGCGTCTATGTATTATGCGCTGGCAGGCGATATCAGGATCGCACTGCTGCGGGGAAAGGAGCTGATTCCCATCAGTGAGGGACATACAATGGACGTGCTGGCGGCGCATGCTTACCAGGAAGGAAGGATTTCCCGGAAAGAAGCCGTATGGAGCATGGATGAAAAGAGAATCTGGAACTATCTGGGGATGGACGGTTTTCATGAGATGGAGATCGGAGAGGCGCCTGTGCGCCTGAAGGCGGGTGATCTGGTGTTTGCGGCAACAAAGGGAATCTGGCAGGAATTGTCATGGGCTGAAATTGAGGATGTGCTGCTGCGTCCGATTGCGCTGCGTGCAATGGCCATGGAACTGGTCCGGCAGGCGGAGGGCAGGCCGGAGGATACAAAAGAGAACGGAAGCGTGTTGATCATAAAGGCGGAGGTGTCAAATGCGGCGGATTAATTCGGAATTTAAAACCCGGTTTATGTCGGAGGAGGGACAGAAACTTTCCAACCGGGATTATTTCGGATGCGTGGAAATGGATGATTTTGCATGCTATGTGCTGGCGGACAGTCTGGACGACGAGCCTCTTGTCAACAGTGCAAAGGTTGCGGTGGAAAGCCTGATCAGAAGCTTTATCGAGTCTCCCACCATGCGCAAAGGGAAATTGGAGCGTTACATGCGGGAAGCCCATCGTGAACTTTTAAAGAAACGGGGCGGCATGAGACTGAAGGCGTCGGTCATGATTGTAATAACGGATTACCGGAAGATGCGCTACTGTTATACGGGAAATACACGGCTCTATCTTTTACGTAATAACCGTTTTCTGTTCAAAACAAGAGACCAGTCTCTGACCGCGAATCTGGTAGAAAAAGAGAAGGTAACGTCAGACCAGGCCGCGGCCCATGAGGAGCGCAATAATCTGTATTCTTATCTGGGAGAACGGGGCAGGCCGGAAATCGTAACCTCAAAAAAGTACAGGCTGGAGGACGGAGATATCCTGGCTATGCTTTCAAGAGGGATATGGGAGCGCTGTGGTGACGAAGAACTGCTGGAACTGGCAAAGGATGCGAAGGAGCCTGACGAAATACTCGGGCAGGTGGAAGATCTTGTTCTGGGGAAACAGGAAATGGCCGCCATCGATAATTATACGCTGGCTGTTACCTTTATCGACAAGACGTACCGGCCGCCGAAAAAGAAATTTTCCCTGAAGAAAATACTGATGGTGGCAATACCGGTGGCGCTTCTTGTAGGAGGAATCAGCCTTGCGCTTTATCTGCGCCACAGAAATATCCGCAACAAGGAGGAGAGCCTTGCCACGTGTATGGAAAGCGGCGGGACGTATATGCGCTATGATAATTATAAAAAAGCGGCGGAGGAATATACGGAAGCAAAAAAACTGGCGGGAAGCCTGAAAAGAAAGGAAGAAGAGGCGGAAGCGGACCAGTATCTGAAGCTGGCGGAGCAGATCAGTCTGGCGGATGAAGCTATCATGGCGCAGGAATACCAAAAGGCGCAGGAATTGTATCTGACAGCGATGGAAATGTCTATGAGCGCCGGAAATGTGGGAAAATCGTACATCGATTCGCAGCTTAGCCGGACGAGAGCCTACATAGATGTGTTTGATTTCATAGAGCTGGGAATACAGAAAGAAGAATATGGCGATATGGAGGGCGCAATAGCTTCTTACAAAGAAGCAAGGGATAAAGCAGCATCTTTGTATTATACGGCAGGAAAGGAAGAGGCGCTGGCAAAACAGGCAGCGGCGGAAGAAAAGATCGAGAAAGAAAGCCAGCAGGCCAAGGCACAGGCGGCGCAGGAGCAGGCAGCCAGGGAAGAGGAGAAGCAGAAGGAAAAAGAGGAAAGAGAAGAAGAAGAACAGAAGGAGAAGGAAGCTGAGGAAGAGCAGAAAGAGCTGGAAAACGAGCAGAGGACCAATGACCGCAAAAGCGCCATAGACTTGGAAAACAAAGGAAACGAACTGCTGGCGGCAGGGAAATATGACAGCGCCGTCACTTATTACCGCACGGCACAGGCGATTTATGTCCGTCTGGAACTGCCGGAACTGGCGGACGGCATCAATGCTAAGATAGCGGCAGCCGAGGCCGGCATCGCAGCAGAAGAGACTGCGGAAAATGAAAAAGCGCGGGAGGAGGAGACAGAATGAGCCAATATACTTATACGCTGCATCCCGGAAAAAAAGAAGAAGGGGCGCGGGCGACTTATAAAAGGAGCCAGCTGGAAAAGATGACGACATTTCAGCTAAAGGAGATATGCCGGAAAGAAAAACTGGTGGCTCCTTCGCTGCAGTTTAGCGACCGGGAAGGATGGATCAGACTGATTATGCGCTTCAGGGGGCAGAAGGATTACCGGCATATTGATACGGATATACCGGAAGGGCTTTCCCGTCTGCAGGAATTTCTGGACCGAAGTGCGATCCGGCTTACGTATAAGGATTCCATCCGGATACCGGGTACGATCATTCTGTACCGGGGAACAGGACTGTGTGAGAACGATCATTACCGGATGGAATCGGATTCGAGCCTGTATGAAGGAAATCTGCTGCTGATGGATGAGACAGGGCAGGTATACACCTGTTTTTTTATCAGGGAAAAAGAAGGTGTATTTTATCTGTTCCAGGGCCGGGATGTCGCCATCCGCCCGCTGGAAAAGCATCAGTATTCTATCGTATATTTTCCCGATGAGAGGATATCGGAATTTCTCTATGACTGTTATATGGGTAATCAGGCCTTGGAACCGGGCTATGTGGAAGGGATACGCATCCCTCTTCTGGATATTGAAGTCCGGGAGACGGCGGAAACTGCGCTGCCGCTGATCATCGATTTTGGCAGCTCGAATACGACAATGGGAATCTGCCGCTCTGATGGAAGCGTGGGAATCGCCCGGGTGGAGGGGAGTCATGTGATTCCCAGCGTCATCGGCGTGGAAGAAATACGGGACGGGCAGCCGCAGTTCGTATTTGGTTATGACGCGCTGCGCCTTGGCAGCCAGAACTATCAGGATGAAGACGTGCCTGTCTTTTATGACATCAAGCGCTGGATCAGTGATGCGCAGCGCACAGAGAGCGTGATCTTAAAGAACGGGCATAAATATCAGATCGCCAGAAAAGAGATGCTGCGGGCCTTTCTGGAATACCTGATCGGGCTGGGCAGACAGCAGTTTAAATGCAGTTTCCGGAATATCCAGCTTTTGGCGCCTATCCGGCAGAAAGAGAAATTCGGGCATGTATTCAGAGAACTGCTGCCGGAATGTTATCAGGTGGACTGTACGCTCGATGAAGGGATGGCCGTGCTGTTCCAGAGCATTAACAATATGGTTGCGCAGGACAATTACCGGAAAGGATACTGGTATCACGCGCTGATTATTGACTGCGGAGGCGGCACGACGGATTTGACATCGGGGAGATTCCGCATTGATAACAGCCGGGTATCGTATACGATCGACCTGGAAACAAGTTATGAGAACGGGGATACGAATTTCGGCGGGAATAACCTGACATTCCGTATTCTGCAGCTGATCAAAGTAAAAATTGCCGCTGCATTGGGAAACGGGGGAGGACGCGATGCGGCGGATTATGCGGACGCGGCGGCAGGGCGCGGCGGTCTGGCGGCACGGGGCGGCGCGGAAGAGACAGAGGAGGCATACCGGCTGGCGGAGGCAGTGCTTCCCACCCGTTTCCGGGAATACGAGGACCGGGGCAGGCAGGAATATTTTATGGTGAAAAACAACTATTACTATTTGTTTGAACTGGCGGAACGGGTTAAGAAGCTGTTTTTTCACACGGAGTTCTGTTATGAACTGTGGATTGGCACAAGGAAGGAGAGCGGGAAAAACAGCATTCTTCTGGATAAATGGAAGCTGTCTGTCGTCACGGAGGGCAGGCTTTCCCGTATCGGGCAGGATATGGAATTCCCGCTTTATCTAAACCAGATCGAAGAACTGCTACGTCCCGATATTTACAGTCTGATGGAGCGCTTTCTTGGACAGAAGTTTGAACAGGGTGGTCTGCAGGAATATGAAATGATCAAGCTAACGGGCCAGTCCTGCAAATCTTCTCTGTTTACGGAAGCGCTGAAGGAATATGTGCCGGGAAAGCTGATCCGCAGGACAAAGCGGGATGCGGACGGTACGGAACTGAAAATGTGCTGTCTGGAAGGCGCGCTGGCATATTTCCTGAACCGTAAGCTGGGGTATATGAAGGTGAACCAGGATTATCAGGTAGGGACGCTGCCCTATGAAATTATGGCGTATACGCATGAAAACAAAGAGAAAATATTGATTCACAGTCTTGACCGGGAAGATCATATCGGCTATATCTCCCGTTTTATGATCGGCAAGCAGCTGGATCTGTACTTAAGCGATGAGCGCGGCAGGCGTCTGCGCACTTATTATTTCGAGTACGATCCGTCCAAATTTACGCGGACGACCCAGGAAGAGATCGACGAGAAGTATCAGGGGACGGTAATCCAGGAAGAGACAGATATCATTCTGGAAGGAGAAATGAAGTTTTTCGTATGGGTATCCCGGAAACGATGGGGATTTATCGTACTGCCGGTATTGCGGGAAAAGGAGCTTTTGTATATGGGCGAAGAGACATTTTTTGATTTTGAGGACGATACCTGGGAGCAGAATTTCTTTGACGGGAGGAAGTAGGGCATGGGCCGTATAGATGATATGAAAGAGCTGATCCGCGGGGAAATACAGAACATCGGAAATCTGCAGGAGCGGGTCGCGTTTAAAGAGCTGATGGAGCAGGTATTTCTGTCATTGTACGAGACAAATGAGGAAATGTACCGCCAATTGGAAAAGAGGATAGAAGACGATCTGGCCTATGATGTAAACCGGTATCTGGTTAAGACCGGGATCATCCAGCGGTCTTATTTTGATGATTCCCATCATCTGATGGCGCCGATGGACGAGGGCGACAGGGAAGCGTGTTCCTATGTTATGAAAGATATTGTGGAAGCGATCGAAAGCGAGGGAGCGTTTTGCGTGATGAAGGTCATGCTGCAGTGTGATTTTCTGCAGCTTCGGGAGATCTGGGAGAAAGAGCTGCGGTTTCGCGGCGAAATCATAACGCAGCAGCCGGAGAAGACATGGGAAATAGAAGTCACTCTCAGACGCAATACGGCATATGTGGAAAAGGTGGCGCATCTCTATCAACTGTTCTTGAAAAACGGCATACCATGGCAGACGGTGAACGCGCCGTACCTGTATAAGATGGCGGATGTGGCGCTGACAGCGCTCCCGGAAGGCATAAGCGGGAACGAAAAAATAACGAAAATCCAAATCGATTTCGAACAGTATAACCAGATCATACGGCATGATCTCGTTCCGATCTGGAATATCAAAAGGCTTGTTCTGGATGGGATGGGATTTCCGGTTCCGTGCGAGGACCATAAAAATTATGAACATGCCGTCTCGATTCGTGAGCACGGGATGGAACACGCATATCTGGCGGAAGACGATCAGGAGATTCGCAGCATCAGTCAGCAGAAGGACAGGCTTTTGATCATCAGTGAGAGCGGTGAGGCAAAAAAATGGAATGTGTACATGATCAGGAATGCGGGCGACGGCAGGATCGATCATTATGATTATCCGATTCTGCGCAACCAGCGGGAAGAGACATTTTCTGAGAAATTTCAGCGTAAATGGGACCAGAACATCAGGACGCGCGCAGAGCTGGCCCGGTTTATAAAAGGCTTTGGGCTGGAAGCGTATATCGTCTATGAGAGATGTGAGATTCTGGAACAGTTTCGGGGAAGGACGCAGACCTATTCGATGAATCCATTTATCGAAGATGAGATCCGGGATACAAAAGCGCAGAAAAAGCTGATGTTATATTTCAAGGCGGGCGCGCGCGAACCGTGGCTGCAGCGTGACATTGCAAGTTTCATTGTCTCTGAGGTGCAGAGACTTTATCCGGAGTATGAATGCGGAGGGACGGTTCTATGAGATATCTTTGGGAAGTTTATCTGCAGGCCGTGGAAGAAGGGGTACCCGCAGAGTCGGTCGTTCTTTTTCACGATCCGGGGGGAAGCGCCTATATGGAGCTGGCGCTGCCGGAACTGAACCGGATTGCCGTTACGCGGGGAATGGAGATCGGCGTTAACACCTATTACCGTTTCTACCGGATCTTCAGAGAAATGTTCGGGCCCGAACTGAAAACATTTCCGGATCTGCGCAGGAGTATGACAAATGTGATCCTGCATGCGCTCGCTGAAAATGATATCCGTATGGGGATGACGAAGGAAGAATATCATAAAAAACTGCTGGCAGAGGATATCAGGGCCGGGGTCTTCGGAAAGACGGCGCAGCAGGTGTTTGCGGCATTGGAGAAAGAGCGGCAGCACAGACTGCTGTCCGGCTGGCTGCGAAGCTACCGGGTGGGAAGCGCTGTGGAGATTTTCACGGATATGATACACGGACTGATTGACGACAGTATCGTATACCATAACAATGACTGCCCTGACCAGATCATGATTTACACAGGTCTGCCAAAGACACAGCAGCTGGAAGAGAAGCTGCAGTTTCTGATCGATCTTTTTCTGGATATCCGCTATGAGACGGAAATCTTCTATGAACACCATTTTGGCATTATCGGGATGGACAATACGATGCAAGTCGATGAAATAGCTTTATATTAGGCGGGAGATGGCGATGTTTAAAAATATATATCCTTTGTTTGAACGGAAAAGAGTTTTGAAAAAAGAGATGTTGGAAAATATCAGGGACTATCCGCGGGACATCCTGCGCATATTTTACCAGGATTACAGCGATGGCATTCTGACAGGCTGCGGCCTGGAGGTAAGAGACGGCGTTCTTGTCATCCGGCCCGGTATTGTCTATTTTAAAAAGATTTTTTATGTGTTGGAGGAAGCCTTTGAAGCGCCCTATGAACCGACCGGGACGACAGTCTATGTAAAAATTGATTTTATGGACAGAGTACGCGGCTCTGAGCAGGAGGAGTATTTATCACAGGTCGTGCTGGGCGGGGAAGAGGCGGACTCGTCCCATGAAATGGAACTGGCTCGTTTTAAGCTGCAGCATGGCGCCAGACTGCGCAATGCCTATACGGATTTTTTTGATTATAATACGGAATTTGACACGGTCAATATCATCCATGTGCCCTATGCGGCGCCAGGCAAAAGCAGCATCTGTCCGCAGATCATGAAAACCTTTGCGCAGGAGCTGATGCGCCATCCGCTGCAAAGTCCGTGGGACTATCCCTTCTGCATGAACTGTCTGCATGCATACGGCGCCATGCCGTATGAGGAAGTGCGGGATTACCTGCGCGCGCGTACGAAACAGGACGACAGGGAATACGACAATGGGGAGATTTACCGGATGCTGGAAAGGATTCTGAAAGAGACAAGCGGCCGCGAGGGCGCAAATCAGAAGGCGGATCAGGGCGGGAGAGGGCTGCTGCTGATTTAGAGAGAAGGAGGAGGCATTTTGATGGAAATAGACCGATCGATCGCACTGTTTGTAAGACAGCAGAGAGAACTGGGGCAGGAAGAGCAGGACAGGGAGGAAAGAGAGAAATACGACCCGAAAAAGCAGATCACCTATACGCTGGAAGAACTGGCCGCTGGGGTAAAAAGAGGAAAGCAGTATCTGTATACGCTGAAGCTGTGCTTTACGCCGCGACTGGTGTTTGACGGAAAGTTCTGCATTCCGTTTATTACGGATTTCTTTGATGTTATGGAAGAGCGGCCGCAAAACCTCTTATATGCCAGTAACCGCAGGAAGGCGGCCATGCTATATACATATGTGACATGCGGCAGGCCGGAGGCGTTTGCACAGTGGCGGGATCAGGTCAAAGACTCCATGCAAAAGATGGGGATGCAGGTGAAGGTGACGAAGTCGGCGGCAAAAGGGCGGGTGGAATATTTCTGCTATGAGACGCCTACGGCGGAAGGCGTGACTTATAACATACTGTTTCGCTGCCCGAAAGATGGGGCGGTGTACACCGGATCCCTCAACTGTACGCAGGAGGATAAGGAAGGGATGGGACTTCTGCTGGAGGCAATGGTGCATGTGACGGAAGAGATGAACCGATAGAGAGAGGAGGCGGACGGGTTGCAGGCAACAGAAAAGAAAAATCATCCGGAAGCGGTGGCGGCAGGGAATATGGCTATGGCGCTCGGAAATGTGACGGCTCCGGTCGTGGCGGTAAAAATCAGAGAGGCGCCGAACTGCCATGGGGAGCTTTCGGCGTTGATACTGACGGATAACAAGGCAAGGGAAGCAGTTTTATATGACGGGAACGGCCCGGCAGTTTTAGTCTATGCCAGCGGCAAAGAGACGCGTGTGCTGTTTCAGGGGATTATCGTGGAGGTGAGGACGGTATCCGTAGGGGAGACCTGCATGGTGGAAGTGCGGGCGGTGACGGCGAGTTATCGGATGGATATGGAAAAATACAACCTCTCTTATCAGGATACGGCAATGACCTTTCACCAGATGGTGGAGATGCTGGTAAAGCTGGCGGACGGACAGGCTCTGCTATCGGCCGCCGACCGGCCGCTGGGACAGATTGCCGTCCAGTATCAGGAAACGTTCTGGGCGTTTTTGAAGCGGCTTGCCTCCTGGCAGGGCGTTTTCGTCTATGCGGACAGCGCCGCCGCGGGGCTTCGTCTGTGGGTCGGGCTGCCGGAAAACCACAGGGAGACGGACTGGGACCGGCTTCCCTATACGGTGATGCGTGATGCGGCGCCTGTGGATACAAAGCGGGAACTGAGAGGCCAGGTCAGTTATCAGATCACATCGTATGATATCCTGCCGCTGGGGGCGGGCGTTACGTTTCTGGGGCGGGAGCTTTATATCGGTGCGGTTGAAAGACGCCTGGAAAACGGTCTGCTTGTAAATACATACCGGTTATATTTCCGGGAAGGGCTGCAGACCCGCAGGTATCATAATCCGCTGCTTTGCGGAGTTTCGCTCCGGGGAGTGGTGGAAGAAATAAAGAGAAGCAAAGTCACGGTACGGCTGGAAACGGATGCATTGGATGCGTATCAGCAGAAATATGAGTATCCGTTTTCCACAGTGGCGGCTTCACCGGACGGCAGCGGCTGGTACTGTATGCCAAAGAGCGGCGATCCGGTGCGTATTTTCTTTCCGGAGAGCGACGAGAAGGAAGGCTATGCGATTTCCAATATACAGGGAGAGTGCGCGCCGTCTCCGGGCAGTCCGATGAGCAATCCGGATCAAAAGGATATCACTACGCCGGACGGAAATTCGGTCCAATTTACCGGTGACGGTATTGTACTGACAGTTGCGGGCGGGAAGGGAGCGGTTACACTAACCGAGGACGGGAAAGCGGAGGTCGGCTCCGCGCAGGATATTCTGATCGGAGCGGCGGCGCAGATCCAGGCACAGACGGAGGGAGAGCTGGAATTGTCCGCGGGCGAAGAGGTAATGTTTCAGAGTGACGACGGCGGAAGCGTGTCTGTGAAAGGAGATACGATAGAAGTGAACGCCGCTCTTATCTTTAATAACTGCTGAGGAGGCGTTGTATGGCGTATAACTTACATGACCTGAGAGTGAAAGGAATAGAAGTAGCGGAGATTTTAAGCTGCAGCATAGAGGGCCGGATGGGGGAGCACGGCGCTCTGGCGCTGGAAGCCTATGCGAAGGAGGGAGAAGAGGCTTTGTATGAGTTCCCGGACTGTCAGCCGGTGGAAGTGTATGCGGTGGCAGGAGGCGGAACGGAAACGCTGTTTAGCGGCGTGCTCACGGCAGTGCGCATGGAGGTGCGGGCGCAGAGCAGGATCGTGCGCGTGGAAGGAAAAACATGGAGCTGGATGATGGACCGGGTCAGAAAGTCACGGTCTTTTCAGGATACGCAGATGAGCTGCAGGGATGTGGCGGAGCTGGTGATGCAGGATTACCCGGGCAGCTCTCTGCTCTACGTGGCGCAGGAGACGCCGGTCGGGGAGCTGATCGTGCAGTATGAAGAAACAGACTGGGCGTTTTTAAAGCGGGTCATGTCCATCATCGGCACGACAGTTACGCCCGAAGGCAGAAGAAGCGGCATTTTGCTATACGCAGGTGTTCCGACGCTGCAGGAGACGGAGCTGTCATACCGCCTCCTGCGTATGGAGAAGGATATGGGTAGTTTTTATAAGCTGAAGGCAAACGGACGTCAGGTATACGCGGCAGACTTTACGGGATACGAGGTCGCCTCCGGGCAGCTTCTGGGAATCTTCGAACGGGCTCTCACAGGCGGGGGAACCTTTGTGGCCGACTCGTTTCAGTATGTGTTTGACGGGCAGGAGATGACAGGAAGATACGGTTTGCGGACGACAGGAGGGCTTTTGCGGGCGCGGCGTTATCCGATGCAGCTCATTGGGCTGGCGCTTATGGGAAAAGTGACGAATGTAGCGGGAGACAAAGTACAGGTGCTGCTGGATATCGACCGGGGCAGCGGTATCCTGCCGGTATACTGGTTTGTCTATTCCACGATGTCGGCTTCGCCGGACGGCAGCGGCTGGTATTGTATGCCTGAGATTGGGGATGCCGTGCGCGTCTATTTTCCCTCAAAACACGAGAAAGAAGCGGTGGCTCTGAGCGCGGTGAACAGTTACGGCGTCCCGGGAGGCGGCCAGACGGACCGTATGCAGGATCCAAACAGCCGTTATCTGCGGACGAAATCCGGGCAGCAACTGTCATTGTCGCCGGGATATCTGCAACTGTCATGCGCAGGAGGGAGCTCCTCGGTGACGGTGCGCAGCGACGGGAGTGTCGTCGTCAGCGGGACGAACGTAGTGATAAACGGAGAGGAAAAGATCACGTTTCACGCGGACCAGAAACTGACAGTCCATGCGCTGCAGTCGGTGACGCTGCAGAGTATGTCGGGAGGATGCGTGGGGCTGGCCGGCGGTGCGGCATCATTTCAGGGAACCGAGGTTACATTTGACTGATGGAGGAATAGCGGATGGAACGGGAAAAAGCGCTTGGGGAATTTCGGGAGAAGGCTTTTGGGGAGCTGACAGGATACAGGGAGCGGATGGCCGGGCACTTACTGGAACGGGCGGACGAGCTCACGGCGCTTGTACAAGAGGCGGCCGGTCTGCTTGGCCGGCAGATGAAGGAGCGGCAGAAGGAAGAGATCAGTTTCCTGTATGGGTCGATTTTGAAAACGGATTTGCTGCAGGGGAAATACCGTTTCTTTTTCCATGCCATGGACAGGCGGTGGTATCTGGATACGCAGCCGCTGGAAGTGTATGTGGACGCGGGGCGGCTGCTTGCCCCTTTCGATGAGATGTGGGCGCGGCTGACGGAGGAGAGCGGCGTCTGGAAAGGCGTGGTCAATGCGTACGATGTCCGTAATATTATGTTTGAAGAGCTGCGGTATACCAATGCGCAGATCGCGGGGATTCTCCGCTACCGTCTGCGCGGCTGGGAAGAGGACGGCGTCTTTTCGGCATTGTCTTTTTCCCCATACTGGCTTTTCAAATGGGGAGAATACCGCGACCGGACGGAGTTTATCGTGCATAGGGACCGGACGGTGAAAGAGGGCGTCGTGTGGAAGGAAACATTAAAAAAAGCGAGGTATGAGCCGGAGGCGCTGCTATACGGATACTGGTACCAGGGGGAATATGAGGACAGTGATCTGCCGGAGCGGGATATGCGCTTTAGTGTGTTCGAAGAATGCAGGCTCGAAAAAATACGGTTTGAACGGTGTAATCTGGAAGGAAGCCGGTTTACGGACAGCCGTCTGCGCGACTGCAGCTTTACGGAGTGCAGTCTGTGGGGAGCGGATTTCAGAGGTTGTACGTTTGAGAATGTGACATTTGCGGGCGCCGATCTGACAGGGGCGCTGTTCCCGGCAAAGAGCGTCGCCTTTCTGCATTTGGAGCCGGACCAGCTGCAGGATATTGTGCCGGTCAGGAAGGAGGAGGCATGAGGTATTTTTTCATTTCACAGGATACGTCGCTTCCCTGTTGTATCAGGTACAGGGATTTCGATATTACGGGGGGACGGCATCTGTTTGTAAAAGCGGAGGAAGAGAAAATCAAAGAGATGGTTCCTTTGTATCTGGCGGGAAGCGGAAGAGAGGCGAGGCCCGATTTTATCCAGCGTCCGGTTACGATGTTTTCCGCCGGTCTGCGGGAAATACTAAAAGCCTATGAACCGGCGGCTGTCTTTAAGGACGTGATGCTGATTCATAAGGAAAATGCGCTCCAATATCATTATGTACATACGCTGCTGGACTATGTGGATGCGCTGAGCGGCAGGAGCGAGTACTATCCGAACGGGATGGAGCGAAAACTGGTGCTGGACGGGAAAAAGGCGGAGGGGCATCATCTGTTTCTGCCCGCGGGAGCGCAGAGAAAGGATCCGGTGGTCAGCCTGCCGCTGGCGGAAAGCCTGTTGCGGCGCAGCGTAGTGGGAATTTGTCTGGAAGAAGTGGAGGTGGAATAGATGGCAGGAGGAAATTTACATTCACTGGAACAGGCGGCAGGCAGCGCAAACGAGGCTTTTATGAATAGCAGCAGCGCGCTGGAGGCGGCGAATGCAAGGGCGGAGGCGGCAAGGGCGGCTTACAGCGATGCGATGATGGACAGCGGTTCCAGCTATATGCCTACGCCGGAGCAGATAGAAAGAATGGGCAAAGCACAGGAAGAGCTGAATGCGGCGAACGCCGAGCTGGACAAAGCCACGCAGGACTTTGAGAACAAAGCCCAGGAGGCCCAGGATGCGGCCGATGCGGTGGAGCAGAAAAAGGAGGAGCTGCGTGCGTCGAGGGCGGACGATACGTCCTATGTGGTCCATACTGCCCGTATCGAGTGTTCATGCGGGATGCGGGAAAGCTATCTGGTGCTGGGAGATACGCATGGGGTGTATACGAGGCAGATGCCGCAGATGACGGTGGGGGACTGCAGGATAAATGATCATGTCATTAATTTCGGCGGCTGCACGAGTGCGGAGAACCCTTCGACGATAGCGGCTGCGCAGGCCGCGCTCGATGCGGCCAATGAGGCGATCGAAAAGGAAAAGGCGAGCGCGCCCTTCCGTACCTGGATTACCAGTCTGTTTGTAAAGGATGATACGCCGTCGGAGCTGAATGCGGAATTGATATCCCAGTGCGTGGGGGAATGTATCGGGCAGTTTCTGCCCAACCCGGGGTGGCTGAAAGGACAGGAGAAGGTGACAATCAATGGGGAGGCGCCGCTTCTGCGCAGATGCGACTTGACCTGTATCTATGGGGGATGCGTCACGATCCTGTTATCGGGGCAGCCGGAATAGGAGGGCTATATGAAGATTACATATCAGGGGTTAACAATCGTGCTTCCGCTGGAAGGAATCGTACAGGTGGAGGACTTTACACTGTCGGCTTCCTTTAACGCGCATGCATGGATCCGTCTGCTCCTTCTGGCCGGGGAAGAGGGCATACAGAAATCCATTCACGAAATTTCCGAAAATGCCAAAATAGAAGTATATGAGGATGGGCCGCTGTTTATCGGAAAGGTGACGGAGGCGGAGACGGCGCCTTACAGGGGGTTGTATTGTCTGAAAATCAAGGCGGTTTCCTGTACGATGGACTGGCAGCTTGCCCCGGTCAGCCAGAGCTTTCTGAATCTGGATGCGACATATGGCCAGGTGATGCGCAAAGTGCTGGAAGATCAGGAGCGGGCCGATATTATGGACTGCGTGACGGGCGGAGCGGTCATACCGGATTTCCTTTTGCAGTATGAAGAGACAGACTGGGATTTTCTTGTGCGGCTGGCAAGCCATTTCCAGAGCTTTTTGATTCCGGATTACCGGGTCGATTACGGGCGGGCGTATTTTGGGATTCCACAGTCGAAAGAAGAGATTTTTCTCAGTGAGGAAGAGTATGAGACGGTCAAGGATATGACCGCTATTATCATGTCAATCTGGACGGGGAGCTGTTGTCGCAGGAGATTATGAAATGGAATGTGCGGACAGGCCGTTCGCTGCGTCTGGCTCAGGCGGTGGCGTTCCGGGGACTGCGTACGATCGTCACTTCGATAGACTACCGGGTGGCGTCGGGGGAACTGTGTCGGTTTTATGAGCTGAGCAGGGAGAAAGGCGTCCGCAGCGTACCGCTGAAAAACAGGTATATCAACGGCATGAGTATCCCGGCGACGGTCATGGAACGCGCGGGCAACTGTGTGAGAGTGCATTTCCATATCGATAAAGAGTACGACAGCGCGCCGAATCTGCGTTATTTTACCTTTGCGATCGAGAGCAGCTTTATCTACTGTATGCCGGAGGTGGGAAGCCAGGTACATATCTATTTCCCGACGGATGAGGAAAAGGACGCGGTGGCAGTCCATGCCATCCGCATGTCCGCGGCGGGAACGGCAGGCGCGGGAGGAAGCGGCGGCGGAGGCTATGCCCAGAATCCGGACTTTAAGTCGTTTTCCAATGTGAACGGGTCGGAACTTCTGCTCACACCGTCGGGCGCGAGCGCGGCGGCGGATCGAGAGAAAAAGACGATAGTGAGCCTGGACACCACGGGAGATGTCTATATCGTGGGAAAGGAAGTCAGCGTCAGGGCGGAAAATGATCTGCTGATCGGGGAGCCTGCCGGGGAGGGCGGAGAGCCGGTGCAGGCTGTCTCTATGGTGGGCGGCACACTGACCGCGTCTGTGGGCAGCGGAGAGACAAAAATCGAGTTGACCGAGGAAGCGAAAATTATCGCCGCTTTTGTGAAGCTGGAGGCATCCGATACGACGCCTGCCTCTCCCGCCGCTTCCGAGATAGCGGCACAGATCACCGAAGGCGACGCACAGGCCAGGGCGGATCATAACGAAGGCGTCAGCACGCAGATTGTAGACAAATATATAGAAGGGAGATCGCAGGTACTGGGCGGTGTGACCAAGATACTGGCGGCGGTCGGGACCGTGGCGCTGGCGGTGGCGGTGACGGTAGTCGGAGCCGTAGTCACGGTCGGCACCGCCGGTGTGGGCGCGGCGCTGGTCGGCCCGGCTATGCTGGGAACCTATGCGCTGGCGGCGACGACGATAGGGTTTGCGGCGTCGGATATCACGGAAGGCGCGCAGGATATGAGCAAGAGCCGCTCCGGCGATTTATCGGAGTCCTTTAACCCGATCCGGGATACGGTTTTTGAGTCTCTCTTCGGCGATAACAAGCAGATGGCTTATGATATCGCCAAGGTTGTCAATGACATTGCCTTCGGCGTCGTCTCGGGCAAGGCGATCGGCGGCGGTTTCCAGACGATCGGCGAAGCCAATAAGGTACTCAGTGTCGCCTGCGGCAGCCAGAAACTAAATAACGTCAAGACGGCGGTACAGGTAGGCGGAAACATGATGAACGGAGCAATGACCGATCTGATCTGCAACGGGAAGGTGGATCCGGCGGGTCTTGTGTTTAACATGGGTCTTGGCCTGTTACAGGGACAGATTGGCAGCAGGCTGACAAAGGGGGCGCTTTCCGGACTGGGAATTAATAAGATGGGCGCTGCCGCGCAGAAGGTGGGCGAGGTGGTAATCGGCACCGGCGTGGACACGGGACTGGACTGGGTATGCAGCGGACTGACGGGCAGAGAGTTTGATCTCATGCAGAGCCTGGGACAGAACGCGTTTGCCAATTCGCTGTCGGCGGCGATCAGCGATCCGGTCGATGCGGTGACGGGGAGCTATATGCTCTATGCTTCCGATCTCGTCCTGGCGAGCCTGCCGGATGCGCTGCGGATGGAGCGCACGTACCGTTCCGGCAGAAAGACGTGCTCGGCTATGGGCCGGGGCTGGCTTTTTGTCTATGACAGCCGTATCTACCGGGATACGCGCAGCGAAGGAAGCGTCCATCTGGACACGATCACCGGGCACGCGGTGTATTTTGAACGGCAGGAGGACGGCTGGGTAAACCGCAGCAGGGGCACGGCCCGGTTCCTGTTAGGCGAAGAGGACGGCTGCTTTGTCCTCACGGACGTAACCGCGCATACGCGCTGCCGTTATGACCGGGAAGGCAGACTGGTGCGGATCGAATATCCGAACTGTCAGTGTGTGGAGCTTTCGTACGACGGGGACGGACTGCGCCGGATTGTCTCACCGCTGGGGAATATACTGCGCATCGAGAGCAGGAACGGAAGGATCCTCGAGATCGCGGATGAGATCGGACGCAGGATCCAGTACCGTTATGAAGGAGAACTGTTGACGGATGTCGTGCACGCGGACGAGGGAACGAGTCACTATGCATACGATGAAAACGGTTATATCGTGTCCGTGACGGACGAAAACGGGAACCGCTATCTGGAAAATGATTATGACGGTGCGGGCAGAGTGGTCAGGCAGACATTTCAGTCAGGGATATACCAGACATTTGCCTATGACGATCAAAACCGCAGAAATACTGTCAGCTACAGTGAAAACAAAAAGACGGAAATCTATGAATACAACAGTGGGATGCTGGCGGAGAAAGTCATCTATGAGGACGGCACATGGATATCCTATGCGTATTCCGACGACAATCTGCGCATACGCCGGACGAGCCGTACCGGAGCGGAGAATACATGGGAGTATGACGCGTACGGACGACAGACGGCGGAGAGCGGCCCGTCCGGCTTCACCTGCCGGTACGCGTATGATGAAAACCACGATCTGGTACGTGTATGGGATACGGACGGCAGAGAGACGCGGCGGGAATACGACGGGGAACACAACGTGCTGTGTGTGCGGGAAAAGATTGACGACGGACAGTGGCGGGAAAGGCGCTATACCTATGACAGCCGGGGACGGAAGCTGTCGGAGACGGACGGTGTGGGCAATACTGTCAGCTACCGCTATGAGCAAAACGGCGCGCACCCTGTCCGCGTTACCACGCCGAAAGGAGAGGAGACGGCATACGGATATGACCGCGCGGGCCGCCGCATGACGATAGATAATACTTATGGGACGGTGGAGCTGGGCTATAATTCCAGGAATTTTGTCACCAAACGTACCGACGGGGAGGGCAATGTCACCCGCTGGACGTACGACCGCATGGGACATCTGTCGGCCTACTATCCCGCGGAGAGACTAAAGAGAGGGGAACCGGGCTATACGTACCGCTATGACTACCTCGAGCGCCTCACGGACACGATCTCACCGCTTGGCATCCACCACAGAGAGCTGCGCAACTTTGACGGGGATGTCGTAAAGAGCATCCATCCTGTCAGCTACCGGGAGAAAAAAGAGGAGGGCGCGGGAACCGTCTATGACTATGACAAGGACGGCAACTGCATCCGCATCCGCTATGCGGACGGCGGTGTGGAGCGCCGCTTCTATGACGCGGACGGCCATATGCTGCGCCGCGTCATGCCGCAGGCTTATGACAGGGAGAGCGATAACGGAGCCGGGTATACGTACGGGTATGACGCCGCGGGCCGCGTGACGTCCGTCCGCGACCCGGAGGGGAATGTACTCCACACCTATGAATACAACGGACATGGACAGGTTCTGCGCGAGACGGACGGAGAAGGCGGCGAGAGCCTGTACAGCTATAACGGCCTCGGCTTAAAGACAAAGGAGCAGACCAGCGTCCGCCGCGAAGGAGACACAGTCCTCTACCGCGTCACGGCCTTTTCCTATGACAGCCAGGGCAACAAGGTGGAGGAGGCATACGGAAAACAGGAAGTGACAAAGGACGCACAGCCTGTGAGCTGGCACACAATCCATTTTGCCTATGACGGCGGCGGCCGCCTGGCGCGGGTATGGGATGAGAGCGGCGCGCAGACACGCTATGACTATGACTGCCTGGGCAACCGGATCTATGAGGAGCAGATCATCGAGGAAGGTATCTATAGAAAAATCCGCTATACCTATAACAAGAGCGGATGGAGAATCCGCAGAAGAGAGGAAATCCAGGGCAACGGGACAGTGCGGACGGCGGAAACGTCTTACGCGTACGACGCTGACGGCAACTTGACGCTGATCACCAGGCCGGACGGTTCCCGCATCGTGCGGGATTATGACTGGGACGGCCGTCTCGTGTCCGAGCGGACGATGGACCGCGTAAACGGTATCGACCGCACCGTGCGCTACACCTATGACGACGCGGGCAACGTAACGGCCCGCAGCGTGGAGGGCGGCGCCGTAAAGCCTCTGAAGGCCGCTTTCCGCTACGACCTTAAAAACCGCCTCACCCACCGGACGGGCCGCGGCGCCGCCACCCGCTACCTCTATGACCACAGCGACCGCCTGGTGAAAGAAATCGCAGCCTGCGGCGGCGCAGAAGAGACAGACGGCGCCGTGACCGCCTACGACTATGACAGCAGAGGCAACCGCATCCGCACGACAAACGCCCTCGGCCAGACCGTGGA
Source organism: uncultured Lachnospiraceae bacterium (assembly GCA_910585345.1). GTDB lineage: Bacteria > Bacillota > Clostridia > Lachnospirales > Lachnospiraceae > VSOB01. Next base: position 9,534 of record CAJUDS010000023.1, on the reverse strand, counting down.
AGAGAGAACTTACAATCTGCGCGATATGCCCGCTGCGGTAACGGACGGCCTCGGCGGCCTGACCGAACGCACCTATACGATGGACGGCCATACAAAAGAAATCATCCGGCGCGGAAACGGAGACAGACACGTCCTGCAGAGCTGGGAATACAATGCCAGAGGCCAGATCACAGACATCGTGGACGGCAACGGCGTCAGAACGTCGTACGGGCTGGACGACTGGGGCAGGATTACGACTGTCCGTGCCGCCGACGGGACAGAGGAAACCTATGCCTACACCCCTTCCGGCCACACTGCCAGCGCCGCCGACGGCAATGGCGCTACGGTACGCTGCCTGTACAACAGCTTCGGCAAAATGCGTGAACGCATCGACCAGACGGGCGGGAAAGAGACCTTCCTCTACGACGCGGAGGGCAGGCTCACCCGCTACACCGACCGCGACGGCAACCGCGTCTGCCGCGACTACGACGTCCTCGGCAACCTCGTGTATGAAAAGGCCGTGGATAAGAACGGTGAAAACCCCTGCGTTTCCACCTACCGCTATGACGCCATCGGCCGCCTCGTCCAGGCCGTATGCGGCGGCGCCTCCTACGAGTATACCTACGATGAACAGGGCAGACTAAAAGAAAAACGCTCCGCCGGGAAACGCCTCCTTTCCTATACTTATGATACGGCAGGCCGCACCGCGTCCGTCACAGACCCCGCCGGCGTACGGACAGACTACGAATACGACATCCTCGGCAGGACAAGCCGCGTACACAGTACCGACGGCGCGGATATAACATACCAATACGATGCTTTAAACCGCGTCAAACAGACTGCCTGCGGAAACGGCATCCGCACCTGCTACCAGTACGACCAAGACGGCAACCTAAGCCGCCTCGAGACGAGAAAGGAAGACACCCTCCTCCTTTCCCTCCACTACACCTACGATGCAAACGCCAACCGCCTGACAAAGACAGGCATACAACCATCCCCCGCGGGAAACACCCTCGTCAACACCACATACACCTACGACAAAAGAGACCGCCTCCTCCAGGAAAACAACAGCGGAGACATTACCCGCTACACCTACGACCCCGCGGGCAACCGCATAACCAAACAACACAACCAGACAAAGACCCTCTACACCTACAACCAAAGAAACCAACTTACCTCCATCCAGACCGACGACACTACAACCCTGTTTACATACAACCGCCAGGGAAGTATACTAAAAGAACAACGCCCCGACGCCGTACGCACCTACACCTATAATACGAAAAACCAACAAACACAAGTAGAATTAGAGGACGGCACCGTACAGACAAACCGCTACGATCCGGAGGGCCTGCGTCATGAGATGGAAGAGAACGGAAAACTCCTGCGCTTCGTCTACCATAAGGGAGAACTGGTTTATGAAAGAGGTGAGAAAGAACAGACAAGCTACCACCAGGGAGCCGGAACAGAGGCACTAAACAGAGCCGGGAAGATCTACTATTACCATAAAGATGAACAACTCAGCACGGCCCTGATTACGGATGAAACCGGAACAGTCAGCAACTGCTACCGATACGACGCGTTCGGAAATATACTGGACAGCGTGGAACAGATCGAAAACCGTATCCGCTACACCGGCCAGCAGTATGACGGCATAACCGGCCAGTACTACCTGCGGGCACGCTACTACAACCCGGCAGTGGGAAGATTCATGCAGGAGGATACCTACCGTGGAGACGGCCTGAACCTGTATGCGTACTGCGCAAATAACCCGGTAACGTACTACGACCCAAGCGGGTATGCGGTAACGAGCTCGTATGTTGCAGCAGACGGTGGTGATGGTGGAGAAGGGAGTGAAACGTATTATCGAACTATGAGCCAAGAAGATTATGATCAGTTAAGGATGACGGGGGAATTGCCTCCTACAAATGAGACTTTTATTTCACCTACTCAATCGTTCTCAAATAATTATGAGGGAGTCACAGTGGAATTTGAAGTAAAGGCAGGCACCACAGATTCTTTGAGAGAAATAGGTGTAAGTAATAATTCTGCTCAATCGATAAAAGATTATGGAGAAATGCCACAAGTTCAATCGGGTTGGAATGTAAATAATGCCTTTTTTAAAGGTGAGGGTTTACAAACTAATATAGGTTTGGGGCAAGGATATGCAAGAGAAATATTTAATAGTAACATAATAAGCTTTAAAAAAGTAGGAGGCGAGTGATTTTGAATTTATCTAATAGTGTTTTTGAAGAGTTTTTTATGAACAAGATTTCGAAAGAGGATTTATTACATGAAATGGAATGTGGTAATCCGCAGTTTGAAGAAACATTAAAAAAGGAACTGGAAATTGTAATTTCTACAAAAGATAAAAAACGTCTAGAATATCTTATATATACGTTGCTTTTAACAGAAGATAATATAAATATCCATAGTTACGTTAATATACTAAATGAGTTGTTAATATCTGACTGGCATGAGCAGCATGAGAATATAGCAATGATTTTGCAAAAGATACATTCTCCTAAAAGTGTGAACTATTTGAAAAAAGCAATATATTTAAAGCCTAAATATTTAGAATGGGATGAAAATTGCGCATTTGAAATAAAATGTATTTGGGCCTTGGGGTACATAAAAAATCAAGATGCAAAAGAAGTATTGGAGAAGTTATTAAAAGAAAAAAACAAATTGTTAGCCGAAAATGCGAAAAGGCAATTAGAAAAAATGCGATCTCTAAAATAATTGCAATTTGTGTTATGTTTATATTGAGTGAAAAGGTTTCTCCCCCGCCCTGCCCAAATCTTCTGTTTCCGCTCCTTTGCGGAGGATATTAGAAGTTTCTTACTGGCCTGCGCGCAAGACAGCAGTTTCCGGACATGGATGTCCGGGAAAAGCCGCTTTCGCCCGGACGGCGAATCAGGCTGTCTGCGTGGCGCGGCCAGTAACAAAGAGCCGTACTCTGTCGTAAAAAAGGTTCAGGGAAGACGGCAGGACAGTTAGAAACTTCAATGTCCGCGGCCCGGAGAGGAAACAGAAAATTGGGCAGGCCGGGGAAAGAAGGGACAAGTCCGCAGGTCAGTTAGTGGAGAAAAAGTCAGAGAGGTTTTATAGCAGCGAAAGAGGGAAGAGTTTAGATGAACAAGAAATTACAAGTATTTGTGTCCTCGACATATAACGATATGATTTTAGAAAGACAGGCTGCGATTGAGGCAATCCTTGAATGTGGTCATATTCCTGCTGGTATGGAGCTTTTTGCTGCAGATAATAAAAAACAGTTTGAAGTTATAAAAAAATGGATACGAAATAGTGATTTATTTATCCTTATTTTGGGAGGCAGATATGGCAGTATAGAGTCTGGATCAAAGAAAAGTTATATTCAGAAAGAATATGAGTACGCTAAACACATTGGAAAAAAGCCAATTGCTATACTATTAAGCGAGGATGGTATACGAGCTAAAATAGCAAGTGGTGATTATAAAATCACAGATATAGAATATCTGAGTTCAGAATATGCACTGTTTAAGGAGAGAATAACAAACTCGAAGTTATGTAGTTTTTTTGATGATACGGCATCGCTAAAAAATTGTATCTATAAATCACTGAAGAATTGTGAAGAAACTCAAAGCCTTACAGGGTGGATTAGAGCAGATACAACTGAAACAGAATTTTGCTATCCATATATCTTGGAGTATCAAGAATTTATTTTCAAATATATAGATTTAACGACCATTGAGTATACTAAAAGATTCCGTATTAAGATGTTAGTCGATGGGGTGCAGTATTATTCCGATAGGTATTCGTGGAATGCAGGAGGAATGATAGATAAAACGTTGGAGAATGTAAAGCAGAAAATAGTAGATGAATTTTCTGAAGGAGCATTTACGGTTTATACAATCCGATTGGAAGAAGTTTCGCAAAAGGGTAAGCAGTATGAAATCGTTGTGAAATTCCGTATAGAAAATTCTGTCTATGTGGAACATCAATATCTGGGATTAACTAATTCATTTCCTGTTCGGGATTTGAAACTACGAGTTGAAGCACCAATGAATTTACAATTAAGTGAGTGTAGGTATAATATATTTTCACATTCAGTAGATAGAGTACCATCAAAGACGCAAAATATTGGTCCTGTAAATAATGTTATTGAAAAGCGTTTTAGTAAGCTTATGATAGGAGAACGGTATAATATTGAATGGACTATCAGATAACTTGACAGAGAAATTGTATAGGCGCGGACACTTTGTTATAATACAATTTGGATATTTATGCGTGCAGACCAATGGAATGAAAAAGTAATGGAGTATCTTTATCTGCGGCAGAGAGGACGGCACCGTACAGACAAACCGCTACGACCCGGAAGGACTGCGCCATGAGATGGAAGAGAACGGAAAACTCCTGCGCTTCGTCTACCATAAGGGAGAACTGGTTTATGAAAGAGGTGAGAAAGAACAGACAAGCTACCACCAGGGAGCCGGAACAGAGGCACTAAACAGAGCCGGGAAGATCTACTATTACCATAAAGATGAACAACTCAGCACGGCACTCATCACGGATGAACAGGGAGCTATAAAAAATACCTATCGCTATGACGCGTTCGGAAATATACTGGACAGCATGGAACAGATCGAAAACCGCATCCGCTACACCGGACAGCAGTATGACGGCATAACAGGCCAATACTACCTGAGGGCACGCTACTACAACCCGGCGGTGGGAAGATTCATGCAGGAGGATACCTACCGCGGAGACGGCCTGAACCTGTATGCGTACTGTGCGAATAACCCGGTAACCTACTACGACCCAAGCGGGTATGCGGGAACGAGCCCGTATGTTGCAGCAGACGGTGGTGATGGTGGAGCGGGAGATAAATTATTGGAAGGAGCTATAAATGGTGGGCAGCCGATGGGAGATCATCAGGTCATAGATGACAAGACCAGCTTACCAGCAACGAAACAAACACCAAACTCTTCTGCAGATTTATTAAACCCAGATGGAAGCGTTAAACAAAGAAGATATTATGATGAGGAGGGTAGAGCAAAAATGGATATAGATTTCAATCACAGTGATGATGGTACGCATGTATTTCCTCATATTCATTTATGGGATTGGGGCAAAAAACCACCAAGACAAGATAGCAGGAGGTAAAAACAAAGTATGCATGACGCATATATAGTTGAATACAATGTGAATATAAAAGAAAAGATATTGACTATTCAAACTTATAATACCGTTAAAAAAGAAAAAAAGATAATATGTTTTTTTGACGTTTTGACGCATTTATTTGAATGTATACTTGACGATAATCAAATTCTTGATATTGAAGAGCATAAAATTAGTAATTTTATAAATGATAATAAAACCGAACTCAAAAAATTAGAAGGATATTGTTGGCCAATTGATTATCAAACGGAACAAGAATTGGAAGCTTTTTTAGTTGCCAATAATTATAAATACATAAAAATAAATTCTTCTTATGGAATGTTTGGTTGGATACTTGCGAAGTCTTATCAAGTAAATGATTTGAGTGTATAAGTAAAATGGTAAATTGTGTTCAGCTAAAGTTTAATATGGTTTAAATGAATACAGCAATAGAAAATAAAATCGACCGTGGTTTTACATCCCCGGACCTGCCCAAATCTTCTGTTTCCCCTCCTTTGCGGAGGATATTAGAAGTTTCTTACTGGCCTGCACGCAAGGCAGCAGTTCCCGGACATGGATGTCCGGGAAAAGCCGCTTTCGCCCGGACGGCGAATCAGGCTGTCTGCGTGGCGGGGATGGAAGCAGAGGGCCCCGCTCTGTCGTAAAAAGGTTTCATAGAAAACCCAGGACAGTTAGAAACTTCAATGTCCGCAGCCCGGAGAGGAAACAGAAAATTGGGCAGGCCGGGGAGACAGGAAAAACTGGCAGGCCAGCCGCTTAGACTGCCACGGGAAAGAGCAGAAGCCGCGCCATGATAGAAGCGTAACAGAATGCTGTCAGAGGAAAAAGCGGTGTGTCGGAACTGTGCTTTACGGTGGCGCAGACAGCAGCGCCGATGGATAAAAACCATGGCAGGATGAAAACAGGAGAAACCTATGGGAGGAGAAACTTACGGTGTAATCACGGCAGTACTGCTGGCTATATGCGTACTGTCGGCATACAGACAGTGAAACAGGCTGTCTGTTTCTGGGCGGCGAAAGACGGTAAGAGAAAGATCATGCCCGGCCATCATATCTGGATGCAGTGGAAAGATATGCCTACTCTGTGGGACGGAACCACCACAGCAAAAAGAAGATGGAATGATACTTCCGGGCACGTTCCCGATACAGGATATGCACGGTGAAGATGCCGACTGTATAGGGCTGCCGGGTAAAACTAGTACGGAGGAAAGAAGGCAGACAGGACGACCGAATCAGGAAAGACCGCTTTTATGAAATGTTTTCATCCCCGACAGAACAGACAGAAAAAATGGTAATACGCAGGAAATGACAGGCCGGAAATCAGGAACAGGTTTTCGGCTTTGCTTTTACATACGGGGTGGGGAAGAATCTATACTGCCATTATGTCTTATATTTGAAGCTCCTACATCTGTTACTGTGTTATAAAGCCAGACCACAGCGGAAAGACAATCTGTCTGCGGTATAGCAGGCATATTTGTATGCCGTCGCTGTGGTATGCATCTAAAATGTCTGTATGTTGCACTACGTTGTAAATCAGAGACTTAGAGATATACAGATATGCTGTAACGAGAAGCTAAATCAGGATTTTATAACTCTGAAAGCTGACATAAGACCATGGACTGACACTATTTGGCAGCATGCCAGTTAAAGAAGCATGAGAGTATAACACTGCAATGGAAAAACCAGTCCATCTGGGAAAAGAAAATCCACAGGAGAAGCATCTTTACCTGCGGCGGACAGGGCGGTATACTCAGAAGAGGGATACGTCCGGCGTGTGTATCTACACCTACAACACCAAAAATCAACAGACAAGCGTACAACTCGAGGACGGCACCATACAGACAAACCGCTACGACCCGGAAGGCCTGCGCCATGAGATGGAAGAGAACGGAAAACTCCTGCGCTTCGTCTACCATAAGGGAGAACTGGTTTATGAAAGAGGTGAGAAAGAACAGACAAGCTACCACCAGGGAGCCGGAACAGAGGCACTAAACAGAGCCGGGAAGATCTACTATTACCATAAAGATGAACAACTCAGCACGGCCCTGATTACGGATGAAACCGGAACAGTCAGCAACTGCTACCGATACGACGCGTTCGGAAATATACTGGACAGCGTGGAACAGATCGAAAACCGTATCCGCTACACCGGCCAGCAGTATGACGGCATAACCGGCCAGTACTACCTGCGGGCACGCTACTACAACCCGGCAGTGGGAAGATTCATGCAGGAGGATACCTACCGCGGAGACGGCCTGAACCTGTACGCATACTGTGCAAATAACCCGGTAACCTACTACGACCCAAGCGGGTATGCGGGAACGAGCTCGTATGTTGCAGCAGACGGTGGTGATGGTGGAGCGGGAGATGGTCGTTTTGATAAAGATATGAGTGAAACATCTAGATTTGTAGATGCATTAAGCAGTGGCGATGCAAAAGTCATTAGCGGTATGAGTAGAGAACAATTGCAGACCAATTTACCAGAAGGGTGGACATATTCAGAACATAATGGAAGAATACATATTAAAGATGCAAATGGTAATTTTAGAGTTCGTGTTGACCCACCGGATAAGGTGACAAATTACCAGCATATGCATATTCTAGACGAATCAAAAAATTCGCTTGATATTAATGGCAATATTGTTAGCCATAAGAGTCCGGATGGTCATATACCTTGGGAAAGTTAATTTGAAAGGATGGTGTTATGTTAGAGGATATACAACAAAAAATTGATCGTACCGAATATTGGGATGTGGAAATTTTAGATTTTCAAACAAATTTCTTTGGTGATGAGATAGATATATTAATTTATAATGATAGTGAAACGAGTTGGAAAATTTCGTTTTTATCATGTTATAAAGTTGCTTATGAGACAGATGCAACTTGGAGAACTATTGAACATGTGCGAGATATGAGAAGTGGTCAATTAGGTTACTATGGTCAAAATATTACGTTAAGTGAAAGCAAAGATTTTTCAGGATTTTATGATGTGTCTATAGACTTAACGATATTAACAGGAAAAATAATTTGTAAAGAGGTGAAAGTTGAGAAAGTCTCAAATAGTTTATTAAATATATTTTGGCTAAGAAAAGAAAAATGAAGTGGTTATATTGTGCAGGATTTTTGATATTTGAGACTACAAATAAAATAATTAGAAACAATAGGCTGAGCGGATGACTATTATTTGTACTTTACATCCCCGGACCTGCCCAAATCTTCTGTTTCCACTCCTTTGCGGAGGATATTAGAAGTTTCTTACTGGCCTGCACGCAAGGCAGCAGTTCCCGGACATGGATGTCCGGGAAAAGCCGCTTTCGCCCGGACGGCGAATCAGGCTGTCTGCGTGGCGGGGATGGAAGCAGAGGGCCCCGCTCTGTCGTAAAAAGGTTTCATAGAAAACCCAGGACAGTTAGAAACTTCAATGTCCGCAGCCCGGAGAGGAAACAGAAAATTGGGCAGGCCGGGGAGACAGGAAAAACTGGCAGGCCAGCCGCTTAGACTGCCACGGGAAAGAGCAGAAGCCGCGCCATGATAGAAGCGTAACAGAATGCTGTCAGAGGAAAAAGCGGTGTGTCGGAACTGTGCTTTACGGTGGCGCAGACAGCAGCGCCGATGGATAAAAACCATGGCAGGATGAAAACAGGAGAAACCTATGGGAGGAGAAACTTACGGTGTAATCACGGCAGTACTGCTGGCCATATGCGTACTGTCGGCATACAGACAGTGAAAAGGGCTGTCAGCATTCCTGATGAATGAGGGTGTTCAGACAAGAGTACACCTGACTGCGACACACTGGCACAACGGAAAAGAATATATCCTGTCCTGAGGGATGGAAGCGTTGACATAAAAAAGCAGAAGTGATAATAAAAAGAGCTTTCCTGACACAGGATATGCACAGGGAAAACGCTGGCTGTGTAAAGCTGCCGGATAAAACCACTGCGGCGGAAGAAAACAGGGCAGCAAAGGCTGTGTGATCCATGAATACGGCACGGAGACAGGACAAGGGAACGGCTGTTTTATGAAAAGGGAGGATATGGATGCAGACATCTTTCTGCTGTTACACAACTGAAAAGGGATGAGGAGAAGGCATCTTCCATACTTTATTTTGAGAAAAGTTGGCAGAGAAGTACCGGAAAAATATCCGGTACATGACAGAATACCCGGAAGGACAGTTGAACCAGGAAGAGGCACTTTTATGAAATTTTTTCATCCCTGACTGAACAGACAGAAAAGCAGAAATACACAGGAAATGACAGGCCGGAAATCAGAAACGGGTTTCCGGCTTTGTTTTTATATGCAAAATGCTGAAGAACGTGTTCTGCCGTTATTTCATGTATCTGTTTGAAGTATAGTCAATAGAGGAGACACGATTTTAAGAAATATTTTATTGAGGACA
>CAJUDS010000022.1 GCA_910585345.1 uncultured Lachnospiraceae bacterium | reverse complement strand
GTCTCTTTGTACATTTGTTAATCAGTTAGATACCGCATGACGGTTTATTTAGAACGAAGCTACAATCCCAGAGAGTACCTGTGGCTCCAAACAGTATCAAATACTTTGCAAAGGAGATTTTCTTATGATTTACGTTGGAATTGATGTCGCCAAGGATAAGTACGACTGCTTTATCACAGACTCAGATGGAAAAGTCTTATTCAAATCTTTTACCATCTCTAACAACAGGGAGGGTTTTGAAACCTTATTTCAAAGAATTGAAGCCATTTCAGATGATTTTGCAAAAGTAAAAGTAGGACTCGAAGCCACCGGACACTACCGTTACAATCTTCTGGGGTTCCTGCTTGATAAAAGTCTGCCAACCTACGTTATCAATCCGTTACATACCAATCTTTATCGCAAAAGTCTTAGTCTTAGAAAAGCTAAAACAGATAAAGTTGATTCCCGTACCATTGCTGCTATGATGTTGTCTGACGTGGACTTGAAGTCCTACTCAGACACATCTTACCACAGCGAGGAATTAAAATCACTCACTCGTTATCGCTTTGATAAAGTAAAAGAACGGGCAAAACTCAAATCCTCTGTTGCACGGCTTGTAAATATCCTGTTTCCCGAACTGGAAAAGCTCGTTTCCACGCTTCATATAACATCCGTTTATGCTTTATTATCTGAGTTTCCCGGTGCTTCCCATGTCGTTTCTGCTCATCTCACAAGGCTGGCAAATCTACTTTGGGAAGCCTCTAAAGGACGCTGCAGAAAAGATACTGCTATTATGTTTCGTGAAGCTGCAAGAAGTTCTATCGGTTCTCATATGCCTGCCAAGTCTTTGGAACTCAAACACACCATTAAACTCATTCAGGAATTAACGATTGAGATTGATGAAATCGAAGAAGCCATCAAACGAATTATGGATAAAGAAATCCAGTCGCCAATCCTTACCATTCCCGGTATCAGCTACCGCATGGGAGCCATGATACTTGCTGAGATTGGCGATTTCAGCCGTTTTGATTCTTCGGATAAGATACTTGCCTATGCAGGAATGTCACCCTCTACTTATCAGTCCGGGCAATTGAATAACTGTTATGCCCACATGGAAAAACGTGGATCGAGATACCTCCGGTATGCCCTTTATAATGCCACAAAGTACGTCTGTCACTGGGATGAATCCTTCGGTGCATATCTTGAAAAGAAACGATCGGAAGGCAGGCATTACAACGTTGCTTTATCGCATGCCACCAAGAAACTTGTGCGATTGATTTTCGCAATGGAGAAATCAGGACAGGCATACCTGCCAACAGCTTAACTTTTTTCTATAAATATCTCCCTTTAGAGTGCCGATAATAACACTCTGTTTGTCATGCAGTTTTCAAGGTTCAAATATATCTGAAATGCTTTTCAGCAATTCATTCAAAAAATTTCATTTTAGTACTTGACTTTTAATAGTTAGTCTTTCGATAATTATGGTCTTCCTCTTAGCACTAAACCTAAACCAATTCTATATAATTTAGGAATTTCAAATAAATTATCTGCAAATGCTTTACCCCTTTTTGCTTCCAGCATTCCTGTTTCGTAAAGTTCTTGAAGCATATCATCCCCTTTAGGCTCCAGCCCTTCCATAAGTACGAATATTTCTTCTCTACTATATCGAGCTGTATCTTTTCCCCTAAACCTATCAAAATGTTTTCTTAATTTCGGAAACTCGCTTAAATATGTATTGCATTTAACTTCAGACACTTTCGTAAAAGCCTTTTTCACTGCCATGCCGGAAATCAAACAATTTTCTTCAAAATTCTCCATTTCTTCTTGTGCTTCTTTGGAATAATTGGCAAAATTGATAAATTCTCTCGGATATTTTCCCCCTAACCCATCTGTTATTCGTTGTAACAGCCAATCAATCATATTTGCTTCTTTTTTTCCCTTATACACCTGACGAGCAAATATCGTATAAAAAGCCTCTTCCAAATTTGGAGACAATAATAACTCCTCCTTTTCCAACCCTATCTCGTTTGCTACATATTCTTCCACTATTTCATTATTTAAACATCGACGCATTAACATAATCAACAAATCTTTTTTATCCCATGAAAGTATTACACTTTTATCCGACAAATGACTTTTATTCACAAATTCTAGAGTAGACCAAATATCATTCCTTAAAAATATTTTAAATTTTATTCGTGGAAATCTGTTAACGAAACTTAAATACGTTCTGAAAAGACTTTCTATACAACTCTTTCTCTTTCCATAATCGTCAGAAAACAACTCGTCAATCTTATCAAATAAAATCCAACAATCTAAGCTCTCCTGCTCTAAAACATCATTAATATCACCCAATATATCTTGTGTATCAATACTATATTTTCCACCAATTTTAATTTTTACCCCTTTTATATCAATATCTATGCCTTGTATTGGAGTCCCTACAACCACACTCCATAATTGTTTCAAGATATTTAAAATCCTGAAATCCTCCATAATACCTACATTCCTATAAAATTCAACTAAATTTTCTCCACAATAATATCCTTCCTTTCCCATTTTAATTGCTATTTTCACCGCAATATAAAGTTCCCATATTTTATTAAAATCAGCCTCCTCGTTCCTTAATAACTTTCTAAAATCATCTGTTTGTAATTCCTTCAAATCATTGAAACCCGTTCCTGTTACTATAATTATTTTTCTATCAATTCCTGCAAGTTTCTTTGCTATTTCTTCATACTTAGAAAACATCTGAAATAAGGCACTTTTCCCAGAACCTTTTGCCCCTAAAACCAAAGATTTCTGTGGATTAATAAATTGTTCAAAATCTTTAGTTTTTATAAATTTTCTATCTAAATTTGATTCTGACTCGGAATCTACACTTCCAAATTCTAATTTTGATAATAATTCTTTCTTATTTTCGTACATAATAAGCCTTCCATTTCTTTAACGATAAACCTATAAAAGTTTTTACAACTCTACATCAGCCTCTTCTATCCACTGTCGTAACTTGTCTTGTAACACTTTTTTATCCGGCAAATATAGCTTATACTCGGAAGCATAAATATTGGCATTTTGTGGGAGTGTAATCTCCACCAAGGCATCATTATTTTCTTTACATAACAGAATGCCAATCGTTGGATTTTCATCTTCTAATTTCTCATAACGATCATAATAGTTTACATACATCTGCATCTGACCAATATCCTGATGTGTCAGTTTATCTACTTTTAAGTCAATCAGCACATAGCACCGAAGAAGACGATTATAGAAAACCAAATCCACATAATAATTATCTTCATGAAAGGTAAATCGTTTTTGCCTGGATTCAAATAGATATCCTTTTCCCATTTCTAACAAAAATTTCTGCAATTTATCAATAATTGCTGTTTCCAGATCTGTTTCTGAATATTTCGTCTTTTCTTCCATTCCTAAAAATTCTAATACGGTTGGCTGTTTCACAATATCTTCCGGTTTTGCAATAATGTTACCTTTCTTTGCCAACTGTAAAACAGCCTCTTTATCTCGACTAAGTGCCAGCCTTTCATAAAGACTGGAATTATATTGCCTTTGCAGAGTACGTACACTCCATCCTGATTTTGCTGATTCAATTTCATAGAAACTTCTTTCATCTTCATTTTCTATTCGCATTAATTGCAAGTAATGTGACCATGATACTATGAATGGCGTTTTCTCTTTAAAAAGGCTAAACACTGTTTCACTTTTTTCAACAGCAAAGAGATTGAACACTGTTTCGTCAATTCTATCCTTATAGGTCAAATAAAACTTCCGCACATTTTTCAAACTATCCTCTGAAAATCCTCTGTCAAAATTCTTTTTCATTTCTTCAGACAGTCTTTTAATAACTTGACTGCCATATCTTGCTCTTGTTTCGCCTTTTTGCTGCACTTCTATAATCCATTTTCCAATAGCATAATAAGTAAGCAATTGAATCATATTTACTTGTTGAACAGCAATATTTCTTGCATACTTCACCAAAGCTACTGTTTCAACACATAGCCTTTCGATAGCTGCATCCTCGTTAGTCAATATCTCTGTTTTTCGACTATGGTCCATGTTTGACTGCCTCCTTGCCTGCTTCAATTTCCGTTTCCAATATTTCTTCTCAAATGCCATTATCTCTGCTATTTTGTACTATATTATGTAAGTGTTATTTCTCCCAAAAGTCTTTATCTTATCCATAAAATATGGTGCAATCAACACCAAATAATACGAAATGATGCAGCATCCTTAATCAGCCTACCACAAGTTCTTTCATTTGTACAGATGAAAATCGAACTTTTGTTCTTTTTCTTTTCCAGTCTGCTGGTCAACAATTTCACCAGCATCCGATAATACGGTTTATTTTGATAACAAAAGAGCAGATACCCGCCCAGCCTTTCGGTATCTGCTCTTTCTTTCACATGCAGCCTATTTAACGATATAATCTATGATATTTTTGAATAGCAGATCATAACCTTCCCAGTTACAAAATTCTTCCGGCGCCCAGTGCGGAGAACAGTCACTGGAAAAGACACCGGTTCTACCCTTTCCATAGTTCCCGAAAGCAATAAACGGATCTCCGCAAAGCGTTGCCACAAGCTCCGCGCCTTCCTTCAGAATACTTTTATTATATCCTAATAAAGGCGGCCACGCTCCCTGTATCCCGGCTAAAACAGAATGTCCGGCATTCACGATCTCTGCGCAAACGCCCTCGCAGTGCTCCATTCTGTCATCGCTGGTAAGCAGTTGCACCGGTAAAACATCCTGTACAGGCGTCGCCCACCATTTCCCCTGTCCCCCAATGCCGTTAAACGTCATATAACCGCCGATCATCAGTAAACCGCCGCCCTGAAGCACATACTCTTTCAGGAGCTGACAGCGGTTGGGAAATCTCTTTCCCATCGTAAACGTCTCCGTCGGTATCAGAAGCGTGTCCGCGCCGATATCAGACAACACAACGCAGGCATATTCTTTCAGTTCCTCCATCGTATAGGGAAATTTCTCCGCAGCCACATGACTTGGCATATAAACAAACTCATATCCCGCTTTTTCAACCGCCTTGTCAATCCAGCCCAGACCCGTCTCATATTTGGATGCGGAAAAAGCGTTAAATCCTTTTACCTCCGTTACTGTTGCCGTCCAGGATTCTCCTGCAAATAATACTTTTTTTGCCATGATATTTTAACCTTTCATTTACCCTCACTACGCATAGGAAATTATATATTTGGATTATCCATCAATTCCAGCGGATAATCTCCCAAATGTTCCACTTTAAAACCGTTCGCCTTATACGTTTCATAATCAAACGCATTCAGTTCATCGACGGCCAGTTTATGGAACTCATAGAAATTCGGCCACCATTCATAGGTATCTCCCAGATTATGTGTCAGATACGCATCCGCAATATCCTTACCCATCTGTGGCGCCACATAAAATGCTCCCATAGCAAGCACGTTCACACCATTGCCTGTAATCGCCCGCAGCGCCGCAGGAACACTCTCCACTACCCCGGCATGCACGCCCGGACATTTTGATGCCGCAATATGGATTCCCATACCTGTGCCGCAAAAAATCAGCGCTCTCTCAAACTCTCCTTCGGTGATCATGCTGCCCACTCGCAGGCCGATGCGGTGAAACATCAGATCCGTGTCATTTTCATCACTGTCCGCCTGCACACCAACATCCGTCACCGTCCAGCCCTTTTTCTTCAAATGTGCCACAACCGCCTCTTTTAAAGGATAGCCTGCAAAATCAGCCCCTACCAGTATCTGTTTGTCTTTTATTGTTTTCATTCTTTTTACCCTTTCTTCGCAAATAATCTAATATGATGATCCGTAAAATAGTTCATTACCATAACCAGCAGGAGCACTGCGCCCCAGACCAGTGAAATATAGTAACTGCTGATCTGTGGGAAACGATTGATACCTGTTTCCAGCGCACGAACCAAGAAAATAGCAAGAAGAACACCACTGATTTTTCCCTTTCCGCCATTGGGATTCACACCGCCAAGCACTACAATCATAATACACTGCAGCGTGTAATTTGAACCGTAATCCGCTCTGGCAGAATTATAGTTTGCCAGCATAATCATGCCGCCCAGAGCAGAACATATCCCTGAGATCAAATACGTTTTGACCAATATCCAGTCCACTTTTAAACCGCTGTATTTTGCCACATTCTGGCTGCTGCCCATAAGGATGATCTTTTTACCATATGTAGTCTTTTTCATTAAAAACCATACCGCAGCCGCTCCCACCGCAAAAATCAAAAACTGTACGGGAATACCCGCCACCCGGTTATTTACAATAAACGCATAGGTTTTCGGGAAATCACTGATCGCACTGCCATTCGTCAAAACAATTCCGATACCCGTTAGCAGTTCACTGGTACCCAGCGTCGCCAGAATCGGCGGTATTTTACATTTTGCCACCAACACACCATTCAAAGCTCCTGCGATGCCGCCCATCATAATCGCCAGTAAAAACACAACCGGAATCCAGATAATCGCGAGCTCTCCATTTTCATTTCCAAGACTTCTCATAAGGAGTGCCATCGTAATGGAAGTAACGTTCGCGACGCCTACCGTTGACAGGTCGATTCCACCCGTAATCATACAAACCATAACCCCCAGAGACATCAGTCCAAATTCAGGGAACTGCGCAAACATGGTCTGAAAGTTTACTACGGAATAAAATTTAGAACCTTTTGTAATTCCTATAAAAACAAACCATACCAGCATAATCACAACAAGCCGCCAGATATGGACATCCTGCTTCATGGAACGTTTTATCTTTTCTGCCATTATGCCTCCTCCGTTTTCTTATGATGCCCTTTGCCTATGCCGGAATGGGATGACTGATATGCACTGACAATTGTTCCTACTACAATAAGCAGGCCTACAAATACATTTTTCCAGACTACCGGCACACCGATCAGAATCATGGAATTTTCTACCAGTACAATTAACAAGGTTCCCAGAATACAACCTGTCATGGTTCCCCTGCCACCTACGATAGCCGTCCCGCCAAGCACTACACCGGCGATAATATTCATCTCCATACCCAGCATATTCGTGGGATGACACTGCTGCATCATACATACTCTGATAATGCCTGCGATGCTTGCCACGATCCCCGCAAATACATACAGCAAAAATTTTGTCCATTTTACGCGGAAACCTGCATTATAGGCCGCTGATTCATTTCCGCCAATCGCGTAAATGCCCCTGCCGAACATCGTATACTTCAGTACAAAGAAAGCAATGAGAATTACTGCAACAAACAGCAAAAATGCAATTGGCAGCCTGGAAGACAGTCCGCTTTGCGCGTTCGTTGCCGTATAGACAGCAACGGTGCCGAAATCCTTCATCCCCGTCGGAATCACTGCCAACTGTTTTGATTCCAGCGTTCCCTGCATAAAGCCTTTAAACACGCTGGAAGTACCCAGTGTAACGATCATGGCGGGAAGATTCAAATATCCTACAAAAAATCCGTTAATGGCGCCTAAAACCACACCGATCAGAACCGCCACAATAAGCGGCAGAAATACGCTGCCTTCATAGCCCATATCCAGAAACATCTTTGTCGTAGCATACGCCGTCAGAGACGCAAGCGCAGGAAACGACACATCAATACCGCCCGAAAGAATCACCAGAAATTCTCCGATGGCAAACAGTCCCGGCACGATCATTGCCGACATGATATCCACAATATTATTAGAAGTATAAAATTGTCCCGACCGTATCTGAATCAGAAATGACAGAGCTAAGATAATCAAAAATATGTAGGTTTCATTCTGCTTTAACAGCTTATTTATTTTTAATTGCATCCTTCCACCCTCCTACATCATTTTGTCCAGAATCAGTTTTTCAGTTGCCTCGGCAGCCGAAAATTCCCCGGACAGTCTTCCGTCTTTCAATATCATAATTCTGGAACAGTTCTCCAAAATCTCCGGTAAATCGTCCGAAATAATGATAACTGCCATACCTTTTCCTGCCAGCGACTGCAAAATAGCATGAATGTCATGTTTGGAACCGATATCCACACCTACCGTCGGACCATTCAGAATTAAGATTTCCGGTTGACAGGCAAGCCATTTCGCAAGAACGATTCGCTGCTGGTTCCCGCCGGATAACGTGGAAGCCGCATTGTTTGCATCCGGCGTTGCAATGGAAAGTTCCTTCACCCACCGGTCTATCTCGTCCTCCGTTCTTTTTTTGTCTACCAGTTTCCCTTTTGTCAGATTATCTATCTCTGAAATGATAATATTGTCTCCGATGCTCTGGGATAAAAACAATCCTTCACTCAAACGGTCTTCCGGAACAAACCCGACCCCCTTTTTAATCGCATCCTGCGGACTTTTCAATTCCGTCTCTTCCCCGTGAATGAGTATCTTCCCGCTGTCTGCCGGTTTCATCCCAAATAACGAGAGCGCAAGTTCCGTCCTTCCCGAATCCAGAAGCCCTGTAATCCCCAGAATTTCTCCGCCCTTTACGGAAAAGTCAATATTACTGTAATATCCCTCAAGACATAGATTTTTCACTTCCAATATCGGTTTTTCACTGACATTTTTCGGTTCAAATATTTTCTCTTCAAATTCTCTGCCCGTCATGTAATAAGTAAATTTCTTATCGTTCAGATCAACGGTATTACCGGAAGCGATCAGTTTTCCGCTTCTGAATACAGTGAAACGCTCTGATATTTCAAAGACTTCGTCCAGTTTGTGACTTACAAAGAGGATTGAAATATTCTGCGCCTTCAACTGTAATATTACTTCAAAAAGAGCCTTTACTTCTTTCTTTGTCAGAGCCGTTGTCGGTTCATCCATAATAATCAGTTTCGCATTAAACATCAGCGCCCTACAGATTGCTACCATCTGTTTTTCCGCTACGGAAAGATCTCCCAGACGAGCGTCTAAATCCACCTCGAAACCGATTCTTTGCACCGCCTCTTCGGCGATCTTTCTCATGTCTTTCCAATTCACCAGTTTCTTTTTTGCTACAAGCTGACTGTTAATCGCCAGATTTTCCATCACACTCAGGTTTGGGAAAATAGAAAAATCCTGATAAATTACCTGAATCCCACTTTCAATTGCGGAGATCGGTGTAATTTTATGCAGTTCTTTCCCCTCAAATTCTATGGTGCCGGAATCTCTCTGGTATACGCCGGAAATAATCTTGATCAGCGTGGACTTCCCACAGCCATTTTCCCCCGCAAGGCAGTGAATTTCCCCCGGCTTGATTTCCAGGGTAACGCCGTCCAATGCTTTTACGCCGGCAAAATATTTTCGTATATCAACAGCCCGGAATAAATATTCCGCCATAAGTTGCCTCCTTCTCCCTGCTATTTATCAGAAGTCTGTGCCGGCCAAAACCCGGCCCGACACAGACTTCCGCCTGTTGTTGAACTACAAAACGTTAGAATCCGAACGAATCAACATTGTCAGCGTCAATAACGATCCAGCCTTCTCCTTCAAGAACCGTACTGCTGCCCTCGCGGAACGTCATGGCTTCATAGCCTTCTACGCCAAGATCTACCGGTGCGCCGATTTCCTCGCCGTCCAATACTTTAACAGCCAGACTGATCATTGCTTTTCCTGCAATGGCGGGATCCCAGAGTGTCAGGGATTTTACGGTACCGCTCTTTAACAGCGCCGCATTGTCTCCAGGCATACCTGTTCCCGATGTATACGCCTTATCCACAAGACCCAGTTCATCAATCGCGCGGGCAACACCCGGCGCATCAAAGGAAGAAGTTCCCATAATGCCCTTCAAATCAGGATATTTCTTAAACAGCTCTTTTGCTACATTGTATGCCGTATCACCATTGTCATGAGACTCTACTCTCGGCTCTTCTTCCAGAAGCGTCATATTCGGATAATGCTCTTTCTGCCATGCCACACCGGCATCCGCCCACTCATTATGGGAAGCATTGGTTACGTCTGCCACCATGGTTGTGTAAACGCCCTCTTCGCCCATTGCCTCTGCCAGATTGTCCATGATAAACGCACCATAACCGGAATTGGAGAATGCCTCAATATCATAATTTACATTTTCCAGACTTGCACCTTCATGTGCAATCACTACGATTCCCGCATCCATCGCCTGTTTCAAAACCGGTTCAAGAGATTCCGGGTCTACCGGTACGACACAGATGGCATCCACGCCCTGTGCGATTAGATCCTGCACAAGCTGTGCCTGCTTTGTTGCATCTATCTCATCCGTACCTTTCTGATATACATTCATGCCTGTCTCTGCCGCATACTCTTTCACACCGGTGTCCATGCGGACAAACCACGGATTGGATGAGTCCTTGGGTACAACTACGATTTCATAATCTCCTGCTGCAGGCGCACTTTCCTCTGCCGCCGGCGCTGCGTCTTCCCCAGCTGCACTTTCTCCCTCAGCGGGCGCTGCCCCTTCTGCTGCAGGCGCGCTTTCTTCTGCATTACTGCCACACCCGGTTATCCCCACGAGAACCATTGCTGTGACCATAAATAAAGCTGCGAACTTTTTCATATTCTTCATAAACTACCTCCATTCATTTTGCTGCCTTGCGCGTTATCTTAATTCTTTATGATTAAATCGTTTTAATTCATACAACCTCCTTTCTCTTTTATTACTTTTTTGTTTCTACTGCCAAGAATTAAAACGTTTTAATTTAAAAAAATCTTAACAGGAATTTCGCACCACCAATTCCTGCTCCAACATGATATTCTGTATCGGCTTCCTCATGCGGTAAGCCGTTACCTGTTTCCATAATTCCTTTGCAAGCCGCATCTGATCCTGTCTGATCGTCGTAAGAGAAGGATGCAGATAGGCGGAAATCTCCAAATTATCGCAACCTACAATGCCAAAATCCTCCGGAATCCGATAACCGGCATCAAGAATCGCCTTTATCACACCGATCGCCAGCATATCCGAAGAAACCATAAACACCGACGGGAGCTCTTCTTTTTTATACTCTGATAATAGTTTCCTTGTATAGGAATAACCGTTTTTTGCATGGCCATGGCGGAAACTTTCCGAAATATGTACATACTCTTGCCGAAAACTATACCCGTACTTTTCCAGTCCTGCCTTATAACCAACAAACCGATCCCACAAATTATTCAAAGCCAGAGGCTCGGAAATAAAGCCGATGCTCTCGTACCCCTTTTCTTTTAAAAAACCTACAATCCTTTCCGCCGTCGCCACATTGTTATACGCCACATAGGAAATTCCCTTTTCATCACTTCTCCGGTCCGCCAGGATCACATGAATGCCCTGTTCCACCAGCTCCCGGATATATTTTTCATCATCATAACCATTTACAATAATAATCGTCTTCACATTATTCTGCAGCAGATTGTAGAGTTCTTTTCTCTCCTGTTCCTGAGAATACTCATAACTACATATCATCATGGTATAATGCTCTTTGTCTGCTTCATCCATAATTGCATTTGCCATTTCCAAATAGAACATATTTGTCAGTTTCGGAACCAGAAGACCCAACTGACGGTTTTCTTTACGCCGCATATTCTGAGCTGCCATATTGGGTATGTAATTTAGCTTTTCAATTGCTTCCTTAACCCGCACCGTCGTCGCCGCGGATATAGGAGCTGTGCCATTTATGACGTGGGACACTGTCCCTATTGTCACGCCGGCCATTTGCGCAACATCCTCCATTGTACTTCTTTTTTTTATTCTTCTTCTTACACTTTTCATGAGTCGCCTTTGATGTCAACTAAAACGTTTTAATATATTAAATTGTAATGGTTGATGAAATTTTTGTCAATACTTGTTTATTTTTAAAAATTTTTTTGTTCAGATTATACAATATTTTTGTTGCTATAACAATTTTTGCGCCGTAACCTTTTTGCAATTTGAACAAAATTCCCATAAGCGCAAAAGCCCACGCAAAGAAAGCCGGAAACTCTGTAAAAGAATTTCCGGCTTCCTGTCTTTATTCAATTGGTTTCAGATAAAATCCGCCATAAAAATCCTGAGACTTAAAGGTATTGATCACCACATGGGGATCTGTCTTTCGCATCAGTTTGGCAATATCCTGAATTTCATAACTGGACACCACCGTGTGCAGCAGGCTGACCTTTCTTCCGCTATAGCCGCCGATTCCGTCAACCCGCGATACGCCGTGCCGATACTCTGCCACATAGGCTTTAATGACCTCATCCGGCATGGTCGTTGTGATCTGCATGGTCATACGCTCATACCTGTGATAGAAGGAATCGATGGTCTTTGTGGAAATGAACTGGAACAGGATGGAATACCCTGCATATTCCCAGCCAAACATAAAACCGAATACCGTAATCAGCGCTGCATTGAATACAAACACAGAACTCCAAATAGATTTTCCCTTCTTATTGGAAATATAAAGCGCCACGAAATCGACACCGCCTGTGGAAGCATTGCCTTTCAGGGCAATCACCGTCATAATGCCATAGGAAAACCCGCCAAAAATCACGTTCAGCAGAACATCTTCAAACAACGGCGAAAAATCCAGGACCCTTAAAAAGAAGCTGGCAAAAAACACCTGTAGCAGTGAGAAAAAGGTAAACCGCTTGCTGATGCTTTTGCTGCAAAGGATAGCCACCGGAATGTTCAAAACCAGCATGCCCACAGAAACAGGAAACGAAAATCCCATAAATGTGGAAGTGATCTTTTCCACCAGAATCGCAACCCCCGTAAATCCACTGGACAGCAGGTTAATCGGATTCATAAAAATCTGCATAATCGCCGCCTGTAAAAAACCGGCGATCAGAACACTGGCAAACGTCCAGACAAACCGTACTTTATCATTGTTTCTTAATTCATGAAAATTCATATCGCATCAACCAGCCTCTTTACCAATGCTTCATCCACCACTTCATAGGCATTTTTATCTGGATGTTCTGTATAGGAATAGGATACGTCCGGCCCCTGGGTAGTGGGATCACACAGCCATCCCTTACAGGAACTGTGCACCTGCCATATGCCCGTCTTTTCCATTAGTTCCCTGGCATTTTCCGCATTAACACCGCTGCCTGCCAGTATCTGAATCCGTTCTCCATATTGCTTCTGCAGATCGGCAATCCGCGCAGCGCCGTCCATCGCTTTCGCTCTCCCGCCGCTGGTCAGAACACGGCAGACTCCCATCCCGATCAATTGTTCCATTGCCCCGTACTGATCTTCCACACAGTCAAAAGCACGGTGAAATACAGATTCACCTTTATACGCATCTATGATCTCCACAATCTGACGCACCTGCTCTTCCTGAATCCTGCCATCCTGATCCAGGCATCCGAATGCGATCCCATCGGCGCCGTTTTTCATCAGCAGTTCCGTATCCGCCTTCATGACTGCAAAGTCAGCATCGCTATAGCAAAATCCTGCGCTTCTGGGCCGCACCATTGTAATTACTTTCAAATCCGTATACTTCTTTGTCAGAACCAGCGTTCCAAGGGAGGGCGTCAGTCCGCCCAGATACAGCGCGCTGTTCAATTCAATCCGTTTTGCGCCTCCCCGGAATGCAGCCACTGCATCCTCATAACTTCCACAGCAAATTTCCACTACTTTTTCCATACGTTTCCTCACCTGCCCGTCAAATCATTAACGCAAAACTATAGGCCGGCTTGATGCAGTCCAGTAAGAGCTGCTCTCCTCCACCCACATGTCCCACATAATTATACACATCATCCGCTTTGATTTCTGTCAATACGATCATCAGCTCCCCTGCATAATGCTTCAGGTTATCGTTAACGATAATTACGTCTCCTCTTGTAAAGACCTCGCGGTCATTTGCACGGGGCACGATCTCCTTATCTTTATATTGTACCCTCGGATAGCTGGATCGGATCACCAGTTCATTGCAGTCATCCCTGGATGCATGGATATCACAGGTGATAATTTCTTTCTCGATATCGGAAACACCTTCCGCCACATCCACTTTGATCCGGATCCTGCTCAGATCCGTTTCCGCCATTGCCTTCAGCTCAGCCTCACTGGCAAAGGCGTTACCAATCAGGAAATCATTGCAAAGCCCCAGGGCATTCAAATGGCGGAGCTGCAGATCAATCGGCAGATCCCGGTGAATTTCCAGTGTGGGAAGTCCGTCGTACACTTCCCAGGGGCCGTGGGTATGCTCCTGTCTGCTGGACACAAATGCGGCATTATTTAACCCCAGAGGCTGATACCAGCGATTCAGTTCGATCCAGCGCGAAAGTCCCATGCCTGTATTTCTCTGCGGATAAAAATTACTGCAGATACACATATTATTTCTGTCAGCGCCCTTTTTGATCATAACGTCCAGTCCCTGGGTGGAGGACGCATTGTATTCAATCATAATACCATACGGATTTTTGGTAATCGCAATGTCTTCCATATCACTGAAATGCTCATCCAGACGAATAATATCCACTCCCATCTGCGCAAACACAGACAGATCTCTCGGCCCTGCTCCCAGCCGCCGAAATACGGATCCGTTGGTATCCACCGATACGGTCAGATGGTTCTCATGGGCCACTTTGCAAAACTCTGTAAAATCAGCTATGATCTTTTCCCTGTCCTCATCTACCGACAAAAGACAGGTAAACACACGCTGAAAGCCATAAGAACCGGCCAGTTTCATATATTCATAGCATTTTTCCTTCGGCGCCCGTTCCGGATAAACAGAAATTCCAAGTTTTTTCATTGTACTTCCTCCTGCAGACCTTCCATCAGTTCATGCAATGCATATGCATAAATCTGTGTGTTTTTTTCAATGTCGCATATCCGCATCCATTCATCCGGCATATGCCCGATTCCCTTCTGTCCCTTAAAACTGGGGCCGAAAGGCACAATGTTTTTCACCACTTTGGCATAGCTGCCTCCGGTGGTCGTCACCGCGCTGCCATCCTCCTGCATAATCTCTTCATAGACCCGCTCCAATGTCTTGATCAGATAAGTGTCTTTGTCAAAAAACACCGGATCAATGTTAGAATCCAGAATCAGGATCATATGCTCACTACAACGCTTTCGCAGCGCTTCTGTCATTGTTTCCAGCTTATAGGAAGCCGGATAACTGGAAACCAGCGTCAGGCCGCAGCTATCCTTGTCCTCAAACAACTCTACTTTTCTCACCTGATTTTTTCCAAATTCCTCATCCGCATAGTCAATGCCTAGGCTGGCAGCCAAGTCATTCTGATTGAAAATAAACTGATTTACAAACGTATACAGTTCTTCCGTTTTTTCTTTCGGCAGCCTGAAACGGTAGGCAGCCCTTCCCCGTTCCGCATAAATCACCGGATATTTCACATCAGGCGTCCAGCCCATAAGCGGATATTTATGATCCTTAAAATACCACTTCATATCTTCCATGCCGGTTTCTTCATTGGTGCCAAAAATAATCTTAACCCGGATGGGAAATTCATATCCCAGATCCATCAATGTCTTAAGCGCATACATGCAGCAGAAAGTCGGCCCCTTATTGTCCAGCACGCCCCTTGCATACAGTACGCCGTCTTTTTCCGTACAGACAAAGGGGTCTGTCTTCCACACGCCGTTTACGTCCACCACATCCAGATGGCCTACACAGGCAATATAGTCTTCCGTATCCGGTCCGCAGGCGGCGATACCGATCTGATTTCCCACATTCTCCGTCTCAAATCCAAGACGCTTTGCAATCGCCAGAGCCGCATTCAGACAGTCTGTCACCCTCTTCCCAAACGGATCTTCCGGTGTCGCCGTATCCTGACGGGAATCCATACTGCAGATTGTCTTGATGTCCTCCACCAAATCCGGGAGCAGTGCCCCCACATGATTTATAATTTTCTCTTTCATATCCCTGTTCCTGTTTGTTTTTTCTGTTCTTCTGGTTTCTCCGGTTTATTGCTTATTCCTCAACCGGCGCCATACGCACGCGCATATATTCTTCCAGCCACTCTTTGGAAGCCTCCTCAAACGTACATCTGCCGTCCTCTTCCCGGTTCACCAGATATACAATCGGTTCCTGGCCTTCTGTAGCAACGCTGAAAGAAAACCCCCCAATGTTAGTGGCGCAGCCAAATTCTCCCTGATTGTTCATAGCAACCACAGACAGATCGCCTGCTTCTCCCCGCTTCTGTTTCAGCTTCCGGTCCAGATCAGCCACTGCCTTCTCACATGCTTTCTGGGGTGTCATACCCTCTTTCATCAGGCGGACGATCTCATAGGAAATACAGCCCTTCATCAGGTCTTCCCCAAGTCCCGTGGCCGTAGCGCCGCCCACTTCCGAATCTGCATAAAAGCCGGAGCCTACAATGGGGGAATCCCCCACACGTCCGCTTCGTTTCATAAACAGACCGCTCGTACTGGTCGCCGCCGTCACTGTGCCGGACTGATCCAGACAGACCATACCTACTGTGTCATGTCCGTCATAGGGCCGCAGTTCCTGATCCAGCTCTTTTCTCTTTTTCCGGTAAAATGCTTTCGCCCGCTCGGTCAGCATTTCCTTTTCTTCAAACTGCCGTTCCCGGGCATATTTTTCCGCACCTGCCCCAACCAGTACATTATTGACTTTTTCTTCACTGAGTTTCTTTGCAATGCTGATGGGATTGGCAAAATCTTTGATGGCTCCCAGCGCGCCCACACTCATGGTATCTCCATCCATATAGCCGGCATCCAGCTCCACGATCTGCTCTTCATTGGGCAGACCGCCATACCCCACCGACTTATAATAAGGGAAATCTTCTACTGCACGGATGGCAGCTTCGATAGCGCTGCCTGAAGTTTCCCCTTTTTTCAGCATATCATATGCCTGTTCTATCCCTTCCTTTGCCATTCTCCATGTGGCTATGATTCCATACATCTCTTTTCCTCCGTGGCTACAGTCCAGATTCCTGAACCGACGCATCAAATTTTGTCTGCCTGCATGACAGTGGGCAGACCGGTTCCCATCGTTTCCATATCTTATACGCCGTTATCCGTCAGATCCCGAAACGTTTTATTCCCTATATCCTTTACCAGCTCACAGATCAGGCGGATACATGCTTCCACATCATCCTCATGAATCATACTGTGATTGGTATGCATATATCGGATGGGGATGGATAACGTCATATTTATCACCCCTTCAAACGCCTTGTGTATATTTCCGGAGTCGGTTCCGCCTTTATGAAACACTGCATACTGATGGGGGATATCATGCTTTTCGCAGACAGATTCCACATATCGTACCAGTTTCCTGGGCGCAATGGAATTGGAATCAATCATAGACAGCACTACGCCTTTCCCAAGACTGCAGATATTGTGATTGAGCGGTGTATCACCGGCCAGCGTGGTATCAATAGCGAATGCAATATCCGGATGTACCGTTTCCACGGCGGTCCTGGCGCCCCGAAGCCCCGGCTCTTCCTGCACGGTATTGGCCAGATACAATGGCGCATGCACGGTATCTTTCAGTCTTTTGGCCGCCTCCACCATAATGTAGCTGCCAATCCGGTCATCAAAAGCCTTGCACGAAATATATTTGGGATTGTTCATCACTTCAAAATGCGCCCAAGGGGCAACCATATCCCCTATGGCAATTCCCAGAGCGATTACTTCTTCCCGGTTTGCCACACCCAGATCCAGATACACATCCTCCATCGAAACCGTTTTGCTGCGAATTTCCTCCGGCAGTCCATGTGTGGCCATGCTTCCCATCAAAGCCGGGTACTTCTTTTGCTCTTTTGTTACGATCGTATACCACTGTCCCAGGACCATATGGCTCCACCAGCTTCCCACCGGCCGCACTCTGATAAATCCATTCTCATCAATGCTCTCCACCATAAATCCCACTTCATCCATATGGGCGGCAATCATGATGTCCGGCCCCTGCTGCTCTCTGCATTTCACAGCAATCACGCTTCCCAGCCTGTCTCTGATGCAGCCAAGACCAAGGCTTTCATATTCTCCGGCAAGCAGCTTCCCCGTTTCCTGTTCGAAAGAAGAAATCCCGCAGACAGAACATATCTTTTCCAGTCTTTCCAAATCCATCATAATACATCATCCAGTCCAAATGCCATTATTTTCTCAGAATCAATGGTGCCCAGATAAGCCGTCAGGCCATCCACCAATACGTCCACATCCCCGATCCTGCATATTTCATTGGCGCTTCCCATATTGTCCACGGCAATTCCCACGCTGACCGCAGGCGTCCCTTTTAATGTTTTGTGAATGAAGGAACCGTCATTTCCTGTGGCCCCGAAATAAGCCTTTGCCGTCACCTTCTCTGAAAAATCATGTAAAAGCGCCTGAGAAGGCAGCATCTGACGGTCATAATACCCGGCAATCACACCGTCCCCTGTCTGAATCTTCCGTTTGGCCGTATCAAACGCTGTCAGTGCAATTGCCGCATCCGGCCTGATCACATAGGTGGCTGTTTTAGTTCCCCGGAATCCAATGACAGACTGGGCGATACAACCCACTGCCAGATGAAAGTCAAATGCAGTATCCTTTACCCGTTCCAGCAGCTCCAGAGTAACCTCATTGAAAACCCGGGGGAACAGCGCTTTTGACATAAGGATTCCATTCTGCTCATGAAACGCACTGTTATACCCTGCCAGATCACCGGGATGAACCCGTTCTTTCAATTCCTCGTACGGAAGTCCGCAGGTAATAAACAGATCTTCGGCATTTTTCACCTCGCAGGAATCCTCCAGCATCTTCTTGTCCATTCCGACTACGCCGTCAATACATGTATTCTCTCTTGTTAAAATGCGTACACGCTGATGCAGCAGAGAGCTGCATGCCAGATGCTCCAGCGCAATAAAAGAAAGCGTCCCTTCCTTTTTTACCTCCGAAATCATCATTCCCATCTCATCTAACGGGGAAGCAATCATAAGGGTTGCTGCATCCGGATTCTTTGACCGCTTTATGGCAAACAGTGAGCCAAGCCGGTCATATTTTATTTCATCGCACAGAGGTTCATAGCTCTTGCGGAGTATGCCTGCAACCGGATGCTCCGCGCTGCTGACCCCGAAACTGTTACACAATGTTTCTAATCTGTCTGTGTTCATACTTCTCCTTTTTGAAAAGACCGCCGCAAAATCCATTTCAGTCAGTCATTTTGCGGCGGCTCTCTTTTTCATTATTATGTGCCTAATAGCAAACCCGGTTCCTGACAGCTTCCAGCTCTCCTGACCCCTCTACGATACCTTTCATAAACTCACACAGATCCGCAAAGCTGTCATTTAAGCCGGTTCCGCCCTTTTTCGGCATTTTCAGGATAGGCGTCTTGTCTTTATAAGCCTCGATTGTCTCCGCATTTTCGACAGACATCATGGCACAGGACTTGAATTCAGTATTCTGCAAAATATTAGCGGAAATCATGGCAGCCATCCGCGCATAGTCCGGATAGTTAAAGCAGGGGCCGCACAGTACAAAGTCCGGCTTCACCTTCTTTACCATAGCTGTCATCTTTGTTACCACTTCCTCCTCATTGTGCAGAAAATATTCATTTCCGCAGTACAATGTGGCGGCAACCTGCGCACCGATCTTTTCAAAATGCGGCTCCAGCATCAGCGCAGAACCGACGCCGCCCTTTACGGCAGTCAGGCCTACATTGGGATTGGATTTTCCTCCGGCTCCTGCCAGACCCTGGTCAAAAATTAATACTACCTTCATACTCTGCCTCCTATTAACCGGGCGCACAGCTCTGCGCCCGGCAACTGTTCAAACAAGCCAAACCGTCTTTAATCCAGTTCCAAATCATCAAAGGACAGACTATCCAGTTCGTCCTCCTCACCGCCCGCGGCACTTTCCTCTTCCAGATACCGCTTATCCAACAGCTTAAAGAACGGATAGTAAATTAGTATATCTACAATCAGCATCACAATCTGGACGACGGAACCCATTACCGACCCGGTCACAAGGAAACCCGAGAACACAATCGGACAGGTCCACGGTAACTGTACGCCCAGCGTGATCGGCATAATCCCCGTAATGGTAGCCAGATAGCCAATGATCGTATTGACAACTGGCGTCAGAATAAACGGAACTGCCATCAGCGGGTTGAGTACGATAGGCAGACCGAAAATAAGCGGTTCATTGATACCGAAAATTCCGGCCGGCAGTGACAGTCTGCCCAGCGTTTTCATACGGTTGGACTTTCCTAAGAAAGCCATGATAATAACAAGACCCAGCGTAGAACCGCCGCCGCCAAAGTTGCAGAAGAAATCTGAGAAACCGGCAGTAAAGATGTTGGTCATCTCCAGACCTGCCTGTGCGGCCTCGTAGTTTTCTACTGTCAGCACCTTATGGATCGGGCTGAAAATTGTGTTTGTCACAGCCGGTCCGTTGATACCGAAGAACCAGAACAGCGTGGACAGGAACTGATAAATTACCTCAAATCCCGACAGCTTGCCCAGACCTACCAACGGTGTCTGCAGCACTTTGTAAATAAAGTAATGAACATATTCAAAGGATGTATGGTCAAATATAATACCTACCACAAAAAAGATTGTCATCGCTATGGCCGACGGAATCAGGGAAGCGAACGACTCCATAACCATAGGCGGTACACCGTCCGGCAGACGGATGATCAGTTTCTTTCTGATTGCCCATGCATAAATCTCAACGGAAACGATTGCCGTGAGCATTGCCAGGAACATACCTGCGGTACCCAGGAATGTAAACTGGAATCCGCTGAAAGATGCCGCCTCTGCAGCGCCTTCCAGCTCTACAACTGTTTTCTGGGGCGTAATGATCAAAAAGCATACAAGCGCCACCACGGCCCCGCCGATCCTGTTTTCAAGACCTTTTTCACGTGCATAACAATACCCGATACTCAGAACACCAAGAAGGGCCACACAGTCAAACGCAATCGCCGATACCCGGCCCAGATACGCGTCCCAGCCGGCTCCGAAAATGGAAGTCATCAAATTCAGAAAGCCTTCCAGCGGGAAATTGGAAATCAGCAGGAATATAGAACCTACAATCGTAATCGGAACCGTAACCAGAAAACCGTCACGAATCGCAATCAGTATCTTGTTCCTGGACAGCACATTCGCAATGGGCATCAGGATTTTTTCAAGTTTCTGCATCATAACTTATTTTCCTCTACTTTCTTTGTAAAGCTTCATTGCCTTTTTTAAAACTCTCTCACCGTCCACGTTGCCATAGTCGGCGCTGTCGATGACTGCCACCACATGCTCCTGTCCATACCGCTCGTTCACCTTGTCATAGAGATGTTTCACCTGCGGTCCCAGAAGAATCACTTCCGGATTGAACTCACTTACAATGTCGCTCATCTGTGCATCTGAAAATGCCTTGATCTCGATAGGCAGTTCATGTGCATCTGCAGTTTTCTGCATCTTGCTGGCCAACAGGCTGGTGGACATTCCTGCGTTGCAGAATAAATAAAATCTTTTCATGCTCTTGTTCCTCCTTTCCCTCAATTCATTTTTTGTAAAGCTCGATCAGCTCCACAGCCAATAATTTAATTGTTTCTGCCGCCATCAACTGGTCCTCGGCATGCATCAACAGCAGACATACTTCCGTTCTCTCTCCGCCTGCCTCTTTGGTAATCAATTCCGCATGCTGTTTATGCCCGTTTAAATAGCATTCCTCTCCATGCTTGATTAACTCTTCCGCTTTTTCATAATCTCCCTTTTTTGCAGCTTCCAAAGCTGAGATATAATCACTCTTTGCCTCTCCCACCGCCGAGATGATCTTAAAGCAGATCAGCTCCATTTCTTCCATAGTGCATTCCTCCTTCATAATATAAATTTTTAAGATTCCCTGTTTATCGCTTACTGTCACAGTTTGCCACTTACTACTTTGCTGCCCGCCCATATATCATGCGCTGCTTTTCCCCCTCTGTATACCAGCCATACAGAAACAAGAAACAATCCAAGCATCAGATAACCCGGCGCTTTTCCAACCATTCCTCTCGTCAGCATCGTCAGCATCTGCGCCGCATACTGACCTGTCATCAGAAAAGAGCCTTCCAAAATCATAACGCCTACTATTTGTCTCAGAGCCAGACTGCCTGCCGACAACAGATTGCCATCCTCACCGGTGATCCGGATATCCATCAGCCTCTTTCCCAGTGTTTGTCCCCGCCATACCTTAAGAGGCACCACATAGTAATAAACTGCACCGAACAAAAGACCCAGCAGTCCTGCAAGCCATCCATAAGGCGCCTCAAACAGCGTAATATCGGTATTGATTACCGTTTCTCCCGTCCGCATATTCCACAAAATCCCTACCGGAACCGCACTGAACGCTGATCCCAGATACCAGTCCAACAGAAAAGCAAATGTTCTTCTGTTCAGCGGAGCCGGAGAATCCGGTGTCACTGCCTGATTGTTTTTTTTCTTCATATCCATCCTTCCCGTTACTGGTAACAGTTCCCATCTCTCTGCCGTCTTTATTCAATTAAGCTGATAAATTCCTCCACACTTTCCGCCTTCATGATCTTTGACAGAAGAAGCGTATCATCGCTGAGATTGCCCAGCCAGTCGAAAAATATTTTCAGCAGTTCCCTTTCATCATCCCGGATTGCCAGCAGCAATACCAGACGAACCTGATACTCACCCCACTGCACAGGCCGCTTCAGAACGGCGATTCCCATTGTGGACCTGATTGCCGAATAATTCAGTGCATGGGGAATCGCATATCCATAGCTGAATGAAGTATACGCCATCCTCTCCCGTGCAAACGTGGACTCTTTGAAGCTTTTCTCCACCCGTCCTCCTTCATACATCCGGTCGCACATATAGCTGATCACCTCTTCCCAGGTATCGCATTCCAGATGGAAAAAGTAATATTCCTGCAGGATCAGACATTTGATAAAATTATCAAACTCTCTTTTATAATGTCTCCGATCCAGCTCCGTAATCGCCCTGAATATTTTATACTCATCACTCGTATTGACAAACATTGTGATGAAAATGATGGGAATATCCAGTTTATGCGTAATCGGTATGGTAGAAACCAGCAGATCCGGATGCAGACTTTCAATCACGGATGCTTCATAATATTTCAATATGGCATCGATCACAAGCCGTTCTCCGAAACGCTCCAGTATCTTATCACTGCACGCCCCTGTCAGCGTGTTGCTGTTTGGCTGAATCAAAACCACATGATAGTAATATCTGATGTTCAGCCGGTCATACGCCGCCCCCAGATGAATCGCCAGAAAACCGATCTCATCCTCTGAAATCGTGCTGCCTGTATATTCTTCAATAATATGGCCAATAAAAACACTCATCTCAAAAACAAGAGGATATGTCTTCTTAATTTCAGCCAGACAGACATTGGAAACAACCGCTCTGTAGCGAATCCGTTCCAGAAGATTCTGCAGATGCAGGATAATTCCATCCTTAAATGTCATATCCCCGGAAAAATCAATATCGTATCTCAACCGGACCGTATTGATGATCTTCAGCGTCAAGTCTTCCGCCTGTAAAAGATACTCTCCTTTGTCATCAAAAAGAGGGCTTCGCTGTCTGCCAATCAGCAGATTTGCAAATAAGACTACCTCGTTTTCATTCAAGTCAAAGCATAGGGAAGCCGTCACCTTTGTAAAAAATTCCAAAGCAATCTCATACTCCGGCGTACTTTTAATCTCGCTGCGTGATCTGTTCATTTCCACATAGTTGTAATTCATCATTCTCTGGATCGAAACGCCTACATGGATCATCAGCATGGGGAAGGTTTCCTCACGTACCCGGTAACTGTGTTTTGCCAGAATTTCTTCCAGTGTATTTTTCACTTTAATCAGATCAAAATTAGGAAACAGCTCATCAATCTTGTTGATGTTGATAAAATTGCCCCTCGTTTCATTGGCAAGCAGATCCTTATAGACAGAGCGTTTGCATTCCTCGCTGCCTTTCAAATAGATATGCCTGTCTGTTCTGACCAGTTCCACGCCGTCATACTTGCCCAGCATTTCGGCAACCTTTTTCATATCATTTTTGATCGTAAATTCGCTGACATAAATCGCATACTGCAGATCATAAAGATTCAGTTTCCGTGTGCTGAAAAGCAGCTTCTCAATGATATACTTACACCGTTCCTCCGACGTCTGCGGGATATCCTCTCTGATTTTCCGGTTTGCAGCGTCTTTGCGGCCTGCATCTCTTTTTTCAAGCGCTTCCCGATTGATCCGGTATCCATAACGCACGCTCGATTCTATGAGCCCTTCGCATTCCTTTCTAAGCAGCTCCATGTCATTTCGAATGGTCCGATCAGAAACACTCAGCATGGTCGATAATTCTTTTCCCGTAATCCAGTCCTTTTTTTCTTTTAGAATCTCAAGGATTTTTTTCTGTCTTATTTGCATGGTTTCATTATACAGGATAGCATCTTCGTTTTTTTTCATAGTATTTCCTAACAGATAGGAAATAAACTGTCCATTTATTGTCTGATTTTGCCGAAAAACCATTTTAAATAGCGATAATATGTAGCAAAACGTAAAAAATCCGCCGTTCCGGAACAAATGTTTTTATCACATGGTCAATATGGAAAATTTTATTCCATCGCTGCAGCCGCCTCCTGTGAAAGTCAAAAACCACACAACAAGCCGACGGGGCGCAAACTTGCAACGCGGCAAAGCTGCGGGGCATTTGACCCTCGTGGCAATAAACTTTTCCCCTCCTGTCGCCGATATAATATTATAAACGGTAAACGGATTTACCGCGGGCAACATCAGGTCATGTGCAGCGTCGACATCAGGGAGGATGATACTATGAGAAAGGGACTGGCAATCGGCACCGGAATCCACACGGTGGAACGGAACACTTATACAAGGGGAAACAGACAGATTACGCGAATCAGTTTTAAAAACCGGGACGGAAGCACGGCGGGTTCTATCAGCATGAGCAAAACCATCGAAAAGAAAAAGAAACGCCTGCAGTATAACTTCAAACAAATATCTTCCATGCTTCTGTTGACGAAAACTTCCGGCAGCGCGAGCCGCGTCGTCACAAAGGCGCGCGCGAATGTGGCAATGCTGCTGAAAAAAGTCAGAAACGGGGATTACGACGAAAAAGAACTGGAAAGCGCCATTGCCCATGCAAGAAAATTGGAACGGATCGCCAAAAAACGCGTAAAACATCTAAAAGAAGAAGAAAAGGCACAGGCTCAGGGTTCCTGCGTCGATTTTGAAGAGTTGGACGAAAACGGCGAAACCGAAGAAAACGATACCGAAAGGGAACAGGAATTCACACAGGAAGAACTGAAAAAAATGATGGAAGAATCCCGGCGCCTTATGGAAGAGACTATGGCGGAACTAGAAGAAGCTGCCAATCTTGATGATCTCGCAGACAGTATTATGGCAACTGCCTACCATGATATGGACCGCGAGGATATCGAACGCCTGAAGAAAAAACACCGCGCAGATGAGATGCGGGAAATCGTTGAAGCGGATATGAAATATCTGAAAGACTTATTTGCCCGCCTGGAAAGAGAAAAGCAGGAAACTTCCGGCAGTTCTGCCAGATCAGCCGGTGTTTCCCTGGAACTTTACGGAAATGAAATGCCCGTTCCGGTATCGGAAGCGCCCGTTCCCGCCGAAGGTGGAAATGTCGATCTGTCTGTCTAAACATATCATTACCCGACAGAAATCATTTTCGGATCAGTCCGGCTTTTATCAACAAATTGCATCTGTAGAAACCATAACCGAACAGCCATAGGCGTGCATCCTATGGCTGTTTATTCCTTATCTCCATATAAGCAGTTCCCCGTCTCCGTCCTGCATCCGTTTATTCGCCTGTCACCAGAATTTCCTTTGCGCGCTCTAACTGGTTGTCATACCCACTTTCTAAATATTCCTCATAGTCCATTTCTAATGTCTCATCGGGTTCAATGCCAATTCCATGAATATTATTGCCTTTCGGCGTATAATATTTGCTTGTTGTCAGCTTTACGGCAGATCCGTCTGAAATGGCAAGATATTTCTGCACAATGCCTTTTCCAAAAGTAGTTGTGCCGAGCAGCTTTCCCTTCCCGTAATCTTTTACCGCTCCTGCAAGAACTTCCGATGCGCTTGCGCTCCCGCCATTGACAAGTACGACCATAGGCACTGTCAGTTCATGATCCCCGTCGCAGTTATAGTCCTGACGTTTCCCCGCCTTATCCTTTGTATATACCACCAGGCCTTTGGGCAGGATCTGTCTGGCCACATCGATTACCGCCGCCAGATTTCCCCCCGGATTGTCACGCAAATCCAAGATCAGCCCCAGCATACCGGACCCCTTCGCCATTGCCATCGCATCCGTAAACTGATCCACCGTAACTTTGTCAAATTCAGAAATCCGGATATATGCAATCTTATTGTCCATCATTTCAAAGGAAACTGTCTGTTTCGGCACTTCCCTGCGCTCTACCTCAATCTCCCGGGCCTCCGTCTCCCCTTCACGCATAATCGTAAGCAGCACCCGTGTGCCTTCTTCGCCTTTAATCAGACTGACCACCTCGTCCAGACCCATTCCCTTTGTATATTGACCGTCTACCTTGACGATCAAATCCCCTTCCAGCAAACCGCTTTCCAAGGCGGGACTGTTCGCGAATATTTCTCCCAGACGGGCAAATCCCATCTCTTCATCATACTTCACATACGCGCCGATGCCATAGTAAACACCTTCCATTTTTTCCTGTTGCTCCTGCATTTCCTCCGCAGAATAATAGGCAGAATAGGGATCCTGCAGGGAGTCTACCAATCCCTGGTAAATACCATTCTCCATCGCCTTGCTATCTACCATATCCAAAGCATAGTTTTCTTCTATGATATCTTCTATCAGCTGCAGCTTCTGCATCGTCCTCGCGCTCACTACCTCTGCGCCTGCTCCGCTTTCCTCCTGCGAATGATATTGTTTCCACACGGTTACCGCTTTTCTGCCGCCATATGTAGCTCCTGCTATAATAACCGCAAGAAACAATCCTGTAAGCAATCCGTTTATAAATTTTCTTTTATCTGACATTTTCTTTCATTCCCGCCATTTCCTCTAAGATGATTGTATTCCCTAAGATGACAGATAATTCCATGGACTCACATAACTTCCATTCAAACGTACGCTGAAATGAAGATGCGGACCTGTGGACCGCCCGGTAGAACCTACCGCAGCGATCGTATCCCCTCTTGATACATGTGCACCCTTTGACACATATAGTGCAGAAGCATGCATATAGATCGTATACAAATTATCTCCATGATCTATCATTACATAATTACCCATTGAACCATTATACGCTGCTGCCACTACCTCCCCGTCATAAGCCGCCAGAATTGGAGAACCGCTCGGCGCCGCCATGTCAACGCCATTGTGGAACTGCTGTACTCCGAGCGTTGGATGGATACGATTGCCGTAATCATCTGAAATTCTCTTATACGAGGGCGCCGGCCATTTGAATTTGCCGCCGTCATATTTCGGCCGGTTGGCCTCCTCCAACTGCTTCTTTTCTGCCTCTACCGCCTGTTCGAGCGCTGCAATCGTGGCATTCTGCGCCGCAATTTCAGCCTCATACTCTTTCACGACCTGAGACTTATTGCTGATATCCGCATCATACGCCTTGATTTCCTGTTCCTTTGATGCAATCAGCGCATTTAACGCCTCCTGCTCTTCTTCCACTGCTTCCCGGGCCGCATCCAGCACTATCTTTTCCGCTTCCAATTCTTCCTTAAACGCTGCCACCTGGCGCTTGGTTTCCTGATACTCTTCGAGCTTTTTTCTGTCATAAGCCGCGATTCTTTCAATAAACTCCGTACGGTTCATTAGTTCCCCAAAATTGCCCGATGTAAAAATCAGATCCAGATAAAACGTCTGTCCCTGCTCATACAGGAACCGCACTCTCTGCTTCATGGCGGCATACTGTTTTGCCTCCGTGGCAGCGGCCTCATCCAGCGCCTCCCCCGTTTTTTCAATTTCCTCTTCTTTCTCATCAATCAGATCTTTCAGATCCGCAATCTTTCCCTCTATTTCGTCAAGGTTCGCATCCAGCTTTTTTACGTAATCCTTAAGATTCTTCTTGGAATTTTCCAAATCCGCCACAAGTCGTTTTATGTCTGTCAGTCCTGACTGAAGAGCTGCCTTCTGCTTCTCCGCCTCTCCTATGGCATTCTGCTTTTCCTGAATACTGTTCTGGATTTTATCCGTATCGACAGCCAGAACCGTGGGAGAGGATAAAAACAGTCCAGTCAGCAAAACAATACCCAGCAGACATGAAATTTGTTTCAGCTCTTTCCTCATCCTCATGGAGTTCTTCCTCTTATGCTATACTTTTAAATGTTTTCTGACGGTTACGATACTGCCTAGAAAGCCAATTCCCACACCGATTCCTACAGACACAGGCAGAAGTGTCGAAAAAACCATTTCTACCGGAAGAAAATCCAAAAGACCGGACAAGATTTGAAATCTGTCGTTAATATATACAATCACATTTGTATAGATATAATAAATGGAAACGAGCGGTACAATCGAACCAAGCAGCCCGATCAAAATACCTTCTATCACAAACGGCGATCTGACAAAAAAGTCTGTGGCGCCAATATATTTCATAATATTGATTTCTTCTTTTCTGACAGAGATACCTATCATAACGGTATTGCTGATTAGAAACACAGAGACAGCCAGCAGAATAACAATAATGCCAATAGATATATAGCCGATCAGTACGTTAATGCCGCTCAGCGCGTTGGCTGTAATTTCCGACTTATTGACCAGTCTGACCCCGTCAATGGATTCCAAATATGTGACAAGCGCGCTCTGCATGGATACGTCGCTTAGGTAAATCTCATAATTTGCCGAATTTTCCAATGGATTTTCCGTAAAGCCATCTGCATATTCGCCCAGATAATCTACCTTAAACTCATTCCACACTTCTTCCGCAGACTTAAACTGAATATCTCTTACTTCCACCCGCTTGCTGATCATATCGCCGATCTCACGGATTCGCTCATCTTCCAGGCCATCGTCAAAAAACACGGTAACCGACACCCCTTCTTCCGCCGTCTTTACCACATGCTGGAAATTGACCAGAATTGCATAAAATAATCCAAACAAAAACAGACATGCGGAAATGGTGGCAATGGATGCAAGAGAAAACCATTTATTGCGTATAATATTGACAAACCCCTGTTTGATT
The DNA here is from genome assembly GCA_910585345.1 of uncultured Lachnospiraceae bacterium. GTDB lineage: Bacteria > Bacillota > Clostridia > Lachnospirales > Lachnospiraceae > VSOB01. The sequence goes on along the minus strand of CAJUDS010000022.1, from coordinate 2,379 downwards.
GTATAAAAAAGTGTACTAATCCTCATCGATATAACCGCCTTTTTCTTCGTCGCTCACAATGACTCCCTTCTTCATTGTCACAACTCTTTTCTTCATGGCATTTACGATTTCTCTGTTGTGCGTGACTACCAATACCGTAGTGCCGCTCTGGTTGATCTCCTCTAACAGCTTCATAATCTCCCATGAGTTTTTCGGATCCAGATTACCCGTAGGCTCGTCCGCCAGTAAAATTGACGGTTTATTGATCAAAGCCCTCGCCAGAGCTACGCGCTGCTGTTCCCCGCCCGAAAGTTGTCTCGGTCTCGCTTTATATTTCCCCGCAAGTCCTACGATTGATAATATCGCCGGTACATTTTTCTTAATCTCTCTTGTCGGCACCTGAATGATACGCTGCGCAAACGCTACATTCTCATAGACATTACGATCCTTCAAAAGACGGAAATCCTGAAATACAATTCCCAGATTACGTCGGAATTTCGGTATTTTGCGGTGCTTCAGACGAACCACATCCTCCCCGTTTACCCATACGCCTCCCGAAGTGGGCGTTAGTTCGCGGAGCAGCAGTTTAACCAGTGTCGACTTCCCCGAACCGCTGTCGCCAACAATAAATACAAATTCTCCCTTGCGTATTCTGATACTGACGCCATTCAGCGCCGGCGCACCCGTAGAATAGGATTTGCTTACATTATCCAGCACAATAACGTCCTTTGGTTCCGATATCCCTCTTCTGGCTCTTTTCTTTCCCGCCAATGTAATTCACCTCTGCCTTTGTATTCTTTATTAATAGTCAAATGTTTCCATGTATTTCATATATTTCACAACCATCAGTGCAATTTTAAAAGTGATGGCGTCTTCGAAAACGCGCAGATCCAGTCCTGTGCTCTTCTGCAGTTTATCAAGACGATATACAAGCGTGTTTCTGTGAATAAACAACTGTCTCGACGTTTCCGACACATTCAGGCTGTTTTCAAAAAATTTGTTGATTGTCGTCAATGTTTCTTCATCAAACTCATCCGGATTCTTCCCGTCAAAGATTTCTTTGATAAACATTTTACAAAGCGGAATGGGAAGTTGATAAATCAAACGGCCAATCCCCAGCTCACTGTATGCGATAATATTTCTGTCACTGAAGAAAATCCGTCCTACGTCCAACGCCATTTTAGCCTCTTTATAGGAGCGGCTGACCTCTTTGATCTCTCCTATTATCGTACCATAAGCAATATGTACATTTCCAATACCTTCTTTTTCCAAATAGCCTGCAATTTCCACCGCCTCTTTGTCGATTTCCGCATTGCCGTCACCGTCGGCAAGCTCTTTTACGACAATCACGTTATTTTCATCCACTGCCGTCACAAAATCTTTTCCTGTATTTCCCTTATGATTTCTGATCATTTCCAGTACATTACTGTCTTTGTCGTTTTCCGTCTCTACCACAATCACCACCCTTTTTACATCGGCAGGAATATGCAGTTTCTTCGAACGCCCATAAATATCCACCAAAAGCAGATTGTCCAAAAGCAGATTTTTCATAAAATTGTCTTTATCAAAACGTTCTTTATATGCAATCAGAAGATTCTGTATCTGAAAGGCAACCATTTTGCCTACCATATATAAATCCTCTCCTGCACCCCCTGCAACCAGAATATACTCCAATTGCTGTTCGTCATAGATCTTAAAAAACTGACAGCCCTGTACCTCCTGGCTGTCTGCCGGAGATTTTACAAACTCAAGCGCTGGTTTTTCAAACTCACTCATATTATCGGAGGTGACAGCAACCGTCTTCCCATCAGTATCAATCACGCTGAATTCTACACGGGAGATTACTTTTAGCCCTTCAATTGTATTCTGCAAAATCTGATTAGATATCATTTCCCCCAACTCCTTCTCTCTTCCTATGCAAAATGTACAAAATATATCTTATCTTTGTTTCCTTTGTTTCTTTGCTCTTTTTCCATTTTAATATAAATCTACATATAAATCTACAGGAAATATCAGTTTTTTATGCGCTTTTTACCTTTTCGGCCCCTTTTTTCGTTGTTATTTCTTTGCAATGTCTCGGCAACCTGCACAACCAAAACAGAAAAACTGCACAAAAAAACAATGACAAAAGACGGAAGTTTAAAGTTCCGTCTTCTCCTGATTTTCGTATTGATGTATCTTTCTCTGAAAAATCTTTTTCTGCAGTTTCCGTCCGAGTGCCTGCAGTCCTTTTTCCTCTTCCCCCAGTATGGGGCCGTCCTTCTGCAGACCGACCCAGAGAGCCGCATTGATTTTATCTTTATTTTCAAAAACAAACGCTTCCTGGAACGGATAACCAAATAATGCCAATATGACGCACGGTGCTTTGTCGTTAATGTCATTGATAACGAAATCTGCGCC
>CAJUDS010000021.1 GCA_910585345.1 uncultured Lachnospiraceae bacterium | reverse complement strand
GGAACTTCTTGGCGTTCTTGGCTTTGAAATACACCACAAGGCGGAGCGCAATGCCGCACCCTATCCCTATTAACAAATCTTTTGGGTGGAAACTTGGTAACGGGTTGGAAAATAAGTCCTCCATCCCCGCCATGACCGCCATCATCTTTGCGGAAGCGTCCTGCCCCGGCGATACCCGCCACAGCCACGCAATTTTGTCGCAGAAATACCCGGCAAGCACATAGGGGAGATTCATAAGGAAAAGTTTCTTTTTGTCAACATTCCCCGTCTTTGCCTTGAGCTTTTCAGGGATTGACTTTAGGTCTTTGGCAATGCCCTCTACGATTTTACTCATAATGACTGCCCCCTGTCCTTCTGGTGTTCCCTTGCCCTCTCCCGGTTTTTGTCTTTTCCTAACTGCTCCCGGAACTGCGCCAGCTTCTCCTTTACGGAGATGCGGTTATGCTTTTTCTCATTAACTTTTACAAACTCCTTAAATGCCTGCGTTATCACGTCGGCATCCCTGCCCTTGAATAATACGATGTGCTTCGGCGGCTTCTCCGTCTTGTCCTTTTTCACAGCGAACTGCACGTTGTACTTCTTTGCCACTCTCTCAAAGGACTTGATGTTGTTATCCGTCACCTCAATGCTCGAAGCGCCCATACCCTGACCGACCAGCTCTTTCACTGATATTTTCCCATGCGGCATCTGCTTTCCCTGTTTATGGTGTTCCAGATACATCTTCATAGCCTTTTTCAGCACGTCGGCAGTCAATCGGGAAGATTTGAACACAAGGGCAATGGTTTTCTGTGTCACTTCCTCCTGCATGGTTTTCCTCCTTCTTTTTTTATTGCTGTACGCCCGTCAGGGTGGGACGTACAGCCTGTGAAGCAGATATTTCATAAAATCTCCTTTCCAACCGGATTATGGCAGTTCCGGCTTTCTCCCTTCTTCCAACGCTTTGATAATCTGTGCAAACCCGGATTCCAAATCTTCAAAGCAGATACGAATGTCCCCCGGATTTTTGATGTAGGTATCCACAAATCGGTAGCTGAGCCGCCCTCCGTCCTTTCCAATGCTGACACAATAGACAGACACAAACTCCCCGTTTTCCAGCATCCATATCTCGCTTTCAAGGCACAGGACAAAGTTGTCCGAAAACAGCTCCTCTATCTCACAGCCTATCTTGCAGGCAGGATAACAGAAAAGCACGTCCGTCATGGCGAAGGGTTCTTTCCCCGTACCGTCATCCCCCTCCATCATCATCACGTCCTTCATGTTCCTTTTGATATAAGGGAATAACTGGCTGGAATAGTTCTCCGCCTCATATTCCCTCGGATCGCCCCCATCGCCCAAAAACTCCGCAGAATCATCAAACTCACTGTCCTCATACAGCCGGAACAGGCGGAGAAGGCATCCCCGCAGCTTATCCTCTGTGAATCCTTCCTCCTGCACGTCATTTTCCCTCTCTGCTTTGGGTTTCCTTTTCCCTGCCGCATAACGGATTCCGCCCAATACCGCTGCTCCCGCCACCGCCGCAAGGGAAACTGCTGTTGCTTTTTTGTGTTTCATCTCCCTGATTTCTCCTTTCCACTTCTGGACTTTTTGTCCAAAAGTTTTGCAAACGCAAAAAGGGCAGCTACAAACCGCTGTTTACGGTCTATAACTGCCCTCACGCTGTTTCTGATATTTAATTATCTGTACCGGATCACCGGACACTGCTTTGTCTTTTTCCCTGCTTTCCTCCGTTCCAGAGCGAAAACCATATCCCCGGTACGCTCAAAATATCCGATGTCTTTTTTCCAACTTATGCCGCATTTGCAGTGCTGTAAGCCGATAAACTGCTGTTTCATCTTCCTTCCGCAGTTCGGGCATACTTTTTTGCTCCTGCCTATCTGCTTTACTTTCGGCTTGTCGGCATCTTCTTTCTTTTTCTCTTTCTTTTCCGGAAGCCCGTTCTCCGCTATTCTCGTTTCATAACGTGGCAGACGGTAAAGGTACAGGCTGTATATTTCATCAAAAGAAGCCTTTTCCGCTATCCCCTTTACCCTCTGGTAAATCTGCCCCGCAATTTTTTCACAGTCCTCTCCTTCCGGCATCCTGCCATGCTCCCTGTAATAATCACAGGTCTTTTCAAACATACAGTCTGCTATTTTTGCTTTCTGCTTCTGCTTTAAGTCTTTATATGTCCTGTCTGCCCTTTTCAGGCGCTTCCTGTTTCCCAAACACACCACTCCTGCCTTTATCCTGATACGGTCTATTTTAACAGAAAACGCCCCGGAATTGTAAAAAATATCTGCCGCCTTAACCGAAAGCGTCTTTGCACAGGGCAATGAAATATCTCTTTTTCTCCAATATTTCCTCCTGCCTGTCTTTGGAAAGCGTCTGGAATATCTCGTCATAGTCAAGCTCCGCAAGCGGCGTACCCAAAACAGGCGTTAAGACCTCATGTTCATACCATATCCGCCAGAGTTCCTCAAACAGTTCCATGCTGTCCGAAAATGCCATTGCCGAATCAAAGCCTTCTCCCTCACTGAACCATTGCAGACGGACAAAGCCGAACCTCCCGGCATCCGCCACCATTACATCTGCCAGCTCATACAGTTCCGCAAACGCATCCGCCACTTTCCGGCATTTTGCCCGCTGTTCTTCCGTAATATATTTTTCCGCCATAGCGCACCTCCTAACTTACTTCTGGACAAAAAGTCCAAAAGCTATCTATCCTCTTTTAAACAGTAGATTGTGCAGAGGTCAGCGTATAACACGCCTTCCCCGCATTTTATTGTGTCAAACAAAAGGCATTGGAACAATACGTCACGCACATCTTCCAGACTGGCGATGCCCTGTTCCTTCTCCGAAAAGCCTGCTCCGGGAATATCCATATCCGCCGATGACGCCCTTCTTGCCGAGATGCAGTGCGTGTAAAGTCCGAGGATATATTTATCTGACATAGGGAAAGCGAAGGTTTCCTGCCCGTCATATCTTACCCTGTATTTTTCCTGTTCCCCTTCCGGCAGTTCAAAAATACACCGTATCGTTTCCAGATAAGTATGCCCGTCAAAATCCGGCTTTATTTTCTTCCCATATCTGCGGATTGCGGAAAATATGCTGTTCCGGTCAAGGAAAGAGCGGGTACGCTGAAAAGCTGGCTTCCTGCCCTTAATATCCATGTAAACATTATTCCCTGTCCCCTTCCCGGCAAACCTGCCATAATCGCCTGTCCGCAGCAGATAGGACAATACCTCCAGCAGCTTTTCCCTTGACGCAATCTCCTGATAAGGGGAATCGCCAAACTCTATTTTTACAAACCTCAATGGGCAGCTCCCCTTTGCGATTTCCCGTTCCATTGCCCGGTCAATATCCCGCATGGACTCCATTTATCCATCTCCTTCCGCTTTGCGCTCAAACATCCCTTTTTCTTCCCAGCCGCCTCCATACATATCATGCTGAACCAACTGCTGGTAATAATGGTTTATGGTATTCGGGGCATTGTAGAGGGCAGTCACCATGTACGCCCTGATGTTGGTTATCCTTGTTGTGGTTTCCTTCATGCACCCGATGACATATTCCAAATGGGAGCCGTCCAGCTTTAAAAACTTAGACTTTACAAGCTCATACGGGTAATCTTCCCCGTTGACCTTTACCGTCTTACGCTTCACGCACACAATCTCGCAGATTACCTCATACAGTTCCTCATACAGACCTTTTTCACTCCAATCGCCATATTTCATGTGATGCTCATACTCAATATTTTCCTTAATGATTTCCATGTAGGCGCTGGCTTCATCCATCACATCAATCATACCATTATCCGGCTTGCCCGGTTCCTGTTTTTCTGTTTCTCTATCCGATTGATTGATAGGATTGGTATAACTCAGATCAGTATAATTAGTATTGTTATAATTAGGGTTCGATTCCCGAACTTCCGCAAGTTCGGTTTCCGAACTTCTTGAAGTTCGGTTTCCGAACTCCTGCAAGTTCGGTTTCCGAATCTCTTGAAGTTCGATTTCCGAACTTCTTGAAGTTTGATTATCGAACCTCTTGAAGTTCGGTTTCCGAACTTCTGCGGAATTGTCAGCATTATCCGGCTTTTCCGGCTCTCCGCCCGGTTCTTTCCCGGTATCCAGTGTCGCAAAATTCTTCACATAGATGATGTCCGGCTTGCCCAGTCCCCTCCTTTTCTTCTCAATCAGACCGATTCCCTTTTTGCTGTCAAGCTCCGCAATCACTTTGGCGCATTTCTCCCTTGCGCATCCCAAATCCTCCATTATGTTATCCAGGGTGTAATGGATATACACCCTGTTTTCTTCGTCAAGCCAGCCATTCTTGATTGACAATGCCAGCCTGTCAAGCATCAGACCATAAAGGAGCTTTGCATCGCTGGACAACTCTTTAAACCTTGCGTCTTTTATCAGCAGCCTCGGAACTCGGTAAAAAGAAAACTGTTCCGCTTCGATGCCATAATAATAGTCAAATTTTATTGTGCCATCCACGCTGATGCACCTCCCCTCTATTGTCTTTTCTTCCATTCATCCAATAGCTGAATGATGATGCCCTCTATTTCCTCACTGCTGCAATCCTCCGCAAAATATTCGCTGATTTTATCCGCTTTCAGTGTCACTTTCCGTTCCTTCGGCTTTTCCTCCGTCAGTATCAGGCGCACCATTGCAAGGGTAAGCTCCCCGGTCTTGCCATATTCCTTGATTTTTGCCGACTGCGCCATGCTGACGTTACAGCCTTTTTCCTCTATGACTGCCTGTACCCACCCTTGCGCTTCTTCCGCAAGAAAGGAAATGTCAACGCCCTGTGAAAAGCCGAGTTTCTTACCGTCCACCATAGCAAGGAGTTCATCAGACAGGCGGGAGAGCCAGATATACCGCTGAACCTTTTTAGCGTTCTCCCCGGCAGCTTCCCCGACCTCATCCAGTGTGTTTCTGCCTGACTTCTTCCCCTGATGCTTCATGGCTTCATATTTCATCTTGTAGGCTCTTGCCTTTTCGCTTGGCAAGATGTCCTCCCTCTGGATATTGGAATCCACCATGATAATCGTAGCTTCATCATCGGTATAGTTGCGGACAACCACAGGCATCTCCGTCTTTCCGGCAAGCTCCGAGCCACGTTTGCGGCGGTGTCCGGCTATGATTTCATAGCCGCCGCCCGCCCTCGGTCTTGCAATCCCCGGCACAAGCACCCCGTACTGGCGGATACTCTCGGTTGTTTCCTCCATCTTCTCATCGTCCTCCACCCGGAACGGGTGGTCTTTGAACGTGTAAAGCTCTGCCAGCGGCGCATTGATAATCTGCTCTACTCCGTTTTCCTGTGCGGCATTTCCGCCGAATAAATCATCGAATTTTTCCAGAGTAACCTTCGATGCGCTTCTTGATTTTATATTACTGCCCATCTGCAAGCACCTCCTTTGTCAGAGAATCATAAGCTGACGCCACTTTCCCCTTTGGATCATGCTTATAGATGCTGACGCCTTCCGCTGAAATCTCTGCCGCCCGGACAGAAATAGGAATGACATTGGCAAATATCCTTACCCGGCTTCCATAGGCTTCCTTCAGCATGGAGCTGATGTCCTTTGCGTAGTTCGTCCGGCTGTCCACCATTGTAAGCAGAATCCCTTCAATCTCCAGCTTCGGGTTAATCTGCCGCTTTACCTTTCCCACCGTCTTAATAAGCTGCTGCAAGCCTTTGACGGGCAGGTATGCCGCCTGTACGGGTATCAGGATACTGTCGGCGCAGGCAAAGGCATTTATGGTAATCATGCCGAGGGAAGGCATACAGTCAATCAAGATATAATCGTAACTTTCCCGGACAATCTCTATGTACGACCTCAGTACCGTTTCCCGGCTCATCACATTCACAAGGGAAACCTCCAGACCGGAAAGCTCAATGTTCCCCGGCATTAAGTCTATCCCTTCCTCATGGTGGAGAATGCCTTCTCCCGGCTCTACTTCCTCGTCATTGATTAAATCCCCCATAATGGTTGCAAGCGTGACTTCCAGACTGTCCGGCTCTGTAAAGCCTAAACTTGCGGTCAGACTGCCCTGTGCGTCCGCATCAATCAGAAGCACTTTCTTTCCCTGTTTTGCCAGCCCGATTCCTAAATTGCTTGTGGTGGTGGTCTTGCCCACACCGCCTTTCTGGTTTGCGATTGCGATTATTTTACACATGATGATTCTCCTTTTCTTCTACTGGTTTTCTTTTACGTTGCTTTTCCTGACTTCCACATAAGTCCGGTAATATTTCTTTGTCCCTTTGTTTGGGAACATATCGGAAAACTCCGTCACTTCGATTTTCGGGTTCCTCTGTAAAATCTTCCCGAACCACTTAATATCGTTCTTCGTTCCCATAAGCCTAACCTTTAACATCAGTCCCGTCCTCCGAACATGGCGTACAGATCGTGGTTATACGTTGCGTATTCCGGATACCGAATCTGTATTGCCTGCCAAAAATAGGGTGCATAGGCACAGCAGAACAGTTCTTCCACTGTGTACCGTCTGCACTCGTCCACCTGTTCCTCCGCATCATCGTAATCAAAGACACTTGGCGTACCATTGCAGTAAAGGTTATACGCCATCCTGACTACTTTCACGCTCCCGCTGGTCTGCCAGCCTTCATGCAGGCACTCCGTTTTCACGCAGCCTGTCTTAAAATCATAAATACTTTTGATATTTCTTCTTGTGTCATCGCTGATACCAAGACAATATACAAGTGCTTTGTGGTACACATCCTGATACCTGACCTCTTTTAATTTCTCGTAGTAGAATTTTTCATGTGCATCGCTGATAAAAATAATCGCTTTCTCTGCTCCTAACGCTGTACTACTCATACATTTTTCCTCCATTCTTGATGATTGACTATAACAAAAAAGGACAGTCCTATTCGTTAGAATAAGATTGTCCTTTAGGCGCTATATTAGGTTGTTCCTCTACATCATCAAGTATTATTCAGTACCATTGGGTAAAAAATTGATGTACAATTGATGTACTAACCCTATTTTGATGTACAACAAAAACTCTTTTTAATCCTCAAGAAGTTTCCGTTTTCTCTCAATCATTTCATCGATTCTTTCTATGAAAGACGCTACATCCTTGACATTTTCGCATCTTTCGATACGTCCGTCAGGGTATACCCTCTTTGACACGCTACCGGCTCCGCAGGCGACTATGGTCTGTTTCTCCTCCATCATCAGGATGTTGTATATGCCGAAGCAGTTTTCCCTTGCATATCCTACGTTTTCTAAATTACCGCATATATTCTTCTGCCGGTACAGGTAATACGGTTTCATCCCCATATCCGCCGCTGCCTCTGCGGCAATCCGCATCATTTCATCGGTATTGTGCATACCGTCCATACCGTTTTCCATAGTCCACTGCTTTAACCGCGACGCTTTTTTTACGGCCAGGGAATGCACTGTCAGGCTGTCCGGCCGCAGGCGTTTTACCGCCTCCGCCGTATTTTTCACATCCGCCTCCGTCTCTCCCGGCAGTCCCAGAATCAGGTCCATATTGATATTGTCAAATCCACACTGCCTTGCCAGAGCAAAGGCCTCTCTCACCGCTTCCACCGTATGCTGTCTGCCAATCAGCCGCAGCGTTTCCTGTTTCATCGTCTGGGGATTAATGGAAATGCGCGTTACGCCATATCTCTTTAACACGCACAGTTTTTCCCGCGTAATACTGTCGGCACGCCCCGCCTCCACCGTAAACTCGGCTGCCGTTTCCATACGGAAAGTTGTCGTTATTTTTCGCAGCAGCCGTTCCAGCTCCGCCGGTTCCAGTGTTGTAGGCGTCCCGCCGCCGATATAGACGCTGTCCAGTATTTTATGACGGAACAATTGCGCCGTCTCATCAATTTCCCGTTCCAGCGCAGTCAGATAATCCGCCACGCCATCCTTCCACATACCGATCGGATAAGAAGGAAACGAACAGTACAGACAAGTTGTCGGACAAAAGGGAATCCCGATATAAAGACTGTATCCATCCTGTCCATGCATGCAGGAAAGCAGCTTCTTTTCCCGCTTTGCAATAGCAATGCTCAGGACTCCCTTTTCCGGACTGAGATAATAAGTATCCTGCAGATACCGTAAAATCTCTTCTTCTGTCCGCTCTGTTTCCAGAAGTCCCATGGCAATCTTTGTGGGACGGATACCCGTCAGCGTTCCCCACGGCAGTTTCTTTCTCGTGTATGCAGATAATGCCTGATAAATCAATTGTTTGAGTATATTTTTAACCTGGCTTTTCTCCGCGTTCCCGCAAATTGGCTGTTCCCGCACGATGGCCGGAACAGACTCCGGATATGTGCCAAGGCGCAGCTGCGCTTTCTCACTGCTCCTGATGATTTTTAACATCGGTAATCCCGGGTCAGAGACAATATCCTTTTTCCCCTCCACAAATACTTTTACATCGGACTGCGGGTAAAAAGCCTTGACAAGAGAATGGATATCATACTCGAATCCCTCTATGTTTAATACGACTGCTATCATCTGTTTTTCCTGTTGTACGGCCGACAGACGAAACATAAATCATCCCGCCACTGCCGCTACCCATTTCTGTTATACGCAAAACGGATTATACCGTTTTTCATGCCCAATCTCCGTCGCCTCTCCGTGTCCCGGGTAAACTTTCGTTTCATCCGGCAGCACAAACAGCCTTTCTTGAATAGAGCGTACCAGGCTGCTCATGTTTCCCGTCGGCAGATCTGTCCTTCCTACGGACTCCGCAAAAAGCGTGTCCCCGCTGACCAGGAAACCGCCCCCGGCAAAATAATAGCAGCAGCTTCCCTGCGTATGACCCGGTGTCGCAATCAGTCTGCATGTAATCCCGGAAATGGTAATCTCCTCTCCGTCCTTCACATACACATCCGCATCTACAGTGCATGCTCTTCCCACCCCGGCAGATACATTCAGCCGCGCGTCATTGCAGAGCGCTTTCTCCGTCTCACAGGCATATACTTTGGCGCCGCTTTTCTCACGCAGTTCTTCCAGTCCCCATATATGGTCGAAATGTCCGTGCGTCAGCAAAATACCCGCCACCGTAAACCCTCTCTCCTGCAGGGCGTCATAAATATATCCGCCCTTATCCGCGGGATCGATAAAAATCACTTCGCTTTTTCCTTCCTGGTACACAAAATAGCAGTTTGTCTGACAGATCCCCATCATCAGACGCCCTATCTTTAAATCCGCCATATCAGCCTGTCGTCCTTTCAATATCCACTACACTTTCAATCGTTCTAATTTTATCGATTACGCGCTGCAGCTCTTCACGGCTGCCAATTTCAAAGCTGACCGACATTGTCGCAGTTCCCTGTTTGCTTGTTCTTGTATTCATAGCCAGAATATCGATATTTTTCTCCGTCAGCGCTTTGGAAACATCAGCCAGAAGGCCGTTTCTGTTATTGGCAAAGATATTAATCTCCGCCAGATATTTTTCCCCTTCCGCAGACTGTCCGGATGCCTGCCAGTCCGCATCAATCAGCCTCACCCGTTCCATCTCGGAAAGATTGATAATATTAATACAGTCTGTGCGGTGGATGGACACACCTCTGCCCCTTGTCACAAATCCTACGATTTCATCTCCCGGCACCGGGGAACAGCATTTGGAAAAACGCACCGCCACATCATGGATGCCCCTGACTACAATACCACTGGAAGATTTTGGACGCATCCGCTTTGTCTGTGCGTTGACCGCCACATCTGCAAGTACTTCCTCGTCCGTTAGTTCCTTTTTATGCTCTTTGTCATAGAGCTCTTTCATTTTATTAAGAATCTGCCCTTCTTTCAGGCCGCCATGCCCTACTGCCGCAAGCACCGATTCCCAATCCCGGAACCCGTATTTCCGCATCACATAATCCATGTAAGCCTGACGCAGTATCAGCGACGTATCAATGGACTTGGCCTTGCAATAGGCCAGAATCAGTTCTTTCCCTTTGATAATATTGTCTTCTTTTAACTCGTTTTTGAACCACTGGTTAATTTTATTTTTCGCCTGGGTGCTCTTTACAATATTCAGCCAGTCCCGGCTGGGCCCTTTGGAGTTCTGTGAAGTCAATATCTCAATGCGGTCCCCGTTTTTGATCTCATAATCAATTGTCACCAGCTTGCCGTTGACTCTCGCGCCAATCATTTTATTTCCTACCGCGCTGTGAATGATATAGGCAAAATCAATCGGGGTGGAGCCTGCGGGCAGGTTTTTCACGTCTCCTGTCGGTGTAAAACAATAGACACTGTCCGAAAACAAATCAAGATCGCTTTTCAGCAGTTTCATAAACTCCCGATTGTCGGACATATCTTTCTGCCACTCTAAAATCTGCCGCAGCCATACCAGTTTCTCTTCCTCCTGCGCTTCCACCTTTTTCCCGTCGGAGGCTTCCTTATATTTCCAATGGGCGGCTATCCCATATTCGGCCGCTTTGTGCATCTCATAAGTACGAATCTGGATTTCAAAAGGCTGGCCTGAACTGCCAATCAGCGTTGTATGGAGCGACTGGTACATATTTGGCTTTGGCATCGCAATGTAATCCTTAAAACGCCCCGGAATCGGCTTATACATTTCATGGATAACGCCGAGCGCAGCATAGCAGTCCCTGACAGAATCTACAATAATACGCACGGCAAATAAATCATAGATCTGATCCAGTGTCTTATCCTGGTTTTTCATTTTTTTATAGATACTGAAAAAGTGTTTGACCCGGCCGTCTATTTTGGCCTTAATTCCCGCGCTGTAGATATGCTCGCTGACCTCGTCCACGATCGACTGGATATACTTTTCACGAACGCTCTTGCGGACGGCAATTTTATCCACCAGGTCATAATACACATCCGGCTCCAGATATTTCAGCGATAAATCGTCCAATTCCACCTTAATTCTGGAAATGCCCAGACGCTGCGCAATGGGAGCATAGATATCCATCGTTTCTCTTGCAATCCGCTGCTGCTTTTCAGGCGGCATATGCTTCAGAGTCCGCATATTATGCAGTCTGTCTGCCAGTTTAATCATGATCACACGGATATCCTTCGCCATCGCCAGAAACATTTTGCGCAGATTTTCCGCCTGCATTTCCACCCTGTCGTTATCTCCTGACCTGGACTGCGTACTGCCGGAAAGCTGAAGCTGCTGCAGTTTTGTCACCCCGTCTACCAGAAGCGCCACATCGCCGCCAAATTCTTTTGTGATCTCCTCTTCCGTCATGATGGTGTCCTCCACCACATCATGGAGAAGCCCGGATACAATCGTCTCCTTATCCAGCTCCAGGTCAGCCAGGATAATGGCGACACAGAGCGGATGGATAATATAAGGCTCCCCGGACTTTCTCACCTGGCTCTTATGCGCCTCATACGCAGTCCGGTACGCCTTTTCGATCATAGAGATATCATCGGAAGGATGGTATTTTTTAACACGAGAAATTAAATCCTGGTACAATGTCTCAGGACTCTGGAACTCTGCAATTGATTCAATTCTGCCGTCATCAAATACATTTTCTTTTTTCTCTTCTGTCATACACGTCACCAGCCTGCATTTATATTTTAAGAAATGCCATTCATTCTCTGCCCTTTATTTTCCTTCGTATGTGATCGCAGATTCCAGTCTGTATCCCTGTATCCGTTCCCTGCCTTTCAGACCTGCCAGTTCCATCAGCACGACAATGCCTACCACCTCGCCGCCAAGAGATTCCACCAGCCGGATCATTGCCTCCGTGGTGCCTCCTGTCGCGATCAAATCATCTACGATCAGCACCTTCTGTCCCTTCCTGACCGAATCTTTGTGCATTTCAATTGTCGCCTTACCATATTCCAGATCATACTCCATCGAAACCGTTTCACACGGCAGCTTGCCTTTCTTGCGAATCAACACAAACGGCTTCTTGTTATTATATGCAATCGGCATCCCGAAAATAAAACCTCTTGATTCCGGTCCGGCCACTACATCATATTCCAGGTCACGAATCAGATCCTGCATCGTATCAATGGCCAGATGCAGTCCGTCTGCATCCTGCAGTACACTTGTCACATCGCGGAAAATAATTCCCTCCTCCGGAAAATCCGGAATACTTCTTACGTATTCTTCTAATTTTTTCATTTCCTATACATCCTTTCCCTAACCGGTTCCCGTCTGCATTATGTCCTGCACCGCTTATCTTCCGGTCTGTTTTACCTGGTTTTTGCCGCCGTATCCCGGCGCCTGCCAGGCTGTGCGCCGATATCCCGCACCATGCGCTTTTTTAGTATAACACAGAAAGTAACGGAATTTCTACCAGTCCACCGTATTTTCTTCCATTTCACCCGGCGCCTTCTCTTCCTCCACCGGTCCATAAACAGCGGTATAGTCATAATGCCCCAAAAACCTGCCATAATAATTCGCTCTGCTATAGCTGTATTTTGCCACCACAGGCATCGGTCCCGGCGCCTGCACGCCTGCACGGCTGACTGCAATCTCTCCATCCGTCTTTGCCATATAAGCGTCCGGATCAAACGACGCATTTCCTTTTCTGCCCTGTATGATACCCTTTTCCACAAAATGGCGCAGCAGCTCAGGCGGATTGAAACCGATGGACGCCTGCAGGTCCGGATTGGCGTCATAATAATAATCCGGATCAAACACGGCAGAGTAATCTCTTCCATTGTATGTATAATCCGTTACGACGGCCTCTGGTTTGTTCAGCAGATACGGATTTTTCAGACATTCCGTCAGAATTGTGTAGTAAGCGTCCTGCTCCCCTCTCCGCACAAGATAATCCGCCGCATAATCCGCCAGTTCATGATAATCGAGCAGATAGCCGTTATCCAAAAGCATCTCCAGATTCTGATAGGCGTTGCTTACAAGCTCCATGGACAGCTCCTTCTTATCCTGTTCCCCCGGTCTGCTGAAATTCCAGTAACACTGCTCCACTTCCGGCAGATAGGAAACCGACCACGCCTCCGGATCCGTCAGGCCCATCATCTGCTGCATCTGTTCTTTTGATGTGAACACCGTATTACGCAGCACATTCTCTTCCGCAGCCTTTTCCTGCCGCAAAGGCTGCTCTGAGACGGTTTCTGCACAGACCGGTAAAGACATCCCTGCCACACACAACACTGTTGACAACAGACCTGTTACAATTTTCTTTTTCATCATGCACCTCCATAACCGGAAACTATTATTACCCTTTTCCTTTACTTATTCACAGCTATTATATACTCTATCATAAAAAGGTGCAAGCAAGCGAGCCCCGGCAGCCAAACAAAAAAGACGCATGGATTTTGGTCATACCCAGTCCATGCGTCTTCCGTTTACCGCGCTGTTCTTTTCAGAATATTACATCATACCGCCCATACCGCCGCCTGCAGGCATTGCAGGTGCATCTTCTTTTATATTAGCCACAACGGATTCTGTTGTCAGCAATGTGGACGCAACGCTCGTTGCATTCTGCAGTGCGCTTCTTGTCACTTTTGCAGGGTCCAGGATTCCGGCTGCCACCATATCTACATATTCGCCTTTCAGGGCATCATAGCCGATACCCGTCTCTGATTCTCTTACTTTATTAATAATTACGCTGCCTTCCATGCCTGCATTGGCCACAATATGGAATAAGGGGGATTCCAATGCCTTTAATACGATAGAAGCGCCTGTCTTTTCATCGCCTTCCATCTCATCAGCCAGCTTTGCAACCTCTTTGGAAGCATGGATATAAGCGGAACCGCCGCCGCAGATGATACCTTCCTCCGCTGCTGCTCTTGTCGCATTCAAAGCGTCTTCCATACGCAGTTTTGCTTCCTTCATCTCTGTTTCCGTTGCGGCGCCTACACGGATCACTGCCACGCCGCCGGAAAGTTTTGCCAGTCTTTCCTGCAGTTTCTCTTTATCAAAATCAGAGGTTGTTTCTTCCACCTGTTTCTTAATCTGGGAAACTCTTGCCTGGATTGCCGCTTTATCACCTGCACCGTCCACGATCACCGTGTTTTCTTTCTGTACTTTTACGGATTTTGCGCGTCCAAGCTGTTCCAGTGTCGCTTCTTTCAGATCAAGCCCAAGCTCGTCAGAAATTACCTGGCCGCCTGTGAGAATCGCAATATCTTCCAGCATTGCTTTTCTTCTGTCGCCATATCCGGGAGCCTTCACTGCCACTACGTTAAACGTGCCGCGCAGCTTGTTGACAATCAATGTGGTGAGCGCTTCGCCCTCTACGTCTTCTGCAATGATCAGAAGTTTTGCGCCGGACTGTACGATCTGTTCCAGAACCGGAAGGATTTCCTGAATATTGCTGATCTTTTTATCTGTAATCAAAATATAAGGATCATCCAGAACGGCTTCCATTTTATCCATATCGGTTGCCATGTATGCGGAAATATAACCTCTGTCAAACTGCATACCTTCCACAAGGTCCAGTTCCGTCTTCATCGTCTTGCTCTCTTCAATGGTAATGACGCCGTCGCCTGTCACTTTCTCCATTGCGTCTGCAACCATGCTGCCTACTTCTTCGTCTCCCGAAGAAACTGCGGCAACTCTCGCAAACTGTTCTTTACCGCTGACTTTGGAGCTCATCTTTTCGATTGCCTCCACTGCGCAGTCAGTTGCCTTCTTCATACCCTTTCTGAGAATAATCGGGTTTGCGCCGGCAGCCAGATTTTTCATTCCGGCGTTTACCATAGCCTGTGCAAGAACGGTTGCCGTCGTCGTACCATCGCCCGCCACGTCGTTTGTTTTGGTGGCTACTTCTTTTACAAGCTGTGCGCCCATGTTTTCGAACGCATCTTCCAGTTCGATTTCTTTTGCAATGGTAACGCCGTCGTTCGTAATCAACGGTGCGCCATACGATTTGTCAAGTACGACATTTCTTCCTTTCGGTCCAAGTGTTACCCGTACGGTATCTGCCAGTTTGTTCACACCTGTCTCCAATGCTGCGCGGGCTTCTGCCCCGTATTTGATTTCTTTTGCCATAATTTTCATCTCCTAAACTATTTTTTTACACAATACCCATTTCTGTAACATTTCAATGTGGGAATTACTGAATCACTGCCAGAATATCGCTCTGTCTTACTACGATCAGTTCTTCTTCGTCCAGCTTCACTTCTGTTCCCGCATATTTGGAATAGATCACCTGATCGCCAGCTTTGACTTCCATCTTTACTTCCTTACCGTCTACCACGCCGCCCGGCCCTACGGCTATAACTTCTGCCTGCTGCGGCTTTTCCTTGCTCTGTCCGGGAAGAACAATTCCGGATTTGGTCGTTTCCTCTGCAACCAACTGCTTTAACACAACTCTGTCACCCAATGGTACTAATTTCATTTAGACTTCCTCCTTTATTCTATACACTGTTGCTTTCCTTATTATTAGCACTCACCCTAATCGAGTGCTAAGAACTATCCATATATTAGTAACTTACTTATCGTTATGCAACCCAATTTACATCCTATTATCTACTAATATCTCTTATTATTTTGCTTTATCTCTATTTTTCTCTTGTTTTCTTAATTTTATTAGATTCAGGCAATTTTATACTTATTTTAGAATATTCCTTTCCGCCGCCTTCCAAACCGTCACTTTTCCAGCCTCACATACCAGCTATATCCCTCAAAAAACAATTCTCTGCTTCCCGTTCCCCACACAGGCGCCAGAGAATTATAAAACCAGTTCTTGGCGTCCGCTTCTTTGATCTCCCCTTTTTCTATGCGGACATTTACATTGGACTGTGTCATCATAAAACGGATAAACGCTTCCAAGTCAAACAAATGCACCAATTCGTAAGAAACCTGTTTCATAATCCGGAAGCAGTCCGGCAGCTCTTCCTGCTTCCAGATTCTTTCTTTCCGCGGCGGTTTGGGAAAATGCCGCAGATAAGCCGTCTGATACCACTGCGTGTATGCCTTGCTGCCCCGCATTCTGTCGGTAATCCAAAAGTCATAGACGAACAGAAGGCCCCCTGGCTCCATCATCTGCCTCAATTTAGGTAAAAACCGATTTTCCTCTATCCAGTTCATGGCGCCTGCCACGCTGACAATATCATAAACAGCCGCCTCTTCCTGCATCTCCTCCGCTTTTACACACACGAACCGATATCCGTTTTCCTGATCATTCGGATTGTAAAGCGCTTTACATACCGCAATCATTTCCGCTGAGACATCCACGCCTGTCACCTGTCCGCAGATCTGCTTTAACGCCCTTGTGGAAAGCCCGGAACCGCACCCTACGTCAAGCCCGTTTCGATAAAAACAGTCCGGCTTCCAATCCTTCCGCAGCATATCTACGATCTGTCCGTGCAGGTATGGTCTGTCCTTCGCATAGCCTTCTGCAATCCGTTTCTGATCGAACAACCTGTCATTCATCTCTCTCCTCCCGGCAAAATGTGTGCACCTGCACAACACAGCCAATAGAAAAAGCGCCTTTCCGTCACTTTCCATGACGCTTCGGGCGCTCTCCACCATTTTTATTTCAGATTTCTATGTAGTCTTTCCTGATATTCTCTGTTATGTTTCATCTCATATTTATTTTCGAACATTTTATACTCTGCTTCCGCAAATATATCTTCCAGCCGCTCTTCCACATTGCTTTTATACATTATTCCCACCGCTGCCGAAGGCGTCAGCTTTGCGTCCACATAAAGCCTGCATCTGCTCTGTACACGCTGCGCATAAGCTTCTGCCTCCCCTTCTTCCGGCGCCGGAATTGCAATGTGGAACACATCACCGTCTACACGTCCCAGTACATAACCGTCCCCTGCTTCTTCCTTCAGAATCTGCGCTATGATCTGAATCAGCCTGTCGCTTTCCTCATCTCCATAATGATCATTGACAAACTTCCAGTCATTGATATTAGCCTCCACCGCAGCAACCGGCGCAGTTCCGGAACTGTCCAGTTCTTTCATGCGTTCTTCAAAATATGTCTTGTTCAGCATACCGGTCAGTACGTCTTCTTTTTCTCCGTATTTCACCCGGTACCGCTCTTTTTCCAGCAGCTGCTCTATCTCGTCAATATATACGGCGCTCTCCCGGTTGGTAAACACTTCTCTGCCCAGCCGTTCCCACAGCCGTATGATCTGCTCAAGCATATCTGCCGCCATTTTTTCCCTGCCCGGCTCTACCGCATCCTCCCGTGTATAGACATGTCCTACCGTCCTGCCCGCCACACGCAGTTTTCTGCCCGGCTCTCCCACCACATCCGGCGTAAAATCCGTAAAGTTGCCGACTGCCGCCATCTTTTCCCCATGTCTGTCAGTCAAAAGTATTTTCAGCCCTGTCAGTTCGTGCAGCAGCAGCATCTGGCTCTTTAATTCCTCTGTCTTATACAGGTTGGCAAACCCATAGTTTTTAATATTTTCCTTCAGTCTTTTTTCCAAAGGAAGTGTCCCGTATCCCATAAAATATACCTCTCATCTCTTCATTTTTCCTGTCTGATTCTATCGGAAAATCAATTTTATTATATCGGTTTTTGCGGTATTTGTCTAGGAATATTACAGGTCTTTCCATGCAAAGAAGCCGGAAATTACTTTCCGGCTTCCCCAGTGACTGTCTATTCCCGCGGGCAGTGCGTCAAGCGGATGGGGAGCATCCATTTGACTTCTTTTCTGTGCCTGCGTATTTCCAAACACCCGCAGTCAATCGTCCTCCTCCACATCCCAGTCGACAATCCCGCCGGTTGCAGCATCAATCTCAAATTCATATTCCAGATTGTTGTAATAGAATTCTCCTTCATATATAAGACGGCCGTCCTCGTAGTCCGGTTTCACCTTTCCCCACCGCACACTGGCAGAGCTAAGGCCCGCCTGTTTCAAGGCGATCGCCTTCGCCGCTTCTACACCGGATACCGCGGTGGACGGGCTGTTTTCATTCTGCGCCGGTGCCGGATTGACCGTTTCGGTCACAGGCTTATGATGCTTTGCATCATATTCCCATTTGATAATATTCCCTGTCACCGCATCAATTTCATACTCGTATTCTTTCCGGTCTGTTGTATAAAACTCTATTTCATAAAGGATTCTGCCGTCATCCAAATCGGTTTTGGCTTTTTGAAAGGTCACGCCCTCCACCGACTGCGCCGCATGCGCTATGGCAAGCGCTTTGGCCTGCTCCAAGGTAACGGTCGCCACAGCGCCGGTCTTTGCCACAGGAGCAGCCTCCCATTCATATTCCATCTTCAAAACAGCGCCGTTCTCCGCATTGATTTCAAAACCATATTCTCTGTAGTCGTCTGTAAGCAGCTCCACTTCATAGATCTGCATACCGTCATCGTGATCCAGTTCCACTTCCATATACAATGCGGACTCTGCAGAAATTCCTACACTTGTCAGGACAATAGACCTGGCAGACTCCTCCGTAATCTGGGCCGCAGATGCGGTAATTGCCATAGACGCAGCTAAGATACCGGCAGCCGCAACGGTTCCTGTAATCTTATGTTTCCTTTTCATGGTATCCCTCCTATATTTTTGCTCCCTGATAATAGTAATCACTATCTTTTATAAGAGTATCATAGCAGATTACCCCTTGAAATAGCAAGCTAAATTATAGTATTTTATAAACAAAAACAAAGGACAGATTACGTATGAGAAGAACCGACCGTGAAATTAAAAATCCCGATGATATTTTTCCTATTATCGAACGCTGTGAAGTTGTGCATCTTGCCATGACCGATGGAGAGAAACCTTATGTCGTGGCGCTCAATTTTGGATTTGACCGCCAGGGAGACGGCCTCATCCTCTATCTGCACAGTGCACAGGAGGGCAGAAAAATAGATCTGTTAAAGAAAAACCCTTCCGTTTGTTTCCAGATGGACTGTGCGGGACGGCTTGTAAAGGGAACCCCGGAAAATCCCTGCAGCTATTCATGGAAATTCTGCAGCGTCATGGGCAGCGGGCAGGTAGAATTTATCACCGATGAAACGCAGAAAAAGCATGCCTTAAGCCGTATCCTGCAGCATCTTGACAGGACAGAGACATGCTTTGATTTCCCGCCGCAGGCTGTGTCCAAAACCTGCGTCTACCGCGTGGTATCCCATGACATCACCGGAAAGCGCCATATGTAAACATGTCTCCGCCGCCTTGCAGATTGAACATTCATTCTGCGCCATTTGACTGAAAATAAGCAGGTCAGTACACTAGTTTACCGATACAATGTCGGCAAAACCGCAGCCTGCCGCTTTTGCCAGATCGTCCGGCGATAACTCTATCTGTGTTCCCACTCTTCCGGCGCTGACAAAAATCGTCTGATACTGCGCCGCCGTTTGATGGATGAATGTCGGAAACTGCTTTTTCATACCGACCGGGGAACAGCCGCCATGCACATACCCGGTCAGCGGAAACAGTTCCTTTTGCATAATCATGCCGACCGCCTTTTCTCCGGCTGCCTTTGCGGCCTTTTTTAGATCCAGTACATTTTTCACCGGAACGACAAAAACATAATATTGTCCCGATTTTCCCCGCGTGACAAGCGTTTTAAACACCCTGTCCGCATCCTCCCCCAAAAGCGCGGCTATCTCTTCCCCGCTCATTGAAGCGTCCGGCTCGTAAGTATGGCTTTTGTAAAATATCTTCTTTCCGTCAAGCACACGCATTACATTCGTCTTATCTCTGTTTTTCATTGCCTGCTCTCCAAACGCGCATTCCAGCAGAGCCGCAACGCCAAACGCCCGGGCTCCCAGTCAGCGCTTAGTATCCGATGCTTTCCAGTATCCTGTCAATGGTACGGGCATTGGCCAGTGAAAAATCCTCCGATACTTTCGGCGTCTCTCCGTCGGTAATGCACCGCCCCAGCTGCTCCACTTCCAGACGATAGTTTTGGGGAACCGAAACGGTCTTCAGTTCTTCCGCGCCCTCAAAGGTCCGTACCCGATAGCTCAGTTCGCCGGGTACGTTAAACCCGAACTGCACAGCCTCAACAGACCCCCTGTCTCCATGGATCTGAAAACGGTCAAGCGCCGCGTTTTTCTCTGTGGCAAGCACCATACCGCAGTCAATATTCGCACGCACACCGCCCTCATATTCCATCAAAACCGTCGTATACAGGTCTACGCCCTCTTTTGAAAAAGTGCTGACCGCCTGCAGTCTCTCCGGCTCCTTCCCCAGCATGGAGAGGATCAGGCTGCTGCAGTAAACGCCCAGATCATAGGTACTGCCGCCCAGCGTTTCCCTGCGCATACGGATATTGCTCTCCGCATAATCAGATGTAATCAAAGCGGCCTCGATGTAACGGACATTGCCGATCGTTCCTTTTTCAATCTCTCCGCGGACTGCATCAATATAAGGACTATGCTGGTAAGCAAAGGCCTCCATTAGAAAGACCCCTTCCTGTGCCGCTGTGCGGAACATCTCCTGTGCCTGGACCGCCGTAGGCGCAATGGGCTTTTCACAAAGCACATGCTTTTTCGCCCGCAGCGCCTTTATCGTCCATTCATAATGCATCGTATTGGGAAGCGGAATATAGACGGCCTCCACCTGCGGGTCTGCCAGCAGCTCTTCATAACATCCATAGGCCTTTTGGAAGCCATATTTCTCCCGGAACATCTCCGCCTTTTCCATACTGCGGCCCGCAATCGCATACAACTCACAATTCTCCGCCTGCTTCATTCCCTCCGCCGTATCACGCTCAAAAATATACGCCGTTCCCAAAACGCCCCATTTTACTGTTCTCATATTGCCCTGCCTTTCGTTTTTCATCATTAAATTTCCCGGTTCCTGTCGTTGCCACCGCCTTTGTTTCCGTTCCCCGGGCACAGTCTCCCAGGCGCTTTGTCCGTACTTTAAAATCTAATGGAATGGCCTGACTATCTGTGTATAACCATTATACGGCAGACTCATTTACTTCGCAATTTAATTTTCCGCAGGCTTCTTCTTTTTCCTTTTTTTCGTTTCGGGGAGCTGCTCGTACATTGCTTCCAACAGTGTTTTTAAAAATATCTTATCATCCACGTCTTCCACCAGTATCATTTCTTTCGCTCCCTCATACGGCAGTTCAAAAGAAGCGTCCGGCATCAGCTCCTTTGCCGCCTGCACCGGTTTGATGAGAAAACGGTCATTATAAATACCCCCTGCCACTTTGCCACGGTAATAAATGAGATATTCGCCCATCATCGCCCGGTATGTGATCTCATCCAGTTCGGAAAGCTGCTCCAAAATAAAATCCAGATATTCTCTTCTCGACCCCATCTATGTCACTCCTTTACAAAAGAACCGATCTCTACCAGATTTCCCTCCGGATCCGCAATATAACAGGTCCTCTGCCCCCACGGCTCTGTCTGCGGCGCCATCACAGCCTGTCCTCCCAACGCCGTAATTTCCGCAAACGCCCTGTCCACAGCGGCATAATTGGACACCGACAAAGCAATTTCATAATGTCCGTTCCATCCATTGACATAAGAAAATTTCCTGCCTGTCATTTTCTCAAAATCCGACCTCCTATAAAGCAGAAAAAGTGTCCCGTCCTTTTCCAGATAAACATTTGCGGCATCTTCTTCCTCCTGAATGGCAAATCCCAGCACATCCCGGTAAAACCGTACCATTGCAGGCATATCGTCCACCATAATTCCAAATCCGTCAAGTTTCATACTCCTGATTTCCTTTCTCATAAATTTTTACCGCAGCGCGCAGTGCGCCGCACAGTTTTTCCCGCAGTTCCTGCGGCTCCAAAAGCTCCACCTGGTCACGAAAAGACAAAAGCCATGTGAGCAGATTTTTCTGATCAGTATATTCTCTGACAAAAAGCAGTCTTCCGTCTTCCCCTTCTTCAAAACAATCCGCACCGAATTCTTCTACCAGCCGCCATTTGCACCCTGCGTTAAACGCTGCTTTGATTCGAATCCCGCCCGTAAAAATACGTTCATTGGAAAGGTCGGGCAGCGGCACGGGACGTTTCTCAAAAACAGTTTCCGCCAGCCGCAGTTCGTCCATTCTGTGCAGCTTAAACAGACGGAAATCCTTTCTTTCCACACACCAGCCCCAGACGTACCAGTCCGACCAGCGGAAAATCAGATAATAAGGCTCTATACGTCTGTCGCCCTCTCCCTTCGGACCATAATAGCAAAACGCCAGTTGCCTGGTTTGGTCAATCGCGCGCCGGATCAGGTCAATTTTCGGTGCAAGCAAGTCTTTGTCCCAGGACGACAGATCAATTAACACAGACGGATTCCCCCGCAGAAAATCAGAAGCCCCCGCAGAAAGTTTTTCCATCAACCGTTCGTACCGCTTTGTGTCGTTGACACTGCAAAGTCTTCTGAGGCCGGCAAGAATATCCTCCATCTCCTCACAGGTAAGCAGCGTACGGTCCAGTTTATACTCTTCCATTATGGATATGCCACCGTCTTTTCCCTGTTTCGTCACAATCGGTATCCCCGCTCTGCATAGAGCCGCAATATCCCGGTTAATCGTCCGTCTGGAAACTTCAAACCGTTCCGCCAGATCCGGCGCCGTCACCGCTTTTTTCTGCAGTAAAACAGATAAAATCCCAATCAGCCTGTCTGTCTTCATACCTGTGCTTCCATTCATTCCCATCTGCAAATCCGTGCTCTTATCGGAAACGGTAAAAATATTTGCCGTTTCCGATAAGGGATGCACACGTCCGCATAGAGAATTTCGCTGCACTCACAGCAGGCGGACGGCGCAGGCGGAAACGACTAAAGTCGTTTCCTATATGTTTCTACAGTATACCACATAAAACACGACAACTGTTTGTCATGTTTTTGGATTACACAAAAAAAGTGTGTAAGACCCAAAATCTGTATTCCGGTCATACACACTCTCCATCCGTTTTCTACTATTTATTCTGCAGGCTGTGTTACTGTCGCTTACTCTCCGTCCACTTCCACATTTACATTTTCCGTGCCGGACATCTCTTCCGTACCCTCTGTCTCAGCGTCTTGTGTCTCTCCCTTCTCTTCGCTGCCCGCTTCCGGCGCTTCTGTTTCCGCATCTTCAGTCTCCTGCGGCGCTTCGCTCTCCACTGCCTGCGCATCGTCCGCTACTGCCTGGCTTTCCGTCCCAACAGGCGCGGCGGCTTCCTCAGAACCGCATGCAACTGCCATCGCGGATGTCATCATAACCGCCATAATCACCGCTAATACTTTCATTTTCATACTTCCTCCTCCTGACGCGTCTGCGTCCTCCGGATTCGTTCAGAACTCTGCTTCCAAACCGTTCCGTATTTTATGACTGATTTTCTGTTACGTTTTGGAGTATAGACCTTTATGTCTATTTTGTAAATAGTCTGTGAATGAAATAAGAATTTCTTAATTTTTGTTCCTATTTTATTCATATTTATGCGTTTTTCTCTATTTATTTTTAAGAATTGTGCGTCTGCTCTGCAGACAGATTATTCTGCCAGTCCCGCAAAATTCATCACCACAGATTCCCTTTCAAAGAACACCGAAAACACTTCGACATCAGCATCCGACGTCACCCCGCCTTCTGTCCTATAGTACCGTTCCTCTTCGCTGTCATAGACGGCTCCTACCTGTTCCGCGATTTCTATCTGCCATGTGTCCGTATTGATCACACATCGGTTTCCGACATTTCCGGCATTGGCATAGATGCCCGTCTTATCATAACAGAGCGGATATGCCGTTCCGCCGCCGGTAACTGCCCCCACTTTTTGCAGCCCTTCCTCCATCAGGCAGTATACATCTGCCCCGAAAGTCGTCATATTGCCGTCTCTATTATCGTAAACCTGATCCGTAGCCACTATAATCGGATAAGTCTTCTCCCCGGCCAAGCGCCCCTCTATCCCCGCCCAATATGCCTCCGGAATCCGACACACATAAGAATACCCTTTCTGCACTAAAAAAGCATTGACATCCACATCCGGCAGTGTGCCCGGTCTGCCGCTTCCCATCAGTCCCGCCGCAGCCGCAACCACCGCGGTCACTGACAGAACTGTGACAAATCCTGCAGGCTGCTTAAAGCGCAGTATGTTCGCAATACGTCCTTTTACGCTGCCTCCGAAAAGCAGAGGCCCCGAAAGCCTGACCTGCCTGCTGCCTGCCATCTTCAGGAGCGTCGCCGCATACTGCTTTTTATGCAAAAGATTCTGCGCGGCATCGGATCCAAACAGCCGCAAAACCTGTTCGTCACAGGACAGCTCCATATCATCACACATAAACCGGAAAGAAACCCATGCCATGGGATTAAACCAATGTACGCACGCAAGCCAAAAAGCAATCTGCTTAATCAGATAATCCTTACGTTTTATATGTACCTGCTCATGACTTACAATATACGCTCTCTCCTGCTCCGTAAGCCCTTCCGGTATATAAATCCGAGGCCTGAAAACCCCCATAACAAATGCTGTGGGAATCCACTCTGCCACATAAACCCTCTCCTGTATCTTTCCGGCGTTTTTCAACCGCTGTTTTAGCAGGCAGTAAGAAACCGCCCCGTAACACAACAATGCAGCCGCCACTGCCAGCCAAATCCAGGAGGCAGCGGTAAGCAGCGGCAGCGGATTTGCTTTTGCAGCGTTTTCCGCCTGCAAAAACGGCATGGCCTCAATCCTGTCCGCACTTATGGCAAGACTTCCTAACCCATTTTTAAGCTGCGTGATCCGCCTAAATCCTGTAACGGCAGATACTGCCCGGCCGCTGATCTCTGCCAGGTTGTATACACTTCCCAGAGAAAACGGCACGGCAAACCGTACAAATACAACCGTCCATAAAAAATACGAATAGCTTTTCGGAAGCCGCCTCATGCACAGCCGGATACACAGCACAGCCACTGCGCAGTACGCCGCTGTCAGACTCCTATTACATACGACCGCAAATATTTTTATCATATCCGGATTCCCCTCTACTCTTTGTAGTTCTCAATTAAGGCTTTCAATTCCTCAATCTCTCTGTCAGACAGCTTCTGTTTCCCTATAAAAGCCGTGAGAAATCTGGGAAGGGAACCGCCGAAACTTTCTTTCACAAATTGTCTGCTCCTGCCGCTCTCAAACTCTTCCTTCGTCACCTTTGCCGTGACCACTGCATCTTTATTTTGAAACATTCCTCTGTCACATAACTTTTTCAGCACCGTATAGGTCGTAGACTTTTTCCACCCAAGTCTTTGCTCGCATAGTCGCACAAGCTGCGTAGAACCAACTGGTTCCTGCTCCCATACAATATCCGCAAATCTTGCCTCCCCCTCCGCCAAACGGAATTCCTTCATGTAGACGCTCCCTTCTCTCTAACAGGTTTATAGAATATAGACCTTTCTTTTAGTCTATCACAAATAGACCTCCCAGTCAATTCAGATGTTGGCAAAGGTGCAGGAATCTGTTACAGTTATCAGCCATGAGTGCGGTTTGGGGAGCAGTAGCTATTGGGGGAAAAGTTTTTCGAAAATACGCACATTGTTCACCAACAGAATATCGGAAAAAATGGCAGAATAGTGATAGATAAGGGCAGAAATGAAATATTTTTCATACGCCGCTTGCATTATAATGATATCTGTAAAGTAAATCAGCTATTTACAGGAGGTGTGTGCAAAATGGTAAAACTGAACATTTTGGATATGAAAAACTTTTTAAAAACAGTTAATGCCTGTACCGGCAAAGTAAATATACTCTGCCCGGACGGTAAAAAAATGAATATCAATGGGAAAGAAAAGATACAGGGCGATTTATGGCGGCAGTATTTCCAAAACAAAAACTGCCTGCGGCTTGTTTTAGAAATCCCTAATCCAACAGACTATATGAACATTGTTTCCTACTATGCCGGGGATTGCTGATTTGTCTGTAAATATTTCATCATAAAGGGGCTGGACGGTTTATCTGCCAGCCCCGTCTTTTTGAAAGGAGTTAAAATGGAGTTAAAAAAAGTTTGTCGAGGAGGCGGCATATGATGATTATGACCGTTTCGTGCAGCTATGTGACGCATTGGCTATGTCTACGGGGTTCTGCTTTTTGGAAAAGTGGAGTATAGTCAATAAAGCAGACACATTTTTAAGAACTATATTTTATTGGGGAGAGGCAGAATTAAGCCTGTCCCCAATAAACGGATTCCAGTTCATTTGGTATCAGACAGCCAGAAGAACCATGAGGCCGCCGGGGGTTGTAAAATCCTTCAATGTATTCAAAAACAGACAGCATGGGACTATCCCAAAGCGGCATCTGAATTGGGCATCCCCGAAAATACTTTTATCATTTTAAACTCCCGTATTGTGTATCGTCTACCGGTTCCAGCCATTCGTTAGAACCGTTCTCTCCGGGCACTTCGACTGCCAGATGGCTGAACCAGCTATCCGGGGCTGCTCCATGCCAGTGCTTGACGCCTGTCGGGATATTGATGCAATCGCCCGGCTTCATCTCTCTTGGCTCTTTGCCCCACTCCTGATAGTATCCGCGCCCGCCGACACAGACGAGAATCTGTCCGCCACCCTTGTCGGCATGATGAATATGCCAGTTGTTCCGACAGCCCGGCTCAAAAGTCACATTAAAAATACCCACCTGCTCTTTTGATACCGCGGCGAGATAGCTTTGCCCGATAAAATACTGTGCAAAGCCATCATTGGGCGCGCCAATGGGAAACAAAATCGTATGCTGATATTTGTCCTTTTCCGTAAGCGCCGGTTCCGCATCCTTCCATACATCCTTTGCCAGACGAAAAACCGCCCATGCTTTCGGCCAGCCGACATAGAACCCCACATGGGTCACAATAGCAGCAATCTCTGAGCGGGTTACCCCGTGCGCTTTTGCGTTTTCCAGATGGTAAGTCAGTGAAGAATCCGTAACGCCGGAAGACATCAGCGCCACTACGGTAATAACGCACCGAGTCTTTATAGCAATGTCCTGATTGTTCCAGTTCTCACCAAAGAGAACATCATCATTAAAATGTGCGAAATCCGGTGCAAAATCACCAAGTTGATTTTTTCCTGCGGTCTGTGTAATCTTTCCCATTTTGAATTTCCTCCATTTCCTATTCTTTTCTGCCTGATTTTCTCCAAGTAGTCAATCCTGGACGTAAATACTCTCGCGGGTCTGCTTCTCGTCCGCCGTCCGGCTATGCTGCCCCACGGCCGCATCTCCAAAACCCACGCAGTCCATACAGATACGGGGAACAGTCAAGTCTGTTTTACCCAATTGGGGATACTTCAGATCTACTCGTATAATCACCTTACAGAATCTTCTCAGCCCATGCCCGCAAAGCAGCCGTTGATTGGTTTCCGTTCAGCAGCCTGCCCTCGATCATCGTAGTATCCGCCGCAACGGACCCTTTCAGCCCGTCCACAGTTTTTCCAAATCCACTGCCGCCGGAGGTGGCAAACAGTAT
Source organism: uncultured Lachnospiraceae bacterium (assembly GCA_910585345.1). GTDB lineage: Bacteria > Bacillota > Clostridia > Lachnospirales > Lachnospiraceae > VSOB01. The sequence goes on along the minus strand of CAJUDS010000021.1, from coordinate 8,205 downwards.
GATCTTCTTGCCGGAAAAGTCATAGCTCTCCAAAAAGCTGTTGACGATGGTCGGGGCTACATACCACCAAATGGGATACTAAAATGTAGCCTACCTCTGGAACCCATTGAAAATACGGGCTTCAACGCTATACAAAAATGTGTTTTGTGTTCCTTTTATCCGATTTCCAATAGCGTTGCTGCCTATTTCCATACAATCCCATTCTACTATTCTCCATACTCTTTTTCCAATACCTGTGCTGTATGATGCTTCATGCCTGCAAAGCATTTGAAACATCATTTCTCTTTATTTTTTAATAGTACAGGAACTTCCGCAAAAACGGAAGTCTCAAAAAGTTTTTAAGTATGAACGAAAAGGTTACAACTGCGTAGAGCCGGCAGCTTTCAACCTGCCAGCCCTATGTACATCCTCCCATTACAGATTTCTGAAAACGCTCCTGTCCTGCTTCCCAAGCCCTTTCCTCAATTTCCTGTTCTCCTTCCGCAGTTCCTCGTTCTCCTGCTTCAGCTCCCTCATCTGCTGTTCCAGCAGTTCGATCCGGCCTCCCATGGCCTTGTCCAGGATATTCCTGCGTGGGTCGATGGTCCCTGCCTGTTCCTCCAGCGCCCGGCTGATCTCAGCCCGCACGGTGGGATTCTTATAAAAGAAGCCTCTGGAAAGTCCGGTCATCTTCATCAGCTGCGGGACTGATATCCGTTCGCCCTCCTCCAGCATCTTCCGTATCGCCAGCTTTGCCGCCGCGATCTTTTCATCGCTCCGTTCCCGGTTTATTTCAACCATCCTGTCGTATTTGCTCATAATCCTCACCCCATCCCTCTAAATTTGCCAGCAGGATCCTGGTCTGCGCTTCTCTGGCCCTGCGCGTCTCATCTGCCAAGATTTGGTTGCTCATCTTCCGGTAATGCGTGACCGCGTTGACTCCCTTATGCCCCAGCAGCTTGGCGATAGTCCAGTCATCCAGGTGCAGCTCTGTCAGCTTCACGCCGTAGGAGCGCCGGAACATGTGGGTCCCGAACCGGAAGTGCTTCCCCTCGTCATCCCGCAGATCCTCTCTCTGTATCAGACTGAGGACCTTATGTTTTATGGTGGTATATTGCAGCGGACGCCTGGTGTCTCTTTCGTCCACAAAAATGTAGACCGTCTCTCCAAACCGTTCCTGGGTATATTCCATTGCTTTCCGTATCAATGCCGCCAGTTCCGCGCTGACCGGTTTTTCAAAAGTCCTTGTCTTGACCTGTCGGATTCTTATCATATCCACGCCATTTAACTGGAACAGGCAGTCTCTCTGCAGGGTAAGAGTATCGGAGATCCTGGTTCCCAGCATCTGGTGGATGACCATGCACCGGGTGATCTGTTCATCCAGCTTTGTGATATGTGCGTTCAGCCGTTTCAGCTCGCTGTCCGAGTAGGCCCTGAACTCCGGCTCCAGCTCCGGAGGGATATCTGTGTTTAAAAACAGCTTTTCCAGATGAGGATATCCGCAGAGCTTTCCGACCGTCTCCAGTACGGAACGGAGTTTTAGAATATCATCGCTGTTCCCCCTTCCGGAGCTTCCATTGGTCGCCTTAAAGATCAGGTATCCTTCCAGCAGGTCCCTGTCGATCTCCGCGCAGGAACCTATCCAGATCTGCTTCTCCTTCAGATATCGGGAAAACTGCCGCAGGGAGGTCAGTTCCCTTTTCACGGTCCCAAGCTTCTCATACTTGAGGTGCTGGTAGACTGCCAGCTTGACCTCCTCCCTGAGCTTCTCCTGCAGGATCCCTGTAAAGTTCAGGGTATCCGTTTTGTAGATCGGGTTCTGTTCAATGGGGATATCCAGCTTTTCCAGTTCCCATATGTCCTTCTCCCTTTCCGGTCTTTTGTCTTCCGGCTGTAGGAACCGGCATGCCTTTCGGATATAACCGGGCAGTCTCGCTTCTACTACCTGGACCTTCCCATAGACATTCTTTTTCTCTCTGGTCAATGGGATATCGTTCTGCATCATCCATGCCTTCAGCAGCTGGATCCACTTTTCTTCTTTCCAATCCAATAGGCTCTCCGGTAGCGACCTGCGCATCTTTAATGCCTGACAGAACTGCCGGAAATAAATGTTATCGTGCCGGATCGTATTCAAAGCCACCTGACTGCCTCTGTACCGGATATAGCGGCGGAACTCTTCTTTCATCGTCTCTGTAGGGAGAAGGGACAGGTCAAAGTAAGCATTTTCCCAGTTCTTTCGAGACGGTTCCTTTTCCGGTTCGATGTAGCATTCCAGTTCCCGATAGTAGAATCTATCTTCCATGTCTCCCTTTCCTTTCCAGGCCAGCCGCAAGGCTGTTGCCCGGCTCCTCAAATAATTCCTCATTGGCTTTGGCGAGCTTCCGGGGAGTAAAGTCCAGATACTGCTCTGTCATCTCCTCATAATTGTGTCCCAGATAATCCCGGACGCTCTGCAGGGAAGCGCCGTTGTCGTAGAAAAAGGTGGCTACTGTATGGCGGTAATCGTGAGATTTAAAAAGATATTCTCCACCTTCGATCCCGTTCTCCCGGCAGAACTTTTTCATCTGGTACTGCAGGGTGGCGCTCCGGTACGGCCCTCCGTTTTTGCTGGTGAACAGATACTCGTCCGGGCCGATCTGCTTCCGTTTGATGTATACCTGCATGATCCGGTACAGCCCGTCTGAGATGGGGATCCGCTTGTAGGTTTTCATTTTGATCTGATAGACCTGGATCCATGCATCCTGTCCCTGCCGGTAGTAAGCGTTCCCTTTCAGCGTACACACTTCGCTGATCCGAAGTCCCAGACACCAGAGGTGGAGGTACATGCACCTCTGATTCTCCGGCAGGAGATGCAGCTTTGAGAGTATCTCCATACAGGCTTCCGGCGAGACGCTCCTGTCATGGTGTTTTGGTATCACTTTTTTCTGGTGGTACTCTGGGTGGAAGGGTACCTGCTCCATGTATCCCCGGACTACCAGAAACCGGAAAAAGTGGTGCATCCCGGACAGATATTCGTTGAAGGTCTTCGCGATAATGCCCCTTCCCTCCATCTGGTCCAGGTATGTATCGATCCTGTCCTCTGTGCATTCACATACATTGACCTCCTCTTTCCCCAGCCAGACCAGAAAGTTGCGGATCCCCTCATATTTTACTACCAGAGTGCTGACTGCCTGTCCGGTGATGCCCAGCTGATATTTCATATATTCCTGTGCATACCTCCGGTTGTCCGGCCTTGTGATCTCCAGGAAGGACACAGCCGCGAAGGAGCCGCTGGGGTTTACCCGGTTCTTTGACAGACGCAGGCGCTCCAGGTACCAGACATTTGCATCCCAGCGGATCTCCTCGTCCTGTAGAAATATGGTCTTTCTGCAGAAATTGATGATGGGCAGCATCTGCTGTCTTCTGGTTTCACTGTTCGTTTTTCCTTCCTGCTCCAGCCAGGTTTCAAAGTCCTTTTCCTGCGCCGTCTCCAGTTTTTCCATGTCCTCTATCCCTTTTTCCGCACAGAAATCGTAGAGGAAATGGAGTCCTGACAGCCTCTGTTCCCTGCGCCGAGGCTCCTTAAAGCGTTCTATGACCGCGTTCAGCGTGATAAAGATCTGTTGTTTTAAAAGCGGACCACAGGATCTGGAAAAATCCCATACCATGTTTGGTTTGTTCCACACAGAGTCGAATTCCGTCACCACTGCCGGATCCGGATGATAGGGGATAAACAGGATCTTATCTTCCAGCTGCCATCTGGACTGCTGTCTGCCCGCTAAGGTCTGCTGCTGTTCCCGGATGAAATGCTGCTTTACCCGGTCATATGCTTTCAGATACCGTTCCGGTCTTTGGATCTGCTGGTCGTATTCCAGATACGCCCGGAATCTCTGCCGCAGAGGATAGTCCATTTCCGTAATGCTTAAGATGCCCTCTTTTAAAAGGAATGTTCTAAGCTTATTCCTCTCCACGCTCCTGACCTCTGTGCAGGCATCCAGATCCTCACACAGCCTGGCCGGGAACTCCCGTATCCGGTCTTCCTGCGCTATGGCAGGCAGTTCCATTTTCCGTATCGCAGAAGCGGGCATCTCCATCACCTCCTACAGCAGTTCCTTTACCCCATACAGCGCCGAATGTTTCGCATAGAATTCCTGGCTGGCCTCGATCAGTTCATCATCCACGATGTTCAGGTACTTGATGGTGGTATTGATGTGCTTATGCCCCAGGGCCTGCTGGATCATCTCCAGCCGCCAGCCGGCCTTCCGGCGCATGTTGGCAAAATAGCGTCGGAGCATGTGGGGAGTCAGGTCTATGCCGGTCTTTTTCTCCATCCGCTTCAGCATGTCGTACACGGTATCCACTTTCAGGGGCTGCCCTGCCGTCTTGCCTGTGATGTTGATGAACAGGTAGGACTGGCGCTGCAGCAGCTCCCGGTACTCTGCCAGGTAATACATCAGGAATTCGTAGGTGTCCCTGCTGATCTTGGCTTTGCGGTATTCTCCGTTCTTGGCGCGGGCATCGTTGTCGTTGTCCTCCCGGAAATATACGCCCACCATGTGGTGTGTATAATCGATGTCATGGGTGTAGCGCACTCCCAGGAGCTCTCCGATGCGGAAGCCTGTCTCCGCCAACAGCAGCAGGAGGAGCTGGTCCCGGCAGTTGGTACATGCCTGCAGGACGGTGACGATCTCCTCCTGCTCTGCCGGTCTGACATCCCTTTCTTCTGCCTTAAGGTATCCCTTAAAGGACTGGTAGCGCAGTTTCTTCTGCACGCCTACGGCATTGACCGCCATATGGTAGCTGTAGGACAATACTTTCAGGCTCCCGATCCGTTCATCCTGGGCCTCGGCAAAAAGATAGAACCTGAACACATCCTCCAGGTATGCGTTACAGGTCCCATTGTTGATCGTCCTTATTTTGTTTTCCTGTGTGTGGTTCCCGGCCTTCAGCCAGTGAAGGAACTCCACAAAGTGGTCATTCTGTCTCTCAAAGTCCAGTCCGCACACCTGCGGGATATTCATGGAAAGCGCCTCCAGGTATTCCAGGTAGTAGCAGATGGAGAAGGCGGACCGTTTCACCGTGTTGGGAGAACGGTTGGACTTTACCTTATGCTTCAGATATTTGGAAGGGAGCAGGACGATCTCCAGCGTCTCACAGTCCCGGATAAAATAATACTTTACCGCGCCATCCACCATGGTCTCCACCGCGTATCTCCTCACCGCTTTTCCCTCCTTCCTTCACGTCATACACAGTATACCGTGTTGCCGTGATGACAGCCATACGCAAACCCAACAAATATGTCTGCCCAAACCGGGCAGAACCAACAACCGATATTCAGCACATCCCCGGCCCTTCCCTGGGGATATGGTCGCTGGAGAACAGGTCCGCCAGAAATTTTATGCCTCCTAACTGGCAGGCGTACTGGAAGCCTTCATTAAAATCTTGAAATGTGTGTTCCGCTTTTTTCGTAAAGCAGGCTTCTCCAATATGGGGGACCGCGCCCTCGTAGGTTCCTACTGTCAAATGTCCCGTTTCGGTGAGCCTGATATAAACACCTGACTCCCCGCCTGTATAGTACAATGCCCCACGGCCATTCCGACTGGTGACAGGATCCTCCATCCAGTGATACCGGCTGCTTCCGGTTACTGTCTGCCAGTATTCAAACTCCTTTTGGGTCATAGTTATCCTTCCTTTCCGTTCTGCTTATCTGCAGGGATATCATTCTGCGACAGGATCTCCCCCAGGCCAAAGCTGGACGCGACTGCGTGATCCACATATCCCACGGACGCTGCGTTCAAATGTCCGATCAGTTCCTTCAGGCATCTACTCTCAACAGAGCATTCCTGAGCCGTCAGGACCGTCAGATTCTTTTCCTGGAGCAGCCTGCCAGCCGGATACCCTGGTGCGATAGACAGCCCGTTTTTGCAGGATGCCAGTATCTTCTCCGCTTTTTCAGGCAGACCACAAGGGTCTTCTATGCCATCTGATACGATCACAATAGCCGGAATCTTCAAAGGTTCCCCGCCAGTGACCGATATCAGTTCTCCGTAATAGATCTGTTCTTTTTCCATACCAAACTTTTCCCTTCCCTCCCGATATCAGCAGTGTGTTTTTCACATCGTCTGGCAGTCATTCCCTCCTACCTGCTGGCTGTCTCCTGGAGCCTCCAGAAGTTCCGGTTTCTGCGCTAAGGATATCCATCCATAGTTCGTTTTCCTCATCCCCGCAGCGTCAAACCGGTTCATGCCGTATTCAGCAAAATCAAAATTCCGGAAAGCCGAATCCGAACAGTCCACCCCCAGATCCTCCAGGCATTTCCTGCCATAGTGTTCATAGCTGATCTGGCTGGGATCAAACACATAACAGTCCAGCCTCTCTGTCAGCAGCAGCGCCTCCTCTATATTTTTCCAGCATCCAAGCTGCAATACAGCCTTATACTTTATCAGCTCTTTCTGTGGCATCTGCTGCAGCCTTTCTGCCAGTTCATTTAACACTTCTACATCATCATAAAACTGGATCTTCTTTTCCAGGATGGGAACTGCGCTGCGGGCCTCCCGGATCCTGCACTGTTCCAGGCTTTCCGCATGAAGAGAAGCACATGCAGAGGCTTTTCTTTCTGTGCTGCAGGGAAGAGAGAGCCAGACCTTTCCATGTTCCGGGTACTTCCGGTTCTCAAGCCTGACGGATAAGATTGCATCCGACCCCGTTTCCTGCTCCGGCAGGTTCTGGCCATTATAGATTTCCTGCCAGCCCTCCTTTACCCGGTAACAGTAGCCTTCTTTTGTAAAGACACCCTTTTCTGTTTCCCGCAACCAGGCTCCTACCTTTTCCTTATCCAAAAACGCCAGGACCTCATTCGGAAGTCCCTGCAACATCCCTACAGATCCTCCATTCACTGCGCTCTCTCCCAGATCCGTATCGCTCACGATCCATGGCAGAAATCCAAAATACTCCAGGTTGTCGGCAGCATTGATCAGATCCTTTACTGAACACTCCCATCCCCCGCGCTCAGACTCCACACAGCTGATCACTCCCTCGTACCAGGGAATGCTCTCCCTGCCTATCTGATCGATCTTACCTGCCAGAACATTCACCTCATGGATATCCGCTTCCATCCGTGATAACCGTTCCGCCAGAAATTTCGGCCATCCGTCAAGCCTGGTCAGGCAGTAGGATCCACCTTCCGGCACTCTCACCTGTTCCATGGCATCCTGGAGCGCTGCCCTGGTCGCCGGAAGCCAAAGGGTTGCCCCATAGTATTCCGGATATTTCTCATACTCTGTTGCCAAAATTGTCACCCACATCCGCATTCCTCCTGTCTCCATGCCCTGCTTCTTCTATTCCATTTGTGGAGTTCTCGTTTTTCAGTCAGTGAAGGTCAAGACTGATCATTGACACAAAATCTCCATAAAAATCATTTCTTTCTCTGTCTTCCTGTTTCTTTTTCACTTGGATATCAAAGGCTCTGATCCTTTGGAAACACCATGTCCTCCAGTTCATCCATCCACTTCATGTCCATCTCCTTTGCCGTACAGTCGATCCTCTCGATACGGTATCCTTTCTCTTCCAATCCCTTCCGGATATCCTCCACGCAGGACTTTGAAAAACTTTCTGCTTCCGCCTCATTCTCATCATTACATCCGAACTGATATTTCAGCAGGATTCTGTAATCAGACAGAAAACGAAAAGTCAAGTCTCCGTCAATATATTGGGGCAGAGTCGGATCCTTTTCGATCACCGATTTAATGTCCTCTATAATACGAGGTTTTGCGCTTTCATACATCAGGTCGTTGAATTCTCTGGTATTAAAATTTGTATCAAGCAGTATCCTTGTTTTTACGTTATAGTCCATCTATGCACCTCATATTTCATCTGCCTGCTGCGGGCTAATAGAGAGGATACCCTCCTGGGGAGAACATACCTCAATCCTGCTTTTCGACATCTGGAGCAGGAATTCCCTGCACAGATTTTTGTCACGGGAGATCCTGGAGGAATCCAAAACCAGCAGCACTTCGATCCCCCTGCTATCCTTTTCCTCCAAGAACAGGTTCAAGCCAGGTCTCTCTAATCCTGCCGTTTCTCCCATGTCGCTGGAACTGCCTGCAATTTCCACCCGGAGCTGCTCTCCATAGGTGTTCAGCTGTTCATATTGCTTCTTTAAGGTACCATGGCTGCCCTCCGGCGCATCGATGCGGGTATAGATCCATGCTTTTTTCTTTCTGTTATCCATGCTTTCTCTTCCTCTCT
>CAJUDS010000020.1 GCA_910585345.1 uncultured Lachnospiraceae bacterium | reverse complement strand
ACCGATTGAGGGATAAACAGGAACTATCCGGCATCTTGAATTGGTGCATTGAGGGCTTGCAGTTATACCGCAAAGAGGGTTTGAAGCCCCCGGCAGCAGTACAGACCGCTACGGACACTTACAGAACGGACAGTGACAAGATAGGCAATTTTATCAATGAATGTCTGACGAAAACGGATAAAAACAGCAAGGCGAAAGATATTTATGAGGTTTATTCAAAGTGGTGCGAGGAAAACGGCTTCGGAGTGGAGAACAAGTCAAATTTCTTTGCAGAACTTAAAACTAAGGGCTTACTTGCGAACAGCGGAACGGTGGAGGGCAAGACCGTTAAAAACATAGTAAAGGGCTATACGGTGGAAACAGATTTTGTTGAGTACGAGGGGCAAGAACCGCCACCTTTTGACTAAAGAAAAACTGGAAATGTGCAATTTGTGCAAAGCAAATGTAAATTCCCTATAGGGTTTAACTTTAGAATGTCACATATGAAATGCACATTTTGCACAAATCCAGTAAAATCAATGGTTTCAAGCACTTTAGTAAATTGAAGTGTGCAAAATGAATGTAAGCAATTTTACGGTTTTTGTAACGGAATTTCAGAAAGCAGGTGCATTATGGATTATTGGAATTTGTATAAAGATGTTTGGAATTTTCACAAAAAATATTCAAAGGTGCAGACAGATGATGCGTACTGGGAAGCGGTGGTTGATGAAAGCGGACAGATAGCAAAGAAGTATGATAACCATAAATTTGCGATTGCGTTATTATTGGCGGTCATTGATGAACTGGAACGGATTTATAAGGAGATGATGAAAAATGCAGACACAGCAGTACAAGGATTATATGCGTAGTGATGAATGGGAAGCCAAGAAACAGGAACGTATAGCCATAGATGGCGGTTGCGTGATGTGCGGCAGACCGATAAACAGGATTAGGAGCGTACAGGTGCATCATATCACTTATGCCAGATTAGGCAATGAAAATGTGCTGACAGACCTTTGTACTCTTTGCGGTTCGTGTCATAAGAAAATACACGCTTATTATAACCGCAAGAGGGCGTGAAAAACCAAGTACCACGCACAATCTTAACATCATAAAAAGGAAAATATAAATTAGCTGAAAATCAGCAGAAAAGAGGTAGAGAAAATGGCAAAAAACAGCTATCCACAAGGGCAGATTGACGATATGGAGCCGTCAACGGTACAGGAACTTGTAACATCATTAAAACAATTACATGACAGGGGGAAGCCGGAAACGGACGAAGAAATCAAACAGCGGATTGATGAATATTTTTCATTTTGTCAGCAATCAAGTATTCGTCCGGGCATTGAATCTCTTTGTATGGCATTGCATATCAGCAGGACAACGCTTTTCAACTGGAATAACGGAACGGGATGCAGTGAAAAGTGTCAAGAATTGATACAATCTGCAAAAGCATTTATAGGGGCATTTATTGAACAAGCCATGTTAGGCGGCAAGATTAGTCCACCTTCGGGAATTTTCTTGATGAAAAACTGGTTGTCTTATAAAGATGCTATCAGTATTGAGGAAAGCATACCAAACAAAGAAACAAAGCGCATTCTGACTGCTGCCGAACTGCCAAAACTGGGCGAGCCTACAACGCTACAGAGCGAGAATTTGCCGCAGTTGGGAATGAAAATAGATTATGGAGAGGGAGAGAATGAGTTTTAAAGCATATGTTGAAGAAATCCTACAAAATGAGGTTTTAAGCGTGGTTAGGCAGCAGGGATATGTTCTTGAAACAGAAATCTGCATTATGATATGTGAGAAATATAATATTTCCGTATACATAGTGAGAGCAACGCTTAGAAGAGTTTGTCCCGAAATGTCGTTGCTGAAAAGGCGTATGTCGGATGATTTGAAGCGGTTTTATGGATTGGATGTAAAAGGCTATCCGATTGCATATCTGCCGGATAAATGATTTTTGGGTAACAATCAAATTTTCATAAAGAAAGAATGAGGTATAAGAAATGGACTACACACGAATAGCAAAGCTACACAGCAAAGTATTTTCTGCGCCAAGAGACAGCCCAGAACGGGAGCAAGCCTATTCTGCATTGAGTGAAGCGGATCGGGCAGCAGTCTTTGATTATGATATGGGTATCAGAAGCGGACGCATTAAGGCGGTAAATATCAATGAGCAGGAGGAAAACGGAAATATGACCTATGAACAATTCAAACAGAAATCAGATAGCGGTGAAAGGGGAACATTGCGAGAACTATCAAAATTTGCTAAAGAATCCCCGGAGTTATACCAGCAATACCGGGAGAGATACCACCGGGAGCAGGACGAGCAGACAAGGCTACATAATAGGCGGCTGACAGAAAACACATTCAAAAACAAACCATTTTCAGTTAGATAGGGGGTATGACAATATGACTTATTCAGAATGGAAAACTTTAAAGAAAAGCAATGTCGGGAAAAAACAAAGGCGTGTAATTGACTTTGAATATCAAAATCCACAGACGGCAAGGGATTATAAAAAGCGTCTGGAGGAAGAAAAGAAAAAGCGTAGTGAAATTTTGTCGATCACTGACACAATGACAAGACACAAAGCAATTTCTGAAAATATGGCGTTGTTTGGGCGGTAAAAGAAAGCGGGGAAAATATTATGGATATAAAATCAATTCAAACCACATTTTCAAAAATAGTAGAAGCAGCAGGAGAAAAGGGTATTGCTGATGAACAAGCGGCAAAGGAAATTATTAAAAAGCATAAAGTGAGCCATTTTGAAGCTATGGAAGCATTGCAGGAAATTAACAAGAATTTAGGGGCGGAAATAGTCCTTGAATATAGCAAAGGCATTTTCACATACAGAAAGCCCAAACAGCCCACACAAAAGAAGGTGCCGGAAGAATCAACAGCGGTAAGGCTTGCTAAAAAGTTAGGCAGTCGGGGTATGAGCGAGAAAGAAAGAATGGCGATTATCGCACATTATACAAGATAGAAAGTTGGTGTATTATGGATAAAAATGCGTTTATAAATAATCTGCTTGCGAATTATGGCAAATATGGCGTTACCAAAGCCGAATTAGAGCCGATTATAGATGATGGCATACAGAACTATGATTTGTCCTTAGAAGCTATCTACAGCGGTTTGAGAATGAGCCTTGCATCTGCATTTAATGAGCATGAGTATTTCTCTTTAGATGATGTAATGGCGATAACTGGGGAGAGCCGGGAAGAACTTTTACAGCGGATAGAGCAATGCAGACAGGAATTGATAGAAGCCGGAGAAAACCCGGACGAGTATTTCAAGCCTGTAGAACCACAGAGGGCAGCAGTCTATTACTTCCCTAACGGTTTGCATTAACGGAATTTATTCTTGAATTTATCCGGGGATTATGCTATATTATAGATACAAAAGAGGAAACAACCGCCCACAAAGTGGTTGACCTCACAAGATTAGACGATAAGCCTACCTGTTCCGCCAAGATACAAGGTAGGCTTATTTATTTTCGCTTGTTCCTCTTATCGAGAAAGGCAAGCAACGCTATAACAAAACTACCAAAGGCAATCAGCAGAGCCAATATACCTATGAAAATCGAAATGATTTCAAAAGCTGTCATTTGCGCCACCTCCCCTCTTATGTACTCCGGCAAACCGGGCATGAAGTTTTGGGAGGCTACCACCTTGCAACACGATTGTTCCTCTCCGATATTCTATCATATTCTTTCTTTTATGACAATTCCCAGATTCCCCCCACAAGTATTATTTTCCTATTTTTCTTTTTGAATAGTCTAAAAATATTATTGATTAAATTATACCATTTTCTATTGACAATAACAGCAACAACAAGTATAATTTTAGTATAAATTTATTTATAATTATTTTTGAACTATTCACAGAAAGAGGGGGCAAGCCTTATGTGTAAGATATACGGTTATGTAAGAGTTTCTACAATCCAACAGAAAGTAGAAAGGCAGATAAACAATATTATAGGATTCAATGGGGATGCAATCATTATATCCGAAAAGCAATCCGGCAAAGACATAGATAATAGGGCAGAGTTTAAAAAACTGCTGAATAAGGTAAAGCCGGGAGATACAATAATATTTGATGAAGTCAGCAGAATGTCAAGAAATGCTGATGAAGGCTTTTCTCTGTATATGGAACTTATGAGCAAGGGTATTTCCCTTGTGTTTCTGAAAGAGCGGCATATAGATACAGACGAATACAAACGCAGGACACAAAAGCATATAGAGAAAGTATCATCCAGTAATAAGAAAATGGATAATCTTATAAATGGAATACTAGAACTTGTGGCAGAGTTTGAGCAGGAAAACTTGAAAGATAATATCCGGCTTGCATTTGAACAGGCAGAGCATGAGAGGCAGTTCCTTATTAAGAGGGTAACGGAGGGCAAAGCTACATCAAGCAAGAAGCAGGGCAGGCCGGAAGGAAGTTGTAATATAAAGACAGATAAGGCAGAGCATATAAAACAGACGATAAAGGATTTATCAAAGGACTTTGACGGTAAGTATTCAGATGCTAAGATATTGAGGGAATATCTGCATAACACATCAAAAGGAACATACTACAAATACAAGAAAGAATTGAAAGAAGAAATAGCATAATAACACATAGGCCTATTGAGGGTATCGGCTGTATAGATACCCTTTTGTTTTGCCTTAAATACCATGACGTGGGGGTCTTATAGGAAAACGCCGCATAGGGGTAGTAAGTGTGCCAAGTTGGCGGGCATTTTCAAAAAGGCTTAATCCTGCTGCCGTTCTGAAATATTTTTGAAATATGCAAAAAGGCGATTTTGTGATAAAATAAAAGAGAAGCCGTTGCTTTTGTGGGCTGACTTCTCTTTATATCCTGCATCTACTCAAATTATAGCAAAAGGGTAGGTGCATTGCAATGACGAATGAGCAAATTGTCTGTGAAATTAGGAACGGTTATTCTGTAACGGATTATATGCAACTGCTGTATGAAAATAATTTGCCGTTGATTAAGAAATTCATAAAGCCATTTGCTGCCTATGAACCTATGAAGGATTTATTGCAGGAAGCCTATTTCGGACTATGGGAAGCGGTACAGCATTATGAAACGTCTGCAAATGTGCGGTTTATGACTTATGCGGAATACTGGATAAAACAATCCGTACAACGCTATCTTGAAAAATGCGGCTCTGCGGTGCGAATACCAAGCCACACAAGGCAGAAAATAGCACGTTACAAGAAAACCGTACAGGAGTTGGAGCAGGAATTAGGCAGAGTGCCAACAGACAATGAGATAGCTGATAAAATGCGTATATCTGTAGGACTGCTGCCGGAATTAAAAATATGGATGCAGGGGGTAGCCAGTTTAGACACCCCTTTAGCGGATGATAACAGCTTGACACTTGCCGATACCATACAAGCCGATTTTAGCCTTGAAGATGAAACAGTTGATAAAATATACTCCGAACACTCTAAAAGTGAATTATGGGGCATTGTGGAGCGTTTTACAAGCGATAGAGAGAACCATATAATAAGGGAATATTCATAAATAATCGGACAATGGTAGCAGTAGCCAGAGAGCAGGGCATAACCATAGAGCGAGTAAGACAGACAAAGGAAAAAGGACTGCGGCGGCTACAGATAGGCAAGGCAAAGCGTGAATTACTGGAAAAATTTGATATTGTGGAAGCTGGAGCATACAGAAACAGTATGAATAAATTCAATGAGCATGGGTTTACTTCTACGGTAGAGTATATTGCTTTACGCCGGGCAGAATTACAGGCAGAGTATGAAAAGCATAAAAGACAGGTAGAAATTATGTTTGAACAGAGAAAAAGAAAGTGTCTGTAAGTGTTCAAAAATAGATAAAAATTGTTTTTCGTAACACACTTGTAGCACACAAATAGTCTGTAAAGCCTTATTTTATGCGGTTTGCAGTTCTCCAAGCGATAATTCTGTAGAATTTTCTCTTGAGACAGGAAATATATATTTTTTTGCATGGCAAACCCACAAACATTGTGTTTGTGGGTTTTTTTGGGGTGATAATTGTGGTAAACTTATATTGTCAATTATATATGCTATAGAATGAAATGAGGAGGTAAATATAATGCCAGAGATATCGTTGTTTTACGGAATCAGAATAACAATGTATTATGATGACCATAATCCTCCACATTTCCATGCGGAATATATATGGTAATAAGGCGATTATGAAATGATGCAGAATTGGGAATTATCAAAGGATGGAAAACCAATGAATCGAATCAATCCGTTAGTTTAAAAGTGAGGTGAACGTTATGTTTCCGAAGGTTGTGCAGGTAATACCAATGGAAAATTATTCGGTATATGTATACTTTGAAGATGGTAAAATCGTATGTTATGATATGACTCAAATGATTGAGAAAGAGGTATTTCGTCCATTGAAAGATATCACTGTTTTTAAAGAGGCCTGTACAGTGATGAATGATACATTGGCATGGGATATCGGGGGGGGGAAAAATCGAGATAATACGAATTGTTTGGATATTGACCCGGATACACTATATGAGCTTCCGTTTGTAAACGAGCAGATTGCATAACAGAGGCGAATCGGGAAGCACAGAAACAAATGAAAACATATCAGTAACTAACAAGTAAGTGGCAAATGGATTAAGACTCCCTTGAATTGGGCATTTGAAGTTCACAAAAAGATAGGCAGACAGAATATCAAATATGGATAGAAATCCCCAAACATATATGTTTTGGGGATTTTGTATAAAATGCAAGTAGATACTTATCAGAAAATGGGTATAATCCAAGTAAGAAGTTCGGTTGAACCTCTTAGTATTCTGCCGGGACTGCATAGCAGCATTTATAGAAAAGGTGCAGATACAAATTTACGAGCAATGTCTTTTTAACGGTGCAGATCATTGCTGCATTTGTGCAAAATCCCAGCAGCAGTCTTGCACAAAAATGGGGAAACTCGAACTGTCTAAGTCTTGACACATGTGCGGGGGAAAAGTAAGATGAAATAGTAGACAAAAAAGAGGGGTATCGGAAAAGTACTGCTGATATCCGCAACACAAAAGAGAAGGAGGATCTTATGAGTAGGGTGTTAAAACGATTGCTGGCCTGCGCTATGGCAGTTGCCCTGTTTGTCAGCACAGGTTCCGCGGATCTGGCGCATGCTGCGGAAAAGTCTTATGAGGGTGATTTGGTGGTAATTCATACCAATGATATCCATGGACATTTTGATACCGTGGAGGGGGAACAGCTTGGCATGTCCGCGGTGGTGAGTCTGAAAAATTATTATGAATCAAAGGGTGCGGATGTTCTTTTGCTTGACGCAGGAGATTTTTCCCAGGGCACTACGCTTGTCAGCTATTACCGGGGAGCTTCCGCCGTACTTTTTATGAATGCGGCCGGTTATGACGCGGCTTCTCTTGGGAATCATGAATTTGATTATGGCCCGGAGGAGCTGCAGGTTATGACAGGTTTTGCGGATTTCCCGATACTGGACGCTAATATTCTGGATAAGAAAACAGGCGAGCCTTATTATGAAGATAACAAAATCTTTGAGTTTGGTGATAAAAAGGTAGGCGTATTCGGTCTGGATACGCCGGAAATACAGACGAAGGTAAATCCTAAAAATGTAAAGGATATTACGATTCTCGACGGTCAGGAATTATATGCGTGCGCGCAGGAACAGGTGGATACCCTGAAGGCACAGGGGTGCAACTATATTATCTGTCTTGGACATCTGGGTGTGGATGATGAAAGCATTGGAAGACGTTCTGTGGATGTCGCTGCCAACGTGACAGGAATTGATCTTTTTATAGACGGACACAGCCATACGGAAATGGACGGCGGGGTAGACGTGAATGGTACGTTGGTGACAAGCACCGGAAATTATCTGGCGAATATTGGTGTTGTTGTGTATGACGGTGAGAAGGAAACAGCTTCCCTGGTGAAGGCAGCCGATTACAAGGGCGGTTATGATGCAGTTACGGATGCTTTCGTCAAGGAGCATAAGGATGTCGTAGATACCGCTTATTCGAGTCTGTTTGCTACGGCGGCAGTTGACTTAAATGGAGAGAGGGATCCTGGCGTTCGTACACAGGAGACCAATCTGGGGGATTTTGCGGCTGATGCATACAAATATGCGGCACAGCAATATTTTGGAGAGGAGATTACGATTGATGGTGCGATTCAGAACGGCGGCGGTGTGCGTGCAAGCATTCCTGCAGGTCCGATCAGTATGAATACGCTGCTTACCTCTTTCCCGTTCCATAATACTGTTTGTGCGGTTAAATTAACGGGTGCGGAACTTCTGGAAACCCTGGAAGCGGCCTGCTTCTCATGCCCGACTGCACTGGGTGGTTTTCCGCAGGTATCCGATATTAAATTCACGATTGACACGTCTGTTCCCTATGTAAATGGCGCGCAGTACCCGGATTCGACCTATTTTGCTCCTGCTGCTCCCGGAAGCCGTGTGACAATCGAATCCGTAGGGGGCAGACCATTCAGTCTGACAGACACTTATTATATTGCAGTGTGCAATATATTGGCGGATGGCGGAGATACTTACTATGTACTGACGCAGGCGGAAGAGGTGATTGATACGGGGATCATTGATTCGGAGGCGCTGATTTCATACGTGAATTTCCTGGACGGTGTGATCGGAGAGGAATACGCCGTGCCGAAAGGACATATTACGATTAAGTAAAAGAGGCATGTCTGCGGAATTGTAACGGATCATTGCATGTTGTAAGTATAAAAAAGCACCGGATGATGTGATAGGAATTACATTATCCGGTGTTTTTGCGCAGCGCCTGCGCTTCTCAAAGTGCGGAAACGCAAACGCCGTGTGATTGAATAAATTCGCACTTTTTGATAAAATAATGGGACAGAAAGCTGAGTACAGAAGGAAATGTGGATATGGATAAGGAACGGAAGAAAGATCTGACCCAGGGCAGCGTGGTGAAGACGATGCTGCTGTTTGCGGGTCCTATGATAATGGGAAATATGCTGCAGCAGCTTTATAATATAGCGGATACATTGATTGTAGGCAGGGCTTTGGGGCCGGATGCCCTGGCGGCAGTGGGAAGCGCTTATACGCTGATGACATTTCTGACTTCTATTCTGATCGGTCTTTGCATGGGAAGCGGCGCGGCATTTTCTTATTATTATGGGAAAAAGGACAGGGGGAAGATGAAAGACAGCATGTGCATTGCCTTTGTGTGGATAGGCAGTATCGCTGTTATTTTAAATCTATTGGTACTGGTTTTTCTGAAAAAGATATTATGGCTGCTGCAGATACCTGGAGAACTTCTGGGCATGATGGAGCAGTATACGGGTATGGTATTTTGGGGGATTTGTTTTGTATTTCTGTATAATTATTTTGCTTATCTGCTGCGGGCTGTGGGCAATTCCGTTGTGCCGTTGTATTTTCTGGGAAGTACGGCAGTACTGAATGTTGTGCTTGACATTTTATTTGTGGTGGGACTGCATTGGGGAATCCGCGGCGCAGCGGCTGCCACTGTAATTTCACAGGCGGTATCCGGTATCGGCATAGCATTGTATACTTGGCTGAAAGAACCGGAGCTGCATGTTGCCAGAGAGGAAATATGTCTGGGGAGAGATACGGTAAGAGAAATAATACATTTTTCTGTTTCGGCATCTGTCCAGCAGTCGGTCATGAATTTTGGCATTCTGATGGTACAGGGACTTGTGAACAGCTTTGGCGCAGCCGTGATGGCAGCTTTTGCAGCAGGCGTCAAAATAGATACCTTTGCATACATGCCGGCCCAGGAATTTGGAAATGCCTTTTCTCTGTTTATTTCCCAGAATTATGGAGCGGGTGAGAAAGAGCGGGTGAGAAAAGGGGCAAAGGGGGCGTTGTGTGTGTCTATGTTATTCTGTATTCTGATTTCGGCCATTGTGTTTCTGTCTGCCGAATATCTGTTGCTATTGTTTGTCTCACCGGCTGATACACAAATTATCCGAATCGGTGCGCAATATTTACGGATAGAGGGTGCTTTTTACTGGGGTATTGGCGTATTATTTTTATTATATGGATATTACCGGGGCATGAACAGGCCGGAGATCTCTCTTGTGCTGACGATTCTTTCGCTTGGAACGAGGGTGCTTTTGGCGTATGCGCTGGCGCCGGTTCCGGCCATTGGCGTGGTGGGGATTTGGAGCGCGATTCCCATTGGCTGGATTCTTGCGGATGCGGCGGGGCTTTTCTATATGAAACGGATTAGAGTAAACGAAGGCTGATGGGAGATCCGGCAGGAACCATGGCCAGACTGTGAAAGGGGAGGAACTTGCGATGAATGGGAAAGAACAGGAAGAAAAGGTAAAATATATGACGACGGCGCCTGTCAGGCGCCTGGTTTGCTCTCTGGCTGTACCGACGATTATCAGTATGTTGGTTACCTCTTTTTATAATATGGCGGACACTTTTTTTGTGGGAAAGATTAACACAAGCGCTACGGCGGCGGTAGGAGTGGTGTTTTCGGTAATGGCGTTTATTCAGGCGCTGGGATTTTTCTTTGGGCACGGGTCCGGCAATTATATTTCCAGAAAGTTAGGGGCGGGGGAATATGAGGTAGCTTCCGTTATGGCGTCTACCGGCTTTGCGTATGCTTTTGCCTGCGGCCTGCTGGTGACCGCGCTGGGGCTTGTCTTTCTGGAACCGCTGTCCTGTCTGCTGGGCTCTACGCCGACGATTCTGCCTTACACGAAGTCTTATCTTAAGATTATTTTGTTTGGCGCGCCGTTTATGACGTCTTCGCTTGTGCTGAATAACCAACTGCGTTTTCAGGGAAGCGCATCTTATGCAATGGTAGGCATTGTAACAGGAGCGGTGATCAATATTATACTGGATCCGCTGCTTATCTTTTCCTTTCATATGGGGATTGCCGGAGCGGCGGCAGCGACAGTTTCGAGCCAGATCATCAGTTTCGGTCTTTTGTGGGCAGGCAGCAGGCGGGGAGGCAACATTGTGATCCACTTTCGTAATTTCAGCCGAGATCTTTATTATTTGAAAGAAATTGTGCGGGGCGGACTGCCTTCTCTGTGCAGACAGGGACTTGCCAGCATTTCCGTGACCTGTATGAACCAGGCGGCGGGCGTATATGGCGATGCGGCAATTGCGGGCATGTCGATCGTAGGCCGGATATCTATGTTTGCCAATTCTGCGTTGATCGGCTTTGGCCAGGGATTTCAACCGGTATGCGGCATGAATTATGGAGCGGGGAAAATGGAGCGTGTGCGGGAGGCGTATTTTTTCTGCGTGAAATATGCGTTTGTTTTTCTTGTAGTGATTTCGGTATTGGGGTATACGGGAGCAGAAAGCATTGTTTCCCTGTTTAGAAAAGACGACGCACAGGTAATTGCAGTGGGGACGCTGGCTCTGCGCCTGCAAATTCTGTCTTTTCCGCTGGGGGCATGGATCGTGATGTGCAATATGATGCTGCAGTCGATCGGCAGGGCAGTGAAGGCATCCGTGGTGGCGGCAGGCAGACAAGGCCTGTTTTTTCTGCCTTTGATTGCTGTTTTACCAGGAATGTTTGGACTGCTGGGCGTGCAGATGTGCCAGACGGTTGCCGATGCCTGCGCGTTTCTTCTGTCGATTCCGCTGGGCGTCAGCGTGCTGAATGAGATGAAGCGGCAGGAGGCATAAAAGGAGGATGAAGGGGAAAATATGAATCATTTGTTGAAAATAGCGATATTTATTGCCGGGGGAATGTTGATCAACCAGTTGATCAATATGGTATTCCGCTTTGTGACAAAGGGCAAACGGGTGGCGCATCTGCGTTTTTTCAGGAGTGTCATTCATGTGACGGTTTATGTAATTACAATTTATATTCTTGCCCAGCAGTTTGATATGACAAAAGATTTAAGTACGGCGCTGCTGCAAAGCGGTTCTCTCATCATTGCAATTGCAACTTTTGCCGCCCAGCAGGCGTTGTCAAACGTAATCAGCGGCTTTTCTCTGTCGGTGTCAAAACCATACAATGTGGACGACAAAATAAAAGTGGTACAGGGAGGCAGCGTAATAGCGGAAGGAATTGTAAAGGATATAACGCTGCGTCATACAATTATCAGCCAGTTTAACGGAGAAAGCTGCATTGTGCCCAATTCGGTTATGGACTGCGCTGTGATTACAAACACGAATTTTACGGAGAACATTGGCAACTTTCTGGAAGTGACGATCGCCTATGATGCGGATATTGAGGAGGCGATGGATATTATGCAGAAGATCTGCATAGAGAATGGGCTTACATTGAATACAGCGGCTAACAAGGTGTTTGCGAAAGGATATTCGGCAGACGGCATCATTTTAAAGACGACTGTGTGGACGAAAAATCTGGACGACAGCTTTCAGGCGTGCAGCGATATCCGGGTTGCCATTGTGCGTGAATTTCAGAAAAAGGGAATTGAAATACCGTATCAGACGATTACGCTTGATTATAAAAAAGAGGCGTCCGAAGGCAGCGTTTCCTGAATATGGTTGTTGTAAACCGTATGGCGGTCTGGCTGTTTAGATCCAGCCGCCGTCCATTGTGATGATCTGTCCGGTCAGATAGGCGGGGGCCTGAGCAAGCTGCAGAACGAGATCTGCGGCCTCCTGGCATGTGCCGATACGGTCGGCAGGAATTTCATTTCTGACAGCTTCCCATTCCGCTTTTGAGAATTGTCTGTTCATATCCGTGTCAATGCATCCGAAGGCGGCGGCGTTTACCTGGATATTGCTTGGCGCCAGTTCTTTGGCCAGCGCCCTGGTGAGGGCGTTGATTCCGCCTTTGGAAGCGGAATAGGCGGCTTCCATGGATGCACCGACGTTTCCCCATACGGAAGAAATGTTGATAATACGTCCGCGCTTTTTGGCGAGCATCAGAGGGATCGCACATTTGGCGGTGTAGAAACAGGAGCTGAGATTTGTGGCGATCACTTTGTCCCAGTCCGTCACAGACATGTCCTGCAGCAGGCCGACATAAGATATGCCAGCGTTATTGACGAGTACATCAAGCGCTTTGATATAGGAAAAAAGACAGGTAACCGATACATAATCCGCCGCATCGCAGAGAAATGTGTGGCACTTAATATGGTAGACCGTTTCCAGTTCTTTTTTGAAGGCAAGAAGAGTCTGCTCGGAACGCAGGCAGGTCAGATACAGATCGTATCCTGCTGCGGCAAAGGTTCTGGCGCAGGCACGCCCGATGCCACGGGAGGCGCCGGTGATGAGGGCGGTTTTTTTTGTATGATTCATAAGTCTCCTTTCCACAATGGGGGATATGGCTGTCGCAAACGATAAATTAAAGTATCATTTATTATAGTAAGAAATTGAGGGCGGAAATGCAAGGAAAAACGGCTTTTACGCACAGAAACCAGTTGTCTTTCCCTATTTTTTTGAGAAATATAAACTGTATACCGTGTAGTATTTTGCAGGAAAAGCTGATACACTAAGGATAGAAATAAGGCGGCAGGAGGAAATGTGTATGATAGATGTAATTATTATTGGTTCGGGTCCGGCGGGGCTTACGGCGGCGATTTATGCCAGGCGTGCGGGGATGTCTACGCTTGTGATTGAAAAGGCGCCTATGAGCGGCGGGCAGATCATAAATACGTATGAAGTAGACAATTATCCGGGACTGCAGGGAATCAACGGATATGAGATGGGTATGAAATTCAGGGAACACGCGGAATTTATGCGGGCTGAGTTTGCGGAAGGACAGGTCGTCCGGATCCAGTTAAACGGAGAGATCAAAGAAGTGGTTACCGAAAATGAAGTGTACCAGGCGAAGGCGGTCATTATTGCTGCAGGCGCTTCCTATTCCAGGCTTGGTGTAGATGGTGAAGAGAGATTGACCGGAAAGGGTGTGTCTTACTGTGCGACATGCGACGGCGCCTTTTTCAGAGATAAGGTTACGGCGGTGGTGGGAGGCGGAGATGTGGCAGTGGGTGACGCGGTATTTTTGTCAAAATTCTGCCGAAAGGTATATGTGATACACAGGAGAGATACGCTGCGGGCGGCTGATACGCTGCAGCAGAAACTATTTTCGCTGGAAAACGTAGAACTGGTCTGGGATACTGTCGTGGAAGAAATATCCGGGGCGGACCAGGTGGAGGGCATCCATCTTGTCAATCAAAAGACAGGGGAAAAGCAGGATCTGGCTGTGGACGGCGTTTTCATTGCCGTTGGATTGGAGCCGGAATCCCGCGGATTTGTTTCTCCCGTAAAGAAAGACGGGAAAGGGTATTTCGTAGCCGGTGAGGACTGCTGCACGAACGTAGAAGGGATCTTTGCAGCGGGGGATGTCAGGACGAAAAAGCTGCGCCAGGTGGTGACTGCCGCCGCGGACGGCGCCAATGCGGTTGCCAGTGTGCAGGACTATTTTTTAAAAACCACGTTTGACAATTAATATATTGTAATATTTAAAATAAAAAGCGCAATCGTGGGGGATTGCGCTTTTTTGCTGATAAAATCAAGACTTATGTGCAGAAGGGCGGCCGCTTTTCAGGTGTTGACAAATGCGTGTTTCAATGGTATATTTAATACAGAACTTAACAATTCTGTAACAAATTTAATATATTAGAAATAGCAAACAAACCGAAAAACTGTGTTTGGAGGACATTATGAGACAGAAAAATGTAAAATTAGCGGCATATATATTAATTGGAACAGTAGCTGTCGGCAGTATTTCCGCTACGGCGGATGCCACAGGAGTATCTTCTCTTCTTCCGGCGGCAGGACTTGCGCTGACACTGGAAGAGGGAAGTTCGCAGGAAGTGGTAAGGGCGTCTACCAAAACGATGGAAAAAGATAAAGAGCAGGAAAAGAAGGATGATCTGACAAAATCCAAATCGTTTAAGAGAGAAGCCGGGGCAAGCAGCAAAGAGGATGAGGCGGAAACGGAAATCAAAAGCTATCGGGAAACGGAAAGCAGCGAAGCTGAGACGGAAGAAAAGAAGCCGCTTATTATAGAAGACAAAGAGGATTCCAAAGAGGAAAAGGCGAGAACAAAAGCGGAGGAAGCCGATCAGAAGACCGTGGCGTCCGGCAAAGCGATAGAGACAGACAGTGAGGACGAAGAGGAAGCGCTGTCAGAAGAAGAGAAGGAGTTTTCCAGACTTGTCATTGCAAAAGTAAACGATTATGTAAATATCAGGAGCATGCCCAGTGAAGAAGGCGAGATTTTAGGCAAACTCTATGATAAGTCTGTAGGTGATTTCATTCTTGAAAAAGACGGCTGGTATAAGATTACTTCCGGAAATGTGACAGGATATGTAAAAGCAGAATATTGTGTAACCGGGAATGACGCAGTTGAGCTTGCCAAAAAGGTGGGCACAAGAGTGGCAACCGTTACCACCACCACATTGAAGGTAAGGGAATCCGAGGGAATGGATGCGCCTGTGCTCGGCCTTGTTCCCATTGACGAGGAGTTATCTGTGATAGAAGAGCTGGACGGCTGGGTAAAGGTTGATATTGAAGAAGGGTATGGTTATGTATCCTCTGAATATGTATCCCTGCGTACGGATTTTGTAAAGGCAGAATCCAAAGAGGAAGAAGAAGCAAGGCTGAAAAAAGAAGAAGACGCTAAAAAAGCGGCAAAAGAGGCAGCAAAAAGAGCAGAAGAAAAAGTTGCCAAAGACAAAGCGGAAAAAGCGGAAAAAGCGGAAAAAGCGGCGGCAGCCACACAAAATAATGATTCCGCACAGGAACAGCAGCAGGCACAGAAGCCGGCTCCGGCTCCGACGACAGGAGGAAGCGGTCTTGGAAATGCAGTTGTAGATTATGCAATGCAGTTTGTAGGCAATCCGTATGTATACGGTGGTTCGAGTCTGACAAACGGAACGGATTGTTCAGGATTTGTTATGAGTGTGTACAAGAACTTTGGCGTATCCCTTCCGCATTCTTCTTCGGCGGACAGAAGCCAGGGATACGATGTAGGAGGCTTGGCGAATGCGCAGCCTGGCGATATCGTATGCTATTCCGGTCATGTAGGCATCTATGCGGGGAACGGACAGATTGTCCATGCAAGTACAAGCAAAACCGGCATTATTGTATCCAATGCCAATTATCGTAACGTACTTGCAGTAAGAAGAATTTTCTAAAATAAAATCAGGATCATGAGTTTGTCAGGCTTTCTGTTATCAATTTTGAGAGACAGAGAGCCTGACATTTTTTGCCGGGAAATCCGAATCCGTATTCCGGTGTCATTGTAAAGGAAAGTGGGATATTGTGGAACATTGACAGGAAAAAGCCCTGTCATTTCCTCATTTTTTGAGGGATTTTTTATTGAATGACAAAAACTTTCAGACTTTGTAAAATGTAAAAAAAAGGATTGACAAAATGTGGAATATACAGGATGCACAAAAAAGGAAGGGAATGGGAGGGAGCGCGTTATTATGGGCTTGAAGGAGATAAAAGTTATCCACAGTAAAAAACGCGTAAAGTGCGGAAAAGCGACTTATGCACCAAATTATCCACATTATCCACAATGCCGGAAAAAGGCGTCGGCGGCATTTTGTAGAAAAATAGAAACAAACGTTTTGTGAATTTGTCATAAAACGGAGAAATATGTCAGGAAAGCAAGAAAAAAGAAAGCGATAGAATACTATACCAAAAAGACAGACAATTTAAAGGAGTATTGAAAAATACTCTAAAATTTGGTAAGATAAATTTGTTAACGGAAAACAATGATAAAGGGGATGACAGCATGAAAATTATAATCAGCGGAAAAAATATTGATGTAACAGATGGTCTTAGAGCGGCTGTACAGGATAAAATCGGAAAATTGGAGAGATATTTCACACCGGAGACAGAAGCGCAGGTTACGTTGAGCGTAGAAAAGGACAGACAGAAAATCGAAGTCACGATTCCTGTGAAAGGAAACATTATCCGTTCCGAACAGGTCAGCAGCGACATGTATGTTTCGATTGATCTGGTGGAGGAAGTGATTGAAAGGCAGTTGAAAAAATATAAGAACAAGCTGGTAGACCAGAAACAGGCTTCTAATTTTTTCAAAAGGGAATATATTGAAAAAGACTATATGGATGAAGAGGAGGTACAGATTATCCGTACGAAGAAGTTCGACATCAAACCGATGTATCCGGAGGACGCCTGTGTACAGATGGAGCTTTTGGGGCATAGTTTCTTTGTTTTCTATAATGCGGAGACAGATCAAGTCAATGTTGTATATAAGAGAAAAGGAAATACCTACGGATTGATTGAACCGGAGGCGTAAAGACGGGAATTTTCAGAGATTTTACATGACGTGTGGACAGGCACCTGCGCTAAAGCAGATGCCTGTTGCTATTCTTACAGGAGAGCTTTTAATGCCGCAAACATATTTTTGCCACCGGCCGCGATGCCCGATTTTCTGGTGCAGTCAAAGTCTTCATATTCAATAGAAGATATTTTTCCGCCCGCTTCCTGTACAATGACGGAGGCGCCTGCATAGTCCCATGGACTGAGTCTGTATTCAAAAAATCCGTCGATTCTGCCACAGGCCGTATAGCAGATTTCCAGGGCAGCGGAACCAAAGCGGCGCAGATCGGCGCAGAGAGGATAGAGGGCAGTGATAGCCCGGATTGTTTTTTGGTGCAGGTGTTCATAATAGGGTGAGGTTCCTACGCTGACAACGGCATCGGCAAGGGGCTTTGTAGAAGCATGTATGGGCTCGTCATTGAGAAAAGCGCCCTGTCCGGACACTGCAGAAAATAATTCATCTAAAAAGGGATTGTATACGATTCCCATTATTGCTTTTCCTTGATAAGCTAGTCCAACGGAAATGGCGGATTGCCTGTTACGGCAGATAAAGTTCTGCGTGCCGTCAATGGGATCAATAATCCAGACGAGATCGGACATGTCAGGCTGTTCTTCGCTCTCTTCCAGTAAAAAAGAAGCCTTTGGCAGAAGCGGCTGCAGGCCGGATACAAGCATTTCCTGGATTTTTACATCCATATCGGTTACGAAATTGGCATGTCCTTCTTTGCGGTCAATAGAAGAGATAGAAGCTTTGGCAAGAAATTTTCCGGTCTTCTTTACAATTTCTTTTGTGCGGCCGGAGAGCCCGGCCAATTCCTCTGCTGAGAAAGGGATGTTATCTGTCATAAAAATTCCTCCTTGGCTGTTATGTACATTCGTATTATACAGAAGGGCGGGGGCTGCGGTCAATGGAAAGCGTTTTGTCCGGCGGTCTTTCTGTGAAATGCGTTTCATATATTATACGAAAGCGCGAAATTGGGAGCAGAGCCGCATTTGGACAAAATTGCGGCGGAAGAATATGGGACGTTTGCGATATATCAAAGTGGCGATCATGGCGGAATGCGCCGCATTGTTTTTGATGAGTCTGTTTTTGTACGAAAAGGAAAAAAGAATACTGCCTGCGGCAGCTATAACAGAGACAAAAGGGCAACAGGATAGCGGGGAGGAAACGGCGCAGCCAAAATCGGATTATATCAAATGGGTGGAATTTCATGTACCGGAAGAAATTCTGACTGCTGCGTATAAACTGGATGTGGAAACCTATGAGGAAGATATTCATTTACAATGGATTGATCTGCTTTCCTATGTGGCCGCCAGACATGGCGGAGAATTTCCGGCCGGTACCGGAAGGGAATTATCTGAAGTGGCGGAAAAGCTGAGGAGCGGAGAAACTACGATGGAGAAGCTGACGGAGGATATGCAGTATTTTTCTTATTACAAGCAGGCGTATTCGGCAATTCTGGGCGGGTTTGTCGGAGAATATAAAATACAGAAAAGGGATGATGATGGCAGGCTGCGGTGGGAGAGCTGCTATGGCCTGAAAGCCTTTTCTCCGATTGCAAAAGGATTTTATTATGAGGATTATGACGACTTTGGCGCGTCCAGAAGTTATGGCTATGCAAGACCGCACCTGGGCCATGATATGATGGGGCAGGTGGGAACGCCGATAGAGATCATATGTAGAAAGCCTGCGCACTAAAATATGATGCGCAGGCTTTCTCCGTCAAAGACGCACTTTCGGACAATCTTTCTGATCAGTTCATTTTTCCCCGCATATTCTATTTTATCAAAGGAATCGAGAAGCAGGCAGATGTTGTCATAAATCTGCTGCCTGGTATCCGGCGCGGACTGCTGTGCGCTTTCCTGCAGCAATGCTTTTGTTAACGCGGATTGCAACAGTCCTTTCTGCCGGTCCAGTTCCTCGATCTGTCTGACGATATATCCGGCAGCGGGACTGTCGATAGACTGTGTGAGTGCATTTGTGAGATTGTCAATAGCTGCCTGCAGTTTACGGATATCAGCCTTGATACTGCCGGAACTTAGCATAGCGCCGGTTTTTTCTGCGTGCAGATGAAAGCTGTCGGGGTTTAGCCGTATCTTTTGAAGCTGCCGGAGAAAAGGATCGTCAATCAGTTCAATGCGGCAATAGCCGGAGTCGCATTTCTGCCTTCCCTGTCGCGCCATATCCGAACAATAATAATAGGAAAACCAGTGATCGTTTTTGCAGTAGGTCCTTACATCCATTCTGGCGCCGCAGGAGCAGCGCAGGACGCCTTTGAGCAGGCCCGCTTTATGCCTGGCCGTCCGGTACATTTTATTAATGCCAAGACGCTTTTGCGCGGCAATCCAGTCCGGTGCGGGGATTACCGGATCATGGATTCCGACGGCGATGGTCCACTGCGACATGTCCTGCCGCGGCTGTCCGTATGTGCCGGTACGTGTTTTGCCGTATCCGACCAGCCCTTTTTTTCCGTCAAACAACGATGCATCGGGAAGGGAGCAGCCCATATCCTTGAAATAATAATAGGCTTCGATACTGTTCTGGCAGTATACCGGATTGGTAAGAATATGGTGGATCTGGGAAGCATTAAAGTATTTACCATTCTGACTGCGGATTCCGTTATCCCGACAGTGGCGTTCTATCCGGGTAATGGGATAACCGTTTACGATAAGGGTATACAGGGTCTTGACGCGCCAGATAGAGGTTTCGTCAACGAGAAGATAAGAATGCTCTCTGCCGCCGCTGTGCCGCCGCACAGAGGTCATTCCTGCAGGCAGTCTGCCGCCCGTCCATTTGCCGGAGGCTCCCAGGGAAAGCATATTGTCTGCAACACGCTCCGATGTATTTTCGCGCTCGAGCTGTGCAAAGGCTGCCAGAATATACATGACAGTACGGCCCATGGGCGTGGAAGTGTCAAAACTCTCCTTGACGGATAAGAAGGCGACATTATTTTTCTGGAATATGTCATACATGGCGGAAAATTCCTGTACGTTACGGCTGATGCGGTCGAGCTTGTAAACCATCACGACATCCAGCAGACCGCTCCGGACATCGGCCATCAGCTCCTGAAAGCCGGGGCGGTTTGTATTTTTGCCTGAGAACCCTTCGTCTCTGTCGTAAATACGGTATTCAATTTCCTGTCCTTTATAAATAATTGCGGCATAATCCTTGCAGAGTCGGATTTGTACCTGCACGGAATCGCTGTTGTCACGGTAAACGGATTTTCTGGGGTAGATGCCAATGACGGTCATAAGAGTTCCCCTTTTTGCGAGCGATAAGACAGGCAGCTGGAAAATCTCTTAAAAGTGACAGACTACCAACGCCCCTGTTTTAATGCCTATGTCTCCGGACACAATAATATAATTAGGAAATAACGTTATCAGTAAAAATTTTGGAAAAGGATAGATATCTATGATGGGATTACAACAGAATAAGGCAACGAACGGGACGCTGTGGGAATGGGACAAAAAAGGGGCTGCTATACCAATTCAAATACGCCCAAAGAAGGCTCAAAATAGATAACATAATTGTCTAATGTTGTATAGATGCCGTATTTACTTTTGTAATATTGCAGCGCTTCAAGCAGAAATTCTTCCGTAACTTCCAGATAATCCGCAGTGTCATGCAAAGAACGGCAGCCGTATTGATAGGAGTTTATGATTCCATGTAATCCAATCAGTTCGTTATATGCCCAGACGCGCGCCCTAAGTTCCTGTTTGCGCGCCGGTGCGGCAGACTGACAGGTAATATTGCCGACAGTGGTATGGTAGTGTCCAAGTTCTTCAGCCAGTATACAAGTGCGTTTGCGGGCCGTTTGAACATTTTTACTGATACCAATGACATTCCCGTTAATAAGACCGTCAGCGTTAGACTTAAAGTCAGCATTCTCTATAACATATACGTTGTCTTCTCTGCTTTTTTCCAATAATTCCTCGTATTTCAATTAAATCACCCCGTCTATAGCCTCAATTTTATGCGTTTCCCTCCGGTATTTTAAGATGAGAAAGATCTTCCCGCATTTTTTCCTGCTCCTCCGGGTCGGCTGCATATTCATTGTGAGCGGCCTGTGGTATCAGATAATCCGGCGCTTCCTTTTTATCGGCGGCAAGGGAAATCACTTTGCTTTCCGGTTTTGCCGCCGCGCGTTCCCATTCTTTCCGGAGGGTGAAATCTACCATTTCCCTGCCATGGCAGTCAAGTTCGCGGTATTTTTCTATCATAGCGGTTTCATTTACCGTAAGTTGTAAATTTTCGTCTTTTTTGTAAGCATCATATCCGAAGGCGGCAAACAGATCGTTCACTTTGTACAATCTGCATAATTTGAGCAGCATGTCTGCAGAAGGCTCTGCCCGGCCTGTTTCCCAGGCGCTGAACGTAGATTGGCGTATATGGAACATTTCATATACTTCTTTTTGTGAATAACCGGCTTTTATCCGCATCTCTTTTAATGTTTCTGCTAAATTATTTTTCATTTCGTTGCCCCTTTTTTCTTAGTATAACAAAAATAATTGTCATGTCAATAACGATAGTAAAATATTTGTTATTCAAGATTGACAAACAAAAAAAATAGTATTATTTTATAAATAAACAAATAATTTGTTATATGTCAAAGCGGAAAGATGGACAAGCGGGGATGCATACGATAAACAAGGAGGTGGAAATTTGGCTGAAAGAAAAAAGAGAGAGGTAAACTGTGAAGTTATTTTTACAGAAGGAGCAGTTGACAGAATCACACAGGCATTTGTAGATCTGTATTACGGGATACAGGACGGATTGTATCAGTATAACGGCCCTTCATTACATGGGAAAAAGAAACAAAGGGATGAAAGCGTTTAGGCAGTCAGCGGCAGAAAGGACAAAGGAGGAAATGGTTAATGATTGAAAAGGACAGTTGGAAAATTATCGAAATTATTATAAGAAGATATCCCTATAAGAAAAAGGAGTATGAAGAATACCTATCTGACATTATGTCGGCGGGCTCCGGGAAAAGCATCGTAAGTTATGTGCCGGAAGATTACAACAGACCGCAGTCTGTTGTGGAGACAAAAGCTTTGAAGATACACGGTGCGTATGCGGAGCGGTTAAAAAAGCAGATTGACGCGGTAGAGTTTGTCTATAATGGTCTGGATGAAGTCGGGCAGGCGCTGGTGCGTGAGAGATTCTGGAAAGACAGAAAGCGGAACACCCCCTATTTAAAAATTACCAATGTCAGCTACAGCGAAAGACAGATGCGCAGAATCGTGTGCCGGATTATCTATCAGGTTGGAAAATATCTGGGGGAGATTGCGTAAGAACAGATGGCCTGATTTTTCATGTCAACTGTGATATTATGGAAACATGAAATAACAACAAAGAGAAAAGCACTGGTGACTGCGCCGGTGCTTTTTCCTGTAAAAAGGCACCGGGATCAGGCAGTTTTCTTGATTTCGGTTTCAGGAAAGGAGGGGAGAAATGATAAGTGCTATCATGGAAGCAGTCGGCGCCGCGCTGCGTTCGGAATTTGCAGACAACTGCAAAGTTTATACGGAGGAGACGGAACAGGGTTTGGAAAGGCCTTGTTTTTTTATATCCTTTGTGGACTTTACGGACAGGGCGTTTTTAGGCGGACGGCGTTTTCGCACAAACCGGTTTCGTATCCGGTATCTGCCGGAAAGCGAAGGAAGCGGAAAGGAGGGATATTATGCTGTGGCGGAACGTCTTCTGACAGCGCTGGAATGGATTACCGTTGCCGGGCAGCTGCAGATGGGGACAAAGATGCGTTATGAAGTTGCGGACGGGGCTCTGCATTTTTTTGTAAACTATGATCTGTTTGTTTGCAAGGCTGCAGAGGCTCTTCCGGTTATGGAACAAATGGAGAGAAAACTTGTAGTGAAAGGATAGGTGAAAGCAATGGCAGTGAAAAAGCCCGCAAAAACAAAGGCGGAGGGGCGTAGGGAAAAGACAGGAGGACTGTTTTCCAAAGAACAGCTTCTTTGCTCGGCGCGTTTTCAGGACAGCCGGGATATGGTAAATGCGCTGCTGCGCCCGGAGAAAGAATACGGGGTGGAGGAAGTGGAACAGATGATTGCAGATTACAGGAAAGGACAGGTGGGATGATATGGCTTTAGGAGGAGGAACTTTTGTAACACAGAATAAGGAACTGCCGGGCGCTTACATTAATTTTGTTTCAGCGGCCTCGGCAGATGCAGCCCTTTCCGGGCGGGGCATTGCGACGATGCCGCTGGAACTGGACTGGGGCGTTACGGGGAAGGTATTTGAAGTGACAAACGCAGACTTCCAGAAAAACAGTATGGAGATTTTCGGCTATGCGTATACCGATGAAAAATTGAAGGGACTGCGGGATCTCTTTCTGAATACGCGTACGCTTTATGCTTACAGACTCAACGGCGGGGAGAAAGCCGGGAATGATTATGCGGAAGCGCTCTATCCGGGAATCCGGGGAAATGAGCTGAAAATTGTGATCTGCAGGAACGCCGACGATATGGACCTGTTTGATGTAAAGACAGTACTCGGGTCGGCAGTGGTGGACGAACAGACAGTAGAGCAGACGCAGGACTTACAGGCAAACCAATATGTGCGGTGGAAACCGGATGCGGCGCTGGAAGCGACGGCGGGGATGCCGCTTGCGGGCGGTACAAACGGAACCGTGGACGGCGCGTCATACCAGGCGTATCTGGACCAGATTGAATCCTATACCTATAACGTTATGGGCGCCGTAGTAACGGATGATACGACGAAAGCGCTGCTTGCTTCGTTTACGAAGCGTCTGCGTGATGAGATGGGGATTAAATTCCAGCTCGTGCTTCATGATTATGCAAAGGCCGACTACTACGGCGTGATCAGCGTGAAAAATAAAATTACCGACCCGGGATGGAGCGAAGCGGGCCTGGTGTACTGGGTGACAGGCGCGTCTGCCGGATGCGAGGTGAATAAGAGCAACCAGAATAAGAAATACGACGGCAGTTTCACCGTTGATACCGCTTACACGCAGAACCAGCTGAAAGCGGCGGTAAAATCGGGTGAATTTACGCTACATAAAGCGGGAGCCGATGTGCGCGTGCTGGAAGACATTAATACCAAGGTAACGGTATCGGATACGGAGGGCGCCATCTTCCAGGACAACCAGACGGTGCGTGTGGTGGACCAGATCGGAAATGACATTGCGGTGCTGTTCTGCAGGAAGTATCTGGGCGTTGTGCCAAATGACAATGCGGGGCGGATTTCCCTCTGGTCGGATATCGTAAAGCATCATGAGCAGTTACGGGAAATCCGGGCGATTGAGGATTTTTCGGATTCTGATATCGCGGTGGAACCGGGAGAGACAAAACGGTCTGTGACGGTCAGGGATGCGGTGACGGTCGTGAACGCCATGAGCAGACTGTATATGGTTTGTACGATAGGATAAAAGGAGGAAAAGAAAAATGGCAGACAATATTGTGATGAAAGGCAGAGATACGGTGTATGCGTCCCTGGCGGAATGCTATGTCACCATTGGAACGCGCCGTTATAATTTTATGCAGGCAATCAAGCTTGAGGCAAAATTTGAGAAGAATAAGGTGGAGGTGCCGATCCTTGGCAAGACCGGGAAAGGAAATAAAGCGGCGGGATGGAAAGGCACCGGTTCCTGCACGGCGCATTATAATACGTCCGTGTTCCGCAGGCTGATGGAACAGTACAAAGATACGGGTGAAGATATTTATTTCGAGATGCAGATTACGAACGAGGATAAAGGTTCCGGGGTGGGGCGGCAGACGATCATTCTGCTCGACTGTAATATTGACGGCGGTATCCTGGCAAAGTTTGATGCGGACGGCGAATATCTGGACGAAGAGATTAATTTTACATTTGAAGATTTCAAGATGCCGGAATCTTTTCAGGAGCTGGAAGGGTTTCTGACGAATGCATGACGGAAAACAATAATACATTAAGGAGAAAAGCGATATGTCGAAATTTGCAGAATTTATGAAAGCAAACAAAACGGTGAGGGAAAATGAAATGCACGCGGTAACAAAATCGTTGTGCGACAAGGAAGGAAATCCTTTGGAATGGGAATTCCGCCACATTACTTCGAAAGAGAATGAGACGATCAGAGAGGACTGCACATATGAAGTGCCTGTAACAGGAAAACCGAATATGTACCGTCAGAAACTGAAAAACAGCCTTTACATCCAGAAGATGATTGTATCTTCCGTTGCTTCGCCTGATCTCTATGACGCGCAGCTGCAGGATTCCTACGGGGTAAAGACGCCGGAAGACCTGCTGCTTGCCATGGTGGACGACCCGGGCGAATATAATGACCTTGCCGCTTATGTGCAGAAATTACAGGGATTCAACGTTTCTTTTGAAGATAAGGTGGACGAGGCAAAAAACTGATCGAGGAAGGGGATTGGGAGGCAAACTTTGCCTACTATGCCCTTCTGAAATTACATATCCTGCCGTCTGTCTTTCTTGGTCTGGACGAGCAGGAAAAAGCGTTTGTGGTGGCGGCGGTCCAGGTAAAAATGAAAAATGATAAAGAGAAGGAAAAGGAATTAAAGCGGCAGGCAAAGAGCAAAAGAGGGAGGTGATGACATGGAGACGATGGAAATGGAAATCGAAATACAGGACAATTTCACAGGTATTCTTTATTCTGTCATGGATTCCGTCAGTATGACTGCCGCGGCCATAGATGGCATGGGCGGCAGCATGGGCATATGCTTTGACGCCGCCGCCATCAGAGAAACGCAGATTTCGATCAACGCAACTACGGCCGCGGTGGAGGAGTTGGATGGGAAACTTGGCAGTCTGTCGGATCAGGTAATGCAAAAGGCTCTGTCCTACGTCAATATGGAGAATATCGGAAAGATTCTGGATATCTCTGACGATCTGACGATGACAATCGCCAGTCTGGACAGGATCAACGACGGGATGCAGAGCACGCAGGAGCTGACAAATATGGTTTATGAGGCGGCGCAGGATGCGCGCTGTTCCTTTGGGGAGATGGCGGATGCGGTCGCCGCATTCGGAGACAATGCAGGAGATGCGTTTGACAGTTCGCAAGAAGCGGTAGCGTTTGCCGCTCTGGTGCAAAAGCAGCTGGCGGTTGATGGCGCTGGGCCGGGCGAGGCTTCCGATGTCATACAACAGTTATCGGCGGCGTTCGGCGCAGATATGCCATCGGGTGATGCGCTGGAGCGTATTTTGGGACAGGCGCCGGGCATGCTGGAATCTATTGCCGGTTATCTGGATGTTCCTGCAGACCGGATCAGCGAGATGGCGTCACAGGGCATGATTTCGGCGGATATGCTGAAGGCGGCAGTTTTTGCCAATGCCGATGAAATTAACACCAGATTTGACCAGATGCCGGTGACGTGGGACCAGGCCTTCCAATCGCTGCAAAACAGCGGCCTGCTGGCGTTCCAGCCTGTTCTGCAGCGGGTGAATGATCTTGCCAACAGCGAAGATTTCCAGACGTTTGCAGACGGTGCGGCGGCTGCCATGGCAGTTTTGGCGGATATCATACTGCGTATCTTTGACGTGGCGGCAATGGTGGGCAGTTTTTTTGTGGATCACTGGTCGGTTATCGGCCCTGTCATTTATGGGGTGATCGCTGCTATGGCAGCCTATCTGCTGATTTCGGGAGTCGTCGCTATGATAAACG
This sequence comes from uncultured Lachnospiraceae bacterium, assembly GCA_910585345.1. Taxonomy (GTDB): domain Bacteria; phylum Bacillota; class Clostridia; order Lachnospirales; family Lachnospiraceae; genus VSOB01. The sequence goes on along the minus strand of CAJUDS010000020.1, from coordinate 10,201 downwards.
GTGTGATTGCGGTTTCCAACACCGTCAGGGCGGCCGCGGACAGTATAGCGGCAGGCGCGACTTTTTTATGCACCGCTGCCCAGACCGGATGGAATGCGGCGCTGGCAGCCTGTCCGCTTACATGGATCATTTTGCTGATCATTGCCCTGGTTGCCATTCTATACGCAGTGTGCGCCGCAATCGCAAAGGCAACCGGGATTGCGGACTCCGGTTTTGGAGTGATAGCCGGTGGTGTGAATGTAGTGCTTCAGCTGTTAAAGAATCTGCTGCTGGTGAGCCTGAACGTTACATTTGGCATCTGGAATGCGGTGGCGGCTTACTGCGGGAATATAAAAACCACATTCCACAATGTCCTTTGCTGTGTGCAGGTGTGGTGGTATGATCTGCTTTCGACTGCGCTTTCTGTTGTGGCGCGTATCTGCGAAGCGTTGAACAGGCTGCCTTTTGTGGAGTTTGATTATTCCGCTCTTACATCAGCGGCGGAAGTTTACGCCGGTAAGGCAAAAGAAGCGGCAGGAAATCTGGAAGCAACCGATTCTGTTGTCGACGCATTCAGGGAGGGATATGGTACATTCGATACGTTTGAGGACGGCTGGGCCGCCGATGCATTTGCGGCAGGCGCTGCCTGGGGAGACGGCGTTGCGGATGCAGTCGGCAGCTTCCGTCCGGCCGATTTATTTGGCGGCAGAGAAATACCGGAAGAAGTTGATTATACATCCGGCTTGGACGGCAGAGTGACGGAGGAAGGCTTTAGCGAAGGGATCCGTCCTATAGGGGACAGCACCGGATCGATGGCCGATTCTATGGAAGTTACGCAGGAGGATCTGAAATATCTGCGGGACATTGCAGAGCAGGAGACAATCAACAGATATACGCTGACAGAAGTAAACATAGATCAGTCGGGAATGCAGAATACGATCAGAAACGGTGGGGATCTGGATGGATTTGTGTCCGGCCTGACAAACGCTTTTATGGAAGCGGTGGAGATTACGCAAGAGGGGGTGCATGGTTAATGCCGGCAAACGGTTATGATTTTTATGTTGATAAATGTCTGCTTCCGGTAACGCCTGCAAAGCTGCAGTTGAAGATCAACAACGCCAATAAGACGATGACGCTGATCGACGGGCAGCAGATTAACATGCTGAAAGAGGCTGAACTGACAGACATAGAATTTGAATGTCTGCTGCCGCAGGTGAAATATCCGTTTGCGGTTTATAAGTCAGGCTTTTTGGACGCGTTCTTTTTTATAGACTATTTTGAACAGCTGAAAACAAACAGAAAGCCGTTTCAGTTTATCGTTGCGAGGTGTATGCCGGGCGGCAGGGTACTTTCCGCCACCAACATGCGGGTGTCGATGGAGAGCTATACGATTACAGAGGAAGCCAAAGAAGGTTTTGACTTCTCGGTAAAGATCAAGCTGAAGCAGTACAGGGACTATAGCGCCAAAACGGTGAATCTGCTGCCCGCCGCAGACGGGCTGACGGTGCAGGTGCAGGAACAGCGCGGCGCGGACAACGCGCCGCAGGTTCCGCAAAATTATGTGGTGGAAAAAGGAGACTGTCTGTGGAACATCGCGAAACGGCTCTATGGGGACGGAAGGAAATGGAAGGAAATTTATGATGCGAATAAAAATACTGTCGGCGGAAATCCGAACCTGGTATACCCGGGGCAGGAGCTGACGCTGCCGACGGTGTAAAGGAGACGAAAATGGAAGTACAACTATTGCTGGACGACCCGTCGGGAACGAAGATGTATATCCCGTCGGTGGAGGAAGGAATTGAATGGAGCACGGAGAGAAGAGGGGCGGCGGGTAAACTGACCTTTCGGATGATTCCGGATGACACTGTCCCTTTTTCGGAAGGGACGGCGCTGCGTTTGCAGGTAGACGGACAGACAGTGTTTTACGGGTATGTGTTTACCTGTAAGAGAACGAAAGATCGGGTCGTCTCTGTCACTGCCTATGACCAACTGCGTTATCTGAAGAATAAGGATACTTATGTGTATGAAAATATGACGGCTTCAGAGCTGATCCGCAGGATCGCGGCTGATTTTGCATTGAAGGTCGGCGTTTTGGAAGACAGTGGATTTGTGATCGCTTCGCGGGTAGAGGAAAATACGCCGCTGTTTGATATGATTGGAAATGCGCTTGACCTGACGATGCAGAACAGTAAGAAAATGTTTGTCCTGTATGACGATGCGGGCATGCTGACCTTAAAAAATCTTGAGAACATGTATGTAGGGGAACCGGGAGCCTATCTGATGATTGATGAAACGTCCGGGGAGAATTTTGACTATACTTCGAGCATCGATACGGAAACATACAACCAGATCAAACTGGTCTATGGCAATGAAGACAGAAAGAAAGAGAAAGTGTACACTGCCCGGGATGCGGAGAACATCGGCAGATGGGGCGTGCTGCAGTACTTTGATACCGTATCGGAGGGAGAAAACGGTCAGGCGAAGGCGGACGCCCTTCTGCAGCTATATAACAGGAAAACCCGTAACCTGCAGATCAGCAATGCGTTTGGCGATGTGCGGGTAAGGGCCGGCAGCCTGCTGGTCGTAAACCTTGATCTGGGGGATGTGAAGCTGGAAAATTTTATGCTGGTGGAGAAAGTAAAACACTGCTTTAAGAAAGAGGGACATTTTATGGATTTGACTTTACGGGGAGGTGAGTTTATTGCCTGATGCAGTGGAACTTGTGAAAGTGTTGAAAAAGGCGGCGGTAGAAGCCATGAATGCGGAAAAACCTGCGGAAATACGCTTCGGAAAGGTAGTTGGCGTTTTTCCTTTGCAGATAGCGGTCGGGCAGAAACTGCGGCTTGGAAGATCGCAGCTTGTTTTGACGAGAAATGTTACGGACTACAGGACGTATCTGGAAACGGGGAATGCGCGGGCACATGGCGGCCCAGGTTCGCCGCCGGATGTATCATCTGTGGATGCAGACCGCGAAGAGGCGGCCGGAAGGGTGGAAGTCACCGTGTGCAATGGGTTGGTTGTCGGTGATGAAGTGCTCCTGCTCCGGCAGCAGGGCGGACAGAAATATATCGTATGGGACAGGCTTGCATGATACCGTCCGCGGGCCTGGCGGGGCAGGCATTCCAAATAAAAGAACAACCAACCAAAACTTACCGGATGGATAGGGAAAATCATCTCGTACGGGGATACACCGACGGCCTGGAAGCCATGCGCCAGGCCATATATAAGGTCATTTTGACGGAACGGTATCAATATAGTATGTATTCGTGGAATTATGGAATCGAGCTGCTGGATCTGTTCGGGGAACCGGTGTCATATGTCTGCCCGGAACTGGAACGGCGGATTGCGGAGGCGCTGCTGTGGGATAAACGGATCAATGGCGTAGACAGCTTTGCATTTGATTTTCCCGAAAAAGGCGTAGTGAGCGTTTCATTTACGGTACATACGGTTTTTGGCGATGTGCGGGCGGAAAGGAAGGTAAATTTTTAATGTATGAAGATGTGACATATGAAAAAATACGCAATCGTATGCTGGCCAGGGTGGAGGATAATCTGGATAAGCGGGAAGGTTCCCTGATCTGGGATACCCATTCTCCCACGGCTGTCGAACTGCAGATTTTATATATTGAACTGGATACGATTCTCAGGGAGATTTACGGCGATACAGCCTCGAGGGAATTTTTGATTCTGCGGTGCAAGGAACGGGGGATTGTCCCGTACCCGCAGACTCATGCCGTTTTAAAGGGGGTGTTTACGCCGGAAAACATCGATGTGTCCGGCAGGCGGTTTAATATCGGGACGGTAAATTATTTGGTGACAGAGAAGATAACGGACGGGGAATACAGAGTGCAGTGTGAAACAGCCGGGATAACGGGCAACCAGTATTTGGGAAGTATGACGCCGGTTACTTACATAAGCGGGCTGGAAACGGCGGAGCTGACAGAAGTGCTGGTACCCGGTGAGGAGGAAGAGGAGACGGAAGAGCTGCGGCAGCGGTATTTTGACAGCTTTGCGGAAAGAGCTTTCGGCGGGAATGCGCGCGACTATCTGGAAAAGACAAATGCCATTGCGGGCGTTGGCAGAACGAAGGTGACAAGGGTGTGGAACAGCGGTATTGCACCGGCAGCCATGATACCGCCGGAACGTGTGTCGGCGTGGTATGAGGAGACAGCCGCTGCGCTGGATGGAGAAGTAAAGAACTGGCTGGATCTTGTTTACCATGCCGCTGCGGCAAAAAAGCTGACAACGGGCGGCACGGTACTTTTGACAATTATAGACGCTGCATTTAATGCCGCTTCTGACGGGCTGCTTCAGACGGTTCAGAATACTATGGATCCGGAGGAAAGCGCCGGAGAAGGAGATGGGCTTGCACCGATTGGTCATGTCGTATCCGTACAGAGCGCGAAAGAGATTGCGGTGACTGTAAAGGCGGAGCTTACCTTTGATACGGGGTACGGATGGGACAATCTGCAGGGGATGATTGACGAGGCCGTTTCCGGTTATCTTTTAGAGCTGCGGAAGGCATGGGCAGACGCCGCTTTTCTGGTTGTAAGGCTCAGCCAGATTGAGAGCAGGCTTTTAGCCGTTCCGGGTATTGTGGATATCCGGCATACTTCTCTAAACGGCGCAGAAGATAATCTGATCTTGGGCGCATATGAAATCCCGGTGTTTGGAAGGAGTGAATGCGCATGAAACGGGAGGTTTGGCTTCTCTCTTATCTGCCTGCGTTTCTGGCGGAGTATAAAGAGACCGCAGCTGCCTTGCAGGCCGCAGACCCTGAATTTGCACTTGTCTGGGAGGCGGCTGACAAGGTCTTATATAATGCGTTTATAGCGACGGCGGATGAATACGGTATCGCTAGGTTTGAAAGGCTGCTGGGGATTTTGCCGTCCGGCATGGACACGCTTGCAAGCAGAAGGAACCGTGTACAGGCAAGGTGGTTTATGGCGCTTCCCGGTACATGGAGGATGTTTCTAAAGAGACTGACTGTTTTGTGCGGGAACACTGATTTCACGTTTGTAAAACGGTTTGACAAGTACAGAATAGAACTGTATGTGAGCCTGGAATTGTTCGGGCAGGTGGAGGAGCTAAAACGGCTTGTCGATGCCATGCTGCCGTGCAATATGGTGTTCTATTGCGAAAACAGGATTTCCTGTAGGGCGGCGGGCTCTGTGCTGCCTGCCGGAGGGACGTGCGCCTTGGAATATTTTTTTCTTACCAATGACGGCCGGGATACCGCTGTGGCAGAAGGGGCGGCCTTACAGGGCGGAGGTGCGACAGGCGCTGTGGAGATAGAAATTACCGATAATTTTGACAGATGATAAACAGTAAAAGGAAAGGATGAACGAATTATGGCGGAATTTTCAAGATTAATCATAACGGCAGATGGGCAGGCGCTGCTTGCCAAAATTATGACGGGGAGCGGGAATGTTGCATTTACAAAGATTTCGTCTTCCAGTCATGGTTATACGCTGGAAGAATTGCAGAGTCTGCATGAATTGGCGGATGTGGAGCAGACGAGCGCGGTTTCCAAAATCGAACGGACCAATGCGGTTGCGGTGAGGATCGAGACGGCTTTCAGCAATAAGGAACTGACAGGCGGGTATTATATGCGTGCTCTGGGATTATATGCTTTAGATCCCGACGCGGGTGAGATACTCTATGCAGTGACGGCGGAGACTTCGGGCAACTGTTATATGCCTGCGTATAATGGCGTAACCGTTTCAGGCGCCTATGTCCAGCTCGTGACGACGGTGGGGAATGCGGAAAATGTCTCTCTTGAGGTAAATGAAGCCGGGGTGGCTACGGTCCGGGATATTAAAGAACTGCAGGAGCGGATGGAGGATTTACAGGAAATGCTGGAAACCGGTTCGGCCAGCGTTTGTTTTGACGATTTTCCGCAGCGGGAAAACATCAGGCCGCAGGATACGCTGCGGGTTATACTCGGTAAAATCAGGAAATGGTTTGCGGACCTGGGCGCAGCGGCCTTTGCGTCCATCGCAAACAACTGTGCCACAACAGAGGAAGGCCATGTGCTGGACGCCCGTCAGGGGACGGCGCTGCAGAAGCAGGTTGATGAGATAAATGGTAATTTAGGCGCGAAAGTTGGAGGAGTGATTGTGCCAGTCAATACCGCCAATACATATGCTTCGCGTAATTTTACTTATCCCGATGGGATGGATGGGAATAACAGCGTAGTGATACCTGTACTGAATGGTGGCGAAATCTCATTCGGTTCGAACGCAACCGTACAGCTTCATGGGTCAGAGGTGACAGTCTTTGGAACTGCCGCCCAAAACTATCATATTACGTTACTGTTCATCAGAAAAAACATTTGACGGAAGTAACACTCGTACTTGCCGTTTATCCCCTGCCAGGACGGATTGGGAACGAATCTCCAGGTGTTTGCCCGCACTGGTTTACGATGCGGCAAGCGGAAGAAAACGGAAAAGGCAGAAGAAAAAGAATGAGGGAAGAGAGGCCTGCGGGAAAGCATTTCTGCAGGCCTTTCAATTTGAACAGGAGGAAAAATCATGGAAAAGATAAAAGCAGTAATGACAGCGGCGCTGTCCGCATTGATGGCCCGGCTGGGGATACTGGCCGTACCTGTGTTTCTGATGGTGGCATGCAACATTATCGACTATGCCACAGGCCTTGCGGCAGCAGGATGCCGGAGCGAAAAGATCGAAAGCTATAAGGGCCTGCGCGGGATTATAAGGAAAATATGCATGTGGCTGCTGGTGCTGGTGGGGTCGTTGATTGACATCTTAATCAGGTACACGGTGGAATGCGCGGGCATCGGGATCAGCGTGCCCTTCCTGGTGGCCACGGTGGTGGCGGTATGGATCGTGGTCAATGAGATGATTTCCATTCTGGAAAACATCACAGCCACCGGCGTGCGGATGCCGCCGTTCCTGATGCCGCTTGTGCGCCGGATCAGGAGGCAGATCGAAGAAACCGCGGATATCGCAGAGCCTGCGGGGAAGGAAGGAGACGGGGAAGATGGAAGGAAATAAGAAGACATACAGGGGCGTGGACGTATCCGCGTACCAGGGAAGGGTTGACTGGCGGCGGGCAAAGGCAGCAGGCGTGGCGTTTGCCATCCTGAAGGTGGTCAGGAAGGACCTGGCGGCGGATCAGCAGTTTGAAAACAACTGGCGCGGGTGTCTGGAAGCGGGCATCCCCATCCAGGGCGTGTATAATTATACCTATGCCACAACGCCGTTAAAGGCCGCCAATGACGCACAGGCGGTCCTGAACATACTCGGGCCGGACAGGCATCCGTTTGTATGGCTTGACTGGGAGGACAAATGCCTGCCGGAGGGCCGGCAGGCCGCGGACACCATCAATGCCTACGGGGATGCCATCACGGCGGGAGGCTGCGGTTTTGGGATTTATTTTGGCATGAGCTGTTATGACAGCCGTCTTGACACGATCATGCAGTATATCCGCCCGCAGTACCGCAGGGGCTGGGAAGCAAGATACTATAACGGATATCAAAAAGAAATGGGAATCAGGGATGCCGTCAATGGGAAAAAGAAGCCGGTACATTTCGCCGGCACATTTTACGGCTGGCAGTATACTTCCATGGGGCGTGTTGACGGTATCAGTAGATATGTCGATCTGAACCAGTGGTATGTGGATATTGAGGCCGGGAACGCTGCGGTGCCGGAGGAAAAGGCGGCATATAAGCTCTCCGACTTTATCCGGGAGAGCCGGGCTATCTGGGGCGTAACGCCCACGACAGGCGCGCAGGAAATCGTCAGGAGGACCGTGGCCATCGGCACGGCGGCAAACCCGTCCCACCCGGTTGTCACGCCGCTGGAACGGTACATGCAGGCGCTTGGGTATTATACCGGCAGCATCGAAGCCGACAGAGGGAAAAAGCCGGTATTCGGCAACGGGATGAAAAAGGCCGTCCTTCTGTACCAGACGCGCGTTGTAAAGGCGCAGGCACGCTGCCGGGACGGGATACTGACAGCCCGAGGGGCCACGTGGAGAAAGCTATATGGGATATAATTTACTTAGGCGATTGTTGATATCGTGTGGCAATAGCAGTTTCAATATAACATTTTGATGGGAACGCCGATTATAGCAATCGAATCCGGCTACGTAGAGGCGCTTGGCTGGAACCGGTATGGCGGGTGGAGAATCGGCATTCGCAGTTTTGACAAAAAACGATATTATTATTATGCCCATCTGCGGCAGAATTTCCCATATAATAAGGAGCTAAAAGAAGGCAGTATAGTGACGGCGGGCGATGTAATCGGCTATATGGGCCATACCGGTTACAGTGATAAGGAGAATGTCAATAATATCAAGGTAACACATCTTCACTGGGGGCTGCAGCTTATTTTTGACGAATCTCAAAAAGAGGGAAACAATGAAATATGGATTGACTGTTACCAGCTGACGAAATTTTTGTATCAAAACCGCTGTGAAACAGTTAAAAATGAAGAGACGAAAGAATGGCGGCGGGTATGCCGGATGAAAGACCCAGCAGTTGACAAATTTGTCAGTTATTGATAATATAGTAACATTATATAACAATAATAATAAGTGAGGGTAAACAAATGAAGAGAGTGAGAAAATGGTCAATTGTTGCAGCGGTGTTGTTGATTGTAACAATGCTTGCAGGCTGCGGAGAGGCTGCCAAGACAGAATTTAAAGCTCCGAATGAAACATTCAGCATTCAGATGGATGAAACCTGGAGCGCGGAGACAATGCAGGACAATATCCTGGCGATCTTCAGCAAAGATGAGACGAGAGGCATTATTGTGATTCAGTTTGCCAAGAATCTGGGCTATAATGATGTCGCACAGGCCAAGGATGAAGTGGAAAGCACGTTTACAATGAATAATGTAACGGCGGCGGAAGCGCCGGCGTCAATTCCGGGACTGGAAAATCTTTCGGCAGACACCAGCGGTATTGTACTGGAAGGACAGAATGAACAGTGCTATACGGTATATGGTGAGTCTGAATATGCATATTATTCTTTTATCTATATCGCAAAGAAAGTAAGCGATAAGAAAATCGGCCAGTTCCAGACCGTATGCGCCAGCTTTGTAGAGACGGCGCCGGAAATTGAAAACAATTCCCAGGTAGAGGTGACGGATACGATTCGCTGGTTCAATGCAACCAACGGGATACTGCTCAGTGCAAATGGCGGAGATCCTTCTTTGTTTGCAGGATTTCCGGCCAATGATGATACCATGGCCACTGAAGTGGCAATGCTGGAAAGAGACTGGGGCGTTACAGACCGCGCAAGTGCGGATGAGACGCTTGACTGGGTGCTGACGGAAGGCCATCGCATGGATTATGTAAGCCAGATGGAAGATTTTGCAGCGGATGCCGAAGGTATCGCAGATGTAGCGGAAGCAGACAGAACAAAGTGGCTCTGTGATAATTTCTATGTGACGGAAAGCGAGGCGGAGGGTTATATGTACTGGTATAATCCTTTTGCAGAAAAAGGCGAGGCCGCTATCAGCGCATGGGATTACAGCCGTGCTATGTCATTGTGTGGTTTTTATTATCAGGCAGGATACTATACGGAGACGGAAGCACTTGACAAATCTCTGGAAATTGCCAAAACGATTCAGGGTTTGTATGGTTCCTGGGATGAATTTATGGAAAGCTATTTCCTCGGATATGAATGGTGGTCAGAGGAAGGGAGCGATGAGAGACGCGCTATTTATGAAGATTTGAAAGCGGCAGATAACAGCATGTACGGTCTTGATTTTGGAATGACGCTGGAAAAAACATGGTAAGAAGGCGCAGCGTTAACGCCGCAGGCATGTTTACTGTGTACGCAGTGAATAAAATCTGCGTAATATCATAAAATATTGACAAAGGATCCTGAGATTTACTGTTTCAGGATTCTTTTTTTATGTACACAGGCGCCGGGGAAAGTATGCCGGTAAAAGTGCAACGGCGGACGGCGCACGGGCATAGTGGACGGCGCATGTACTGGTCGTTTGGCGGGTATGCAGCCAGGATGGAAAACTGACACTTTTAGACAAGACAAACGCATGAAGGAACAAATTATAAACATTTGTGTGACAGCCGTAGTGGGCGCCCATTTGCCAAATTGACAGTTTCTGTATCAGCTCCTGCCTGCGGATATCGTATTTTCTAACTGCCCTGACTATTCCAATGGGATGTTCTACAAAAATATTATCTTTATGCCGTTGTACTTTCCACGCAGACGGACCGGACGCGCCATC
>CAJUDS010000019.1 GCA_910585345.1 uncultured Lachnospiraceae bacterium | reverse complement strand
TACCTCGCTAAGTGTACCGGGTTTGTTCTTTTCGCTAAGTTCGAAACTACCTCACTAAGCTCAAAGAACGACTTTCGCACTAAGCTCGAAAGTACCTCGCTAAGTGCTCAATGTCACCACACAAAGGCCAGAACTTCACCGCCTACCTGGAGTTCTCTTGCTTTTTTATCTGTAATCACACCCTGATTTGTGGAAACAATTGCCACACCCAGTCCGCCAAGCACCTTCGGCATATCTTCCTTGCCTGCATACACGCGAAGACCCGGCTTGGAAATTCTTTTCAATCCGGTTATAATCTTTTCATTTTTATCTGCGCCATATTTCAATGTGATACGGATCGTTTTAAAATTACCGTCTTCCACCACATCAAATTTTTTAATATATCCTTCTTCTAAAAGAATCTGTGCAATCGCCAATTTCATTTTAGAAGAAGGGACATCAACGGTATCATGCTTTGCAGTATTTGCATTGCGGATTCTTGTAAGCATATCTGCAATAGGATCACTCATTGTCATTTAGATTTACCTCCTTGATTCTTTTCTGTGTTCGTTAAGCTCAAAGAACGACTTTCACACTAGACTCGTCAATACCTCGTCAAGTGTACCGCGTATGTTCTTTTCGCTAAGTTCGAAAATACCTCACTAAGCTCAAAGAACGACTTTCACACTAGACTCGTCAATACCTCGTCAAGTGTACCGCGTATGTTCTTTTCGCTAAGTTCGAAAATACCTCACTAAGCTCAAAGAACGACTTTCACACTAGACTCGTCAATACCTCGTCAAGTGTTCAATGTCACCAGCTTGCTTTCTTCACGCCCGGGATTTGGCCTTTATATGCTAATTCACGGAAGCAAATTCTGCAAATTCCGTATTTTCTTAAATAAGCATGTGGACGACCACAGATTTTGCAACGGCTGTATTCTCTCGTCGAAAATTTCGGTTTGCGCTGCTGTTTAATCTTCATTGCTGTCTTAGCCATGAATTTACCTCCTTCTATTTTGCAAACGGCATATTGAATAATGTCAACAATTCACGCGCCTCTTCGTCTGTCTTTGCTGTTGTTACAAAAATTACATCCATACCTCTTACTTTGTCGATCTTGTCGTATTCAATTTCCGGAAAGATAAGCTGCTCTTTAATACCAAGGGCATAATTCCCTCTTCCGTCAAAAGCATTCGGATTTACGCCGCGGAAATCGCGTACACGCGGCAATGCAAGATTAATCAGCCGGTCTGCAAATTCATACATCTTTTCACCGCGCAGCGTAACTTTGCATCCGATTGCCATGCCTTCCCTGATTTTAAAGTTTGCAATGGAATTTTTGGCCTTTGTTACCACTGCCTTCTGACCTGAAATTTTCTCCAGATCACTCATTGCAGACTCCAGAATTTTCGCATTATCTTTGGCTTCGCCGACGCCCATATTGATTACGATTTTATCGAGCTTAGGCACTTCCATAATGTTTTTATATCCAAACTTTTTGACCATAGCGTCTACGATCTCGTTTTTATACATGTCTTTCAGTCTACTCACCTGTCTAGACCTCCTTCCTGAGAGTTAATCAATTACGTCGCCTGTGGATTTTGCGAAGCGTACTTTTTTGTCATTCTCAAACCGAAAGCCCACTCTTGTAGCCTTTCCTTTGTGAACATACATAACATTGGAAACGTCTATCGGCGCTTCCTTCTGGATGATTCCGCCATTCTGGTTGGCTGCCGAAGGTTTTGTATGCTTCGTAACGATGTTAACGCCTTCTACCAGCACTTTGTTTCTCTTTCTATCGACAGAAATAACCTTTCCTTCTTTTCCATTATCTTTTCCGGTAATCACTTTTACGGTATCACCTTTTTTGATTTTCATTGTAGACATTCCGGCACCTCCTTATAATACTTCCGGAGCCAGGGAAACAATTTTCATAAACTGTTTTTCACGAAGCTCTCTTGCTACTGGTCCAAAAATACGGGTTCCTCTGGGAGTCTTATCCTCCTTAATAATCACAGCAGCATTTTCGTCAAATCTGATATAAGAACCGTCTTTACGACGGGCGCCTTTTACAGTACGTACAACGACAGCTTTTACGACATCGCCTTTTTTGACAACACCGCCGGGTGTTGCATCTTTAACGGTAGCAACGATTACATCACCAATATTTGCATATCTTCTTGTAGATCCGCCCATAACCCTGATGCACAGAAGCTCTTTTGCGCCAGTATTATCAGCGACCTTCAGTCTGCTTTCCTGTTGTATCATGCCAATTCTCCTTTTATTTCTTTACTGTCAACCGAAAACTATTTCGCTTTTTCAACCACTTCCACAAGTCTCCAGCGTTTGTCCTTTGACAAAGGTCTCGTTTCCATGACTTTTACGGTATCGCCGATGTTGCATTCATTGTTCTCGTCATGCGCTTTCAGCTTATAAGTCCTCTTTACAATCTTATTATAAAGTGCATGTTTTACATGATCTTCCACTGCTACAACAATCGTTTTATCCATTTTATTACTGGTCACTTTGCCAGTACGGGTTTTCCTCAAATTTCTTTCCACTGTGATTCTCCTTTCTGCACTTAACATACATTAAGTCCTACGCCTGCGCTTTGCTCTTTTCAGTAATAACGGTCTGTATCCTGGCAATATTTTTTCTTACTTCCCTGATTCTTGCTGTGTTATCTAACTGATTTGTCGCGTTCTGGAATCTCAAATTGAAAAGTTCTTTTTTAGCAGCTACCAATTCCTGCGCTAATTCTGCAGCTGATTTTGTCTTTAAATCTTCTACATACTTATTAGTTTTCATTTGATGCACCGCCTTCCAAGTCTGCTTTAGAAACAATTTTACATTTGCATGGAAGCTTATGTGTTGCAAGACGCAATGCTTCTTTGGCTGTTTCTTCCGGCACACCGGAAATCTCAAACATCACGCGTCCTGGTTTCACCACTGCTACCCAGTACTCAAGAGTGCCCTTGCCGGAACCCATACGTGTTTCCGCCGGTTTTGCTGTAACTGGTTTATCTGGAAAAATCTTGATCCAAACCTGACCGCCACGTTTGATATAACGCGTCATTGCAATACGGGCAGCTTCGATCTGATTGGATTTGATCCAACATGGTTCGGTGGCAATGATACCATATTCACCATACGTAATGGTATTTCCTCTCATAGCTTTTCCTGCCATGGACCCACGGAACTGTTTACGACGTTTTACTCTTTTTGGCATTAACATTATTTATCGCTCCCTTCCTTGTTTCCTTTCGCAGGAAGTATTTCGCCTTTATATATCCATACCTTAACACCCACTTTACCATATGTGGTGTCAGCTTCTGCAAATCCATATTCAATATCAGCCCGCAGTGTCTGCAGCGGAATCGTACCGTCGCTGTAGAACTCTGTACGAGCCATATCAGCGCCGCCAAGACGGCCTGAAACGGAAGTCTTGATGCCAAGTGCACCCGCTTTCATCGTTCTGCCCATGCAAGATTTCATAGCGCGCCTAAAAGACACCCTGTTCTCAAGCTGCTGTGCAATGTTTTCTGCCACAAGCTGCGCGTCTCTGTCAGGTCTTTTAATCTCTTTGATGTCAACCAACACCTTTTTGTCTGTCAGCTTCATCAGTTCTTTTTTTGTCACTTCAATCTCTGCGCCGCCCTTGCCAATGACAACACCGGGTTTTGCCGTATAAATAATCACTTTTACACGATCAGATGCTCTCTCAATCTCAATTTTGGAAATGCCTGCGCTGTATAATTTCTTTTTCAGATACTTCCTGATATTATAATCTTCCACTAAAAAATCCGAAAACTCAGCATCAGAAGCATACCATCTAGAATCCCAGTCCTTAATAATGCCGACTCTTAAACCGTGAGGATTAACTTTCTGTCCCATTATCTTTCCTCCTATCTTTCATCAAGCACGATTGTAATATGGCTCATTCTCTTCTCAATTCTATAAGCCCTGCCCTGTGCTCTCGGTCTTACTCTCTTCATTGTAGGTCCTTTGTTTGCGTAACACTGTGCAATGTAAAGATTGTCTTTGTTCATGCCATTATTGTTCTCAGCATTTGCAATCGCTGATTCCAATAATTTTTTAATCAGGCTTGAAGCATATCTTGGATTATACTCTAAAATCCCAAGAGCCGTCTGTACATCTTTACCCCTGATGGCATCTAATACAAAACACGCTTTCTGAACGGATACTCTGGCATAAGATAACTTTGCTGATGGTCTGGTATCCTTATTCGCATTTCTTTCTCTCTTAATTTGACTTCTATGTCCTTTTGCCATGGATGGAAACCTCCTTTCAAAATTATCTTACTTTGGATTTCTTTTCATCTTTTCCATGTCCCCTGTAAGTTCTTGTGGCAACGAACTCACCGAGCTTATGTCCAACCATATCTTCTGTTACATATACAGGCACATGCTTTCTCCCGTCATGAACTGCAATCGTATGTCCCACAAAAGAGGGAAAGATTGTAGAACGGCGGGACCAGGTCTTAATCACCTGTTTCTGTCCTGATGCATTCAGAGCATCGATTTTTTTCAATAAGCTCTTATCTGCAAATGGTCCTTTTTTTAATGATCTAGCCATTTTGATTCCTCCTAATAATATCGATTACTTAATTGCTCTGCCGTCACGTCTTCTTACAATCAGCTTGTTAGACTGTTTCTTTTTCTTTCTCGTCTTCAGACCAAGTGCCGGTTTGCCCCATGGCGTACATGGACCAGGACGTCCGATTCCTGTCTTGCCTTCTCCACCGCCGTGCGGATGGTCGTTGGGGTTCATAACAGAGCCGCGGACCGTAGGTCTGATACCCATATGACGTTTACGTCCTGCTTTGCCGATATTAATCAGGCTGTGATCTGCGTTTCCGACAACGCCTACCGTTGCACGGCACACGATCGGAACCATTCTCATCTCACCGGAGGGAAGTCTCAGCGTCGCATATTTTCCTTCCTTCGCCATCAACTGCGCGCTGTTGCCGGCTGAGCGAACCAGCTGCCCGCCCTTCCCGGGATACAACTCTATATTATGCAGCTGCGTACCAACAGGAATTTCAGACAACGGCAGGCAGTTGCCGATTCTTACTTCCGCCTCCGGTCCGTTCATGACTTTCATGCCGTCTTTCAGACCTTCCGGCGCAAGAATATAGGATTTTTCGCCGTCCGCATAACAGATCAGCGCAATATTGGCCGTTCTGTTCGGATCGTATTCCACCCCGACTACGGTTGCCGGAATACCGTCCTTGTTTCTCTTAAAATCAATCAGTCTGTATTTTCTTCTGTTTCCGCCTCCACGGTGTCTTACTGTAATCTTACCCTGATTATTACGTCCTGCATTCTTTTTTACAGAAACGAGAAGACTCTTCTCGGGAGTTTTTTTCGTAATCTCTGCAAAATCAGAACCGGTCATATTTCTCCTGGAAGGTGTATATGGGTTGTATGTCTTAATTCCCATCGTAATTTCTCCTTTCGATTCCCGATTTATTATCGCACTTTTCTGTGCTTATCCGCGATAAGATAAGCAGAGCAGATTTACAAAGTTCTGCTTATCTCACAATAGTTATTGATCGTCATCATAGCCCGGTGAAAATCTCAATTTCTTTGCTGTCTTCCGTCAGCTGGACGATTGCCTTCTTTGTTTTTGCCGTTTTTCCGGTTACTGCGCCGCGTCTTTTGTTTTTCCCATCCAGATTCATGGTATTGACGCGTTTTACCTTCGTTCCTTCAAACATTTTTTCCACGGCTTCTTTGATCTGTGCTTTGTTCGCCTCTGTGTGAACAAGGAAAGTATACTTCTTTTCACTCATACCGGACATGCTTTTTTCTGTGATCACCGGTTTGAGGATTACATCATAATACTGTAAAACTGCCATTATGCATACACCTCCTCTATCTTTTTGACCGCATCCTTTGTCAGAACAAGTGTCCCTGCCTTCAGAATGTCATACACATTGATTGTATTGGTAAGCGCTGTGTTAATGCCATAAATATTTTTAGCGGACATTACGACATTTTCATCATTCTCCGCCAGAACGACAAGTCCTTTGGCCACATGCAGGTTATCCATCACCTTTTTGAAATTCTTTGTCTTAATTCCGTCCAGTTTCAGTTCATCAATCACGATCAGCTTATTTTCCTGCACCCTGCTTGTCAATACTGACTTGAGCGCCAGTCTTTTTTCTTTTTTGTTTAATTTAAATGAATAGTCTCTTGGAACCGGAGCGAATACGACGCCTCCTCCTGTCCACTGCGGAGCTCTGGTAGAACCCTGTCTTGCATGTCCGGTTCCTTTTTGTCTCCACGGCTTTCTTCCACCGCCCGAAACTTCAGAGCGCGTCTTTGCTTTCTGCGTTCCCTGGCGGTCATTTGCAAGCTGCTGAACGACTGCCATGTGTACCAGATGTTCATTGATCGAAACGCCAAATACCGCATCGCTCAATTCGATCTTATCAACTTCTTTGCCTTCCATATTATAAACAGATACGTTTGCCATCTGTGTGTTCCTCCTTTCACCCTAAATTAAGCTTCTGCTCTCGTCGTCTCTTTAATGGTTACCAGAGCTTTTTTGGGTCCCGGCACTGCGCCTTTTACCAAAAGCAGGTTCTTATCCGCATCTACTTTTACAATGCTCAGATTCTGAACCGTCACCTTCACGGAGCCCATATGCCCCGGCATTCCTTTTCCTTTGAATACCTTGCTCGGCGAAGAGCAGGCGCCGTTAGAACCCTGGTGACGATGAAACTTGGAACCATGCGCCATCGGACCTCTATGCTGTCCATGTCTTTTGATCGCGCCCTGGAATCCTTTGCCTTTGGAAATGGCTGTTGCATCCACTCTGTCTCCTGCCGCAAAAATATCGGCTTTGATTTCATTTCCAGGTGCATATTCCTCCGCATTTTCAAGTTTCAGCTCCCTCACATACCGTTTGGAGGAAACGCCTGCTTTTTCAAAATGCCCTTTCAGCGCTTTATTCACACCATGTCTGTGAATAATTTCTTTCTTTCCACCTTTGTCTTTGTTGATGATTTTGTCTTTCTTGTCCACAAAGCCAACCTGTACCGCACTGTATCCATCATTGTCCAGCGTCTTCACCTGGGTTACCACACACGGTCCTGCCTGAAGAACCGTCACCGGAATCAGGGTGCCGTCTTCATCAAAGATCTGTGTCATGCCGATTTTGGTTGCTAAAATCGCTTTCTTCATTTCCTTTTACCTCCTGTTTGTTCTACAGCGGAACGAACCAGTCGTTCATACTAGTAGGGGTTTATTTGTTTTTCATTTTAATATCGATGTAAACGCCGGCTGGCATTTCCAGTCTCTGCAGTGCATCGACCGTTTTGGGTGTCGGTGAGATAATATCAATCAGTCTTTTATGTGTCCTCTGCTCAAACTGCTCTCTGGAATCTTTGTATTTATGAACCGCCCTGAGGATTGTCACCACTTCCTTTTTGGTAGGAAGAGGCACCGGCCCGCTTACCTGAGATCCATTCTTCTTAACTGTTTCGATGATTTTTTTGGCAGACGCATCCACTAACTGATGCTCATAAGCTTTTAATGTAATTCTCATTACCTGACTTGCCATAAAAAAAGTCGCCTCCTTTTCGCACTTTTCAATGTAAGTACGACAAGCGGTGACTGTACACTCTCCCGTGTGTGTCCTTATTTAGAAACTACACACGTTGTTTCTACTGCTCGGGTAGACATCTCTTGCTTGTACAGTGACTTGTCGTCAGTTTCCTAACTTGACATTCGCTCCACGGAAAACCTGCCATATCAGGCAGCAACCTCACGCTTCATTGCTATCAATGCCACAGCACTAATTAGTATAACGGTTGTTTTTCCATATTGCAAGAGGTTTTTTCAAAAAATTTCAATTCTTCCTTATATTATTAAAATTTTTCAATTATCCCGGCAGAAACGGCAATTTCCGGACAAAAAATGTCCGGAAACCGCAGCCCCGCCGCTTATCCCTCAATATTGCGGTTATTCACCACATCGTCAAACTCAGTCAGCATTTCTCCGGAAGGAGCAGGTGTGGCCAGGCTGACAACAAGAATGGCCAGAAGACTCAGTCCAAATCCCATTACCAGCGAATACAATCCTGTCGCGGCGCCAAGCGTCTCTCCTCCTGCCAGCGGAATGTAATCCCATACAATTACCGTCAATGCACCCGTGACAATCCCGGCTACAGCTCCCTGGAAATTGGTGCGCCGCCAGAACAACGACAAAAGTACAATAGGACCAAACGCCGAACCAAGACCGGCCCAGGCATTTGAGACAAGTCCCATGATCGAGCTGTTAGGATCCAGCGCAATGATATAGGCAAGCACTGCGATCACCAATACGGTGATCCTGCTCATGCGCAGTACCGTTTTATCATCGGCATCTTTCTTCAGCACACCTCTGAAAATATCTTCCGCCACACTGGACGCACTCACAAGAAGCTGAGAATCCGCCGTCGACATAATGGCCGCCAGTATCCCGCACAGGAACAGACCGCCTATTATCGGCAGGCGATAGTCCACCGTAAACATTTTAATAATCATCTCGATAAATACCTTCTCCTCCGCACCGTCAGTCAAAAGTCCCGGATAGAGATATACCCGTCCGAGCACGCCGATCACACAGGCAAACAGCAGCGACAGCGCTACCCACACAATGGCAATGCCTTTGGACTTATGCAGTTCCTTTTCGTCCTTTACCGCCATAAACCGTACAAGGATATGCGGCATGCCGCAGTATCCAAGTCCCCAGGCGACCTGGGAAACAATGCCGATCAAACCGTAGGATTCTCCGCCATTGCTGAACAGATTCAGATATGCCGATGCACCGCCGGCCACCCCGCTTGCATTTAATGTATCCGCTACATTTCCGCTTACCACCGCATAAGCAACGATAGGAACAACCAAAAGACCGATCAGCATCAGCGTGCCCTGTACAAAATCCGTAACACACACCGCCATAAATCCGCCCATAAAGGTATAAACCAGAATCACGGCTGCACCGATGGTAAGCGCAATTCTGTATTCCACCCCGAATACGGAAGTAAACAGCTTTCCTCCTGCTGCCAGCGCGGACGCCGTATACACAAGGAAAAAGATAACGATCGTCACCGACGATATAAACAGCAGCACTCTTTTTTTGTCGTGAAACCTGTTTTCAAAATAAGTGGGAAGCGTCAGCGCATTGTTGGCCCGGATCGTATAACGGCGCAGTCTTTTGGAAATAAAAAGCCAGTTGCACACCGTACCGATAAACAATCCTATGGCAATCCACGCCTGCCCTGTACCAAGCGCATAGACAGAACCCGGGAGCCCCATCAAAAGCCAGCCGCTCATATCCGACGCCTGCGCCGACAGCGCAGCCACCGGGCCGCTCAGCTTCCTCCCTCCCAGAAAGTAATCTTCCGCATTCTCGTTTTTTTTCGCATATACAAGCCCGATCCCTATCATAAACAGCAGATAGAGCACAAAGGCGGCCAGTATCCAGATAATCGAATTTCCCATTTTTTTCTCTCCTCTTTTGCCTCATTTCATAGTACCGGGCAACATTATAATATAGAGACAAGTCTTCCGTCAACAATTTCCGTTGCAGTACATCACCACATTGATCTTTTAGTACATTAAATTGATTTGCATGCAGACCTGTTGTATGATACTGTATATTTATCGTAACCGCTGAATTAACCGGCTGCCGCCGCCTGCCACAGCGCAGACGATTTCAGCAGGACTGATTCTGCGTTTTGAACAGCAAATTTTTAGAATATAGAAAAAAGGAGCCCTATATGTGGATTGCAGACGGCTGGAAAGACTATGAAGTACTGGATACTTCGAACGGAGAAAAACTCGAGCGCTGGGGAAATTACACTCTCGTTCGGCCAGATCCCCAGGTTATCTGGCATACGGAACGCAAACACCCCTGTTGGGAAAAATCTAACGGACATTATTACCGCAGCAGCAAAGGAGGCGGAGAGTGGACATTTAACGGCCTGCCCGATGAATGGTCCATCTGCTACAACGATCTGCAGTTCCATCTGAAGCCTTTTAAGTTCAAGCATACCGGCCTGTTTCCTGAACAGGCCGTCAACTGGGAATGGGTTGCCGCCATCATCCGACAGGCCCGCAGACCTCTCAAAGTTCTCAATCTGTTCGCTTACACAGGCGGAGCTACTCTTGCCGCGGCAAAAGCAGGCGCAAGCGTCACCCATGTCGATGCCTCCAAAGGAATGGTAGGATGGGCAAAGGAAAACGCCGCTTCCTCCGGCCTTGCAAATGCTCCCATTCGCTGGCTGGTGGATGACTGTGTCAAATTCGTAGAACGCGAAATCCGCCGCGGCAGCAAGTATGACGGCATTATTCTCGATCCTCCTTCTTATGGACGGGGACCAAAGGGGGAAATCTGGAAAATCGAAGAATCCATTTATCCGTTTATCGAACTGACCGCACAGATTCTTGCCCCTGACGCAGTATTCTATCTGCTCAACTCTTATACGACGGGACTGCAGCCTGCCGTTCTTTCCTATCTGATCAACAGTGTAATCGTTAAAAAGGCAGGCGGCCACGTGGAAGCCGCAGAAATCGGCCTGCCGGTTGCAGAAAGCGGCCTTATACTTCCCTGCGGCGCCTGCGGCAGATGGAGCAGATAACAATACTTCCTGTGCGGGTCTTCACAATCGGGCAGAGACATAAAAAATCCGGCTGGACTACATACAACCCAACCGGATCTTTATGATTTCTTTCTATTCTCGCTTACAGGGAACCTGCCGCCGCAAACATTCCCACAGACATCAATATCATCATGAGAATCCACAGTACAATCCCAATCCCCGTCCAAACCAGAGACGCCTTAAAATAGTTCGATTTGCTCTTCTTCGCAGAACTGCCGAAAGCCCATACAAACATCAGCACAATATTCACACAGGGAATACACATAAGCAGCATGGAAATCATCCACTCTCCCATACTCACCGGTTCTTCCAGCTCATTATTGTTCACCGGCATCTGGATCTGGGGCTGCGAAGGAGCCTCATAATAAGAGGAATACTGCTGCTGTCCTCCCTGCACATTGTTCTGGTTCTGACCATACATATTGTTACTATCCATTTTCCTTCCCCTTCATACACATCAATCTGCGTCATCCGCACTCATAAGTCACTGCAGTCAGTATACCATATATTTTTCATCTGCACAACGGAAAAAATGAGAGAACCCACTGCCGGTATCCGGGCACCAGCCTTTCCAAAATGCTGCGGCCCGTGTAGGATACCGGCGGCCTGCCAGGAAAAAGAAATGCCATCCGGTATAGATAAAGTACTGCGGTAGCGGCGGCCACAAGACCTGCGCAGACTGTAAATCTTCTGGATATCTTCCCGCCCGCAGCATAACGGTTTATTACAAAGTACAGCGCCAGCGCCAGCCAGGCGCCAGCCAACGGGTGCAGTGCAAACGAACGGGCAAATTCTCCCCTCAAAAGAAACCATACCGCTCTGCTCAGGCCGCACCCCGGACAGGGAAAGCCTGTCATAATTACCATCGGACAAAATGCGTGAAAAGCGATACGGACAACGATCGAGTAAACAAACAGCCCCATGATGGCAAAACGATATTCTTTCAGATCAGCCGCAATCCTGTCCGCTGTTTTTTTCATTTTTTCATCTCTTTCCGCTTTGTATCCTGCGCGCCTTCCCCCGCCAGTTCCGTCACGCTGTCTTTCTCATCTTCCAGTTCCTGTTCCATTTCCCTGGCCTTATTATCTTTTGCAATCGCCCGCAGGATACGGTTCACATCTTCCGGTGAAAACATACCAATCGCCCTTTGCAGCTCATCCAGATTATTCCTGTTTACTTTCAACTGCCCGCCTTCTGACAATGGAATGACAAGCGTGTTCTTCCTGTCGCTCACATCTCCCAGGCAGATGCTGTTCGTCTTCTGGTCGCACAAAAATGTTACGCCGTTATAGCTGATCTCCCCATCTTTCGCCAGATATCCATAAGGGACGTCGCATACTGTCCTTACATTTTTCACAGGACTTCCTTTGCCTGAAACAGCGGCTTCATAGACCGCCCTTGCCTCTGCCCGCTCTTTTTGTTTCTCTAACCGCTGTTCCTGCTCTTCCCGTATATCTTCCAGCTGCTGATCCACACTTTTCATTACCTTCTTCCATTCTGTTTGCGTATATGCGCCGCCGCCTGTGGGAATGGCATCCTCCGTCTCCCCTTTTTTTATTTTTTCCATGATTTCCGCCTGATACTGGTGAAAAGATTCCGTCCAGCTTCCCTGGCTGATGTAATTAGATTCCATACGCTGCCTCCTGTCAAATAAATTTTTGCCGTTCTTCCCCTGATATCACAAAAAGACCGCCGTATCCTTTCTTCCTCCTGAAAAAATACCGCGCTCTCCTTAGCTTTTTATTCTGCTTTCTATTCATAAGAAACGACTTTTGTCGTTTACTATATTTATATCGGCAGACATTTTCATTCCTTAACGCTCCCACGCAAAATAACAACATATTTTGTCCTATGTCCGCATATGGTTGTACAAAAATCCAGTTGGACAGGAGAAACTTATGTTTGAATCGAAAAAAATAAAAGAAACCTGCATGGAATTAAAAAGCGACAGTCAAAAAGGCCTGACGGAAATGGAAGCCGGAAGAAGACTGCGGACCAACGGCAAAAACAAACTACCCGATGCAAAAAAGAAAAATCTGTTTGTCCGGTTTCTCGAACAGCTTCAAGACCCTCTCATCTATGTACTGCTCGCCGCCTCCGCCATCTCTCTTCTGCTGAACGAAGTGAGCGATACTGTAATCATCCTGTTCGTTGTCGTCATGAATGCACTGGTCGGACTGATCCAGGAGGGAAAGGCACAAAAGGCTCTGGATTCTCTGAAAAAGCTGACAAGCCCCCATGCCATCGTTATACGGGACGGACAAAAGAAGGAGATTCCCGCCGTCGACCTGGTCGTAGGCGATCTCGTATGTCTGGACGCAGGCTGCCAGGTGCCTGCAGATCTGCGTCTGATCGAAACAGAGAGCCTGAAAATCGAAGAATCCGCCCTGACAGGAGAATCTTTGCCCGTAGATAAAGATTCCTCTTTTCTGACTCCTCCCCCGGACAATCAAACCGCACGCATTCCGCTTGGCGACCGGATCAATATGGCATATATGTCCACCATTGTCACCTATGGGCGCGGAAATGGCATTGTCACAGCGACGGGACTACACACAGAAATTGGAAAGATCGCCTCCCTGATCCAAAACACAAAAGAAGAACCGACGACACTGCAGAAGCGTCTGGGAGAGCTGGGCACTCTGCTCAGCATCCTCTCTCTGCTTTTATGCGCCTTTTTATTTCTGATTGGCGTACTGCAGCGAAGAAACCTGTTTGAAATGCTGATTACGGCTATTTCTCTGGCTGTAGCGGCCGTACCGGAAGGTCTCCCTGCCATTGTCACAATCTGCCTCGCTCTTAGTGTAACCCGCATGGTCCGTGTACATACCATCATCCGCAGACTTCCCTCCGTGGAAACACTTGGCGCCGTCAGCATCGTATGCTCCGACAAAACAGGCACTTTGACACAAAACCGTATGCGCGTTGTAAACTGCTTCTGTAATCAGACTTTTCTGCCCGCCGAATCTGTAACAAAAAACGAACATTTCGATTTTCTGGCAGGAATGACGCTGTGCAACGACGCTGTATTAGAATCGTCGCAAAAGATCGGCGACCCAACCGAACTGGCTCTTCTGGAACTGGCAAAAACACAGGGAATCGACCGTGAAACGCTGGAACGGAAGATGCCCCGCCTGCGGGAGCTGCCATTTGATGCAGACCGCAAGATGATGACCACTTTCCACCGGCTGGGCAGCGAAAGTGTCAGTTATACAAAAGGCGCACCTGATGAAATTCTCAAAAAGTGTACACACATCCTAATCTGCGGCAAAATCTCCCCGCTTCTGCCGCAGCACCTGAAAAAAATCAGAGAAAGTATGAAAACCATGTCGGCCCAGGCGCTCCGCACCCTTGCCGTTGCCATGAAAAAGGGAGGCAGCGCCCCTGTGGAAAAAGAACTTGTTTTTATTGGTCTTGCCGGCATGCAGGACCCTGCCCGGCCTGAGGCCGCCGCTGCGGTGCAGGTCTGCCGCAGGGCGGGCGTTGATACCGTCATGATAACCGGCGATCATGTGGACACCGCCTATGCCATCGCAAAGCATCTGGACATTGTGCAACAGCGGCAGCAATGTATGTCCGGCAGTGAGATCGCCCGCCTTTCTCCGGAAAACTTTCTCCAAAAACTTGATACCGTCCGAGTATTTGCGCGGATTTCCCCGGAACAAAAGGTACGGATCGTAAAAGGCTTCCAGGCTAAAAACAATGTAGTGGCCATGACCGGAGACGGCGTCAATGACGCTCCTTCCCTGAAAGCTGCGGATATTGGCATCGCCATGGGAATGAACGGCACGGATGTTGCAAAGCAGGCGGCCGACGTTATTCTCACAGACGATAATTTTGCTACTATAGAAAAAGCGATCGAAGAAGGCCGGGGTGTATACGAGAATATCAAAAAATCGGTCGTTTTTCTCTTATCCTCCAATCTCGGAGAGATTATGACCATGTTTCTTGCTGTCGTCGGCGGACTGGCTTCCCCTCTGAAATCCAGCCATATCCTGTGGATCAATCTGATCACAGACTCTCTTCCCGCCCTCGCCCTGGGAATCGATGAGAACAACGGGGAACTGCTGATGCAGATGCCGCCCCGCAAAAGTAATGAAAGCCTGTTTGCAAACGGCGGTCTGGCATGTACCTGCTTTTACGGCATTTTGATCGCCGCTATCAGCCTTACCGCTTTTTTCACCCTTCCTTATCTGCTCCTGTCAAGACAGGAGCTGCCCGTTACACTACGGCATATGGCTGCTCTGCTGCGCCGGCAGGACATCCTGGCACGCGCCCAGACGTATGCCTTTACTGTGCTTGGCATGTCCCAGCTTTTTCACGCTGTCGGCATGAGAGATATCCATACCTCCGTATTCCGGATGCATCACCTGCGCAACAAACTGATGATCGCCGCCTTTGTCATCGGATTTGCGCTTCAATTTGCCGTCACGGAACTGCCTTTTCTCATACATGCATTCGGAACCGTGCACCTGCTGCCCGCAGAGTGGGGCTTTTTGTCCATCCTTGCCGCTTTTCCGCTGCTGGCGCATGAGCTGCTGCTTCTCTGCCGGCTGCCCCGGAAACAGAAATACTAACGATGCCCAATACCGCCTTCCATAGCTCTGTGACATACTTGAATTTCCGGCTTTCTTTTGTTATACTCTTATCGATATTTACGAGGTAATACCATGCGGATAAAATGTATTGTCAAAAATTTAATACTGTATCTGCTTTTGATCACGCTGCTCGCTGTTGGAATCAACCGCGGGCCTGTCTCCATTCCCAAAACCGTGACAGGCCGCGCGCAGACGACGTCTTTGACGCTGGATGCCCCTTCTCTGTCCCATTCTATAGATTTCTGGGCAGGCCGCATGTCTGCCAAACGCTCTGACGTCTCTGGCATCAGCATGATCCGCGGGGTTCGCACCGGCCTCTCCCACCGCTTAGTGCTTCTTTTTCTGTTATATGTTCCGGCGCTTTTATCAGTCTTTTCCAGATGCAGTGAGAAACAGATCGCTTTCTGTGACAACCGCTTTATATACCGGAAACCCTTTACCATTTCTTTCATGCAGGACGCGGACGGAAGAAAACGAATCTCTTACTTTCCTTTTTTACCTGTTGCAATCGATATCTGGTAATTGCGAAACTGGTTCTATTTGCAGTTTTAATACAATTGAATAAGTCAAAAACCCCGCGGCATTCGTTAATTGGATGCCCCACATCTGTTTAACCCATTGCCCGCGCGAATAAAAAGAATGTGCAGACTGCATTTGCATGCAGACAAATGAACGGTTCCGCAATTTCCTGTCCATTTTAGAATGAGAGGATAAGAGATTATGGAAATTAATATTGCACTTTGGCCTGTTATGATTGTCGGAGGACTGGCAGGAGTTCTTTCCAGCCTTTATGTCGTTATTTCACTGCTTGCTACACTCGGATACAAAATATATCGGAAATGCAAACTGGGTATCTCCCTCTTTGACTGACCATACACTGCCGTTGTCCGGAACCGATGCAAACCGAATTGACTGCATTTCCTGAAACGGCAAACTCAAAAGGACATCCCCGCCATGCGGCAAGGGGGATGTCCTTCTACTTTTCAATCCCTTTTCCGTTAAACTCCGGTATGAAGCCCTCTTCTGCCGTTTCTCCCTCCTGGATAAAACCATTCTCAATTCCGTGATCCAGCGCATAAGAAACAAGCTCTTCATATTCCTTGGCCGTAATTTTCCGCATCAGTTCCGGGAAACCAGCTGCATGCGGCAGGGGTGTATACTGGTTCAGCAAACTGATAAAAATACGGTCTTCGTACTGGCGAAGGAGATAACCGACAATCTGTTTTGCATCTGCAAGCCCGCCCGGCAGCAGCAGATGACGCACCACTACACCTTTTGTCATAAGCAGGCTTTCCCCGCTTTCACTGCGCTTTTGGTAAGCCTTGATATCCAGTTTCTCCGTCCTGGTTCTTTCATCAGTAAACTGCATACGGCCGCATTGGCGCACCATTTCCGCAATAGCGGCGGACGCTTTTGCAAAGTAATCGGGAGCATTGGAATATCTGCTGCTCCTGTCCACATCCATATATTTCAAATCCGGCAGATATACATCCACATACCCTTCCAGCATGCGAAGAGTATGCAGCGCTTCATAACCGCCTGTATTATATATGACCGGCAGACACAGTCCCCCACGTTTTGCAATCTCAAGCGCATGAATCACCTGTGGTGCGAAATGTCCTGCTGTCACGAGATTAATATTGTTGGCGCCGCTTTCCTGCAGTTCCAGAAAAATATCCGCCAGACGCTGAACGGAAACCTCTTTTCCGGCATCCTCATACGCAATATCATGATTCTGACAGAATACGCAGCGCAGCCCACAGCCCGAAAAAAATACGGCGCCCGACCCGTTCTTTCCCGAAATACAAGGCTCCTCCCACATATGAAGAGCAGCCCTCGCAGCTTTGATCTGCGCAGTCTGACCGCAGATACCTCTTTGTCCGCCGCTTCTATCCGCCCCGCACGCTCTCGGACAGAGCCTGCAGTGCCGCATATCGTTTCCAATCCGTTCCATCTTTGTGTCCAAATGGCCGCAGGTATAAGCTGCCCTGTCAATTTACCAGTCAAAAAGCAGCAATGATACCTGACCCGTCTCCTCTGTTTTTCGCAAATCAATAATCCGCTGATTCTGCGAGCCTCGAAAGCTGAGCATTCTGCTCTGCTGCTCTTCCACAAACGGCCCGTCTACCAGCACATCGCACAGAGCCATAAACATCTCCGTACTCCCACACCGCGCCCGTCCGCCGGGAAGGAAATCTTCATAGAGATAACCGCTGTATACCCACACATCTTTATCCGGCAGCTCCTTTCTGATTCTCTGCAGCAGAGGAAGCAGCGCCCGCTGATGGACCGGCTCTGCAGGATCCCCGCCGAGCAGCGTCAGCCCGGTTATATAATCCGGCCGCAGCATTTGTATCACAGCCGCTTCCGTCTCCTCCGTAAAAGGCCGGCCGTAAGTAAAGTCCCAGGTTTCAGAACTAAAACACCCCCGGCATCTATGGCTGCATCCGGAAACAAACAGAGAAACCCGTATACCTGGTCCGTTTTCAATACAAAACGGTTTTATATTCCCATAATACATCCTTTTCCCCCGTCTACAAATGCAGTACCCTTTCCCTGATTTCCTGTGTCCTGCCCTGATTCCAAAACTGTGTTCCGATATAGCCGCATGTCCTTCTGGCGACATTCATTGTCTCCTGGTCACGGTTCCCGCAGTTCGGACATTCCCAAACCAGTTTTCCATTGTCCTCTGTCACTTCTATCTGACCATTGAAGCCGCACGCCTGACAATAATCACTCTTTGTATTCAGCTCCGCATACATAATATTGTCATAAATAAACCGTATGATACTGAGAACAGCCGGGATATTCTGCTGCATATCCGGCACTTCCACATAGCTCACCGCGCCGCCTGTAGACAACGCCTGAAATTCTGCTTCGAATCGCAGCTTGGAAAAGGCATCTATCTCTTCGGTTACTTTTACATGATAACTGTTGGTAATATAGCCTTTGTCCGTCACCCCTTCTATCATTCCGAATCTCTGCTGCAGGCACTTGGCAAATTTATATGTCGTACTCTCAATGGGCGAACCGTA
The DNA here is from genome assembly GCA_910585345.1 of uncultured Lachnospiraceae bacterium. GTDB lineage: Bacteria > Bacillota > Clostridia > Lachnospirales > Lachnospiraceae > VSOB01. The sequence goes on along the minus strand of CAJUDS010000019.1, from coordinate 21,599 downwards.
AATACTGAACCCGATATTGGTCTCATCCCTCCACTTTTCGCAGGCTTTGTTCATATACTGCATGACTTCCAGCGCAAAGGGCTTTGCCGACGGATCCGTATGGGACTTTCCTGTCATATACTTCACGCATTCGCACAATCCCGCATACCCCAGGGAAATCGTGGAATATCCGCCATACAAAAGTTTGTCGATCGTCTCCCCTCTGTCCAGTCTTGCCAGCGCGCCGTACTGCCAGAGAATCGGCGCCGCATCAGACAACGTCCCTTTCAGCCTGTTGTGCCGGCACATAAGAGCCCGGTAACATAATTCCAGCCTTTCGTCAAAGATTGTCCAGAATTTATTCATATCACCGCCGGAAGAGAGCGCTACATCCACCAGATTCACCGTTACCACGCCCTGATTAAACCTGCCGTAAAACTTATAGTTTCCATCCGCGTCCTTCCATGGAGATAATGCGCTCCGGCAGCCCATTACCGGAAAACAGTTCCCTTCTTTTAACTCCTTCATTATCTTTTCGGAAATATAGTCCGGAACCATCCTCTTTGCCGTACATCTGGCAGCCAGCTCCGTCAGATAATAGTACGCACTCCCCTCTCGTATATTGTCCTCTTCCAATACATAGAGCAGCTTGGGAAAGGCGGGTGTAATCCAGATTCCTTTTTCGTTCTTTACCCCCTGAATGCGCTGATGGAGCATCTCTTCTATAATAAGAGCCAGATCTCTTTTTTCCTGTTCATTTTTCGCCTCATTGAGGTACATAAAGACCGTAAGGAAAGGCGCCTGTCCATTGGTCGTCATCAATGTGATCACCTGATACTGTATCGTCTGCACCCCTTTCTCGATCTCCCGGCGAAGGCGTTTTTCCACAATATGGCTGACCGATTCTTCGGAGACTGCTGTTTGCGCCAGCGCCATATCCTCCCATACCTCTTTTCTGATCTTCTCTCGCGAAATCTGTACAAACGGCGCCAGATGCGTCAGCGATATGCTCTGCCCGCCATACTGGCTGCTGGCGACCTGGGCTACAATCTGCATGGCAATATTGCAGGCCGTAGAAAAGCTATGAGGTTTGTCAATAAAAGTTTCACTGATCACCGTGCCATTCTGCAGCATGTCCTCCAAATCCACCAAATCACAATTGTGCATATGCTGTGCAAAATAATCGGAATCATGGAAATGAATCAGCCCTTCCCGGTCCGCCTTTACAATGTCCTCCGGAAGAAGCAGTCTTCTTGTCAGATCCCTGCTCACCTCTCCCGCCATATAATCCCGCTGGACGCTGTTTATAACCGGATCCTTATTCGAATTTTCCTGTAGTATTTCTTCATTGTTGCTCTCAATCAGGGTCAGTATTCTGGCATCCGTTGTGTTATTTTTCCTGATAAGCGAACGGTTATAGCGATAGCGCACGTAACATCTCGCCACATTAAAAGCGCCCTGGGACATGATCTGATTTTCCACCATGTCCTGCATTTCCTCCACCGAGATGGCTCTATTCATTCTGCCGCACTTAAAATCAATGTATTCTGCAATCTCCTGTATCTGCTCCGGCGTCAGCTCCGGACGCACTGCCGCCTTATTGGCCTTGGAAACAGCAGCCTTGATCTTTTCTATATTAAAATCCACTTCCGAACCGTTGCGCTTAATTACTTTCATATTGAAATTCCTCCTCCGATTACAGTGCCTTTTTACTATACCACGAAGTCTCCGCAAAAGCTGTTGTGTGAACAACAGTTTTGTTTTATAATACAAGATATAGTATGAACTAATATAAGGAGTGTCTATATATGGAGCTCGGAAACTACCTTATTTTAAACGATAAAACGATTAAAATCCTGCTGTCCATATTCGGTCCCCAGATACGTGAATTTGGAAAAGGAGAAACGATACTGGAAAAAAGCTGGAAAGAAAACAGGCTATGCCTTCTGTTAAAAGGCACAGCCTATTTGTGCATTGACAACGAATACGGTGACAAACAGCTCCTTGATTTCTTTGTAAAAGGGCAGATCCTCTGCCATGAAATGCTTCCCGCGCCAAACGACGGCCACTGCTGCCTCTATGCAAAATATCCGTGCGCCATCGCTTATCTGGACCGCCGGGCCTTTGCACAATATGCGGACCGCAATCCTTCAGCCCCTCTTGCGGATCTGCTTTTTGATATGTTCCGCGCCTGTCTGTCCGCCCAAAACGAGCACTGCCACATTCTGCAGCAAAAGACAATACGCGGTAAAATTCTGGCATTCCTGCACTGCCAAAATGCCCGCCAGAAAAAGAACGCTATTCACATCCCAATTCCTTATTCCGACCTTGCCGATTATCTGGCCATAGACCGCAGCTCATTGATGACTGAGCTGAGCAGAATGCACACAGAACAACTGATCGAAAAAAAGGCGCACGATATCAGACTCCTGCAGTAGTTTCCCTATTCCTCGCTGCTCCAGTCCACATCATACTTCCTGGCTGCGGAAAAGCTGACCAGCCTTTTTTCCTGTGCATCAAAACTCATATAGTATTCATAATCGCTTCCATAGAAAAACAGCACGTTATCGTCTCCTTCAAAATCAGGAAACATTTCCCCTGCCTTTTCCCTGGACATTTCATTGACCGGCACACCGTTAAATGCAATCTTGGCCAATTCCGCATCTTCTGCGCCAGCCATATCAAATTCGAGACAGGCAATCACCGCCTCCCCCATTCGGACGGATTCTTCTTTTGTCACAAACGAGATCGAAGCAGATACGTGATCCGTAATCCATACGGAGCCGCCTGCATAATAAGAGTTTGCTTCCAATTCCATCTCCGGGTCCACCTCATACTGTACGAGTTCGTTTTGATCCGTCATTTCCGATACAGTCACCACCAGTCCGTCGTCCAGAAGCGTTTGCACCGTGGTCTCCCCTACACAAATCTCATTCTCCTCGATCCGCACAGGATATAAAATCTCTTCCGGCTCCGCTTCCGATGCCTGTCCGCTTTCCTCCTGTGCGCCACAGCCGGAAAACAAAACTGCCGCTGCACACAAAGTCAGACATGCCCGCAAAAACGTATTCATTCTCCATCCCTCATTTCCGCATTGTATTGCTATCTCCATTATAATATGGAAATCATAGCGTTGCATACCCGCAATTTGTTACAATACGAGGAAAGAGCGAAAGCGTTTTCCTGCTCAGGCTTTTACATCCACATGGCCTTTTCTGTAAGCGTCATTGTCTTTTTGCCGCACTTCCCCTTCCACCTGCCGCAGCTGACGTCGCAGCCTCTCGGCCTCTTTTCCGTCGCCTGCCATTCTGACCTGCTGCTCTAACCGCCGTTTTTCCTCCTTAAGCCTCGAAATTTCACTGTCAACGCTGTCCGTGCTGACCGTTGTTTCTTCTGTCTTATCCTCCTTTTGGCGTTTTGGCAGTTTTTCTTCATAACCGCTTCCATAGATGTCCCGTCTTCCACTTACTTCCATTGACATACCACCGTCCTCCTTTTTTATTTTTGACGAGGTATTTGTATCGTGTATCCTTTCATAAATGTTACAAACACCTGCGTTCCCTATCGTTTTCGACCGGCGATGTGTTCTTCTCCAGCGCTTTGCTGTGAACGGTCCTACGGCCGCTGTGGAATGATCAGCAGAACACGCAGGACAAATCGATTGTCCACCGTTTCAATAGCAAGCGCTCCATGGTATTTTTCCGCCACTGCCTCTATATTGTCAAGGCCCGTACCTTTGTATACCCTTCTGTCCCCTATAAAGCTGTTTTCTATTTCAATCAGCAAAAAATCACCCTGAACCTTTCCCGACACGGCAATATACTTTTCCATATCTGTCCCCAGTTTCCCACAGGCGCTGAGCGCATTGTCCAGACCATTGGAAAATATAATACACAAATCAATGCCGCTTATGCCGCACGGATAGGGAACGGTAAGAGAACAGGATGCATCGATGCCGCTTTCTCTGGCCACACCCAGTTTATTGCCTATCAGGATATCCAAAAGCGGATGATTTGTACTGCACGGAAATGCCATATCCTGACAGCTCTCTTCCATCTCACCCAGAAATGTAAGCGCCTGTTTTATGCCGCCCTTTTGTATCAGTTCCCGTACAATTACCATATGGTTTCTTATGTCATGGCGGAACGCCCTCGTCTTCTCATAGCGTATGCGGGCTTCTTCCACATAGGTCTGCAGATAACCTCTTTCCTGTTCCAACAAGGAAGCCCTCTCCCGGAGCCAAAAATTTTCCAGCATTCTTTTATGTGCATAAAGAAGACAAAACAAACTGACAACTCCTATAAGCTCTATCACAAGTATCAGGATCCAGCCCCTGTCCTCCATCGTCTCCATCGTTTCCGTAACCATCGGATTTCCGTACACATAGGAACTAATATACTGACTTACGGAATATAGCAGCATGGAAGGCCAAAGTACCACAAACGTATGGCCCTGCATTTTCTCAGTCCCCTCATACGAAAAAAATCTGCGGATCAGCCAAAAACAAAAAAACGACAGGGCGAACGCGCCTGCACCGCCAAATGCCGCAAACACAAAGCCTAACTCCGGCCGGGTGAAAAACGCTGCCGACAGCAATGCCATTGCCGCCGCATCCAAAATACCGTTGCTCAGCTGTATGATTTCAACCACAATCACCGCATAAGACAAAACAGTGCCCCACTCTATCTTACTAATCAGCTTTCCCATCCCTGTCAATACCAGAACCCAGCAGATAAATTCCGCCATACCGCCCGCATAACAGACTGTAAGCATCAGAACCGTTACTATGCCAAAGAGCGCTCCATGCATCCATCTGACTCTTTGCTTCAAAAATCCCATATAAAAATAGAACGCTGCCAGCATTTCCATAATACGCCAAAAACAGGAAAAGAAATCGATCCCGGAAGCAGCCATTTATACCCCTCTTTCTTTCATATAGTGTAAAACCGCCTCGGAAAATGCCCTTCCCCGCAGACGCGAAACCGGAACCGGATAACTCCCCCTCCCGCCGTCCGACAGAAATGCCGTTTTGTCCTGATAGCTCTTCAAATACTGCATGTTGAGCAGATAACTTCTATGGCTGCGGAAAAATCGGTCGTCCAGTTTTGATTCTAACCGCTCCATTCTGTCATAATAATCAATCACTTTTCCTGTCCGTAAATGCAGATATACCTTTCTGTCAATGATCTCACAGAATATGATTTCATCAAAATCTATCATACTGCTTTCCGTGCCCCTGCGGACCAGCAGCCTGGCGCCCTCAGCATTCCACGCCGCATCCACCAGACGATTCATCATACGGTCGAACTTCTCTCTTGCAACAGGTTTTACCAGATAATCATACGCCTGCACCTCAAAAGCCTGAAATACCATTTCCTTCAAAACCGTGATAAAAATCAGAAAACCTTTGAATCCCCTGCTGCGCAATATCCGGGCAGTCTCCATGCCGTCCATCCTTTCCATTTGGATATCCAGAAACAGGATATCCATCTCCCGGGCGCGTTCCAGCAGCTGCCTTCCGTCCGGAAACTCTTCAATGATAAATTCCATCTTTTTCCTATGGAAAAAATCCACCGCCATTGTACGTATCTGCATACGCATCGTCTTTTCATCATCGCAGACCGCTATATGAATCATGGTACATTCCCTCTTCCTGTGTCTTTGAAAGTAATTATTTTACCATGTATCGAAAAGAAAAGACAGCACAAATGCTTTAAATGCACCTGTGCTGTCTCCAAATGTCAAAAATCTCGGTCATCCTTCAATTGTAATGAACTTTCTGTTATCCACCGCCGTCTGCTCTTCCTGTTTCGGAACGAGCAGTTTTAAAGTACCGTCCTCAAACCGCGCCTGGATATCCTCCTGCCTTACATTACCGCCTACATAAAAGCTCCTGCTGCAGGAACCGCTGTAACGTTCTCTGCGGATATATCTGCCCTCTTTATCCTTCTCGTCATTTTGTGAGTTGGATGTGGCGCTGATCATTAAATAACCATCCTTAAGTTCTGCCTTCACATCCTCTTTTTTTACTCCCGGCAGATTCATAGTCATCTCATATCCCCGGTCCGTCTCTTTGATATCTGTTTTCATTAATTCATTGGTATTGGCCAGATACCCATTATCTCTGAATGGATTCCCCCAAAAATCATCTAATAAATTATCTCTGAAAATACTTGGCATTAACATATATCATCTCTCCTTTTTCTTTGTATGTTGTTTGTTGTTTGTTTTGTTCTATACGTAATATAACATCTATTATTAGCACTGTCAATAGGTGAGTGCTAAATTTTTTTATTTTTTTAACTCCTTTTATTATTTCCCAAAACTCCAACATTGATACCCAGGAAAACGATTCCCTTTCCAACCGCCGAAATTTATGATATTCTTATTATAATAATTCTTTTATAAACCAGTGGGAGAAATCGGTCATTATGAACATAACCCATAATATGACCGCAATAAATGCAAATCGCCAATTAAACATAAACGGAAAAGTTTTATCCGCCCGTCAGGAAAAACTTTCCAGCGGCTATAAAATCAATCGTTCTGCAGATGATTCCGCCGGTTTATCCATATCGGAAAAAATGCGTCGGCAGATCCGGGGCTTGAATAAGACATTGGAAAATATACAGGATGGAATCAGTCTCTGCCAGACGGCGGACGGTGCGCTGACAGAAGTCCATGAAATACTGCAGAGAATGAATGAGCTTGCCGTGAAGGCGGCAAACGGGACAAATCACAGTTCCGACAGAGAAGCTCTGCAGAAGGAGGCCGTGCAACTGCTGTCTGAAATTGACCGAATTGCATACAGCACGGAAATATTTGGGATACATCCCTTGCTCGGAAATGCGAACATCACCAAAACTACTTATTCCGCACCGGATAATGCGATCCATACACTGGAAAAAGCAGAAATTTATGACGGCCGCGGCAGTATCAGATTCATGGCAGAAGGCATGACACAGCCATTTGCCGGCACATGGACCGATGCTGACGCGAAGCCATATATCTCCGTAAAAGACGCAAACGGCCATACCTCAGGCAAGGTTAACTTAACCAATTGTCCATCAGTTACATACACAGACTATCCGGGACAGAATAAATTTGTATCAAACTATGACGATGGTGCAATTTCTTTTCAAATGGAACTGATATGCTGGTCGGCGTGGCAAGCAACGCTGTCCCCAATATTGACGGAACTACGATGCCCAATACCTATAAATGGACCAGTACTGATATACCGGATGAAATGACAATTGACAATTTTGTAAATCTTTCCGGAAACGGCAACACTGCCGTTAATGTAAACGCGCAGTATACATGGGATGGAATACGCAATCCGCCGGATGTCGTGATGTCCGGCCATAGATTTGGAATCGGATTTGATACGGCCATGGATCCTACAAAAACAGGGGATTTAGGATATCAGGGCAACGATTATTTTTACGGCATCGGCTGGCGTCAGAAAAGCGCCGCCGCAGGTAACAGTTTTACCATGCAGAGCCGTATCGGCTTATATGCAGAGAAAATATCGAATACTGTTACCAAACGTTTTGATGAAAATCCGCCGGTCTGGATTCAAATGGGAACAGAGCCTAAAGTGGGAATGTTTATCAACATCTGCAATGCGACAACAGACAGCCTTGGCATTTATAATGTAAATTTGATGACCGAAAAGAAGGCAGAAATGGCTATCGATCAGACCAGCCAGGCGATTTTGCGCGTCTCCGCATTTCGTTCCTGTTTTGGCAGCCAGCAGAACCGTTTGGAACACGCCATGCAGGTCAATCGCAATGTAGTGGAAAATACTCAGGCAGCAGAAAGCCGCATCCGCGATACCAATATGGCTGAAATGATGATGCAATATTCCTTTGCAAATATTTCCCTGCAAGTAAGCCAGAGTATCCTTGCCCAGGCGAATCATCAATCCGAAATGGTTCTGCAGTTATTGCAGTAGCAGCTGCCGCAGATCCATACAACTGCCTTCCCGCTAAACCCCAATACTATACCGTACTATCCCGGTTCCGCTGTCTGTCATATTACGGATGTCCGCCTGCCAGCGTATCCTGTACCGCCGTCTGCGGCACACCCGCTTCCCGTACGACGGACAGCGCTTTGTACATGTCTTCGCTCTTTTTAAAATATGCCGTAAAACAAGCCTTTTTCCCACTGCCCGCGGTATAAAATTCCATACTGTAAAGGGTTTTAAAATAAAAGGTAAACCACATGGAAGAAATGTACCGCTTCTCCAAAACCACCTTTCGTATACTGCTCTTTTTTATAAAGCAGCTTTTTAAAGCCCACCGCATGTAAAAATAGTCCGGCAGGATACAGGCTTTGCAGAGACCTGCCTGCGGCGCCGGAAGATAAGAAAATTCTCTTTTCCCGCCTTCCCGCATCTGCACTGCAAACGCCTCCTGATCCACGTTTGACGGAAGTTCCCGCCGCAGAGAAGCTTCAAGCGGTTTACGCCATCTTCTCTGATAATCCGACAGATAACCCAGATACCAGAACACGGCTGCTCCCATAATCAACAGCGGCGCCATGGCGAGCTCTCCATCCAGTACAAGTACAAGGGAGGGCAGCATCCCGACCACCACGAAAATCCGGAATATCGTCAGCACTGTCCTGAGTCCATGCCATTTCTGCCGGATTCCGTCAAATTCCCGGTTAACCCATGCCTCGAATAGGGGCGCATTTTTGTTCTCGTACTTGTCCGTCTCCTGGAATCCTCTTTTCTGCACGCGTACAATTGCTGCGGCAGACAGCATCGCCACTACAAAGAAAAACAGACTCATCTTTATACTGAACAATATCATGCCCCGGTTATTCTCCGCCATAAAATCTCCCAGCCCGCATAAGCCAAACACACTAAGCCCCAAAGACAGCAGCAGCAGAACAGCCAGCGGCACAGTTACCATCATTTTTTTTGCTTTTATGCTCATTTTTCTCTCCCCTCATGCGTAAAACACGCTTTCTCTGCAGGTAGTCGTTTAGATAAAACAGCTTTTCTACAAATTTTGTTCAGATTTATTTTACACCTGACAGCCGCGAAAGAAAATCCTTTTTTATTTTTATTCAACGGTGTTTACCACTGTCCGGAATAACGCCCGTTCCTCCAGTATTTCCTGAAAGCTCTTTTCCCCTTGTTCTGTGGCATACGCATATCCCTTCAGCTCATCCATGTATTCCATGTAATCGCATACATAAATGTATACTGTTGAGATATCATGCCCCGCTGTCGCCAGTACATAAGCATTGCCGCTGTTACCGCTTTCCAGTTTGTTCCCGTCTGCATCCAGCGCCACGGCAAACGTATCTGCGCCTGCCGGCTCAATCGGATGCAATGTCATTTCCACAGCAGACAATTCAATGCTTTCCATACCAATACCGATTTCACCCACTTCATTAATCTCTATGACCCGTCCTGCATTTTCCCGCTGCGCGATAGCTACCGCAAACTTCCAGCTTCCTTTCTGGTACCAGTTTTCATAGTCGTTTGGAAATGCAAACTGTGGTTTACTCTTCATATACGCTTCCCATTCTTCATCGGACATCTGTTCCAGCTCCTGCTGGCTCTTCGTCTCCTTTGGCAGTAAGGGATCGGCCAGATCACCAATGATCTGCGTAACCTCAAGCGCCAGATCGAAAGAAGATGGGATCTCGTAATAATCCATATACTGCAGATAATTTTCATCTGTGACAGCAGGCACCGGCGCGCCTGCCTCTTCCGCCTCCTTAACCATTTCCCTGAACTTTCTTTCGTCCACATTAATTTCCGAATAGTCGATTCTCATAATACCGATAAAAGTATGTTCGTTCTCCAATCTCCCTTCTATGTTCCGCAGGCTGGTAATGCTGTCCTCCCGGAAGGAATACTCTTCCACAGTCTCCACCTTCAAATTCTGGCTGCCGTCCGTATAAACCGCTATTGCAGGAAAGCCTTTTTCGCTTTCCACGCACACACCGATATAAACCGCCTGATTGGAGGCATACTCCTCCGTCAGTGTGATCGTTACGTCACCGTCCTTTTGGGAATAACTCTTTTCCATCCCCGGCTCTTCTTCCGCTCCGGTCGGACTGTCCGCTTCGTCCCTTCCCACCGGAAAGACTGTCGTTTCTTCTTCGGGCAGTTTCCCAAAAGAAAAAATATCCGCCACTTTTTCAAAAACATCTCCCAAAATCGGTATCTCACTCGCCAGTACAGGGTTCATGGCGCATAACAGTATCATCATTACAAAAACTGCCGCAGCGCTTCCTGTGCCAATCACAATCCGCCGACGTACGGATTTTTTCTTTTTTGCAGCCAGTCTGCTTTCTTTCCGCAGCTGTGTATATGCTTCTTCCATTCGTCTGTCAATTACTTTATTCTCACGAAAGGTTGCCCCTAAAATCTCTTTCCATTGTTTTTCCGAGCTATACTTATTCATGTTTCCTTCCTCCCATCTCAACTATATTTCCATCCGGAGCTGCTCTTTTCCTCTGTGTATTCTGCTTTTCACAGTATTTTCCTTCATATCCAGGATTTCTGCTATTTCCCGCATTGTAAACTGCTCTCCGTAATATAGCTGAAAGATCAATCGACTCTCTTCCGGCAGACTGCACAAAAGCTGCCGAAATTCAACTTCCGCACTGCGACGGTCGATATAAGCCAGATCATCCATTTCTTCCAGGCTGACCCTGTTTTTATTTTTGCGGTATACTTTCGTACAGTTGTTTACCAGTATCCGTACGAGCCACGTTTTAAAATACTCCGCTTTCTTCAGCGTCTTTATATGCTGAAATGCATCCAATATCGTATCCTGTATGGCATCTGCAACATCCTCGTCATTACCCAGATATCCCAGCGCAACTCTTCTGAGCGCCATTTTGTTTTCTTCCATCAGAGAAATGAATGCCTCCGCATCTCCTCTCTGCGCTTTTTTTACCAACGTATCCATTTCCATCCTCCCTGTCCTATGTATCTTTTCCGCTGCGGTTTAGGGTGAAGCTGATCAGCTTACAGATATTAGATATCGTTTTTGTTCGTTTTGTTGCATGGTTTGCATTATTTTCCAAAATTTTCTTTTTTCCACGCATCTTCTTATAGAAATAGTGATCTGTGCAGGCGAATCCGTCCGACATATTGGCACGTGGAAAGGAGCTCTTTTCCACTGACGGAAAAAAGCTCCCTTCACAATCCTGACGCAAATATCATCTGCTTCAGGATACATTTCACCATTTATTAAATTACCAGTTGCGGTAACGGTTCAGACAGGCAAAAATCTCCTGCCGTCTCGGCTTTGTCAGGCCGCAGGGAACATAAGAACCGCTGAAGGCATCCCAGCCTTTGCGCTCAAGCGTATCCCAAAGGATCTGCACAATCTGTCGTACCGTCCGCCTGCCGTCTACCACCTGTTCCAGCCCGTACCGCAGTAAATATGCCAGCGCATTTGTCTGTTCGGAATCCGCAAGCTGTTCCACGTACCGCAGGTCTACCGTCTCCTTGTCGATGGAAAAAGAATCCCTCCCATGTGTCTTGATCTTACGGCGCTCATGGCGGCCGTCGTTTCCATGCCTGTATCCTTCTCTGCGCCCGGTCTTGTTCTGCCCTCTGTCCGCTGTCCGCAGGATACGGTTATATTGCGGCACCGCAAACCCCGGCGCCTGTGTCCGCGGAGCCGGGTGCGCCGTACAGAGCTCTTTTACCCTGTCCGTAATATCTACCGGACGATAACAATCCATCTGGATAATAGAATCCGCAATGTGGAAGAACGCACCCGAGCTTCCCGCCACCAATATCGTGGAAACCCCCGCCTGACAGTACAAATCTTTCGCGCGCTCCAAAAACGGCGTAATCGGCTCTTTCTCCCGGCTGATTACCTCCTGCATAAAATCGTCCCGCAGCATAAAATTGGTCGCAGACGTATCCTCATCAATCAAAAATAATTTCGTTCCCGCCTCTAAGCTCTCGATCACTCCCGCCGCCTGAGAAGTGCTGCCACTGGCATCCGGCGTGCTAAAGCAGGCAGTGTCCGTCCGATTGGGCAAATCACGGATAAAGAGGGAGATATCCACATCACGGATAGAACGTCCGTCTTCCGCACGCAGCTTCACCGCCGTCTCCTCCGTGAGCACAAATTCCCGTCCGTCGCCTGCAATATGATTGTACACGCCAGTCTGCAATGCCTCGAGCAGCGTGGACTTCCCATGATATCCGCCTCCCACGATCAGCGTAATACCGTTTGGCACCGCCATTCCTTTGATTTCTCCTCTGTGCGGCAGTATAAAAGCCCGTTCCATAGACAATGGCGACTGAAAGGGAACACTGCCCTGCATCGGCAGATCCGAAACACCGCTTTTCCTCGGAAGTACGGCGCCGTTCGCCACAAAAGCGGCAAGACCGTTTTCCTGCAGACATCCGCGCAGCGTCTCCTGGTCTTCCGCCAAGAACACAGCCGCCTCAACCTTTTTCTTGTCCAACTTCTGATAAAATAAGCTGTTCTCCACACTGCGCGGCAAAAAATCAAATAGTATTTTTTCCAGTTCTCCCGCGTTAATCGTCCGTCCAAACGCCGGAAACCCTACATGAAAACGCACAATGATCTTTGTATCCGTTATCTCGCAGGCGCTCCGTTCCAATACTTCCTGCCCGCATCTCGTAATAGACAAAAGACCGCTCTTTCCGGAGCCTTTCGCCTTAAAATTAAAATCCTCAAACTGCGATGCCAGACGCCTTGTCAAAAAATCCTGCAGCGCAATGCGGAAGCAGTTCTTTTTTATATATTCCGCCGGAAATCCGGCGGCGCCATGCATCACCTCTACATGCAGACTGGACGGAGATGCAAAGGGATCTCCCTGCACATGGTCAATAAACAAACTATAATTACCAAACTGATAATTTCCCGCCAGAGACTTATAGGCCGGATACCCTTTATGATCAATGGAACGCAGTGTACTGCGCAGTTCATTGGATGATTTCATATCTTATACCTCATTCCTATAGATCTTTCAATTTTTAATTTTTTCAAATAATTCTCTGTTAAATTGCGGCTGAAACTGTTCTATCTGGTCCGCAATGCTTTCGCAGCACTGCTTCACCTCCGGATTGGCCGTTCCTTTGGCATTCCTCTCCTTATAAACATGCGCCCATTCTGTCAAGTTGATTTTAAAAATAAAATTACTTGGAATGCTAAGCATATACAACCCCCGCTTTACATCCTGGCTGTCCTGCAGATCTTCTCTGATATACCCGTTAACTGTTTTTACAAAACGCTGTCCATCCTTCTCCAACGCTTCGGGCGCATCCATTCCAAGGAGCTGCAGCGCCTGGTCTGTGGAAATAATTTTATCTTCATACCACTGCGACATTTCATAACCGAAGTCCGCAAGCCTTGTGCTGCTGCGTATAATTCTGTTATTAAATCTGGCGGCATGGGAATCCCAGTCATCCTGCCCCGCTCTGTGCAGTCCTTCCACCGTCACGGAAATATCGATAAACCGCAGCATCGTAACATGCCGCCATCCCCATTTTATCAGGCTGTTCAGCCAGCTCTGATACTTCTGTGCATCCTCATTCTCTACACAATCCTTTATTTTCCCCTGTCTGTCCAGCATGCGGCTGCACACGTCTCTGATTTCCAATTCCTTCTCTCTTGTCCAGGAACGTTTGCTCATAAACATTGATACAATCGCATCTGGAATACCATTGATTTCATTGACATATATATTCATTCCCTAACCTCTTTCCTGCTGAAATCTATATGTATACTAGTGTATTGGATTCGGGAAATCTTGTCAAATCTAAATTCATCCGCCGTCCCCTCCCCGAATAATTCTGTAATACTTGTTCCCTGTTCAGCGGCATCATCTTACTGGAGATATGCTTTGCCGGTAAAAGTATATCATTTTCATTGGCACATATTCCGTTACATTATTTAAAGCATTCCAAACAGATATAACTATATTTTTTGTATTTTATATCAGCCGTCCAAGCATCAAGCATCGGTATCCCTATATTCCTTATTCTTTAATGATAAGCATAAACGCATTCCCCCTATTCAAACAAATCAGTCACGCTTTAGGATCTGATTTATCAAATTAATACATTTAAATCATTTCGCAAACTTCTTAAAATTCTCCGCCTGTTCCAGCACTTCCTTGTAAACATCATCTATCGTCACCGGCGGATAGCCGTATTTATCAAGCAAAATAATCAAATCAACGTGCAAACTCGCTTTAATATCTTCTCTGGTAGACCAATCTGTATATTTTGCCTTGTCGTCCACAATTATCCTAATTTCTTTCGACAATGCAATTATTTTATCATCTGGATATTCAAATTCATACTTCTTCGATACTGCAAGCAGAATATCATAAAAGGCTTTTTCCTCATAATCAATCCCTACATCTTTAAAAGAATTTCTTTCCGCTTTCAAGTCCTGTATTAAATCTGCAAGCTGATTTGCCACATCGTCAAGAACCTCATTTGCAAAGGCTTCATCTTTCCTTCGGTTATTATAGGTTTCTACAACCGCTTTCATTCTCTCAGCAAATTCAATACTTTTGATTTTATTTACTCTCCTAAACTCCTCAATCGCATAGGACAGCAATCTCTGCAACGCTTTTATCTTTGTATTGGGCATAGGAATCTTTTCAATCCTTGCCATATACGCATCGCTGAAAATATCAACATCTATATGTTTTCCCGTTTCAAATAGTTCCTCAATACCATCAGACTGTATTGCACTATCCAGCAGTTTTCGAACTTTGGCATTCATCTGGGAAATATCCGGTGCCTCTCCTTTTGTCAGCTTAAACAGTACTGAACGTACCGCCTGGTAAAAATGGACTTTTTCAATATTTGTATTGGTGAACTGCTCGCTGGAACTGCACAGATTAAATGCCTGTTTCATTTTTCTAACTGCCGCCATGAACCGGAGTTCCAAGTCCTGTGTCAACTGCACATACTCTACTGCTCTGTTCAGGCAATTTAACTGTTCAACCGGACTTCCTGTATCGTAATCCTTTGCGTTAAAATTGTGAAACATCTGGTCCAACACTTCAAGCTGATCTAAAACAATCGTCACCGCCTGACTAACGTCATCCAGTTCCTCTTTCTCAAAATTTGTATATTTGCGAAGCGCAGCATTCATGTTTTTCTTGATACCAATATAATCGACAATCAAGCCTCTGTCCTTGCCCTCATAGACACGGTTCACTCTGGAAATTGTCTGTATCAATGTATGCTGCTGAATTGGCTTATCAATATAAATGGTATCAAGACACGGCACATCAAATCCCGTCAGCCACATATCAACCACAATCGCAATTTTGAAATTGGATTTTACATTCTTAAACTGCCTGTCCAATTCCTTCCTGTCCTCTTTTGTGCCAAGCATTTTATAAAGCTCTTTTTCATCATCTTTATTTCTCGTCATGACGAGGCACACTTTCTCTATCGGTTTTAATTCCTTTTCCTCTTTCTCCGTTAATTCCACACCCTCCGGCGCTTTCCTCTTTTCTTTCCATTCAGGACGAAGCTCCATCAAATTCAGGTAAAACGCATAGGCTATCCGTCTGTTTGCACATACAAACATTGCCTTGCCTGCTACTGTAGAACCTTCTTCTACCCTTTTCTCATAATGTGATACAAAATCTTTTGCTACTGCTTTCAGCCTGTCAGGGTCGCCAATAATCGCATCCAAGTGCGCTACCGCTTTTTGGCTTTCCTCGATCTGTTCTTCAGATGCTCCAAGGCTGGCACACTTGTCATAATATTCTTCAATCTCGCGCAGCTTGTCCTCACGCAGTGTTACCTTTGCCGCCCGTCCATCATAAACAAGATTTACTGTTATTTCATCTTTCACTGCCTCTGTCATGGTATACGGATGCCCGACAATATCTCCGAATACTTCCACCGTGGCATCAATCGGCGTCCCTGTAAAACCAATATAAGTTGCATTCGGTAAGGAATCATGCAGATACTTGGCAAAACCATACGTTTTATTTACCCCTTTTTCCGTAACTTTCACTTTCATATCAAGGTTAATCTGCGAACGGTGCGCCTCATCCGAAATGCAAATCACATTATACCTGTCCGTTAAAAGCTGTGTATCTTCCGTAAACTTCTGTATTGTAGTCAAATACACTCCGCCGCTTGGTTTGCCCTGTAATTCTTCTCGCAGCTTATCCCTTGACTCTATGCTTATGACATTGTTATCTCCAATAAATTGCTTGGACGCGGCAAATTGTCTGGAAAGCTGGTCGTCCAAATCGGTTCTATCGGTAATGATTAAAATAGTGGGACTTTTAAAATAACTGCTTTTCATAATCATGCGGGTAAGAAAAAGCATTGTATAGCTTTTCCCACATCCGGTCGTTCCAAAATATGTACCACCCTTACCATCGCCATATGGTTTCATATGTGCTTTCACATTTTCATACAGATTATTGGCTGCAAAAAACTGTGGATACCGGCACACTACTTTTGTATTGTTGTCTGAAATGTCAGGAAAATAGATAAAATTCTTTAGTACCGCAAGAAGCCTGTCCTGTGCAAACAAGCCGTCTACCATTGTGAACAATGAATTGATACCGTCCATTTCCTTGTCGTCATCATGAACCTTTCTCCAAGCGTAAAAAAATTCATATGGCGTGAATAGAGAACCATACTTACTGTTTGCACCGTCACTGATAACCACGAATGCATTGTATTTGAAAATTTCCGGAATATCTCTCTGATATCTGACAGTCAACTGCGTGTATGCATCCATTATAGTTGTGTTTTCTTGTATTGCAGTCTTAAACTCTAATACCACAAGAGGAACTCCATTCACATAAATAATGCTATCAGGAATACGAATCTGATAATTGTATCCTTCTATTTCCAACTGATTTACAATCTTAAAGATATTCTTTTTGGGTTCTCCGTAGTTTATCAACTCAATAAATATATCTTTTTTATTCCTATCTTCACGATTAAAAACAAAACCGTCTATTATCATGGACAGGACTGCTTTGTTGGATTCATACAAAGTTCCGCCTACGGTGCGCAAAGAGAGGATAATGCTGTCAATCTCGCTTTCTGTGAGTTCATCCGAAGCATATCGGCTATGTAAATATTCTTTTAAATCGTCTACTATTAGAACTTCTGACTTTTCACGCAACAATTCACTGCCGGTTTGATGAACATAGCCTTTGTTTTGCATAAGTTCTATGATAGATAGTTCTAATGCGTGTTCGTTAAATGACATACTCTTACCTTTCCTCTCCATTTATATTGCACTCTTTTCCT
Organism: uncultured Lachnospiraceae bacterium; assembly: GCA_910585345.1. Lineage (GTDB taxonomy): Bacteria > Bacillota > Clostridia > Lachnospirales > Lachnospiraceae > VSOB01. Next base: position 4,345 of record CAJUDS010000019.1, on the reverse strand, counting down.
CACTTATTTAAATTATTTTTCCATCGACTTGGCTATTTTCCAAAAAGAAACTATAGTTTGCAAATATAGATACCAATCACCTAATTCATAATTAAATTTAATATCACAATATGGTTCCAACCACTTCAATTGTACTCTTGCCCACTCAGCATTTGTCGTCTGATATTTTACATCTATTTCTCTATTTACTATGTTTATATCAACTTCATCCATATTACTTTGAATATGCGTAACTACATTTAATAGTTTTACTAATCTTTCATAATCGCCTGTATACCTATCTTCCGATAATATCTCTTCACAATCAAACGCTTCGTTCTCCCATATTGGTTCTAAATAATGTAATTTACTCAATGAATATGCATACTCAGACGGTATAAAAGATGTTATATAATCAACAGCCTCTTTTTCAAAATAATAATCTAATTCCATACGCTGTAAAGATAGATGCACTTTTTCAATCCCCTTCTTTAAATCTGCCTTATATAGCTCCAAAAGTTCCTCAAAATTATGATTTTTAAAGTGTGAATTAAGAATTGTTTTCCATTGATTTATTCTCCATGAAGAATTATCTCCACATCGTTCCTCAATCGCTTTTTTTAATTCATTAAGATAACTATCATAATCCTTGCATTCTTCCGGCAATAGTATATGCTTGTTTCTTAATTCGCATATTTTTTCTTCATTCTGTTTTTTTATTGTATCAATTATCGTATTTATATAAGAATATCTTTTTCTTAAATATTTATAAATCTGTTTTAGAGAAATGTACACATGCTTGTTATATTCAAGATCATTGCGATAAACTATTGCAACAAAATCCGCCTCTTTCAATTTTTCAGAACAATCTTTATCAAATTGCCAAATATGGCTTTGCGATTCTGCCTTGCTTATCCATGGACACCATTCTGGTTGTTCTCCCTGATAAGAAGGATGATAAGATGTTTCGACTGGATGAACCGAACATAAAGAACGAATATATTTAAAAAATTTTTCATCATTTCCTTTTCCGTCTAATCCACTCTCATTAAAACAAGATATATCACCTTCCGAATTATATGTCACTCCATATATTTGGGCAATCATAGAGATACAATCTATAAGCGTTTGACCATAATTTAATATATCACACAATCCATATATATTTTCTATATTTTTAGATATATCATTACAATGTACTACCAAACTATCTATTCTGTCTAAACAAGCACAAATACAATTAAATGCTCTTGACTCCTCCATTTCACCTCTTTTTCCAGGTACTTTGAATTTTGCTTTTCTTTCATACATAAAGTTATGATCTTCATTCAAAATTTCTCTTAACTTTTTGTTTATCGCTAAGTCTAAATTCAATTCCATAGTTTTCCATTCTCCTATATTTTTCATAAAAGCGCATATAAATGATAATTTAGTGGCTTGACATCAATTTAGGCAAGAGAATGGATTTGCTGTTTTCCAAAGCCTTAATTTGCCGATTGTTTTCGGCTATTCCATTATAGATTGACTCAAAAACTTGATTTGCTTTTTTCAAAGTGTCATCATCAGGTACAATGATTTTCACTTCAAGCAAGTCGCTAACATTCAATGATGGATAGGTCGAAACACTATTTTCAGCTATCGCTTGTAAAAACTCTAAAACGGAGTCTTTTGTAAGCCACATATATAGAAGTTCGTTTGATACACCATTGCCATTGTTATGAAGGATTGCAAAACCCGTAGAAGCAACAAAGTTTTCAGGAGGGTTTTGAATCAAACCGTAATGGCGAAGATTTGGTCTAACTGTTGAATAAACAATATCGCCATCAAAAACCCTTCGCTTAGCCCTACTTGGTATTTCGTCTGTTGCAAGATTAAGTTCTTGCAGTTGGCTAATATAATTTTGGCTTATGCTTCCGGTATCAAGATAAAAAATACTATCAAACCTATCAGATTTTGATAAATTGCTGACATTGTCAGTACAAAAATCTCCAACCCTTGCAAATGACCAACTAATTGGCTTGTTACCATCAGGTGTTTCCTCTATTTCTGATGATGGAACACCCTCAAAATCGCAAAAAATAGCTTTAAAATAGGTTTTAGCTTGTGCTTCTAAATTATCATTTATCTTTTGTTTAAGCTCAATTCTATCCTCTACAACCTTATACGCTTCGACAATTTTTCTTTGCACACCAATATCAGATATAGGAAGTTCCATTCGGCAAATATCATCCCAAGTAATTCCACCTCTGACGCTGCCATCCGTATGCAGCCAACAAATACGGTCAAATTCTGCTCTGCGAAACCACATCATCAGATAATTCTCATCAAGGACATTATTATCTATAATCTCAAACATAAAATACGCTGGTGAAACAAGGGCTGGTTCCACTTCCTCATATAATGCAACCGGAAGTCTTTCATCACGACCAACATGCATAGGATTACAGGCAAATTTTCCTTTCGTTATCAGTTTATATTTGCTCAAGTCTGTTCCAATCACATTTGCAACGGAAGGCATAAAAAATTTGTCAATATTAATCCCCATCACTTTATTCGTTACATTATCTTTATTGCGTGTATCAATCAAACGAATATAATTTCCCAAAACATCATAATTCGATTTCATACCCCAACTCCTTAAACACCTCTAACAACTCTGCTTTCGATTTTTCCTCCTCAATCAGCAATTCCTTTAATTCCGCTTGCAGCGTTTTCATCTTCGTATCAAAATCAATATTCTCATCCCGATTCACAAACTCAATATATCTGCTTGGCACAAGCGTAAATCCCTTTTCTTTTACCTCGTCAAATCCGGCAGAATAACAAAATTCTGGTATATTCTTATAGGTATCTTCATACCCTATCTGCTGCCAGTTATGATACGTCTCAACCACTTTTACCCTGTCCGCCTCTGTCAATTCTATATATTTCTTTTCATACGGACTTCCTATCTGTCGCAAATCCATAAAGAGTATTTCCTTTTCCCGATTGCGATAATGTTTCTCCACCCCATTCATATCTACTGTACGCTCTTTTTTATTTTTATTCAGAATCCAAAGCGTAACACTGATATCCGTCGTATAAAAAAGATTCCTCGGCAGTATCAAAATGGCTTCCACCAAATCATTTTCAATTAATCTTTGTCTGATTTTCAACTCCGTTCCGTCATCAGACAATGCGCCATTGGCAAGCAAAAAACCTGCCACTCCGTTTTGTGACATTTTTGACACAATATTTAATATCCACCCATAATTTGCATTACTCTTCGGTGGTACTTCGTATCCATTCCATCTTGCATCATCTGTCAATTCATCAGCGGCACGCCATTCTTTTTGATTAAACGGCGGATTTGCCATGATATAGTCCGCCTTCAAATCTTTATGCTGGTCATTTGTAAACGTATTCGCCGCCATTTCCCCAAGATTCGCCGATATCCCTCGTATTGCCAGGTTCATTTTTGCCAACTTATAGGTAGTGTTCGTATACTCCTGCCCATAGATAGAAACTTTCTTTTTATTCCCATGATGTGCCTCAATAAACTTTATGGACTGTACAAACATGCCTCCCGAACCGCAACAAGGATCATATAATGTTCCATCGTAAGGCTCTATCAGCTCTGCAATTAAATTGACAATCGTTTTAGGCGTATAAAATTCGCCTTTCCCTTTTCCCTCTGCAATGGCAAACTTACTTAAGAAATATTCGTACATACGACCAATAATATCGTTTTCTTTATCCTTTGTCGTGTCAATCTTATTGATTTCATCTAACAAAGACGCCAATTTAACCGTATCAATCTGTAAGCGGGAATAATAGTTATCCGGCAAAGCACCTTTTAAAATGGGATTTGTTTTCTCAATCGTAAAGAGCGCTGTATCTATTTTTAAAGCAATATCATCCTGCTTGGCATTCTCCATAATATAAGTCCATCTGCTTTCCTGCGGCAGATAAAACACATTATCTTTTGTATAAAACGCAATATTATCCACAAATTTCTCCATACCATCTGCAATGATTCTTGCTCTTTGAGCCTCAAATTTATCACTTGCAAACTTTAGGAAAAACAAACTTAAAACTACATGCTTATATTCAGACGGTTCTACCGAACCTCTCAATTTATCCGCAGACTTCCATAGAGTCTCCTCCATAGAGATTTCTTTCGCCTTTGCTTTTGCTGCCACGCCTTATGTCCTCCTCAATCTTTTGAAAATTCCAAAATATCGTCAACACCGCATTCAAGCACATCACAAATTTTCGCAATCGTTTCCATAGAAACAAACTCGTCTTTATTAAGTCTTGTAATGATATTTCCGCTTATCTGCGCTTTCTTTTGAAGCTCCGAATTTTTCATTTTTTTATCAATCAT
>CAJUDS010000018.1 GCA_910585345.1 uncultured Lachnospiraceae bacterium | reverse complement strand
GCCGCCTGCCGCCGGACTCTCCTTTCGTCCGGTTTTCCTATACCGTTTCCTGCTTATTCCCCGCCGAAGCCGCCTTCGAATTTCAGCGCCGTCATCTTGTCTTTTTTCTGCTTCACCAGCAGCCGGAACACGCCTGCCCCCGTCTCGTCCGTATAATCCTCTTCGTAGTCCACGACAAAGGCGTTGGGAATGCTGATCTGGCGCACGATCTGGGACGCGTTCACCACATCGATCGTTATCCTGCGGTAGCAGTCCGCATTTTCCGCCGGCACAAGCGCCCACCTGGCTATCTTGCTCGTATCGTCCGCCGCCTCACCGTCCACTGCCGCCAGTATCTTTCCCTCGATCAGCGCCGTGGAGCCTAAGTCCGTAGACCTCGCGTTGGAATCATGCGGAATGTCAGCGCCGAATGTTATCTTTGTGATGCTCGTCTCCCGCAGGTTCACAGATTCGTTTCCTTCGATTTTCAACCGTAATCCCATATCCTTTTCCTCCTGTTTTTACTGTATTTGTAATGCGGGCCTGGGAAGCCCCGCTTTTATTTGCCCGCCGTCCCGGCCTTTCTCGTCAGCTCGACTTTCAGATTTCTCGTCGTGTTGCTGAATGTCACCGCCACGTTGCAGATACCGTTTTTTTCGTCAATGGAATAGTCAAGCTCGTCCCCTTCCTGTAAAATGGCGTTCACATGCTGACGGTCCGCATCCCAGCGGCTTTTCTGGCTGCTTGGATTGTTGCTGAAAAATTTCAGTATCTTATCCTGTTTGAAATCGCCGCTGTAAAACCGCAGCATTCTCTCAATATAAGTAATCACCATCGTCTTATAGATCGGTTCAAACTCACTGCCGTTGCTTAAGAGGTTTCTTGCCTTATAGACCATGATATTCTTGATCTCTTTTCCTTTATGCTGTGCATTGTCGGATGTGAATACGAAGCCGAAGCCGGTATGGTTGATCGAATTTTTGATGGCGTTTGTAAATCCCGAGATTTCCTTTGTCATGCTGGTAGCCGCCAGCAGCGCGTTATCGTCCGCTTCCACATCAAACCGCACCCCCGGGTATTCCATGCTCGTATCGTTAAATCGCTGTTTCAGATATTCCGGACACTGCCATGCGGCCACGATACCTGCCGCCTCATACGCGGCTCCCACATAGATGCCTTCGATCCACATCTTCATCACATCTTCTTTTTCCTCGGAAAGAGAAACATTGCCTTCCTCGTCCATTACCATCCGCTTATCCAAAACCAGCCCGGACTTGTCTTTCGGAATGATCGTTGCATTCGGGATACAGGGAACGACAAATTCACTGTAATCCTGCTTCATCAGCGGCGCGCATTTATCTTTGAAAATGCCCACCCCTTCTGTCGCCACATAACTGAATGTCGTTTCTTCCCCTGTGCGGAAGCTGAAAAACGTCGTAATCCGGTACGGACAGATTGCATGCATCAGCGCCGTCAGACTTTCCATGGAATTGGTTCCCGCTTTCTCCACTTTCTGATTGCCCGCAAAACGCAGACGCTGAAGCCTTCCGCCTTCCGCCTGGTTCAGTTCCACATCCGGGACAATTCCCAGCCAGATCGCATTATCAAACTCATTTTTATCATTGGTCGTATTCAGATAGGTAATCAGACGCGGCAGATTGCTGGCTTTGACCATCAGATCAAGCGGCGTATTCGTGATCAGCAGTCTGGGCTGCATCCCTTTCTCTTTTACCTGATACTGGTCAAAAAATGTTTTTACGCCCAATATTTTCTCGATCAGAGGCTTGACCGCTTTTACAAAATCATCCTTGCTTCTCTTATAAAAATCCAGATAGCGGTTGTAGTTTGACACCTCCATCCGGCGGTCCACCGTGCTTTCCATCGTGGAAGTAAGGGGGCAGAAAGTGCGTACCACCAAATCCCGCACATAACCGGACGGGTTTTCATTCAACGCGTCATAGTCTTCCTTAAAAGTTTCAATCAGACTCGTATTAATATTGTCGTCCACTACTGCCAGTTCGGTATTTTCCTCCTGCTTCATCTCCAGTATCTTCAGTTCGCCGTCGTCTCCCATGCTCAGCAGTCCCGCCTTAAAATCCCTGCCGCTCTGTCCGGTTTCCTGATCCCCCAAAAGGAGCCTCGTCTTAATGTCTTCTATGGCAAGCGGCAGCATTGCCAGTACATTGTTATAATTCTGGCTTGCCTGCTCAAACTGGTAATTCAATTTGTCCCCGATATCCAGACGTTTCGGATCCCCTTCGTCCAGCTCCATATATTTTCCATAGGTGTACTGAATCTCCCGCCTTACCTGACGAATATCCTCCATAATCTTTCTTGGCGATATCATATCCAGCACTTTATCAAATTTAAAATCCACATTTGCCACACCCTGCGCCCCTTTTGTGCTCAGCAGGGTAATCAGCATATTGAGCAGATCATTCTGCTCGTTCAGCGGGATCTCCGTAATACAGTTCGACGGAATGTTTTCCGGTTTCACCAGACTGTACCGGATGGCGTCCGTGGATGCGTCGCACCAGGAATATACAACGGGCGCAAACTTCTCAAAAAATTCGTCAAAGCTGCCAACTACCAGTTCTTCATTGATTTCTTTTATCTTGTCGTCATCCAGGCTGCTTTTTCCTCTGACATCACCGATCAGGGTAAGCAGGTTCAGCCGCTCCGGATTCACTTCGGCAAACAGTATCGTCCTGTTTGTCTGTGTAATTGTTTCCATATACCTCGTTTCCTCCTTGACGTTTCCCATTACTATTCAACCGGAAGTACGCATTTCCTGCGGACTCCGTACATGCGCCCAAAACGCATTCCCTTACCGGGAAGGGCTCACTGTATCATGGCAATATAATGAATCTCCAGCTCATATTCTCCGTCCACAGATGTGATATAAATGATGTCGCCAAAACTCATGCTATATTGGAGCTGCCTGCATACGATCGACCCACCGATCATCACCGTTGCGGATGTGGAATGATAGAGTATCATCTTCCTGTCCTCATCCGCAATCAGAAAAATCTGGTCCAGCTCCAAACGGTCGCTTATTTCCTCATACTCCTTCATCAGATCTCCCACGCACACGCGGGAATCCCTGATCCGGTACATCGGAAAGGTAAGCGGCGGGATCTCCTCCCTGTCTTGCGGCATAGCCGTCACATAGGCGTCCATCCGTCCTGCAAAGCGGTTTCCGGCCTTTTTCTCCGCAATCTGTTCCAGTTCCGGTTTCGGCCGATACAGAATTTTCACCAGAAGCAGTATGACGGCCGCACAAAACAGCGCAATCACCCACCAGTATGCCTGCCATAACGGAACAACGCGTATCGCAAACGGATAAGACAAAGTATCTTCCCCATCGGAAATAAACAAGGTGAGCGTCTGTTTGCCCGCATGCAGCGCTTTGATCGAAAGTTCGCTTTCCGCAAGCAGTATCTCCGCTTTTCCTTCGCCCCCGTTATCAATCGAAAACGTAAGTTCGTCCCCATCCACATCCCGAAAATAGGCCCGCAGATCATAAGTAAGCGGTTTTTTCAGAATATCCGTTCTCGTCTCCGGCAGACTGCCCGAAGGCGGGGTATTGACCACGTCTATCTGGGTATCAAAGCGGTAGGATCCCAGTGCATCCGACAGATTCCCGCAGATACGGTATGTACCGGAACGGTCGATCCGCAGCGTTCCTTCCAGAACACCGTCGCTGTCATTAACCGCGGCAGGCCCCAGGGAAATCTGCTGCCCTCCACTACCTGTAACCGTCATATCCCACTGAAATTTGTCATAATATGCGCCGTCCCGGATTACGCTCCCGTCACGATCCCTGAAATAAACATGATATACGGCCTCCTCATTCCTGTCCAGCTTACGGTCAATCTCCAACACAGGCACCAGCTTGCGGTATCCGACCAGGAATATCTGCAGGCTCTGCCCTTCCCCGGTAGACGTTGTAACTGTCAGCTCTCTGACAGAATCATTGATTTCACCGCTGCCGATCTTGCCTACCGCATAGTAAGAAAGTCCGGTCATCGGAATCTGCTTTTCCCCATATCGGAGAACCGTTTCCCCAACCGCATCGGAAGAGACAAGCAGCACATCGATTTCATCCAAATGCGTTTCCTCTAAAATACACCGTATCTCCTGACTGCCTCCCGCATATGTGCCATTGGAAAAACGTTGTATCTGATAGGAGAGATTATGGGTAAAAATTCCATACAACACTTCTATCAGCGTCTGCGGATTCTGCGCGCTGTAGCTTTCCGCTCCCGTTTCCGCCGCCGCCCTTTCCAGTGTCCCTTTACTTCCTTCGTACCGGCCAAAGGCAATCGTATAGACTGGTATCCCTTCTTCCCTGCACTTTGCGATACAGGCATCCAGATCCTGAGCCGACTGCTCCTCTGTTCTTTCGCCGCCCGCCCGCAGATCCGTTTCTCCATCCGATATCAGGACGATAATCCGTCTGCGCCCTTCCTGGGCAGGCATCAGTTCATATGCATACGACAGCCCCAGTCCTATATCCGTGTCCCCCGTATATTCAGTGGTATCAATCAACTCCTTCAGATTCTGCCTCTTTGCAGGATCGGATACCGGTACGGGACTGACAGAGGATACGACTTTGTCACTGTAGGCGACATATCCCACACGAATATCTTCCGCATGCACCGTATCCACAAATGCCTTTACCATCTCTCTGCCCATACCGCCCCGGTCATTTGTTTTCATGGAACCGCTGCAGTCTACGACAAACGTCACGTCCAGAGCTTCTTCATGGCTTATGATCTCTTCCGCGCAAACCGGCAGATAAAGAACAACAAACAAAGTCACGCAGACAGCAGCTGTCATAACTTTCTTTATCATGCATTCCGATCCTCCCACATTCCTATTTTTCCGTTATTCGACATGTTTCGACAATTTCAGGCTAATCAAATACCCCGCATCCTCTGGCGGGGTATTCTTCTGCACACCGTTTTGGCCGACGCTGAACATGTGTCGACGACACACAGCGCCCCTCTCGGCATTTTTCAAGTATCCATACGGAACGGCTATTTCCCACACTGCCCGCGGGAATAAAACAAGCTTTTCTTTTGCCGGATATACTTCCTATATTTCTGCGGTATCACTACAATCTCCATTCCAAGAAAGACAACCGCTTCCGCTATCGTTACCGCTCTGAGAAAATATGCGTAATGCCAGCGGTAAAATAGAACACAGCCAAGCAGCGCAGCGGCAGTTACCATCCTCGTCCGGCGTCTGAATACGGCTTCCTCATTTCCATGCAAAGGCTTGTTAACGCTTTCCACGGGAGCATCTCTGTAAATGCCTGCTCCGCAAAGAAAACTTACGCAAAGCAGTATCCCGTCTCCCATAGCCGCATATCTGATCAAGCCTATGCACAACAGCGTGCACAGAAACGACAGGTACGCACATTTTTTTTCGCTGGAAGCATGATAGCCGCCTGCATGAACCCTGAGCAGCATGTAACTGATCTGAAACAGGAGCCCGGCCCATACGATATGCAGAAGTCCGGCCACCGCGATTACAAGCGCGAAATCCCCTACACATCCAATCAATCTCTTTATGCCATAGGCGACAATTTTTTTATTGCCCGCATCCACCGCTCCGTTTTCTTCCAGAAAATCAATGATTTTCTTCAATGCTATACTTCCTCAGAGAATCAAGCTGCTCGTCAAGCTCTTCCTGATAATACTTGTGGATACAAGTCGTATTCACAGAAACCAGTGCGATCAAAAATGCCATTTTGGATATGACTGCCGCCAGCCTCTTTACCATGTTTCTGTTCATTGACAACACCTCCTTATTTTTTCCGTATTTTACCATAAAAAACGACCCTGATTTTCAAACTGCAAAAAATAGGTCGATTATTGACAAAAATAGTAAAAAACGGCAGCCGCCGGTTCTCTGAAAATCCGGTGCTGCCGTCTTTTTATTCTTTCTTTATGGCGTTTCAAATACCTTTTCGAAATAGGTATTATAGATCTTAAAAAAGTCAGTTGTCTTTACATTTTCATCATGAATCAACGTAATGCCGTCCCAAGCCTCCTCGTTCAGATTACGGGTAAGGGAATCGGCAAACGCATCGTACTCCTGGCTGAATACTTCTTTTCTGCGCTGCTCCACGATCTTTACTTTATTGGCGTCCGTCTCCTCCCTGTTAAAGGTGCTGACGCACTTAATTATATGATAGCCATACTGCGTCTCTACAATATCGCTGATCTCGTCCGTCCCCAGATCAAACGCCGCTTTCTCAAACGCCGGCTCCGTCTCTCCTTTGCCAAAGGAATAGACGCTTTTATTGTCCTCATTGTATCTGGATATCAGACTTTCAAATACCTCTCCGTTTCTGGCAGCTTCCAGCGCCTCCCGGATTTTCCCGTAAGCGCGCGCCTTTCCGGCCTCGTCATACGGGATTCGCTGGCCGCTGCCATCCAGCGAATACGTCTTCACAAAGATATGTTCCACCGTAATGGTCCTGGCTTCATCATCACTGATCTCCGGATTAATGTCCTTAATGATATAACGGTATACTTTATCAGCTATCGCATACTCCTCATACATGGACAAAATCATTTCCCTGTCTATCCCCATAGCGGAAATCTCCGTCTCATTCAGGGAAGCAAAATACTCCTCCCCCGCCTGGTCCGCCAGTTCCTTCTCCCGCTCACTGAGCGCAACCTCATGCTTCTGGGCAAGCAGATTCATCACTTTGATCTGTGCCAGCTCGGCAAGCACCGTGTCCTTCACATTCTGTTCCAGCGTCGTACCGCGCAGACTTTTTTCCCAAATCCGGGTGCCGTAAATACACTCATACCGATTCTGCGTATTGGTCAGATAGACCATCACCTCAGGCGCAGTGCACGACGTACTCTCGATACGGAAAATCTCATCCTGGTCAAATCCTGTGGTCAGCACTACTTTTGTACCTTCCTCTTTGCTGCCGCAGCCGCTTACAATCACCATAAGGCACAGCGCAAAGAACAGTAACCGCCCTGTCTTTCTTCTCATCGTATCACTCCATGGATTTCAATATACTCCTGGCTACGCTGATGCCGTTGGCAGAAGCCTGCTGCAGCCCCCGCGTCACTCCGGCTCCGTCCCCGATGGCGCGCAGCCCCCGGATACTCGTCTCAAAATCTCTGTTTACAATCACTTTATTGGAATAAAATTTCACTTCCACACCATATAATAAAGTCTCTTCCGAAGCGATACCGGGCGTCACTTTATCCAGCGCTTCCAGCATCTCCGCTATCGCCACCATAATCCTGTGCGGGAATACGAGAGACAGATCCCCCGGCACCGCATCCTTTAAAGTCGGTATGATATTATTCCGGCAAAGCCGCTCTTCCGTAGTCCTCCTTCCTCTCCTGAAATCACCGAACGTCTGCACGAGTATCTTACCGCCGCAAAGCATATTGGACAGTTCCGCGATCTTTTTGCCGTATGCAATCGGTGTTTTAAAAGGCTTGGTAAAGTTTTTAGAAACCAGAATGGCAAAATTGGTATTGTTTGTCTTATATTCCTTCGACTTATACGCATGGCCGTTGACAACCGCAAGCCCGCCCTCATAATATTCCGCCGCTACTTCCCCGGAAGGATTGGTGCAGAAGGTGCGCACTTTATCGTCAAAAGTCGGCGTATGGTATATCAGCTTCGCTTCATATACGTTTTCATTCAGCGTCTGCATCACCTCATCCCGCACCTCTACACGGACTCCCACATCTACCGTACCCGGCGTTGTCTCAATACCGATTTTCTCACACTGATCCTTAAACCAATCCGCGCCTTCCCTGCCTACCGCAGACACGATCTCCTCCGCATAAAACATATCGCCCTGGTCTGTTCTGACGCCTGTGGCGCGGCCGTTTTCCACGATGATCTCTTCCACCATTGTATGGAAAATCAGTTCTACTCCCGCGTCCTGCAGCGCCTGCTGCAGTTTTGCGTAAATCTTATAGCCTTCCTCTGTCCCCAGATGCCGGATGGGGCATTCTACCAGTTTGAGGTTGGCGTTGATCGCCTTACGGCGAATCTCCCGAATCTGCGCCTCTCTGTCCAGGCCGTACACATTCGTATCCGCTCCAAACTGCAGATAAATATCATCCGACTCTTTCATCAGCTTTTCCGTCTCTTCATAGCCGAGGATCTCCGGCAGATTTCCGCCCACATCCGGCGATAAAGAAAGTTTTCCGTCGGAAAACGCGCCCGCCCCGGCAAAACCGGTCGTAATCGAACAGGGTCTGCAGCCGACGCACTGTTTTGTCTTTCTCTTCGGACACTCTCTTTTTTCGATGGAACGTCCTTTCTCTATCATGATTACCCGCAGACCGGGTCTTTGCCGCATCAGCTCGTAGGCGCAGAAAATACCGCCCGGCCCCGCTCCAATTATAATCACATCCGCATGTTTTTCCATATCGTAATTGTTCCTCCTTTTTCACTGCCTTATTCCGAAATACCATTCTGCTGACCGCTGTCTCATCGGCATAATTCCATGCCCCCTTTTCCGGCCCGCACGGCTATGATGGAAGCGCGATTCCGTTTTTGTCATACCATTCTTCGCCATTGGTCAGTAAATACGGCTCTCCGTTTCTGACCGCCCGTACAAAGTCCTGCCCGTCCTGCAGTCTCCGCTTGAAGGCCATCCCCCCGCCAAGCAAATGCGTGGAATGAATGTCAGAGCCGGCCGTTACCGGAAAGGCATGTTCCCGCGCATACGCCACCGCTTTCTCATCAAATTCCCTCTTATTGTGGGAGTGGCTTTTGGGACTGCTGTGTGTGGCGTTGATGCCTTCCACTCCGTCCACAAACGAGGGAAACAGCCTGATTTTGGGAATATAGTATTCCTCCCGGAACGGATGGGCATGGATCACCAGACCGCCGTCCTCATGCACGATAGAAAACTGCTCTTCCACCGATGCCTCCCGCAGCTGCGGGTGCGCAAGCAGCCAGGATGGGGACAGTCCGTAAATTAAGAATTCCGTGCCGTGATAGCCGGCCTCCCAGCCGAAAAACACATCCAGACCGATCCGCTCTCCCGTACGCCGCGCCGCCTCATACCCGCTCACAAACCGCCCCACAAATTCTTCCCACGGCAGTCCTCTGTCAACCGCCGTATTCCCTCCCCAATTGTGGTCCGTCACAAAAATGCCTGTATAGCCTGCCGCCCTGCAGGCCGCAGCCATATCCGCGCCGTTCGATTTGGCGCAGGCGCTGGCCTCACTCGTATGCAAATGTGTCTCATAGAAATAAGGATATTCTTTCCTGTAGTCTTTTCCCATCACTCTGTCTCTTCTCCGTCCAGAATCTTTTTTAAATAATTTTTTAAAATCGCCACCGCCACAGAATTTTTCCCGCCTCTGGGAATAATCAGATCCGCATATTTCTTAGACGGCTCCACAAACTGTTCATGCATCGGTTTTACAGTCGTGCGGTACTGCCGCAGCACCGATTCCACACTCCTGCCCCGCTCCGCCATATCTCTCGTAATTCTGCGCATCAGACGCTCATCCGCATCCGTATCGACAAATATCTTCAGGTCCATCAGACTACGCAGCGCCTCCGAGTCCAGAATCAATATGCCTTCCAGCATCAGTATCCTTTTGGGCCGCACAGTAACGGTTTCTTTCGCGCGGTTATGGACATTATAATCATAGACAGGCCTCTCTATTGTCCTGCCTGCTTTCAGAGCAATCACATCCTCCACCATACGCTCCGTGTCAAACGATGCCGGATGGTCATAATTCAATTTCTCCCTCTCCTCAAAGGGCACACCGTCATGCGCCTTATAATAACAGTCATGACCGATCAGCTCAATGCCTTCCCCAAAATAGTCTTTGATGATTTTAACAATTGTCGTTTTGCCGGATGCCGTTCCGCCCGCCACACCGATTACATATGTTTTGTCCATTTGTACGCCCTTTCCTCTTTTGCTGTTTTCTGCCGCCTCTTTCTCCTGTTATTGCAGAAAGGATGCCCCAAAAGTCACAAAATGGCCCGGGCATCCTTTCTCCTGCAGTGCCGACGCACTGTTGTGTTTATTTTTATCAATTCGGGCACTATAGCCTGATTTTATCTCACTTCCTGAATCCATCCTTCCGGCGCTTCCAGACGCCCCATCTGGATGCCTGTCAGCGTGTCATACAACTTCTTTGTCACAGGACCCATATCTGTCATGCCGCTGGGCAGGCAGATTTCCGTACCATGATCCACGATCTTCCCTACCGGAGAGATCACTGCCGCCGTGCCGCAGAGTCCGCACTCTGCAAAATCTTTTAACTCGTCTTTGTATATTTCCCGTTCCTGCGTTTCCAGACCCAGATATTCCTTCGCCACATACATCAGCGAACGTCTCGTAATGGACGGAAGGATACTCGGCGACTTCGGCGTAACCACTTTATGATCTTTCGTCACAAAAATAAAATTAGCGCCGCCCGTCTCTTCTACTTTGGTGCGGGTAGCCGCATCCAAATACATATTTTCATCATAACCCTGTTTATGGGCGTCCACAATGGCATACAGGCTCATGGCATAATTCAGCCCTGCCTTAATATGGCCGGTTCCGTTTGGCGCAGCACGGTCAAAATCACTGATTCTGATCGTAATCGGTTTCACACCGCCTTTGAAATACGGTCCAACCGGTGTCGTAAACACGCGGAACTGATATTCGTCCGCCGGCTTCACGCCGATCACCGGACCGCTGGCAAACATAAACGGCCGGATATATAAGGTAGCTCCGCTGCCGTAAGGAGGCACATACGCTTCGTTGGCTTTTACGGTCCGCATTACTGCATCCACAAATTTTTCTTTCGGATAAACCGGCATTTCCAGTCTCCGGCAGGAGTCTTCCATACGCTGTCCGTTTAAATCAGGTCGGAATGTGACGATACGCCCATCCTCTGTCGTATATGCTTTTAAGCCTTCGAAACAGGACTGTGAATATTGCAGAACCCCGGCGCATTCATTGATGACGACATTCGCATCGGCAGTCAATTCACCCTCTTCCCACACGCCGTTTCGGTAATTTGCTACAAAGCGTTTGTCAGTCTCCATATAGCTGAATCCCAAGTCGGACCAGTCAATATTCTTTTTTTCCATCTCCTGTTTTCCTCTCTTTCCCTGTCATCGCGCAGTCATTATAAACGCAGTTTTATTATCATACTTTACGGGATAAAAGTCAATAGACCGCGTTTGTGCAACAGATGGCAAATATAGTAGGTGTCTTCCACACGATTGTACAGTTTCCGTATCCGCTCCGGCCTGCGGATATCGTATTTTCTAACTGCCCTGACCATTGCTGTGGAATATTTTACAGATTATCAGTCTTTTAGCTGCTGCATTTCCCACGCAGACGGCCTATACGTGCCATCCAGGCACGAGCGGCCTTTCCCGGACCTCCCTGTCCGGGAACTGCTGGCGCAGGGCAGGGCAGTAAAAAAATGCTGATATCCTCCGGCAAGTCACAGATACGGAAAACTGTCAATCCTGTGACTGTTTTGCCGCAGCCATATAAAAATGATTCCGTAAACTGAAACACCAACCACCAAAAAGAGCGTTCCTTTCCCTTGTGTTTTTGGCATTTCTGTAGAAACTGCCCGGTATAAAACTTCTGGGCGTGCGGCTTTGCAAGAAAGATTAGAATTTTCTTATTGTCCGCCCACAGACAGCAGTTTCCGGACACGGAGGGCCGGAAAAGGCCGCCCGCGCCTGGAAAAATCGTTTCTGGATAAACATTTTGGGAACATTACCTGACTGCCCCGATAAATGCCAGCCTATAGGATGTTACGTTACAACTTCCATATCCGCTCCGGCAGGTCACAGATGCAGAAAGCTGTCAATCCTGCGGCTGGTTCCACACTGCTGCTGTCCGTCAGATCAGATTGCGTACGCCTTCGCAGATTCTGCGGGCGACTGCCGGATTGTTCATCGTATACAGATGAATCCCGTCCACGCCGTTCGTCAACAGGTCTACGATCTGATTGATAGCGTAGGCCATACCTGCGTCGAAGAGCGCTTCCTTTTTATCCTCAAATTTATGCATGATACGACTATACTTTTCCGGCAGACTGGCGCCGCACAGATTTACCATCCGTTCAATCTGCTCCCTGTTCGTCACCGGCATGATCCCCGCTTCAATCGGCACGTCAATGCCCGCAATGGCCGCATCCTCTAAAAAACGATAATACGCATTGTTGTCAAAAAAAAGCTGCGAGATCAAATGGGTCGCGCCGCTCTCTACTTTTTCCCGCAAATGACGCAGATCGGCCGCCCGGCTTTCGGCCTCCTGGTGCGTCTCCGGATAGCAGGCCGCACAGATATGAAACGCATCGCTCTGCTGCCTGATAAAGCGGATCAGGTCATTGGCATAGAGAAATTCTTTTTTCGGCTCATAATCCGGGCTGCGGTCCCCACGCAGCGCCAGCAGATTATAGATGCCCGCTTCTTCCAGCTCCTGCAGCATTCCCTTGATTTCCGCCTTCGTATAATTCAGACAGGTCAAATGCACTACAGGTTCTATATGATAGACTTCCTTCATTTTTTTTGCCAGTTCGATCGTCTTATTATTTACCGCGCTGCCTCCCGCGCCAAAGGTGATACTGATAAAGTCCGGATGCAGACTGCTGAGAATTTCCAGTGTCTCGTCAATGTCCCGCAGCGCCGCTCCCCTTTTGGGAGGGAATATCTCAAAGGACAGTACCTGTTTTTTCTTTTCCGCAAACAGTAAATCCAGATTCATGTGCCATTCTTCCTTTCGTATCGTAACTCCTGTTATCTATTTTATCAATTGATCAGACCGCCGTGATCAAAGACAAACATGGAATCATTACAACTGCGCAATTACAAAAATATCATAAATCGCTTTGATCGCCGCCTCGAAATCACTGTCGCTGACGCCGATGATAATATTCAGCTCACTGGACCCCTGGTCGATCATCTTTACGTTTACATTGGCATGGGCAAGCGCAGAGAAAATACGGCCGGCGGTTCCCCTTGTGGCGCGCATCCCCCGGCCCACCACTGCGATCAGCGCCAAATCCGACTCGATATCGATGGAATCCGGGCGCGTCAGACGATGCAGTCCGGCCACTACCTTCTGTTCCTTGTCGATAAATTCATCCTGATGCACAAACACAGTCAGCGTATCTATACCGGACGGCATATGCTCAAAAGAAATACCGTTTTCCTCGAATACCTGAAGCACTCTCCGGCCAAATCCGACCTCGGAATTCATCATATCCTTTTCAATATTGATGGAGCAAAATCCCCTTTTTCCGGCGATGCCTGTAATCGTATACCGGGATTTCTGACAGGTGCTTTCCACAATCCATGTCCCTTTGTCGTCCGGTGAATTGGTATTGCGGATATTGATGGGAATGCCCTCCTTACGCACCGGGAAAATAGCCTCCTCGTGAAGCACGGTGGCGCCCATATAAGACAGCTCCCGCAGTTCTCTGTATGTAATTGTCTCAATTCCTTCCGGTCTGTCGATAATCCTGGGGTCCGCAATCAAAAAACCCGAGACGTCAGTCCAGTTTTCATATACATCCGCATGTACCGCCTTTGCCACAATCGACCCTGTAATGTCCGAACCGCCTCTGGAAAATGTCTTTACCGTGCCGTCCGCCTGGGCCCCATAAAAACCGGGAATCACCGCCGCGTCAAGCGCCGCCAGCCTCTCGCCAAGCAGCTTGTCGGTAGCGTCCGCCATAAACCTGCCGTTCTCGTCAAACAGTACCACTTCCGCCGCGTCCACAAAGGGAAAGCCCAGATACTGCGCCATAATAATACTGTTCAGATATTCCCCCCTGGAAGCCGCATACTCCTTCCCGGCCTTGTCCTTAAACCTGCGCGCGATTTCTGCGAACTCTTGATCCAGAGAGAGCGCTAAATCCAGCCCCGTAATGATTTCTTCAAAACGAAGCCTGATCTGTTTCAGCTCCACATCAAAATTTTTATCCTGCTCCGCCAGGCTGTAGCATTCGTAGAGCATATCTGTCACTTTCGTGTCATGCATATGCCGTTTGCCCGGCGCGGAAGGAATGACATATTTTCTCTCTTCATCCGCCCGGATAATCTCTCCCACCTTTTTAAACTGCTTGGCGCTGGCAAGAGAGCTGCCGCCGAATTTTACCACTTTTCTCATAATACTGTTTTCTCCTCGTTCTTTATGGTTCCTGCTCCTGGAACAGTCTGCGGATCAGCTCATGTCCCTTTTCCACCCGCATGCCTGTCTGTGCGGCTTCCCGCTCATTGTAAAGACAGCGGTTTTCCAGCGGATGGCGGTTATCGTAGAGCAGATACGGCACATCATCAGCCGTATGCGTCCTGACACAGATCGGCGTGGGATGATCCGGCAATACCATCATCCGGTATGCCGCACCGGCGCTTTCCAGCCCCTCCGTCAACGGTTTTATGACATACCTGTCAATATTCTCAATTGCCTTCACTTTTTTCTCCACACTTCCCTGATGCCCCATCTCATCCGGCGCCTCCACATGGATATAGGCAAAGTCATAACCGTCCTCTGTCAATGCCTTCACGGCCGCCCGGGCTTTTCCCTCATAATTGGTATCCAGTCCGCCGTTCGCGCCTTCCACCTCAATATTGTCCATTCCGGCGCCCACCGCAATTCCTTTCAGCAGATCGACCGCCGAAATCATGACGCCCTTTTTGTGATGCTGCGCTTCAAAGGCGGAAAGAACCGGTTTCGTTCCCGCACCCCAAAACCAGCAGCAGTTGGCCGGACGCAGCCCCTTTTTTCTCCGTTCTTCATTGACAGGATGATGCTCGAGGATTTCATAACTTCTTTTCATCATATCACGAAATCTCTGATCGGCCGGAAGATACGGCCCGATCATGCGCCCCAGCACATCATGCGGCTGTGTCAGTTCCACTACTTCGCCTTTATCCCAGATCAGACAGTGTCTATAACTTGTGCCCGCATAAAACCGAAAGGTTTCATTCTGCAGCTGCGCTTTTACGGCCTCCAAAAGCACCGTACACTCCTCTGTACTGATTTCGCCGGAACTATGGTCAATAATCGTACGCTCTTCAAAAGGAATGCCTTCCTCCTCGGAAATGGTGACAATATTGCAGCGCAGCGCGATATCCGTTTCTTTCATCGGCACCCCGATGCTCAGCGCCTCCAGCGGCGAACGTCCGGAATAGTAGATCTTGGGGTCGTACCCGATCACAGAAAGATTGGCCGTATCCGAACCGGGCTTCATGCCGTCGGGTATGGTATGTACCATTCCGACTTCTGATACCGCGCTCAGTTTGTCCAGATATTCCGTCTTTGCATATTCCAGAGGGGTTTGCCCGTCCAGCTCCGCAATAGGCTGGTCCGCCATGCCATCGCCCAGTACAATTACATATTTCATTTCCAATCCTCCAAACGGATTCTCCCCAGAATCCCCTGCGCCTTATTCTTAGCAGCTTCAAAATCCGTTTCTTTCATAGGACCGGTCAGGAAACCAAACTCGCCCGGCATATTTTCCAAACGGATCGTCTCAATCGTGCCGAAGAGACTTTCTGCCTTCTCCTCATCCAGCAGTCCCGCATCGGCACGGACAAAAAATCTTCTGGGAAAAGCCCTGTAATCCGCCAGTTCCACTTCCTCTTCGTCCCAAAAGCACATCACGGTCTTGCCCTGGTGTCTCGCACAATCCACCACATCGGAGACAACCGCGCTGGCCGTCGGCAGCTTTCCTGCCCCTCTACCATAATACATCGAATTACCCAGCATATTGCTATGCACGTAAACCGCATTGTATACGTCGTTGACACCGTGCAGCGCATGCGCCGCCGGAATCATAAACGGAGCAACCATAACCATGCAGCCTTCTTCCGTCATTTTACTCACGGCAAGCAGTTTAATCGACTGGTCGAGCGCCTTTGCGTAACGAAAATCCTCCGCGGTAATCTTCGTGATACCTTCCGTATAGATATTTTCATAATTCACCGTTTTCCCCAGCATCAGGGAAGAAAGGATCGCGATTTTCCTGCAGGCGTCATAGCCTTCCACATCCGCCTCCGGATTCTTTTCCGCATAGCCCTTCTCCTGCGCTTCCTGCAGTACGCTGCCGAAATCAGCGCCCTCTCTCTCCATTTTTGTCAAAATATAATTTGTCGTTCCGTTCAAAATACCGGTAATACCGTCAATAGCCTCCGCTGTCAGAGAATAGTTCATCGGTCTGATAATGGGAATCCCGCCGCCTACGCTGGCCTCAAATAAATAATTACAGTTATTCTCTCTGGCCAGACGCAGCAGCTCCGGTCCGTGATTGGCCACCAGCTCCTTATTGGAAGTACATACGCTCTTTCCCGCCAGCAGCGCCTTTTTCGAAAACGTATAGGCAGGCTCGGTACCGCCCATCGTCTCACAAATCACGGATACTGACGGATCTTCTAATATGACGGCAAAATCATGAACGACCTTTGCCTCATTGGGATCACCCGGAAAGTCACGTAAATCCAGTATATATTTAACGCTGATCTCCTCTCCCGCTTTTTTCGTAATCATTTTTTCGTTCTGTTCCAGTACGGCCGCCACACCGCTTCCTACGGTGCCATAGCCTAAAATCGCTGCATAAACCATTCTTTCTACTCCTTAGCAAGTATTTTTACATGATGGACGCCCTTCTGCCGTTCCATCTCTGCAATCATTTTGGATACGTCCTGGGTCGTCGGCAGCACCTGCACACTGATGCTCAGCGATGCCACCGCGTTGATCGGGATACTCTGGTGGATCGTAAGGATATTAGCCCGAAACTGCGCCACAATCTTCAGTACGTCCGACAGCAGTCCCGGTTCATCATCCATCTGCAGCGTAAACGTAACCGTCCGCCCCTGGGAACTGTCATGAAAGGGAAAAATGTCTTCCTTATACTTATAAAAAGAACTTCTGCTGATACCCACCGCTTCCGCAGCCTCCTGCACTGTCATGACCTTCTCCGAATCCAGAAGCCGCTTTGCCTCCACTACCTTCAGCAGCACTTCCGGAACCGCTCTTCGTTTCAGCACAAAATATCTGCTCTCATCCATCACTCTGTATCTCCTTTTCTGTCCGTTATTCATGGACAGTTGTATGCCAACGAGAGATATTTTATCATAGAACATCCGAATTGGCAAGAACATTTTGACCGGTGTGTGAATGATCTGTCTGGCAGAATCCGGGCAATCTCCGTTTATCCTCAAAAACGAGGGAACACAGACATCTTTCCCATAAAGCAGGATAATGCTCAGTATATGACAAACCGCCCGTAAACCGTGTAGGTGTCAAAATCCCCTGTTCCGCGAAAGTCAAAAATCTCTTTACCAATCCGGTACTCTCCAGCCGGCAGTTCTCCATAAAACACATCCCAGTTTTGCTCATATCCGGTCACATCCTCACGGGCAATCGTATAGGCAATATCATGGAATCCATAGCCTCCGGGGTACCCGGTTACCGCTAACGGCATCTCCTCCCATGTCCCGTCATTTAATTTCTCGATCACAAATGTATCGCCAAATTCCAGCTCACCCTCAGGCTGGCCGCCGGACTGAAAAAAGCTGAGCTTCGCCCCTGCCGGCGTAATCTGATCCATTATAAGCTCCAGACCGATCTGTGCAATTTTCGAACCGGCGTCTTCTATGGCTGCCGCGCCTTCCCTTTCGTCCCGGTCAAACCGGAGTGTATTGAGAATACCGGACACCTGCTCTCCATACTCGTCCCACCATGCATCGTCCACATCATGGGTAAATGCGACTATCCCCCCATGTGCGCTCCCGAAGGATACAAAATCCCAATACGCATGACCGTCAAATCTCCCTATGGAGGCGCTCTCCCCGGCAAGCGTCACAGTCTCCTCCGCAAGACCGGTCCCGCAGACACCGAAAGATTCCATATAGCACAACTCCACATAACCCGCAGACACCTCCTGCGGCCGGAATTGAATACCGTACATACCGGCCTGCAGAGTGTCACTGTAAGCCGGACACGTCTCATACTGCCAATCGGAAGGCAGGGTGACGG
This sequence comes from uncultured Lachnospiraceae bacterium, assembly GCA_910585345.1. Lineage (GTDB taxonomy): Bacteria > Bacillota > Clostridia > Lachnospirales > Lachnospiraceae > VSOB01. The sequence goes on along the minus strand of CAJUDS010000018.1, from coordinate 29,900 downwards.
AAATCCGGCCAAATGCGCCTCCCTGGGAAACCGTTATCTGCCTCCCGTCCTCCGCCTCCGTCTCTTCGTACGCTCCGCTGTTGTCTGTGCTTTCCTTCGCAGATAGAACCGCTTCTGTGCTTTTTGTCTCTACCCCAGCCATGTCCCCCACATCCGTAGAACTGCCGCAGGCCGTAATTGCCGCTGCCACCATAAATGCCAGTACAGATATTGTCTGTTTTCTCATCATGCCGTCCCCTCCCTGTTCTCTCATTTCCAGGGAAATTCCGGCCTGCGAGCCTTCCTCCCCTGAAAAATCCATGGTTTATTATAATATGCAGGAAACCGGAACGCAACAGAAAACCCCGGAGACTTAAGTCTCCGGGGTTTTACCTTCGCTTACAATACTTTATTCAAAAAATCAATCGTACGGGGCTGCTGTGGATTTAAAAGCACCTCCTGGGGCGTTCCTTCCTCCACGATCACACCTTCGTCCATAAAAATCACCCGGCTGGCCACTTCTCTGGCAAATCCCATCTCATGGGTTACCACCACCATTGTCATGCCGTTCCTTGCCAGGTTTTTCATAACCTCCAAGACCTCGCCGACCATCTCCGGATCAAGCGCGCTGGTCGGTTCGTCAAACAGCATAATATCAGGATTCATTGCAAGCGCCCGCGCAATGGCCACCCGCTGTTTCTGTCCACCCGACAGCTTACTGGGAAATACCTCCGCTTTTTCCGCAAGCCCAACCATCGCAAGAAGCTCCATTCCCTTTGCACGAGCCTCTTCCTTCGTCATTTTCTTAAGCTCTACTGGTGCCAGCATAATATTGTCAATCACATTCAAATTGGCAAACAGATTAAAATGCTGGAACACCATGCCGATATTTTCTCTCACTTTATTAATATTTATCTTTTTATCCGTCAGATGATAGCCGTCCACGACAACTGTGCCTGCCGTAATCTTTTCCAAGGCGTTCAGACACCGCAGGAAGGTGCTTTTACCGGAGCCGGAAGGGCCGATCAGGCATACCACTTCCCCTTCCGTAATCTCCACATCCATCCCTTTCAGCACTTCCAAATGTCCGAAACTTTTTCTGAGCTGCTTTACGCTGATTTTACTGTTGTTATTTTCCATAGGAAATCTTCCTTTCCAGTGCTCTTGCAATCTTCGAAAGCGTGGTAATTACGATCAGGTACATGATGGCAATGATCGCCCACATCTTGAATGTTTCAAAATTTCTTGCAATGACAATCTGACCTGCCTTCACAAGTTCCGGGAATCCAATCACAGAAAGAATCGAAGTATCCTTCAGCGTAATAATAAACTGATTAATAATGGAAGGAATCATCACGCGGATCGCCTGGGGAAGCACTACTTTTCGCATCGCCGTCCCGTATGACAGCCCCAGACTTCTGGCCGCTTCCATTTGTCCCTTATCAATGGACTGGATACCTGCACGGACAATCTCCGCCATATAAGCTCCCGCATTCATACTCAGGGAAATAATACCTGCCACCAATGCATCCAGACGTACGCCTGTAGCCATCGGCACGCCGAAATAGACAAAAAACGCCAATACAATCAGGGGCACACCCCGGATACAGTCGATATAAACATTCGCAATTACATTGAGCGCCCTGTTCTTCGACACATTTAAAAGGCCAAAAAACAGACCAATCAAAGCCGCAAATACAAGAGACAAAAACGTAAGCTCCAATGTTTTACCCATTGCGGTAACCAGATATACACCGTTTTCTCTCACCAATTCAAAAAAAGACATGAAAAGCCCCCTCTCTCTTCTGTGTTTAAGTGATGACGCATGACGCAGCCGCACTTCTGCGTCCGCTTCCTTCATAGCGCCGTGCCTCACCTCGATTCCGCTCCGCTTCTTCTCGGTGTGGGCTTCGCCGAACCTTCTCTTTCGCGCCCGTTTCCTTCATAGCGCCGTGCCTCACCTCGATTCCGCTCCGCTTCATCTCGGTGCGGGCTTCGCCCTATGAAAACATCCAGAGTCAAATCTGCCTGCAAGCAGGCATTTGCCTCTGTTCGTTTTCGCACGGCTCATGCGTCATCCATTTAAATGCAGAAAATTATTTTGTGTAAGTTCCTATGATTTCATCATACTTACCGTTCTCTTTGATGTTTTTCAGACCAGCCTGGAACATTGCGAGCAGTTCCGCATTTTCACCCTTCTTTACGGCAAACCCATAAGGTGTCTGGGACTCGTTCACATCGCCGGGCATCTCCATGCCCGCGCCCTGCTGAATGTTATAAGCCATAACCGGGTAGTCTTCAAAACATGCCACTGTGTTGCCTGTAATGACGTCCTGGTACATTGTCGGTGAATCAGCAAATTCTACAATTTCAAAGCCATACTGCTCTGCAATGGATTTCGCATATGCAGCGCCGTTTGTTCCCGTCTTAACAGCAACCTTTTTATCCTTCAAATCATCAAAAGAAGCTACTTCCGATCCCTTTGCCACCGCCATTGTCACGCCTGCATCATAATAGGAATCAGAGAAATCAAATTTCTCTTTTCTTTCATCCGTAATGGACATACCGGCAATCACGCCGTCCGCCTGTCCGGACTCTACTGCAAGCAGCGCCGCATCAAATCCAAGAGACTGTAACTCATATGAAAAGCCCTGATCCTGCGCAATAGCTGCTACCAAATCCACATCAATTCCTACAAAATTATTGCTCGCATCCGTAAACTCAAATGGTGCAAATACCGTATCCGTAGCAATAATATATGTCTTGTCGCCGCCGTTGGCCGCGCTTTCCGTTTCTGCGGCTTCTTCCTGCGCTGCAGGCGCTTCTGTCTCACTACCCTGTGCCGTACCGGATTCTGTCGCCGACTCCGTATTTCCGCCGCATGCAGCCAGTGACAATACCATGGCTGACGCCGCAATTACTGATAAAATTTTCTTTTTCATAATCCTGTCCTCCTGTTTCTATCTGTTTCAGGATAATTGTATACAATTATCCCAGTACTACCCATATATATCATAAAAACTATGCCCTTGTCAAGCCATGCCGCTTTGCGTTCATGACAAACGTACAACCAAACAGAGCCGTACACTAATGTCTCCCTAATAAACAACCTGCAGCGTCCGCACATCCTCCGGCGCCTCTTTTGCCCGCACGGAAACCGTGCAGATGCCATGCTCTTCCAAAGGAACCGCAAATTCCCTGTTTTCCGAAAAATCCTGCACTATTCTTTCTTCTCCGCCTTCCGGCGTCACAGCAATCCGGTATTCCAGACCTTCTTCTCTGTTGGATGCCACCTGCAGTAAGCGAATACCCTGTCCTTCATCATCCGTATAAAGCAGTCCATATGTCTGCGGCGGCAGGGCGGCCAGCTTTTCCGCATAGGAATCATAAAAATATTTTTTGTTCTCCTCGCTGCTTCCCGAGACAACCTGCCAGAAAAACGGTGTAAATACACCGGCGCCATTGCTGTTCAAATGCCCGGTATCCGCAAAATATTCCTGCTTCTGCATATCCAGCCATTCTTCCCGGCACAGATTAAAATCATAAAAATCCAACCCGTATTCGCCTGCAATGGATCTGATCTGGTTTGTATACGCCTCATAATTTTCCACAGACGCCATCTGCAGCCCATGAATCGGATTGATAAAAAGCGTCAACGCAATATCGTTTTCCCGACAGAAGTCGATAATCATCCGCAGATACTTTTCAGCATCCGCTGTCAACGGCGCATCCGCTAATTTATTTTGGGGACACAGCAGCTCGCCTTCCTGCAGTACTAAAGTTGAATACTGATAGCCTTTGTCGAGATATTGTACAATTCCCTTTAGATCATACAAAGTACACGCATAGCTGCGGTAACCTTCTTCCTGCTTTGCCGCCGTCGCTATATGAATCCACTCCGAATCGAGCATATGCTCCCGGTATCTGACAAATGGCAGAAAAATATCCGCATAATTTTCGGGCCGGCCCATAGTAAGCATAAACTGCACTTTGTTCAGAGACGGTTTCATGTAATCCGTATTTCCCCAATTCCAATGCAGCTCCTCAGGCGTATCAAATTCCCCCACTGCGCCGGTCGAGACATCGTAATACAATTCAAGATACACATGCGACAGATTGTGTCCGTCGTCAGCTTCTTTTAACAGATAGTAAGAAGCATTCAGCCTCTGCACAGGTGAGGAGAGGTTAAAGTTATTCTGTCCGTTTAACGCATCCAACAGCATAGGATTGAGATCGGCATACACATGGGAAGAACCAAGAAATAAATTGTCGATATTACGTTCCTCTTCATAATAATGATGCCACAGGATCCTGAACCACTGGTCCTCATGCACATACATATAATCCAACAAACGGCACGAAAAGAACAGCAGCGTCAGCACAGCCAGTATCATACCTGCTCTTTTGAGAAACCGGAGACATTTTCCAAGCCATCTAAAACTGGAAGTAAATAAACTGTTGGGTATCATATACCACTCCATAGCATCCAAACATCAAAATTACAAGTATCAGTCCCGCAAACAGCACAACCCGCAGCCACCATTCCTGCCCCAGCAGCACATCCGCTACATCCGTGCCCCTGTATTTATGATAATCTACACACAGCAGGATGCCGATAAAAATGAGCAGTGCATGCAGGTACTCTTTTGTAATCCCGAATCCATACAACGAGCCGTCCCACAGAGCGCCAAAATCCCAAACCATCATCTGTTTTATCACGCCTACACTGTCTGGCAGATTCCCCATCCTGAAAAAAATCCACGCAAAACTCACCAGCAGAAAGGTAACCAATCCCTGACGCACACCTACGCTCAGCGCTTTTACACCGTTTCGCCCCGCCGTCTCTTCTTTCCCCAAATACCGGATACGGAGCTCTCTCACCCTTCCGGCCGCCATGCCTGCCGCCGCATGGACGGCATCTCCCATAACCTGATACAATCCATGGAGGAGTCCCCATACGACATAAGCAAAAGAAGCGCCATGCCATAATCCACTGACCGCAAATACAACCAACAGGTTCCTGTTTCTGCGGCAGGCGCCCCTGCGGCTTCCTCCCAACGGAATATAGAGATAATCCCGCAGCCAGTCAGATAACGAAATATGCCATCTGCGCCAGAATTCCCGAATGCTTCTGGAAAAATACGGCGCCTTGAAATTGTCCGTCAGACGAATCCCCATGGCAAGAGCCGCCCCTCTGGCGATCGTGGAATACCCGTAAAAGTCACAGTAAATCTGGAAAGAAAACAGAATTGTGGCAAAAACCAGCACAAATCCGCTGCAGGATTCCCAGTCCCCATAAACGGCATCTACCAGAATCGCCGCCCTGTCCGCTATCACCATCTTACAAAATAAACCATAAAGTATCAGCAGCAGACCCTTGCGGAAATTCTCATAAGACAGCGCCTGCGGATGCCGCAGCTGGGACAAAAGATTGCCGGAACGTTCAATCGGACCGGCAACCAGCTGCGGAAAAAACGAAACAAACAACGCATAGCGGAAAAAATTCTTCTCCGCATGCACATCATCCCTGTATACATCAATCAAATATCCCAATGCCTGCAGTGTATAAAACGAGATCCCCACCGGCAGCAATATGGACGGCCGCCATGTCACCGGCCCCAGCCGCAGTACGGACAACAGAACATTGGCACAGTCCAGACCAAAACAGAAATACTTATAAAATCCCAGCATCCCCAGCAGCAGAACAAGCGCGGCGGCAAGACAGCCCGTCTGCCTTTTTCTCCTATTCTCTGCGCCCGTCTGCTTTAGCCTCTCCAATTCCCTTCCCGCCAGATACGTCACGCATGTGCAGGAAAACAGCAGTAGAACATATCCCGGATTCCACTGCATGTAGAAATAATAACTTGCTGCCAGCAGCCACAAATGCCGCATTTTCAGAGGACATATACAACAGACAATCAGCACAACCGGAAAAAATATTAAAAATTGGACCGAATTAAACAGCATAGTTCTCTCCTGTTGAATCGTCCTGTCAGATCAGCGGGTATTTTTCCGTCAATGTATCTACAATCTTTCTGGCTTCCTGAACTTTCTCTGCGCCGCCTTTGACCACAAGTGCAATCGCCTCCGCAATCCTGTCCATATCTTCCGTATTCATCCCTCTCGATGTTACGGCAGGCGTACCCAGACGGACTCCGCTTGTAACGAACGGAGACTGCGGATCATTGGGAATTGTATTTTTATTGCATGTGATATGCGCCTCATCAAGCAGCTTTTCCACAGCTTTTCCCGTCAGGCCAAAATTCGTCAGATCCACCAGCATCAGATGGTTGTCTGTACCGCCGGAAACGATCTTCACGCCTCTGTCCAGCAGACCTTTACAAAGCGCCTGCGCATTATCGACAATATTTTTCTGGTATGTCTTAAATTCTTCAGACAGCGCTTCTTTGAAGCACACCGCCTTGGCCGCAATCACATGCATAAGCGGTCCGCCCTGAATACCCGGGAAAATTGCTTTGTTAAAGTTATATTTTTTAGCAGACTCCTCACTGGCCAGAATCAGTCCGCCCCTCGGGCCGCGCAGCGTTTTATGCGTAGTAGTTGTGACCACATCCGCATAAGGAATCGGGCTCGGATGCAGTCCTGCCGCCACCAGCCCGGCAATATGCGCCATATCCACCATCAATACCGCGCCTGTCTCATCGGCCACCTCTCTGAATTTTTTGAAATCGATTGTTCTCGCATAAGCGGAAGCCCCGGCAATGATCATTCTCGGCTTTGCCTCCAGTGCGATTTCCCGCAGCTTTCCATAATCAATAAAGCCGTCGTCATTTACCCCGTAAGGCACAATCTTAAAATACTTTCCGGAAATATTGACCGGGCTCCCGTGTGTCAGATGTCCGCCATGATCCAGATTCATCCCCATAATGGTATCGCCCGGATTGCATACCGCAAACTGCACCGCAAGATTGGCCTGGGCGCCGGAATGCGGCTGTACATTAGCGTATCCGCAGCCAAACAGTTCCTTCGCTCTTTCAATCGCCAGATTCTCAACCACGTCCACGCACTGACAGCCGCCATAGTATCTCTTGCCCGGATAGCCTTCCGCATATTTGTTGGTCAGAGGACTTCCCATAGCCGCCATCACGGCCTTGCTCACCCAGTTTTCAGATGCAATCAGCTCAATATGGCTGTTCTGCCTTTCCTGTTCCTCTACGATCGCCTGCGCGATTTCCGGATCGATCGTTCTCACTTCGTCTAACGAATACATAGCTTTTCCTCCTGAAGCCTATTTTTATCTGTGAGTATATCACAGCTTACTCCCTACTGCAATTCTATTTCTTATTACCCAGCCGTATCTTCAAATATTCCGCATATTTGGAAAATGCGGATGGAACCGGATACTTCTCTTCCGTCTCGCCACGCTCTGCAAAGAAAAACCCGTCTGACCCGGCCTGTCCGGGACGCTCAAGCTCATCCACCCGGATGGCATACCCTATCATATGCCACTCTTTGTGGGTAAATATATGTATGGTATCTTCCAGTCTCCTGATGCGAAGCGCTTTATAACCCAGCGCATTTAAATAAGAAAGAACCTCTTCCTGCGCTCTGTGACCCGGCAAAGAAGGGAACTCGTACATTCCTGCCAAAAGTCCCCGGGACGGTCTCTTTTGCAGCGCCGTCCTGTTTTCATCCTGAATGACCAGGATTGTCTTCTTTTCCACAGTGCGTGCTTTTTTCGGAGATTTATGGGGATAGGACGAAATGCTTCCCGCAGCCCTGGCACGGCATAGTCCCGCCCAGGGACATTCCCCGCACCGCGGCATCCCATTGGGCACACAAATCATGGCGCCAAGCTCCATCAGCGCCTGATTGAAATCTCCCGGCCGCTCCTGCGGCATCACGGCAAGCAGCCTCCTCTCCACGTCTTTTTTTACCTTTTGGTCCGTGATATCACTGCCATCCGCCAGCGCCCTCGCAATCACACGCAGCACATTGCCGTCCACCGCCGGTACTGGCTGCCCAAAAGCTATCGATGCAATCGCTCCGGCCGTATAACTGCCGATTCCCGGCAGCTTTAAAAGCTCCTCGTAACTGCCGGGCATACGGCCGTCATAGTCTTCTTCAATCCGGACGGCTGCTTTTTTCAGATTACGGGCGCGGTTATAATAACCAAGCCCTTCCCACAATTTTAACAGCTTATCCTCCGGCACCTGCGCCAGATGACGCACATCCGGCAGTGTACGCAAAAAACGCTCATAATACGGTCTGACGGCCTCCACCCGCGTCTGCTGCAGCATAATCTCCGATACCCAGACATGGTACGGCGAAGGATCCTCCCGCCATGGAAGCGCGCGGTGCGCCTTATCATACCAGGCCAGCAGCGGCGCTACAAGCGCTTTCAATTCACTGTTTTCCGCGTCTTCCTCCCGGTTGCGCAGGTTTTCGGTTCTCATGCTCCACCTCCACGGTTTTCCTCATCTGAGCCGGTTGCACTCATACTTTTCCAGTGTAAGAAGACAGGTCTTTAACGCCTCATATCTGTCCTCAATATCTCCGTCGTTGATTTCCACATCTAAGGAAACGGCCATCGTATTAATCATATCATCCGTAACCCTGGCGTGCAGCGCCACCAGCAGATTCAACTTTTCCTCATACGTGTCCGCATCAAGGAACTGCAGCAGAAACGGATCGAGCGCACCTTCCCCGACATCTGTCTGCACCGGCAGATCCTCTGCTCCGCCCCCTGCCAGCTCTTTCTGCATTTGCGTCTGTTCCGGCCGCTGCTTTGCCGCCTGGCTCTGCTCCTGTGCATGTACCGTTTCCACACAGACCGTTCCTTCCCTCCGGCAGGCCTCTTCCTGGCCCATCACCTGCGGTACCCGCACAAACCTGTCTGTCTGCTTTGCGCTTGGATACTTGCGCCTGTCCACCCTGCTCATAAAAGAAGAAAGCTCCCGTACATAAATCGCATAATCGCCATAAAGCGCCTGGTACACCACCACCCGTTCTCCCGTTTCCGCATGATGGGCAATCGTAACAATCCTGTACAAATTGCCTTTAAAATGTCTGTATATCTCGTTCTCCTTTGGCATATCCGCCATGTCTATCAACCTCCAGTTATCCGTCCGTCACCGTTGCCAGGCAATCGTGTCCGGCGGCGCCCATAACCGCTTTGCGCCCACTGCATGACACAGACTGCGCAATTCCATCAATCCCACCAGAAATACCACACGCAGGAGCGCCATAAGCAATCCGCCACCTCGCCAATCGTACCGCTTTGCGTACATTGATCCACCCGGTCCCCGCAGAAGGCAAAATGCTCCTGTGCCACTTTCATCGCCTCATCCTTTGCTATCGGCTGCGGCAGAATAAACTCCAACGTATCATGGCTAATCACAGCGGGCACAGCGCCGTACGTCTCATACCAGTATTTGCAGATAGCAGCCATCTCATCCGGCGCCGGACAGTCATTCCACCCGCCAAAGGGCACATATACCACCACTTCCCATGGATTGCGCGTGGGAATCTCAAACAGCACTGTCTGCCTCATGCCGCCGTCCATATAATCATCCATGGAAGAGAACACGTCGATCGTCTCTCCGCCTTCCAGTCCGCCCATCATTTCTTCCATATCATTTCCTTCTTCTTCCAGATCTGTAAATTCCTTCAGATACCCGGAAAGAAGCTCTCTCCCATCCATATCTGCCTTTTTCAGCATTTCCGTCACACTGGAATGGTCTGCATACCAGGAAATATCAAAATATTCGTCTTCCGGAATGAGCACCGGTGTGAATCCTTCCCGTCTGCCTCTTTCCGCCGCTTCTCTGTAACTTTCCATTATTTGTTCCGATGTCAGATTTTCCCGCAGTATCCGGTACGGATACTGCAACTGCCCTACTATCTTTTTTACTTCCGCACTTGCCTGATCCATTGTAATATACACTTCAGCATCATTATGATCTTTTTTTTCACCTAAACCCATACCGGCTTCCTCCCTGTAAAAATTTTGTATCTCTACCGCATACAGAAAATTATACCATTCCGAATGCGGATTGTCATCCCGTTGTGCGCTGCGTTTGTGCATTTTTTATAAGTCTGCGCAGGAACAGGTTTATAAAAAATGAGAAACACGAAGCACGCAAAATGATTGCAGAATCGCTTTTGCTATGCTAACATGATTTCGGAATCTATGAAAATTTCGGAGGAAATAAAAATGAGTGAAACAGCCAAAATCCCTTATAAAATTTATCTTGATGAGAATGAACTGCCCACTGCCTGGTACAACCTGCGCGCCGACATGAAAAACAAGCCTGCGCCGCTCCTGAATCCCGGCACACTGCAGCCCATGACGGCGGAAGAATTAAAAGGCGTTTTCTGTGACGAACTGATCGCACAGGAACTGGACGATACCAACGCGTACATTCCCATTCCGGAAGAAATCCGCAATTTCTATAAAATGTATCGCCCTTCGCCACTTGTCAGAGCCTACTGCCTGGAAGAAAAACTTCAGACGCCCGCTAAAATTTATTATAAATTTGAGGGCAACAACACAAGCGGGAGCCATAAGCTCAACTCTGCTATTGCACAGGCATATTACGCCAAGAAACAGGGGCTGAAAGGCGTCACCACCGAGACCGGCGCCGGACAGTGGGGCACCGCGCTTTCCATGGCCTGCTCCTATTTCGGCCTCGACTGCCTCGTGTATATGGTAAAAGTCTCATACGAGCAGAAGCCTTTCCGCCGGGAGGTTATGCGCACCTATGGCGCAACCGTTACCCCTTCCCCCAGTACAACGACTGAAATCGGCAAAAAAATCCTTGCAGAACATCCCGGTACGAGCGGAAGCCTGGGCTGCGCCATATCGGAAGCCGTGGAAGCCGAAGCGTCGCGTGAAGGCTACCGCTATGTGCTTGGCAGCGTACTGAATCAGGTACTTCTTCACCAGACGGTAATCGGTCTGGAAACAAAAACAGCCCTTGCCAAATATCATATCGTTCCGGATATTATCATCGGCTGCGCAGGCGGCGGCTCCAATCTGGGAGGCCTGCTTTCTCCATTCGCAGGCGAAATGATACGGGGAGAAAATAACTATCGGCTCATCGCCGTAGAACCCGCATCCTGTCCGAGCTTTACGCGCGGCGTATTCGCCTATGATTACTGTGATACCGGAAAAGTCTGCCCTCTGGCCAAAATGTATACCCTTGGCAGCGGTTTCATTCCATCCGCAAACCATGCGGGCGGGCTCCGCTACCACGGTATGAGCCCAATCCTTTCCCAGCTTTACCATGACGGTCTTATGGAGGCAATAAGCGTGGAGCAGACCGCAGTCTTTGACGCGGCAGTACAGTTTGCAAGAGTGGAAGGCATTCTGCCTGCGCCTGAGAGCAGCCATGCGATCCGCGTTGCCATCGACGAAGCGCTAAAGTGCAAAGAAACCGGAGAAGAAAAGACCATCGTATTCGGTCTGACCGGTACAGGTTACTTTGATATGGTTGCTTATGAAAAATATAACAATAAAGAAATGAGCGATTACATCCCTTCCGACGAAGACTTAAAACCCGGCTTCGACGGTATCCCCCGTTTCCCCGGTAATGCGTTCTGATCCATTTTCATACTGCTAAACAAAAGTACGTCTATGAAACACATTTTTCCATTCTGTGTTTTCATAGACGCATTTTTGGCTCTACATATCCCTGTCACAGCGTTCCCGCAATTGCATGAAAACCCTGCCTGTCGCTTCCTCATACCGGTCATACCGGTTTGCCTTCCTGATCATTTTCAAATATCTGTCCGCAGGTTCCACCAATCCAATCATGTATGTCCAAAGTTCTTTCATGCGGTATAACACATTACGCTCTCCCATCTGCGTTCCCTGATAACCCTGATATACTTCATCATGAAATGCGTGAAACCTTTCGACCGCTGCCGCCGGATTTTCCGGCCGCTGCTTTCCATCCGCGCACTGACCCGACAGCTGCCGCAGTCTCTCCGGCAGAGCCGGATCCGCCACAAGCCCCCTTCCCAGCATAACGCGGTCCAGCGCGGGAAACGTCTCCGTCAGCTTTCTATAATCTTCCTCTCCGAAGATATCCCCGTTATAGCAGACAGGCCACCGGTTGTCCGCCAGCGCCACAGCAAAGGACTGCCAGTCGGGCTTATTCTTATAATAGTCTTCCCGCACCCTTGCGTGCACGATCAGTTCCCGCATCCGATACTTTCTGTATACTTCCAGCAACCCGTGCCACTCCTGTACATTCTCCATGCCCAGGCGGGTTTTAATCGAAACGGCAACAGGCGACGACGCAAAGACTTCGTACAAAAATGCATCCAGCCTGCGCACATCCTCCAGCATACCCGCTCCCTTTCCCTTCGCCGTCACTGTGCCGGAAGGACACCCCAGATTAATATTAATCTCCCTATAGCCAAGCGCCGCCAGCTTATGAGCAGCCCGCAAAAAATCCGCGCTGCTGTTTGTCAGCACCTGCGGTATGACTTCCATCCCTTCATTGTGTTCCGGTAAAATCTCATTTTTCTCTTTATGATTAAATTCCTTCTCCCTGTACAACGAAAGAAACGGTGTATAATATCTGTCTATTTCCCCAAAATACCGCGCATAGGCTCTGCGGTAAATATAAGTGGTAACGCCCTCCATAGGAGCCATCTCAAATTTCATGCCCGGCCTCTATGTGTGCAAGAAGACCGCGGCAGCCCTCCTCAATCTGACGGTAGGCCGTGTCAAATTCCCTCGTATACCACGGATCGTCAATATCCCCCGGACATTCCGTATAATCCAGCAGCAAAGTTACCCGCTGTGCCAGCGCATCCCCAAATTCACGCCGGATATTGCGCAGATTGTATCCTTCCATGGCTATCAGATAATCAAATGTCTCAAAATCGTCCTTTCTCAATTTCCTGGCCTTTTTCCCCCGGCAGTCAATCCCATGCCGGGCCAGTTCCGCCCTCGCAGGCGGATAAACCGGATTACCGATCTCCTCATAGCTGGTCGCCGCAGACGCAACTTCGAGACGATCCGCAATCCCCCTTGATGCCGCCATATCCTTTAAAATAAATTCCGCCATTGGAGAACGGCAGATATTGCCGTGGCAGACGAATAGTATTTTTATTCTATTTTGCATAACCTTGCATAACTCTGCAAAGCCTTGTATTTACTGGCTTTTCGAGCATTTTCCTTTCTTTCATATTTTTATAAAATTCTGCATAACATTGCATATATTAGCATAGTTTGGTGCGAATTTGAAGTAAAATTGAAGTAAATTCAAAAATTTGTACTTCAAAGGATTTTCCCCAGTCATAAATGCCTTGGCGAACTGACAATATTATATGGCATTTTTCCGTTTCGGATTTACTTCAAATATCTTCCCTATTTCTTTTTCAGCATCTTCATACTGCACATGGGTATATGTATTCAGCGTCACCCCTATGTCACTATGCCCCATGATGTACTGCAAGGTTTTCGGATTCATGCCAGACTTTGCCATGTTGCTACAAAATGTATGACGGCATACATGGGGCGTTATAACAGGCATCTGCACTTTATATATGTTGTTATATTTATCTCTGATATGTTGAAAGTATTTCTCCCAATGCAAAGCTACCATAGGCATATCATTCTTATCAAGAAACAAGAAACCTGCTTTTCCGTCAATCATCGGTTCAATTTTGGGCTTTTCCCTGTTTTTAATAATACGTCTAGAGCATTCCGCAACATCTTCGTTCATCAGAACATATCTCACACCCTTTTCCGTTTTTGGTGTTTCGATCACATATTCTATATCACGCTTTCTCTGTAATTGATGATCTACTTTGATTCTTTCCTTATCAAATTCAATATCTTCTTTTGTTAATCCACAAAACTCCGAAACTCTAAGTCCTGTCTTGAATAAGACATAAATTCCATCATAATATTTGCAGAAATGCCTATCCTCTTTGATGAACTTTAAAAACTCTCTCTCCTGTTTCCGTGTAATCGCTTCTCTGGTTACACTATCGTTTACTACTACTGTTGATAATTGGAATTCAAATGGATTCTTTCGGGTCAAATCATCATCTAATGCCATTTGAAAGGCTGGCCTGACTTGGATCTATACTAAAAGGTAAACACAATTCTACACTATCTGTTACAATAAACTACACACAAAAAGGAGACCTCTTATGTCCACCAGCAACCGCACAAAATATAACGAAGATTTTAAAAAATCTCTCGTATCCCTTCATCAAAATGGCAAAACCCAGGTACAACTCTGCAGGGAATACGGTGTTTTCCAATCTGCACTCGGCAAATGGGTAAAGCAGTACTCCACCGTTGAAATGGACGATGGTGATGTCCTCACTGCAAAACAGGTCAAAGAACTCCAAAAACGCAGCGCCCAGCTGGAGGAGGAGAACCTCATATTAAAAAAAGCGATTGCCATATTCACGCCACACTCAAACAACGATTAGATGCTGTCCACAAGCCTCGTTTCCAACATGATATCCGCACGCTCTGCCGTGTTTTGAATATCAACCGAAGCACTTATTACAAACATTTCCGTAAGAAACCCGCCCTCCGGGTTTCCCAAAACCAGCTCATTAAAAGCATGATATTACATTTTTATGCGGACTACGACAAACGTCTGGGGGCTTACAAGGTACAGTACATCCTTATGCGTGACTACGGCATAAACATCAGCGTCGGGAGAGTGTACCGGCTGATGCGCAGTATGGAACTTCCTAAAATGTCAATCGTAAAGCCCAAACCCGGCTGTCACCGCACGGACAATGGTAACTGCGCCAGCCACCTGCAGCAGCAGTTTTCCCAGGATGCCCAAAATCTCGTCCGGGCCAGCGGTATTACCTGTCTGAAAGCTGATGGAAATTGGTATTATCTGTGCGTTGTAATCGACCTGTTCTCAAGAAAAGTGATATCCTGGCATCTGTCCGTCAAAGCGGATGCCGCCCTTGTCATGACCACTTTTCAAAAAGCCTATGAGATCAGAAACATGCCCTGTGGCCTTATGTTCCACTCCGGCCGTGGAACACAATATACTGCATTTTCATTCCGTCAGCTTCTGGATTCCCTGAACGTGGTGCAGTCTTTTTCCAAAAAAGGATATCCCTTCGATAATGCTGTCTGCGAGTGCTTTTTCAAGTATTTAAAGCGGGAAGAAACCAACCGGAGAACATACCATACTTTTCATGAACTGCATCTGTCTGTTTTTGAATACATTGAGGGATTCTACAATTCCCGTAGGCCTCATGGCTCTCTTGGCTGTCTGACACCAGATGAAATGGAATCCGCCTATTGGGGACAGACTTAATTCTGTCCTCAGTATATTCTTAAAAATGTGTCTACTCTATTGACTATACTTCAATACACCATTATATTCTAATCCAAATTCCAGCTTTAATTCACTCCATAAATAACCTTAAATGGCGTATTTTCAGTATGATTTTTGCAAAGAATCCACTAAAATAAAGGGTTCCCATATGGCCCATATCAAGAAATGCCTATTTTTCAATGTTTTTAGCCTATATGAGGGCGAAAAATGACTTGTTTTCGTTATTTACATTCCTTCTTTCCTTGATGAAAAATAGCCTTTAATCCTATTCATCCATCCATTCTTCATCTCTTTTTCGTAATATTTTTGCATTGGATCCATAGGGGTGATTAATCTGTTGAGCTTTTTAAGAACATAACCATATCCCCCTTCTTTTCCACCTAAAAATGTAACATTTTCTTTCAAATTTTTACATGCGGATATTACCTGCTTATTTGTTTTAATATATATACTTGAAGAATCATCCGGCACACGAACCTCATGATGGTAATTATCGTGTAAATACTCTCTTATATGAATTAGCGTTTTTTCATCAATCTTTATCGTTTCAAATGGTGTTGACATCAATATATCTTTACACCTTTTATTTTTATAAGTATATTCCACTTCACTTATAATAACTAAAAATGGATATGTCTCTACTCCTATTGGAAAATCTTTTTCTAATTTAACTGAATCATATATAACATCCCTTTCTCCCTTCTTTGCACTGAAATTCGCAGGCAATATTGATTTAACTATACCCTTTTTCGTTGATCCGGAAACGATCTGCTCTATTACCACATCATATGATACCGGAGATAATGTAAACGTAGAGACGCAATTTTCACCATCAAGCTGAAAATATACTTTTGATGGAATGAACATAAGATAGCTTGGACTGGGAATAAAATCTAATTTTGAATCAGCATCGTTTATGAGTTCATAATATGGTGAATTTGTCCACAAATTTTGAACTATACTGAAACTGGGTCTCCCCTCCCTTATCTTGGCAAAATGCGTTTTCAGAGAAATCGCTAAAGATATGATTGAAATTAAAAGCGGTAAAATTTTAATTACATAATCCATATGTTCTTTCACCTAATACATCACCTCTTCCTCTAAAACACTTGTCCCAATAATCCTTTTATTTTATCATAATCATGCAGTTTAATCTGAAAACTTAAATCATGATCCAAAATCAAATTTCTTGCATCCTTTGCAAAATATGACGTTGTAGCTATAATGCCGCCATTAACTCTGTCCATATTAATGACACCAGAAAACTCTCGTACTATACCCACTCCTACAGGGTTATTCAATGAATACTTTTTGCACTCTACATAATATACAAAATCTCCTAATATATCTGGCTTTCTAAGAATTATATCTTTTCCACCGTCTTTGGTCGCTTTTGTAAGTTCCACTTTGTATCCGAGTCTGTTATAAATTTCTGCCATAACTTCTTCAAATTTTCTGCTTGTTAAACAATATAATGTTTGCGGATTCTCTGATAGATACTTTAATACTGCATCATTAATTGGAGATAATGCGATAATCACAGAATCTTGTTTATGTATATCTTGATCACGTTCTCTTTCTAGCTTGAAAATTTCTGATATAATCTTACTATTAGCCTTCTCGTTTTCTTCTGTCTCTTCATCAGACATATCGTCAGGATAATAATGTATAAGATCATAACCTGCTATTATTTCTCTTAGATACCGGAAAGAGTCTCCCCAAAACTCATATACATTTAATTGCGAAATAGCTTGTAAACTATCTTCAATAGATTGCGCAATTAATTTGTATGACTCAATGGTATCTTTCGTAAATAATGTCTTTAGACAATTACTTGCAGATAGCTGTAATCTGGAAAATTGTTCTTGCATCAAATCAAAATCTTCCTTTAGACCTGTCAATTGATAAACCTGTCGAATAGCAGGATTATTTGCTACACGTATTGCGTCCTGTATCGCTGGACTTTTGGCAATATTAACAGCTTCCTGTATTACTTTCATTTGGTCTATATATTCTTTAATTAAAAAAATAGCATTATATTTCATGATAATAGCCCTCCAGAATTTCTATATATTGTATCATATTGATTTTTAGCATACAAGATATGCTATTTTATAAATTAAAATCTGCTATCTTCTCGTATTCTCACAAGAAAATAGCAGATTGTCTATTACTCAAATACTTTGTACTTTACTAATACACTTAACAATAGTAACTGATCTCTCCAAAATACTCAAGCCATTTATTTGTCACTTCTGAACTACGCGCTTCTATCATCCGCATCATATTCCTAAGTGTTTTTTCCGGAATCTTTGATTTATTATGACATAAGTAACAATTCCCACTCCTTGTTATCCATATTTTTGTCGCATTCACAACTGGACTCCCACTTGATATATGGACATGTACGGGTTCCAATGGCTTATTCTCATTCGTCCAAAAGTAAACCCAATATGAACCAAATCTAAAGATTTGAGGCATTGTCAAATCCTCCCTCCTGTGAAAATTCCATAATCAAATGTGCCGTTGACTCTATGATTTCCTGGAATTTCTCAATATCCATATCAGAATAAGCATATATGTCTTCCCATTTATATTCCGGCAGCCAGCAAGTAGCATGACGAAAACATACCTTTTCATCTGGCGTTTCTATATATACCTTAACCCGTCCATCTGGTTTCATCTCAGAATGTGTTATTTCTGTGTCATCATTAAGCGTCATATATGGATACATCATAATATTAACCTCCGGCTTTTTAAACAAATCTATGATTGTTTTCATAGTATATGGAACTACCTGTAGTATATCATATTATAAAGTAATACTGAATAAAATAATTACTTTGAATATCAAACTATTCTATATATTAAATCGAACAATCTTAATAAAAATCATTCCATCATCGCACCAGTACCACAAAACACTTAAGAATCCTAGCATTTTAGCACTTTTTATCATTCCAACCACAAAATATATACATTTTCTTCATATATTTCTATACATAGTTATAACTAACTATAATTTCATGCTATAAACCATTGCAAATACGAACCCAATACCGATACCCCAATTTTAGGGTATTTTACACTTCAAATTTCCCATATCAGCTACATAATAAGCATAAAAATCATTGAAAATACAGTATTTTCAGCACATTCCGGCTTATCAGATCACTATATTTATGCTTTCCTGCCGAACTATCCAAAACTGATACATATATCTTTACATATCAATTCCAACATACCATATAAACATAAAAAAATAGGAGAAGCCATAACAGAAGCTATGCCTCTCCCCAAATCAATCAAATATATCAATAGGTAATCAGTGTTGTGATTGTTGTGATAAAGTAAAGTTGTAACAGAAGTGACTAATAAGATATAATCCAACTACAAAGAAAAGAGGTACTTATTATGCCACAAAATTACACTCCCGAATTTAAAAAGAAGATTGTCCGCCTCCGTCTGAAGGAGGGAAGAACAATCCACAGCATCACCACGGAGTATAACATCTCCAAAGAAACGCTCCGCCGCTGGTGTAATGAATTCAAAGAAGAATGCCGGACAAGCCCCGATACAAAAACAAAGTACGATAACATGAAGGAGATGCTTAAGCTAAAAAGTGAAAATGAGGAACTTCGAAAGGAGACTACCGGAAACACCGGAAGGCGGCTAATTATGCCCAAAAAGAAGCAGTAAAGGCGCTGATCAGGGAAATTTACCATACGCATAACGGGTTGGCAGGATACCGGACCATGACTGTCTATCTGACGCACAGGGGCTGTCATTACAGTGCAGCTGCCGTGCATAAATACATGAATACGGAAATGGGGCTGCATTCCCTAGTCCGCCCGAAGAAACCGTGCATCCGGCGCGGGAAACCGCACAAAATCTTTGAAAACAGGCTGCAGCAGGAGTTTCATGCAGACCGGGCGAACCAGAAGTGGTGTACAGATTTCACGTATCTGTTTTTGAAAAACGGGGAAGTGCGCTGCAACCGCAGCATTGTTGGCCTGTATGACCGGAGCGTCATTGCAAGCGTGACAGACCGCCAGATCACAAGCAGCCCTGCCATCCATCCGGACTTTGAAGAAAGCACTGGAATCACAGCCGCGGACTAAGGAAAAATTGATCCTCCACAGCGATCAGGGCTCTCAGTACACATCAAAGGCTTTCGTGGAATTCTGTGAATCCGTCTATGTAAGCCAAAACATGAGCAAAGCAGGATATCCATACGACAACGCCCCTATGGAAAGGTATTTCAACACGCTAAAAAATGAATGCGTGAATCTGTACGATTTCCAGACACAGGAGACGCTGTATCAGGCAGTGGAGGAATTTGCTTATGTCACATATAACCACATCCGTCCTCACAGTTATAATGGATACCGCACCCCTTATCAGATACGGTCTGCATCTTAAATATAAAAGCTGATTTTTTTAGCCATAAGCGTTACAAAAATGCTTGACCACTACACTATCCACATCAATAATAAGTTGATCTCCTAATTCCTTATCAGCCAACCCTAATCTTGTTTTTTTACTTCAATAACCACTCTTTCATTTTTCAGAAGAAAATCCATTCTTGAAGATTTACCTGCATAAGAAGGTGTCCATTCTTCCGTTCTTACATCATCAAAATAAAGCAGTAATAACGCATGGAGCAAGTCTTGAACATCATATTCATCTTCAATTTTTAAGGTTTCTCTATTTTCTCTATTTTCATATCTGCACCGCAATTGTCTTGCTACCTTATAAAAATGAGAGAAAATTATATTTAAGGCACTATCTATGTCAACTTTATTTTTTTGTTCAAATGTAATAAAATCTTTATTTATGTATTCCTTTACGTTTTCTATAATTTTTACACAAGTAGACGCTTCATAATAATAATTGCGATGAGATTTTTACAATCCTTTTACAAACTCATTATCATCTTCCAAAAACAGTTTCAAAAACGCTATTGCCTTCGCCAGCCAACTATTATACATAGCACTATCTACATATGTTCCGCCCAGCTCACTATTTCGCATTGTTTTCAATACATTATTTCCATCTTGAATTAAAGTTTCAATCCCTTGTAAAGCCCTCTCTTTATTCATTGTTGTTTACCGCCTTTATTTGTGTAAAAATAATTTTTCCTTTTTATCATCTTAAGACATTATATTGAGGTCATAACCAACAATCAGTCTTCATTGTATCAATTATTACTACACCATATTATCCCGATTCTGTCTATTATAAAGAAACCTTCTAACCTCCATAACCAAATCATGCGGATCATCATCAATGACCACATAGTAAATTATATAATTATCCACATAAATACGATAATAAGAATATCTACGCTCTCGGACAGAATGATATGGTTCAAATGATTCAGCCAACGGAAGTCGCTCCATAATAGCAGATTCAACCTTATCCAATAAGTCGTTTGCTGCTTTTGGATTCTTCAGTTTCTCCGCAATATAGGTAACTTTTTCATCAAGGTCATTATAAAAAAGTGGCAGATAGCTCAATCTGTACTTTTTACTGAACATTTATCTTCCTCCGCAGTCCTCCGAAAACTTCCTCATGGCTCATCCGTGTATCGTTTTCTGCCGCAAACCTATCTGCTTTATCCAATGCAGCTTCAACACCATCTGTCAACTTTGAATATTCTTCAAGACTAAGAACCACCATTGCTCCATATCCGTTTTTTGTTAAATATACCGGTTCACCCGCATTTACAATTTTTTCAATATCAGGGAACTTATTTCTCAAATCTGAAACAGGTCTAATCTGTAACATAAATATCCGCTCCTTATCAATATTTTATCTTGATTTTATCTTGATATTATCATTCTCTATATTTTACTCTACTATTCTAAAAAAAGCAACCATTGTAAAAATCTTTCTTTATTTAACCTAACTATACATTTTATTATGTTTCCCCTGATTTTTCTATAGCAAATGGCAGTTTCCCTTTTATAAAGAAAACTGCCATCCTGCAAACGGATTTATTTTGCTGTGTCCTATGTCATTTCAAGGCTCTTTCAAAAATGGTGTAGTAATGGTGTAGTAAACGCCTTGTTTTGCCATGAAATCATTGATTTTACAGCCTTTTCAAGGATTCTTCAAAATATTGCCGTGGCACACAAAAAGTATTTTAATCATATCGCAAAAACTCCTTGTATTTACTGTATTTCCTTGATTTATCGGCTTTTTCTGCGTCTTGCTTTAGCCTTTCGTCCGTGGCATATTGTAGTCTAAATTGACATACTATCCATTCCCCTCGCAATAAGTCCGGGCAGTTATCCCCCCAGCAGGGTCGCATGGTTTTTGCGCCCCGACGAATAGGGTGTATGGGTTATTTACAGTCAATGCATCATTCCTTGCTGCTGATATGGAACATACTGTTAAGCAGGGACATGACTTTCTCCATGCCGCCCTCCTTAGAGCCCGACGCCCGGTAAGCGTCCTTCCATTCCTGCGCCAACCTTTTCATTTTCTCTCCGGCTGTTTCCGGGGCGTCTCCGTCTGTTCCCTGCGGCTTTTTATTGTTTTTTGAAGAAAGGGCCTTCCCTCCTTCCGTTCTGAGCCTCTTAAACTCGCCCTCAATCATTTCCTTGACATCCGCTCTGTCCGCCATCTTCTGGAATGCCCGGTCAAGCCCTCTTAATTCTTCTTCCATTGCCATTTTACGAAAACCCGTCTCTGAATTTTCATCCTCCACATAACGTTCCCTTGTGCCGTTCTGGTAGCCCTGCACAATTTCATCATAAAGATTGCCGTAAGCCCTGACAGAATCCTCCATCTCGTCCGCAATGCCGTATGCGCTGCCTGCCCTCTGCCCTTTTAGCTTTTCCAATTCTCCAGCCAGTTCACTGCCGTAGGCATTTGCAGTCAGTGCGCTTGTTGCCTGTTTTGCCTGCCTTATAACGCTCTCCTTATCCCCTTTTGTAATAACTCTGCCTGATGTCCCTTTTTCACGGATCTGTTTTCGGCAGCTCTCAATACCCTCCTGCGAAATCGAAACCTTTACCGCATTATCTGTCTTTGGCTGTGGTACGGCTTTTTCTTTCTGACCGTCATCCTTCACATTCTGGAACCATGTACTTCCTGAACTGACCTGGCCCACATTTCCTTCAATATTTACTGACATATCAAGTCCTCCATTGTCTAAATTTATGCTTTAAAATCCACCCCGCCGAGCGTCCCGTCAAGTTGGTCAAAACACTGGTGTCAAAAGCGTCCCCCGGTTTCCAGCCCGGATTGTTTTCCTTCACTAGTTTTTCCACACTTGTGGCATAATCCCCTGCCATATGCTGCAACGTCCACGATGCAAAACGGCGCTGTTTTCAAGGGAGTGAATTAAATACTTATTGATAACGTCATTTCTTCTTGTTCCTTCCGGTATGCTCTGCCCATTGGTACTGATAAAATCCTGTTTCACTACCGCCGCCAACTCTGCCTTTACTTCATCCGACACAGACACAATTTTTTTCCAGTCGCTTCTTCCTGTTATGCATCTGTCCGCCTGTTCCTTTGACATCCAAGGAATACCGTTTTCATCATATCTTCATATCCAGATTTGCGCCAACCTGTGCCTGATTATTTACAGCGGCTCTATTGATGCTGTCTATCACATTCATTGCCGATTCGACACCCCGGATCAGCTCCTTCGTCTCTTTTTCCTGTTCCGGATCATTCTGCATTGTCTCCAAAAGCTGCACATCCTTTTCCGGTATGGGCGGAAACCGGCAATCTCGCCCATCCGCCTTTTCATGTCTGCAAATTCCCTTTCCCCTGCATAGGTGACGGCGGGCGGCGTACCCTCCGTTCCTGAAGGCAGCAGTTTCAAGGTTTTCGGCAGCGCTAGGCCATATTCATGCACCGTGCTTTTGCTGCCCTGTATGCACACTCTGTCGCAGATATCCTCCATGTCCGCCCGGAACTGCTTCTGGAAGATTGTCAAAAACGGGTTCACCCACAAGAGGCACCGCAGGACATCCCATGCAAACCCGAACCACAAATGCCCTAACCCAATATGCGTCCGCGCATGCCACACGACAGATTGCTATACATTCCCCAATCCATTTCTATAGTTCCCATTGGCTTACATCCTCAGGCATGAAAATCGGCCAATTTTCCAATGATATAATTATACCGAAACCGAAATGCTCGTTTCCTGTCCCATAGGAACTGCATCTCCTGCCTTCGTATATGTCATTGGTTCTCTTACAGTATCACTCTTTACCGCATTAGTTTCTGTTCCCACAGCGTCCGTACCCAGATTATCCTTCAACAACACTTTTCCTTCTTCGCTGATCTCCACAGTGTCTGTATTGGTATCAGCATTCCTGTTTTCTTCAATCTTCGCTTCCAGTTTTTCACGTTCTTCCCTGCGCTTGTGGACAGCCTCCTCCCGTTGTAACTCTGCTTTTTTCCTTGCTTCCTTTGCGTCTTCTTCCATCCCTTTGTCAGCTTCCGCCTTATACTCATCCGCCTTGTCGGAAAAATCACTGACATACCCCATTGCGCGCTCCATTGTCTCCTTATCGCCCTTACGCCTTGCTTCCTTGAAAACGCGCATAGGGGTATTCATCAGATCCATATTCGTCCTTGCGCCAACAAGCCCTTCCATTGTTTTCGTATGCATAATATATCCTCCTTATCTCCGTATTTTAGGGACATAAATCTTTCATTTCTTCTTTCGGCTTTGAAAATATACGATATTAGGTTTGTGCTTCAAACAGCCTTTTTGTTGTCATGTGCGGCATCAGGAAACGGTATCAAAACAGATATTAGGAAAATACCATTTTTTGCTTCAGCATTCAGCCCCCCGTCATAGCCATGCACTACATCACCAACATTCAGCAGACCAATTCCGTGTTCCTGCGAATCCTCCTTATTCGCAAATCCCCCTGTAAACTTCTCCGTCCTGTCCATACTGTTCCTTACTTCAACCAGAAAACACTTCTTTACCGATTTTGCCTGAATATTGATAAAACGGCATTCATCTCCCCGCATCCTTCCACACGCCTCCAAAGCATTATCCAATATGTTTCCAAACAACACGCACAGATCAAACTCATTGATGCGGCATTCTCTTGGTATCTGTACGTCACATTCCCACCTGATACCTGCCTCCTCCGCCTGTCTTTTTTTCCGGTAAAGGAGCGCATCAACCGCCTTGTTTCCGGTCATGTCCCCGCTGGTATCCAAGGCAATGTTCTCCATGTTTTCTAAGTACTTATCTATTTTCTCCCATTCTTTATTCCGTGACAGCGCCGACAGAGCTATGATATGGTTTTTCATGTCATGCCGCAGCCGTTCCGACTGCCTGTACTGCTCTGCCAGCATTTTATAGACCGCGATCTGCGAATGGTACCAGTCTCTTTTTTCCTGCTCCAGATAAATCCTGTTCATCCCAAACACATAAACCCCTGCCGCAGACATCGACAGAAGCGTCAGCACTAAAAAACCGGCATGGCTGAAAATCTGGTCATAATACGCCCCCATACTGCCCCCGCTTCTGACCATAATTCCGTTACTTGCACCCCAGCCTGCCACTTCATACACTATAATGATTACGAGTAAAGGAACTGCCAGCATAACATACCATTTTTTCCGCTTACCGCAAAAAACAGATTCAAGCCGCCTTGACATCCGATAAATGACCCATACGGCAAAACAACAGCCGATGCCGCTGACCAGTCCGCTTTCCAGATCTGTAAAGAACGGTTCTGGAATATTTTTTACTATGTGAAGGTAAAGCAGTGCAAGGCACGATAGAAAAGAACCACAGAACTCTGCTGCCAGCCTTGTTGTTATTATAAGAATGGAAGATGCCAGAATTTTTTTCTCCCACTCTGACTGAAATAATAATAACACCAGCGCCATAAAACATATATGTGCCGACAATGCGCCAAAAATATACGGAATGGCATACAACCGGCACAGAATATTCTTTAGCAGCCAGCCGCAAAAAGACAGGAGTAAAAACAGCCATTCCTTTTTGGGGAGGGCTCCGAGGAATTTTTTACAGAATTTATCTGCTGCCCATAGATACCCTAAATAAAATGGCAAAACGATTAAAATATCCACATAGTCTGAGATCTGATTCATAGAATCCCTCCATTTTTCCGCATAACCGCAAGCATCTCCTGGACAAACCTGTCATACCTTCTCTTTGCAATCACGATTTTTTCCCCGTTTTCTAAAACCGCTTCCTGCCTGTTATATCCGTCGACATATTTCAAGTTTATCAGATAGCTTTTATGACACCTGAAAAAATCTTTGTCCCGCAATTTGTCCTCCAACTCCCCGATCTGCTCATAATAAGTAAAAATACCTTCCGGTCCATGAACATCAACCACTCTCCCCCTTATTTCAAAATAGTATATATCATCAAGAAATATCTTCTTTTTCTGCCTTTCCCTACTGACAATGATAAATTCCTGTGAACGGCTTTCTGTTTTGAGGACAGCTTTTTGCAGCACTCTTTTCAGTTTCCTGTCATCCACAGGTTTCAGCAGGTATTGAAACGCCTCCACGTCATATGCTTCAAACACATATTCCCTGCTGGACGATACAAAAATAAGTATCTTATCAAATGTCTGTTTTCGGAAAACCCGTGCCGTTTTCATCCCATCCAAATCTTTCATAATAATATCAAGAAAAACAATATCAAAACTTCCCAATGCCTGCAGCAGTTCCCTGCCGCTTTGAAACTGGCGTATCATACATGGTATCTTCATTTCTTCCATAATTACTTTGATTCTTTTCGCCATGTTGCAGCATTCTATGACTTCATCATCACATACTGCTATCGAAAGCATTCTATCACCTGCCTTATGGATATATATCGTATATATCGACATAAACGGGGATAAAGTTTTATGGATGCCACAAACGGACAATTTCGTGCAATGACCGTTTCGAGATAACCGTTTCAAAATAAGTGATGTTGTATCATTTTAGTTGACGCCCAATACGCAAGGATTTTATGTATAATCAAAGGGAACTGAGGAGGCAACTGCAATGGTGAAAAAACAACGCAAATACGACATAGAATATAAAACTCAGGCAGTAAAACTGGCAAAAAAACTTGGCGGCGCAAAAGAGGCTGCTGGATTAGGAATCCCTGATAATACCATGGACGCATGGACAAAAGCCGCAGAAATGGACGATTGGATGTCGGCCCCGGTTCCCACACGCCACAGAGAATGCATGCAACAACACTTATGGCCAAGTTCGCAAGCGCAGGCCAAACAGATTTACAAAAACTGACTGTGAAGCACAAAAATCCGATGATCAGTTGAAGCGGGATTTCACATCTGCCAAGTCATAAAAAAATGCGTCACAGACATAACTGAAATCAAGACGAGAGATGTAAAGCTCTATGCATCTGCCATATTTGACTTTTTTAATACCGCGATCCTTAGATTGGCAATGGATACAAACATGAAAGCGCCATTTTGAAAACAAACACCTGTAAACGCGACACAGCCCTATCCGGGCCTGGGAGGATCAGTCATCCACTCAGACCGTGAAAGGCAATATACCAGCGGAACATATCGCAAAGCGGTTGCCAAGTACGGCATCCGGCAATGTATGAACAGCGCCGGGGGAGGACGCTGCCATGACGATGCCCAGTGTGAGAGTATGTGGTCGATGATGAAAAAGGAACTCCTTTACGGACGCTATCACACAGAAGAAACGACCATTAAGGAACAAAGGACTCTTATGTGGAGATACTTTATCAGCTACTAGAATAACAGGAGGATAGGTTCAGCTAATGAGGGGCTTCTCCTATGGTCAAGCGGCAGAGATCTTATGAATCTTTGAGTTTTGCAGCTTGGGAATTAAAATCCTTGTAAGAAAGTGTCAACTGATATTGACAATTTCATAACTATGGAATTTTAGACACAACACCATTTACCCCAACAATTTATTACCTGTAACTATCTTGTCACAAATTTAAAAATAGGCTATTACTTATAAAGCAAGAATAGGCAGATTACATGAATTGATTATATACAGACAAAAATAAACTGTACATCTGAGAATATAGCATCTACTATATGAGGTCTCCATATATATAATTTCACAAAGATTCATTTACATAAATATTTCCATGCATCTTTTCCAATAATCAATATAAATAATCGTAATAAATATTTTTTACATTCCCTTAAAAAATTGAAATCATCTTGGAAATGATATCGTAAAAACCAATATATCAGAGACATTATAGCTTGATTACAATATATAAGTATATAGTAAATTACAAAACCAAAATTAATACAACATAAAAACAATTTAAGCAATAATACAGAAATCAAAAATATAAGAGCTATATTTTGTTTTTTCTTCGTATCAGGAAATATACAAATACATACAGTTGAGGCAATAAACAAAAATTCTAAAAATAGTATACTTAAAATATTATCAGTTCTAAAATGATAACAATCTATAATAATCAAAATGGAAAAAATAAGAATTGCTACAATATATGTCCAGTTCCACATATCACTTATCTTCCCTTTTGAACAAATTAAAGTTGATGCATTACCTTTTCCTTTAACAATATATTCTTGGTATCTCGTTTCGACTTTAGAAATTAAATATTCATAATGCCTTTTATTTATCTTTTCAAATTTCCTTTTTTCCTCTATAGCTTCATATAGCCAAGGAATAACCACTGAAAAAAAACCCATAAAAGCATATGCACTCATAAACGCTATCAACACACTTAATGAAAAATGCTGAGTTTTATCAACAGATAATAATGGTAAATCACACCATCCCAATAGTTCGAGTATTACATTAATCAAAGTACTTATAATTTGTTTCGTATATACAGGATATACAACACATATTCCTATAAAAATTCTTAAGGGATACCCCAATGAAACCAAAAAAAATGTTCCAAACGTATTCTTTTTACTCCGAGCACATTCATATAGGATTGATAAAACAAAAACTAATGCCACATTAAAGCACATCGAAATAAAAATACTATTGTCTATAATATGATAAAAAACACATATTTGCTCATGTGAGATAAAGAAGTAAAAGAAGTGTAAAAAATTTTGCCGTTCCCTGTCCGGCTGACTGCCGGACGGGTCGGGCTTTAGTCGGGCAATTCTACCTTGCCGACAAAAGAGTAATAGATTTCGATTTCCTGTCTGCGGAGCTTCCCCCGGCGTTTCCCGTCAAGGGCTTCCGATTCGTGGATTACGATTTTCTCCACAAACTCCCGTAACAGGGTAGGGGTGAGTTCCTCAAAGCTGGTGTACTTGCGTACCACTTTCATAAACTTTTCAGCGTTTGCCGTGGCTTCCAGCGTCCTTGAAAGCTCGCCCTGCAGAACGGCGGCTTTCTCTTTCAGTTCCTTTTGCTCGGCTTCGTAGTCTGCCGAAAGCTCCGTGAAACGCTCGTCCGATATGCGCCCGGTCACGCTGTCCTCATACAGCCGCTTGAAGATAGCGGAGAGTTCCGCAATCCGTTTTTCTGCCGCTTCCAGCTCTTTCTTCTTGGCGGCGTTCCGGCGTTTGCTCCCGTCCTCGGTCTGCTCGGTCAACAGCTTCATAAACCGGGCTTCGTGCTTGGCGGCGTAGCTGGTGACTTTCCGTAGGTTCTCGGTCACTCCCTCGGTCAACAGGTCGGTGCGGATAAAGTGCGCCGTACAGTCACGGGTGCGCTTCTTGTAGCTGCCGCATATGTAGCAGTCCTGCCGCCGCTTGTCCGTCTGATACCTCTGCTGGTACATGACGCTGCCGCAGTCGGCACAAAAGAGTATGCCGGAGAACAAGCCCACTTCGTCATAGCGGTTGGGGCGTTTGCGCTGCTTGCGTAGCTCCTGCACACGCTCCCATGTGTCACGGTCTATGATTGGTTCGTGGTGGTTCTCAAAGATTACCTGCTTTTCTTCGGGGTTCTCCTTGCTCTGCTTTACCTTGTAGGACACTTTCTCGGTCTTGAAGTTCACAAGGCAGCCCGTGTACTCCCGGTTTTCAAGGATATGCGCCACGGTGTTTGTCGCCCATTTGCACTCATAGCCGGGGTGGTAGCGGCGTGTGCTTCCTGTCCGGCGGTATTCCAGCGTTCCCGGCGTGGGTGTCTGCTGTTCCGTAAGCATACGGGCTATCTTGGTCGGACCGTTCCCGGCAAGGCAAAGGCTGTATATCTGCTTCACCACGGGGGCGGCTTCCTCGTCAATGATGAAATTTTCGTCCTCGTCCATGAGGTAGCCGTACACGGGCTTGCTTGTGACGGGCTTCCCGCTCATGCCTTTTGACCGCTTCACGGCTCTGATTTTCTTGCTCGTATCTCTCACCAGCCATTCGTTAAAAATGTTACGCAAGGGGGCAAAATCATTGTCGCCCTGTGCGCTGTCAACGCCGTCATTGATTGCAATAAAACGGACGTTTTTCTGTGGGAAAATCATTTCTGTATACATTCCCACTTGAAGATAGTTTCGCCCTAACCGTGACATATCCTTGACTATGACTGTACCTACAAGCCCCGCTTCAATGTCGGCAAGCATGGACTGGAAGCCGGGTCTTTGGAAGTTCGCCCCGGAATAACCGTCGTCCGTGTACCATTTCAGATTCCCGAAGCCGTTCTGTT
>CAJUDS010000017.1 GCA_910585345.1 uncultured Lachnospiraceae bacterium | reverse complement strand
AGTTGGATTATATCTTATTAGTCACTTCTGTTACAACTTTACTTTATCACAACAAATCAACAAACAGTAAGCACATTTTTCGACAATATATATGTCAAAACAAAGTGCTTATTCCCTAAAACCCACTCCATTCTATCCCGGCAGACTCCCCTCCACACACAACGCCCCATACCCCGCGTGTGTCAAGTTATTGTCACAAACTTTTTTCACTTTTCCCCCGTGAAAATCTCTGAAACCCGCATAACTTCGTGGGGCGTGTGGTAAATTATTGCTAAGTCGGGGTAAAATTGGAGATAAATTATTGTCAAGTAAAAAGCATACTGTGGATACTTCGTAAATTACTAATTTTAATTCATAGAAAACCCCTATTGATTTCATAACTTTTTGGAAATATATAATTTATCAAAAAGCACGATTGAACTGTTTAGACTCAATCGTGCTTCTTTAATCTCTATAACTTACTGATGCCACTCTTTTCGCAACTGTTCAAAATCAAGAGGTTTCCATTCCTCTTTCCATAAATGCCAATATGGAATATCGTTAGAGGATGGTTTACTATCTTTACATTCATCAATTCGAACTACTGACGGCATAACTATTGCTTCTCCAATCAATAACGCTTCACCAGCTGAAAGTGACGGTAGTTTTTCTATTAAATTTCCAAGCGTATCAGGCAACAGTCGTTTTACATATCCTTGATCATTTGGGTTAGTAAGTCTCATAGCAATAAAATTATTACACTGCGAAAAAATAGTTTCCGAAATTTCTGATGGTCTTTGACTTGCAAGCATCAATGTTATACCATATTTTCTGCCTTCTTTTGCTATACGCTCAATTGCTTTTTGGGATGATCTATACTTTGTTAATTCACTTTTAGGAACATATTTATGCGCCTCCTCATAGACTAATAAAAAAGGAATATCATTATTTATATTCTCATCTTTATCAATATTGCATCTATATCTCTTATAATAGTATCCATATTCAAAAATCAATCTTGATATTAAAGACACAGTAATACTTAAAACCTCAAAAGGGACACTACTCAAATCTATAATAGTAACATTTGTCTTTTCTTCATTACCATATCCCATCAATTGCTTTAAAACTTCTTCAAACGTTATTTCCTTTGTCTTTTTCCCAAACAGGAAATCTAATCTCTTATCGGTTACCTTTGCTCTTAATCTTACGGAAAATTTATCTAATGTTCCATCGTTATAATCTCCCTTTGTAATGTTTTGAGCCTTTATAGGATAAAATTTTAACTCTTTCTGAAAATACTTTTTAATTCTTTCTTCTTCTGTTAATTCAATACCCGATGTCTCCTCCGTTTTTCTGTCTGAAGGTAATTTATAAGATCCATCATTAATCATATATCGAGAATTATTTTTTGCATTATATGTTTCATTTTTTAGATTATTTACAGCATTTGTTATTTCGTCAATATCAAAAAACACCGGCGTATCGTAAAATATTTTTCTCTCTTCCCGATTATGCATCATCTTATTTTCTGTAACTAAAGTTCTAAATATCGATGATTGATTATAATTGTCACGTTCACCTGTATCTAACAATATTTCTTCTAGTTCTTCACTGTTCATCAACCAATATGGCAACGTCAAATTGTCAATACTAAGGAAATTGGCATTTGGGAACGCGCTTCTATATTCTGAATGAATATCAAAAATAATTATATGAGAATTATTAAGTGCAAAGTTTCCACTTTTTTCTTTTATCGCATTTTGAATTATTTTGCATACTGTATGTGATTTGCCAGATCCGGTTGAACCAACAATTGCTATATGCTTATTAAAAAATTTATTTCCATTTACTGGGATAGATATTTCTTGATCCGATGATAATTTTGAAAACAGGAATTTTTCATCCTCTCCTACTGATTCCATAAATATCTTCTTAATATCCTCTTTAGTTGCAGGCTCAACTTTTTTAGGCGGAATAGCAATCGTATCCCCTCCTCGAACAAATTCATTACCAATTATCATTCCTAAAGGCAATGCTTCAATGTTATATGAGCGTTCACCGTTTTCTTTAACTTCTATTGAGAAATTCTCAATTATTGCAATCATAATAGCATTCTCATTATCTGCTATTCTTAAATAAGAACCAACTTTTAAAGATTCTGTTTCTGGCTGAAACTCTGATAAATCATCCACTGCAATCTTAACTCTATTCGGATACACTGAAATTACTTCTGCATTGATTTTCTTTTCCATCATATAATCTCCTTTATATTTTCCAATTTCTCAATTTGTATTTTTATATGTTTCACATTCCCAACACTCTTGTAAAACACCTTTTTCTTATAAAATTGGTATATTTCAATTCTATTATGAACACTCTCTATAACACTATTTATCATATCCATTTCATTAATAATTTTTATCTGTAACATATTTTTATGATTTACTGGTAAAGCTAATGTATCCGCATAAAAATCAGCACCTAAAAAAGGAAAACCATCACTAAAATTTACATTTTCTTTATATAACTCATTTTTTAGTATAGCCAACTGCTCATATGAAATGTTATGTAAATATAAATACGGGCAAAAAGGATGTGGCTCTCTTTGCGTACATTTTGTCCATTTTTTTATGATAAGATATATCAAATCTTTTATCACAACTATATTGAAGTCTCTTTGGTCAATATCCAACAGAAAGAATCTCTCAAAAGGTGCTATATTCAATGCTGTAAAAAATTCTTTTCTGATTTTTCTAAAAATCTCTTTTTGCGTCCTATATAAATAGAACCATTGATTAAAAAGTATTTCCTTATTATCAATTTCGCTTAAAAAATCCCTTTTTGATATTTCCCTCTCTGAAATTTCTTCATGTATTGAAATATTTTTTATTATTTTTAAAGCATTGTTATAGTAATAATGTTCCGCTTCAAATGCTGTGCACTCAAAATTAATCCTTATTTTCTCATAAATATCTTCTAATTGCTGTTCCAACCTTTTTGCATTAATATCTATCTTTACTAGTTCAAGAAATTCTTCTAAATCTTTATCTGTTAGTTCCAATAATTCATATTCTTTGACAATCACAAATTTATCCGTATTTTTCTCCTTTCGCTTATGTGTTAGAAATTTTGATTTAAGGAATGAAACATCTATTACATCAGGTAATTTTTCCTGTCCATTTGAATAATACCCATACAACATATATTTTATCTTTTTACTACCACTATTTTTTCTTTCCGCAAAATCCATTAACAAAAATTTTATAGCTTCTGATATTTCAGAGTGATTATATTCGGTTCCTTCATAATATTTGCATTGTATCGCCAATTTATTATCTATTGTTGTTATATCAATATCCTCAATGCCTTCTATTGTAACCTTATCCGTCATACTAGCCAAAGACAAAAGTTGTAAAATCGAAAAATCAAACTGATAAAAATACCCTTTCAAAGTACTAACTGCATTCCTATCTTTCATTTCATTATCTCCCAACTTTTCTTCGTATTTCTTTCACCAACTGTTGTACTATACTCGCCGGCCACATCTCCGATGGCTTTATTTTCCCATCTTCCATACATTTTTTGTAACATCGCTTTGCTATCTGAATCGCTTTTTCTTCATCCCCATACTGCACCAGTTTCCGATAAATATCTCTATCATTCTTAGAATACTTTTGCCTTGTTACCTTCTCAAACTTCTCTGCAAACCGTTCACAACATATATAAGATTCCTTGATAGTGGGCATCTCACCAAAGTATGCAAACATCCATATTTCAAAGCACGGGTTAGACCATCCGGCATTAATATCATTTTTCTCTGCCAGCCTTATAATCTCATCAAAATCCTTTACCTGATCCCTGTCAAAAACAATCCATGGAATACGATACTGCGATTCTGCATCGTTAAGTTCCATCGCCCTTTTCACCAGTTCTGCGGTCTTTGCCTTTTCCACCTTTATTACCAGATGGTCTTTTAGCTCCGCGGGAATGCTATCTCTCAAGCCTTCAAAATAATTCTTCTCTGTTTCCTCCGTATCAGTTACAATCAGGTAATACCCTAATTCAGGTATCCTTGTCCCTACCCACTTATTCCGGTCTTTTCGTTTCCCAGCCCTGCGGTCGCTGGGTTTTCCTTTCCCTTTACTCGTCATCCAAAGCCCTCCCAGTCAGCATTTCCATGGGCTTCAAGGCAGGAATGGCTCCATAACTGCCTGTCAAATATTTTTTAGACAAAGCCTCGTCTCTACGTACCTTATTGCCTTCTTCATCTCTAAAGTCAGCCAGAGAATATAATTCAGAAACTCCATCCCTGTTTTTATTAACCAGCCAAATTTCATCCCGGCGAAGCAATTCATTAGAAAACTGCCAAACATCATGTGTTGTAAAAATCAACTGTGCATTCTGCGTATTGATTTCTGGGGACAAAAAGGTCAATATAATATTTCGTACCAACAACGGGTGCAATCTGGCATTTAACTCATCAACAAACAGAGTACCCCCATGATCCAGCACATTTTTTAAGGAAGGATAGAGCGCAAACATTTTTAACGTACCGCTAGACTCCAATTTTAAAGGAATAGAAGCCAGTTCCTGGCTGTCCACCATTTTGTGAAGCGCATCAATTTTATAACCTTTTCCTGTATCTTTCTCATCTTCCTGCTGTAACTCTTCTACATGAAAATCCTGAATTGCCTCATCAAACGATGCAAAATACTTCACTACATTCCCTTGTACTTCCTTGCTGTCTACAAAATCCTCTGGAAGCACTCTTGATCGAAAGTAATTTTCTGTCGGATCTCCAAAATCAAGAATCTCATTATTTAAAAACCAGTCTCTTACCTTTTTTAACTTATCGATCCGCAATTTCGTTCCCAACGAAACAATAAGTGTTTCTTTATTTAAGGATGCCTTGATATTTTCTATATGACTTTTAGAAAAACCATTCATCTCCAATTCTTCACCTTTTTTTCGGTAAAAGATTGTTCTATAGTTGTTCCTTGCCGTTTTAGCTTTGGAATATAGCCATTCCTCTACCACTTCATCCCTTTTTAGTGAGAATCCATATTGATAAATTTTCCCACTATTTTCGGCATTATCTACATAAAATACCTCAAATGTAGTTTCCTCGTCATGGCTCTTTCTATCAAACAAAAAAGGAATAACCTTTATATAGTTATTCTCTGTTTTTCTGCAACTGTCTTCCTCTCCTCCAAAGTTAAAGGATTCTGACACATAGTAAGTCATATAATCAAATGCATCATATACATTAGACTTTCCACTCGCATTGGCTCCGTAAATTGCAGCAACCTTTAGCAGTTTGTCATTGGCAATATCCACCACATGGCTTTCATGTTCCGTAATCTTAGTGGCTGATAAATCCAGTGATACTTCATCCCGAAATGATTTATAATTTTTAAAGTTAAACTGTATCAGCATAATAATCTCCTCATTCTTTATCAAAACTTTATTATATTATACCCTATATCAAATAAAAATCAACATCTAATTTATATAAAACTTTAAATTAGATGTTGATTTTTATTTGATTTGCATTATACTTCCTTTAAAATAATCATCTAAACAAATCCAGTTGATTTACTCAACAAAATTTTAGTCTGTCCGTAGCAACGCTTTATTCGACAACAAGTACTATGAAATAGCATACATTTTGCCTCAAAATCCACACTATTTTACCCCGGCAGACTATTCTCCACACACAACGCCCCATACCCCGCGTGTGTCAAGTTATTGTCACAAACTTTTTTCACTTTTTTTGATTGAAAATCGCTGAAACTTGTATAACTTCGTGGGGCGTGTGGTTCGCCAATGCTAAGTCAGGACAAAATTGATGGTAAATTATTGTCAAGTAATTTACTCTAATTTATTAAAAGTAAAAGCCAAAGATTTCTCTTCGGCTTATGAATCAATAGACGCTATTCCGATTCTTTAATTGTAAATTCTTATTCCCTTTTTATTCAAATTGACATATCAGGTTACTTACCCTATCATAAACTTCATAAAAATCCGGCTTATTTTTTATACCTTTCATTTTATCATAAGCTTTTTTCAATTCAACAAACTTTGATTTATATGCTTCAAAATCCCCTAATTCTCTCCCTATTTCTTTCCATATCCGATACAATTCAGCCGCATCTATTTCTGTAATAAAAGAGATGATATAAATATCAAGCACATCTTTTAATCTCCTGCATACATTTTCTCCTGAAATTGCAAATATTTTGTCTGATAACATTTTGGATAGACTGGCTCCCTTGATTGTTACCCCATTCACATATGAAATATATGGTTCGCAAAACTGATTCTGCCTAACACTCAAATCAATACTTGCAATTTTCTCTTTATTTTCATTGACAATGATAAATCCTGCCGATTTCCTTTCTCCAAATACTCTGTTGTCTCCATAGTCGGACTTTCCCCGACCCAGTCCCCGTCAATATCTCTGGTGGCTCTCTCCACCTTTGACGGATTATTGTCCCTGATTGCAAGGTTAAGAACCATCGCCCCTTTAAACACAATCGGGATTCCCGCTTTTGACAGTTCTACATTACATTATATAAAAACTCCATCAAATCCAAACATTTCACCTACTCTTCATAATATTCCAATGCCCATGCCTTATACTTTTCAAATCTTTGCTGCAAATGCTTTGGTATCTTTAGTCCGGCAAAACTCCCGTCATGTTCCTCATAATAATTTGCCAGGCTCTCTGTAATAATCTGTTCATCCCTATTTTGCTCTAAAAGATCAATAATCGTTCTATTCACCGTAGTACATATCAGGCCATTTCGCTGTTCACACTCAAGTTCCTTCAAAGACGGTACTAGAATCTGCTCTGTTCCTTCGATATCCTGTCTTTTATCAACAAAGATCTGTGCCACTGATCGGTATCCGCCATTCGTCAGCCCCAGAAAATCGGCAGCCATATCAAATGCCAATACACATTCCACATTCTTTAATAAATTTCTCAACCAGTCATTGTATGCCATGACAGCCATCCCTGCCGCCTCCTTTCTCTATGACATGCCGTCATTAAATGATAACATAAAATCATCCATCATTCATTGGCATTTTCTTTTATATGATACCCAAAATACAGCTTTTTTCAGTCTTCTCCCATTGACCAGAAATCATCCAGACACAATTGCGGAAACGAACTTACATCTACGCCATAACACTCCGGAAAGGCAATTAACTGCTCACGGATGCGATTACATTCCTCCACTATAATTTCTGCACTACTTTCACAAAGACAATTCACAATCTGTTGAAATTGTCTTTGATAATACCGACTGAGCTGTGCCGCATTATTCAACAACCCTACGATAAACGGGTGGTCAGCCGTAATGCCTCTCCGCGTGTTATAATTTGCACTGCAAATATATTGACGGCTCTGGTCACTCGCGGCTGCACAAAACATCATGGGGGGGGAAACAAATCGAAAGTTTCGTCAGTCTCATTCCCCTCTTTTTCACAAAAGGAAATCACCTGTCCGTCCTCATAATTAATTGTCAATCGGTATTCCTCCTGAAACCAAACCATCAAATACTTATATAAAACTGTATACTTACTATAACCATATAAAGAAAAATCATCACTCTCAGTCTCCCCACAAGGTTTTTGCAGCTTCCGCATAGTCTCTGTAAAAAGAGATTCCTGATTCTTCTTCAACCATCTACCCAACTGAGAATCCTTTATTTTCTTCCATTCTTTTAAAGTACTGCTTTCCCACCCCTCTAAGTCTCTCCAATCTATCCCTACCGCGCCTAACATCTGATACTTACTTAGAATACCGTTAATTGCCACTAAAGTAATCAGTGGTAAGCCAGATACTTTAGAACGACTAATGTCCACCATTGGTTTCCATGTATCTCCCATTACAAACACAGCAACATTGCAGTCATTCAGAGAATGATATCTTACCAAATCACCGGCTACAATCCCTTGATACACAAATACCATTATCCCATGTTCTGAGCATATCTGCACAATATCAGAACATGCGATTTCTGCGATAGAAACGCCCATCCATTTCTCTTGCCGACTATCAATATAAATTCTCCACATTTCATATAAATCCATTTGATCAGAAAATGGTTCCCATATCTCTGCAACCTCTTCCGCCTTGGGGCAGGCATCATATTTTGCAAATTCCTCCTCCAGAGCCGCAACCTCTTTTAAATTAAATTTTTTCTTAAACTTTTCCCAATTTTTACTGAAAGCATTAATATTACTTTTATTTCTGCTCCTAAACCCTATTTTTACCGTCTTCTCCCTAATAGTAAACTTTTCACGTACTTCATAGGTTTGATCTTTCACCTTCCACTGTGGTGTCTGTTCAAAATGTACATCAAATTTCATAAGTACTCCGGAAAGTTCCGGTAACACCTGATTTTCTTCCGTATCCAATGGAATTACGGAAACTGATATTTTAGGATATTGTCCACGGACAGCCGGGAAACAACGGTCAAACTGTTCTTTTATTGCTGAGGACATCTCGTAGATTTCCTCACCCTCCGCTATATGCGCCTCCGTCATGATTTCCCCATAAGTTCGTCCTATCCGCTCATTATTATAGTATACTGGTACTCTGGCCCCACATAAGTACTTCTCTACTGCCTCCCGTAAATTCAATGCACCCAATTTCCCCGGTACCAGCCGAATGACAATAGATGTGCCCGGTGTGGCACGGTAACCTTCTCTTTCCACATGACTTAGCGCATCTGCACCAAGCCCGCCCGGTACCGGTAAGCCTCCATCCACCTGATGATGCTTCGCCTGATTTTTCAACGTATAATATCCAGTCAATCCGGTCACCTGTAAGCGCAGACCATAATGTATCGTCTGATAGGACTCGACCATCGCTTCTTCCCTGCGGTTTTTATCCGTATCAAAATAAAGGGTAGAAACCTCAGCATAGTCCCCACAGAGAAAACTGGACAAAAAACCGATGCCAAATCGACTGATCCCATTATAGTTCTTTGAATTGCCATGATCCCGCAAATCCCGTTCTAGTTCCCGTGAATTATAATAAGAATTGCCCACTTTCAAAAAGTAACGCTGCAGCATGCCTAATGTCATTCCCGTCCCCTGATCGTCTATGCGGAACCAGATATTTCCTTCCCTATCATTCCACTCCCATAAATCAATCCGTGAATTCTCCGGAATGAAATCAGGCTCCATCTCCCCGCGAAGCAGAGACGCATCGATTGCATTCTGTAATAATTCCCTTATAAAAACATCAGTATTATCATATAGGTTTTCCCCTGTCAGAAGCTGTAAAATCTGTGTCTGATCCATGGTCAGGCAGAAATCACCACTCATGTAACCCTCTGACTCGATTTCGCCTCTTCCCACCGCTCTTGGAAAAGGAAATTCCTGCTGCCACCCTGTCCGGCAATATTTTTGCAATTTAATACAATTTCCCAATTCTTCGTCAATCCAATCCAAAAAATCCCTGACCGCGTGTTCCACTCCCGGATTCGTACATCTTGCC
The DNA here is from genome assembly GCA_910585345.1 of uncultured Lachnospiraceae bacterium. GTDB lineage: Bacteria > Bacillota > Clostridia > Lachnospirales > Lachnospiraceae > VSOB01. The sequence continues at coordinate 41,600 of CAJUDS010000017.1, read as the reverse complement.
TTATAAGGCAGGTCGTCCGCAGAAGGTAATGCCGGATAACGAAAGCCTGCTGATGCCTGGTGTTTGTCCCACTCGGCACGGCTCTTCTCATTACAAACCACATAACGATATAATATTCTGGGCGCCCGCGTATCATCAAAATCCAACAAATCGCTCAGTCGAAGTAAAAGTGCGCAAAATAAAGGTTCCGCATCATTCGCCGCCAAATGACGTAAATCCTCTTTATGCATAAATTCTGTCGGATTCTCACCATGCGCCTGACAAACTGCTATCATATAACGCTTCGGCACCACTTCCATAGGACACTTATCAAACAGTTCTTTCCATGCTTCATTTTGCAATACCTCATGCAAACGAAAGGGATGCAATGTACGAAGATACCACTTACGGGTATCCTCCGGCCACTCTGACACCGGACACCCCAGCAACTCCGGACAGTATTCTCTTAAAAACTTCCTACATGCCTCTTTATCCTGATAGCATCTCTGCCTTTCCTCGTCGGTATAAACCATGCCTAAATCATGCAGACAGGCAGACAAGATCAATAATTCTATTTCCCCAACAGTCAATCGGTCAATTTGATCTCCCAGCAATCCACTCATCGCATCCAGCACATTCAATATATGTGTCGCATCATGCAACGTATAATTTTGAAATGTCTGACGAACATCCAGCATATATTTTGCCGCTGCCTCATATACCTCTTTTACCCAGCTGCTTCGTTTTTCATTTTTAAATAGTTTTCCCTGATAGATATGCCAAAATGTCGTTTCTTCCAGTTTCTCAGAATGAACCATAAAATTCCCCGCCTTCCATTCTTTATCTTTTGATGTCTGGTATTCTAATTCGTTTTTTATTTGCCTATTAAAACGAATACCTATCTTAGAAAATTCCTACACTTTCTATTATACATACCGTAATATTTTTGTACACTATGAAAATTTCTTTACCTTTATTCGCCTTTCCCTAAATATTATGGATATAGAAGAAGCCTCCAATTGACGAAAATCACATATTCAATTACCGTTTCCAACGTTAAAATTAAATACAAGCTTTTCATTCCATTTTAAAATCATCCCGGCAGACTCCCCTCCACACAAAGCGCCCATACCCCGCGTATGTCAAGTTAATGTCATAAACTTTTTTTGCTTTTTTAGAGCAAAAATCGTTGAAACCCGCATAACTTCGTGGGGCGTATGGTACATTAATGCTAAGTTTGAGTAAAATTGATGGTAAATTAGTGTCAAGTTATATGTAATTCCAAACTGTCTATTTTTCTTAAATTTACTCAGAATCATGTTCAATTACATATGGTTGCAGAAGGAGCATCACTGTAAAGACATTATCTATTGCCTGTATAATTTCACTCGGGTCACTATTACTTGCAATGCAATCATTTATTTCATCAAAGCATTCAAAAAATAATTTCATCATCTCTAAAAACTTCACAATTTGTCCGGTTGCCTTATCTATAAGTTTCCCCACTAAAATTTCACACGATATTAATTCTTTATGTATAATTTCTATGCGCTTCAAGAGCGCATTCTTAAATGCATCTGTTCCGGCAGCACATTCATCATCAACAGAAACCTTTAAAACCTGAGAGTAGCATCGTAAATAGGTCTTTATTGCGCCAATTTTCTGCATTGCCTCTATCCATTTTTTATGCGATTTCCCAAGTATGATACTCTCTGCCAGCTCATCTTCTATTCTACAAGGAAACATAGAATCTGTTATGTGCAATTCATCAGTATCAAAAACTTTATAAAATGGAATCGTAAAGGCAATTGAAGTGTACGCCCCTGATATTACAGGAACATACACAAATTCCAATGGCTGTATTTCAACATACCACCTATCACTGGATAACTGAACAGCACTGCTAAAGATGTTCTTAATCTGTAACACAACATTTAAATACTTGCTCTCAAGAGTATTCTCTGATGTAATATCAAAATCATCAATAAAATACACGTATCGCCCAGATTTTACAAGTTTATTTTTTGCTTCAAATGTAATCTTCATAAGAGAGTCATTGAAATAATTAACTCCCCCTCGATATTTTCTTTTTGCATCATAAGCAATTGCATATCCCTTAGGCTGATTACTAATCACATATTGCCAGACATTGACTAAAATCAATATATTTTCAAGCTCTTGTTGATCGTAAGCTTCTCTTAAAGAACTATATTTTGAAAACAATAATTTATAATTTTGTTGAAAACCAACTATATCTTTTGCTGCTGAAAACAAATTGAACATGGCAAGTCTTGGATTCTTAACAATATTCATATCCTGCTTATTAATTCTAACCAATAAAACCTCTGCAAACTGGTTAAAGAAATTGTCTAGAGACGCATATACCCTATTCAAAAGTTTTCTAAATTTTTCATATTTCCCAACCGAAAGCAATTGTTGCATTGGAAAATATTCTGCTATTGGTTGCTTACTACTTCCTTCCGAATAAAGACAATAGGGATCAACCGCAAAAAACGGCAATCTGTTTTCTGAAAATATATGAGTTCTGAAATTTTTTATACGTTCTTCAATTCGCTTCCATCTATCTTTCGTAAAATGTCCTTTTTTGTAAATATCATCAATTAATTTGATCGTCTCCTGAATTAACTCATTAGCATTGCACCTCATTTCATCAATTTCTGAGACATATTGATTCCACGAAATCGGGCGAAAGGCATAATCTATCCGATTTTTTACCCATCCATTTACCTCAGTTGTCCAGCTATTATGACGATTGCTTTTATTGATATGCAGTTTATCGTCCATAGTCTTAATTCCCAAATCAGTTAGAAGATCAACACCAATCAATTCAATATTAATATATTCCATCTCAGGATAAATTTGCTGAAGAATATTCAGCATTTTAATTCGCCAATATTGATTCTCATTCTTATTTTCAGAAATAGTTTCTCCCGTCAAAAATGAGGGTACAAATTTACAATTTACCTCATCATCCGTGACAGAAAAATAGATAATTCTCATTTCAAAAATTAACCGCTTAACAATTTCTTCCACTGCACTTTGATAACTGTCTGACAATGTCGGATGTTCAAAAAGTCCACGTATAGCATCTGCACAGCTTTGTATTTCACCTGTACAAACACTCTTTACTATTTCGTTTGAACTGAACAACAACGTTATAGCCAAATTACGTTTAGCCATCCAAAATAACGCATATCCAAATGATGCCCTTTGCTCATCTGAATCAGGCAATACATCAGGATATACACAATTTCTGATAAAACAATCTGTTGCCTCATAGTCAATCACTAAGGATATAAGTGAACTTTTTGTTTCATCAATTATCTTCTGAAACTCCGCTTTACTAAACACTTCAATATCTGCCATACTATCAGCTATAAGCTCATTTTGGCATTCTATTCCTGAAAGATCCCGTGGTAAAAAGCAAAACCATCCTTTTCCATACCGCTCAATAAAGCTCTGAATAAAATCCATATTATTATCAGCATAACGTTTTGCATCTAGCCAAAGCATTGCCTTAATCGCATTTGCATATCCTACCCAATCTCTAAAATAAATTTGGGCAAGTTGCTGAATCTCAACTAACCTATACTCATATTGCGAAAAATAATCCATTAAGATTAGTCTTACATTTTTTGAAGATACACACGAAAGTGTCTTGAATACAATGTCTTTTGCAGTCGTACAAATCTGATTACGTAATACATCATAAACTATTTGGGCTCGTATTGGGTGAAGCGCTTCAATCTTATTATCATTAGTGATTCTTATCAAATATTCATCTTTCAAACGTCTTACAGCCGCTTGCATAGAAGTACATGTTATCACTTCCTTAATTTTACAATAATCAACAGCACATCCCAGACGCCCAGCGTAACAAACTAATTGAAGCAATTCTAACCACTCATCTGAAATTCCCTCTTGCAATAAAAAATCAATCTGATTTTGAAGGCGCTTGGTAAGAGTTTGATTATTTGTAAGCAGATATACAAATTCAATTAATGGTCCGTCTCCCCCAAATGATTGCCATGCCTCCTCAAAAGTTCTATGAGATGAATGAGGATACCCAATGGTAAGTGTATTGTAAATTTGCTCCGCCTCTGTTTCAGACAATTCTAGTTCAATAACATCATATTTAATTGCTTTTCCATTTATAGGCGTAATATTATAATCTTCATCACGAATCGAAATCAGAACGGGAATCTTTAATCCACGCGATTGTAATTCTTGCAATAAAAAGGCCCAAAGCGTTTCTCCCGGTTGAACATCAATGTAAATAATGAGATTTCTATTATACTTTCCAAGTCCATCTAAGGCTGAAACTAAATTTTGAGCTTGTCCTTCTGTCGCAATGGCACGTATACAAAATACAACCCCTTCGGGATATGTTTCCAACAAATAACGATAACACAGTGCAGATTTCCCCTGCCCCGAAACTCCTTTGACTAAAGCAACTCCTGTATTTTCAAGAATTTCCTGTATCTCCTGAAGCCAATAATTCCGCTTAAAATCTAATCCCAAACGAATATGAGCAGGATGAGCAGATACACCTTGAAAAAACTCTTCTTGAAGCTGTTCTGGACTACCATTCATCTGAAGTTCACTCAGACATACCAATGATTTATTGTATTCTTTATAAAAGCCATCTAACGCTGCAACACTAACACCTATCTTATGTACTTTTTCCCGCCATATCTCTAAAGTAGTAAACCCTTTTGTCCTAGAAAGTTCTGCAATATATTGAATTAATAGTTCCTGTGCTAAGTCAGGTGCTGCCATAACAGGAACATAACTACTAATTTGTGAATAAATATTTTTCTTAAGCTCATCAATATCAGCCTTTTCAAACGTCATAGAATTTATCAGCCAAGCTGCCTCTTCTTCTGTAAGATTATGTTTTTCCTTAAGCCGATTTGATAAACGTTTTTTTGTCTCTTCATTATTATTTACGACTTCTTGAAGTTCAATTCCTAAATATCCAAAATGAACAATCCTAATATCATTAAAAAGGGGATTCTGTATGTGTATACTACACATACGATTAAAAAACCCTTCTCCACCTGTAGATGTTTTAGTCAATGCAAGGCTTGAAAGCGTTAAAGCAGCAGAAATATTTTTGATTTGGACTGCTTCAACAATAATACCATTCCTTTTCACTACTAAATCCTCAATGTTTTCTGGGTAATATTCATACCCCTGCTCATCTGAAATCAATCTGGCAGCAATATAAAATGTTTGGGAAGAAAATCCTTTCCAAGCTGCTTGCGCCCCCATATCAGATTTTTGAAATTTGCTTTTGTCCATACTTCACCTTCACTTATCTTATTCTATATATCACCTACATTTCTTATGTTTGTTCTTCAATCAATTTTATCTTTTCCGCCGCTTTAAGAATATTCAACTGATATTCTGCAATCTCTTTTAAAATTTGAAATCTTTCTGCCTTACTTCTACCCTCACGAATCATTTGTGCATTATGTGTTTCCAAATTAGACAAAACTGTAAGTTCATTTATTGAAGCAAAATCTCTTACATTATTCTTTTTTGCCAATTCAGGATTTTCATCCCTCCATGCTTTTGCAGTAAATCCGAATAATGCAACATTCAAAATATCCGCTTCTTCTGCATATGCCAGCCACTCCAGATTTTCTTTATAATTTCCTGACGGGATCAAGTAATTTTTAACTGCATCTGTTTGAATCAGATAATTGTTTTTAGACAGAAATCTTTTTGCATCCCACTCAATTTTCTTTGCATCATTCTCCACTTCTTTCAGTCTTTGAAATTCTTTGATCAAATATAGTTTAAAAACAGGGCTGATCGCTGAAGCAAATTCAAATGCAATATCTTTATGCGCATACGTTCCTCCATATTTTCCACGTTTCACAAATAATCCTATTGCTTCTGTCTTTTCAATCCATTCCGAAACACTTAATACAAATGTATGTAAACCTGCTTCGCTTTTAAAGTGGTCGAATTCGACCACTTTAAAAGCAGGATTGTAGATTTGCTCCCACGTACCTAAAAATTCCAAAGTTGCTCTGGTTCGCATCCAGTTTTTTACTACATCTGCTCCTCGAGACTCACCGACTTTAGCTTTTGCAATATCAGTAATACAGATATAATCATCAAAATTTTCCTCTGAAACAGTAACGTTAATGTTTTGCACCACAATTACTTTATTTTTTCCCATCCTTCTCCTCCCATATGGCACTGATTATAATCTTATTACTCATATAGAAGTATAGCATACTATTTTTACTTTTTCCATTAGTTTCGAACATAAGTTCTGTTTCCATTCTGAAAAATCCATGCTATTTATAAATTATGACTCGTTTTAGCCCTACCAAATATTTATATAAAATCCAAACAACGTACAAGAAGCACTTTATTCGACAATATATATGTCAAAACAAAGTGCTTATTCCCCTAAAAATCACACTATTCTACCCCGGCAGACTATCCCGCCTCAAGTCCGAAGACTTGAGGCTACACACAGCGCCCCATACCCCACCTGTACATTGGGAAATTCCGCAAACCCCGGCAGCGGTCTGGCTCCTTTCTGCAGGTACGCCTTCACCTTCTGGCCGTACAGATAACGGTCGTTGCCCATCACAATACCCCATTCCATCATCAATGCGGCTGCCCCGGTGACAAAGGGGGTGGCAAACGATGTGCCCGTGACCGCCGCATACCCGCCGCCCGCTGCCGCCGTCATAATTCCCACACCCGGCGCAACCAGATCCGGCTTACTCTGAAAGACGCCCAGCCGCTCCTGCGCGTCTGCCGCAAACAAATAACCCCGTCCGGAGAAGTCCGCATAGGCATCGTAAACTGTATCATAGGCGCCTACCGCGACAACCCTTGATGCTGTGGAGGGGATCGTCAGTGTTGTCTCCGGCGTCGGACGGTAAAATCTTGTGTCCGCCCCTCTCGTAGTCTGGCTGGGGAGATACATGCTGTAATTTCCCGTCACTACCTTCACCGGCGTCAGCAGAAACGTCCAGATTCCGCTGTTTACATATCTGTCCACCGGCAGGAAATCAAGATAGATTTCCTGCTGTGCGGAATACGGCGTCGGCTCACCCACATACAATAACAGCTCGGTGTCTCCCAGACGAATACGTCTCATACGCTCCTGCCCGGTTACGTCTGTGGAAAATACCGTTTCACCACCGCCGGGAGCCCGCAGCGTGATACGGAATGTATCTGCATAATTCTTCCAAATCTGCACGCTGAAAGCACTTTCATAATTTCCAACTTCCAGTTCTACCCTCGTCTCCTGCAGCGCATTGCCCGATATGTGACCCATGGACGCCCCTTCATTCCCCGTGCCGACGCAGAACACAGTGCGTCCCACTTCCGACGCATTGTCAAGAAACCGTTCCAGCAGAGAAGTGCCGTCATGGGAACCGTACGTATTGCCAAAGCTCAGATTAACCGCCAGTGGACGCGCCATGGACAGAGCCTTTTTTACCAGATAGGTTACGGCGCGCATCAGCTCCGTCGTCCGTGGAAAAGAATCCTGCCGCGGCGCACCCAGCTTGACGACCAGCAGCCTGCTGCCAGGCGCCACACCCTCCTCCGCCGCCTGTGCCAAAGGATCCCCTGCTCCCGCACCGTTATCCTGTCTGCTGCCGCTCCCTGCGGCGATTGCCGCCACCGCAGTTCCATGGCCGCTCACATCCCGCTGCGGCACAAGCGCCTCACCCTCCGTCCTCGTCCCGGCCTGCAGGGCCTCGTTGATCTGCCGCGCATCAAACTCCACACCTGTCAGAAAGCCTTCCGGCGGAGCCCATCCCTTTCCCCCATCCGGCAACAGACTCTGATCCCATATCGCCGCAATTTTCGTACTTCCGTCCGCATTCCGGAAAGCCGGGTGAAAATAATCAATGCCGGAATCGGCAATGCCGACCAGCACATCTCTTCCGCTCAAAAAAGGCGGGCGTATGGTCACAGGCAGAATGCAGGAGGCCTGCTTACCCGCAAAGGTCTGAAAATAAAGCCGTTTCGGCTTTTCAACGTACTCGATCTGTTCTATTTCCGACAGTAATGTCATTTTATCTTCCGGTACCGTCAAAATGGCATACCCGGCAAGCAGCTCTTCCACACCGATTGACAGCTCTTCCAAAAAAAAGAGATCACCGTGATATTTCACGATGACCTCCCAAATCTTTGTCTCCGTATCAAACCCAACGTTTAATATTTCTGATTTTTCCCGCTCCTGCGGCGTCGCCGCCAGTGCGGCGTTCAATAACAATTCTAATTTTTCGTCCGCCATATCCGTCTGCTCTTTTTGCCTCTTTTGATAGCATATGCAAAGGCAGCTCTCTCTGACCCATACACGACGGACACATGCGCACTTTCTATTTTGTCAGCAGCAGCATGATTTCATTGCTCCTGGCAACAAATTTCGCCATCGCCTCCGGCTCCAGCGGCGCATGCTGGATCATCGCCAGATCATAAAGCTGTTCACAGATCATTTTTACATTGTCGCCGTCCTGATGTCCAAGCACATACTGGACAAGCGGATGATTGCTGTTCAGAATAAGTGTCTCGCCCTCTTTGTTTCCAAACATACTATCGTCCATACCCGGCATTGCATACATCTTCATCATATCCTGCATGCGTCTGCTTTCCTCGGACAGGGTAATGATGGAAGAAATTTTCTTATTTTTCAGTTTTTCCACCGTTACCTTAAGGCCGTCCTTTTTCAATGCCTTTTTGAATACCTTGCCGATAGCTTCCGCCTGCTCTTCCATCTCCTTCGCAGCTTTTTTGCTTGTCTTTGCCTTGAAGACATCCGTCAGATCCGCATCAATTCTCTGGAACTTGACGCCCTCGTTTTTGGCCTCTAACTGGGAGACAAAAGGCTGGTCGATATTATGTGTCAGGATCACCGCATCCATGCCTGCCGCCTTGAACATCCGGATATACTGTCCCTGCTGCTTCTCGTCGGTCACATAGTAGATTACCTTTTCTTTCTTTTCCGCTTCGGTCTCTTCAGCGCCGTCTTCCACAGCATCCCCGTTTTCATCCACTACTTCGGCCTCCACCGTTTCGCCGTTTTCATCGACTGCCTGGACTTCCTTTCCGGCATTGCCTTCTGCAGTCTGTTCTTCCTTATTTTCCTTGTTTTCGCCTTCCGCCTTCTCATCCGGATCAATCTTCGCCACTTCAAGGCATTCCGGCAGCGTCATATATTTGCCGTCCAGATTCTTAAACAGAATATAATCCGTTATTTTCTCACAGAACTTATCGTCTTTCAGACAGCCGAATTTGATAAACGGGCTGATGTCGTCCCAATACTTTTCGTATTCTTCCTTCTCCGTCTTGCACATGCCGGACAGCTTGTCCGCCACCTTCTTGGTGATATAATCGGAGATTTTTTTCACAAAACCATCATTCTGTAATGCGCTTCTCGATACATTCAGCGGCAGATCGGGACAATCAATTACGCCTTTGAGCAAAAGCAGAAACTCCGGAATCACTTCTTTGATATTGTCTGCAATAAATACCTGATTATTGTACAGTTTGATGGTGCCTTCAATCGATTCATACTCCATATTGATTTTCGGGAAATACAGAATCCCCTTCAGGTTAAACGGATAATCCATGTTCAGATGAATCCAGAACAACGGCTCCTTATAATCCAGAAACACCTTCCGGTAAAACGCCAGATAATCCTCCTTCGTACACTCGTTCGGATGCTTTGTCCAGAGAGGATTGGTATCATTCAGCAGTTCAGGACGCTTTGCGATTTTCAGCTTTACCGGATCTTCCTCTTTTTCCGGCTGGATCGTCTCAATCACCGTATCACTGTCCAGCTTTTCTTCCTCTTTGATAATCTGCGTCTCCTTTGTATCCTCTTTGGAGAGATAAATTTCCGTAGGCATAAAGGAACAGTATTTTTCTATCACGCTTCTCGCTTCATATTCATTACAGAATTTCAGACAGTCTTCGTTGATGAACAGCGTGATCTTCGTACCGACCTCTGTCATATCTCCCTCTTCCATCTTAAATTCGGTGCCGCCGTCGCACTCCCAATGAACCGGCTTCGCACCCTCTTTGTAGGAAAGGGAATCAATGTGTACCGCGTCCGCCACCATAAACGCGGAATAAAAACCAAGACCGAAATGTCCGATGATCTGGTCCTCATTCGTCTTGTCCTTATATTTTTCAATGAAATCCGTTGCACCGGAAAATGCAATCTGGTTGATATACTCATCCACCTCATCCTCTGTCATACCCAGACCATTGTCAAGAAAGGTCAGCGTCTTTTTCTCAGGGCTGACGATTACCTGCATCCTTGCCTTGTAATCCTCCGGCAGAGTATATTCTCCCATCATATCCAGTTTCTTTAATTTTGTAATGGCATCACAACCGTTGGAAATCAGTTCCCGGAAGAAAATATCATGGTCGGAATACAACCACTTTTTGATAATCGGGAAAATGTTATCGCTGTTAATGGACAAATTGCCTTGTCTCGCTGCCATAATTTTTCACATCCTTTCTGTTTACCTCCGATTGTAAGACACATGGCTGCGGAAGTCAAGAAAAAATTAGCACTCATTTCATATGAGTGCTAATAATTGTTGAAATCCCTTGTTTTTCTAAGGTGTTTTAAATTATAAAATTTTTATAAACAAGGAACAGACCCGACAAAACGCGGCATCCATACCGTCACAGAGGCTGTGGCGCGCCCCTCCTCTCATACTTCTGGAATATATATTCCAGGTCAAAATAAGTCTGCTCGTCACTGTCCTGCGTGACCACCCATTCCGGCAGCACATCAAGATCCGGGAAATAACAGTCCGCCTCATAAGAGCGGTTTACCTTTGTAATATGCGCCACGTCACAATAGGGAAGCATCTGCCGGTAAACGCTCCCCCCGCCGACCACATAAATGTCACCGGACGGATACTGTTTCAGCTCTTCCAGCAGCTGCGCAAGAGAGTGCCGTACAATTGCGTGTTTCACCTTATAGTCCGGATTAGCGGACAAAATGATATTGGTGCGTCCCTGTAACGGCATTCCCTGGGGAAACGTCTCCAGCGTCCTGCGCCCGAGCACAATCACCTTGCCCATCGTCTCCTCCCGGAAATGCTTCTGGTCATTGGGAATCCGCACAAGCAGGTCATTCTTATTGCCGATGGCCCAATTGTTATCCACTGCCGCAATCATATTCATCTTCCATTTCCCCATTCTTCTGTCATTTTTTTGTTCTGCTGTCAAAAGCCTTCCCAAGCCCTACTTGCGGTCCCACTTATCACAAAGGGAATTGATCTGGTCCGTAAACTTTGTCAGATCCTTATTGGCCCCGCCTTCATTTTCACGGATCACGCTAAGCAGCCTTTGCCCCGCCGCCACCAGACGGCTGAACACATCGCTTGCTTTCCGCTGTTTCTTTTTCAGATAAACGGGCGACGCTTCATATTCGCACGTATTGGTCAGCAGATCAAAACGGGTGCCGCTGTAAGGCGCATACGCGGAAAATCCATATTCATTTTCCAGACAATCCCGGAAAGCCTGACATACGCCGTCTTCCCCATGCACTACAAAAATACGTTCCGGTTTTTTCGTAAAACCGCTGAGCCATTCCAAAAGTCCCGCTTTATCCGCATGACCGCTCATTCCCACCAGCTTACGTATCTGCGCCCTGACTTCGATCGTCTCGCCAAACAGCTTTACTTCCTCTACGCCTTCCACAATCATCCTGCCCAGCGTACCGACCGACTGGTATCCCACAAACAGAATCGTACATTCCGGCCTCCACAGGTTATGCTTCAGATGATGCCGGATCCTGCCTGCTTCACACATACCGGAAGCCGACAAAATCACTTTCGGCGTCTCGTCAAAGTTAATGTTTTTTGATTCCTCACTGGTAATGGTCAGATGCAGTCCCGGAAACTGGATGGGATTGATGCCCGCTCTGACAAGTTCCATAGCCTCCTCGTCAAAACAATTGTATATATTTTTATTAAAAATGCCCGTTGCTTCCACTGCCAGCGGGCTGTCCACATACACCGGAAAATCCGGGAAATTCTTCACCAGCCGCTCAGCCTTGATTTTCCTTAAAAAGTAAAGCATCTCCTGGGTACGTCCCACTGCAAACGAAGGAATGACCACGTTGCCCCCTCTGGCAAACGTCTCGCTCAGAATTTGCGTCAGCTCACCCACATAATCCGGCCTGTCAACGGAATGCAGCCTGTCGCCGTAAGTCGATTCTATGACTACATAATCGGCCTCCTCCGTCTGTTTCGGATCTTTGATCAACGGCTGGTCTCTGTTGCCGATATCGCCGGAAAATACAATTTTTTTCTGATTTCCCTCTTCCGCAATCCAGACTTCGATACTGGAAGAGCCAAGCAGATGCCCGATATCCGTAAACCGGATACGGATACCGTCGCAGAGTGTAATGACCGAATCATAATGGCAGGGGACGATCTGCCTGATCACGCCGTCCGCATCTTCCATCGAATAAATCGGTTCCTCCGCCTGTATCCCCGAATGGCGTTTTGCCTTTCTGTTCTTCCATTCCGCTTCCTGCATCTGGATATGCGCGCAGTCACGCAGCATAATACTGCACAGATCCGCACTGGCGTCCGTCATCATAACCTGTCCCCGGAACCCCCTCGCATATAACAGCGGCAGCATCCCTGAATGATCCACATGCGCATGTGTCAGCAGCACATAATCAATCTGGTTCTCCGCTATAGGCAGTTCGGCGCTCTCCAGCGTATGGATCCCCTGCTGCATACCATAGTCGACCAGTATATGCTTCCCGCACGCTTCCAGATAATGACAGCTCCCCGTTACCTCATGATCCGCCCCGATAAACGTTAATTTCATAGTACCCCGCCTTTCCTCCATCAACTGTCCCTTTGTTTATAGTTTCCGCCATACGCTCTCCCGTTTTCCACCTCCGGCCTCTGAGCCCTGCTAAACCGCTCTTCTTTTTCCCGTCGTACTGTAAATGACAATTCCGTCAATCAGGCTGACAAAGGGAATGATCTGCAGTACTGTATGGACGACTGCCGAAACCTTCTCTACCTCTCCTTCCCGAAACGCCATCCAGATTTCTCCGATCACATAAGCCGACGCCGACAGACTGCAGCAGACACCGTACCAGAAAGTCATGCCAAAAACAAAACCCACGCCAATCCAAGAAAAGAGCCCCGCGAGCCCTGTCATAAGAACACCGGTCAAAACCGCCAATAGAACAATTCCGACCACATTGACCGCAAGCGTCACATCGGTCACAATCCGCACTATATTCATCAGCTCTCTGATTTCCCGAAACTGCTTATGACGCGCAAAGCTGACTGCATTTACAATATTCAGAATTAAAAACAGAGGCGGTATCAGGAAAACCATAAATAGCAGATTCACTCCCGCCAGATAATCCACAATCCCAACGATCATAAGCGGCATATAAAAACCATACAACACGTTCATAAAATGCAGCGTCAGCATCACCACACCCATAGTCCGCCGCAAACCGCTCTCCGGCAACACATTTTTTGTCAAAATACCTCCTCCCCTCTTATTTCTATAGTACCATATCACAGGCGATTGCGAAACTCATTTTTTCGCTCTGCAGCGCTGCACAGAAATGCACCTGCCGCCGGTTTATGCGCAGCAAACCACAATTCCATACAAGACAAGCAGATGCAGCGGATAAAACAGGTAAAACCAGCGCCGCCCTCTCCCTTTTTTGCCCCGTCTGCCATTGTAACAGGGAATCAGCAAAAAGGCAGGCAGACTCCACGGGCTTGCACAAAACAGGCAAAACCCGGCAGCCGCAGCCGCAGTGCGGTACGCATAAAAAAGGTAAAACACGCCAATCAGTCCAATCCCCCTATACCCATAATCCAGCCTGCACAGCTTAGCCGCTACGGCGCCCGCAGCAAATACCGCGGACTGCAGGAGAAACACCGGCCATCCCGGCGCGGCGGATTTCCCCTCTCCGCCTGACCGCCGCCAGGCGCACAGCCGTATCCATTCCGCAGCCCCCATCAGCGCCAGTCCCAGTAAAAGCGTAAACAGCGTATTCTGTCCCCGCCGCTCGCAAATCCTTCCAAATACCGCCAGATCATACGGTATTTCCGATAACAGCGCAAAGACAAACAGGCGCAGAGCATACTTTTTCCTGTTCCTCGTATGAAAAAATCCTTCTGTCAGCAAAAACGCAAACAGCGGAAAAGCAGTCCTGCCGATACTGCGCATCCAGTCATACAATCTGCCTAGTTCCGCCAGCTCCACTTCCGAAAACTGCGACAAATGTATCCTTACATATCCTTTTAATACAACGGCTGCCAGATGGTCGACCACCATCGCCGCCACTGCGATCCATTTCAGCACACTGCCGCTGAGAAACCCTTTTTTCAATTGTCCGTATATTTTCTCTGTAAATAGCATAACAGCATTATACCTGTTGTTTTCTTATCTTGCAATTGCAACGCTCTGCTGCACCTGCCCGTTTACCACGGGCAACGGTAAGAAGAACTTTGCAAAATATTCATTCACTCCTGTGTTTGCTGCCGGGCATAAATTTCAGTGAGTGCGACTTTGCAGGAAATATTAGAATTTTCTTATTGTCCGCGCACAGCCAGCAATTTCCGGACAGGGAGGTCCGGGAAAGGCCGCCCGCGCCTGGATGGCGCGTAAAGGCCGTTTGCGTCATAAAATTGCGGAATAATAGGTGTGGACAATTAGAAAATGCAATCTTTCCTGCCCGGCGCAGGAGCAGAAATTATGCCCGGCAGCCTCCGCACAAATGCCAAACCCCTACGGGAAAGAAACACCCTTTAAATATCGGGCACAAAAACAGAAAATTGATTTCCTTACCACAAATATATCCGTTTGACTTTCCCCTTTTTTGCGCAGGACTACTGCTGACGGAATTTTACATAGACAGTACATTCACACACCGGGCAAAAGTACATTTCTGCAAATTTATATGCCATTTTCGGACAAAAATGTCCGCCTATGGCATACAAATTTGCGAGCAATGTCTTTTTTACGGTGCATGTCATTGTTCTGTCTATGCAAAATCCCGGCATTATCCTGTTTCTGAAGAAATCGGGATACCCGAATACACGGAAAGCAATTTTTCATTCTCTGGCACAATTATATTGATGAGCGTTCCTTTGTGTAGGATATTAGAAACTCTTCGTGTTCTGCTCTCTGTCAGCTGTTCCCGGACATGGATGTCCGGGAAAGGCCTCCCGCGCCTGGATGGCGCGTAAAGGCCGTCTGCGTCAATTATTTCACCCACCCTTTTCAGAACACGTAGCGTTTCTTATATCCGTAGCCTGGAACTCGAATCAATATAGTTGTGCCATTATACGCAAAATTGATTTCCTTACCACAACAGATATTTGTTTGATTTTCTCCATTTTTGCGCAGGACTACTGCTGCCGGAATTTTACATAGACAGTACATTCACACACCGGGCAAAAGTACATTTTTGCAAATTTGTATGCCATTTTCGGACAAAAATGTCCGCCAATGGAATACAAATTTGCGGGCAATGTCTTTTTTACGGTACATGTCATTGTTCTGTCTATGCAAAATTCCGGCAGTATTCAGTTTGTGAAGAAATGGAGAAATCCAAAAATATCCGACATTGTCAATTGCCCACAAATCAGGTAAAATATTGAAAGCATCTGTGCAAACAAAACAAACAGGCTGCCGCCGACAGACAGGATGCGCACTCCGGCTGCAGTATACAAGGAGGAAAAATGCCCAAAATCGTTGCCTCATACGACATGTTTATTTCATCTCCCGGGGACGTAGCGGACGAGATTGATGCGATCCGCAAAACCGTTGACAAGTTCAACCGCGCCCATCGGGATTCCGGCACCCGAATTTTATCGGCAAGATGGGATTCTGACGTCTTTTTCCCATCGGGAAAGCAACTGCAGTCCGCTATTGATGATATGGTTGCTTCCTGCGACTTTCTGGTAGCCGTCTTCCGCACCCATATCGGCACAAAGACAGGCAGATACCCGTCCGGAACCGCAAAAGAGATACTCACCGCGCTCAAAGACGGGAAGCAGGTATTTGTCTACCGGCTGCATCCTGAGACACCGCCAAGTGCCGACGACCGTTCTTATCGTCAACTGCTTGATTTCGTTGACACGCTTCATGAAAAGCATGTGCTGGTTACATCCTACAAAGACTGTACGGAACTCGGCATCCGGTTCCTGGAGCAGTTAAATCTATATTACAAAGACAAACTGCAGGAAAAAGAGACGTTTTATCAGGCCGCCCAGGCCACGCATCCACTCGGCATTACGCATATGCAGATCGAAAATGCCCCGGAAGACATTTTAAGAGAAAAAATCCGGACAGCCAAATCCGTAAAAATACTGGCCACATCCGGCCGCGCTTTTCTTGCCCTGCACTGCGCCGATCTTGCGGAGATGCTGCGCAGCCATGGCGAGCTGAAATTTCTTCTGCCAAATCCTGGTTCCGACTTTCTGGAAGACGTCCTGCAGATAGAAGGACGCGATCCCAAAACAGAACCCATTCACAAAGAATTTGACGATGCCATGGGCTATTTAAGGCGCAGTCTGCAGCTTGCCGGAAATCATGGTTCCATCTCTATCGGCTGTTCTTACACGCTCCTGCGCCAGACCGAAATCATCTGCATTGACAGTGAAAACCGGATCTGGTCCTGGCTCACCATGACAATGCCTCCCTTTAAGGCTTCCAACGAATCATTGTCACTTGGCTGCCAGACTGCAGATCCGCAGACACAGCGGCCGAAAACACTGGCCGAACTCGCAAATCTGCATTTCGACCGGTTATGGGAATTGGCGGCAGAACGCAGAGACATTATCAACTTCCGGGATAACAAGACGCCGTCTTATTTTTATCTGGAGCGGCGCACTGCCCTAAACTTCTGGGAAGAAAAACTGCGCGGCGCAAGGAATGCCGTACAACAGGCCAGGAAACGTTACGGAGACCGCTGCCTGATTGAAATTGCCGCACAGCATCCCCTGAAGACCGACGGTACGCCGGATGCAGAATTTGCCGGGCGGTTGGATATGGCAGTCAGCCTGTATCATTCCTACCGGCACAAAGAAATCGACTGCCGTCTCTATGTGCCCGGCAGTCTGCATATGCAAGGCGGAATAGCCGACAAGGTATCCTTAAGCGCAGCAGGCACAGCCTATCTGCGCCAACAGGGGATTTTGGAAAATCATATATACGGCGAAGCGGAAAATAAAGCTTACAAAGGGAGCGCCGGCGTCTATAACTCCGCCGATGAATGCTTTGTCGCCGCGCAGCTATGGAAGGACCAGCGCTTTGGACAGATGGTATGTGTATGTTCCCCCGAACAGGCGCTGCGGAAAGCGGCACATTATATTGCCTTCGGCGTCTATCCGCTCATCTACACCGCCCCCGTATGGGAACCCTATCACAGCTATGTAGAAGAAATGTTGTGTGCGGTGCCCGACGTCCTTTTCCGTGATCCCGACTGCCAATCGGAGAAATCCCCGCATGCAGTCCGTTCCCGCGCAGAGCGTCGGCCGGAAACAAACGAAACGACCGTTTGACCGCCGCTCTAAAAACAGCCGCCCGGCAGGCGTTTCGTCCCGGGCACAAAATCAGGAGGTGCATCATGTATACCGCAAAAGAAACACGTTATGAACATATGCAGTATAACCGCTGCGGCGCAAGCGGACTGCTGCTGCCCGCCGTATCTCTCGGCTTATGGCACAATTTCGGCTCCAACGCCAGTCTCGATACTATGACAGAGCTGTGCCGGACAGCCTTCGACAATGGCATTACCCATTTTGATCTGGCAAATAATTACGGCCCCGTTCCCGGCGCCGCAGAAGAAAATTTCGGCCGTATCCTGAAAAAAACGTTCGGTCCCTACCGGGACGAGCTGGTCATCTCTACCAAAGCAGGCTATGACATGTGGCCCGGTCCTTACGGAAACTGGGGCAGCAAAAAATATCTTGTGGCCAGCCTTGACCAGAGCCTGTCAAGAATGGGGCTTGATTATGTGGACATTTTTTACCATCACAGGCCGGATCCACACACGCCGCTGGAAGAGACAGCCAGAGCTCTCGACGGCATTGTCAAAAGCGGAAAAGCCCTGTATGTCGGCATCTCAAATTACAACAAAGAACAAACGATCGCCATCGCCGCTTTGTTCCGGGAACTGGGCACTCCCTTTATCATCAATCAAAGAAAATACTCTCTGCTGGTCCGCGATATCGAAAAAGACGGTTTCAAAAGCTATGCTGCGGAAAACGGCATCGGCGTTATTACCTTTTCTCCGCTGGCGCAGGGCCTTCTGACAAACCGCTATCTGCACGGAATCCCGCAGGACAGCCGTATCCGTACAGACGGACGTTTTCTGAAAGAGGACGCCGTAAACGAAAAAACACTGAGCAAAATCCGCTCTCTGAATGCAATCGCAAAAGAACGCAGTCAAAGCCTTGCGCAAATGGCGCTGGCCTGGATACTGCGCGACAAAGATATTACCAGCGTCTTAATCGGCGCTTCCAGACCATCCCAGATCATCGATAACATCGGTATGCTTGCCAATACGCAGTTCAGCGCGCAGGAGCGCGAACAAATCGACCGGATCCTTGCCTGACAGCCGCAGCGGTTTATGGCAAACGCAGAAAAATAAGCAGGCAGTGAGAATTTTCCTGCCCGCCGCACAGCCCGTGCGCAGACCGGCAGCAAACTTTCCTATGCGGGTCTGCGCAATCGAGTAGGGGCGATTTCCCCTGCCCGCCGCGCGGCCCCGTGCGCCGCCTTCGCGGCATATTTCTTCTGCATGGGCCTGCGCATAAAAAAACGGAAACACTGCGAAGTGCACTGTTTCCGCTATCTATACTGTTTTACCAAACTACGCGGCGCGAAATATGGCAGAAAAATAAAAAATCCTGCAAAAGCAAGACTTTTTATAAGCACGAGACGGGATTCGAACCCGCGACCCTCGCCTTGGCAAGGCGATACTCCACCACTGAGCCACTCGTGCGCATTGTCCGTTGTCCACCGGACAATTTATACTATACTATATGTTTCTCATTTTGTCAAATATTTTTTTCAATATTTTCTACTTTTTTACAACTGGTTACGGTACTTTACACGGTAAATCTTTTCCAGAGACTCTTTGACCTTTTCTTCCAGCTCTGCATTGCCGCTGATCTTTTCTACCATCCCTTCATACGCGCTCTGAAACCCCTCCTTTACATAAAGCAGATCGGCGCCGTTCTGCCACGCCTCTATACAGGCGTCCGCCATCTCTTCCTCTTCTCCGCCAACCTGCACTGTCACAAGACCATCCTCCTGTCCGTCGCCCAAAAGGGAAGGCAGCGTCACCGTACGGAACGTATCGGAACCGTCATCTTTACCGGCAAACTCCATATTTATGCCATACACCGACAAATCATCTGTCAAAATATCCGCCGTGCCGTCCAATACAAAAAACAGATGATACTTACTTTTGGGAATTGTGTCCGTAATCATATCCGTAAACTGCTGTGCAGACTGTACATTCGACGCGGCGTACACAAGCCCGCCCACCGCATACGCAGCCAGAGCGGCCTCCGTTCCCTCTCCCGCCCTGGTAGCCAGATCCGTTCCGGTCAGCGCTTCCGGCGTCGTCAAAAACAATCCTCCGATCCGGTCTTCCAATGGCATATCTGCAATGCTTGCTTCGATCATATCTTCCATGCGGTCGTCTTCCGTATAGGCATCATCCGCCTCTTCCGTCTCCTTCTCTGCCGTCTCCTGTGCGCCTGTTTCCTCCATAGCCGCCATTGCCTTGGCAAACTCTTTTTCCTGACGCCTGTCGGCAATCAGCCCGACCACATATCTGCCCGCAAAAAACAATCCCCCCGCGGCGCAGACCAGCAGGACCGCCATTGTCACCCGGGCCAGTATCTGGTTGCGCACCCTTCTCTTTCTCCTGCGTTCCCTGCTTGACAATCCTGCAGTTCCTCTCTCTTTTGCCATATCCTTTCCTCTCACTGTACTGTATTTTTTGTAATATGATCTCTTTGACTTTCCGCATTTTGTTGATAACAATATGCTAAAATTTTACAGAATATTTCCGGATGGTGCCGCGGCAAACATCCCCTGCCGCAGCTCATTGAAGACCCGCCTTCCACGCCTTCCCCGTATAATCCTCCGGCAGGATAAGCCGCTGCCCCGGATAAATGAGATCCGGATTGTCTATGCCGTTTCGCTCCGCAATACGGCAGACCGCATCATGCGGTCTTTCATCCGGCGCGTACCTGCGCCCGATATCCGTCAGTGTATCGCCTTCCCGGACACAGTAAACATACGGCGTTATTCGCAGTGTCTGCATCACTGCAGACAACGCATAAGCACACGCACTCTTGTTATCCGCCTGCTTCCGAATCCGGGACGCCGCATACCATCCGTCTTCCTCCCCTGTCATAAGCGGTATGGCAATCGTTATATCATAATCAGCGGATCTCCCCTCACACACCAGATAGGTATACCAGTAGCCCTGCTCCGGCCGATACTTCCAGCGCACCGTCTGGTCCGCTCCTTCCGGCAGCATCAGAGCCGCTCCCCGCTGCTCTACAAAATCCCGCGCTGTGGCTTCGTCCGGAAAATTCTGTCCATGCACCCGGCCTACCCGGATCTCTCCCCCGTCTGACGAACCGTCCGCCAATAAGCGCCCAATGCCGCTGCCAACCGGGTCCATCACGCAGCTCACCTCGGTCCTGGCCGTATGATCCGAAACCAGACTCCTTTGATGGATTTCCAGCCACCCCACCGCAACAATTTCTCCATTTTCCGCCGTCGTTATTAATCTGTAACGCAGATCACACCACCGCACACCGTCTTCCGGCCGGTCTGTCCATCCACCGTCCATATACTCCAGCGTCCATACTCTTTTCTCCGGATCGATCTCAGGATACTGTAGCAGATACCCCACCAGATAATCCTGCAGATACCCTTCCCGTATCATCTCTCTGGCCAGCTCAATCTTTCTCTGAAACGCTTTCTCATACTGCACCAAAGTTGCGTCACGCTCATTCCACTCCTGCTGCGCCTGCCGCTGTGCCTTTGTCAAAAGCGCAGAAGAAAAAACAGGATCGCCAAACCCCCTCGTTCCACCCGCCGGAACGGAAAACCAGACATCATTCAGATGCATCGTATCCACATTATCCGCGCAGACAGCGCCATCCTCCTGTTTTAAGCACTGCTCCTCCGCAAAATAATCATACTGGTACACAATGGATTCCCCCTCTTCCTCACCCCACGTTTTTTCCCATAGAGGCTTTCCGCTATCCCGCACCTGAATGATCTCAAAACGCTGCCGCTCTGCCATCTGTCCATCCGCCGCTTTCCCGCCTTGCGTCTCTGTCCTAAGTCCCAGCGCGCGGAACAGGGCAACGGGGGCAATCGCCAGACAAAACAGTCCTGTCACAAAAAGCAATGAGGATGTCAGGATCTCTTTTCTTTCGTACATGCATATTTCCCCAACTGCCAACAATAGATGGGAAACGACTTTTGTCGTTTCCTATAGATACAGTATATAACAGAAGGAAGTATGTTTTCAATTAAAACATACTTCCTTCTACTTCATACCATCCAATGGACTGTACCTCCTTATTCTGTTCCACCCGTCTCTTTCCAATTTTATCTTTTGTACTTCTGTACTGCAGTGAGGTTCTTATGTAACTGCACCGGACTTTTTCGATTGTACTTCAACGAATGTTTTCTCTTTTTTGTACTCTTTGTCTCTCAAGTACTTTTTCTTTTTCTCTTACGTTTCTCGCCTTACGTTTTCGGTGGTCCGTACCTCCTTTTCATTAGATTTGATCTATATGAATGTTTCTCTTTTGTATGTTTTCATTATAGCATGTTTTTTTCTTTTGTCAACATATTTTTCTAAAAAAATATAAATTTTTACATTTTTTTCTTTTTCTTTCTTTATTATCGCTATTTTATAAAAATATGGAAGTATTTCCCTGTCTCATCTGCCGCATCATCTCCAATTGTATTTGCAATTTCTCTTTTTTCCCGAAAAACTACGGTGCCTGTCCCATATCTGTCTGAAAGAAAGCACCGTCATTCCTGACCGGCCGCAGTTGTCCATACAAAACTGTCCGCCATCTCTCCCGCTGCCCGGACAGCTTCCCCGGAACCGTCAAAATTGGTGAGAATGATCAGACAATACCGGTAATCATCCACTATATAATACTGCTTTGTCATAATCCCGCTTTCTTCCTCTTCGATGGTAAACACATACATAATATACTCCTGATCCGTATATACCCCCTCGCCGGAAACCATTGTGTCCTGCCGTCCGGAAAGCTGCATCGCCAGTTGCTTTACAATGGCATCTCGGAATTTCATATGTTCTTCCAGCTTATATTTATTACGGCCGAATTCAATGGAAATATTATCAGGCTGCTCGTCCTCTTCCTCTCCTTCCTGTACATAAAATATCTTATCTTCCGTCGAATACCGTTCTGCCTTCACCCATCCCGCAGGCACATTGTAACTGCCAAAATCCGCTGCCTTCATGCCATATTCCGTCTGCTGCGCCGCCGATACGCTGCTTCTGCCGCATCCTGCGGTCAGCAAAATGACTGCTATGGTCAACAAAATAATGCTTCCTTTTCTCATATCCGGTTCCCTTTCCCTGTACCGCAAAACCAGCCGGTCTGTTGCGCCCGGCTGGCGCCTTTTTTGTCCAAACACGCGAAATACGATGCAGAAATACCCTTATCCTGTGCACCGCAGTACAAAGCAGCGCCGTCTTTCTATGTCTGTTCTCACTGTAGCTGCAGTTCATGCGTAATCAGATATCTGTCCTGCTGCAGCTTTTCTATCGTCAGATTAATATAACAGGATTTCGCTCCTACGGCGCGCATCGCCTGTATCATATAAGCCTCCTTGTATGCTTCGCCGTCATATGCCTGCTCCCACTCTTCAAAAAGCGGCCCGCCTTCCAATATATTGCTGAATGCATAACTGCCGGGGCCTCTGTGCAGAATTTCCGCATAACAGTCATCGTAATAATCCTGCATCGTATATAGAATATCATCTTCGGAAAATCCTGCGTCTGCAATGCTCCGCAGACCCGCATCTTCATCCGTTAGGTTGGCCGTCCTGTACTTTCCGCCTCCGCAGGGCGGCAGATTGACGGACAATTCCTGCCTGACATGCGTTCCGGCATAATCGTCATCCGTTTTATTAAAGTAGTCATATGTGCCGTCACCTGTGTCATCCCATGTGACATCTACATTATAATAGCCGTCTTCCAACTTTACAATGTCCCACGCATGATTTTCTCCCGCATATCCCGTACAGTAATAGCATGGAACGCCCAACTGCTGCATCAAATACTGAAATGCTCTGGCATAACCGGCGCATACGGTTCTTCCATTGACCAAAGCGCTGTACGCGCTCTGGTTCATCTCCGCATCTCTGACATAATCCACTTTATGCACAAGCATATCATGTACGTACCGCTCCTGATCATATGCACTGCCAAAATCCGCCGCTTCTGCAATCATATCCCGGGCAGCTTTCTCAAAAGCGGCGTTTTCCCTTTCCAGATTTTCCGCCGTTCTGTTAAACTGCAGGTCAATTTCCACACACTGCCCGTTTCCTCTGTGTTTGCAGGCATATGCCGTATCCAGCCAGAAAAGCTCCGGATGATCGTTATAGACAGCGGAAATAATATCCCGCAGTTTCTGTGCCCTGACCGGTTCCACCGGGGCGAACGATGCATGCAGCGCCCTGGCATTGGCATAAATCTGCCTGTAAATATGCTGCCCGTTTTCATCCAGCATCGTATAATACGGATAATACAAGGGATCAAACGTCAGACCGTCCCCTGTTTCCCCAACGTCCAGCTGTTCTTCCAGCGCCTTGGCTTCTTCTTCCTCTACCTCGCTGTCATTTCCCTCGATTGCCTGATAGCCGTTTTTGCCTGCCACCTCCGCGGGCGCCGCGATGTCCGTCTCCTGCGGGGCTATGTACACGGACTGCTCTTCGTCCCCGTTTCCGGGCGCTGCGGAAATCTCCGTTTCTCTGCCGGCTTCCTGTCTGTCCGCTGCCGCGTCGCCAAAAGCCTCTTCCCCAGCGGCGCTTTCCTCCCGCTCCCCGCTCTCCGCTTCAGGCTGCGCTTCCACCCGCATTTTTGTCTCTCCGGCGGGATACAGATAATCTGCAATCTGCTCCGTCAGCTCCGGCTTCCATGCACACAAAAGTAAAAGCGCCATTAACAGGGCCGATAAAAGCAGTAACACATGCAGGCAAAATTTAAAAAATTTTTTCATCCGTCTCTCCCCTCTGCAGCGGTGAATCGCAAATGATCCGACAGCGCTGCAAAAATCGCGCGTATTCCCGGTAAGCTGTCACAGGCGGCAACTCTTTGCGCCCGCTGTTTATGGCAGCGCAAAAGGAACGGAACTACGACAGCTCCATTCCCTCTTCGGTTACGGTAATCCGCATCAGTTTTCTTTCCAGAAAAGGTTTCAGCGCTTCATTTTGCGCCTTTTCATCCCCCACCCGGTACTTTCCGTCCGTCACGAGCACAATCAGCTTTGACCGGGCATGATAAAATTTCAAATACTGATACAAAAGCTCTATTCTTTTTTCCTGTACGCCCGTCCTACCGTCCCGGAAACAGCCGCCCGTTATGACGGACAACATAGGCCTGACCCCGTTTTCGATCCGGCTATCGCCGATCCAGTCCGTCACATTCAGCCGCACATTGCGGAAAATCTCACTGCGCTGCTTCAGGCAGCGCAGCAGCGCAGGCACACAATCACACAGCTTCTCTGCACATAAATTATGATCCAGCACAATTGTCATCTCCAGCGGCGGGCCCGTAAAATTGCCCTTTCTGTGGAGAATCCGCTCCGCCTGATTGTGAAACTGGTTTAAAAAAACCGGCGTTACATTCATACTTACACACTTTCTATCACGACCCCGTGTGCAATGCCCGGCACTGTTTTCCCTTCATTAAAACTGGTTTTGCTCAGCAGCGCGCCTGTCGGAATAAACAGCACCCGCTTCCACTTCTTTTCCTCAATCTGCTTTAAAATATAAGAAGACAGCGTGACGGCCGCGCAGCCGCAGCCGGAACCGCCGGCGTGCGTATCCTGCGTCTTGGAATCGTAAATCTGCATACCGCAGTCCATATGGTTATCAGAAATATCATACCCCTTTTCCGCCACAAGGTCAATCAAAGCCCGCTGGCCAATCGAACCCAGATCCCCGGTAATGATTTTATCATAGTCGGAAGGTTGTCTGCCAAAGTCAATGAAATTCTGATAGATCACATTACAGGCGGCAGGTGCCATGCAACAGCCCATATTCATGGAATCTTTCAGCCCGTAATCCATGATCTTGCCTGTAGTGATACCGGTAATCGCTCCGCGGACATGCTCACCCCGCTCTTTTCCCAACACAAACGCCCCACTGCCCGTTACCGTCCAGGTCGCCGACAGCGGACGCTGACTCCCATATTCCAGGGGATTGCGAAATTCCTTTTCCGCGCTGGCAAAATGGCTGGATGTGACACAGATGACATTTCTGGCAAATCCGCCGTCAATGGTCATGGAGCCAAGACTCAGCGATTCCCCGCATGTCGAGCAGGCGCCATACAACCCAAACAGCGGAATTTCATATGCCATAATGCCAAAAGAAGTCGCTATCGATTGACCAAGCAGGTCACCTGCGAAAAGATACTGCACCTCCCTGCTGTCAAGTCCCGCCTTTCCCATGGCCAGATATACCGCATCCTTCTGCAGACTGCTTTCGGCTTCTTCCCATGTGTTGCAGCCAAACAGATCGTCTTCCCCGATCATGTCAAACAGCTCGGCCAGCGGACCTTCGCCTTCCTTTTTCCCGGCAATGCACGCGCTGGCATTGATATATACCGGACATTCATACGCAACGCTCTGTTTGCCCCTTCTCTTCCCCTTTTGTTCTTTTTTCTCCTGTGAAGCCATCATCCCATCCCTTTCCTGAAAACATTTACTTCGTTTTTTCCTTAGGGTTTCCTGCTCTACAGAAGATTATGCGCCTCTATTGCAATGTGACAATACCCTTCTCCAGCATCCTATCCGGATAATAGGACAGCTTTGCCTTGCGCAGACCTTCCGCACCCGTATCTTCCTCTCTGTTAATGTAGCGGTAAGCCGCGCCTTCATGTGCCACAAACTGTTGGTTAATCATCGGATACGCACCCTGCACATCGGCATAGGCTTTTTCGATATGCACAACAAACGTATCGTCTCCCACCGCTTCGCCAAGCGTAAACGCTACGACTCTGCCGTCTGCGCGCAGCAGCCCGCCTTTCAGTCCCAGCTCCCTGCGCAGCTTCAGCGCGTTCAGGGTAACACAGAACTCCGCATGCTTGTTTTCATCTTCATCACATCCGTTCAACACACGCCACGCCTGCGCCATTTCCAGACATTCCCCTGTATTTTCCTCCGTAATGCTTTCATATTGCCAGTCAGGATACGTCTCTTTGAACTTATTGATATGATTTCTCTTGGCGTGCAGTTTTTTCCCGGACAATGTGAGCAACCGCTCCGACTCATAGACATAATCCGCCAGGTCTCTGTCGTATGCAACCTGGAACCTGCCGGGATACAATGCTTCCAACTTCTCAAACTGGGCCGGGGATACAAGATGCATCTTAAACGGCTTTCCTTTTTCTGAAAAATAAGCAAGCAACGTATCAACGGTTTTTCGCAAATCTCCCGCGCCGACCGGAAAGCTGACGGAAAAAGACGCTTCATCCGATAAAAACACCAGCATCCCCCCGACCACCGCATACCGTATCTCATAATGAGGCGCCCATAAATAATTATTGGCGAATGTCGCTTCGCAATTTCTCAGCTTTTCCTGACGGTAAAAACCGTCAATCAGCTCTTTGTCAGATAGTGCAATCATCTTCCACTGAATATCCATATAAACCTCTCTTCTTTTGTTACGTTTCTATCACAGTTTAAATCATTTTTTCATTTTCGGGTTAAAGACAAGGCTGGCAAGATACGCAAAGATCAGCGCCGCGCTGGTACCCACCGCGCCTGCCTTAAAGCCTCCCATAAAAAGCCCAAGAAGCCCTTCCTGATCCACCGCTTCTTTTACACCCTTCATCAGCGTATTGCCAAAACCGAGCAGCGGCACGCTTGCGCCCGCGCCAGCAAACTCCTGAAAAGGTTCGTACCAGCCAAATATACTGATTACCGCCCCCAGGCAAACGAGCAGCACCATAATCCTTCCCGGCATCATTTTCGTCTTTTCCATTAAAATCTGGACAAGAGCGCAAATCAGGCCTCCTACCCAGAAAGCATTTACATAATCCATCCTCTTTCTCCTTTTCCAGTCAAACCAATCTCATAAACCATTATTTTGTACATAGTATTGCAGACATTGTACAAATTTATGTGATTTGTTCCGAAAAACAAAAGAAAGGCAAGCCAAAACATGCTAAGAGGATGATGCACTGCGCCTATCCGGAAGCTGCGCCAGTATGATGGCGGCAAACGCCAGAACGCAGCCGCAGATTTCCCGCGGATTAAGCGCCTGTCCCAGCAGAATCCATCCGGCAATCAGGGAAATTACCGATTCCAGACTCAGAATCAGGGACGCTACCGTAGGATCCATCCCTTTTTGTCCGATAATCTGCAGTGTGTACGCCACACCACAAGACAAAATGCCCGCATATAAGATAGGCGCCCAGCCGCGCAGTATCGCCGCAAAAGACGGTGTCTCCCAAAAAAGCATACCCAGGCCGCAGAGCAGTGCGCTCGTATAAAACTGGATGCAGGACAGCGCCACGCCGTCCGCCTTCGGCGAAAAATAATCAATCACCAAAATATGTACCGAAAAAACAACTGCACAGAGAAAGACAAGCAAATCTCCGGTACTGATATAAAATGACTCCTGTATGCACAAAAGATACATGCCAAATACTGCCAGCAAAACGCTGACCCAGATCAGTTTTCTCACTTTTTTATGAAAAAACAGTCCCAGCGCCGGGACTATGATAATATACAACGCCGTAATGAATCCCGCCTTGGCTACCGTAGTGCGCTGGATTCCCAACTGCTGCAGCAGACTTGCCGTACTCAGCGCGCAGCCGCAGCAGATACCGCCAATGAGCGTCCTACGCCGCACTGCGGCGTTTCCTTCCTCTGTTTCTTCCCGGCGCTCTCCCCTTCTCTTCCACATAAGGAAAGGCAGAAGCACCGTTCCGCCTAACGCAAACCGGACCGCATTGAAGGTAAACGGTCCCACATATTCCATTCCAACGCTCTGTGCCACAAATGCCACACCCCAAATGAATGCGGTCAGAAACAGCAGCAGAGAGCTTCTTACCGTATCTTTCTTCATCTTTTTGGAAATCAGCCAAGCCAGGCCGTAACCTCCACCTCGCAAAGTACGTTTTTCGGAAGCTGCTTTACTGCGACACAGCTTCTGGCCGGTTTCTCCGTAAAATATTTCTCGTATACGGCGTTAAATGCGGCAAAATCAGCCATATCGGCCAGAAAGCAGGTCGTCTTTACGACCTTTGTATAATCTGCTCCGGCTTCCGCAAGAATAGCGCCCACATTTTCAATCGCCCGCTGCGCCTGCTCCTCAATGGTCGTACCGAAAATCTCTCCGCTGGCAGGATCGATCGGTATCTGCCCTGAGGCAAACAAAAAATTTCCTGCCATGACAGCCTGTGAATATGGACCGATTGCCGCCGGTGCCTTTTTTGTATTGATTTTTTTCATAATATCTCCTCCTTATTCTTCAAACTCTACGGTTACGTAAAATCCTCTTTCTTTCTCTTCAACCACTGTCACAACGCCCTCTCTTGCCAACAGTCTTTCCCGAAACGGGAAGTTGCCTGACATGGCAAGCGCCGGATCGATCGTATAATAATAATTGCTGGGCAGAAGTCCTTCCGTCACCTTTACCCTGTCGCCCTGCTGCAGCAGCCCGGGCCGTTCCATTTTAAACTGCATTTCCCGCATATCAGAATCCTTTTTCCTTCAGCTCATGTACAAGCTGCACATAAAACTCGCGCACATCGAATCCGTCAAAATTTTCCCGGTTCAGATCAATCATATCCCCGTGGGATATCCCGCGCTTCCCCTGTGACGTCAAAAAGCGGTATGACGCTCCCCAGGGAAAAGAAGCCTCTCCTACCAGACCGTCATTTCTCCCATCAAAACAATGCACCAGATGATAGGAAAAATTGAGGGGGAATCTTCCCGCCACCGCCCTCGTCAGCCTGGAACCCACACTCTGGTAATAAACGCCCGGCACATCTTCTATCTCTTCGTTTCTCTTTCTGCAGGCCTCCGCCGTCAAATCATACACAGCCGCCAGAAAATCCGGATTTTCGTCGCCTGCTTTCCGCAGCGCCGCATTGTAGGCCCGGGCAGCCATATCTTTCTGTTTCTGTGGAATTTTAGAAAGCAGATAATCCGCAAACTCACAGCCTCTGTGCGGGGTGTTAATCGTTGTCAGGGACGCCACTTTGTCCGCCACTTCACATTTCGCAAGAGCATACCGGCAGTCAAGCCCGCCTTTCGAATGCGCAATGATATTCACCTTACCGCAGCCCGTCTCCCGCACGATTTCGCGGATACGCGCCGCCAGCTCCGCCGCGCTGTCCGCTACACAGGCCGCCGACTGATGGTTACCATAATAAATAACAGCGCCGTTTTTTAAAAGCGCCTTCGGTACCCTTCCCCAATAGTTAAAATACCGGAAATCCCGGAAAAACACACCATGTACCATCAAAAGGGGATATCGAGTGGCGCATATCTTCTCCGCCTCCCGCTCCTCATCCAGCAGGATTCTGCGGTTCTCGAATTCCACTTCCTTTTCCGCAGTGCGGATCAACACGCTCAGCACAAACAAATGCACGATAGGGATCATGCCGCACGCAATACCGATCACGCGCCATTTAACGCCAAGCTGCAATGATGTGGCATAAATACGGATCATGCCGTTCCAGAACACAACCGCCTCCGTCAATACGGCAATCGCCGTATTGATCAGCCAGAGCCTTGGCCCCGCCAACAGTGAACCAGCTTTCAGCAGCCCCGAAAATCCGGCCAGGGAATACAAAACAGAAGCAAACGCAGACAACAAAAAAAGGCGCAAAAGCATACAGCCGTTTTTGCAGATACGGAGTCTCTTTGCCCTCAGTTTCCTGCTGCGCACGGACGGCATCACCTGGACTGCCAGAAACAACAGCGCCAGCAGAAACCATCCCCAGCCTGGTATGGATAATTGGCTTTGCAGTGAATAACAATTCGCAGTTATAAAGATCAGACAGGTATTGATAATATATCCTATCACCATTTTACAGGTATCCTTTTGTAAACTGCGGCGGCATACGCTACGAATTACCCTCTCCCGGCGCCCCGCCGCACGCTGAAGCAGATATCCTCAGATATTCTTATTGTAAGAATTTTGTCTTCCGTTGTCAATCCATTTCAATAAAAATACACGACATACGCATCCATAACATATTATGAATATTTAGAATTGGTCTTTCCCATTTCCAAGAGCCAGAAGAATCCTGCTCTGCCGCAGCGTATCGCTGGAGTCATAGTCATATTCAATCGTCTGCACGTTCACATCCGGGTACCGCCGCCGGAGATTTCCCAGCATCCCCCGCTCGCACACATGACTGACCAGACAGCCAAAGGGATGCACAATCAGCACATGGCGGCATCCCCTTTCTATGGCGTCCGCAGCCTCCGCGGCCACCAGCCAGCCATCGCCTGTTATGCAGTCATGTCCTATGATCCCCTCCGCCTTTTTTTTCAACGCATCAAAGGGAGTGTCCACGGTAAATTGCTGAAATTCTGCCATTTCATCTAACAGCTCTCTCTGGACCCCTTTCATATAGTCCAATACCGCGTTATATACGGGAAGCAGCAGCATTCCCCCGTTCGCCGCATAATCGCGTCTGGCGCCGTCCATTACATAAATGGCATAATTGGTAAATCCGCCCATCATACATTGGCAGCCCTGTCCACCTAAAAAACGTTCCAGTCCATGATTCCCCAGAGAGGAAAACTTTATATAGATTTCCCCGGCTACCGCTACTTTCTTTTTCTTCTCCATCCTGATGGGAATGCTTCGAAACGTCTCCAAAATATGCCGGTAAGCCTCTCGTCTTTTCCTTCCGCAAATACATCTGTGCGCCCGGATATCCGCTTCCAGTTCTAAGCGCAGTCCGCAAAAAGCCCTGTCCGCCGCGCCCGGTTCACACTCGTAGGGTTTTGTCTGCTGGTACAGACACATCAGCAAGTCCCCAAAACAAACTGCGGCGACAGCCGATAAAAGGAGCAGCGGCGTCACCCGGAATCCCGGCTGCCGCTCCCCGCCCGTAAAATTCAGGGAGATAACCGGAACCTGCTGCTGTCCACATTTTTCCAGCGTCCTTATCATCAACTCGTAAATGTTTCCCGCACGGCAGGCGCCGCCGGCCTGCGGTTCCATAAAAGCGATCCGGTCCTGCGGGCAGCAGCCGCTGCGCAGCGTCTGCAGCATCTGCCCGATAATCAGCACTGTCGGGTAACAGTAATCGCTGCTGATATACCGCAGCGCCTGTTCTTTGAGACAGCCTGATTCCCGCATTATAGCAAAGCGGTAACCGCTGCCCTCAAATGCAGCCTTAAGAAAAGGGGAATGATATTCCAGCATCTGTGGTAAAAATATCGTATGTGTCTTTTTCATCCGCCTCGTAAAAAGCGCTCCGCGGCTTTTCTTTCCCATCGCCCAGCCCCCTGTCTGCGGCTGCCGCCTGCGCCCTCACAACTGTCAGCAGCCCGGCACTCCCTCATCCTTCCTCCTGCAGGCAGCCAGTCAAAAATCGCTTTGGCTGCTCCATTTATGCGAAATCCCCGCAGCGGCAGATTTCAAAAATGAGAAATGTTCCTTCAAGCCTTTGTCATCATAACTTTATCCTATATTGCAGCAGATTATAACGGTGTCCGTCCCGACTGTCTATTTTAGGCGCCGAAGAAAACAATGTAAAACCTAAGGACTCTGCCAGACGGACAGAAGCCCTGTTTTCCTCTCTTGTAGTATAAGCAAAAAACCCCTACAGTTCTTTCCAATCTGAAAACTCTGCCTTATCCAAAATAAGATTCTTTGTTTCAATCACTTCCAAACTCTCCCTTTTGAAGCAGCGTTTCCACAAAAGCGCCGCTTTTTGCACTCACCTCCACCCAGCCTGGCCGGAAACCGCTGCGGACCGCATTTTAACTGATTTGACGTTCGACCATGCCGCACAGTAAAATGGCACAAAACCGCGGTCAAACGTTTCTCTGGCAAGCCTGTTCGTAAGCGCCGAGGCAATTCCCTGTTTTCTGTATGCAGGGAGCACATCTACGCCGATCTGCCACATCGTATCACAATCCGCAGAGCATCCCGCCAGTCCGACCAGCCTCCCCTTTTCAAACGCGCCCACTGCCAGTCTGTCCAGATGTCTGCGGTCCGCACACAAAGCGTTTTTCCATTCGGGCAGGTACCACTGCGCAAACGCATCCGCTTCCAACACCCGCAGTTCATACCCGCAACACTGCCCGTACGCAAATACCGCGTCCACATCCGGCAGAAAATACTGGCTCATAAAACAGATTTGCGCCTGCGCCTTTTCCAATATCCTGTTCAGCGCGTACAGACCCGGCGTTTCAAAACAGTTCTCTATCGCGGACACACGGTTAAGAAACTGGGAAAGCTCCGGAAGAAGATCGGCCCGTCCAGCGGCTACAATATTGCTCCCATACGATACCAGACTGCAGAGACTGGGCAGCTCCAAATACCGTTTGGCTCTGCCGTCCGCCGCCGATTCAAATACACGGTTCTCTTTTGCCAGAAAATCTCCCGGCGCGCAGCAGTAGTCATATGCCGATTGCTGCAGAGCCGCCTGCAGTATTGTGTGATTGTCCATTTCCTTCCTACTTCCTCCGCTCGAATCTTCTTCACCACACCAGATGCCGCCTCATACTCATCCTGTCACCTCTTCCACATCAATCCGCTCTATCTTAAAAATGACCGGCCTTGTCCCATCATTGCAGCAGGCAATCATTACATGGTCGTCATTTGTCCACCCATGCATAATACTGCCTCCCTGAAGGGCTGTGTAAATATAACGACTGATGCCATCCCAAGCCTCAGAGCAGAACGGCACTCCCTCTGTGCCGCAGTGCATCGTTCCCGGAGACATCAATACGCCCTCATCCGGCTGGCCCAACTTCACCAGCGTCCCTGCTCCCATGTGCCAGTAATCGTCCCGTTCATCATTGCGGTAGAACATAAACTCATCGCCAACATGATAACAGGCGCACTTTCCGCTGTCCGGAACAGCGCAATACTGCTGCTGCAATTCCGGTTATAACTTCTTATCTAAAACAGTGACTTTGCATCTGTACTCCATAGCAGATTCCTCGCTTTCTTCTTTCATCCCACAAAGTTACTCGCTGAGTTTTTCATAAGCGCTCCGAACTATCTGCGCCATGAGAATACGACGCTGGCGCAGGAATGCCGGATACTCCAACCGTTCAAAATTTTCCGGCAGGGCATTTTGAGCACAGGCCAATTTATAGCCTTCTTCTCCCAGTTTTTCACGGTAGCGGCTGACATACTCCGCAGGCGGGTCATCAGAGATATCAATGTTGGTAGGATAATCCAGATAGGTAAAGTTCGCTATCTGGTTACGGTCACGGTCGTCTGAATAGCCAATCTGCTCCAAATAATGCTTTGGGAAAATGTGGTGTTTGTCAACCGCGTTTTTATCACCACTTGTACCCAGTACAAAGAACTGTGACAACGGCGTTGTGCTGAACAACATCGGTGTTCCCAGAACATTGATGGCTGCAAGGTAACCATACCACGCAGGAGACGTTGCTGACGAACTATTCAATTCTCCCGGCAGTGTATAGGTAAAGTAATCATCTGTAAATCGAGTGGCAATAACCGAATCAAGGTATGCCACAAATTCATCCGCCGTGCGGACATTACGCAGGTCAGCAAACTGCTTCTCTACCTCGGATTCTGTAGAGCCGGTGTAGAATCCAGTGATTGCAGACATGAATATCCATTTCCGGATTATCTTCTGCAGCTGGACGGACGATACCTTGTACTCATATTTTCCAATCAGGTATAGCACATAACTAAATACTACCGCATTTGTGGACGCTACCAATATACTGCGCAGGTATCCTGCCGATGAGAACAGATTCATAAAAGCATGCCAGTTATTCAGATTTGTGACCATATCCAACGACTCTTTGAAAATTTTTAAATTCTCCTCACGGACGTTTTGCGTGATTTCTCCCGTTTTCAGATTTTTTCCCCGCAACAACATATATGCATAGCGGAGCCTTGCTCTCTTAAACCCAACGCCCACAGACATACGAATGAGGTGAGACGGGTCAACTACAAGAATCTGATTATAGGATGTCCCATTTGCAGGGATTCTGGATTCCGCACAGAACTTGTTTATCTTGTCATGAACCTCATTATCATACACAGCAATCAGGGTTTCAATGAAGTTCTTCTCCGTCAAGTTCTGCCCACCTGAATTGAAACGGACGAAAATATCGGCCACATCCTCTTCGTCAGCCTTGCTATTGATTTTCAATGTAGGCAGCGAATAAATTCCCAGATTGAGGAGGTCTTTGATATTCTCCTCAATTAAGTCTTCTTCATCCTCTGTCAGTTCTGCAACGCCATTTTTTTGACGTCCCTCGTTTGCTGTCTTGATATAGGCTTTGCGAAACTTGGAAATCGTATGCTCTTGATCAGCTGCAAAGACTGCGTTTATTTCGCTAATCCATTCCGTGTCTCTCTCATAGGCCTGTGTCCAAACTGCAAACTCACGAGTGAGAGGATTGAAAGAAATTCGGATTTTGCGCTCTTTATAATTCTTATCACGAATCGTCACACCATACATGGCTGCAAGCAAAGCTGTCAACCTCTGCTGCCCGTCAATCACCAAATCATCCGGACGCTTATACATCTTGTCATTTTTGCCAATATGTCCGGTATTCTCATAGTCCTCTGGAGATGCCCAAAGCATGATGTAGCCAATCGGATAACCCTTCATCATGGAATCTAACAGTTCCCGGACTTTATTATCCTTCCAGACAAACGGACGCTGCAGGTCGGGAAGACCGATACGCCCATTTTTTACATCGGCCAGCAAGTCTGCAACCCTGCTCGGTATGTTATCAAATAATTCTTTCCCCATTTTTGCCTCCTAATAATACTGCGTAACGCAGTCGTTTTCCCAATCTTACCTTATTCCTCATCGCCCTCATTATAGCAACATCAATTTCTTTAGAGTCACAGGCTCCCACCGGACATTCTCTAATCCAGCCTGACACGCAAAGTATGCTATGCAGGAAGGACAGCTGCACGAAACCTCCGTATTAAAATTTTATCCATAAAATCACACACAAGTGACAGGTCATTACACTGTCCACATCGGAATCGCACCGCACAGCTGTTATGCATTTTGTCAAGTTTTTATCGCTACACACCTTTGCTTGAAAGATTATTTTCCATTCCCTCACACTCACGTCTAAGCAGAGTGGCGCAGGCGTATCATGGCGCACCTACATATTAGCTGCACATATCCTCACGTCCTGTATGTATATTGCAATATTCAGTTTTCATACCGGCTCTCACTTCATTTGCCTCGGATATTATTCTAAATGGAAAATATGCAAAATTTAGGCAAACATTTCGTTAATACATCTTCCGTTATATCACTAATAAATCATTTTCTTACATACAATCGCTATTACCAAATCTTTCCATAAATATTATTTTGCTAATCTCATACGTTACCGTCTTGGGAGCCTTCTCATAATCTGCCGGATTCACTATTAATCCTGCTGCCTGCATCGCTTCCATTACCAAATTTTTCCCCTCTACTACATTACCGCCCAACTTCTCAGCAATCCTACAACTTGCCTTATTGGAACGGAAAGCATTCCAAACAATACACTTTATTGGTTCGTTTTTAAATACATTTAAAAACAGTATCTTGGATGCTTCAAACGCATACCCTCTTCCTTGAAATTCTTCAAGTATTGCGATATCTACTTCCGGCATTTCCAAATTACTACAGTCTAATTCAATGAAACCAACTCCCTGCAATGACACTTTTTCAGCTATCAAGTATCTTGTTTTGCTATCCCGTTTTCCGTCAGCATAATCCTTAATGCGCATACACGGTTGCTCCCAAAAATCAGGTATCATCTCATATACCTTTGAAAAAGCAGAAGCACTTTTATATGTAGACAAATAACAATTTACATTTGAATGATTCAAGCGAGATATTGTAACTTTTTCTCCATATAAAACACATTCATTGTTCATTGCTTAATCACTTTCTTTAATGCGGTTTATCTAAAAAGTAACTTTCCATTCAATACGAAATTCTAATACATGACCTATCAAATCGATCGGGGCAACATGAAACTCCTTTGCCAACTTTCTTAATTTATCATCGATTAAATCTTTGTTTTCTTCCTGAAACTTACGTAAATCTTCTCCATGAATAAACATTTCGCTGATTCCGTTAGGTATCGCTCCGATTTTCCTCATAAGGTTCTGCGACGCATAATTATCAGAGTCAACCCTGCTTCTATATGTAGTTTTTCCTGTCAATTCCACTAAAGCATTTAACATTACTACAAGCGCATGATATCCATATCCCCGATGCCTATATTTCTTTAAAAGTTCTATTGCCAGTTCCCAACTCTCTACATTTATATTTTTTATTCCACAGTAACCCACATATTCACCGGTTAATTTGTCAAAAATAGAAAAGTTGGCGGCTGTATCAGATAAAAATGATTCCCATAAATCTTTCTTAAAAACATCTTCCTTAAAAGCGCTTCTCATAATAGCGCATTCATAGGATACTTCCATATAATTTTCGTAGTCTTCATTTGTTACTGCCCTTAATACGATTTTCTCATTTTCAGCAAGAAACCCACCTCTTCTTGGCAATATACTTTTATCAAAATTCTGATTTTCTGTTTTCTCTTCGGGTTCATCAAATTGTTCCAGTATTTTTTCAACTTCCAATGACAGCATATCCATCACTGCGTCTGATTCCAGAATTAGCCCATCTTCTTTTAAAGAAATCGCTTTTTCCAACTGTTCTAGGATACTATCGCACATTTCATATGTTTTTAACTGACTGATTGTATATCTCCTAGATGTCAAATCCTTTTCCTTCGGCATATTATGCTCCTATCAATATTCAAAGTCTTCACTAACATTTATCTTATATTAGGCTATTCCCAACTTCTTTCATTCATCTAACAGATTTTTATATTTCTCTTTATTGTCATCCAAAATAATATCGTTAATTATTGATAGTATCATTGCTTGTCCACCCGATACCTTTTTCGGATCATATTCATCCGGCATTGTCTCGCCTGATATAGAAATTTCAATTTCATTTATCCACCATTTATCT
Organism: uncultured Lachnospiraceae bacterium; assembly: GCA_910585345.1. GTDB lineage: Bacteria > Bacillota > Clostridia > Lachnospirales > Lachnospiraceae > VSOB01. Next base: position 4,090 of record CAJUDS010000017.1, on the reverse strand, counting down.
ATTTTTTGATACAATTGTGATAACTTTACATACAACTTTGCATCCGTTTCATAAAAACCATTATTCAAATTTTTTAACAATTCATGCGTGATATCATTTCTTCTTTCCCGTAGTTCTTGATATAAATCATAATCTTCCTGTGTAATAGCATCTGCATTCATAAACCAACGAAATGAAACATTCTCTATATTTTTTTCTAATGCCCGTACTTCCTTTTTATATTCTTCTGCTTCTTCACAGCACAATTTCCCATCCTTGATTTCAACATCACTATAAAAAGTTTTGGGTTGTGTAATAATGTAATCTTTTAAACATTCAAAATGAAGTACGAATAGAGCAGCAAAATTAATATTGGATTTCAAGATATCCTCATTCAATATATTATTCCAATTATCCAATTGCAAATATCCTCCTAAAACACATCCTCAAGCCCCACCCAATGTTCATCGTTCATACTCTTGGCAAATTCTGTATTATTGATATAAAGACGGTTATCCTTATCACGTACAAATCCCCATTGAATGCCTTTCACTTTTGCATAATCTTTGAATGCATTGAACTTATTTTCTATCTGGCGGTCAATATTTTTATTTTTTCCTTTGAATTCACCGCCTTTGGTTTCAATGACCCAAACCGTCCCATCCTTCATTTTTACAATATAATCCGCATAAAATAATTTTTGTTTTTCAATTCCGTTTGCATATACAATAGAAAAATACTGTTGTCCGGTATCGCCATTTTTATATACCCAGTCGATATCAGCTCTGCCCTCGCAATACTGCTCAAACAGCATTTCACAGGTGCTTCTTACAAGGCTTGTGGCATAACCGGAGGTATATTCCTGATATGCGTTGTTCAGGTATTCTACTTCATCTTTGACGCCGGAATCATACTTAAAGAAATCCTGTTCCGGTATATAAAATGCTGATGTCTTCGGATAAAAATTCAAGGTACTCTGTTTGGACATTTCAGCCGTAACTTCACGAAATTCCTCTTTCAACAAATGCTCATTATTAACCACAAACGCATAAAATTCTGCCGTATTAAGATTCAACAACTTTTTGCTTGCGTTGCCACCCTTGCGGAAAAGGCGTTCAAGCATCGTTTTTACCTTACCCGTCGGCATACCAATCGTTGTTTTAATGGCATCCACACTATGCAGCAAATAAATACCATGCTCATGAGTAGCTACTCGTTTGCGTGTGGTATAGTAATTTGTGCTCTCCGCCACACGATCCGTATATACATACTGACCATATAATGCCCGTCCTAGGATTTCTTCGCCAAAGCGGTAATTCCTCGTCATAAACAGCAATTTGTTCTGCTCTTTATCGGCTCCCAATTTGTATTTTCTGACAAGTGAATCATAAATCTTATTTAATACTTCACGCTCACCCAATCCATCAAAATCAAGGTCACGAATCTGTTTTTCCAAAGTAAATGTCTTACATTTATCTTTCAGGAATAATCTGCGGGTTTCATAAGCCTTATCTATGTTTGCAAGCAGTCCCGCCTTATATTTTTCATCAAATGTATAAACATAACAAAAATCTAACAAATCATCGTCGTAATGAACAGCTTCCGGCATTCTGCGGATACGTCCGATTGTCTGGATTTCAAAGCTTTCACTCATATTTTCTCGTAGCTTAACAAGAATTTTAGCACGAGGGCAATCCCAGCCTGTACTAATTGCCTGTTTCATAAGCAGAAAGACAGGAATCCCGTCATTCTGTGTCAAATTATTCGGCAGATCCTTCTTATCCTCACTCATCCATTTACTGACCATGCCGTTATCATAAGTATACCCCATAGATTGCAGCTTTTTTTCTACTGCCGCAACCGTTTCCGGCTGTCCGTTCGGGAATTGAATCAAAACCAATGGACGTATGGCTTTCCCAATTTCAACATAACGGGCTGTTATTGCTTTTCTTTTGGCATCCGCAAGATCAAGAAGATAATCATAATCATTCGTAACCTCAATGCCTTCCGAAATCCCCTCGTTGACATAGAGTGCTTTCGTAATCAGACCTGCATTTATAACATCTAATTCATCAACCTCTATAAACTCATACCTCTTATTTTCTACGGTTGTAGCACTGACACGGATAATATTCCTAGCCGCAAAAGCGTCAATAATATTTCTTGCCTTTGCCGTATTATTGGAATGCTCCTCATCAATAATCACGATAAACCCAATCCCATTCCTATGGGCATCCGCTATGCGGTCGTATAAATTTTTACGTTCACTGTCACGGATTGCCGTATTCCCCCTCTTTGTTACCAGTTCCCAATTAATGAACGTAATGCTTTCCGCTGTAAATCCATTCAAAAGTGCGTCAAAAAGGTTCTGTGTATTACGATGCGGTGCAAACTCCTGCATTTTCCTGCGGCTCTGTTCCTCTAAATCCCCTTTACCGGGACACAGCCAAATAAAAGCAGTATTGCTTTCAGCATTGCAAAGATACTCTTCTATGTAATCAATAAGGATAACCGTCTTTCCTGCCCCGGTTGGAGCCTTAACAGTAATGGTCTGTTTACTGTTTTTATCCGCAGTCAGGTCTACAAGTTTTATTACCGTCTGTTCCTGAAAATCGAACAAATTTATTGTAAGTCCCGGATTTACCACGCTTCCCCGACCTCCCTTAACTCAAATTTAAAATAATAGTCCGGAATAATATGCACCGGCACACTCCCAAACAAAGTATTTTGCGATATGGTCAGCAGAACATCCTTGGAAATATACAAGGCTTTTATATTCGGATATTCATTCCAACGCCGCTCAAGTTCATCCGCCTCGTCATCACTCAGGACAACAAGGTACTCCTTATGATCAATTTTTATGCCGTGTTCCAACTGAACCATTTCCGTTATATGTTCCAGTAATTCAGCGCTGACATCATCGGAATCTTTTGAGACAAAATCTGTACGGTAGTACTTCAAATTGGCAGGAATACCTTTTTCTTGGTTATATCCGCTTATTACATTCGATATCCGAGCATATGTAACCTCCTCGCAAATATCATTCTCGTTATTTGTACATAAAATAAATCTACGATGGCTATCTTTATGTGTAGAATTATATGTCAATACTGCATGAGCTGTAGTTCCACTTCCTGCAAAAAAGTCCAAAACGATGCTCTCTGGTGAAGATGCAATATGTATAATTCTTTCTAACAACGCAATTGGCTTTGGTGTGTCAAATGGGATATTTCCATCAAAAATTGCTTTTAATTCTTTTTTGGCACCATCAGTGTGTCCCACTTCTTCAAATGACCATAAATTTGTAGGCATTCTTCCATCTGTTTCTTCAAGATAGGTTTTTCTACGCATACCTCCCTTTCCCTTGTTTGTAAAATAGAAATATGGCCAATTTCCCTTCTCTAATACAGATTGCGCTTTCTTCCGTGCATCTTCTAACGGCTCATCCAACATAATAGCCAAAATTCCACCTCTAACAGCATCCGCAGAAATTCCGCATAATGAAGCACGTTTTTCAGTATCATCAATTTCAACTAATTTATATTTTGCCCATACATTCATATTTTCCAACATTTGTTCTTGCCCCAGAGCCCAATGTCTTCCCATTGTAGGATACATTATTTCTCCCGAAAATGGATGTTGTATGCCATAAACCATACCCTGATGAGCCACCGCATCTGGTGCCGTAACGGAACTGCTTGTCCAAGGCTTTGGATCGTTATCGGGGCTTTTATAAATAGAATCCATCTTCTCAGTACGCTCCAACTTATTAGGATTCCATACTATATTACCGCTATATAAAAGAATATGCTCTACCTCCGAACTCAATCCTTTAGAATCATTTCTAGGGGAATATGTTCTCTGCCATGAAATATTTGCAACAAAACATTCTTCACCAAATATTTCATCACAAAGCATCCTCAGAGGAGCCTCCTCATTATCATCTATCGAAATAAATATTGCCCCTTTGTCACTAAGCAATTTTTCCGCAATTACTAAACGTTGTTCCATAAACGAAAGCCATTTGCTATGCCTATAACCATCTAACCTATCAACAAAATTATCATTATATTTGAAATCTTTGCTACCTGTGTTATATGGAGGATCTATA
>CAJUDS010000016.1 GCA_910585345.1 uncultured Lachnospiraceae bacterium | reverse complement strand
CCAGATTACCCATTCGATCTTTATCCCAAAATCCAACAGATAACTTTGAATTATCCATCAATTCCTCCCTCCTCCAAGGCAGTCCTCATTTCTGCAGGACTGCCTTTCGAACCGGTATATGTCTATAGCCGAAAATCCTTTCGGGGATGTTTTGCGGCGAGGATATCCCTCTGTTTGGCGACAGCGACATGGGTATAAATCTCGGTGGTGTTGATGGAGCTGTGTCCCAGCATTTCCTGAATGAAGCGGATATCTACGCCCGCTTCCAAAAGACTGGTGGCGAAGGTGTGGCGGAACATGTGGGGCGTGATGTGCAAATCAATGGAAACGAGGGCAGCGTACTTGTTGATCATCCGGCGGACTGCCTGGTCGGAGAGAGATTTCCCGGACTGATTGGCAAAGAAATGGCCGCAGGAACGGATTTCTGCGGAAAAATTGCAGCTATATTCGTTCAGTATCCGAATCACTTCCCCGCTGCCGATCTGAATGCGGCGTTCCTTACGGCCTTTGCCATAGATCAGGATTGTGCCGTCATGCAGATTGATATCCTGACTTTTTAAGCTGCACAGTTCCGATATCCGCATACCGGTGGCAAACAGAAGTTCCGCCACGGCGGCATCCCGTAGGGCATTGCGTTTCCGGTAAACGGTAGAGGCGTTTAGGCGCTGTCCGTAAATGGCGGCGAGAAAGACTTCAACTGTGTGCAGGGGAATTGTTTTAGGCAGCCGTAGAGGTTCCCGGAAGCGGAGTTGTATTTTGTCAAAAGGATTGCGGTCAAGGATTTCCCGATACATAAGATACCGAAAGAGCGCTTTTACAGAGGCGATTTTACGTTTCACGGTTTTTGGCTGATATCGTCGGTGCAGCATAGAGATGTGATTTTCGAGCATAGAAGAGGTGATTTCCGAGGCGTGTGAGACGGGAATCTGCGCGGAAAACTGCCGTAAATCAATGCGGTACGCTTTCAGTGTCTTTTCATCCAGGCATTTGTGCGTGCCGCAGTATTCGAGATAATTTTGAATCTGTGTCTGTAAAGTATCCATAGTAGAGTCTCCTTTGTCTGTAATCGAGTGTATTTCCCAGAGATACATCGTACACGGACTTTTTACTTTCTGCTATCTGCCGGAAGCAAAATTCCTTTCTGTGTTTGTCCTGCTTAAAAGGATATGATTTTGGAGAAACGGGAAACGCAAAGCGATGCTTTCTTGTCCATTTCGAGTATTCTGTGCTATGATAGGAGCAGAGATTTCATCAAAGTCAGGGGAAGGGACCGCCGGGGATGCGGCGTAAAAGGACTTGCCCGGAAGCGTTGGTGAAAATACGGGAAAGAGAATACAAGAATAAGAAGGATCGTAAAAACGGGAGCAAAGGAGGAAAGCAAGATGCCCTATATCACGGTGGAGAGCGGAGCTTTATCAGATGCGCAGAAAAAAGAGCTGATCGGACGCCTGACAGAAGTAGCGTCCGAGATTATGAAAGTACCGCAGGAGTTTTTTGTGACAACCATCAAGGAAGTGCCGGATCAGAATTTTGGTATCGGCGGCAAAACAATTGATTTGGTGAAAGAAGAGTATGGGAAAAAACATTTCGGCGGAGAAAAGAACGTATGACGCCTGATCAGCTGCCGACATTCTGGCTGGACAATCGGAAGGGTACTGCGCAGGTTACAGGCCGGGGCGGGAAATGCGTATCTTTTATAATCCCGGTTATGCACTGAAACGCGGTGCCTATTGAGCGGTCCATACCATATATCCGGGAGGCACAAGTCCGTGCGGCCAAAAAAATTGAAAAGTGTAGGAAGTATAGGGGAATGAAAACGGGATAATTGATTCTCCTATAAAATCAGGGAAGAAAAAACGATATCATGAAACTGAGAAAGGAAGGGGACGATTATGGAAGCATTGCAGGTAATTGAAAACGCGTATCTCACGGCGAAAATCAATGATGAAGGCGCGGAGCTCTGGGAGCTTTGGAACAAAGAGACGAAGGAGCAGCTTATCTGGGACGGCAGGACGGAGATCTGGAACCGCAGGACGCCGGTTTTATTTCCTTTTGTAGGACGCAGCGCGGGAAATGCATATCTCTATCAGGGAAAGACTTATCCGATGGGGCAGCATGGATTTGCCAGAGATATGCGTTTTACGATGGTGGAAAAGGGAAGCGATTATGTGGTGCATGAGTTGTGTGCCAGTGAGGAGACAAAACAGAGATATCCCTTTGATTTTGCGTTCCGTGTGACGCACAGACTGGAAGAAAACAATCTGAAGATTTTCTGGGAAGTGGAAAACCGGGGAGCGGAAGCGATGTATTTTAAAATCGGCGGACATCCGGGATTTGCGCTGCCGGAGATGGAACAGGAAGAGAATACAACATATCTTCTGTATTTTCCGAACAAGGAATCTCTACAGTATTTATTGGTGGATCCGCAGACCGGTCTGGGCAGACCGGAGGAAACGTTTGCTTTTCCTTTGGAGGATGGATGCCATGCGATCGGCAGACATCTGTTTGACAGGGATGCATTGGTTTTTGACAACGGACAGATCACGGAAGTTTCCATACTCCGTCCTGACAGAAGCCGTTATCTGACGCTTTTCTGTGAAGGGTTTGCCAGTGTCGGCATCTGGGCCAAGCCGAGCGCTCCGTTTGTCTGTCTGGAACCATGGGATGGCCGCTGTGATAACAGTGACTGCACGCAGGTACTGGAAGAAAAACCGGGTGTGCACTGTCTGGAACCGGGCGCGCTTTATCGGAAAGACTATCGGATCGGAGTCTGATCAGGTGGGAAACGGTAGCCGCAGCTGCGGATTTTTCCAGGATTTCATTTGCGGCCTTGTGATCCGGTCCGTTTCTGTCAGTCGGCTGCAGAGCAGCGGGGAAGTCTCTTCGTATGCCGAAAGGCGGTCCGGTGCCGGTCCGTTTCTGCGGTTGGCATAGCAGTATACACAGCCATGTGTACAGGTATGGTAAACACCCAGGTCGATGGCGGCGGCACAGCCGCAGCCGGGCCGTTGTCCATTGTCTTTTTTCCAGTCGAGATCGCATTCCAGAAGGCGGGAAATGAGGAAAGGGTCAATGCATCTTGCGTGGCCGATGTGATAAGCGGACAGATCGATATCCTCCGCACAGGTGTTCAGGCGCAGACCATAGGAACGGGCAATGTCTGACAGAGTCTGCGCCACAGTAGTTTTTTCCGGGCCGGACAGGGGGCGGATGCCATGCGGGGCAGCGCGGCGCATCATAGACGGATACAGATCCGGGAAGCTGAATGTACAGGTTTCCGTATAGTCCGCAAGGCGTTCTGCCAGATAGGCAAACTGTTCCCGGTGCCAGGCAATCGGATAGGTGGGCGTCACAATGACGGGGTCATAGCGCCAGAGAACACGCCGCTTCCCCAGACGGCCTGCAAGCTCCTGAAAGGTATGGATGCGTGCTGAAAGGTCAGGGAGGTTTGGTTCGATTTCCTTTCCGTAGGCGTTGAGGGTAAACTGAAAATAATACAGATATCCTGCCAGGTCAGACAGGCGGGACAGCATGGGGTATGGATTTTTACTCCAAAATACGATACAGTCTACGACATCAGGGGAGAGACTGACATGACTGATTTGGTGGAATTGGAACGGATTTCTTACATAGGCGTATCCTTCCTTGATCCGATAAAAAAACCAGTTTGAAAAATGTGCCGGGATATCGCATCTGCGGCTTGTGCTTAAAATCATATTTGTAGGTGCTCCCTTTCAACTTTATTTGGCATGGCCCATTGGCCATTGCCGTTACAACTTTAGCATAGCACGGAAAATAAAACATGGCAAACGCAGAAAGGAAGAACTGGATGAAATACAATTTTGACCGGATAATAGACCGAAACGGCACCAACAGTCTGAAATATGATTTTAAGGCAGAGCATGGGAAACCGGAGGATGTGCTGCCGCTGTGGGTGGCGGATATGGATTTCCAGGTGGCGCCGGAGATTTTAGAAAAGCTGTCGGCAGCAGTGGAGCATGGGATTTTTGGCTATAGTGAAGGAAAAGACGCTTATTTCCAGGCAGTGGCGGGATGGTACGAAAGGCAGTTTGACTGGGAAGTGAAGGAGGACTGGCTTGTGAAGACGCCGGGCGTGGTTTTTGCGATTTCTGCGGCGATCCGGGCATATACCCGGGAAGGGGAGGCAGTTCTTTTGCAGCAGCCGGTTTACTATCCTTTCCGGCAAATGATCAAAGAGAACGGAAGAATCCCGGTGAACAGTCCGCTACTTCTGGAAGACGGGCGCTACCGGATGGACTTTGCCGATCTGGAGGATAAAATCAAAACAAATAAAGTGAAGCTTTTTCTGCTCTGCAGCCCCCATAATCCGGTAGGCCGTGTCTGGGAGGAAGAGGAACTCCGCAGGCTGGGGGAAATCTGCCTCAGGCATGATGTGATTGTAGTGAGCGACGAGATTCACAGCGACTTTGTAAGACAGGGATACAGACACCATATGTTTGCTTCCCTGTCCCCGGCTTTTGCGGATATTACCGTGACTTGTACTTCACCCAGCAAGACCTTTAATCTGGCCGGACTGCAGGTATCTAATATTTTTATTTCCAATGCCGGACTGCGGCGGCGTTTTCAAAAGGCTGTGTCGCAGACAGGGTACTGCGAGGTAAATTTGATGGGGCTGACGGCCTGTCAGGCGGCTTATGAAAGCGCAGAGAGCTGGCTTGCGGCGCTGAAAGAGTACCTGGAGCAGAACCTTTCGTTTGTACGGGCGTATCTGCGGGAACAGCTTCCCGAAATCCGTCTGATTGAGCCGGAAGGGACCTACCTGGTGTGGCTGGATTTTAGCGGATTGGGAATGACGGAGGAAGAGCGGGAAGCGTTGATTGTGAAGGAAGCCCGTCTGTGGCTGGACAGCGGCGTTATCTTTGGCCCGGAAGGAGAAGGATTCGAGCGTGTGAATATCGCCTGCCCAAGACAGACGCTGGCGCTGGCGCTGGACCGGCTGCGGGATGCGCTGCGCAAAAGGACGGCTGCGGACAAAGCGGAATGCTGACAGACGCGGGCAGAGAGAGGCGGTTATTCTCTTGCCGGAGCTGTCACCGACGAATAAAAGAGGAATGTGATGGAGATAAAATATTATGATATCGGATTGAATCTGTTCTGCAGGCAGTTTGCCGATCCGGAAAAAGTCGTGAAGGACGCGGCCGGGGCCGGGGTCTGTTGTATTCTGACAGGGACCGACCGGAAAGAAAATAAAAAAATTGACACATTTGTCAGAAATCATGAGGTTTACGGTACGGCCGGTATTCATCCGCACAATGCGGATGAGGCGAAAAAGGAAGATTTTGATCTGATTGGCAGGATGCTGGCGGAAAATCCCAAAATCGTGGCAGTGGGAGAGTGCGGTCTTGATTTTGACCGTATGTTTTCTACACGGGAGAACCAGATCCGCTGTCTGGAAAAGCATATTGTTCTGGCGCAGCAGTCCGGGAAACCCCTGTTTCTTCATGAGCGGTCCGCCGCGCCGGAGTTTATCAAAAGGTTTAAAGGCCGCGGGGATATCTGCGGCAGATCGGTGGTGCACTGCTTTACAGGCGATAAAAAGACACTGGATCAGTATTTGTCTATGGGATTTGCCATCGGGATAACCGGGTGGATCTGTGACGACAGAAGAGCGCGGGCGCTGCGGGAAGCAGTAAAACTCATACCGCTGGACCGGGTTTTGATTGAGACGGACGCTCCGTACCTGACGCCGCGCAATGTACCGGGTCTGCCCCGGACCAATGTGCCGGAAAATATTGTGTATGTGGCCCGTGAGCTGGCGAAGTATATGGGGGTGGCGGAGGATATGCTGGTGGAACAGGCGAGAAAAAATACGGAACGGATTTTCCGTATTCGGGCGTGAAACGGCAAGGACGGCAGGCGGCAGTGCAGAGACAGAGCGAAACGGCATACAGACCGGTCTGTACTGCCATAGGTTGAATGCTGCGTGGCGGGCGGGAGGCTTTTTCGTAAGATGGTCATCAGACAATACGGGCCGCGGGACTGTGGAGACTGGCGGAATCTATGGCAAGGCAAAGGAAAACATACAGAGGAGCGTATATGTGCGGCAGATACTATGTGGATGATGGGACAGCCAGGGAGATCGAGAAGCTGATTGTGCAGATCAACGGAAAGCGGGAGCAGGAATCCGTAAAGGCGGCGGACGGGATTGCCGCCGGTGATATCTGGCCGGGAAGGGATGCTTTGGTTTTGTCAGGAAAAAGCGGCGTGGTCCTTTGCGGATGGCAGAAATGGGGGCTTTGCGGATTTGAGCGGAAAAAGCTGATTTTTAATGCCAGATGTGAGTCCGCCCTGGAAAAGTCTCTGTTTCGTGACAGTATTCGGCACAGGCGGATCGTCGTCCCGGCGGCCCGGTTTTATGAATGGAATGCCGCAAAGGAAAAGAATACATTCCGCAGGAAGGATATGCCGGTACTGTTTATGGCCGGATTTTGCAGGCGGTATGAAGACGGAGAACATTTCGTGATCCTCACCACGGCGGCAAATGCTTCCATGCAGCCGGTACATGACCGGATGCCCCTGATTCTTGACAGGGAAGAGATTGTGCAGTGGCTGCAGGATGATACCAAGATAGAAACGATTCTTCATAAAATACCCTGTCTGTTGGAACGGCGGTCGGATTATGAGCAGATGCGTCTGTTTTGACCGTTGGCTGCCAAAACGCCAGCTATCGTACAGGCGGATGCCGCCAATCTCGATTGACAGAATTTACCGCTTGCAGCAGGAACGTATGTTTGATAAAATTTCCTCATTGGAGGTGAACGTACGTTTGAGAAATATTATTTTTCATATAGACGTGAACGCGGCCTTCCTTTCCTGGGAGGCCGTTTACCGTCTGGCACATAAGGGAAGGAAACAGGATCTGAGGGAAATCGCATCCGCGGTGGCGGGAGACGTTACGCTGCGGCATGGAATCATACTGGCAAAGTCTATTCCGGCGGGACGCTGTGGAATTAAAACAGGCGAAACGATCCCGGAGGCCCGGAGAAAGTGCCCGTCGCTTGTATTGGCGCCGCCCAATTATGATTTGTACGAGAAATGCTCCGCGGCTCTGATGGAAATGCTGCGGGAATATTCGGATATGGTCGAGCAGTATAGCATTGACGAGGCATTTGTGGATATGAGCGCAAGCTGCCGCCTCTTCGGGACGCCGGAGGAGGCGGCTATGCAGATAAAAGACCGTATTCGGACGGAACTGGGGTTTACGGTGAATGTAGGAGTGTCAAGCAATAAGCTGCTTGCGAAAATGGCTTCCGACTTTCGCAAACCAGACCGGGTACATACCCTGTATCCGGAAGAAATCAGAGCGAAAATGTGGCCGCTTCCGGTATCGAATCTGTTTTTTGTAGGGAAGGCAGCAGCCGGCAAACTGTTTTCTATGGGGATACGGACCATTGGAGAACTGGCGCAGGCAGATCCGGCATGGTTAAAAAGCATACTGAAGAAACAGGGGGAAATTGTCTGGGGCTTTGCCAATGGAATCGATTTTTCGCCGGTTTTGCATACGCCCGCGGCAAATAAATGTTATGGAAACAGCACTACCACGCCGTATGATGTGAAGGATATGGGGACGGCGGCCCTTGTGCTTCTGGCTCTCTCGGAGACAGTCGGAAAGCGTCTGCGGGCAGACGGAGCGCACATCAGTGTAGTGTCCGTAGAGGTCCGATATGCTGATTTGTCGGATGTTTCCCATCAGAAAAAGCTGCAGAATCCGACAGATCTGACATGGGAAATTTATGAAACGGCCTGCGGGCTGTTCCGGGAATTGTGGAATGGCAGACCTGTCCGCCGTATCGGTGTGCGCACAAGTGGGGTAAGCGGGCCGGGTTTCGGAAGACAACTGTGCATATTTGACGAGATTGATTATGAGAAGCTTTGCAGGATGGACCGGACTGTGGATGGGATAAGGAACCGCTTTGGGACAGATGCAGTGATGCGCGCCGTATTTTTAGACCAGCCCATTGATCATATGAGCGGAGGCATATCGAGGGAGAAGCGGACCGTTGATTACCGCAAAGTGCAGGAGCCGTCAGGCGCATAAAGAATAGGTGCAGAGAGGAGGGAAGCAAAATGGCATTTGGAATTGGCGCCGGTCCTTCCGGTCCGGATATGGGCAGCGTCAGGGGGACGCAGAAGGAGATTGCCTGTCAGTGCTGGTTTACAAGTACGGGGCGGGTTATGCCGCTGATGCTGAAGATAGAGGACGAGGACGGCATGATCCGTACAATCCGGGAGATCACTGTGCACTCCCAGGAAAAGAAACGGTATGCAGGAGTTCCTTCCATAGAATACGACTGCACGCTGTCGTTTCATGGGCAGAGCATACGGGTATGGCTGATTTATTACCAGGCGGAAAACCGGTGGGTAATGAATTTCCGGTGAAAAATGCCAGGAATGCCCAGAGGGCCGGAGCGTCTTTCAGACAGACTCCGGCCTGCGCGCCGGGGGAATGATATGCTGATAGCGGTATACGCTGAGAACGATGCCGGTGAGACTGTAGCTGATCAGCTGACCGGTTCCGCCGTAAGAGAAAAAGGGCAGGAAGGTCCGTGTCAGAGGCAGCAGTCCGCAGTTCTCAAAAATATTGATTGCCGTGGAGAGGAGCAGGACAATGCTGCATCCGCAGCCGATCATCATACCTGCGTGATTCTGCTGTTTGAGGGAAATGCGCAGCATCTTGCAGGTTGTGAAAAGAATCAGCAGACAGACGAGAACAGAGGCGGCAAGTCCGTAATAGGACGATAGAAAGGTGAAAATGTAGGAGCTGTTGTACTCCGGCAGATATCCCGCGATCTCCATACCGCTGCCGCCAAAGACTCTGGCGTGTTCCAAATAGTCGTTGAGAAGATTGCCGACGTAGTTATACTGGCTGGCGCCTCCGCTTAGAAAGTTGCGGATCCGCATCGTCTGATAATCGGCAAACAGGTGCAGCGCGACGCCGGCGGCGATCCATGCGGCGGGGGCCAGAAAGGCAGTCCCCCAGAACAACGCCAGAAATTTCCCGGTGGAAACGCGAAACCATTTTTTACACACGGCAAGGGTCAGGAGCAGCGCCATCATGAAAAAAACCAGCAGAGTGTGGCTCAGGCATGGAATATGAAAACAGATCCACACGGGCGGCAGCATCCAGAGAACCGCCTTGCCGATACCACGCCAGCCCCCGCCGCGGTAACGGCAGAGCAGAGCGCCGTAGAGCGGTACGCTGAAAAAAGACAGATGAATGAGTGAGAGACGAAAGGGTCCGATTATCACAAAAGCGACTGCACCGTTTATCATAGTACCCAGACAAAAAACGCCCAGATAGAGAAAGAGATAAAAAAGCACGGCTGTCTGCATGGCGTATTTGGCAAAAAAGGTATAATCCAGCCGGTAGAAAATGAGCATGACTCCAAAGCCAAGCGTAATATGCGCAATATTCCGCTGGATATAGAGGGGGTCCATGTCATTTGCGGATGATGCAAAGGCTGTGAAAATCACGATATGGAGTAAGAGGCTGCACAGGCTTATAACAGCCATAAGCAGTAGTATGCTCCATGCCATCCGGGGTTTGTGAATCCGGTCCAGGGAAATGCCGGCTTCCACCGGATTGCCCATGTCTTTTACAGCGGCCGAAAGGGCCTCTGTTTTTTCCATTCCAAGGGCCTGATTGGCCTCTGTCTGATCTTCGATGTGCTGTCTCAGCTCCTGGGCAATGGAGGCGTGTATCTTTTTGCAGCGAATCTGTTCCAATACAATTCTGATATATTCGTCCATAGTGCTTGTCCTTTCTGCAGATCTGGAATCTCAATCAATAGCGTCTGTGTAACAGTTTATGGCTGAAAAGCAAGGACATGGGAAACGGCCTGTTTGTACTGCTCCCATTCGGCCTCTTTTTTGGTCAGAAGTTTTCTGCCTTCTTTTGTAATGGTATAATATTTTCTTGTTTTTCCCAGCACTTCTTTTTCGAAAGAAGAAAGAAGCCCTTTTCCTTCCAGACTGTGGAGCAGCGGGTACAGGGTGCCCGCCTTTAATTCAAATACGTTTTGGGAGCGGTTTCGTAAGGTTTCGATCATTTCATAGCCGTACATGTCTTTCTCAGACAGCAGCTTCAAAAGCAGCATCGTCATACTGCCGGAAATAAGGGATTTGTCAAGCGCCATTGTCTGCCTCCTTTTTGGCAATTATTATATAGGTTATCTATATAATACATAGATCACCTATCTATGTCAATAGAAAATGGATAAAACTATGGAAATCAATTTTTTGTTTTGTGCACAAATATGTGGAGGAGTGTTCCATTGTGAAGGATATTAGGAACTCTTAGTGTTCTGCCCTCTACCAGCAGTTTCCGGACAAGGATGGCCGGAAAAGGCCGCCCGCGCCCGGACGGCGCGTTTGGGCCGTCTGCGTCAAAAATTCAATGCCTTTTCAGGACACTTAGAGTTTCTTATATCCGTAGCCTGGAACGATCCGCCACATATTTGTGCGAATAACCGGGAAATTGATTTCCGTATCTGAAAGATTTTGTTGCTCCTGCCGGGCGATTGGATTATAGTAAGTCTGTGGCGGCAGGCCCGTTGGAACGGAAATGTCGGGATGAAAGACAATAAGAAAAAGGAGAAAGCCAAAGATGGTACGGAAAGCAGAGAGAGAAGATATTGAGGCGGTGGCAGCGCTTTACCGGGAGGTTATAGAACAGGAGGAACAGGGGAAGGCGCATACCGGCTGGGTCAGGGGTGTTTATCCCACGCGGGCAGTGGCGCTGGAAGCCATGGAAAAAGGAGAACTGTTTGTCTGGGAAGAGGAAGGAGTCGTCGTGGCTTCCGCCAAAATTGACCGGGAGCAGGTGCCGGAATACAGGGATGCGGACTGGACATATGAGGCGCCGGATGACGAAATCATGGTTTTACATACGCTGGTAGTATCGCCTGCAAAGGCCGGCCGGGGCATCGGGAGCGGGTTTGTGGAGTTTTATGAAAAGTATGCGGTGGAACAGGGCTGCCGTTATCTGCGCATGGATACCAACGCCGTCAATGCCGGTGCACGCAGACTGTACAAAAGGTTAGGCTATCAGGAGGTGGGCGTTGTGCCCTGCAATTTCCACGGGATAGAAAATGTGCAGCTGGTCTGCCTGGAAAAGAAACTTTGATATAGAATCTGGTGAAGCTGCAAAAATGAGTTGTTTGCGTTTCCCCATTTTCTGGAAATAAGTCGCTATAGAAAAATAATACAAATTATGATACAATTTGCAACATGGTCATAGGATAACTTTGAAGTTTTTATTTCTAAAACGATCGTAAGAGCAGGAGATGAAAAGGATAGTTGATGTGTGTTTATGCTTCCTTGCCATCTCATAGGGGTAAAACAAGGGAAGCAAAATCTGGTAACAAGTTATAACAGCAAGTAGAAAAGCAATCTACACAACATTGCTGGCCAGTGGCAAACTTAACATTTATCTTGTGGAAGTAGACCATTAATTGCAGGAGCACTTTAAAGGATCATAGAGGAAATGAAGCAGGCGTAGAGCATTTACGGAGCAGCAAAAGGCGGGAAATGCCTTAGAATGAACAACATTCAGGCAAGTGTGATAGAAACCATAAACAGCGAGCTGATTTCCCAATAGTATCGTATCTTTTTAAAGCTGCATACAAATTAGTGGGCGGCCTTTTAACAGAATTACGCCATATACCTTGAAACCATAAAGAAACTATGATAAAACGTAATTGAATTCAGCGTTTGCTGAAATTGTTTCTTTGATCTATGATTTTATTTTGGAATTAACCTAGGACAACATTGAATGAAAGGGGGGCGAGTACAATGGCGGAACAAGCAGTTAGAAAAGCAGAGTCTGTTCAAGCCAAGCCTATTTTGAAATGGGCTGGTGGTAAAACACAGATGTTAGGTGATCTCCTGCCTAAAGTACCGAACTCCTATGGTCGATATATTGAGCCGTTCTTTGGTGGTGGTGCAATGTTCTTTGCTTTACAACCGGAAAGTGCAATTATTGCAGACAGCAATCCTGAACTGATCAATATGTATCAGGAAGTTGCTGATCATGTGGAGAATGTAATTCGATTTCTGAAGCAGTACGAAAATACTTCCGAGATGTTTTATGCTGTCCGTAGTCAGGAATGGACGACACTCCCTAAGGCGGCAGCTGCCGCAAGAACGATATTTCTGAACAGAACTTGCTATAACGGATTATATCGTGTCAACAAGAAAGGGCAATTTAATGTCCCCTATGGGAAATACAAAAATCCCAAGATTTGCGATGAGGCTGGATTGAGAGCAGCCTCCGAAGCATTAAAAAAAGCAGATATACTATGTAGTGATTATCTGCTGGTTTTGGAGCATTACGCTCAGCCGGGAGACTTTGTTTTCCTTGATCCTCCGTATTTGCCTGTCTCTGAATATGCTGATTTTAAGCGATATACCAAAGAACAGTTTTACGAGGAGGATCATGTTGAGCTTGCGAAGAGGATAATGACTTTGTATGAACGTGGCTGCCATGTTATTTTAACAAATTCCAATCATCCGTTGGTACATGAGTTATATGCTCCATTCAATATTGATGTCATTCAAACGAAGCGGCATATTTCTTGTAATAGAAGTACCCGCAAGGGTGAGGATGTCATTGTCACCATTCCTCCGAAGCAGCGTACTTTAATTAAGCTGCTCCATCAACCCTTGCCAGGACAGGTGTCAGCTTATCCGCCCACTCGTTTTATGGGTTCAAAGAGCAAGCTGCTGTCCGAAATATGGTCGGTTGCCTCGCAATTTAAGGTGAATGCCGTTGTTGATCTTTTCTCTGGTTCTGGTATCGTCGGCTATATGTTTAAAGCGCAGGGCAAAGCCGTAGTCAGTAACGATTATATGGCGATGTCTGCAACATTTACTAAGGCAATGGTGGAGAATAATTCCGTTATCCTGCCGTTAGAGGAAGCGAAAGAATTGCTGTCTGCACATAAAGAGTCAGATCATTTTGTGGCATCGACTTTCAAAGGGCTTTACTACACCGACGAAGATAATGATTTGATTGATACATTACGTACTAATATTGCCATGATCAAAGATCAATACAAACACGCTATTTCAATGACGGCGTTGATTCGTGCCTGTATGAAGAAACGTCCCCGTGGTATATTTACCTATACAGGACAGAGATACAATGATGGTCGCAAGGATTTACAAAAAACACTTGCGCAGCAATTCCTGGAAGCTGTTGAAGTGATTAATATGGCGGTATTTGATAATGGTCAGATCAATCGTTCCAAACAGGGAGATGCAATGGATTTGAGGGTGGAGCAAGCGGATTTGGTTTATATCGACCCTCCGTACTATTCGCCATTATCCGATAATGAATATGTCCGTAGATACCATTTTGTAGAAGGTCTTGCTCGTGACTGGGAGGGCGTTGAAATTCAGCAGCATACGCAGACGAAGAAGTTCAAATCGTATCCTACGCCCTTTGCTACTCGCAAAGGTGCAACAAATGCGTTTGATCATCTATTTAGGAAATTTGCGAACAGTATACTGATTGTTTCTTATTCTTCAAACAGCCTGCCTACGCAGGATGAAATGGTAGCAATTATGGCAAAGTACAAACAACATGTAGAAGTCATACCTGTTGATTATAAGTATTCGTTTGGAAATCAGAGAGACGCAAAATCACATAGGAATTCTGTACAGGAATACCTTTTTGTTGGGTATTGATGGGGGTGTAGTATGAACGAACAGCTCAAAATATGGCTGGTTGGCAACACGGGCCTGCGCAATCCCAATCGAATTCAAGAAGGTTTCTCTGTGTTTGTTAACTCTGCATTTGTTGGACATCTTCATGGTCGTGAAAATGAACTTGGATTTATGAAGTTACTTGATGAAAAAGGCATAATTCAGAATGAGGAGGGCAAGGACAGTTCTGGAAGTCATGCCCGTAAATGGCGGTTGATGTTTGCAAAGAACGGCCTGATTTATCCGCAAATTCAGAAGAAGGACGGCCGTCAAGAGGAGCTTGGCATATTGGACGACATTACGCCTTTTGGCAGATCGTTTCTGAAAGCGGATACATATCCGGCAATACAGGAATGTTTTCTTCGAGCGATGAGCGTAGAGCAGTTTCCTATGCCGGATGGTGTGTGCTTTTTCTCCCCGTTGAGATGGTTGCTGGCAATCATGCTGGAGCTTGAGAAACGTACAGGTTCTTCCGAACTGAGCAGAATTGAATTTGTTCTATGGGGACACACTACCAATCCCAGCTATAACTTGGAAAAGGTAGTTGATAATATCCTTGATCTGCGTCAGCGGAGAGCTGCCGCACCAGCTAAGCGTCCCTTTGATAAGAAAGAGATTACCAAAAGAGGCGAGAATTATAATAAAAAAACTGATAATTTCTTAGATTACGGTGACATGAATATGCGATATCTTCGCATTTCTGGTATATTCCAACGCAAAGGCAGAGGTCTTATCATTGTACCAACAAAGCATGTTCTGGCAGAGAAACTTGCAAAAGCCACTGCAAGTTCTGAGCCTATTATGGAGCAGTATAAGTTGCTCTGTACGGGTGCGCCTCTACCCACCGACAATGTGGAGGCCGCTAAAGCTTTGTTGGACGATTTGGTCAAGCAGATGAAACAGCGCCATATTTTGTATGACATTTCTAATCTGCCTCTGCATACTCCGGCGGAAATTAATATTGCAAGGCAGAGACTGGAAAATATTCTCGCTCAGACGGATGAAATTCACTATGCAAACGATCAGTGCAATCAGTGGGAGGAAATTCGAGATTATATGACTCTGCTAATCAAAGGCGGTGGCAAGTTGGTCTATGACGAGGACAATGCCATTGAAGTGCCCAGGGATGAGACTCCTGCGTATCTTGAATGGACCCTGTGGCGTGCAGCATTGGCGATTGATCATATGGTAAATAAGCCTTATGAAGTTCGCGGTTTTAAATTGGATTCTGATTTTTTGCCCGTATCGGCTGCGGGTGGCGGAAAAGGCGATCTGTATTGTGAGTTTCATGACTTTATAATTTTGACTGAAGTCACTATGTCTACATCTTCCCGCCAAGAGGCAATGGAGGGTGAGCCTGTTAGACGTCATGTTTCCGATGCAGTTCTGAAATATGATAAGCCTGTATACGGTATGTTTATTGCTGTTCGTATCGACACCAACACAGCAGAAACCTTTAGACACGGTATTTGGTATGCAAAGGGCGGTAAGAAGCAGCGGCTGGATATTGTTCCACTAACACTGGGACAGTTCCAGAAATACTTTGTGGCAATGTTTGAGGCGAATAAGGCAAGTCCTGAAAAACTCAGAGAATTGATTATTAAGTGCGAATCTCGTAGAGATATTCTGGAAGCCCCTGCTTGGAAGCAGTACATTGATGCTGCTGTTTCCGAAAAAGCATCTGAGATCGTAGGAAAAACTATTGCTCGCAAAGATTCAGAAGAACTTTTAATACCGGCAGGAGCTATTGTGAAACATGAAGTTTTTGGAGAAGGACAAATTGTTGCGCTTGAAGCCAGCTTTCCTGATTATTCTGCAAAGATCATTGAATTACCATATTTGAGGTCGCTGCCAGATGAGGTTAGTCTCTGTGCTGATGGGAAAAGTCTGTTGCATGATCGTTTTGGTGAAGGAATGGTATATGCTTATGTTATTGTGTTTCCGAAAGTCATTATGAGGTTATCTTATCCGAATGCTTTTAAGGATAGCCTTCTTACCATAGAATTGTAGTGGCCAAGCATTTTTGTAACAATTATGATGAATAACAGATTGATGCATTCATTTTCCAAAGGGTTAAAGTGCCTTTCCCTGGGAGCGTTGTCATATGGGCAACCTACTTCGCTTACACTTTGGCGCACATGGACAGATTCACAGAATTCCATGAATGCTTTCGATGTATATTGAGAACCCTGATCTGTGGCTGTGATTCCATGGGTTTCTTCAAAATGCGGATGGTAGGGCGGCTGTTGATCTGCAGCTCCGCCACGCTTGCATAGTGCTCTGGTTATGCAGATCAATAATGCTGCAGTTATAGCGTGTTTCCCCGTTTTTCCAAAACAGATACGTGAAATCCGCACACTATTTTTTCATTAAATTCAGTATATTTTATTAGTAGCTCCTGCTACAATTTTATTTTATCACAACAGGTTTCGTTAGCTTTTATAGTGGAAATGCACAAAAATGTATTCCGAAAATCGGAGTGTTATGGTATAATATATCGTAATACCGCATCGGAGCGGGATACAATTATAGTGGTAGGCCGCGGCATGACCGGGCAGAATGGAGGAAGAAATATGGCGAGATTTACGTTACCGAGAGACCTGTACCATGGCAAGGGCGCTTTGGAAGCGTTAAAGGATTTTGAAGGAAAAAAAGCGATCATCTGTGTAGGCGGCGGTTCCATGAAACGCTTTGGTTTTTTAGACAGGGCGAAGCAGTACTTGGAAGAGGCAGGTATGGAAGTGCGGTTGTTCGAAGGGATAGAGCCCGACCCGTCCGTTGAAACGGTGATGAAGGGCGCACAGGCAATGGCGGATTTCGGACCGGACTGGATCGTTGCAATGGGCGGCGGTTCCCCGATAGACGCGGCAAAAGCCATGTGGATTAAATATGAATATCCCGATATTACCTTTGAAGATATGTGCAAAGTGTTCGGCATTCCCAGACTGAGACGGAAAGCGCATTTCTGCGCGATTTCTTCTACATCGGGCACAGCTACGGAGGTAACGGCTTTTTCTATTATCACGGATTATCAAAAGGGTATCAAGTACCCGATTGCCGATTTTGAAATTACGCCGGATGTGGCTATCGTAGATCCGGATCTGGCAGAGACAATGCCGCAGAAACTGGTGGCGCATACCGGAATGGATGCCATGACGCATGCGATTGAAGCATATGTTTCCACTGCCAATTGTGATTTTACCGATCCTCTTGCACTGCATGCAATCAAAATGATACAACATGATCTGGTAGATTCCTATCATGGGGATATGGCGAAGAGAGATTCCATGCACAATGCGCAGTGCCTGGCAGGAATGGCCTTTACGAATGCGCTGCTTGGTATCGTACATTCCATGGCGCATAAGACAGGCGCTGCTTTTGCGGATTACGGCGCGCATATTATCCATGGCGCTGCCAATGCGATGTATCTGCCGAAGGTAATTGCATTCAATGCCAAGGATGAGACGGCAAAAGCGCGCTATGGTGAGATCGCTGACTTTATGAAGCTGGGCGGAAACAGTCTGGAAGAAAAAGTAGAGCTGCTCATTACATATCTGCGCAAGATGAATGACGATCTGCGTATTCCGCACTGCATTCAAAATTACGGTGCGGACAGTTATCCGGCTGAGCAGGGATTTGTACCGGAAGAAGTATTTTTGGAGAGACTTCCGGAGATTGCTGCCAATGCGATACTGGATGCATGCACAGGTTCAAATCCCCGTCAGCCAAGCCAGGAGGAGATGGAAAAACTGCTGAAATGCTGTTACTATGATACGGAAGTAGATTTCTAAGGAAAGACGGATGTGATCGGCGCTTTCCTGGATCATATGGAATGTGCAGGGCGCCAGGTAGTGATACCTGGCGCTTTTGGCACCCGGATCCGCGCCGACGCTTTTTCTAAAAAGCAACACAAAGGAAGGGGAGCGGGAGGATGCAGGAAAATAGAAAAAAATGGCTGGTAATTGCAATCGCGGCAGGCCTATGCCTGCTTTTGCTGCTGGCGGGCGCGGCGGCGGTCAGCTGGCATATGGTTTCGGAGAAGCTGGCGCAGACATCTATAAGGAAACCGGAACAGGAGACGGATGCGCAGCCACAGGGCGCAAAAGACGGCGGGAAAGAAAAGAATCATAAGCCGCTGCGGTGTGAGACACAGGGGTTATCCTTTCTGACATATGAGGACTGGGTGGAGATAGAAGAGGCGGATTATGCATATATGGTACGGGGAGAAGAAGGGACATACAATATATGGCTGAACGGTGTCTCTATGCTGGGATCCGGCACGGCACAGGAGACGTATGAGGAACTTGCGTTGTATTACCGGGATGAGGAGGAATACCAGTTTACAGAGTATGACCATGAGATGGAGGAAATAGCGCTGTCGGATGGCGTATTATGCCAGTGCGGGTTTATTTATGGAAATAACGGACAGGGAATATATGATACGATGGTGGCAGCGGTGCCGCAAAAGAATTACCTGATTACATTCGGCGGATATACGGAGGACGGCGCGGAAGAAGAACTGCTGGATATCCTGTCAGATCTGTGCGCAAGTCTGCAGTTTGCGATTGGCAGTCGTGATGAGATCAGCGGCAATACCTTTATAACAGAAACAGGAGGGGAGTTGTGTCTGAATCAGGATGGCACTTTCCTCTTCCAGGGGACACAGGACGGTGAGGGGAGCGGAGACTACAGCGGGACGTATGTGGTATATTATGGTGATCCGGCGGTAGAGAAAGCCGTAACTTCTTTTGACTTACCTCTGGAAATTGTAGAGAAGATGATCTCTTATAATATGGGAGGGTATGCGCTCGGAGGAGTATTTCCGGATAATGTGCCAGAAGGGCGTATGCGTTACCGGGTGTGCAGAGATACCTTTTATGTTGTGATGCTGTATATAGAAAGCCGTGCGGGAGAGCCCGTGGAAGAAGAGGCAGGCTATTTCGGCTTTTACATTCCCGAGCTGCAGAGTACGGATTTTGTAGATGAAACCACTTATCAGTATGCCGTATGGGAGTTGGCAGGCAGGCCGTAATTTCCTGCCTTTCCCATGCCTTCCAGCAGTTACCGGTGGAACTTCAAAATGTTACGTGTTAGTATTATTTATGTAATAAATTTGTAACATTTAGGAGGGATACGTATGAAAAAAAGAATAGTATTATCGATGGCGCTGTTGACGGTAGCCGCAGTAGGAAGCATACCGCTTACTTCACAGGCGGCGTGTCAGGTGACAGCCGGAATGGGAAATGGGGGAAATTATAAAATATACAGCGGACAGGATATGGAAAGCCTGCAAAAGACACTGCGTGAACTGGGCGTTACAATCGGTGGGGGAAGTTGTCAGGGCATAACGGTTCCGGGATCACCGTCTGTTCCGAAGCCGCCTGCTTTTGAGACGCCGGACGCACCGGATACGGAGCGGCCGGACGACACTGCGCTATCCTATGCGCAGCAGGTGGTGGATCTCGTTAATGCGGAGCGGGCCAAGGCCGGGCTCTCTGCGCTGACGATGCAGACAGACATTACGGCGGCCGCCAATGTGCGGGCCCGGGAAATTAAACAACAGTTTTCCCATACGCGGCCGGACGGCAGCAGCTTCAGCTCGGCGCTGCGTGAGCAGGGCGTATCTTTCAGCGGCAGCGGAGAGAACATCGCCTACGGACAGAAAACGCCGCAGCAGGTGATGGAAGGCTGGATGAACAGCAGCGGCCACCGCGCGAATATTCTGCATGCAAACTATAAAAATATCGGTGTGGGATATTATCAGGATGAAAATGGGGTAAATCACTGGGTGCAGCTGTTTACTTATTAAAATGAAAAAGAAACAGAAGACCGTTTCCGGCATTGAAAACCGGAAACGGTCTTTTTTGCCTGCCGCGGAAGGGTTACGCTGACAGAACTTATCTGCATGTACGCATCATTGCCGGTATGCGTGCAGGCGTGTCCGCAGTCTGCGGTCATACGCCGGATTATGGCATAAAACGCAGAGGCGGATGTAAACTTTTTCCTGCTATAAGCCGATACATAATACAAGAAATTCATGTACCGGGTCTGCATCCTGTTTACCGGAGGCAGATTCAATCAAGACAGCGCAAAAGGATTTGCGGGACAGATTCAGGGAGGATGATAGGTATGGGCGCTACGGCAGCTTTAATGGAAAGCGGCCAGATGGCCGTGATGGATAACACTGTTCTTCAGAAGAATGAAACCCCCAGGAAAGCGAACTACGGCAGGACCGTGGGCGAGCCGCAGCTGAGTGAGAAGGCGGAAGCGTATTATAATGAGTTGAAGAAAAAGTATGGCGACATGGAATTTATCCTTGTCAGCCGCGATAAGAAAGCGCAGACCCACGCGCAGGCGGCGTCATACGGCAATCCGGACCGGATGGTTGTGCTGATCGATGAAGATAAGATCGAGCGGATGGCGGAAGATGAAGCCTACAGGAAGCATTATGAAGGCATCATTCATTCTGCCGCAGTGCAGCGGTCGATGTCCCAGAAAGGTCTGGGAGCTAATGCGGGCAGTGTAAAATCATGCGGTATGAAAGTGAATGACGGCGGTCTTGGTTCCTTTTTCGCGGTAGTTGACAAGTCTTTTGCCGCCCAGAAAAAACGGATTCAGAAAAATGCTGAGAAAAAGGCGGCAGAAAAGAAAAAGTCTGCCAAAGCTGCGGAAAAGAAACGAACGGAAAAGAGAAAGGAAGCGAGAGCTGCGGAAAAGGAACGCCAAGAAGAGGCGTTATATGAAGAGGATATCGTAACGGTAACCGCATCTTCATGGGAAGAGTTGGTGCAGAAGATCAACGATGCGGTATATGACGGGATGAGCGATCATGTCCGCACCGAAGAAGAGATGAAGGTGGGACAGCATTTTGATTCCCGGTTTTGAGGACAGGGGGTGCTGGCAGTGCGGGTAGCAGATACGGCGCAGGCACAGGAAAAGCATGATACAATGCATGCCCCCGCATATCAATTTCTGCCGCGGGAAACAACGGGGCCGGGAACGCGGCGTACGGGAAGAGGCGCCGCCGGAGAATGTGGGAACATGCAGACGGCAGGCGGAAAGAACGCAGGGATGCAGGATGCCGCTGAGGACAGAGCGGGCATCAGTCTTGATATCTCACAGGCGGTACAGGAAATGTATCAGCGTCAGGCAGATCAGGCAAGGGAGTCCGGTGAGAAATCACAGGAGGCGTTTGACGATCTGGGCAGGCTGATGGAAATCGCGAGAAGGATAGCCAGAGGCGATAAAGTGCCTTTGCGTGACGAAAAAAAGCTGATGGAATACAGTTCCGATTTGTATCAGATGGCCAAAGCGGCAGCGATGATCAATGCGGGAAAGAAGCACAAAAAGTATAAATCTCTATATGAGGACGAAGACAAACAGTCTCTGGAAGAAAAAATACGGGAGATGAACAGGGAAGACGCAGAAAGAGAAAGAAGTCTTTCTTCTAATGAGAGCGCAGAGCCGGCCGCAGATGCGGCGGAGGCTGAAGCATAGAATAAAAAAGTCATGTATGATCAAGGAGGATAAGAATTATGAATGGAATCAATGGATATCAGGTTTACCAGAGTGATTATGCGAGCCGTACAGCGTACGACGCATATGGCGCGAAGACACAGAGCACGGCTAAAAAGAATGAGACGTCTGGTGTAAAGAAAGAGCCTGTGGAGCTGAGTGACAACGCGAAAGATCTGTTGGAACGTTTGAAGAAGAAATATTCCAATATGGATTTTATGGTTGCCAATTACGAGAGTGATGAAGAGGCGCAGCGGTATCTTGCAGGCGGCACAAAGGATTACAGCGTGCTGATTGAGCCGGAAGTGCTTGAAGAGATGGCGGCGGATGAAAAAACGGAAAAGAAATATACAAACATGATTGACGAAGCGACCGCTAAGCTGTCAGATATGAAGGATAAGCTGGGCGATGAGGAGGATAATGTAGTAAATTTGGGGATATCCTTCGGAAAAGACGGCAGTGTGTCCTATTTTGCCGAGTTGGAGAAATCCAGCGCAAAGCAGCGCGAACGGATTGAGAAAACAAGAGCGGAAAAGAAAGAGCAGGCCAGGAAAGATCAGAAAACAGAAGAAGAGAAACGTCTGGCAGACCTTTCAGAGATGACGAAGAGGGTCAGAGTATCCGCAAGATCTGCCGAGGGGCTGCTTGAGAAGATCCGGAATGTAGACTGGGATAAAGTAAAACCGGAACAGAAAGAAAAGGTTGGCGGTATTATTGATTACGGCGCATAGTTTTTTTCCACCTGTTCCCAATTGATCACGGAGAACCAGTCTTTCACATAGTCTGCGCGCATATTGTAGTGTTTCAGGAAATAGGCGTGCTCCCATACGTCTATGACAAGGAGGGGCTGGACGTTAAAAAAGAGAGGCGTATCCTGGTTGGCTGTGGTGCGGATGCTTAACTTATTTTCCGCATCCAGCACCAGCCAGGCATAGCCTGAACCGAAAACAGACAGAGCGGCATCGGTAAACAGCTTTTTGAAATTGTCGAAACTGTTGAACTGCCAGTCGATGACAGAAGCAAGCAGTCCGGAAGGGCATGCAGCGCCGGAGTTTTTTAAGACAGAAAAATAAAAAATATGATTGTATGCGCCGCCGGCATTGTTCCGGACAGACGTCTGTATGTGCGGCGGCATACATTCCGCGTAGAGAGCCAGTTGTTCGAGAGAAAGATTCTGATACTCAGGATACTCTTTTAACAACTGGTTTAAATTATCTATATAAGCCTGCAGGTATCTGTCGTGATGCAGCTCCATGGTTTTTGTGTCGATGTAAGGTTCCATGGCGTCATAAGGATAAGAAAGAGGGGGATTGACAAAAGGATAATGTTCGTTCAAAGGGAAATCTCCTGTAGCCTTTTACTATCCAGTATATGTAGAAGTGAAAATATTGTTATTGTCTGCCCTTTACGTATTGCTTGATAGCGTTAAAACTTTCTTTGCTGATCACGTGTTCTATTTTACAGGCGTCTTCTCCTGCGATACGCGCCGGGACGCCCAGTGCGGTCAGCCAGGAGGTCAGAAATTCATGTCTTTCATAAATCATTTCCGCAATTTCTCTGCCGGAATCGGTCAGATAGATAAAGCCCGCTTCTGTCATGGTGATATGATGTTTTTCACGCAGATTTTTCATAGCGACACTGACGCTTGGCTTTTTGAAATTTAATTCTGCCGCGACATCGACAGAGCGTACGACAGGGAGTTTTTTACTGAGTATCAGGATTGTTTCTAAATAATTTTCTGCAGATTCGTTCGTGTTCATACAATTACCTCAAAAGGAAAAAGATTATTGATATCGGTTAAACGCATAAATGGAGTATAACACAGACAGGGCAAAGATGCCACAATCAAGTTGCGTCCTTTTGGCATTGCAAAATAATTATTGACAACTAATAAAAGTTAGCATATACTAACAAACGAAAAGAAGAAGAACGGGGAAGAAATAGACGCAAAAGGGGGAGGGAATGATGCCGTTATCAATGATGAAGGCCGGGGAACCCGGTACGATAAAAAAGGTGGGAGGCAGAGAGGAGACAAGGAAATTTCTCGCGGATCTGGGATTTGTGGCGGGCAGTGTTGTCACCGTAGTGTCAGAGTTGGGCGGGAATCTGATCGTCAATGTGAAGGAATCGAGAGTTGCCATTGGAAGAGACATGGCGAATAAAATTTTTGTATAGAGAAGGAGGAAGTATGAAGACATTAAAAGAGGTAAAATGCGGCCAGACAGTTATGGTAACAAAGCTGACCGGAGCGGGTGCGGTGAGAAGACGGATTATGGATATGGGGATTACGAAAGGCGCTTCCATCTTTGTGCGCAAAGTAGCGCCTCTGGGAGATCCGGTAGAAGTGACAGTGAGAGGGTACGAATTGTCACTGCGCAGAGCGGACGCGGAAATGATAGAAGTGGAATAAAGAAGTATTTTTTTGTCTGATGGTTAGTTACAACTAATAAAAGGTAGCCAATGCAAATTCAAATAAGCACATAAACGCAAGGAGGAATTAGGATGGCGGTTACGATTGCACTCGCGGGGAATCCAAACTGCGGGAAAACGACATTATTTAATATGCTGACAGGGTCCAATCAGTTCGTGGGCAACTGGCCGGGTGTTACGGTTGAGAAAAAAGAAGGGAAATTAAAAGGCCGTAAGGATGTGACAGTTACGGATCTGCCGGGGATCTATTCTTTATCGCCGTACACGCTGGAAGAAGTGGTGGCCCGCAATTATCTGATCGGGGAGAGGCCGGATGTGATTCTGAATCTGGTGGACGGTACAAATGTGGAAAGAAATCTCTATTTATCTACCCAGTTGACGGAGCTGGGGATTCCGGTAGTGATGGCGGTCAACATGATTGATGTGGTGGAAAAATCCGGAGACAGAATTGAGGTGCAGCGGCTGGGAGAAAAACTGGGATGCGAGGCTGTCGCGATCTCCGCCTTAAAAGGAACCGGCGTATGGGAGGCGGCGGAAAAGGCCGTAACGGCGGCGCAGCAGAAAAGGATTCCCGTACCGGTTCATACGTTTGCGGATAGTGTGGAAACGGTTTTGGAAACGGTGGAGGGGATGTTGGGGGAGGAGGTTGCGCAGTCCCAAAAGCGTTTTTTTGCAGTGAAGCTGCTGGAAAAGGATGATAAAATCGCGGAACGGATGGAGACGGTTCCGGATGTATCGGCGCAGATTGCAGAATTGGAAGAGGCTTTCGACGACGATACGGAGAGCATTATTGCGAATGAGAGATATGCATATATTTCCGCCGTCCTGGACGGCTGTTATACAAAAAGCAGCAAAGGGAAGCTATCTGTCTCCGACCGGATTGACCGCTGGGTGACAAACAGATGGCTGGCGCTGCCCATCTTTGCAATTGTGATGTTTATCGTGTATTATGTATCTGTCACCACAGTGGGGGCGTGGGCTACCGACTGGGCCAATGACGGACTGTTCGGCGAGGGCTTTTCTCTTTTCGGGCTGGTGGATGTGCCGGGTATCCCCGTCGTGATGGAAGGAGCGCTTTCGGCGGTTGGCTGCGCGGACTGGCTCCAGGGGCTTGTTCTTGACGGTATCGTAGCGGGCGTGGGAGCGGTGCTTGGATTTGTACCGCAGATGCTTGTGCTCTTTTTCTTCCTTGCATTTCTGGAATCGTGCGGGTATATGGCAAGGGTGGCTTTTATAATGGACAAAATTTTCCGCAGGTTCGGGCTTTCCGGTAAATCTTTTATCCCGATGCTGATCGGCACAGGCTGCGGGGTTCCCGGCGTGATGGCGTCGCGGACGATTGAGAACGACAGGGACCGGAAGATGACGATTATGACAACGACGTTCATACCCTGCGGTGCTAAACTGCCGATCATTGCGCTGATTGCGGGCGCGGTATTCGGCGGTGCATGGTGGGTGTCTCCGAGCGCTTATTTTACAGGCATTGCGGCGATCGTATGTTCCGGGGTGATTTTAAAGAAGACGAGAATGTTTGCCGGGGAACCGGCTCCCTTTGTGATGGAGCTGCCCGCTTATCATATGCCTACGCCGGGGAGCGTGCTGCGCAGTATGTGGGAAAGAGGCTGGTCGTTTATCAAAAAAGCGGGCACAATCATTTTGTTGTCTACGATTGTTATATGGTTTACGAGCTATTTCGGCTGGGTGAACGGACAGTTTGGAATGCTGGATGAAATGGAGATCGACCATAGTATTCTGGCGGGGATTGGCAGCCTCTTTGTCTGGATCTTCACACCTCTTGGATTTGGCGATTGGAAATCCGCTGTGGCAGTGATCACAGGTCTGGTGGCAAAAGAAAATGTGGTCGGCACATTTGGCATTCTCTTTGGCTATGCGGAAGTGGCGGAGGATGGCGCGCAGTACTGGGGGATGCTGGCAGAGAGCATGACGGCTGCGTCGGCCTATGCGTTTCTTGTATTTAATCTGCTTTGCGCTCCCTGTTTTGCGGCGATGGGCGCTATCAGGAGGGAAATGAACAATAGCGGATGGTTCTGGTTTGCCATCGGTTATCAGTGCCTGCTGGCATATGTAGCGAGCCTTTGCATATACCAGATCGGAACACTGCTGGCAACAGGCGTTTTTGGGATCTGGACAATGGCGGCTTTCCTGCTGCTGATCGGGTTTGTCTATCTGTTGTGCAGACCTTGTGCGGATCGTAAGACGCAGGACAGAAAAGTGCATTTGGGGAAAAAGGTGCTGGCAAAGTAGAATCGTCTGCAAAGACAGGAGGGAAAAAATGGGAACAATTGTAACGGCGTTGATTTTAGCGGGAATTGTCTTTCTGATTGTCAGAGGAATGGCGCGGGATAAAAAGAAGGGGAAATCACTTTCCTGCGGCTGCGGGTGCAGTCACTGCGGCGGACAGTGCGCTGCGCAGACACCATCCGGAGAGAATGCACAGCGGCGCGGTACATAGATTTTCGGGGACTCTGGTTTGTCTAAAACCAGGGTCCTTTTTTTGCAAATCTGAAGAATTGTGAAGATTTTGTGAAATAATTATAAATATCAGGAAAATGATTGACATAAATATAGAAGGAGCGTAGAATACATAGCGTGCTATGGATAATGGAAGTGGAGCAGAACGGAGGGGGCAAAGGCTGTGATGTTACAAGATATAGACATAGCGGATATAGAGTGTATGGATCCGGTGGATCAAATGGATTTTCAGGTCAGTCCGGACGATCCGGTGGAAAATACGATGCTGCGGATAGCCGCTACGATGGGTCTGATCGGAAGAATGCAGAAGGTCAGACTGGATATGGATCTGGCCAAGGTCGGACTGACATCGGCCCAGGTACAGGTACTGGTTTACATACTGCGGCGCAGCGGAAGGGAAAAGGAGATTACGGCGAAGGAGCTGGAAGACCGATTTCAGGTCAGCAATCCTACGATGTCAGGTATTCTTAAGCGGTTAGAGAAGAAAAATTTCATTGAACGCAGGCCGGGCAGCGCTGATAAAAGGAACAAACAGATTTTGATCAAAGGCGACGCACAGCAGATGCGCAAGATGATAGAAGAGAGAATACGACAGGAAAAAGACAGGGTATTTCAGGGATTTACAACGGAAGAACTGGAAAGACTGCTGCAGTTGATTACAAAAATTCTGCATAATTTAAAAACAGACAGAAGTGAGGAGTAGAGACATGAAAAGAAGGAGCAGAAAAGAATTGGATTACAAAAATGCGAAACTGTTTTCACGTTTCACGGCGTTTGCCTGTGTGACAGTCATCTCTTCAGGCCTTATGCTTGGAGGATGCGGCGGGCCGGGAGGAGAAAAACCGGAGGAAGGCGCGGAAGCGGAAAAGGATACTTCCATTCTGGTGGAGACGGCGTCTCCCCGGACGGAAAATATTTCTCTGGACGGAGATTTTATCGGTACGGTGGAGTCTGAGGATGAAGTCACGGTAGTAGCTAAAGTAGGCGGCGATGTGACTGCGGCTTATTTTGAAGAGGGCGACAGAGTGAGCGCGGGAGACCTGTTGTTTACGATAGACGATACCAGTGCCCGGATCAGCATGGCACAGGCGAAGGCAGGACTGGAAAGCGCCAATGCTTCGGTAGCCAGCGCCAGCGCTTCGGTGGCCAGTGCGCAGGCGAATATATCGCTGCAGGAGCTGAATCTCCTCTATACCCAGGAGCAGATCAAACAGTCTCTGGGAGAAGTCGATACCAATCAGATGCAGTTGGAAAATGCGGTCGCTTCCGCCAAATACGCGTTGAAAGCGGCGGAAGAAAACGAAGCGCTGGCGGCGGAACAGTTCGGGCTGGCGCGGGACGCTTACAAAGATCTGGAAGACGATCTGGACGATCTGCGGGACAATGCGGATCATATGGGAGACTATGCGGATGAACTGAAGCAGGTCAAATCCCGTTATGACCGTATAAAAGGAAACGGGGATGCCGCAAATGAACTGGCGGGTATGGGAATGACGGTTCCCGATGACTGGGACAAGGAACCGGCGGCCTATTACATATACAGGATGACCGGCGGCGCAGCCGCTACCGAATATGATCTGGGCGTTATGATCAGCGCGGCGGAGTCCCAGGAATCCACGCTTCGCTCCACACGGAGCACCCTGGACGGCAATAAGGATTCTGTGCGGCTGAGTCAGATCAGCGCGGCAATCAGTAAAGAAATCGCCAAAAACAATATTTTGTCAGCGGAAGACGGACTGCGTCTGGCGGAAAAAATGCTGGAAGATTATGAATTGTATACAAAAGCAGTGATTCTTGCGGGCGCAAACTATCAACTGGCAGGCGCCAATGTAGGGCTGATCTCCGCCCAGACCGGAGAGACACAGGCGCAGGCAGGCGTAAAGCAGGCGCAGGCAGGCGTAAAGCAGGCGCAGGCAGGCGTAGACGCAGCGCAGCTGCAGCTTGACTATACGAAAGTGACTTCCCCTGTAGACGGTGTGATTACAAAGAAAAGCGTGACGGTCAACAATATGGCCGCCCAGGGAAGCCCGGCTTATGTGATTGCCTCTGACGATGCAGTGAACATTACCTTTTACGTAGCGGAAACGGTAATGCAGGAACTGACAATTGGGCAGGAAATCAAAGTAGAGCGCAACGGCGAGGAGTATGAGGCGAAAATCTCGGAGAATACTGGTGTCGCCGATGCCTCCAACGGCCTGTTTAAAGTTAAGGCGCAGCTTGTCACAGGCGCGGACCGCCTGATCAGCGGCACCAGTGTCAAGATTACCCTTGCCACGCGCCGGGCGGACAATGTCATGACGATTCCGGTAGACAGTGTGTATTATGAAAGCCAGAAGGCTTATGTATATTGTATGGTAGACGGACGGGCAGTGAAAACCGAGATTGAGACAGGGCTTGCCAATGAACAGAGTGTGGAAGTGAAGTCGGGCCTGACCGGGGAAAGCCAAGTCATAACCACTTGGGCAGCCCAGCTGAAGGACGGTTCTTATGTGAAGCCGAAAGGAGAGAGCGGAACGGCCGCGCCGCAGGACGATGCCAAGGAGGATGGGGAAGAAGGGGCCGGAGTAATCCAGGAAGAGAAGGAAGGAATGCCGCAGGCAGCTTCGGCAGCCGGACTGACGGACACAGAGAGACTGAATCTAAGCGTGGAAAACAGAATTATGCAGGAAAATGCAGAGCAGTAAAAGGAGAAGCAGCGGATGAGTAAATTGACAAAAACAGTACTGCAGCGACCTGTTGCCGCGCTGGTCATTGTGGTATCTTTGATTATATTCGGTATCAATTCTATTTCGGGGATGAACCTGCAGTTGATTCCCGATATGGAAATGCCGATCATGCTTGTGATGACGATCTATCCCCAGGCCGGTCCGGAGGATGTGGAGCAGCTTGTGACGGAAAAGATCGAAGACGGACTGGGTACGATCGCAGGTCTGGACAATACCTATTCCCAGTCGCAGGAAAACATGTCCATGGTAATGTTTTCTTTTGAATACGGTACGGACATGGACGACGCCTTTATTGATATGCAGGAGGCCGTGGAAAGGGTGAAGAGGGAACTGCCGGAAGATGCGGAGGACCCGATCATTATTGCGATGGATATGAACGCCGCGCCGGTGATGACTTTGTCCGTGGACGCCGCGGAGGAAGGCGTGGACGTGCTCAGCTACGTTGAGGAGACGGTAGAGCCAGAGCTGGAGAAAATTAGTGATGTGGCGGATCTGGATATCTCAGGCGGCGACGATACCTATATCAGTGTGGAGCTTGTGCCGGAGCTGATGCAGCAGTACAGGCTGAATATTTCTTCCGTGGCCGATACGGTTGCGGCGGCGAATTATACGATTCCGGCAGGCACGGCGGATTACGGCAGTCAGAGCCTGAATGTAAGTTCTACCGTGGAATATAAGACGCCTGCGGAGATCAGCGCCATACCGATAACGACGCCCGGCGGGAATGTCATCCATCTGGGCGATGTCGCCAATGTGCATTATGCGGTAGCGGATCCATCCAGCTACAGCCGGTACAACGGAGCGGAGAATGTCAGCATCGGCGTTTCCAAGATTCAGAGTTCCAGCGCCGTTACCTTATCCAATAAGGTAATGAAAGTGGTAGAGCGGCTGAATGCGGCCAATCCGGAAATTTCGATCACGGCCGTATACGACAGCAGCGAGACGATCATCGAATCCCTGATCTCGATTGCCCAGACATTGATTGTCGGCATTGCGATCACGATGCTTGTGCTGTTCATTTTCTTCGGGGATTTCAAAGGCAGCCTGATCGTAGGAAGCTCTATGCCGGTATCGCTGCTGATTACCTTTATCCTCATGAAGTTTATGGGATTTTCCCTGAATATGATTACGATGGGCGCTCTGGTGATCGGCATCGGTATGATGGTGGACAATGCGATCGTGGTCATTGAGATGTGCTTCCGGAAAAAAGACGAGGGCATGAGTTACATGGACGCCGCCTATGAGGCGACCAAAACGGTGATGGCGTCGATTGTGGCGTCGACGATTACGACGGTAGTGGTATATCTGCCGCTGGCCATGATGGAAGGCATGTCGGGACAGATGTTCGGGCAGCTTGGCTATACGATTGTATTTGCTCTGATTTCTTCCCTTGTTTCCGCGGTGACGCTTGTGCCGCTCTGTTTCTCACAGTACAGGCCGACGGAGAAAAAAGAGACGGCCGTCAACCGTTTTCTGGATGTGGTCAGTGAGAAATATGCCGCTGTTCTGCGTAGGGCGCTGCACAGAAAAGTGCTGGTAGCGTTAAGCGCGGTGGCGATCTTTGCCGTTTCGGTTTTCCTGTTCCGGTTTGTCAATATGGAGCTGATGGCGCAGTCAGACGAGGGACAGGTGGCAGTGACTGTGGAGTTTCGGCCCGGCACACGGCTGGAAACGATCGATGCCAAAGTAAAAGAAATCGAGGCTTTCGTAGCGGAGAGCCCTTACATAGAGGATTACAGCGCCATGGTAAATGAATCGGGCGCCAGCGGAACGATTCAGGCTTATGTGGCGGACGATTGTAAACTGAGTACACAGGAGATTGTAAACGAATGGACGCCGGCGCTGGATTCCTATAAAAACCAGTGCGAGATTGATGTGTCTTCTTCGTCCTCCATGGGTATGAGCATGGGAGGCGGCAATACCTATGACATTTCATTGGAAAGCAATGATCTGGAAGATCTCAAGGAGGGGTGCCGTGTCGCCTCAGATGCGGTTATGCGGGCCCAAGGCGTGATCAGCGCCAGCTCGTCCCTGGCGGATGCAGCTACCAAGGCGGAGATCATTATCGACCCGATCAAGGCTGCGGCGGCCGGACTGACACCGCAGATGGCTTCCGGTATGATTTATTCGATGATGAGCGGCTCCGATGCGATGGATGTAACCATTGACAATAAGGAATACACCGTAAAAGTGGAGTATCCGGCGGACGAATATGTGACGACAAATGATGTATACGGCATCACGCTGACGAATACGAGCGGCGCAGCCGTTCCCCTTTCCGACATCGCAGATATTGTATACACAGATTCGCCGCAGACAATTACCCGCAAGGACGGCAGATATCAGGCGACTGTCACAGCCACCCTGGAAGCGGATGCCAAATTTACCGCGCAGGATACGATTCGGGAGCAGATGTCCCAGACGATCCTGCCGGGAGGCGTGGAACAGGTGACCAATACGATGGACGAAAGAATGATGGAGGAATTTTCTTCCCTGATCGGCGCTATCGTCACGGCAATTCTGCTCGTGTATATTGTGATGGCGATTCAGTTTGAAAATCTGCGGTATTCAGGGATGGTTATGTTCTGTATCCCGTTTTCCCTGATCGGTTCCATTGCGCTTTTACTGATTACGCGGTGCACTGTCAGCATGGTATCTCTGATGGGCTTTTTGATGCTGATCGGTATTGTGGTAAATAACGGTATTCTCTACGTGGATTATACCAATATGCTGCGAAGGACGATGAGCACGGAAGAAGCACTGATTGAAACAGGAAAGTCGAGACTGCGTCCTATTTTGATGACGACACTGACGACGATTCTCTCTATGATTCCCATGGCTGTTGGATATGGAAAGAACGGCGACATGACCCAGGGTATGGCAGTGGTAATCGTGGGCGGTCTGACGGCCTCTACGGTGCTGACATTGATCCTGCTGCCTACTTTCTATATGATTATCCATAAGAGAAGCAAGGATAAAAAGGCGAAAAAGAAAGCAAAAATGCTGAAAAAAGAGGAAAATGCAATCGATTCTCTTTAAATGACAAGTGGTACGGTCCGCGGACTGTGCCACTTTTTTGTGCAGTTTCACGATTATCGGCGTAAAAAACAAGAAAAGTAAGGAATTTATCACAAAAAAATTGCTTATTTTACCAGAAAATGATATACTCAGCTTGTATACAGACCGAGGAGGAACGACGGGTGAGAATCAAAAGTATCGGAATCAAGCTGCTGATTGGGATTTTGCCTCCCATTATGATCGCTATGGCGCTGCTGATTGTTATCAGCGCCAGCCGGGGAAGGATCATTATATCACAGCAGACAGAAGGCTGGATGACAGCGGAGCTGGCTGCGCAGAAAGCAAAGATCACCAACGAGATGACTGTTATTTCCAGTACGGCGCAGAATGTGGCCGGTACCGTGTCAAACGGCTATAAAAGTATGACACCATATAATCTGGAAACTTCCCTGCAGCAGGTGGTGACGGAAAACAGCGCGGTTTATGGAAGCGGTATCTGGTTTGAGGCCAATGCGTTTAAACCGTCAGAAAAATATATGGGTCCTTATGTCCACAGAAATGACAAGGGGCAGGACGGTAAAAAAGAAATCACCCTTACCTACGACCGCAGTACGCTGGAATACGACTATCTGAACCAGGCGTTCTATTTGCTGGGCAGGACGGTGGAGACTCCGGTTTTTACCAGTCCATATTATGAGGAAGAGAGCGGAAAGATGCTTGTGACCTGTGTCGCGCCCATGTATAATGTAATCGGCAATTTTATCGGCTGTGTGACAGTGGATATGGATATGTCCATGATGCAGGATATGGTAGCCGGAATCCGGATCGGGGAAGAGGGCGACGCGATGCTTCTGGATGGGAATACAGGCGCTTATCTGGGCTGCGCAGATGCGGCAAAGACGGCTCCGGGGGCAGGCATCCTGCAGGAAAAGAACGGCTCTATCGTGCAGGCAGGCAATACGATGCTTGCACAGGAGAGCGGTATTGCAGGTTACCAGGACGAAACGGAGGATTATATTCTTTATTTTGATACGATTCCGGCAGTAAACTGGAAACTGGCAATGCGGGTCCCGCAGTCACAGCTGGATGCGCCGGTGACACTGCTTGTGGAGATTTTGACGGCTGTGGGAGGCGTGGCCGCGATTGTATGCATTGTGATTGTTCTGCTGCATGTGCGTATGATATCCGGCAGTGTCCGTAAAGTGCAGAAGTTTGCCGCGACACTGGCTGATGGCGACTTTTCGGTGCCGAATATTAATATCAGGAGCAAAGATGAGCTGGGGCAGATGGGAAATTCGCTCAATGCGATGTATAACAGCAACAAAGAAGTGCTGTTGGGAATTGCCCGTTACGCGGAGCGGATCAGCATGTCCAGTGAGGATTTGAGCGGCGCTGCGAAGGAACTGTCGGCCCGCTTTGCGGATATAACCGGTCTGATGAACGGCGTAAACGATGCCATGATTGCCTCGAGCAGCGCTACGGAGCAGGTCAATGCTTCTTCTGTGGAAGTCTCTTCTTCTGTTAACGTGCTGTCGGAAGAGACAAGGAAGAGTATGGACATGACGGAAACGATTCAGGAAAAGGCGGGCCGGATCGAAAAGGACAGCAGGGATTCCTATGCGTATGCCACCAGACTTTCCGGAGAGTACGAAGAAAATCTGAACAAGAGCATTCAAAACGCCGCGGTGGTGGAGTCCATCGGCAAGATGGCGGAAGTGATTTCCGGGATTGCTGAGGAAATTAATCTGCTTTCTCTGAACGCTTCCATTGAGGCGGCGCGTGCCGGTGAGCAGGGCCGGGGCTTTGCGGTAGTAGCTACGCAGATCGGTAAAATGGCGGTGGATACTTCTAAGGCAGTGGAGGAGATACAGACGATGATCGGAGAAGTCAGAAGCGCGTTTGCGCTGTTGATTTCCGATTCGAAGTCGCTGGTTGCCTTTTTGCGGGATACCGTTACGCCGGATTATGATAAGTTTGTCGGTGTGGCGAAGGAATATGGAACTGACGCGGAAGAGATTCAGGCTAATTCCACAAAGATTTCGATAATGGCGTCCAATATTGAAAAAGTGATGGGGGAAGTATCCGGGGCGGTGCAGAATATAGCGGATTCCACGCGGGATACGGCCAGCAGCAGCGGACGGATTATGGATACGATGGAACAGGTATCCAGGGTAATGGAGAAAGTGTCGGACATGTCGCAGGAGCATAAAAAAATATCCGGCAGTCTGAATGAAGTTGTTGGAAAATTCAGGCTACAGTAAAATACACTTTCCTCCTTTCTTTTTGTGTGGTACAATAGGAAAGGAGTTTATTTACCTATGTCAGATAAAACGAATGAGAACAGAAAAAAACGGATACGGATTTTAAAAAAAGTAGCGGCAGTATTCCTTCTGGCAGCGGTTTTTGTGCCGACTGCAGCGAGCGTATGGCTTGTTATGCAGATGAACGATCTGAAAATACAGATTGCGCAGATGCAGGAAAAGACATTAGAGGCGGAAGGCGCCTGGACGCAGGCGATAGAAATGTGGGAAGATGATACGCGGCGTACAAAGGAAGAGCAGGGGCCGGAAATGCTGACAGAAGAGGACAGCATCAGGGCATGGGAGGAACAGGAAGCAAAAAGGTCTCTCCCACAGGAGACGGTGCATTCGGGTATCCGGAAAGTATATCTGACCTTTGACGATGGACCGAGTATTTATACGGACCAGATTCTTGATATTTTAAAAGAGTATGATGTGAAGGCCACGTTTTTCGTAGTGGCGGAAGGCAAAGAAGAGTACGAGGACGCCTACCGGAGAATTCTGGACGAAGGACATACGCTGGGGATGCACTCCTACAGTCATGTATATAAGGAAATATACCGGTCAAAAGAATCTTTTATCAAGGATGTAAATGAACTGCAGGATTATATTTATGAAGTGACGGGAGAGTATCCGGATATTTACCGTTTTCCGGGAGGCAGCAGTAACCGCGTGAGCACGGTGGATATGGAGGAGTTAAAAGGATATCTGGCGGAAATTGGCGTATCGTGGTATGATTGGAATGTTTCAAGCGGGGATGCTACCGGCCATCTGGGAAAAGACCAGATTGTGCGCAACAGTACGGCGAATCTGGCCCGTTTTGACGAAGCTGTCATACTGCTTCATGATACGGGTGACAAGAGAACGACGGTCGAGGCGCTGCCGGAAATTATTGAAACAATACTAAAGATGGAAGACACGGTTATCGTACCGATTACGGAAGACACATCACCGATTCACCACGGACAATCAAACTCATAATTAGGATACAAAGGAATGGAGGATATAAATATGGGTTTTTTTTCAGATTTAAAGGAAGATTTATCACAGGCAGTCAATGAATTGATACCGGAAGAGGAAGAAAAGGCGGCAATGTCGCCACAGCAGGAAGCAGCAATGCAGCGTGCGGCAATGCAGCGCGCAGCGATGCAGTATACAACGGGGGCTGCTGCAGCACAGACGGAAAGGGAAGCACCTGCCGAAGAAAAAACGCCGGCAGAGACTATAAGAACAAGGGAGAATACCACAGTGAGAGAAACAGAAGAAATGATGACAGAGACAATGACATTGAAAGACACGATGACAGAAGAACCGGCAGGAGGGGGCATGGCTGATACGCTGGAATCGCTGCTGGAGCAGATTGATATGCAGGAACAGCCTGCGGCCGCTCCGGAGTCAAAGGCACAGCCTGTATCGGCTTCCTTTTTAGACAGTTCTCTGTCAGGAAAGAGCGTCAGCGAGGAAGTTGCAGTCGTAACGGCGGGGATGAAGATCAAAGGTGATATGACATCCGACGGTTCCATGGACGTAATCGGTACAATTGAAGGCAATATCGATATTTTGGGCAAATTAAATGTAACAGGCACCATTACCGGCAATTCCAAAGCGACGGAGATTTATGCGGAAAGCGCTAAAATTACCGGCGAAGTGCGCAGTGAAGGAAGTGTAAAGATCGGCCAGAGTTCCGTTATTATCGGTAATATCTTTGCCAACAGCGCAGTCATTGCAGGAGCGGTAAAAGGCGATATCGATATTCATGGACCGATTATTCTGGATACTTCCGCGATTATCATGGGCAATATCAGATCAAAATCCGTACAGATTAACAATGGCGCGGTAATTGAAGGTATGTGCTCCCAGTGCTATGCGGATATTAATCCGACCTCTTTCTTTGAAGATTTTAAGAAGAACAATAGTAAGAAATCAGGGAAGGCATAATGCAGAGAATATTATTAAAGCTCAGTGGAGAGGCGTTGGCGGGTGAGAAAAAAACCGGTTTTGACGAACCCACGGTAAAAAAAGTGGCAATGCAGGTAAAAGAACTGGTAGACGACGGGGTGCAGGTTGGAATTGTCATCGGCGGCGGCAATTTCTGGCGGGGACGTTCGAGTGAGAGCATCGACAGAACCAAAGCCGATCAGATCGGCATGCTCGCCACGGTGATGAATTGTATTTATGTATCAGAAATATTCCGTTGCGTGGGAATGAGGACAGCGATTTTGACGCCTTTTGCGTGCGGATCTTTTACGAAGCTGTTTTCCAAAGACCGTGCCTGCAAATATTTTGGTCATGGTATGGTGGTT
Organism: uncultured Lachnospiraceae bacterium; assembly: GCA_910585345.1. Taxonomy (GTDB): domain Bacteria; phylum Bacillota; class Clostridia; order Lachnospirales; family Lachnospiraceae; genus VSOB01. The sequence goes on along the minus strand of CAJUDS010000016.1, from coordinate 14,748 downwards.
TTTTTTGCCGGCGGTACGGGACATCCTTATTTTTCAACGGATACGGGGGTGGTACTGCGTGCCGTTGAGGTGGAGGCGGATGTAATTTTGCTTGCCAAAGCAGTGGACGGCGTTTATGACGCCGATCCTAGGAACAATTCGGCGGCAAAAAAATATGCGTCCGTTACCATTGACGAAGTCATTGCGAAAAATCTGCAGGTAGTGGATATGACAGCTTCTATTCTGGCGAGAGACAATAAGATGCCTATGTGGGTATTCGGCCTGAATGAGGAAAACAGTATTATCAATGCCGTGAAGGGAACATTTAGCGGCACCAAAGTGATTGTTTGAGACAAGGCGGAAGGTTCCGGTTATGAAACTGTTGAAACAGGAGGAAAAGGTATGGATGAAAGAGTAAAACCATTTGAAGACAGAATGCGGAAGGCTTATGATTACTTACTGGCAGATTTTGCGACAATCCGTGCAGGGCGTGCGAATCCCCATGTGTTGGATAAAATAAAAATAGATTATTACGGTACGCCGACACCGATTCAGCAGGTAGGAAATATTTCCGTTCCCGAGGCGAGGATGATTCAGATTGCGCCGTGGGAAAAAAATCTTCTGAAAGTGATTGAAAAAGCGATTCAGACATCGGATATCGGGATCAATCCGTCCAATGACGGGTCTGTGATACGGCTTGTGTTTCCGGAGCTGACGGAGGAACGCAGAAAAGATCTTGTAAAGGAAGTCAGAAAAAAAGGGGAAGAAAGTAAGGTAGCCATCCGAAATATCCGCAGGGACGGCAACGACTCGTTCAAGAAGCTGGCAAAAGAGGATGTGTCTGAGGACGAAATCAAGCAGCTGGGTGACGCACTGCAGAAACTGACGGACAAATTTGTCAAAGAAATTGACCAGGCGGTGGAAGAGAAATCGAAGGATATCCTTACGGTATAGAAATATTGTAATTACGAAAGACTAAGGGGCGGGCACTATATGTTGTCTTCCCCTTTCTGCAAAAAGAGGGAAACGGCATGAAGATACCAAATCATGTGGCAATCATTCTGGATGGGAACGGCCGGTGGGCAAAAAAGAGAGGAATGCCGAGAAATTACGGGCATGTGCAGGGCGCAAAGCAGGTAGAACTGATCTGCGAAAAGGCATATAAGATGGGCATTCAGTATCTGACGGTTTACGCCTTTTCCACGGAGAACTGGAACAGACCTGAGGATGAGGTAGATGCGCTGATGAAACTGCTGCGCAATTATATGAAGACCTGTCTGAAAACAGCAGAGAAGAATCGTATGTGTGTCCGCGTTCTGGGCGACAAAACCGGACTGGATGCGGATATCCGGGAGAGAATTGCAGAGCTTGAGGCGGCAACGGTAAACAACGACGGGCTGCACTTTCAGATTGCCATCAACTATGGCGGCAGAGATGAAATCAGACGTGCGATGCAGAAGATTGCGGAGGCGGTCAGGGATGACCGGCTGCAGCCGGAGAATATTACGGAAGAACTGATATCGGACTGCCTGGATACGAAGGGAATACCGGAACCGGATTTGCTGATCCGCACCTGCGGGGAACAACGCATTTCCAATTTCCTGCTTTGGCAGCTTGCCTATACGGAGTTTTATGTTACGTCTGTGCCCTGGCCGGATTTTGACGAAACGGAATTGGGCAAAGCCATTGCGGCATACAATAATAGAGATAGGCGCTATGGCGGTGTGAAGGAGGCTTAGTATGGGAAAGAGGATCATAAGCGGCGCCGCCGTGGCAGCGCTGGCTGTGGCAGCCATATTGGCCGGGGGTACGGTTCTGGCAGGGCTGCTTTTGGTTGTTTCCTGTACTGCCTACAGGGAATTATGCAGAGCCATGGGCGTTCACGACGGGAAACGCACGGGAGCGCTGGAAAGCGCAGGCTATCTTGGGATATTGTGTTATTATGTTCTGATCTGGCAGGAGAGAAGCGGATTGGCTTTGATTGGAAAAGAAAGGATTTGGATGTTTCTCTTTGTGCTCTTTGTGGGGATACTGATGCTGATGATGGCTGTGTATGTGCTGACTTTCCCCAGATATCGTTCGGAGCAGGTGATGGCGGCTTTTTTCTGTATTTTTTATGCACCGGTGATGCTTTCTTTTATCTATCTGACAGAAAGCATGCGGTATGGCATTTATATTGTCTGGCTGATCTTTATCAGCTCCTGGGTGTGCGATACGTGCGCTTACTTTTCCGGGATGGCTTTTGGCAGACATAAGCTGGCGCCTGTTCTCAGTCCAAAAAAAACGGTGGAGGGAGCGCTTGGCGGTGTGGCGGCTTCCGCCATTGCGGGAGCGCTTTTTTCTTTTCTGCTGGTGGAACAGGCGATTGCAGATCAAAGCGCTACGTGGGCGTTTGCGCTGATCGGCGGGATTGGCGCAGTCATCTCGCAGATTGGCGATCTGGCGGCGTCTGCGATCAAAAGAAACCATAATATTAAAGATTATGGCACATGCATACCGGGACACGGCGGTATTATGGACCGTTTCGACAGTGTCATATTTACAGCGCCGGTCATTTTTTTTATGGCGCAAATATTGATAGGAGCATAGACAAATGAAAAAGATAGGCATTCTGGGGTCTACCGGTTCCATTGGAACGCAGACGCTTGAAATCGTAAGAAACCACAGGGAAGAGATACAGGTGGCTGCTTTGGCGGCAGGAAGCAATGTGGCGCTGTTGGAAAAACAAATCAGGGAGTTTCGTCCGAAGATGGCGGCGCTGTGGAGTCAGGAGGCATGCAGAGATCTGCGCAGCCGGGTATCGGATCTGGATATAAAGATCGTATCAGGTATGGAGGGCCTTCTGGAAATTGCTTCCATGGATGGCATGGATGCGCTTGTGACGGCGGTCGTAGGGATGATCGGCGTCAGGCCAACGCTGACTGCCATCGAACAGGGAAAGGATATTCTGCTGGCCAATAAGGAGACGCTTGTGACGGCGGGACATCTGCTGATGCCGCTGGCCAGGGAGAAGGGCGTGGCCATTCTGCCGGTGGACAGTGAGCACAGTGCGATTTTCCAGTCTTTGAACGGGGAACAGAAAAGCCAGATCAAAAAGATCCTTCTTACGGCTTCCGGCGGCCCCTTCCGGGGGAAGAAACGAATGGAACTGACGGCGGTGCGGGCGGAGGACGCCTTAAAACATCCGAACTGGTCTATGGGAAAGAAGATAACGATAGATTCCGCTACACTGGTCAACAAAGGACTGGAAGTGATAGAGGCAAAATGGTTATTTGACGTGGAGCCGGGACAGATACAAGTGGTGGTGCAGCCGCAGAGCATTATTCATTCCATGGTGGAATATCTGGACGGAAGCGTTATCGCACAGCTCGGACTGCCGGATATGAAACTGCCGATTCAGTATGCGCTGTTCTATCCGGAGAGAAAACCGATGCCGGGTCCTTCGCTGGATTTTTACAAACTGGCGCAGATCACGTTTGAACAGCCGGATACGGATACGTTTCGGGGACTGGCGCTTGCTTATGAGGCCATGGAGGCGGGAGGCACAATGCCGACGGTCTATAATGCGGCCAATGAAAAGGCGGTCAGTCTGTTCCTGGATCACCGGATTTCATTTCTGCAGATAGCAGAAATAATCGAGATGTGTATGCGGAGACATACGGTGACAAGCAATCCCGATGTGAACTGCATTTTGGAAACAGAGCAGTGGACATATGACTGCATCCGTGAAACTATGCACTGATGCACATACGCGCCGACGGTTCATAAGTGCGGCGAAATGGAAAAAATTAGTTAGAAGGTGGCTCATTGACGATTGTTATTTTTATATTGATTATCTGTGTTATTGTAATATCGCATGAACTGGGGCATTTCCTTTTGGCAAAGGCAAACTGCATTACGGTAAAGGAGTTTTTTGTCGGAATGGGGCCTACTTTGTGTTCTTTTAGAAAAGGAGGGACTAAATATTCCCTCAAACTGTTTCCGGTAGGCGGCGCCTGTGTATTCGAAGGTGAGGACGGCAGGGAGGAAGAAGACGAGGACGGGGAAACCATTCCGCTGTCACCGGGCGCATTCTCCAATGCCAGTGTGTGGGCAAGGATTTCCACTGTGCTGGCAGGACCTGTTTTCAATTTTATTCTGGCGTATGTGCTGGCGCTGATCATCATCGGAACGACTTATACGGACCGGCCGGTCGTTCAGGATGTGCTCCCCGGATTTGCGGCGGCGCAGGCGGGTATGCGCAAAGGAGATGTCATCACCCGTCTGGGCGGGGAAAAGGTATATCTGTCCAGGGAAATCAATTTGATCACCATGCTCAGACAGGGGGAAACGCTGTCGGTGGAATATATGCGGGACGGAAAGACGATGGAAGCCGTTCTCACGCCGAAGCTGGATGAGGAGAGCGGACGGTATCTGCTCGGCTTCCAGGGATATGCGGAATATTTCAAATGTTCTCCGCTGCAGGTTTTTCAGTACAGTTTTTATGAGGTGCGTTACGGTCTGAAAGCGACTGTGAAGAGCCTGCAGATGCTGATACAGGGAAAGGCGGGGAAAGACGAGGTATCCGGGCCGATCGGTATCGCCGTGCTTGTGGACGATGTGGCGCAGCAGACGAGACCCTATGGCATATGGGTGATGGTAGTCAATCTGATGAATCTGGCAATGCTTTTGTCGGTCAATCTGGGAGTTCTGAATCTTCTTCCACTGCCTGCGCTTGACGGCGGCAGACTGGTATTTCTACTGTTGGAAGTAGTGCGCGGCAAACCCATTCCGCCGGAAAAAGAAGGCATGGTGCATCTGGCCGGATTTGCTGTACTCTGCGGCCTGATGGTGTTAATTATGTATAATGACATTGTAAAGTTGATTCACTAAGCGAATTGATACAATAGAAGAAAAAGGAGACAAATGGATGCGGATGCATACCGGCGTATACTGGTCGGCCGGGTCAGAGCATGCAGCCAATCAGGATTCCCTTTCCCTACAGCATATAAAGCTGCGGAAAGGGGAGTGCCTGCTGGCGGTTGTCTGTGACGGGATTGGCAGCCTGGCCTGCTCACAAGAAGCAGGCGCTCTGGCTGTCCGTCAAATGACCGACTGGTTTTATCAGGAAGGAAAAGAGCTGATTTGTGAGAACAGCGCAAAAGAAATGATCTTACTTGCCTTACAGAGGCAATTCTATCAAATCCAGGAAAATCTAACCACATTCCAACAGACACAAAACATACGGACAGGAACAACTCTGACAGGACTTCTGCTTGTCAGGAACAGATATTATCTGATGCATATCGGCGACAGCCGTATTTATCATATCGAAAATCGTAAAAATCCCTTTGCAAAATTACATGTGAAAGTCCGGTGCATGACAACGGACGACACAAACAGCCAGGGCTGTCTGTTAAAATGCCTTGGTATGGCGGGAGAGGATCGTGTCTTTCTCAATACGGGAAAAATAAAAAAGAGAACAGGATTTCTACTCTGCACGGACGGTTTCTGCTATGGAAATGAAAAACTGCGTATCGGACAGGCTCTAGGGCCGGTTCTGGGATGGCGGCGGACGGGGCAGAGCGGAAAGGGACAGAACACTGGTTTGAAAAACGGCGTGATAGACAGGAGGCTTGAGCTGCTGGGAGAACAGGCGGTAAAATGCGGCAGCAGAGACAATATGGCAGCGATAGGGATTGTGCTGGAGTGAAAAGGAGGCAGGGAATGAGAGAGAGAAGGTATCGAATCGTAAGAAAACTGGCGGAAGGAGGCAGCGGAGAAACGTATCTCGTATGGGACAAGCGTCTGGAGCGCAATTGGGTGATGAAACGTATTGCGCTGGGAGAGGCGCAGCGGCAGGACGCGGCGCTGCGGGAAGTGGCAGCGCTGCGTCAGATTCACAGAGAGGGGATTCCGGTGCTTGCCGACGTCTTTTATGAAGAGGCGGCAGTCTGCCTGATTATGGAGTATATGGAGGGAGTATCACTGGAAGAAAAAATCAGGGAAGAGGGTCCAATGGAGGAAGAGACAGCGGTCCGATGCGCTCTTTCGCTGGCGGAACTCATCTGGTTTCTGCATCTGCCGCCGCTTGGTATGATTCATGGAGATTTAAAACCCCTGAATTTGGTTTACCACGATGGAAGGATCGCTTTACTGGATTTTGGAGGGGCCGTTTGGGAGTGTGACAGGGCCGGAAAACAGACGGCCGGCTGTTGCTATACGCCGGGCTACGGTGCGCCTGAGCTGTTACAGGAATGCGGCGTGTCACAAAAGAGCGATATCTATGCCTTTGGCGCCGTTTTGTTTTATCTGGTGACAGGGGAGCAGCCTTGTGGAAGCAGAGGGATCTATGCCGTTCGTGAGGAAAATCCGTTTTTGTCGGAGAAACTGCAGGAAATTATTTTAAAATGCACGGAAACAGACCCAGAAAAACGGTACGGATCAATGGAAGAGATCTGTTCACAGCTGCAGCATATGACGGCGGCTCATTCCTGCGGGAGAGTGAAACGGCAGAAAACAGGAAAGGATAAAAGGCAGAAGGAAAGGAAACAGGAAACGATATTCCGGCGCATCAGGAGTGTACTGCTGACGGAAGGAAAGTACGGCGGCGCAGTATCAGGGACGACAGCAAGGTCGGCGCTGCTTTTGGCGGTTGGACTGCTTTCCTTTTCCGGCGGGATAAGAGGCGTATCTGACGGGCCGGAAAGGTATGATGGAAAAGGACCGGCATCCGATGGGGAATGGGTATCTGCGGCGCAGGCACAGCCGCCGCTGCTGCCCGTCAGTATCCGCACGAAAGAAGGAGAGCTGTTTCTCGTGGATTTTGACGCAGTTTATCATACGGATGAAAATCTTATGTTTGAACTGCCGGTGAACTGTTTCGAAAAGGGCAGAGAGTATGAGGTCACTATCAGCCAGAGCGCAGGAAAAGGGGAATTGCTGCGGCAGCGGACTTTTGTCATTTGTGCGGATTGAAGGGAATCCCCGGACATGGTATAATAGGAGCGCTTGGCAGTGTTTTTTGCGCTAAAGGCAAACAAATTTATGGACGCTTGCGAATTTGGTTTTCCGCGCTTTTTCGGGAACCTGATATTTTACAGAACCGCAAAGACAGTTCTGCTTTGGAAAAACATAGAAAAACGCAGGAGGAAGAAAAAATGTATCGTGAACATACAAAGACGGTCCGGATAGGGGACAGGGTGATCGGCGGAGGCAGCCCGGTGCTGATCCAGTCTATGACGAATACAAGGACAGAAGACGTGGCGGCTACAGTGGAACAGATTCGCCGTCTGGAAGCGGCAGGATGCGAGATTATCCGTTGTACGGTGCCTACCGAGGAAGCGGCCAGAGCGCTGGGGGAAATCAAAAAGCAGATTGGCATTCCGCTTGTGGCGGATATTCATTTTGATTATAGAATGGCGTTGGCGGCCATCGCTAACGGCGCGGATAAGATTCGTATCAATCCGGGCAATATCGGAGGCAGAGATAAAGTAGAGTCTGTGGTAAGTGCGGCCAGAGAGCGGCAGATTCCGATTCGGGTAGGGGTGAACAGCGGTTCTCTGGAAAAAGAACTGGTGGAGAAGTATCATGGTGTGACAGCGCAGGGCATTGTGGAGAGTGCGCTGGATAAGGTGCATATGATAGAAGAACTGGGATATGACAACCTGGTGGTCAGCATCAAATCCTCCGATGTGCTGATGTGTGTGAAAGCGCATGAGATCTTGGCGGAGAAAACAAATTATCCGCTGCATGTGGGGATTACCGAGGCGGGAACCGTTATAAGCGGCAATATCAAATCAGCGATTGGGCTGGGAATTATCCTCTATCAGGGTATCGGAGATACGGTCCGCGTGTCCCTGACCGGGGATCCGGTGGAAGAAGTGAAAAGTGCGAAACTGATTCTCCGCACACTGGGACTGAGAAAGGGCGGCATAGAGGTGGTATCCTGTCCGACGTGCGGCAGGACGAAAATTGATTTGATCGGCCTGGCAAACGAGGTGGAAAATATGGTGCAGGATATTCCGCTCGATCTGAAGGTGGCTGTTATGGGCTGCGCCGTGAACGGGCCGGGAGAGGCAAAGGAAGCGGATATCGGCATTGCCGGAGGGAACGGAGAAGGGCTTCTGATCCAAAAGGGGGAAGTGATCTGTAAGGTGCCGGAGGAGCGGCTTCTGGATACGCTGCGGGAAAAATTACGGAACTGGCAGGAGTAAAGCATGGCGAAACAGTTTTTGGAGGTGTTTCCGACATTAAAATTGAATCAGGAGATGGCGGCGCTCCTCGAGCCTGTTATGGTAGAGCGGATTACGGCTACGAAGCGTAAGGATTTTTTGCGCATTTTTCTTTCCAGCACATATTTGATTGCAAAGGATCAAATTTTCCGCCTGGAAAAGGAAATTAAGAAGCAGTTGTTTCCCTACGCGGAGATGGTAATTAAGATTTACGAAAAATACAGGTTATCCGCACAGTATAACCCGGAAAAGTTATTGAGCGTTTACCGCGACAGTATTCTTTTGGAGCTGAAAGAATACAGTCATGTGGAATATATGATGTTTAAGGGGGCGGATATCGTATTCCCGGAGGAGAACAGGATGACGCTGACGGTGCGGGACAGTGTGCCCGCCAGGGAAAAGGAAAAAGAACTGGTGCGGATACTGGAAAAGATTTTCGGCGAAAGATTCGGCTATCCTGTTTTGGCCAAGGTGCTATATACGCAGCAGACAGGAGACGGACCGGGAGACGACCAGGATTACCGGATTGCCGGGCAGGTGGCGGAAATCTCCGCAAGGGCCGGGAGGGGACGCGCGGACGAAGCATCCGCCGCGGGGACGCAGGAGAGGCAGGCGGAAACTGGCGCGGCAAAGACGGCGGCTTTGGCAGCGCAGGAGAAGGCGGAGAAAAACATGCGCCGGGGCGGCAGGGGAAAAGGAGAAACGGAGAAAAAGCCTTTGCGGCGGTCTGACAATCCGGATGTAATTTATGGAAGAGATTTTGAGGAAGAACCAATCCGGATGGAAGAGGTTGTGGGCGAGATGGGAGAGATCGTGGTCCGCGGCAGGATTCTGCAGGTTGAAAAGCGTGAGATCCGCAATGAGCGTACGATACTGATTTTCGATCTGACGGACTTTACCGATACGCTGACGATTAAGATGTTTGTCCGCAATGACCAGGCGGAGGAACTGGCGGGCAGTATAAAAGCGGGTGCCTTTGTCAAACTGAAAGGCGTTACGACAATTGATAAATTTGACAGCGAACTGACCGTCGGATCCATTGTGGGCGTAAAGAAGGCGGCTGACTTTACGGTAGGGCGTATGGACCATTCGGTAAAAAAACGTGTGGAACTGCACTGCCATACGAAAATGAGTGATATGGACGGCGTTTCTGATGTAAAAGATATCGTAAAGCGGGCTTATCAGTGGGGGCATCCGGCCATAGCCATTACCGACCACGGCGTGGTGCAGTCCTTTCCGGATGCCAACCATGTGTGGGAAGATCTCTGGAAAGCGGAAAAAAGCAGAAGGAAAGAAGCGGGCGAAGAGGCGCCGGACCGGAATGATTTTTTCAAGGTGATATACGGCATGGAAGCCTATCTGGTGGACGATTTGAAGCAAATCGTAACAAACTGCAAAGAACAGACACTGGACGGAGCGTATGTGGTATTTGATCTGGAGACGACAGGCTTTTCTCCGGTGAATAACAGGATTATAGAGATCGGCGCCGTGAAGGTTTCGGGCGGAGAAATCGTTGACAGGTATTCTGCTTTTGTAAATCCGCAGATGCCCATTCCGTTTGCGATTGAAAAGCTGACAGGTATCCGGGATGCGGATGTGATGGACGCGCCTGTAATAGAGAAGATTCTGCCTTCGTTTCTTACATTTTGCGAAGGATGCGTGCTTGTAGCGCACAATGCGGGTTTTGATATGGGATTTTTACAGGAAAATGCCAGACGGCAGGAGCTTTCCTGTGATTTTACCTATGTGGATACGGTAGGTCTGTCCCGTGTACTGCTCCCGCATCAGGCGAAACATACGCTCGATGCAGTTGCTAAAACACTGGGCGTATCGTTGGAGAATCATCACCGGGCGGTGGATGACGCATCGGCTACCGCGGAAATCTTTGTGAAGTTTATTGCCATGCTGCGCGAAGAGGGCGTGACAACTCTGCTTGGTGTGAACGCGTTGGAGACGTGCAGCTCGGATGCGGTGAAACGGATGCCTACGTACCACGCCATTATGCTGGCGCGCAGCGACGCGGGCAGGGTCAATTTATATACGATGGTATCGGAATCGCATCTGACGTATTTTAACAAAAGGCCGCGAATCCCCAAGAGCCTTGTGATGAAGCACCGGGAGGGGATACTGCTTGGAAGCGCCTGCGAGGCAGGCGAGTTATACCGGGCGCTGTTGGACGACAGAGGGGAGCAGGAGATTGCCCGTATTGTGAATTTTTACGATTATCTGGAAATCCAGCCTGTGGGCAACAATGCGTTTATGATTGCCTCGGATAAAATAGACAAGATCCATTCGCCGGAAGATATCCAGGAAATCAACCGGAAAATTGTCGAGTTAGGAGAACAGTTTGGCAGACCGGTAGTCGCTACCTGCGACGTACATTTTCTGGATCCCGGGGATGAAGTGTACCGGCGGATTATTATGGACGGCAAAGGGTTTAAGGATGCGGATAACCAGGCGCCGCTTTATCTGCGTACAACGGAAGAAATGCTGGAAGAGTTTTCTTATCTGGGCAGTGACAAGGCGGAGGAGGTTGTGGTCACGAATACGAACCGGATTGCGGATATGATCGAATCGATTTCTCCGGTGCGTCCGGATAAATGCCCTCCGGTCATACCCGACAGCGACAAGACGCTGACGGAGATCTGTTACAGAAAGGCCCATGAAATGTATGGGAATCCACTGCCGGAAATGGTGCAGGCCCGTCTGGAACGGGAACTGCATTCGATCATTACGAATGGGTTTGCCGTGATGTATATTATTGCACAGAAGCTGGTGTGGAAATCGGTGGAGGACGGGTATCTGGTAGGTTCGAGAGGATCCGTCGGCTCCTCGTTTGTGGCGACGATGTCTGGCATCACGGAAGTGAATCCGCTCAGTCCGCATTATTATTGTACACAGTGCCACTATAGCGATTTCACATCCGAAGAGGTGAAAAAGTATGCGGGAAAAGCAGGCTGCGATATGCCGGATAAAATATGCCCTGACTGCGGCGCACCGCTGAAAAAGGATGGTTTTGATATTCCTTTTGAAACGTTTCTGGGATTTAAAGGGGACAAGGAGCCGGATATTGACCTGAATTTTTCCGGGGAATACCAGAGTAAGGCCCATAAGTATACGGAGGTGATTTTTGGAGCCGGACAGACCTACCGTGCAGGAACGATTGGAACGCTTGCAGATAAAACGGCGTTTGGTTATGTGAAACGGTACTATGAGGACAGAAGCATCAAGAAAAGGAACTGTGAAATTAACCGTATTGTGATGGGATGCACCGGGGTCAGGCGGAGCACGGGCCAGCATCCCGGCGGGATTATCGTACTGCCGATCGGTGAGGACATCAATTCTTTTACGCCGGTGCAGCATCCGGCCAATGATATGACGACGGATATTGTAACCACTCATTTTGATTATCATTCGATCGATCACAATCTGCTGAAACTGGACATACTGGGGCACGATGATCCGACGATGATCCGCATGCTGCAGGACCTGACGGGAATCGATCCGGTCAGCATTCCGCTGGACGACCGAAAGGTGATGTCGCTTTTTCAAAATACGGAGGCGCTTGGGATTACGCCGGATCAGATCGGCGGATGTAAGCTTGGGTGTCTGGGTATTCCGGAGTTTGGTACGGAATTTGCAATCCAGATGCTTTTGGATACCAAGCCTACCATGTTTTCCGATCTGGTGCGCATCGCCGGGCTGGCGCACGGTACGGATGTCTGGCTTGGAAATGCACAGACGCTGATCGAAGAAGGAAAGGCCACCATTTCCACAGCGATTTGTACCCGTGACGATATCATGGTGTATCTGATCGGTATGGGAGTGGAAAGCAGTCTGTCTTTTAAGATTATGGAGTCTGTCAGAAAAGGTAAGGGACTGCAGCCGGAAATGCAGAAAGCTATGGAAGAGGCAGGTGTGCCGGATTGGTATATCTGGTCTTGCAAAAAAATTAAATATATGTTTCCCAAGGCGCATGCAGCGGCTTATGTGATGATGGCGTGGCGAATCGCCTACTGTAAAATCAATTATCCGCTTGCCTATTATGCTTCCTATTTCAGCATTCGTGCCTCTGCATTTTCTTATGAACTGATGTGCCAGGGGCAGGAGCATCTGGAACGGGTTATGGCCGATTATAAACGCAGAAGCGATACGCTGACCAAAAAGGAACAGGACGCCTATAAGGATATGAAAAATGTACAGGAAATGTATGTAAGAGGCTTCTCCTTTATGCCTATCGATATTTTCCGGGCGCAATCCAGATTGTTCCAGATCATTGACGGTCAGTTGATGCCGTCTCTGAGCAGTATTGACGGACTTGGAGAAAAAGCGGCGGATGCTATCGTAGAAGCGGCCAAGGACGGTCCCTTTCTTTCGAAGGATGATTTCCGCGACCGCACAAAGGTGTCTAAAACCGTAGTAGAGATGATGGATAATCTGCATTTGCTGGGAGATCTGCCCCAGTCAAACCAGATCAGCCTGTTTGATCTGGTGACTTGACGGGAAATCCATACAGGATCCGGTTTTTGTAAAACAGGGAAACTCAAAAAAATTTATGTAGTAAAAACGATTCAAAAGTGGTATAATATAACAAACAATTCGGAATGGGAGCGGACAAACGAGCCGTTTCCGGTCAGAATGAGAGGAAGGATGGCTATATGAATAGATTGGAAGATGTAATCAATATGAAGAAACTGCAGGAGCTGTTAGGGAAAAAAGAAGAGAAAAAAGAGATTTCACCGCTCTGCTGGGCATTGGCAATCGGTCTGGTTGTTGTAGCGGCTGTCGCAGTGATCTATGCGTTGTACCGCTATTTTTCACCGGATTATCCGGAAGATTTTGAGGAAGATTTTGAAGATGATTTTGATGATGAATTCTTTGATGATGAGGAAGAGCCCGCTGCGGAGGATACGGAGGATTCCCAGGCAGAGTCAACAGAGGAATAACAGTAGGGAATAGGTCAAAAACATCCCGGCAGGCTGCGGAGTTTTTGATTTATGCGGTATTTGTCAGAGCCGGTGATACGGGCTTTGGTTGATTGTCCGCAGTAATAGAAATCTGGATAGAACGGGATGCGGATGCATCCCGTTTTTGGCGTGTATGGGGCGGATGAAAAGGGCGGAAGCAAAAAAACGGCTCCGTATAGGAAGACAGGACGGGCAAATACTTTGTGAATAAATGCGGATAGGGGAATAACAGGTATGAAAAAAGGACAGTTACTGGAAGGGTGGGTGACGGACGTCGCTTTTCCGAATAAGGCAGTGGTACAGTGCGCGGACGGTACAAGGTGCGTTGTCAAAAATGGACTGCCGGGGCAGAAAATCTCTTTTGCGGTGACGAAAGTGCGGAAAGGAAGGGCAGAAGGGCGTCTGCTCGCGGTTTTGGAACCGGCGGAAAATGAAATCACGAGCAGATGTCCGCATTTCGGACAGTGTGGAGGTTGTAACTATCAGAATCTTCCCTATGAGGCGCAGCTTATATTGAAGGAAAAGCAGGTAAAAGCGCTTCTTGTGCCGGTTATAGAGAGACAGTCGGAGCAATGTATTTTTGAACCAATACACAGAAGCCCGGTTGTCAACGGATACCGCAACAAGATGGAGTTTTCTTTTGGCGACGGTTTTAAAGATGGGCCTTTGGAACTGGGAATGCATAAAAGAGGCGGTTTTTATGACATTGTGACGGTATCGGATTGTCAGATCGTGGACGAGGATTACCGAAAGATATTGGCTGCGACGCTTTCCTGTTTCCGTGAAGCGGGGGTTTCATTTTATCACAGACTTCGTCATACGGGCTATCTGCGTCATCTGCTTGTGCGGAAGGCGGGAAAGACGGGAGAGATTTTGACTGCTCTCGTGACGACCACGCAGGAGGAGCATGATCTGAAAGAATTTGTGGACAGACTGCTTTCCTTGGAGCTGGACGGCAGGATTGTGGGAATTCTGCATATTCAAAATGATTCTGTTGCGGATGCGGTAAAAAGTGACGGAAATGTTCTGTTATATGGGAAAGACTTTTTTTATGAAGAACTGCTGGGACTGCAGTTTAGGATTTCCCCGTTCTCCTTTTTCCAGACGAACAGTCTGGGAGCGGAAGTATTGTACGAGACGGCAAGACGTTTTATTGGAGAAATCAGACCCGGCTTATACGGAACGCGGGATGCGGTGATTTTTGATCTGTACAGCGGTACGGGTACGATCGCGCAGCTGATGGCGCCTGTAGCCAAAAAAGTAATCGGTGTGGAGATCGTGGAGGAAGCTGTGGAGGCAGCCAGAGAAAATGCGCGGCGCAACGGACTGCAGAACTGCGAATTTATTGCCGGGGATGTGCTGAAAGCACTGGATACCATTGCGGAAAAACCGGATTTTATTATCCTGGACCCGCCGAGAGACGGCATCCATCCCAAGGCGCTGCAGAAGATTATCGCTTACGGCGTAGACAGGATCCTTTATATTTCCTGCAAACCAACCAGCCTGGCAAGAGATCTGGAAATATTTATCCAACATGGATACCAGGCAGAAAAAGTTACAATGGTTGATATGTTTCCGGGGACGGTGCA
>CAJUDS010000015.1 GCA_910585345.1 uncultured Lachnospiraceae bacterium | reverse complement strand
GCGCCGCTTCCGGTTTCATTCTCCTGGAGGATACTTTTTCCCGCAATCCGTATCATTCCCGGCGATCTTGCCAGCTCCGTTTCCAACGCCGCCATCGACTCCTCCAAATCGGACAGCAGATACACCGTTCGCTTTTCCCGAACCAGTTTTTTCATCAGCTCACGAAAAAAACTGTTATTTTCAATTTCCTTCAGGTAACTGCGGGCTGTGATCCCTGCCGCACGGGCAATATCCGCGTCGCAGTAGACGATGATGTCCATGGCCTCCAGCCACGCTTTTTCCTGTGGTTCCTTCTCCGCAGACATCAAAATCTTTGCAGATACATATTCAATCGTATTGAGTTTACCATTTTGCAAATAGAGATCCGTCAGCCGCATTTTTTCACGCAGCGTATAATCCCGCAGGCTTAAGCCTAAAATATTTATTTCTCTCATAATTCTAATTTATCATTTTATATAAAATTACATCCGCCACCATAAAGGCCACGCTCAGCGCTGTTGCTATTATGAAAGGCATCGTAATTATTTTTCCTCTTTTCTCACGGCGAGTCGTCCATATCCGTTTCAACTGCTGTGTCCGGTTTTCGTTTTTGGCAATCCATACAAGCACACATGCTGCTATCGCAGAAGCGCCTGCCGCCATAATAACCGAAAACGACATACTATAAATCATGGCGTCTATATATGCCTCTCCCTCCTGCGGCTGCCCGGACGCAAGCCCTTCTGGAAGAATGCTCTCCGCCAAATACATCAGGCATACGCTGTATCCGTTAAAAACTACATGGTACAGAATCGACGACCATATGCTTCCCGTTGCTTCCACCAGCAGCACAAGCATAATACCAATCACAAACGCATACGCGGCCTGGTTAAAATTCATATGCCCTAATGCAAAAAGAAGCGCGGAAAAAACTGCTGCCTGCAACATAGAGCCTGATTTCCGGTATCCCCTGTAGACAACGCCCCGAAACACCACTTCCTCACACAGCGGCGCGCTGACCGCCATGAAAAAGAAAGCGGCAATAAACGGCATTTCCAAAACCTGCTCGCTCACTTCCGCAACTGCATTTTCCACAAAGAGCATGGAAAATGCGTTGATTAATGTTGTTACCGGCATTGTCAAAAAAGTAAACAGGACAATCATACCAGCAGTGGACCACTTGATCCTGTGAAACCCGATCGCCTCTTTCCATCCCTCGCCGGAGCAGAGCAGGAACAGGAGCGCAGGAATTACTATAATTCCGCTGCTGATTATAAAATTTGCAATAATACCTATTGAAAATACATAACGAAAAACAACCATTGATACTACAATTAAAATATGCAGTAGAATGGTTGTTAAAAAGAACCAATTTACTTTTTTGCTGTTCATTCCCTACGCCTAGCTTTCCATCATAAAGTTTACCAATTTCGTAATGTCTTCCGGTTCGTAAGCAAGAATTTCCAGCTCGGAGATCGTTCCGTCAGAAAAGATATTTGCCATGGATACGTACTGTGATAACTTGGATTTCAAATTTAATCTGTCGCCTTCACCAGTAACCAGCTCTACCTTACCTGCACAACTGTCAATCACCTTAAAAAACTTATCAATGTCTTTGATATTTTGTACTTTCATCTTCTCATCTCCTTTCTCTCTATTCCAGATTATACATAAAATTGAAGAAAATGCAAGTCTTATATTTTTTTTTCACATTCAAGTAATCAAATTTTTATAATTGCCTTTTCCGTAATTTTAATCTTTCCCTCCTTCAGAAGACGTCCCACTGCACGTTTAAATTCATTTTTACTCATCTGCATTTCTCTGCGGATTACCTCCGGGCTTGCCTTGTCTGTAAAAGGCAGCGCGCCGTCAAAACTTTCAATCGCTTCCATTACCTTTCCGGCATCCGTTCCCATCTGCAGATACGCTTTCTCACGTACACTTAGATCCAGTTTGCCGTCTTCCTTCACGTCTGTTACCCGCGCCTTTATCCAGTCTCCAATCCTGATTTCTCCATACAGTTCCTTCTTCGGTATCAGCGCGCAATACCGGTTGTCCACCGCTACAAATGCGCCAAATTCTCTGCTGATCTCATACACCGTGCCCTCTACTCTGTCATCCTTATGGTAAGGGCTGTTCAAATCGAGATATTCATATACATTCATCGTAGCGCACAATCTGCTGCTTTTATCAATATACACAGCGGCAAGCACTGCCTGCCCTTCTTCCACCTTCGCAGTCTGCTCTCTGTAGGGCAGAAGCAAATCCTTTTCCAGGCCCCAGTCAAGAAATGCCCCTATTTTTCCTACCTGTGCCACCGTGAGTACCCCGACCTGATGCAGCGTCAGTTTTGGCATATTGGTAGTGGCAATCAGTCTGTCTTTGGAATCCTTATAAATAAATACCTCGATTTCATCCCCTACTGTCCGCTCCGGGGGGATCTGTCTGCCCGGAAGCAGCACCTTTTGCTCCGTGGCGCTCTCCATGCTTTCCGCAAGATATACCCCAAATTCCACCTTTTTTACGATGGTAAGCGTCTGTTTTTCTCCTAATCGTATCATAGACTTCTCCCTCACCTAAATCATTCACAGGTAAACTCCGTCACCGCATAAGGCTCTCTGTCACTGCCGCACAGGGATATGATATAACGCTTATCCTCTCTGGCAATATTCGGCAGTATCAAGTCGCCCAGCAGCGCCTGTCTCTTATATTCGGCCCGCATCTGCACAATCTTCTCTCCTTCGGGAATATATTGAAATGCCATCTTTATATACTGGGCGTTGTTTACATGATGATTGCTGTCCAAATGATGTCTTTTGACTGCAAAACCTTCCTCCCAGCTGCCGGATACTGCTCCGGCAATCTTCCTCGGCGCATACTCCATGGGAAGCCTTTCCGACAGCACATACCGCTTAAGCATCTCCTCTGTTGCACGAGCCGGTTTCATCGTATCGGTATGCAAAAGAGTCCAGACTGCATTCGCATGGGCCATCCGCCGTCCGTCCGCTCTGTCCATCACATAATTCCGATATCCCAGAAAACCTTTAAAACCATAGGGGAATGTACCAATTGTAATCTCGTCGCATAATTTGGGATATTCCCCGATTACAATCTGCCACGCCGACAGCACCCACGCCATGTGGCTCTGCTGCAGGTATTTCACGCCAAGACCCAATTCTTCCGACTGAAAAGTTCCACAATCCTGAAAATAGTCCGTAATGGCAGGAAGCGTCAGCCTTTCACTGCTGTCCGTTTCACTGTAACGCACTCTGCTTGTAAATGTATACATGAATGGTTCCTCCGGCATATCTTTCTTCTTTGCCTCAGCAAGGCAGATATTCTCTTTCATATGAAATTTCAGCGAAATTTCCCGTATGACAAAAAAGAGCTACACACCATCCAAAATGTGCAACTCCTTTAGCTGGGCTACAAGGATTCGAACCTTGAAATGACGGAGTCAGAGTCCGTTGCCTTACCGTTTGGCGATAGCCCATTATTTGTATGAGCAGCCTGTCTCTACAAGCCACTCATACATAATACATTACTTTTTCTTTTTTTGCAAGCCTTTTTTTCTAATTTTTACAAATTTGCGCCTCCGCACACTGCGAATACAGCGAAATTCTCTATGCGGACGTGTGCATCCATTATCGTAAACGGCAAATACTTTTGTCGTTTCCTATCAAATCCCAAATCGCCCTTACACCTCAAACATAAGATCACCGTATGACGGAATCGGCCATATTTCTTTGTCCACGATCATCTCAAGCGCATCTACAGGCGCACGAAGCGCCTCCATCGCTTCTTTTACAACATCCTTATAATAGAATGCCTGTTCTTTTCCTTCTTCCATGGCGGCTGCTCTTTGGTCTTCTTTCTTCAGTGTCTCCAACGCCTGTTTTGCCTCCGCAAGCAGCCTTGAAGTCTCTCCCAGCAACTGTGCCTGCACACCTGCATCCGCTCCTGCTTCCTTTACGGCCAATACGGTATCCGCCAGCTCTTTCGTATATTTTACCACGGCAGGAAGAATCTGTTTGGATGCCATATCGATCATCGTCAATGCCTCAATATTGATCGTTTTTGCATACGTTTCATAAAGAATTTCCTCGCGGGACTCCAATTCCGCTCTCGTAAAAATACCGAATTTCTCAAATAGTTTCACTGCCTTGTCTGTCGTCAGCGTTTCCACAGCCTCCACCATCGACTTGATGTTGGGAAGCCCTCTTTTTTCCGCCTCCACAATCCATTCGTCAGAATAGCCGTTGCCGTTAAAAATAATCCTCTGGTGCTTTGTCAGATATTCTTTGATCAGGTCATGCACTGCCTGCTCGAAATCAGCCGCAGCCTCCAGCCTGTCTGCCGCCTCGCAAAACGCCTCTGCTACAATCGCATTCAATGTCGTATTCGGACTTGCAATGGAATCCGCAGAACCTACCATACGGAACTCAAATTTGTTCCCGGTAAACGCAAATGGCGACGTTCTGTTCCGGTCCGTGGCATCTTTCTCCAAGTCAGGCAGAGTCGACACACCTGTCTCCAGCTTGCCTCCTTCTTTGCTGGAAACGGCCTCACCTGTTTCCACCAACTGTTTTACCACATCTTCCAACTGTTCTCCCAGAAATACGGAAATAATAGCCGGCGGCGCCTCATTTGCGCCAAGTCTGTGGTCATTGCCCACATCGGAAGCGCTCTGACGCAGTAAATCCGCATGGATATCCACCGCCTTTAAAATACATGCCAGTACAAGAAGAAACTGGATATTCTCATTTGGCGTCTCTCCCGGATCCAGCAGATTTACGCCATCATCTGTCCCCAGAGACCAGTTATTATGTTTACCGGAACCATTCACACCCGCAAAGGGCTTCTCGTGAAGCAGACAGCGCAGATCATGACGGATTGCCACTCGTTTCATCGCTTCCATAACTACCTGATTATGATCTACCGCCGTATTGGCAGTCTCGTAAATCGATGCAAGTTCATGCTGTGCGGGAGCTACTTCATTGTGCTGCGTTTTTGCCGTCACTCCCAGCTTCCACAGTTCTTCATTTAAATCCTTCATGTAGGAACCGACACGTTCCCTGATCACCCCAAAGTAATGATCCTCCATTTCCTGCCCCTTCGGCGCAGGCGCTCCGAAAAGCGTGCGGCCTGCAAAAATCAGGTCTTTCCTCTTTAAATATTTGTCTTTATCTACAAGAAAGTACTCCTGCTCAGGCCCTACGGAAGCTACTACCTTCGTAGCCGTATGGTTACCGAACAGACGGATGATACGAAGCGCCTGCACGCTGACAGCCTCCATGGAACGCAGAAGCGGCGTCTTTTTATCCAAAGCCTCTCCTGTATAAGAATAAAATGCCGTCGGAATACAGAGCGTTACCCCACTGCCGGACTCTTTTAAAAACGCCGGAGATGTAATATCCCACGCCGTATAGCCCCTAGCTTCAAAAGTAGTGCGCAGACCGCCCGAGGGAAATGAAGACGCGTCCGGCTCCCCTTTGATCAGCTCCTTCCCCGAAAACTCCATCAACATCCTGCCGTCCTCGTCAGGATGGGTAATAAAAGAGTCATGCTTTTCCGCCGTAATGCCTGTCAGCGGCTGGAACCAATGCGTATAATGCGTAGCGCCTTTTTCCACCGCCCAGTCTTTCATTGCCTTCGCTACAATATCAGCGTCCGACAGGGAAAGTTCACCGCCGCGTTCCACTACATTTTTGACCGCTTTGTACACACTCCGCGGGAGGCGTTCTTTCATTTTCCCGAGTGTAAACACATTTTCACCGAAAATTTTTTCCACATTCAAAACTTTTTCCATTTTTCCTCCTCCTGACACACCTGCTGCATCGTTCGGGAAATCCTGAAGTTTCCTACTGATTTCCCTTCTTGTATGTTACAGAATATGCACAGAACACGCTGCCCTTTTGCGTCCGCAGATCTAAGCAAAACAAAGGCGCGCGCCTCTTTCTTCATGGGATATATTTCCCTGCGAGCTAAAAAACGTCCCAACTCTGTGTTGGAACGTCTTTGTTCTGCATCTTCATACCCTATAACAATTTTATAAATTAACCTTTTTTATAAGATACTCCATTATTTACAAAAATGCAAGCACAAATTTATTTTGAACCCATACACAAAGATTCAGGAATGCGGTTTTCTTACCCGCAGCACATCATACTGCTGCGCTTTTTCCGATAAATCCAAATACAACGCCTGTTTCGGATGCGGCGCGCTCTCCATCTCCACACCTTCTTCATTATAGAGATGTTTCACTGCCGCCGACAGATTTCTGCCATCCGGTTTCATAATTTCTATCCTGTCACCCTGGCAGAATTTATTGCGCTGCCTGATTCTGGCAAATCCCCGTTCATCTAATTCTTCCACACTGCCAAGATAGATATACTCATTGATATACGTGCTGGAATCATAAATCTGCGTCGTCTCATCCGGCTTGCCAAAATAAAATCCCGTGGTATAACGGCGATGGGTACATTTTGAAATCTCCTCCTCATACCACCGCATATGCTCTCTGTATACTTCCTCCGAAGTAAAATAATCGTCTACTGCTTTTCTGTATGTACGTGCCACCGTAGCCACATATAGCGCAGTTTTCATACGCCCTTCAATTTTTAGACTGTCGATTCCCGCTTCCACCAGTTCCGGAATATGGCCGATCATACAAAGATCTTTGGAATTAAAAAGATAAGTGCCTCTCTCGTTTTCATAGACCGGCATGTACTCGCCCGGTCTTGTCTCCTCCACTACCGCGTATTTCCAACGGCACGGGTGCGTACAGGCTCCCTGGTTAGCGTCCCGCCCTGTAAAATAATTGCTCAGCAGACATCTGCCTGAATACGAAATGCACATTGCGCCATGCACAAAGCTCTCTATTTCCAGATCGTCCGGAATATGCTTTCTGATATCCTGAATTTCCTTCAGAGAAAGCTCCCTTGCCGCCACCACTCTTTTGGCCCCCTGCTGCCGCCAAAAGAGATATGTCCGGTAATTTGTGTTATTGGCCTGGGTTGAGATATGAATTTCAAGTTCCGGGCAGATTTGTTTTGCCAGCATAAACATGCCCGGATCAGATATGATCAGGGCGTCGGGTTTGATCGTTTTTAATTGTTCGAAATACTGCTCCGCCTCTTCCAGGTCGTCATTGTGTGCGAGAATGTTTGCTGTCACATAAACTTTTACATGATAACTATGGGCAAACGCAATGCCTTTTGCCATTTCTTCCAATGAAAAATTTTTCGCCTTGGCCCGGAGTCCAAACGCTTCGCCGCCGATATAAACCGCATCGGCGCCGAAAATCACGGCTGTTTTTAATACTTCCAAACTGCTTGCCGGTATCAACAATTCAGGTTTTTTTTTCATTTTGCTTCTCCATTACGTCTGCTTTTTAACGCTGACCGCCGCTCCGTCTCCCAGATTCAGTATGACGGTTTCCAGTTCCCTGTTATGTTTCAGCGCATACAAATATTCCCGCATACGCGCATGTATTGTCCTGTTGCGCCTTGTCACCGCAAAACGGGATTCTATAATGTCTCCATCCTGCAAAACATTGTCCGACACAAGGATACCGCCAGCGCCAAGCAGACGCAGCACGTCCGGCAGAAAACAAATATATTGGCCTTTGGCCGCATCCATAAAAATAAAATCGTAACTGCCGGTAAGTTCCGGCAGGATTTCCCCGGCGTCTCCTTCCAACAGTGTAATCCACGCTTCCTTTCCTGCCTTTTTAAAATTCTCTTTTGCAAGTGGGATTCTTTTGTCATAATTCTCAATCGTTGTTATATGACATCCGGCCGGCGCATACTCACTCATAAAAAGGGCGGAAAACCCGATGGCGGTTCCCACTTCCAGAATCCGCTGCGGACGCCGCAGCGCAAACAATACCTTCAACAGGTTCTGCATCTGTCTGCGGATAACGGGCACTCCCATCTCACGTGCATACGTTTCCAGCCTTTCCAGATAATCCGGATTCTCCTGGTCCAGAGAGCCAAGATACACGGCAAACCTTTCATCCTGCATCATAGATCCCTCTCATTCCTCCGACTCAGTTTCTTCACCGTCGGCCGCCATAATCTGCAGCATCTCATCCACTGTCATGGCAGTATTTAATTCGTAAGTGCCGCTGCCGATTCCATTTTCCAGGCCGGAAAGTTTTTCCTGAATCACAAACAGCTTCGCATCGCGGATCAGTCCTTTCTGCTCCAGCATCTGTCCGATATCCTTCACACTGTCGCTTTCGGCAATCTCCACGCTCACATCGCGTCCCGGCTCCTCGTCCATGGCTTCCTCTCCAAATACCCGGTATCCGTAATCATACGCCATAATGGAATAACGGTAAATAAACATAAGCACAATCGCTGCCACGACCACCTTCGTCACTGTACCCACAACAGCGCCTACGATCTGCTTCCCATTCATTTTATCCTCCTCTGCTATGTCTGTACCTGCCACAGGTCCAGATCAACGGCCTCTGCAATTTCCGCATAAATTTCCTGCATCATTCTGCACACCGCAAGTTCCGCCTGCAGATATTCTTCCACCACAGGATTGGCGCGAAATTCCTCATACTCTCTTTCAAATGCGTCAATTTCATCAAACAGTTCGCCTTCCGATTTCTGCAGCATATAATTTCTTCTGCGAAACTCATTGATTTCCTCCCGAAGCCCGGGATATTCCTGTACTCTGCTCCGCTTTTTTACATATAGTTTATATTCTTCCGTCTGTTTCAGTCTTTCCGTGAAATCATGTATGATTTTCTCTGTCTCTTTCATACCCTTTTCATCCGTTCCCTATACATCCATAATAATGGGCAGTATCATCGGCCGGCGTTTCGTTTTTTTCCATACAAAATCACCAAGTGAATCCTTAATTACGGATTTGATTTTACCCCAATCGCTGATTCCCCTGTCCAGACAGCCCAAAATTCCTTCCTCAATAATACATCTTGCCTCTTCCATCAGCTCGTCAGATTCCCTTACATAGACAAATCCTCTCGATACAATATCAGGCCCCGACACAAGCTGATTGCAGGCCCCGTCCAGCGCAAGCACCACAATCAAAATGCCGTCTTCCGCCAGATGCTGTCTGTCCCGAAGCACGATATTCCCCACATCGCCTACACCCAGTCCGTCTACCAGAATAGCGCCTACCGGCACCTTGCCTGTGACTTCCGCCTTTTCTTCAGAAAGAGAAAGCACTTCCCCGGATGAAAGAATAAAAATATTCTCCTTTTCGATACCCAGTTCACGCGCCAGTTTGGCCTGCGCCTTCAAATGCTTGTACTCTCCGTGTACCGGTACGGCATATTTGGGCTGCACAAGCGTATAGATCAGCTTGATTTCTTCCTGACAGGCATGTCCCGATACATGGGCGTCCTGGAAAATCACATCCGCCCCTTTCCGTGAAAGCTCGTTAATGACTTTTGTCACTGCCTTTTCATTTCCCGGTATCGGATGGGAGGAGAAAATAACCGTATCGCCTGGTTTTATGGAGATCTTTTTATGCACGCTGCCTGCCATACGGCTGAGGGCAGCCATGCTCTCTCCCTGACTGCCTGTAGTAATAATAACGGTCTTTTCATCCGGATAATTTTTTAACTGCTCAATATCAATCAGTGTATTTTCCGGTATGCTGATGCGGTTCAGATTTTGGGCGATTTCTATGATATTGACCATACTCCTGCCCTCGACCACCACCTTGCGGCCGAATTTATAAGCCGAATTGATAATCTGCTGCACTCTGTCCACATTTGATGCAAATGTGGCTATAATAATTCTCGTATTTTTATGTTCTGAAAAAATAGTGTCAAAGATTCTTCCCACTGTTTTTTCAGACTGGGTAAATCCCGGACGCTCCGCATTTGTACTGTCGCACATCAGCGCAAGCACGCCCTTTTTTCCAATCTCTGCAAACCGCTGCAGATCGATGGCGTCTCCATACACAGGTGTGTAATCTACTTTGAAATCCCCTGTGTGGATAACCGTGCCTGCCGGGGAATAAATTGCAAGCGCCGCCGCATCCACAATACTGTGATTGGTTTTTATATATTCAATCCGAAGCTGCCCCAGATTGATGGATTGTCCAAACTTTACCACTTTGCGCTTTGTCCCTTTTACAAGGTTGTGTTCCTTCAATTTGTTTTCAATAATTCCCATTGTCAGCTTTGTCGCATACACCGGGACATTGATCTCTTTTAAGATATAGGGCAGCGCTCCAATATGGTCCTCGTGACCATGGGTAATCATAAACCCTTTTACCTTTTCCTGGTTTTCTTTCAGATAAGTGATGTCCGGAATGACCAGATCAATACCCAGCATGTCATCATCGGGAAATGACAGACCGCAGTCTACCACAACAATACTGTCCTCATACTCGAAGGCAGTAATGTTCATGCCAATCTGTTCCAGTCCGCCTAAAGGAATCACTTTCAGACTAGAACCGCTATTTACATTTTTTTTCAACTAATTTACCTCCACATTTTTATTCATACATCTGTGCAGAGTCTGAATTTGAATGATAATGCACTCCTTTGCGCCACCAGAATTAATGGCAGGAAAAGTAATTCCGTTCCGCTTCTCTTCCCCGTTTACAAGCGTGCCGAACTTTCCTCCCATTTTATCTGTTCAGTCAAAATCATCTGTCAACTCCACATCTTCCAGTATATTTCCGAACACTTCCGCCACTGCGGAAAGCTCCGTTTCCTCTGTCACTGTCACATATACGCTTTCTTTCTCATCCGGCTGCGATATATCGCGCAAAATCATCGCTTCACCGTCTCCTTCTTCCGTATCTGTCACCAATATATATGTTTTACCGGCTATCATAGTCTGTTCCAGTACATAGAACGCCGCCGGTTCTTCTCCTTCCGGATGAAATATAATCTTTTCCAAACCTTATCTCCCTAATGCTGCGCACTATCCGCATGTCTGCAGGCATCCAAATATCCTTGCAAAATAAAGACAGCCGCAATTTTATCCACGTACTCTTTTCTGTGTTCTCTGCGGATGCCTGCTTCCATCATTACTTTATCTGCTGATACCGTCGTAAGACGCTCGTCCCACATAATAACAGGCAGACCCGTCCTTCTTTCCAGCATTTCCTTAAAAGCAATGGCGCTTTCTGCCCGTTCTCCAATGGTATCATTCATATTTTTGGGAAGACCCACTACGATCTTCTCCACCTCGTATGCCACGATCAGTTCTTCGATTCTTGCCAGCGTCTGACGCAGCTTATTTTCCCGCTGCCTTCTCACAATCTCTATTCCCTGGGCCGTGATCTGCAGCGCGTCGCTGACAGCCACTC
The DNA here is from genome assembly GCA_910585345.1 of uncultured Lachnospiraceae bacterium. Taxonomy (GTDB): domain Bacteria; phylum Bacillota; class Clostridia; order Lachnospirales; family Lachnospiraceae; genus VSOB01. The sequence continues at coordinate 47,394 of CAJUDS010000015.1, read as the reverse complement.
CTACAGTCTTAGCCCCATAATCCAGTCCCATTACGCGCATCCGGTCTACTTCCAATGATTATTCTTAATATATTCTTTTAACATTTCCTCTACCAATTCATCCCGTTCCACCTTCATAATCAGGCTTCTTGCATTTTTATGGCTGGTAATATAGGTAGGGTCTCCGGACATAATATACCCTACAATCTGGTTGACAGGATTATACCCCTTTTCCGTCAATGCCTCATATACGGTTGACAGTACGATTTTTACTCCGTTTTCAGGTTCTATTTCTACATTAAAAAATTGTGTATTTCCCAAATCCTGCATTCTGACGATTCCTCTTTCTTCCTGTCACTGTATTGTTGCCAATGTCTTACCTGCCATTGTCTGTTCAAACGGTTACAAACTGACTCATTATGTATCAGTATACTCTATTTGTCTGAAAATTTCAACAATCACTGCACCAGAACTATATTTTCCTGCAAAAAATCTACCGCATGTTTTGTAACAATCCGGTTTGATAAATCGTCATCCGTCCGAAACGCCGCTCTTACATATTCCCTTGTATGTCCTATCATATACGTTTCCCCGTCAAGACAGATAGATTCCTCAAACAAAATTTCGATCTCTCTTCCCAGGAATGTCTTCCGGTATGCGTACGACTGTCTCTTTTCCAGTTCCAGCAAAATATCGCTGCGCCTCGCCTTGACCGTATCCGGCATCTGGCATTCCATTTTAGCGGCATTCGTGCCCTGTCTCTGAGAATACTTAAATATATGCATTTCATAAAAACATATCTTTTCCAGAAAAGCTTTTGTTTCTTTAAATTCTTTTTCCGTTTCTCCCGGAAACCCCACAATCACATCTGTCGTAATTGCCGGATTCCCATAGATCTCCCGCAGTATCTGCACTTTTTCATAGTATTCACCTGCCAGATAATGCCTATTCATTCTTTTTAGCGTATCATCGCATCCGCTCTGCAGAGAGAGATGAAAATGCGGGCATACTTTAGGAAGCCTCGCAAGACTCTCCACAAACCGCCTGGTTATAATACGCGGTTCCAGCGAGCCGATCCTGATCCGCTTCAGTCCCTCTATCCTATGCAGGCTTTCAATCAAATGCAGAAGATATTCCTGTCTGTAAGCCTCTTCCCGGATATCACCGCTAAAACCTTTTTCCGCAAAGTCCACCCCATAAGAACTGATATGAATGCCTGTGATGACAACCTCCTGATAGCCCGCGGCTGCAAGTCCCTCTGCCTCCTGGACAATATCTTCCCATCTGCGGCTCCTCACCCTGCCTCTCGCAAACGGAATAATACAATAAGAGCAGAACTGGTTGCATCCGTCCTGTATCTTAATATAAGCCCTCGTATGCGCCGCCGTATGCCCCAGTTTCATTTCCTCATAAGGCGTCTCTGTGCGCAGGTCGGCTATCGTTGCTCCGCGCAATGTTTTGTCGGTTTCTCCTTTTTCCCGTTCCTGGAAAAACGTCTCCAATATCGCAGTCAGCTCTTTTTTCTTATTGTTACCGATCGCCAGATCAATGCACCCGTCTTTTTCCACCGCCTCTTTTGCAGTCTGTACGTAACATCCAACCGCCACAACGACTGCATCCGGTTTTCTTTTTTTCGCCCGGTGCAGCATTTGACGGCTTTTGCGGTCCGCAATATTGGTCACCGTACAGGTGTTTACGATGTAAATGTCCGCTTCTTCTTCAAACGGCACGATGCAGTATCCCTTTTCCTCCAGCATCTGCTGCATTGCATCCATTTCATATGCATTTACTTTGCAGCCCAGATTATGCAGCGCCACACGTTTCATACGTTCCCCCCTTTTAATTATGATATTGTGATGTTTGATTATTGACTTTTGTCCGCTTTCCAATTACTATAAAAGATAATGATATGATCAGTAAACAGGAGGAGGGTATTCCAATGAAAACCGTACAGATTTCTTTAAATTCCATTGATAAGGTAAAATCTTTCGTAAATGATATTACACGCTTTGATTACGATTTTGATCTGGTATCCGGAAGATACGTAATCGACGCAAAATCTATTATGGGCATTTTCAGTCTTGACCTTTCCAAGCCCATTGACCTGAATATCCATGCCGAAGAAGACGTGGAAGAAGTATTGCGCGTTCTGAAACCTTATATCATTTAAACCTTACATAAAAGAGTCCTGCGCCGCAGGATTCTTTTTTATTCCTGCGTCTTTCTTCCTACCCCTCCACGACAATCAATTCTTTCGTTTCCAGCGCTGTCTGCACCAGTGTGTCGATCTCTTGCGCAAGATTTTTCTCATGCTTTTTAATAATACCCAAATTCGGTTTTGTCACAGGATGCTTTGCAACGAAAATAGTACAACAGTCCTCATAGGGAAGGATTGATGTTTCATAAGTACCTATTTTTTCCGAAATTTCTACGATCTCCTGCTTGTCCATGCCGATCAGCGGACGGTACACCGGCAGTTCGCACACCTCGTTTGTCACAGCCAGACTGTGCATTGTCTGTGATGCCACCTGTCCAATACTCTCTCCGGTAATCAGTCCCAGACAGCCTGTGTCCACTGCAATCTTTTCCGCAATCTTCATCATATACCGGCGCATAATGATCGTCAGTTCATCATGCGGGCATTTCTCATAAATATACATTTGGATATCTGTAAAATGAATGACATGCAGATACACAGGTCCTGCATAGCAGGACACCAGCTTTGCCAGATCCACAACTTTCTGTTTCGCGCGCTCACTTGTATACGGCGGCGCATGGAAATACACCGCATCAATTTTCACGCCCCGCTTTGCAATCATATACCCCGCCACCGGAGAATCGATGCCGCCCGAGAGAAGCAGCATCCCCTTGCCGTTAGTTCCCACCGGCATGCCGCCGGGGCCGGGTATGATTACAGAATAGATAAATATCTTTTCTCTGATCTCAATATGCAGAAGAATATCCGGCGAATGCACATCCACGCGCATTTCAGGAAATGCGTCAAGAATAACGCCGCCCAGCTCCGCATTGATTTCCATCGAATCAAGCGGGTAATTTTTTCTCGCCCGCCTGGCTGCTATTTTAAAGGTCTGCTTATGGTCCGGATACGTTGCCGCAATATAGGAGACGACGTCCTTTCCCAACTGTGTAAACCCCTGGTCTTCCACCGCTACCACCGGACAGATGCCCGATATCCCAAAGACTTTGCGCAGCTGCTCCACCGTCTCATCAAAATCAAATTCCGACAACGCATCCACATAAATTCTGCCCTGCGTTTTCGATACCGCAAAGGTACCGTCGCATTTTTTCAGCGCATACCGAATCTGCCGCACAAGCGCATCTTCAAACAAATACCTGTTTTTTCCTTTTACACCAATTTCCGCATATTTAATTAAAAATGAAGTAAACATATCCTTCTCCTGTTCTTCTGTGGCCCGCCTCCCGGCAAAGCCACCGTCAATGTCTCGTATATTTCCGAAGCGCCGGAACAATATCATACAATGTCTGCAGCGTATCGTCAATTTCTTCCTCTGTCGTAAATACGGAAAGACTGAATCGCAGCGTGGAGTCAAGCAAATCCTTTTCCAGGCCGATTGCACGCAGTGTATCCGACGGTTTCGGCGCCTTGTTTGACGCGCATGCACTGCCCGCAGATACAGAAATCCCTTTTTCCTCCAATGCATGAAGCAGTACCTCACTGCGAATCCCCCTGAAGGAGACGCTGATTACATGCGGCGCCCCTTTCTCTCCCGCAGGCCCGTTAATCCTGATATCCGGTATCAGCCGCACACCCTCTATAAAACGTTCTTTTAAAGCGTACATAACGCTGCGCTCTTCCTCCAGATTTGCATAGATCTCCTCTACTGCTTTCCCCAGCCCGGCAATCCCGGGAACATTTTCGGTGCCGGAACGGATACCTTTCTGCTGTCCGCCGCCGAATACGATAGGATTCACCCTGGTCTTTTCATTGATATATAAAAATCCGATGCCTTTTGGTCCATGGATCTTATGCCCGCTCACCGACAACAGATCGATATTCATTTTTTTCGGATAAATTCTCCATTTTCCGTAACCCTGTACCGCATCCACATGAAACGCAATACATGGATTGATGCTCTTGATCATCGCTCCTGCCTCCGCAATCGGCTGCAGTGAACCAATCTCATTGTTTGTATGCATAATAGATACCAGAATCGTATCCCGCCTGATTGCGCAGCGCAGATCGTCCAGGCAGATTACCCCGGTCCGGTCTACGGGCAGATACGTCACCTGGGCGCCCTGCGTTTCCAGATAATGCATCGTCTGCAAAACAGCCGGATGTTCAATGCAGGTAGTAATGATATGACGGCCGGCCCTCCTGTTTGCCATAGCCGTTCCGATCAATGCCAGATTATCCGATTCCGTCCCGCCGGATGTAAAAAATATCTCTTTCTCGTTTACTTTCAAGTTTCTGGCAATCACTTCTTTTGCATAGCGGACATACCTTTCCGCTTCCACACCTTTCATATGCATACTGGAAGGATTTCCGTAGTCCTCCACCATCACTTTTCTCACAATTTCCGCCACACTCTCATAACTCCTCGTTGTGGCGGAATTATCCAAATATATTTCCATAGAATCAGACACTCCATTCCTCTATCTATAGCTATGTTATGCTTCTTCTTCCAGTTGGTACATTATCCATGAAAGCATCGTAGGTCCCGCCGTCTCCGTCCGCAGAATACGTTTTCCCATCGTTATGGGTTCTATCCCGCCAGCCATCGCCAACGTTATCTCACTGTCCTCAAAACCACCCTCCGGACCGATGAAAACTGCCACCCGCTGACCACTGCCGATATGACCAATCAGTTCTCTTGTTTTGTGCATTCCCTCCGCCATCTCATAGGGAATCAGTTTACAATCCATATCCTTCGCATACGCTGTCGCTTCCTCCATAGACATAATATGCCTGACCGGTGGAATTATCCTGCGCCTGCTCTGCTTTGCAGCCGCCTCCGCAATGCTCTGCCATCTCGCCAGTCTGCTCTGTTCTTTTTTGGCATCCAGCTTTATCACCGAACGTTTTGTTGCCACAGGTATCACCTCATATACCCCAAGCTCTACCGCTTTTTGTATAATCAGCTCCATCTTATCCGCTTTTGGCAGACCCTGAAAAAGGAAGACCCTCGCCGGAAGCTCAATCCCGTCCTCTTTGATAAAGAGCAGTGTGCATATTACCTCCTGCTCCGTGATCCTCTCGACCCGGCAGCGGTATTCTCTGCCGTCCACTCCGTTACTGACTGCAATTTCCTCTCCGCCTTTCATCCGCAGCACATTTTTGATATGATTTACATCGCTGCCGGTAATCATAATCCGTTTGCCTGCAATCTGCTGCGGTTCTACAAAAAACTGATGCATACGTCTGCGCTCTCCTTTTGTCTGCCAAAATCAGCCTCTAGTTTTCCTGGCTGTTATACCAACCCATTCCCCCTGGTATGTCACTTCCAGCACCTCCATTCCGGCCTCCTCGATTGCTGCTCTCACCAGATTTTCTTTGTCGTCAATAATGCCGGAAGCAATAAAAATACCATTCCATTTCAAGTGGGGAACAATAACTGGCGCCAGGGGAATCAGCACTTCCGCAAGAATATTGGCTGTTACAATATCATAGCAGTCATACCCCAGCTTGTCCCGGATCTCTTTTTCCGTAATCACATTGCCAATCAATACCGCAAACCGGTCTTCCATAATACCGTTGGCCTTTTTGTTTTCTCTGACCGCCTCAATGGCACAGACATCCAGATCCGTTCCCTTTGCCTCTTTGATACCGTACATAAGCGCAACAATCGAAAGGATCCCGCTTCCGGTTCCCACATCCAAAAGTCTTGTCTGCGGCGTTAGATATTTTTTCAACTGCCGGATGCAGATCTGCGTCGTCTCATGCATTCCTGTGCCAAATGCTGTGCCTGGATCGATATGCAGGATCTTTTTATCTCTATCCTGTTCCTGTACCTCTTCCCAGGAAGGAATCACCAGCAAATCGTCAATATAAAACTGGTGAAAATACTGCTTCCAATTATTGATCCAGTCAACGTCCTCTGTCTCATCCACCTCCACACTGCCTTTGCCAATTTCCATAAAACTGCTAAGTCCTTCCAGCTCCTCCCGCACCCGCTCCAACAAAGCAGCCGTATCTGTCTCTTCTCCATTCACATTCAACCTTCCGTCCTCAGTCTCTTCCACAAAAAAACTCAAAAATGCGATGCCGTCATCCTCCGGCCCATCCGGTAGGATATCCACAAACATCTGCTCCTTCTCGGCGTCTGTCAACGGTATCCTGTCCTCGATCTGCGCCCCTTCCAAACCAATATCATAAAGCGCGCTGATGATAATATCTTCCGCCTGTGTTACCGTCTCTATGGTAAATTTTTTCCATTTCATATTTTTTCCTCCAACCGCTATTCCTAAAGCTCATTCTAACACACCACACAGGGGATAGCTATCCCTGCTTTTTCTCTTTTCCAACATACCATGCGGCAGATATTCAGCGCAGTCTGCACAATAACTAAAATATCCTTACTGTTTTGTCATATTTTGCGGTTCCCCTCCGCGTCCGCTTACATATGATAAAGCAAACCCAACGGAGAATCTTTTTATGTATCTGTTTTTCGGAATCTTTTTTTGTATCTGCATTGTTTTTTTTATTGTAAACTATCGACGGAAAAAATGCATCATCCGCAAAATCTGTGGCATGGAACTTTGTGAAAAAGTATATCTCCTGGATGATCTGCTCCGTCCTTTCGGCTTTTCTTATTGTCAGGGGCAGGATATCATCACTTCCACCACAGATGCCTGGCAGCGGGAGTTTGGATACTGCAGGTTCTTTGATAAGTCGGCGGCATATTTTAATATGGTCTTCGACTGTGAGCCGATTTATTTTGATTATCAGGGCCAAACATGGATGATCGAGCTCTGGAAAGGTCAGTATGGCATTAATACAGGCGGTGAGATCGGTATCTATCATGCTGATTGTATCCTAAGTCCCGAGCAATACGACCGTGCGCTGTTTCACAGTGTATCTGACAGACAAATGATGAATCTTTCCATGGAATTATTTTTCAAAGGAAAATCTATGTTCTGTATCCGGCGAACACACTGGTGGCTCACCGGTTTCTGTGTGGGACATTTCTGCGAACCCGGGGATCTGACTATGAAAGTATCCATTACTTTCCCTAATTCCTGCATGTTGCAAAAATTTGTGGAAAGTCTCGTACACGCAGGATACGCGGACTGCGCCGTCTTTTTATGCGGTCTCACGGTCTCTTTCACATTTGCCGTCCCATGCACCAGACAGTGCCGTCCCTGGCTGCGCTGCAGGCTGGCGCAGTGCAGTAACCGTTTTTTCTGCAGGCTCTACCAGTATATCACCAAACCGTTTCACTGTACGCTTGACCGCCTGCTCTTCCTGTATTTTTTCCTTCCTTTTACGTTTCGGCGTATCCTGCGCTTCCGCAAATGTAGAAAGCACAACTGCCATAAACGAAAACGGAGGCGCAACCCATGATTTTTACTCCATCCTCAGGCTGCAGCGCCAGACTGTCACATGCATTTGACAATGCGCTGCTGCTGCCATTGCACCAATGCAGCAAATATGTGCTGTTTAGTGACTGTCATCGCGGAACAGGTACTGCCAATGACAATTTTCTGAAAAATGAATACCTTTATCTGGCCGCTCTGCATTATTATTACCACAGAGGCTTTACTTATCTTGAACTCGGAGACGGCGACGAATTGTGGGAAAACCGTTCCATGCGGAAAATCAAAGAAATACACATGCAGACCTTTGAAATCCTGTCCCAATATTATAAAAGCGGACGGATGTATTCTGTCTATGGCAATCACGACATAGAAAAACATTTGACACGCTTCAGGCAAAAGCATTTCCACACATATTACCGCGATCAGACAATGCAGGAGCATCCTCTGTTTCCCGACATTACCTTTTATTCCGGTATTATCCTGCAGGATGAAAAACTGAAAAAGAACATTTATCTGACGCACGGGCACCAGGCGGACGCATTGAACAGCACGTTCTGGCCTATTTCCCGTTTTCTTGTCCGCTACGCGTGGAAACCGCTCGAAAAGCTGGGCATCCCGGATCCCACAAGCGCAGCCAAGAACAATACCAAAAAGAAAAAATCCGAACAACGTCTGGCAAAATGGGCTGCACGCAACGATCATCTTCTTGTGACAGGACACACACACCATCCTATGATCGGCACAAAACAGTCCCCTTACTGCAATACGGGCAGCTGCATTCACCCCTCCGGCATTACCTGTATCGAGATAGAAAGACGCTGCCTGACGCTTATCAAATGGAGCACCCAGGCAAGATACGATCTGACGCTGCAGGCTGCCCGGGAAATGCTCGGTCAGACAGTTTGTATCGACGATTACTGCTGACCTTATAAAAATGTATCTCCAAACGCAAAAAGGAAACCGCTGTCATGCGGCTTCCTTTCTATGTATTATTTATTCTTTACCGGTTTTTTCATCTTTCCGGTTACTTCCACTCCATTGGCGCCGTTGACTTCATCCATCCACCGATCCTTCCATTGGATAAACGCTGCTTCCTCTTCTTTCTGAATGATATTAACAGGATGGAATCTGTCATCATTCAGGTTTTCGGGAAAGATCATCAGAGAAATCATCTCAACCTGATTCCTGTCATATAACTCCACCCAGTTCTTACCCTTTTTGCTGTTGACAATGCCCACATCACTTTTTTCAATACGGAATCCGCCGGAATAGCTGATATCTCCGCCCTCGCATGATAAAGGCACGATGCAGATACGCTCATCATTAAAAGCGATACCATAATGCCAGTATTTTGTAATGGTCTTCTTATACTCGTAAGTAGACCACTCCCAACATGCATAGGCTCTTGTATACTTTGCAATCTCCGGAACGCTTTTCTCCAAAATACCCCAAACCTGCTGTCTGTCTTCCCCTGTCTCTGCTTTTTTACGGTTTATTTTGTCTCTGATTACTACAAAAATATAGACCACCACAATAAATACCGCTGCTATGGCAATCATCTGCGGTACAGTAAGTTCGCTCTCCAACAACATCTTTTTTCTCCTCCATCTCATCCTAATGGTTCATATATGCCTTATTATACTGTTTTTTCGGGTTCGTCACATACGTTACATCAAATACTCTTTTGTTCGTATCCATCAGTATACTGCGGAAAAATCCGCCATATGTATGTTCCCGCCAGGAAACCGAACCGAGTTCCGACCACGGGTACGCCCTTTTGCGATACACAATCCCGTATTCATAGAAAGCCAGGTACTCCTTCAAATGAATCAACGGATACAGGCCGAAACCCAGTGTCAGTATCAGGTTCACAATTACCGCGCTCATTTCAGGCCCTGTCTCGCCCCACTGGGCAATCGCCGCAAATCCGCCAAAATTCATAATGTCAAAAACAATGCATAATGCGCCTCTCCACGCAACCTGAATGGCAATTTTTACTTTATCGGCCGGACATTCGGTTAACTTCTGCCCGAGTTCTTCCACTTTTTTCACCCCCCTGTAATTTATCCCAAATCATATTTTACTCTTTCTGCTCCGTAAGTCAATGTTTTCACCTTTGCATTTCCCCATTTTTACACAAACCCGCTGCTCGTGAAATTTTGCACAAACAGAGCAGTGGAATGCACCATAAAAAAGTAAAAACCGGCGCGCCAGCCATCTCTGGCCGTGCGCACCGGTTTTTTTGTTACTTCTTCAATTTTTCGTTAATCCAGATGGAACAACGGTTTCAAATCAATGCTGACAGGGCTGTTGTCAGGATTCGTCTCCATAATGTCGGCCATAAAGTCCCACCATTTACGGTTCACTGCCGTATCCGCGCCCTTGGACCAGAGGTCCTCGTCCTCAATTTCTATGTATCCGAACAGCGTCAATGTCTCCTCGTCGAGCGCAATCGTGTAATTTTTACCGCCATGCGCATGGATCATATCGATCATCTCCGGCCACAATTCATTGTGCCGTTTTTCATACTCCGCTTCCATACCTGGATATAACTTCATTTTAAACGTTTTGATCATAAGCAGTTCCTTAATATACGCTCTTCCACTCTTCGATATTGGAAGGATCAAATTTGAAAGGTGCGCCAAGGATAACCTCTGTACCGCTGTCGCCTGCTGTCACGATTTCATAATCACCCATTGTTCCTGCTGCGTATTTGTCGCCTGCCGCACCGGTAATTTCACCGCTTACAAGCGCTGCGGAAGTATATGCGCCAAGGTATCCAAGATCAACCGGATTCCAAAGGAACATATAAGGGCAGGAATGCGCATCATCGTCACCGATGTATTCAGCCATCTCAGAAGGCAGTCCAAGTCCTGTCAGTTTTACGGAAGAACCCTGGTCCTGCAGAACCTTTGCTGCTGCTGCAATACCCACTGTCGTAGGAGCGCAGATCACCTTTAAGTCAGGATAATTGGTAAGCAGAGCCTGTGTAACGTCTGTCGATTTCTGCGGTTCATCATCACCATAAGCGACTTCTACCAGCTCAAGGTTTGCATATTTGGAATCAGATTCCATAATGGATTTCATTGCGTCAATCCATGCATTCTGGTTTGCTGCCTGGGATGTAGCGGATACGATTGCCCACTGGCCTTCTCCGCCTGCGATATCATATACGGCATCCATCAGACACTGTCCGATCTCAGTTACACCAGCCTGGTTTACATGTACGGAACGGCTTGCTACATTGACAGTAGAGTCAACCGAACATACTTTGATGCCTGCTGCAGCTGCCTCTTCCAATGCTGCCTGCAATGCGTTTTCGTCGTTTGCTGCAATACAGATACTGTCAACACCCTGGGAAATCAGAGACTGGATAACCGTAATCTGCGCATCTGCTGTTGCAGATTCCGGATGCTGGATCACTGCCGTTCCACCCATTTCGTCCACCGCTGACTGGAAACCTTCAGCCACTTTTTCATTAAAAGGATTCCCTGCTGACTTTGTAACCAGCGCGTAAGTTCCTGCGCCTGCTGCCGGAGCCTCCGCCGCATCATCTGCTGCCGGAGCTGCGTCCTCAGCGGGAGCTTCCTCCTGCGCCGCCGAAGCGTCTGCTGCCGGAGCTGCCGCTTCCTGTCCACCGCCGCCGCAGCCTGCCAGAAGCGTTGCTGCCATTGCTGCACTCAGAATGACACTTAATACTTTTTTCTTCATTTCTTTAAATCCTCCCTTACAGAAAATTATTTGTTTATATCAAATCCTCCCGGATATTGATACCGAACCGGTTCCTAACGGCCGCTGTTTCTCAGGCTTTTGCCTTAGAAGCCTTTCTCATATTGATACTCTGCACAATATTCGGCAAAAGTACCGCGCAGATCAGCAGTGCGCCTAAAATAATCAATATTACCTGTGGATTCATATTAATCTGGCCAAGTCCTACACGAAGGCAGACAATGATAAATGCGGAAATGATACCGCCAATCAGCTTGCCTTTCCCACCGGCTGTGGAAATCCCCCCGAACACCGCCATTGCAATGGCGTCCATTTCAAATCCCTTACCGGTTGTCGTATTGGCGCCATAGGTGGCGCTCGTTAAAAATAATGCGGATACGCCGGCCATCAGTCCCATTACCGTATACGCCGTGAACAGCATACGGTTCACCCGGATACCGGAATAAAATGCCGTTCTGGAATTGCTTCCGATCGCATACAGGCCGCGTCCAAACACTCTTTTCTCCGCAATTACCGTAAAGATCACCGCACAGAGAAGTACGATAAAAAACATATAGGGGAACGGCCCTATTTTTCCTGCAATCGCCCTGAATCCGTCTGCATTGGACAGTGAGATGGAACCGCCGTCTCCAAGAACGATTTCGGCGATACCGCGAAAGACGATCTGTGTACCAAGGGTAATGATCATCGTAGGCAGTTCTCTGAATTTCACAGTCAAAAGCCCATTTATCATACCACAAACCGTTCCAGTCAGCAAGCCGATGGCCAGAACCCCGATAAAAGGCACGCCCGCATTGCCTGCAATGCAGGATATTGTAGCCGCCAGACAGACAATAGACCCCACGGAAATATCAATCTCTCCCATCAACAGTATATACGCCATGGGAAACAGTAAAAAGATTTCCGTTAAATATTTCGGCATTTCGCGGAGTACATTGGTAAACGTGTAGACCGGGGAAATGCATTTACAAAAAATATTAACTACCACAAACAGCACGAGCAGCATGCCCTCCCAACTGAGAACCGCCTTACGCAGCGCCTTTTCGGGAGTGGCTGATATTGTTCTTCCTGATTTTCCTGCCATGACCTCTCTCCTCCTTACATTTCTCTCTTTTCAAGATTTGCTTTATCCATCATACGCTGCGTCAGTACATTCAACACGATAACCACTACAATAATGACACCTTTTACCGTATTCTGGGCAATCGCATTGATGCCTACCAGAGGAAGGGCTTTCGCAATGACGGACAGAACAAGCGCTCCCAACAGAGCTCCTGCCACGGAGCCGCGTCCGCCATTCATGCTTACACCGCCGATCACACAGGCCGCAATCACATCCATTTCTTTGGATGTCTGCATGTTGGGCTGTGCGGAAGCATACACGGAAGTTGCCAGCGCGCCCGACAAGCCTGCAAGCGTACCCATGATCGTATAAACAGCTGTCTTGATCGCCGCAACATTGATCCCTGAAATTTCAGCCGCTTCCGCATTGGAACCTACCGCATAAATACTGCGGCCGAATTTCGTCCATTTCAATATGACAAAGAAAATAATATAGCAGACAACCGCAACTACAATTACATTATTCAGAACGCCGAAACCAAGCGTATTATTCAGCGCAAAGTCTTTAAAACTGCCAAGCGCATCGGCGCCTGCCCACTGATCCTGCGCAACAAGATAGGCCAGGCCACGGTAGATGTACATAAATCCCATTGTGGCGATAATCGGCATTACCTTCCCGTAGGCAATAATCAGACCGATGATAAAACCGCATACGGCGCCCATTGCCGTTGCAATGACAAAACCAAGAAACGTACTGCCTATCACCGAATACTTATACATCATACCGATTGTCATACCGGCAAATGCCAGCGTAGACGTAATGGAAATATCAATACCGCCAATCAGCAGTACGCACAGCATACCCAATGACATGATCATAATCACCGCATTGTTTTTCAATATTTCCATAATGTTTTGTACCGACATAAACGCAGGACTCTTGATCGTCACGACAATGCAAAGCACTACCAGTACAATCACCAGACTCGCTTCACGGGAGCCTGTGATCTTTTTCCATAAAGATTTCTTTTCCATTATTTCACAACCTCCTGTTTCTTTTTATCCGGACCTTTCTCCATGGCAAGCTCAAGAATCAATTCCTGCGTTGCCTCTCTGCGGCTCAGCTCGCCGGTTATCCGTCCGTTGCACATGACGCATACCCGGTCGCACATACCTAATATTTCGGGCATTTCCGAGGAAATCATGATGATGGCAAATCCTTCTTTTGCCAAATTACCCATAATTTGATAAATCTCTGCCTTCGCGCCGACATCCACACCTTTTGTCGGTTCATCCATAATGATTACCTTCATATTGTCCTGTGCAAGCGCCTTGGCCACGACAACCTTCTGTTGATTGCCGCCCGATAACGCGCTGGCCGGCACAAAAATGCTTCCCGCCTTCGTATCCACATCTTCCAGCAGATCACGGGACAGCTCTCTCTCCCGTTTTTCATCCGTAAAACCATTTTTCGACAGTTTGCCGACAATCGGAAGAGTAACATTGCGCCCAAGTCCCCAGCTTAAAATCAGACCTGTTTTTTGTCTGTCTTCCGGCAGCAGGATAATACCGTTATTCATCGCGTCAGACGGGTTCTTAATCGTAATTTCCTTTCCATATAGATAAACTTTTCCTGCATCCGGTTTTGTGATGCCACAGACGCTTTCCATCACTTCCGTGCGGCCCGCGCCCACCAGACCGGTCAATCCCACGATCTCTCCGGCCTTTACCGACAGGTTGACGTTTTTAAAATATCCCGTCCGGCTGAACCCTTCGATGCGGATCACTTCTTCGCCCGGCTTCACATCCGGCTTTGGGAACAGATCGCTGATCTCACGCCCCACCATGTGTTTGATCAATTCCGAATTGGTAATGCCGTTTACATCATATGTGCCAATATACTGCGAATCACGGAATACCGTCACTCTGCTGGCCAGCCTGTACATATCTTCAAATCTGTGGGAGATAAAAATAATCGAAACGCCGCTTTCTCTCAGCTTATCTACAATCTTATATAATTTCTGCGATTCGTTAGCCGTCAGCGCCGCCGTCGGCTCGTCAAGAATGACAATTTTGGCATGCGTGGAAATCGCTTTGGCAATCTCTACCATCTGCTGTTGTGCCACGCTCAGCGCGCCCATTTCCATCGTGCATCTAAAATCTGCATCCAACTGGTCCAGATACCCCTGTGCTTCCTCATTCATCTGTTTCCATTGGATAATGCCGTTCTTTTTAATTTCATGATTCATGAAAATATTTTCCGTCACAGTCAAATCCGGATAGGAAGTCGGATGCTGGTATACAGCGGCAATGCCCGCCTGCTGCGCATCCCTGGGACCTTTAAAATCCACCTTTTTCCCAAACAAATACATTTCTCCGCTTTCCGCTTTATGTACGCCGGTAATAACCTTGATAAAGGTAGATTTCCCGGCTCCGTTTTCCCCCATCAGTGCATGCACTTCTCCAGGCTTCAGCTGGAACTGCACATTATTTAAAGCCTTCACCCCGGGAAAGATTTTAGTTATCCCTTTTAGTTCGAGCACATAATCCGACAACTCTTTCTCCTCCTTCTCCTCTACTTATCAGTTACCTATACTATATCATTCGACTCTTTTGAAAACATCCCGACAATTTTTTGATTTAGGGTAAAATTGTTTTCTTTTCCATATCTTTTTGTTACAATATACAGGACGGGAGGCGTTTTATGAAACTGTTGATTGTGGATGACGAAAAAATTACACGGGATGGACTGATGCACAGAATCGACTGGAAAGCGCTGGGCATTGATAGCGTTGCCTGTGCGGACGACGGCATCCACGGTATGGAAACCGCCCTCGCCTTTCAGCCGGACATACTGCTCAGCGATGTGCGCATGCCCAGGATGACCGGCATCGAAATGGCAGAAAAACTTCAGTCCATGAATCCGCAGCTGAGCATTATATTCATGAGCGGCTACTCCGACAAAGAGTATCTCAAAGCGGCAATCAAATTAAAAGCTGTCAGCTATGTGGAGAAACCTATCGATACGGCGGAAATCTCAGAAGCTGTATCACAGGCCCGTCTGTCCGTACTGGAAAACCAAAAAGCCGCCAGTTCTAAAATCCTGTCTATTTTGCAGGCACGTTCCCTGTTGGCATCAAAACTGACTGCGGCCGCCAAAATAGATGCCGTCCTGCCGCTTGTGAATGATCTGGACTTTACTTTCCCGCTGGATGATACTACCCCGTTTTTTACATTTCTCATCCAGTTTCATAACAGTACCTATTCTCAGGATGCTCTGCATGTTCTGATCAGACCGGTTATCGAGCAGACGCTTTCTTCGCTCCGCCTGAAAGAGATTCATTCAAACCGGCAGGGGCTTTTATATTTTTATCACGTATGGGGTTTTAAAAACTATACCGCAAACCAAAAAGATTACCTCGGACAGATGCTGGAATCCGCCCTTTCCCGCTTTACGCTGCAGTATCATATTGTATTCGGGAAAAATGTGTCAGGCGCCTTAAATATCTGCAATTCCTACAATTCCGCAGTGATAGAACTGCAGAACTCTTTTTATTACAGGAGCAACACCCACCGTATCTACCAGCACAAAGATACTTATGATACCTTTTTTGACCTGACGCTCATTGACATCAGCAGCCGTCTTGCGGATGCTCTGCGCCGCAAAGACAAGCAACTGGCCGGAGAGCTTATGGACGGGTTATTTCATGAATTGTTGTCCGGCAAAAATGCTCTGCCAAACCAGATTAAAGACTTATATTACAAATCCATGACGACTGTCCGCGACGCTTACCAGACGCTTCAGATCCATACACCGGATACGGATGAACCTGACAACAGCATTTGGGGCCATATCTCGAGCTGCCAGTCTCTTTATGAGCTTCATGATTTGCTGCTTGACAAAACCAACGATTTTTTTTCCGCTGCAGACACCCAGAATAAGGATCATTCCAGCATCTATCTGATCAAGGAGTTCATTGCCTCCCATTACCAGGATGAATCTCTCTCCATCAAAGACATCAGCGAGCATGTGTTCCTGTCGTCCTCTTATCTGTGCACGCTTTTTAAAAACGAAACCGGGCTGACATTAAACCAGTACCTGACTGATTTTCGGATCGAAAAAGCAAAAAAGCTGCTGACAGACCCGCGATATAAAATCACTGAGATATCTGCCAAAGTAGGTTATAGCGACGGTAATTATTTTGGTAAAACATTTAAAAAGATGGTCGGTGTATCTCCTTCCGAATACCGGGAGCAAAAAATCAAAAACTGATGGTGAGACAAAGAATGAAAAAAAAGAAACATTCGGTACTTTATTATTTTCTGCACGACATGAAGTTCAAACACAAGCTGCTGATTACTTATCTGCTTGTACTGATTCCCACATTTGTAGCCTTTCTTTTTCTCTATGGAAAGCTTTCCCGCGTAATTACCATCAACACGATAGAATCCGAACAGGCGTTGGTCAGTCAAACCGCCAACACACTCGAAGGGTATGTCAATCAATTGAATCTGGCCATGGATACCATCACCTCCAATCCGTATCTGTCAGAAACTGTTTATGCTGCAGACAACTACCGGCTGCCGGACTCAATTGAAAACTCATCGGACGCCCTTCGTTTTTTTGCAGATATCAACTCCCTGATTGATCACGAATTTATAACCGATGTGAAAATCTATCTGCCCGAAGGCCGTAAAATACATTCCGCTAATCCGGCCTTTTCCGGCACTTTTATACCTGTTGATTCCGTAACCGGAAGTTACTGGCACGGAATCTTCGCTGGTTCGCCTAATACCGTTGCTCTGTTGTGCCCTGGTTTTTATCTGACGAACGCCGAAATCCAAAATCAGGGGAGCCTGGCATATATTAAAAAATTTACCAATATTACAAACTCTCCGGAAGAATGCAGCTATATCGCAATTTACTTTTCTGCAGACTATCTCAAAAGCACGCTGCAGCAAAGTCTGACCAACATCGACAGTGTGTACTATCTCGTCAACAGCCGAAATAATATCGTCACCGCAACCGATGCCGCGCTTGCGGGCACTTACTCTATGCGTTACGAAATGATTCCCGAAACCATCGATACCTCCCGGCAGTTTACCACCGTCAAGATTTTGGAGGAAAGTCTGTATATCGGATATCGGGATATCAGTAACACGGACTGGCGTTTGGTGTCTGTCATACCGGCTGACGGTATCCTGTCAGAAGGACAGACGATCCTGGTCAATACGGTCAGTCTCTATCTGGTCTTTGTCATTCTTACCTGTATCATCGCTCTGTTGATCTCCGGCAATATGGCCCGGCGTCTGTCCCTCGTCGTAAAAAAAATGAACCAGTACAGCGGAAAAACCCCTGTAAAATTTGAAAATCACACGGATCGGGATGAGATCGGGCAGCTTGTATATAACTACAACGGCATGGTCGACCGGATCAACGGGCTGATCAACGAACAGACAGAAACTGCGGAAAAATTAAAAGTGTCCGAAGTGAGGGCATTGCAGGCACAAATCAATCCGCATTTTCTGTACAATATGCTTGACATGATCAACTGGCTGGCCCAGGACGGCAAGCAAAGAGAAGTATCTATCGCCGTGCAGACACTTTCAAAATTCTATAAACTCACTTTATCAAAAAAAAATATTACCATCTCCATCGGAGAAGAACTGCGGCATGTGGAACTCTATGTAAAGCTGCAGAATATGCGCTATGAGAACAATATTGCATTTATCATCGATGTCCCTGACGAAATTCTGGACTATGAGATTCCCAAACTGGTACTGCAGCCCGTTGTGGAAAACGCTATTCTGCATGGAATTTTTGAAAAAGAGACAAAAGAAGGGACTATCGTCATCATGGCGTGGGCCGAAGAAAGCGATATCCTGTTTGTCATCTCAGATACGGGCGTAGGCATTCCTCCCGATATTCTGCCCGTAATCTTAGACGGTAAGGGGACCCATGGCACAGGCAGCAACATTGGCATTTATAACACGCATCTGAGACTGCAGCTTCTTTATGGAAAAAATTATGGTCTGCATTATGAAAGCGTCCGCGGACAAGGCACTGAAGTTCATATCCGCATTCCTGCGACCCTGCATACCGTGCTCTAAAAAGGACCAACCCCGCATTTGCCGGGTTGGCCCTTCTGTCAGCTTATTATCTTTTATACTCTCTTTACCTGTACTTCTTTCTCATATTTTTCAATTTCTTCGAACCAGGTATTCTCACCTTTTACGCCGCACTCCTCACAGTACTGCTCCCAGACATCCCCGAACGGGAGACACTTTACAGCTTCATGCACTGCCATCAGTTTTGTGAACTGTCCTTCGTCCTGCAGGTCTTTGAGCATAGCGTTCGGTGTCAGCAATGCGATCAGCAATGCCTTCTGCATACTTCTGAACCCTGTCGTCCATGCCGATACACGGTTGATTGCCGCGTCAAAATAGTCCAGCGCAATATAAACACGGTCAAGCGCGTCGTTTCTGACGATTTCTTTGGCAATTTCTTTCGTTTCATCATCCAGAACCACTACATGATCGCTGTCCCAGCGGATTCCTCTCGTCACATGCAGCGCCAATTCCGGGAAGAAGCACAACAGCGCGGGAATTTTATCAGAAACCACCTCTGTCGGATGATAATGGCCGTTGTCCATAAGCGGCAGACATTTTTCGCAGTGCTGTGAAGCAAAATTCAGAGCAAACTCCGCGCTTCCTACCGTATAGGCTTCTACGCCGATTCCAAACACCTTAGACTCCACGCACGGTTTTACCTTGTTAAAATCATACGGTTCGGAAAGGATCTCTTCAATTGCCTCTTTATAGCGCATTCTCGGACCCATTCTGTCGGCGGGCACATCCTTAAAGCCATCGCCTGTCCATATATTCATAACACAGGGCACTCCCGTCTCTTCCGCAAAGTACTGGGATATACGGATACATGCCTTGCCGTGCGCAATCCAGAATTTGCGGATTTCCGGATCAGGACTTGACAGCGTCAAGCCGTCTTTGATCTTCGGATGTGAGAAAAACGTTGGATTAAAATCCAGTCCCATCCCTCTTTCTTTCGCAAATTCCACCCACTTTTTAAAATGCTTCGGCTCAATTTTGTCACGGTCTACAAATTCGCCCTCTTCGAAAATCGCATAGCTTGCGTGGACATTAATCTTTTTTCTGCCCGGGCAGAGAGAAATTACCTTGTCCATATCGGCAAATAACTCTTCCGGATTTCTTGCTTTTCCAAGATAATTTCCGGTTGTCTGGATACCGCCTGTCAGCGGACCGTCATGATCAAATCCAATCACATCGTCTCCCTGCCAGCAGTGAAGAGATACGGGAATCTCTTTCAGTTTTGCAATTGCTTTGTCCGTGTCAACGCCATATACGGCATAGGCAGCCTTCGCTGCAGCATATCTTTCTGTCATTTCTCTTTCCTCCTGATTCTGTTTTTATGCCTTATATTCTTTTACGCCAAAAGAATAAAAGATACATTTTCTTGCTTCCTGCAGATCTGCCAACTCTCCTGCTTCTATCATCTGTACGGCAATATTCCCGATAGCCGTAGCTTCCGACGGTCCTGCATAAACAGTCCGACCGCTCTTTCCGGCAGTCAGTTCATTCAAATAAGCCGCATTGGAACCGCCGCCTACAATGTTCACAGCCTTGTACGTTTTCCCTGTCAGTGTTTCGACATCGTCAAATGTTTTTGCATAACTCTCCGCCAGACTCTGGTAAATGACAGTCGCCAGCTGTCCCAGCGTTTCCGGTTCCTGCTGTCCGGTTTTGCGGCAATACGCCCTGATCTCTTCCGTCATATTATCCGGCGCCAGAAAACAGTCGTCGTTTACATCCACTCTCGAAGGAAACATTCTTTCCTGCTCCGCCTGCTCACAGATCTCTGCAAACGTATAGGCGTCGTCAAATTCGTGTCTGACCGATTGTATCATCCACAGTCCCATAATATTTTTCAGATAACGAAAACGGTATTCATACCCGCCTTCGTTTGTAAAATTTTTCTTCATGCTCTCTCCGGAGCAGATCGGCTCTTTTATTTCCGTCCCTAATAAGGACCATGTACCCGAACTGATATACAGGCTTTCATCCTCCAGCGCCGGTACCGAAATTACCGCTGAGGCCGTGTCGTGGGATGCAATCTGCATCACGCTGCACTGATATCCCACCTCCGCCGCAATTTCCTCCCTCAAAGGCCCTACAATTGTTCCCGGCATAGTAAGTGGAAGAAACATACCCTTCGGCAAACCGAGAATATCCATCAAATCCCAATCCCAGTCATTTGTCGTCACATTCACCAATTGTCCGGTTGTCGCATTGGTGTACTCACTTTTCTTCACACCCGTCAGCACAAAGTTAAAATAATCCGGTATCATCAGAAAGCTGTCTGCCTGCGCCAATGTATCCGGCTCCTGCATTTTCGCCGCCATCAACTGGTAGATTGTATTGATCGCCATTTTCTGAATACCATTTCTGGCATACAGTTTTTCCGGAGAAATCAGGCGGAAAACCTCTTCGTCCATCCCCTTCGTCCGGTTGTCGCGATAGCCGTATGTATTGCCTACAATCCTGTCGTTTTTGTCAAGAAGCACATAATCCACCGCCCACGTATCAATTCCAACCGTAATTGGAATCTTACCGATCTCGCCGCATTTTTTCATACCCGCTATAATTTCTCTGGCAAGATGTTCCACATCCCAGTACAGATGCCCGTCTTTTTTAATCATCCCATTCTCAAAGCGGTACACTTCCTCGATCGTCATCTTCCCGTCCTGCATCTTCCCCAGGATATGTCTTCCGCTCGAAGCCCCGATGTCCACCGCCAGAAAATAATCTCCCATAACCCTTCTCCTTCCGTTTTTTGGCTCGGTTTCAACACCCATATCTTATAAGTAGATTGTATCTGTTTCCGCGCATTATGGTAAGGACGTTGTTTGCACAATTTAACGTCTTTATTTGCACATATCGCCCTTTTATGATACACTGGATAAGATATCTGAAAACCACCTATTGATCGAGAGAATCTTATGATAAGAAAAGATTTGCTGCAACCGCTCATGGAAATCTCAGAAGAAGAGAGAATACTTCTGTCCGGAGAAAAAAGCGTCCAAAAAAGTCTTTATACCAATGACTCCGAATTTGTCATTGACAGCCGCAAAATGCTGGCCGGCGGGAAACTGATCGACATCCGCCCGCACACACGGTTCGTTCATTTCCCTTCGCACACGCACAATTATATAGAAATGATTTACATGTGCTGCGGTTCCACCACTCACATTATCGACGACCGGATCCGTCTTACTCTTCATGCCGGAGAACTGCTGCTTTTAAATCCCAATGCAACCCAGGAAATCCTTCCCGCAGGCATTGACGATATCGCTGTCAATTTTATTATTCTGCCGGAATTTTTCGACCGCGTAGTCGTTATGATGGAAGAAGAAAACATGCTCCGCGACTTCCTGATCGGCACATTGAAACAGGATAAAAGCGTTACCCACTATCTGCATTTTCAGGCGGTGGATATCCCTCCCGTACAGAATCTGATCGAAAATCTGATTTGGTCCCTTTTAAACAGCCAGCCAAACCGCCGCAATATCAATCAGACGACAATGGGACTGTTATTCCTGCATCTGCTGAATCATACCGACCAGATCAACAAATACGATCCCGCCCAGTATGAACAGCATCTTGTCTTTACCGTCCTGAAATATATCGAACAGAATTACCGCAATGCGGAATTGAGTGAAATTTCCGGCCAGCTTCATATTCCTGCCTATGCGCTCAGCAAAATTATTAAAAAGCACGCCGGGCAGACATTCAAGCAGCTCCTGCAGACAAAACGTCTCAACCAGGCAGCTTATCTGCTCTCCAACACCGCCCTGTCCATCGAAGATATTATTGTCCTCACAGGTTATGACAATACCAGCTATTTCCACCGCATCTTTAAAGAGCATTACCATATGACGCCCCGGAACTATCGCCTCATGCAGAAAGGATAAGACAGGTCAGTTACCGCAAAGCTCTGTCATCTCCGCGTCTTCCTGGGAGTCCCCGGCGGCAAAGGTCTCGCACGGAAGGATACCAAGCCACGCGCATATCGTCCTGACGCCCGCTGCCTTATCCGCCTGTGCCGAAACGATCTGCAGGCAGTTGTCTTCTGCAAAATACCGCACGCCGCTTCTAAGCGGACCAGGCAGAGCACAAAATAGTTCTTCCCCTTCCCGTACACTCCACGGTCTGCGCCCAGCCCGGAAAAGTGTAATCTTATAGAGCCGCCCACTGTTCTTACTCGTAAGAAGGCGGAACGAAAATTCCCGCTGCAGCGCCGACAACGCCGTCGCAAGCAGATCATCCAGATAATAAAACTGCTCCTTTGTGCGACCATCCTTTTGGAGGACAATGTGCGCCCCGGCCGCAAAAACACCGCCACTGAACAAATGCCGGATTGTATGGCAGCGGCTTACGGCCTCTTTATACGGCAGTGTGGTGGCAAAGAACAAAACTGTATTCTCCTGAAACAAAATACGCAATGCTTCTAAAATCTCCTCCTCCGCAGAGACGTTATGAACGCCATCTTCTTTTACCGGCGCGATCAACGTGCCCATAATATCCAGAAATACGGCTTTGGGGCGTCGGGGGATCCGAAACAGCGGATAAGGCCCGAACAACATCCGGTTCACAAGATTGTCCCTGCCGCCATAGGCAAGGAAGCACGAACAGCGTTTTCGTCCGCATCGGAAAAAGGAGACGCTTTTTTCTTTCCGTTCCGGCTCTCGATCCACAGACACAGCAGCCGGCTGCGTCTGCTTTTCTTCACACAATTCCTGCCAGCTGCCATCCAGTAAACGGCTGATATTACATAAACGCAGCCTGCCGTCCCCTTCTACAAAAAGTCTCTTATGGCACTGCGCCGCGTCTGCGGGAAATACCCTCAGCTCTCTTGAAAAACACGGATCAATCTCCGCAAATGCCTTCTTTTCCCCCGGCGTATAAGCTCTTTTCAGGCCGTCCATTTTATTGATCCAAAGGTATATTTCCGAAGGAAGTTTCTCTCTGAGTTCACAAAGCAGTGCTATATTGTCCGGTACGCCTACGGCGCCTGCGCTGAGCGCAACGCCTTCTTCCCTGAGCTGCCTGCATTTTTCCGCAAACGCAGACACTGTTGTCATTTCCGGATGAAACGTCGCCCAGATACGTAGTTTCTCCGCCACACCTCCCTCACGGACAAAATTCTTCATAGATTGCCGTACCGGAAAGCTTAAATTTGTCTGCGCCCCCACCGCGTCTATTTCCGGCAGTCCGCTGATCTGCGCAAGACCGTCCCAATACCAGGAATGCAGCAGCGCTTCTCCATAGGGAACTACCAGCAGGGCTCCAATACCCAGCGTCTGCCCACATTGCGCCAACTCTCCGACAAAGGACAGCCACTGTTCCCTGTCCTGTTCCAGCTCCCGCACAGACGGCGGATGCTTGGAAAACGGACAATAACTGCATTGGTAATTACAACTTTTCAGACTTCCCCGATATAAAATCATCCCTCCGGCCATGCGCTTCCTCCCATTCTTCCATGGCACGCCAAACCTGCGAAGAGATCAGCTGCGGACCCAGATAATCAGAAAGCGCCAGCCCCTTCTCCGTCAGTGCAAGATAACAGCCTGCCTCCCGCAATTCTGCATACCCGCTCTGCATCCATTCTTCCAGCAGCGGAAAATCCTGCAGCGCACCAGACCCAAAATGCGCCGCATACCGTTTTACAGGCAGTCCCGGCCGGATAAACAGATGGCGGATCACATAACGGCGTTTTTCTTCCTCCCCGGACAATAGAACGCCATGTGTGATTTCCGTATAGTCCGTAATAGTTTCATACTCGCGCAGCCGTTCCAGACATTCCCCCACTGTAGTGGCATAAGGACTGCAAAAATGCAGTTTCCCCAGATAACTTCTGCCGCCGCATCCCAGCGCAAGAGACGTACCGAAACCGCATTCGGAAAACTCCCTTTCCCCGGACCGCCGTACAAATCTTCGCATAGAGTCCTGGCAAAATCCCTGTTCCTGCAGAAATGAACTGGCGCTGCGGTACTGGAAAAGAGCCTCCTCTCCATCGGGCACCACCCCCACACGCTCCAAACCTGCTCCATGTTTCACATACAGAGGATATAGAAATATCTCATCCGGCGAGAAACGGACAGCCGTCCGCAAAGATTCCAGAAGGCTTTGCACAGTCTGTCCTGGAATCCCGTATATAAAATCCACATTGACACACGGGAATGCAAACGACTGTAAAAGTGCAAGCGCTTCCGCCGCTTTCCGCGCACTGTGCCGCCTGCCAAGCACAGACAATTCTCTGTCCGAAAAGCTCTGTATCCCCATGCTGACCCTTGTAACCCCCGCCTGTTTCAGAAGTTTGAGTTTGCCTTCCGTAGTCTGGTTCGGCGCCGTCTCTATAACCAGCTCCCGTCCATGGCAAAACCGGAAATGCGCATCCAGCAGTCGGAACATAAACGACAACTGCTTCTCCGTCAGATACAGAGGCGTACCGCCGCCGATCACCAGCTCCGCAAACTCCGTCCGATAGGACGCCAGAACTTCCTCATACTGACTGCTTTGCCGTTCCACTGCTTTCAGATATTCATCCACCGCCGCCCCGCCCTGACCGGTCACAGAGAACAGATTGCAGTAGCCGCATTTCCCCTCACAGAACGGAATATGGAGATATAGTCCGTGTCCGCCTCCCGTCAGCGCCGGGGCATACTGCCGCAGAGAAACGCCCGTCAGCGGACGGTACGCCGTCTTATGCGGATAGCTGTACATATACTGCACATAAGGATTCATACGTCGCTCCTCTCCGCCGCAATGCGGTAAATAACTTTTCTCTTTGCGTTTCTCCATTTTTGTGCAATCTTCCGCAAATATCACGTCCTCACAAAAAACGGGGAAACTGAAATAATTCTGCTGTTGGAAAGCCGCAGAAATTTCCTATAGCATAAAATGTTTATAGGGAACCGTATTGACTACCGGATGGTTCATGCCATGAAACTGGCATCCGTCCTCCCCGTAGCAGGTTCCATGGTCGGAGCAGCAGATTACAAAACCGCCGCCGCGCCGCTGCTTCCAGCCCGTAAACAATCTGCCGAGCTCCCCGTCCACATACCGCAAAGCCGCCGCATGGCTTTCCGGGCTGTCATGCACAGCGCCCTCCAGATAAAAATAATTGGGATAATGAATGGCATCCACGTTCAGGTAGAGAAAAATACGCTGCTCTGGATCGGCAGACGCAAGTTTTTTCAAGATAAAATCCACCTGGTTTTTCGTACTTTCTTTCACCGGACAGGCAAAAGAAGGATTCCAGTCGCTTTTCTGAAAATATGACGGAAATACGCTGCCCAAATCGGAACGTTTATCGAAAAATGCCACGCCGCCCACGCACCAGGTTGCATAGCCGTCCGCAGCAAGGCCTTCCATAATGGTGCTGCCCGTAAAACCATATGCGCCCGACGGAACTCTCTTTCCAAGACCGATCGATTTCGGAAAAAATAAAAACTGCCTGTCGGTCATATTACGCGCGTCAGCTCTGCACGGCAGAAAACCTGCAAACATAGCATGGTGGGAAGGATAGGTAAAATTTCCCGGCGCCTGACACTTTTCCCATACACCGTACCGGTTCAACACCGGAGTCCTTCCCGCAGCCTCCTCTGCCGCCGCCACATCATAGCGCAGCGTATCCAGACACAGAAACAAAATATCAAATTTCCCTACGATCTGATTCATCTCCACGGAAGGTCCGCCTTCCTTTTGCGAAGAAGCAAACAGCCGCAGCGGCACTTCCGTTTCCACTGTTTTCCCCCTGTCTTCCTTCACTTTATGTACCCTCTCATTTCTTAATTATAATGCCGTATGAAAAGCCCTTGGCGAATACACCTCCTGCTGTTTGTCCGCTGCCAGCCATCTCCTCATCATTTCCGCCTGATGGCCGTAAATCATATTCTCACGGCCAATATCCCGGTAAATCAGATCACCCTGACCGTTCATCTCAATGATTCTCGGCGTCAAGCTTCCTTTTTCCAGCAGAATATCAATGCCTGCGCTTCGAAGCCCCGGGAAACAGCCCATCGCCTTCCGGCACAATTCCTCCAGGGAGGTCATTATCTCCCTGGAAAGTCCTAAATCCGCCGCATCCAGCGGATGATTGTTCAGATGCAGATTGGTGATTGGGCCTTGGGAAAGCCGCGCCAGCAGAAAATCTACTCTCTCATCCTGTACCACGGCCCGTAGATCATAGGAAAATCCGCGGTAATCCGCCTTTGCATACCATCTCTCGACCACGCAGTCCAGCTCCAGAAGCCGGTCCAGCAGAGCGAAAATCTCTTCCGGCTGTGAAATGCGGCGCAGACGCTTTGTATTGACAAGACCCAATTTCGGATGCAGCAGCGTACAGGTATAGAGCGCCATCCGGTCTCTGGCAGGCTGACAGCGAAATGCAAAAACGCCCGCCGCGCCGGAACCCCATACCGGTTTGATAAAAACCTGACAGATACCCAGTTTCCGCATCTGTCTGAGAAGCGCTTCGGCACGTTGTCCGTTTCCGCAGACGCTGACCGTTCCCGCAAGCTGCTCCGTCACCGGCAGTCCCGCCTTCCGCAATATCTCCTTGCAGCCACGCTTATCCAGCAATTGCGCAATTGCCGACGGATGATTGAGAAACGTTATGCGCTGTTTACGCGCCCTCTCCGACAGTTTCTTAAGCTGCTCCCTGTAATCCGCCGCCAGCCCGTCCAATTGTGTCAGACAACAGCTCTCCCAATCCGGCGGATCGATCTTTAAAAACAATTCCCCTTCCGGCAGGCATTCCCGCCAATCCTGCCACTGCACAAGGGAAAGCGGTATCCCGACCCGTTGCGCTGCCTGCATCAGATACATAGCCCGTTTGCTGCCCGGGCTGCCCAGAAGCGCCGCTCGTCTCATTCTGTCAACATGGCATTCATGTAAATCTGGCCCCGGTATTCATCCGGCTCGTTGCGCTCTGATGCATCCACTTCCATGGAAAGCGTCTGCAGTTTATCCGCCATTTCCTTTGACATATAATGATAATGCACATCCAGTTTCCTGATATTGGAATATTTCGGCAGCTTTTCCAGAAGAAGAGCGCCGCCCTTATCCGTCAACGTGCCAAGAGACAGATCAAGCGTATTGATCTGTTGCATAAATTTACTTTCCAGTACCACTTCCGCCAATGCATCCTGTATTTCACTGTCGACAATGCCCAGATAAGTAAGATTAGGAAAATCCGCATGTTCCAGCAGCGCTTTGACCGAATCCACATCCCCGTCAAATCCATAGTCCTCGATGCCAATGTACAAAAGCAGTTTCTTCAGCCTGGGAAGATGCGCATCCTGTATAGATCTGATCGCACTGGCCGGGAGACCCCCGCATATAATCGTCAGCGATTCCAAATTTTCATGGCTGATCTGTCCCAGTTGCAAATCCGTGCTGCCTTTGATCGTCAGTTCTTTAAGCTGCGGCATCGCAGACCAAATCCTGCTGTAGTCCCCCTGGATAATCCAGGAAACTTCACACTCCTCATAATCCATGTCTCCCACAAACAGACTTTCAATATGTGAGAAACGTTCCGCATCTGCCGCGATACCGTCTAAAATTTCCTGACAGCTGTCTTCCCATGTATTCCCCCAGTCACCGATCACCAGACCTGTCAAAGCAGGGAAATCCGGATCCCCAGTTATTTCTTCCAGCATTGTTTCCGCGTTCTTTCCCTCCTCTTCATACTCTTCATAACCGTACGCATACTTTTTCGCTTTTCCGCCGTTCACAAATTCACCGCTCAATAAAATACCCTCCTTACGATACCGCAAATCTCTCCGACAGCCTGTTAATTGCCGCCGATTACGAATCATTTTTATTATACCATCCCCATTTCAATGGGGCAAACTAAAAACAGGGCAATTTCCCTTAAGACAGCGCAGGGTGTCAAATGCTATAATGTTTACACACAATTCAATATTCCAGTATTACAGGACAGTATTTCAAAACAGAAAGGAGCCGCTTTGCATGCATGATACCACAGTCACCAGAAATTTACTCTCGTACATTGAGGAAAACCTGGAACAAAATCTCACACTCGGAAAAATAGCCCAGGATCTCCACTATTCAAAATTTTATATCGCAAGAACTTTCAAAAACGATACCGGCATCACCTTATATCAGTATATCCGCAACAGACGACTGAGCGAAGCTGCCTGGAAACTTGTAAAAACCGGAAAAACCCTAGCGGAAATCTCTTATGAAGCAGGTTACCATTCCCAGCAGGCATTCACACAGGCATTCCACGGCGCCTATGCATCCACCCCGCAGAGCTACAGAAAAACCGGGATATTTTTTCCAAAACAAATCCGGATAGAACTGAAGTCTGACACAGTAAACAAACTGTTTTCCTATTTGTCCACCGAGAGGGAGGCCGCAGCATGAATGTATTACCCTATGTAATCGAACAGACAAGCCGGGGAGAGAGAAGTTACGATATCTTTTCGAGGCTTCTCGCAGACCGGATCATATTTCTGGGAGAAGAGGTCAGTGACAATTCTGCCAGAAGCATTATTGCCCAAATGCTTTTTCTGGAAGCGCAGAATCCCGAAAAAGATGTCCAGCTTTATATTAACAGCCCCGGCGGCTCCATATCGGCAGGCCTGGCAGTCTATGACACCATGCAGTATATCCGGTGCGATGTCGCTACTATTTGCCTCGGCCTGGCTGCCAGCTTTGGCGCATTTTTACTGGCAGGCGGTACAAAAGGCAAACGCACAGCTCTTCCTAACGCAGAAATTATGATACACCAGCCTGCCATTCACGGAAATGGCGTACAGGGGCAGGCCACAGATATCCGCATCGTATCCGACCACATCCAGCGCAGCAAAAAGCGGCTGAACGCTATCCTGGCAGCAAACACCCAAAAGACGGTGGCGGAAATCGAAGCTGCCACGGAAAGGGACAATTACCTCTCCGCGGACGAAGCTCTGCATTTCGGTTTGATCGACAAAATCATCGCAAAACGCGACGGTTTCACACCGCCCCCAACAACGTATATATAACGGTTCCCGCCACGCCGCTGCCCAGAATAATCGTAATGGCATTCATTTTATATTTCCTGAGCAGGAACAGAGCTACGATAAAAATACCCAGCTCCACGAAACGAATATCTTCCGGTACAATGTCATACAGTTCAGCCTGAAACAGACCAAGCGTGAGAATAGACGTACCCGCTGAAGCAATCAGCGCCACAACCGCAGGCCGCATCGCGCCCAACACTACCTGTACCCCGCTCACTGAACGGTATTTATAGTAAAAATGTGCAAGGATAAAACAGATGCAGAATGACGGAATAATGCATCCGACCGTGCAGAGCAGCACCCCCGGTATACCGCCGATCCGCATGCCCACGAAAGTAGCCGAATTAATGGAAATCGGCCCTGGTGTCATTTCGGCTACCGTAATTAAATCTGAAAATTCTTCCAGCGTCATCAAACCATAAATATTGACAATTTGTTCTTGGATCAGCGGAATGGCCGCATAGCCTCCCCCTACACTGAACATCCCCACCTGGATAAAAGCAAAAAATAATTTTAATAATAACATTACGCCGCCGTCCCTTTCTTTCTTCCATATGTCACAGCCAGATCAATCAGTCCAATCCCGAGACAGGTTAAAATCACAAGCATTGCGCTGACATCCAGAAGACAGGTTGCAATAAAAGCCACTGCCATCATCACAATATACAAAACTCTTTTCGTCTTCCATACATTGCCCGCCAGATTAATGACTACGTCAAATATCACCGCCGCCACCCCTGCCCGCATTACCTGCAGCGCAGTTGCAATATATGGATTTGTACGGAACTGCTCATAAAATAACGAAATAACGGAAATGATCACCATCGGCGGCAGTATCGTACCCAGTATAGCCGTCAGGGAGCCAATGATACCGGATATTCTGTAACCGATAATGACGGAAGCATTGACCGGAAGCGGACCGGGAGCCGACTGGGTGATTGCCGTCACATCCAGCATCTCATCCTCCTCAAGCCACTTCAGTTCTTCCACATATTTCTTCTTCATCAGCGATACAATCACAAATCCGCCGCCAAAGGTGCAGGCGCTTAAAATAAACATTGATTTGAACAATGTAAACAGCTTATGCTTGTCTTTTTCCATCACAACCTCCTTACTGCTGTTTTGCAGTCCACAAAACTTTTATGGAGAATATTATCTGTAAAATAGCTTCATTTCATCCCAAATGCAACTCTACTTTCCGTAGATTGCCACGGATAGGTGACTGTGATAAGCTAATCCTGTTCTTATATAATACATCAGTGGGAGCGACAGGTATGGACAATGTCAAATTCGGCAAATTTGTTAGAGAATGCAGACGAAAACGTAATATGACGCAGAAGCAGCTTGCTGAGCGTCTTCATGTGTCTGATAAAGCCGTTTCCAAATGGGAAAACGGCATCGGTTTTCCCGATATCAAACTTTTGGAACCACTTGCAGACTGTCTTGAAGTAAGTCTGTTGGAATTAATGCAAAGTGAGCAAAACCGCGAGGCGCAAATGGAGACAAAGGAAGCCGAACAGGTAGTGGCAAATACCATCTCCCAGTCGGAAAAACTTGAGGCCCGCCGGGTTCGCATGGAAAAAATCAGACTGTTGCTGGCAGTCAGTGGATTTGGCATATTGTATTTGACTTTCGCCGGACTTTCCTGTGTTCTGAAATCAAACGACGAACAAAAAAGCGCACTTTTTATAGCGCGCCATCCGGATACATGGTATGAAAACCCGGTTATTTTTTATATCTGGGTGGGAGTCTTTATTACCGGATGTGTGACTGTCGCTTTTCTGATTTTATGGCGCACGCAGCAGCTGCCGCCTCCCGGAATCAGGATAGGACGACATCGGGTAAAAGGATTTCTGACCATTCTCATGGATATTCTGGTGGTAGTAATGCTTCACACCTATGTGGCAAATATCGCCAATCATATGGAGCAGTTACATGCGCTTCCGGATGCCATACCCATAACCGCTTATTTGTCCAATAATACCGGAAGCATGCGCGCGCAGATCAATATCCGGGACGATGTGGTGCAAGGTCTGCAGGATTCGGCTTATATCAAAGATCTGGATTTAACGGTACGGTTAAAAGCCGGACTTGACAAAGTGGATCCGGACAACTGGAATACACTGAACCTGTTTTTGTGCGGTGTGAACCGGATCGAGGCGGCAGGTGGCATAGCTGAAGAATCCATTGTCTGGAACACAGGAAGGGACGCTTCCCTCTTTGAAGGGACGGAAAATCTCTGTGTTGTTTCCCGCCAGTTATTTGAACGAAACGGATGGAAACTGGGAGAAAAAATCCACTTATGCCAATACTATTATTATCGGGGCGGCAGGCAGAACAAAGAATTGTTTATGAACCCTCTTGAGGACGTGACATATGAAATCGCCGGATATGCGGATATCATTGCGGATATGAAAGAAAAAAACGGGTTGACCCCGCCCGATATTCTGGTGCCTTTTGGCGCCGTCCGCAAGTCCCATCACCGGCAGGGCATCCCTTTTGTGGCGCATTCCGCTGCTTTTACGGTAAACGATTCCCTGCATCTGAACGAATTTAAACAGGAAATGAAAGATCTAGGCCTTCACAGTCTTACACCCCTTTCCACAAATGTGTCCTGCGATGGAGATGTGCTGAATGTAAATGATTCCGTATTTATCAGTACGGCAACGCGCTTAAGACAGCTCATTGACACCGCAAAGGCTTTTTATCCGGTTCTGCTGGCGCTGATTGTATGTGTTGGCTACCTGGTAACATTGCTTCTGCTGCAGAGCCGCAGACAGGAAATGGCGTTACTGCGCTCGATCGGCATCAGTAGAGGAAGGTGCTTTTTTATCTTTTTCCGGGAACAGTTCTTATTGGTAGTCTGCGGCATCCTGGCAGGAAGCCTGACCGCAGTATTGCTCCATGGGAATTACGGCGGAAGCTCCGCTCTCACCGGATGTATCGTAGGGGTATGCTATATTACCGGAAACGGACTTGCGCTCTGGCGGCTGTTAAAGGTAAGCGTAATTGAAGCGTTGGCAGGCGCACAGTAAACGGGAAAGGATGGAATAAAGATGGAGATTTTGCGTGCGGAAAAGGTAAGCTACAGTTATCGGACAAAATATCAGAAAATAGATGCAGTGCGGAATGTGAGCTGCTCTTTTGACACCGGAACAATGTATGCCATTGTAGGGAAATCCGGAAGCGGCAAAAGCACACTTCTGTCCCTCTTTGCAGGCCTGGATGTCCCGGACACAGGCAGGATTTATGTACAGGGACAGTCGATGAGCGAGCTCGACAGAGACGCTTACCGCTTAAGACAGGCCTCTGTTGTGTACCAGTGCTTTCACCTGTTTCCCTTACTAAACGCCCTGGAAAACGTAATGCTTCCCATGGAATTTCAATGGATCCCCAAAAAGGAAGCCGGAAAAAGAGCCAGAGAAATCCTGCACCGGGTAGGCCTAAGCGAGCAGATCTACCGACAGTTTCCCAAAATGATGAGCGGCGGAGAACAACAGCGGGTGGCCATCGCGCGTGCAGTGGCGGCAGGCGGTGAGATCATTTTGGCAGACGAGCCTACCGGTAATCTGGATTCTGAAAATGAAGAAAAAATTGTAACACTGCTGCGGTCTCTTGCCCATCAGGACGGTTATACAGTCATTGTCATTACCCATAATCCGAGGGTCGAGGAAGCAGCGGATCATGTATTCCGGATGAAAGACGGAATGCTCACCTATTTGCGATGAAAGGACTGGTTAACAGATGGTAGTAAAAAACAGTTTCCGCCAGCTATGGAGAATGAAAGGACATATGGCATTATTTTTGATTCTTCTATGTGTATCTTCCGGCATGTGCAGTGTGGGAACGGGATTCTGGATGATTAATAACCGCAATCTCCAAAACTATGAAGACTCCTTTATGACGATCGGTACAGTGGAACAGAGCGCAACTGCCGTACAGGAAATTAAAAAATGGGATGCGGAAACAAAAAACTATCGTCTGACCAGCCAAAATGTCTATGACTCATACATACCGGCATCAGTTCTTGAATTTGAGGGGGCGGATTATCTGGCCGGACCAGAAAAACGGGTAAGCTACACCGCTTATAATCCGGCGTTTAAGCCTTACGAAGGCATCCACACGGAGATCGTAGTAGAAGTTTCCCCGGTGGAGGACGCGCTGCCGGATCATCCGGTCAAACTGAAAATCACCCGGATACTGAGCGGGCAGGGACTTATGGAAGGCAGCATCATTCAGTTCTGTGACCATTATAACCCCACTCCCGCCATGTTGTATAAAAATAAAACGTATGTAATGTCGCTCATAGACACCCAGGGCCATGAAAGTGAAAAAGAATTTCCGGATGATCAGGTGCGTGAATACCAGCCCGCCCCTCTCCTGGGCGCCAGCCAATATGCGCCGGACGGAAGCCGCATGAAAGACTCGATCGACGAAAACTATTTTTGTGATGAAGTCACAGAAGGGTTTTATGAAACGGCGCCCGGAAAACGTTGGCTCCATTATATCGAAACGATCACTTACACAGAATCACTGTTCCCGGTTGTGGCGACAAACAATATTCACCTGATCGTCCCTTTTTACCAAGGTGATACGTATATCAGCTCCGGCAGAGAATTTTCGGATGATGAATACCGTTCCGGCGCCAAAGTCTGCCTAGTGCCAGAACTGTTTGCTTCCACCAATGGCCTTACGCTCGGAGATTTCATCCGCCTCCCTCTGCTCACCGCCAATTACCACAAAAGCGCCGGACAGATTTTTTATACAAATGCCCTCCGTCCATATCCCCTTTTAAATGTGAAAGGAGAAATTTATAAGCCTTTTGAAGACAGTTCATATGAGATTATCGGGATTTACGGTGGAAGCACTGGTCTGGGAAGTGAATACGGCATGGGATTCAACGAAGTAATCGTTCCCATCAATTCGATCAAAAACAGTGACGCAGACAATATTGTGGACTATGGCCCCATGACCGGCAGCACCACTTCCTTTCAGATTGCAAACGGAACCATCCAGGAATACATGGAGAAATGGGAAAAACAAGGCGTTAAAAATGTGGAAATTACTTTTTTTGACAGAGGCTATACAAAACTTTCTGCAGGGATTGAAAATATGAATACCATCGCCCGTATTCTGGCTGTCATCGGGGCAGTCATGGTACTCCTTGTGCTCGGTTATTTCAACTGGCTGTTTATCCTGCGCCAGAACGGGCGGACTGCCGTGGAACGTTCTATCGGCTTTACTAAAAAACAGTGTTTTTTCTCCCTGTTCAGCGGCATTTTCCTGATTCTTTTCCTGGGAAGTCTGGCAGGATGTACGGCGGGAGCGGTTCTTTCTTCGCATCTGTCAGCAAGTATCAAAGAGACGGTTTACTATGACACCACTTTCGGAAACAGCGCTCCGGTAGAAACAGATGCGGAATCTGCCCTGGAAAAGGAGAATTTTTATCCTGTTCAGACAGCGGCTGGAACAATGGGCGCCGTACTCCTTGCCGGGAGTCTGACCGCGGTGATCGGCATTGCCTGTAATCTTGCAAAAGAGCCAATGGAAATGCTGGGCGGGAAACGGTAATATAAGTATTTGGCATTGCCCGTAATCAGCCAACCATTACGCTGATGTTGCCATATAACATCATTCTGATTACCCCACACACAATTAAATGAAGAGGATAATAAATGTAAAAAAAATAATTTGCTCCTTTCCAACTGCCGCGTTCACCATCATACCGTTTTAACAATGGAATAACAAGCGCCACAAATAATTGAAGCATGCCATAAACCGGATTGATAAAAGCAGCGTAGACAATGGCATAAACCGCTACCCAAAGCATCATTCCTGTCATCTGTTTTTTAAAATTCCCCCTGTTTTGTCCGATTTCTATAATTGCCAGTACGGCAATACAACTCCAGTCAGCGCAAAACGTTATTACCGTAATGCCTAAAATCAAAATCGTCTTCTGCCATTGTTTTAACTTGCGGCTATCGTTAATTGCCAACGCCATCAATCCCCAGAACAATGACCAGATCACACTTGTCTGATTAAACACTGACGCCCGGAACGGGATAAAAGAAATTCCAAAAGCAAAATTATAAGCAAAATGTCCAATAAGTGAAAATATCAGCAGTCTGCCGGCATATTTTTTCCAGTTATGTGTATAATGATAACCCTCTGCGATAAAAAACCAAAAGACAGGCGCAGCCAATCTGCCCCAAATATGCAGCAATATAATCCACCAGTCCATAGGGTAATTCGGAAATAAAACGGAGAGCAAATGATCTGTGGTCATGGATAATATCGCTATTATTTTTAATTGATTTGCGTTAAATGATTTCTGTTCCATACTATTTCCCTCCATTTTCTCTGCGTAAACAGACAACCCGGATTATCGTATCTTCTCTGGCAGAACTATATCATACTTGATTTACTGAAACAATAGATTTTCACAATTGCCGCCGGGAAAGTAAATGCGTATAATAAATCCAGACGCGACATGTCTGGATCTATGAACGGTTATGAAGGGAAAACACAGAAATGCAGGAAAGCAGGCTATTTAAAATTGTGTACTATCTGCTCGACAAGGGACAGGCAACCGCCCCGGAACTGGCAGAAAAGTTTGAAGTATCGGTACGAACAATTTACCGGGATATTGACGCCCTAAGCGCAGCGGGAATTCCTATTTATGCGGAAGCAGGCAGAAATGGCGGGATTCACTTAATGAATGGTTTTGTCCTCGATCAGGCCGTGCTCTCAAAAGAGGAGAAGCAGGAAATTCTCACGGCATTGCAGAGTATACACATCATGCAGAATATCGACAGCAGCCAGATATTGCAGAAGCTTTCTGCAATTTTTCATCTCGATTCTCATAACTGGCTGGAAGTCGATTTTTCCAGGTGGGGAAACAACGGCTTTGACAACAAAAAATTTGACCTGCTAAGATCGGCAGTCATCCATTGCAAAAATGTGAAAATCCATTATGCCGGTTCTTATGAACAGATCAGCGAAAGAATCATCCAGCCATACAAACTGATTTACAAAGCCTGCGCATGGTATCTGAAAGCGTTTTGTACGGAAAAACAGGCCCTGCGGATTTTCAAACTAAATCGTATTTTGGATTTGGAAATTTTGCAGGAAAGTTTCCCGTATCGTAAGTTTCCGGAACCGGCGGAGATTCCCGCAGAGGAATATCCTCTGGTTACGCTTCGTTTCCCGCAGGAAATGGCATACCGCGTCTACGACGAATTCGATCAGACACAAATACACAGACAGGCGGACGGCGCTTTGATTGTCTCCGCAAAAATGCCGGAAGATGCATGGCTGACAGGATTTCTGCTGTCATTCGCCGCCCAGGTGGATATCCTTTCCCCTGCTTATTTAAAAGAAGAAATAGCAAAGCAGGCAAAATTAATCTATGAAAAATATAAAACCTGACAAAAGGTGTCAGGGTATATGTGTTACATTAATACCATACCATATCACCACACACAAACGTTAAACACACCAGAAAGGATAAGGATAAGAAAATGAACGAAATGAATCAAAATTTTTGTCAGTGCTGCGGTATGCCGATGGGGGATACGAATGAACTATATGGAACAAATACCGATGGCAGTAAAAATAAGGAATATTGCAAGTATTGTTTTGAGAACGGGAGCTTTACGTTTCAGGGTACAATGGAAGAGATGATTGAAATCTGTATACCCCATATGACTGCCGCTAACCCAAATATGCAGGAAGAAGAAGCAAGAAAAGCCATGTTGGAATGGTTTCCCACATTAAAACGCTGGAAAAAATAACAACAGACTGTGTCAATAAGGCGTACAGCAATGCATTGTGCAGGAATAAAAGGCGCCTGCTGTTAGATCAGGCGCCTTTGTATTTCCTTACTCAAAATCCCCCTCCCAGATATGTCACCTGTACATCCCCGTATACGGCAACTTTTTTCATCTTATGGTAGGAAAGCATATCCGGAACTGTTCTGTACTCGCAGGTTCCCTCCCTGACTCTTTTCAGACATTCTATTAAATCAGGAAGTACGTTTTCCGCCAGCGGTGAACCAAACCCTCTGTAATCATGATGAGAGTTGTAAATCCAGCGATAGGCAGACCGCATAGCCCATAGCCTTTCAAGCCCTTTTACTGCCACATCCGCGCTTTCTTTTGGCGTATCTGCAATATTTTCCCCCAAAAGATAGTTGCAATTGCAGGCATCTCCGGCCAAAAGTATTCTACTTTTATCATCTATGGCCACACATTCTCCCGGCGTATGCCCCGGAATATGATAAAAGGTAAGCCTTCTTCCTCCCAGATCAAACACCTGACCGTCGGAAAGCATATTTATTACCGGTTCCCCGGGCCAGCTGCCAATGTCTTCCTCCATAGTATAACTATAATTTTTGTTTTCCCGGGCTGCTATTATGTTTGCATATTCCCTGCGCATTTCTAACGTCGGGGCAAATACTTTCCTGTTCCAGTCCTTGTCCTGCGGGTGTACCCAGATATTATCAAAAAATCCCGCTCCTCCGGCGTGATCTACATGATTATGGGTCAGTACAACATCATATGGCTTATTTGTTATCCTGTTTTCAATCACCCAGCGCATGTCCCCGATACCCACTCCGGTATCCAGGACAAGCGCCCTTTTTTCCCCCACGATTACAAATACAGATGCGCAGTCAAATTCATCCATTTCAAACATACCATCCGAAAATTCGTAGTATGGAATTTGTCTCGTTTTCATCTTTCTTATTTATAGAACTCTTCTGTGTAGCTGTCTGCATTTTCCTGAGTGATGAGTACCGTCCCTGAATCTACAATGGAATCCACGGTTTCACCTTCCAGATGTTTTACGGCAAACTCCCCTGCTGTATATCCCATCTTATAAAAATTCTGCGCCATGGTCCCCCAGATCTTGCCGTCTTTAATATACTGCAGCGTATCCTCGTTATCATCAATTGCCAGAATTGTAATTTTACCTTCCATGCCCAATTCTTCTACGGCATTTGCCGCCGCAACACCACCGATGGATTCCAGGCAGAAAATAGTATCAATTTCAGGATGGGCTTTCAGATTATCTTCAAATTTCTGCAGAGCCGTAGCGCTGTCGCCGTTATCTTCATCCGTTAAAACAACCTTAATACCCGGATATTCCGCCGCACATTTTTCTTCAAATGCAGTTTTCTGCTCAAGCTGGTTGCTTGTATCCAGATTGGCCATCATGATCAAAACATTTGCTTCGCCGCCCATTTTTTCATTGACATAGTCTGCTGCCAACTGCCCGTATGCCGTATTGTCTGTACCGATAAAGCTTACCCGGCCTGCCTCCTCAGAGTCGGAGCTGATGTTGATGATCGGTATATTTTTCTCCTGTGCATCCGCGTACAATCCCTGGATTGCGGAATAATTATAAGGCGTCGTCACGATCAGATCCGGCTGCTCTACAATGGCGCTCTGTACCGCTTCATACATCTGTGTGTCATCCAATACCGAAGGTCCGATAATTTTCAGTTTAAATCCAAACTCCTCTGATGCTGCGGTGATTCCATTATCTGCGCTTGTAAATACCGCACTGCCAACCAGTGGATTTACCCAAATCACATATGGCGTTTCTCCATCCTCTTCGGCCGCCGGTGTCTCCTGCGCTGATGCCTCTTCTCCGGCCGCAGGCGCTTCTTCGCCTGACGACGGTGCTTCCGCCTCCGGCTTGGAACCACACCCGACCAAAGAAACTACCATTGCTCCTGCCAACAACATTCCTAAAATCTTTTTCTTCATTTTTTTCTCTCCTTTTCCTTTTTATAATATCGTGCTATATGCCATAGGTTTCCAGGCCGGTAGCCGCACGCATTATACATTCCTGAGAAAAATCAGCTCTCATTATATTTCCTGTTACCCTGCCCCCGCTCAGTACAATGATCCGGTCGCACATCCCAAGCAGTTCCGGCAATTCGGACGATACCATTATGACCGCGATTCCTTTTTCCGCCAGTTCCGTAATGACATGATAAATTTCGACTTTGGCCCCAACATCGACGCCTCTTGTCGGTTCATCCAGAATAAGCACCTTAATATCTTTCATCAGCCATTTTGACAGCACAATTTTCTGTTGGTTTCCTCCGGATAAATTCATAATGTTGTCTTCAATACCGTTCGCCTTTACGGAAAGCTTCTTATAAAATTCAACGGAAATATTTCTTTCTTTTTTCTTATTGATAAACGCCTTTGAAGACACCATATCCAGACTGGCAATTGTCATATTCTCCCGAAGATTCATCGGCGCAATGATACCCGTCTTTTTACGGTCTTCTGTCACCATGCCGATTCCCTTTTGGATCGCCTCTTTGGATGATTTGATTTGCAATGGGTTTCCTTCCAGGTAAACAGCGCCCGCAGACTTTTTTAAACTTCCGAATATCGCATTCATCGTTTCACTGCGTCCGCTTCCCACCAATCCGGAAAATCCCAGAATTTCTCCCCTGGAAACCGAAAAACTCACGTCCTCCACCAGATTTTTGTCTTTCACGTACGGATGCGGAATCGTAATTCCCTCCACACGCAGTTCTTCTTCGCCGATTGGCAGCTTTCTTTTCGGATACATTTCTTCCAGTTTTCTGCCCACCATATCTTCGATAATATGATCCACATCAACCTCTTCTTTTTTATAAGTGGAAATCAGATTACCGTCCCGCAGCACCGCTATTCTGTCAGCCAGCGCAAATACTTCTTCGAGCTTGTGGGAAATATAAATACAGGAAATGCCATTTTTGCTCAGGTCCTTTATAATTTCAATTAAATTTTCCGCATCCATTTCCGTAAGCGCAGACGTAGGCTCATCAAATAATATGATCTGCGGATTTGCAGCAAGCGCTTTTGCAATAGACAAAAGCTGCTGCTGGCTGGTGCTCAGATTATAGACCATTGTTTTTGGATCTACATCCAGTTTGACTTTTTCCAAGTACTTTCCGGCTTCTTCATATGTACGTTTCCATTTGATAAAACCGTGACTGCCCTTCCAATTCCCCAACAGCACGTTTTCTGCCACTGTCAATTCTGTATGAAGACTGATCTCCTGATGGATCATTTCTATACCCGCCGTTTTCGAATCATCCGCGTCTTTAAAACGGCATACATTTCCCTTTACATAAATGTCTCCCTCATATTGGCCGAAGGGATATACCCCGCCTAAAAGATTCATCATCGTTGATTTGCCCGCGCCATTTTCGCCTACAAGCGCAAGTATCTCTCCTCTGTACAGTTCCAGATCAATATTTCTGAAAACTGAAATTTTACCGAATGACTTAGACACATTTTTTAGTTCCAGTATCTTTTCCATACTTTCCTCTTTCCGACGCATTTGCTGCGTCATTCAGACAGACTTGTTAATCATCCTGCCTCCAAACTTACGCCTCCATCGTCAGGATCTGCGTTTGCTGCGCTGATACTGATCCAATCCTACCGCAACAATGATAATAAGCCCCATCACAAATTTCTGCCAATAGGCGGATACTCCTACCAGATTCATACCGCTGGACAAAACGTTCATCAAAAGCGCACCCAAAACCGTTCCCAGCATTGTTCCGGCGCCCCCGTTTAAACTTGTCCCGCCAATAATCACTGCGGTAATAACCGTCATCTCTGTTCCGTCTCCTACACTCGGCTGTCCGGAACCCATTCTTGCCGCTGTCATAATACCCGAAAGCGCCGCCATAACACCGCTAAGCACATAAACGCTTGCCGTAATCTTTGCCACATTAATTCCTGCAAATCCTGCCGTTTCAGCATTGCCGCCTATCGCATATACCTTTCTGCCATAGGTTGTCTGGGTCAGGATAATATGTGCGATAACAGCCAGTATTATAGCCAGCAAAACTACATTGGGGATTCCCAGAAGGCTTCCTTTGCCGAATTCAGCAAACGAATCCGGCAGAGGATATACCGCCTGGCCTTTTGTGATAACAAGAACCAGCCCTCTTGCCATATACATCGTTCCCAGCGTTGCAATCATCGCCGGTATTTTTAATTTTACGATACACACTGCATTAAACAGCCCAAAAACCGCTCCTGCTATGAGTCCCAGCAATACGGAAACAATGACCGGAATACCGGCCTGCATCCCCAACGCAGCGATCAGTCCACAGATTGCCAACAGCGAACCAACTGACAGGTCAAGTCCTTTTGCAATCAGTACAAACGTCATTCCTATGGCAATAATCAGTGTATAAGATGTATTCCTGCCGATATCCATTAAATTACTGAATGTAAAGAAAATAGGATTTTTCATCTGAATCAGAACAGACAGCAGAACCAGAATCAGTAATATTCCCACTTCTTTGGCTTTTAATGCCGATTTTAAAAAATTTGCAGTTTTCCCTTCCATACCTTTTATCCTTTCCTCTTACAGATATTCGCCAAGCGCTGTCAAAACATTCTCAGCCAGCAGTTTCTGTCCCAATGCATTCAAATGTAAACCATCCTGGAATAAAATCTCCTCTGCACGATATCTGCTATACACATGCCTCATATCATTCAACCTTGCCCCAAACTTTTCAGCCACCTCTTCGATTATCATATTTACCGCATCAATGTTTGATTTTTGATAGACCCAATTATCATGTGGAAACCGCTTTCCGACCCCTTCGCTGTGTACCGGTGAAATTGTTGACAAAATAGTATGCACACCGTTTTTCTGCAGCCTCTTTACTATGTATTCAAGATTTTTTCTGTAATCGCCGAGGCTTAAACAGCTCTCTCCATCCTCATCCCCATTTTCCCTCATATCGTTCGTGCCGATCAAAATATGCGCTGCGTCAGGACAATATTGCATCGCCCTTTCATAAAATTTCATTTTTGCGTCATCGCTTTTGTCTCCGGATAC
Organism: uncultured Lachnospiraceae bacterium; assembly: GCA_910585345.1. Taxonomy (GTDB): domain Bacteria; phylum Bacillota; class Clostridia; order Lachnospirales; family Lachnospiraceae; genus VSOB01. The sequence continues at coordinate 5,110 of CAJUDS010000015.1, read as the reverse complement.
CGATGCGTCAATCCAAACCAGTTTTTCTTCATTTTCATATAATTTTCTAATAATGTTGAAATAACTTTCTCTATCGCTTGTGATAGAATCCCCTATAAATACAATCTTTCTGCTTTTCCGTACTGCCGGAATTTCTCTGCCATTTCTGATTTCTTCCGCCTGCCGATTCACAGTATTCTCAAAATCATCCAACAGCTCTCTTACTTCCGATTCTTTTACATTAAAAATACGGCTCAGCCATAAAGCATCCTTTTCCGGCACATCCAGAATCAGCTTCTGCATATTAAATTTAATATTATTATATAATTCAGATGTTAATGTAAAATCCATTTTTTCCCTCCTTTATGCAACCGCTTTCCTTACTATATAACTATCATATTTGAGCATTTAAGTCAATATAGGCTGCTTATATTTCCTTGATTTTCATCATATTATACAATATTTAACACTTCTATTTGTACATTTAACACAAGCGTTTGCATTGTTTTTTCGAAAACATATTTCTTTTTGAATTTTATTATTATATAATGTCTTTATGGAAAAGAGCAAAGCACTCTGATTCAGAGACATGGTCATCGTGTCTTTCCTAGACGAGGGGGTTCCTATGGCAACTTTAAAAGATGTGGCGCAAAAAGCCGGAGTTAATATATCAACTGCTTCAAGAGCCTTGAACGGAAATGGTAATATCTCCAAAATAACAAAGGAAAATATCAGACGTATTGCAAAGGAATTAAATTATATTCCGAATGCCAATGCGAGAATTTTAGCCGGGAAAAATTCTCATATGATAGGTATCATCGTTCCGGAAACCAATAGTGATTACTTTTCCAAAATGATAAATACGCTGGAAATCTCTCTGCAGATACATGACTATTATCTGCTCATTTCCAATACCCAGTATCAGTCTGAAAATGAACAGAAAATCCTGGAAACCTTTATTAACTATAATATAGATGGCGTTTTTCTGTCTTGTACCGTGGATACGGACCGACTGTCAAAATATCAGATATTATTGAACAGCAATCATATTCCGCTGATCGCGCTTGACGCCAGACAACCCGGCGCCATTTGCAGCCAGATCAATGTTGACGACACTTCCGGCATGGTTGCTTCCATACAATATCTCTTACATAAAGGCCACAAATCTATTGGCTATCTTGGCGACTATATCATAAAAGAAACTTTACGCGAGGACTTTTTCAAAGAGGCCTTATCCAGATGCGGCCTGCATCCGGACGACCATCCAACCTTTACTCACCCAACGATGCGTTTTGAACAGGCTGGCTATGAAGGTATGAAATATTTCCTCTCTCTTCCCCAGCATCCTACCGCATATCTGGCAGGCTATGATGATATTGCAATCGGCGCTATGCGTGCAGTTTCGGAAGCCGGTCTGCGAATTCCGGAAGATATTGCAATTATCGGTAATGACAATGGACGGGCCGGAGACTTTCTGACAAAACGACTGACTACTCTGGCGCCCCCCGTAGAAAAAATGGCGCAGATCGGCGTAGATCTGATGCTGGATTCCATTCGCAGCAAAGATCTTTCCATTACCCATAATATCTTTCTAAAACCAGAACTGATCATACGCGAAACGACTTAAATAAGACTTTCCGTTTGAACTTTGCAGGAATACGCGCTTTCCATAATACATATTATACAATCGCCGCCAGCCCGTGGAATTATCCCCGTACCTATGGTATACTCAAAATTACCACTACGAAACCGGGGAGAATTGATTATGGAATTTACTAATCTGCTTGCTGCAAAAAACCGCCACGAACTTCGGGAATGGCTCATAAATAACCATGATAAGGAAAAGGAATGCTGGGTAATCGTGAAGCGGGGCCGCCCAGTTGACGATAGCACTTTCTGGTATATAGATTCTGTTGAAGAAGCCATGTGCTTTGGCTGGATAGACAGCACCACAAAAAAGATGGATAACGGCGTGACTGCCCAAAGACTTGCTCCCCGGAGAAAGGGAAGTTTATGGTCTGAGTTAAATAAAGAACGCTGCCGGAGGATGGAGCGCCTCGGACTGATGACTGCTGCCGGGAAAGCCGTACTGCCCGATATGTCGCCAAAGGGATTTGTCATCGACAAGGATATCGAAAAAGCCTTAAAAGCAGATGCAGATGTCTGGAACAATTTTCAGAAATTTCCTCCCCTGTACCAGCGGGTGCGGATTGATACCATACAGATCAAAAAGAAACAGCCCAAACTTTTTCAAAGCAGGCTGCAAAAGCTGCTTGAAAATACCAAAAAAGGTGTTATGTATGGAGAATGGAATGATAACGGAAGGTTGATAGAATAAAAGTCTATTTACACAAACCTTGGGATAGTCCCGAATCCTATCGTTTCAGGTGTCTACGATGGTGGGGACGAATCACACTTTTTATCCCAACATATCCCGCTGCTGCTCAAAACCTACATATTTCACCGCACACAAAAAATCCCCTGCTACTTTTTGTGTAAAGTAACAGAGAATTTCTCTTTATCAATGCCTATAAATAGTCACATACCCCGCTGCAAGCAACGGGGCATGTGACCCTCGCGGCATTCGCCAAATATACATGCAAGCATGTCTACCTAGCTCATTGCTCGCGGGAATCAAACTACTGTTTTCTCAGCATCCAGTGCATCACTTGCTGTTAATAGCCGCCTGGGCGGTATATGGCAGTCAGTGAGACACTGTATACCGCTTATTTATTCTACAATATGAGAACCATTCCCTATTGCGCTATTTTATCTCATTTAGTGTGCCTCATGAAGCCTTGCCGCTTCAATTTCACGCTGAACTGCTCTTCCTGCTTTATTGTAGTAATCCATTCGTTCCTCATCTGTCATATGCTTCGTCATTTCATAATTATATTCTCCTAGTTCACACCTATTGAACTACTAATGTTCAATAGGATATGAATTACCTCTTTCTACAGACTCAGAACACACTCCTGAAATTTTCCTTACTTTCCATAATCTCATAAGGTTCGTATTCTCCATACGCATATTCATACTTTGTCTGAAATTTCTGCATTTTCAGAAGAAAAGCTGAAAATCTTCTCAACTAGATCTGTCCGCCTCTGGTTTGGAATCAACTGCGTATAATAAACATCCCTGTCATACGTTATCTCTAAAACCGATGTTTCTTTTTTCCTGTTCAATATGGAGTAGTCCATATGGCTGAACATCGTTGCACTCAGGATCAAATCACAACCAAAGTTGCGCCCAAATGAAGAAGCCACATATAAATTCTGAAAAGTAAGGCTTTTATCCTCCGTCTTTATCATAAACTCAGGTATTTTATAAACCCCTACCATTTCCGGCTTCTTCCAAAACCACTTAACAAAAACTTTTTATCAACCAACTGTACCGCCGAAAAGACTATTTTCAACAGCCCTTCGCTTCCGCACCATACAGGCATATCAGCACCTGTATCCAACATACACTTAATCTGCCTGTCGGTTGGGGTTTTTGTTGTAAATACAGGCTTTGCACTTTTATTACTTAACTGCAAACTTAAAGTCTTCGACATTTACAATTCCGACCCCGCTTTCCTCTGTTGTCCTCTCATAGCTGATCTTTTTATTTTCTTTATAACAGGAGATAACAAATTCATCTACTTCCGTATCATCGCATACGCCAATCAGTTTACCCGATCTGATAAATCCTGCTTCCGTCAATTCCGGTTCTTCAACGATCACCCACTTACCGGGAAATTTCTTGACAAGTTCATCCCAGGTATAGAATTTCTCATCTTTGATCATCCTCTAAAACCTCCCTGAATATATCTATATTTCATAGTTTGTAAAGGCTCTTTCTCCAAAATATCCGTTTTTTCATAATATCCAATTATAGACTTATTTTCACCTGTCTTTCACATTTTTATCGTAACATCAGATACAATATCCTGCAATACAAATCTTTATCCAACTGCTTTATATCTGTAACCCTTTCTCCTGTCTTTTCCTCCGCTGATTGCTATAGTTGTCGTAAAAATACGCTTAAATCCTTTTGCCTGTCTGAATACATACGCTCTCCTTTCCAATCCACAAAACCGATTCATAAAAAATCAGGAGCAAACCCATCTAACGGCTCCGCTCCCAATCGTTATCACAAATACAATATATGAACTTTTTATTCCAACACTTCTCACTGACACACAGAACTCAGCTATTCCACCGCACACAAAAAATCCCCTGCTACTTTTTGTGTAAAGTAACAGAGAATTTCTCTTTATCAATGCCTATAAATAGTCACATACCCCGCTGCAAGCAACGGGGCATGTGACCCTCGCGGCATTCGCCAAATATACATGCAAGCATGTCTACCTGGCTCATTGCTCGCGGGAATCAAACTACTGTTTTCTCAGCATCCAGTGCACTACTTCTGGGCAATTGCCGCCTGTGCCGCTGTTAGATTCTGATGACTTTTACCCCTGGGGTAAAATGATTTACCCCTTTTACCCCACCTATGAGAAATTTACCCCACCCTATTTTGCGATTCGACAAATCGACAAATTAGCCCCTTGCTTTTATGCGGAATCCGCTATAAAATGATTTCAGCGGAACGCCCCGCAGCGTTTGACAGACGCGGGAGAATCTGCTACAATGAAAATACAAAAAGAGGTACTGCCGATAGACGGTCAGCCTTAAAAGTTAGTTACCAAAAAAGTAACCGCGTTCCTCGGCTAAAGGGCGGTTACTTTTTTGTGTGGTTTATGTATGCAATCAGGATTGACACGATGATTCCAAGAATCATCAGAACAACCGTCAGCAGTTCATAGTCACTCATCAAGCATCCCCCCTTTCCCGGTTTTACCCGTAGTCAGAGGGGCAGTCCCCTCTGCGTTTGCATCGAAAGACTGACCGCCTATCCCGTTATGGCAGTACCCCGTATGGATATTTTATCAAAAAAAGTCGGACGCTACAAGCGGTTTTCCGGCTTTTTTCTTTTTCCACTTGCCAACCCGCCAAAACAGAGGTAAGCTACGACACCACGGAAGGAGGGATTGGATTGGAAAAAGATTCTGCATTGTACCAGCTCATGGACACCCGCATGCACAGCGTCATGAACGGTATCGTGAGCAGTGACGGGGAATACCAGGCGA
>CAJUDS010000014.1 GCA_910585345.1 uncultured Lachnospiraceae bacterium | reverse complement strand
ATTTTACAAATTATTTCAATCAGTTCATAGGGCTTGCGCCGGGTACTTACCGTGAAATATTCTCGGAAAAAGATGGGGATGGTGGGCAGCATGGGGAATAGGAGATCGGCCGGGCACAGCGCACCCCGCTTTATCGGGTGTCTGGCGGCGCTGTTCACCATCATCATTTGGGGGACGACATTCATATCCACCAAAGTTCTGCTTACGGATTTTAAGCCGGTGGAAATCCTGTTTTTCCGCTTTGTTATGGGATTTGCGGCACTCTTTTTGGTTTGCCCGCACCGTATGAAAGGTGTGGGGCGCAGGCAGGAGCTGACTTTCGTGTTGGCGGGTTTGAGCGGGATATGCTTATATTATCTGCTGGAAAATATCGCGCTTACATATACGATGGCATCTAACGTGGGAGTCATCATCTCGGTTGCGCCTTTTTTCACGGCAATGCTGTCACACTTGTTCCTGAAATCGGAAGGGAAGCTAAGCGTGAATTTTTTTATAGGCTTTATGGTGGCGATGGCAGGCGTTGCGCTGATCAGCTTTAACGGTTCTAAACTGGAACTGAACCCGATGGGGGATTTGCTGGCAGTTCTTGCGGCTTTTGTGTGGGCGTGCTATTCCATACTGACAAGGAAGATCAGCGGTTTCGGCTACCCAGTCATACTCACCACGCGGAGGACATTCTTTTACGGCATCCTGTTCATGGTTCCGGCATTGTTCCTTTTCGATTTCCACGGGCAACGAGCCAAATGGGCGTGCTTGCACGAACATTTGGCGACTGCCGCGAGAGTACACAATTTTACTGCTTTTGGTAAAATTGCGTACCGTGAAATGGGGCTGGAACGGTTTGCGAATGTGACACATCTGCTCAATATCCTGTATCTTGGGCTGGGGGCGTCCGCACTCTGCTTTGTGACATGGAACCTTGCGGTAAAGGCGCTTGGCGCGGTTAAGACCAGCGTCTATATTTACATGGTTCCCGTCATAACGGTGTTGACTTCCGTGCTGGTGCTGAAGGAGCCGGTGACGTGGGTTTCCGTTATGGGAACGGTTCTGGCGGTTGCGGGTCTTTTCCTTTCTGAATATAACGGGAAGGGGAGTGGGAACAGTGAATGAGCCTGTGATAAGGACGGAGGAGCAGATCATCAGCCTGTTTCCCGACAGGGAAACGCAAGTCTGCCGGTCATGGGTGCTGAAAAGAAGGGAAGGACTGCCGGAGCAATATGGGCGACTGGGCTTTCGCAGAGCCTATCTTTACCGCTGCTATCAGAAAAAACAGGAGGATTGAAAGATGGATTTACAGAATGAAAAATGTGTCATGGTAATTGATGAGAACCTGCCGCTTGGCATCATAGCGAACACGGCGGCAATCATGGGCATCACGCTGGGGAAGCAGATGCCGGAGGTCGTAGGTGCGGATGTGTATGACAGGACGGGAAACGGGCATTTGGGTATTATAGAGTTTCCGGTACCAATCTTAAAAGGCAATGTGGAGGTGATCAAATCTATCCGTGAAAAGCTATATGAGCCGGAGTTTACGGACTTGACGGTGGTAGATTTTTCAGACCTTGCGCAGGGCTGCAAGACCTATGATGAGTTTATCGAAAAAATAAAGGATGTTTCAGAAACGGAGCTGAATTATTATGGGGTTGCTATCTGCGGGGCGAAAAAGAAGGTAAACAAATTGACGGGAAGTATGGCGCTGCTGAGATAAAGGATGTACAAATCAAGTAGGGGAGATTGAATCTCCCCTATTTGATTCCATTCCTGAAAAAAGTATTTTGTGCTATTGGTCGAAGAATAGAAAAATTTAGCCGATACAATCAGCAGGCATCTTGGATTTGTTTTGTGGATTTAAATTATAAAAACCGCAAGATATATGAAAAACGGAATAAAGCTCTCTGCTATAATTTGGTGAGAAAGGAGGAAGCTGCAATGCCAGGAAATATCAAAAATGTTATAGCGGCAATTGATTATATCGAAAGCCACCTGCATGAAAAGCTGGATCTGGAAACTATTGCTTGGGCACTGCATTACTCAAAGTACCATCTGCACCGGATGTTTACGGCCGCGGTTGGCTTGACAATCCAGACCTATGCACAGCGCCGCAGGTTAACCGAGGCCGCAAAGCTGCTTGTTTTTATCCGATAAACCGATTCTCGAAATTGCGCTCACTGCCGGATATGAAAGCCAGCAGTCTTTTACGGACAGTTTTAAGGCGATGTATAAAAAGGCTCCCAATCAATACAGGGAGGAAGAAGAATTTTACCCGTTGCAGCTAAGATTTATTTTGAATGAGAATCCTGCAAATTTAGAAGGGGAAAGCGGCTGGCAGCAGAAAATTGCCTATGCAACAGAGGCAGACATCCCGGCATGGATGGAACTGGTGCATCTTGTGATTGACGGTTTCCCGCATCTGGATGAGGGGCAGTATCTTGAAAAGTTACGGGAGTACATCTGGGACAGGCGGGCATTGATCCTGAAGGACACCGATACCGCGGTCGGGATTATGGCATTTCATGAAATGACAGGGAGCATTGACTTCCTGGGTGTGCATCCGCAATACCGGAATAAGGGAATAGCAAAAGCATTCTGTGAAAAAGCGCTGCGCGAACTGGTATGCTCCGAAGCAATCACCGTCACGACTTTCAGGGAGGGTGACAAGGCTGATACCGGACACCGGAATACAATCAAAAGCCTTGGCTTTGCCGAAGCGGAACTGCTGGTCGAGTTTGGGTATCCGACACAGCGTTTTATACTACAGAAACCAAAAGCTGGTTTCAGTAGTCAAGTATTGCAGAAACCAAAAGCTGGTTTCTGTAGTCAAGTATTACAGAAACCAAAAGCTGGTTTCTGTAGTCAAGTATTACAAAAACCAAAAGCTGGTTTCTGTAGTCAAGTATTACAGGAACCAAAAGCTGGTTTCTGTAGTCAGGTATTACAGGAACCGCTTCGCGAACCCTGTAATCATATATTACGGAAAGAAGAAACGGAGGGCACGGAGCATGAATGAAACACTGGCAGAAGAAAATCCACTTTCGCGGGACTTTGATATAAAGTCGCTGCTGAAATTCGCGCTTCCAACAATCATAATGATGCTGCTCATGGGGCTGTATACGATTGTTGATACAATTTTTGTGGCACGGTTTGTAGGCACCAATGCGCTGTCGGCGCTCAACATCGTATGTCCGGTGATCAATTTGATTGTAGGGATTGGAACCATGCTTGCCACAGGGGGGAGTGCCATTGTCGCCAGGAAGATGGGGGCAGGGGAGACTGTGAGGGCATCACAGGATTTTACACTGATCATCGGTGCGGGTGCTTTGTTTGGAGTGATCATTACGGTTTTGGGGACTGCATTAATAGACAATATGATTCGGGGGCTTGGTGCAAGCGGGATTTTATTTCCGTATTGTAAGGAATATCTGTCCATCCTGCTCCTGTTTACGCCTGCAAGTATGCTGCAGGTCCTTTTCCAAAACCTGATTGTAACGGCGGGACGCCCCGGATTGGGAATGGCGCTTGGGATAAGCGCGGGAGCAGCCAATATCCTGTTTGATTATATTTTTATGGTTCCCCTGCAGATGGGGATCAAAGGGGCGGCATTAGGAACGGGAATCGGATACCTGATACCGGCAGTGGCGGGGATCCTGTTTTTCACGGCGGGAAATGGCAGCCTGCAGTTCAGGAGGCCTGTTATAGATATTACCGTTCTGGCAGGGAGCTGTGCAAACGGTTTTTCAGAAATGGTAAGCCAGGGAGCCGCTGCGGTGACCACCTTCCTTTTTAACAGGACCATGATGAATCTGCTCGGTGAGGATGGCGTGGCAGCCATTACGATCATCATTTATACACAGTTCCTGCTGACTGCGCTTTACATAGGATTTTCGATGGGAGTAGCGCCTGTTATCAGCTATAATTATGGGAAACAGGACAATGGCCGATTAAAAAAGGTATTTTCTGTTTGTATGCGGTTTATGATCCTGGTCTCTATCGTTATTTTTGGAATGGCTATTGCCTTTGGCTCCCCGCTGGTCAGCCTTTTTTCGGAGAAGGGGACGCACGTTTATGAGATTGCACGAAGAGGTTTTTTGATATTCCCATGCAGTTTTCTATTTTGTGGGATGAATATTTTTACTTCAGCTACATTCACTGCGCTGTCAAATGGGAAGCTGTCAGCGGTATTATCCTTTCTGCGGACATTTGGGCTGATATTTGTGTTGCTGCTGATACTGCCGGAATTTATGGGAGTGACGGGGGTATGGCTGGCAGTACCGATTGCGGAGCTGCTTACAATGGTGGTGGCTTTGGCTTTTCTTTATCAGAATAAAGATAGGTACCATTATGCGTGATTGCAGGAGAAGTGTATTTCATTACTGGATAAGGGAACAAACATAAAGAGACAAGACTATATAGAAATTCTGCCGATATAAAAAGTAGAAAAACTGCCCGTGGGAACGCTATTCTTATGGGAAATGAATTGCAGGTGGTAAGATTGAATATAGCCATATGTGATGATGGGAAGATCATCCGTGAACAGATAAAGGGACTAATAGAAAAAGATGACCCGGAGGGGACGCTCCTGGATGCGGTGGCGGTGCTGGGATGCGGCATTGCGGGGGTGTAGCAGTCGGAAAACGCAAGCAGGTAGGCGAGCATCCTATACCGGGAGCCGAGCGCGTTCTGCTCGCTGATGTAGCGGTCGATCAGCAGCCGGATTTCTTTTGACAAATCCAATCCCTCCTTCCGTGGTGTCGTAGCTTACCTCTGTTTTGGCGGGATAGCAAGCGGAAACTAAAAAAGCCGGAAACTATCTTGTAGCGCCCGACATTTTTTGATAATATATTCATACGGGTACTGCCATAACGGTAGGCGGCTGGTTCTTCTGCGGAGGGACTGTGACCCTCCGATTACATAGAAACCTGCCTGCAGGAATCTAGAAAAGGAGGGCCAAGTGGATGTTGAAGATTGAAGGATTGATTTCAGTGCTTGGCTTATGCCTGACCTGCTTCGGTCTAGGATACGCCATCGGAAGCAAGGATAATGATAAACCACAAAAATAGCCGCCCAGGTCTGGAAAACTTAGCGGCTATTTTTTGCAACTAATAATTTGGACTAGCCGTCTATCGGCAGTACCTTTATGTAAATATATCTTAGCAGATTTATGCGGAATTGTCAAATCTAGCGGAGCGTTGCGCTGAAATCATTCTATACCGGATTGTGCATAAAGGCAAGGGACTTTATCGGCAAAAGCGCAATTTGTCGATTTGTCGAATCGCAAAATAGGGTGGGGTAAATTCCGCGCAGGTGGGGTAAAAGGGGTAAAAGTCATCAAACTCTAACAACGGCACAGGCGCCTTCACGCTCCATCCGGGGGCGATTGCGATAGAGGAAAGATTTGTGATATAGTAAAAGGGTGATTTATTTGGATAATTTAACGCCAAAGCAGCGCAGGAAAAATATGCAGCATATCCGGTCCGAAAATACAAAAATCGAGATACTGCTGCGGAAGGCACTGTGGCGGAAAGGATACCGGTACAGGAAGAATTACAGGAAACTGCCGGGGAAACCGGATATTGCGTTGACCAAATATAAGATTGCCATTTTTTGTGACGGGGAATTTTTTCATGGGAAAGACTGGGAGGTTTTACGGCCGCGTCTGGAAAAAAGCAACAACAGTGAATTTTGGATTGGCAAAATCTCCCGAAACCGGGAACGGGACGATGCGGTGAATAAAAAACTTCTGTTTATGGGCTGGACGGTAATCCGGTTTTGGGGAAATGACATTAAAAAGAACCTGGATGAGTGCGTCAGGGTGATCGAAGAGACGATTTCTGACCTTATGGCGGAGGATATTTTTGCGTTATTTTAGTTGGCGGGTCAGTTAGAGAAAGATGTTGTGCTGCATGGTAATCCGATATTTAAGATAAGCCGCAGGGTTGGCAAATAAATCGATATTTACAATTTATGCATTCACGCATTTGTCCCAGTGCTGCCTTTTGTGCTATTGCCAAAATCATACTGATATAGTATGATTTATAGGAGAGGAAACAGACGGAGGAATACTATGAAGATTTCGACCAAAGGACGGTATGCGGTGCGGGTGATGCTTGACCTGGCAATGAACAATACAGGGGAGTATATTAAAGTAAAGGAAATTGCAGGCCGGCAGGATATTTCAGAGAAATATCTGGAACAGATTATTTCCGTTCTGAACAAGGCAGGTTATGTGAAGAGTGTGCGCGGCGCCCAGGGCGGTTATAAAATAGCGAGAGATCCGGCCTTTTATACGGTGGGGATGATTTTGCGGCTGACGGAAGGAAGCCTCAATCCGGTGGCCTGCCTGGATGATGAGGTCAATGAGTGCGAACGCTGCGACACCTGTGAGACGCTCGGCGTATGGAAAGAACTGGCGGCGGCCATCAATCAGGTGGTGGATGGCGTAACGATAGCAGACTTGCTGGAGAGGCAGCAGGAGAGGATTGCAGGCTCCTACAGTATCTGAGTGTGCGTGGCATGAGAGACAACACAGCGGCTGTGCAGGACGGTTTTGGACGGGCGTTTTGGACGATAAAAACGAAAGTAATCATAGACATGAAACCAAGAGCGGAAAAAAATAAAGTTAAAGATACTATGTTCAGCAACAGACAGCTGCAGGCGCTGATTCTGCCGCTTGTCGTTGAGCAGGTGCTGGCCATTACGGTGGGGATGGTAGACACAATGATGATTTCCTATGCAGGCGAGGCGGCCATATCGGGCGTCTCGCTTGTGGATATGATCAATACGGTCATTATCAACATCTTTGCGGCAGTAGCTGCAGGCGGCAGTGTTGTGATTTCCCAGTATATCGGCAAAAAAAAGAAAGAGCAGGCATGTACCTGCGCGGACCAGCTTATTATGATCACTTCGCTGATTTCTGTGGGAATTGTGGCAGTGACGCTGCTGTGCAGAAGACCGCTTTTGTCTGTTTTGTTTGGTTCTATCGAGGCCGACGTTATGGAAAACGCGTTGGTTTATTTGATCATATCTGCTTATTCCTATCCGTTTCTGGCGGTTTTTAATTCCTGTGCCGCAGTGATGCGTGCAATCGGAAATTCCAGGCTTCCGATGTATGTTTCTGCCGGGATGAATGTGATGAACGGCATTGGCAATGCAATTCTGATCTTTGGGTTTTCCATGGGAGTAGCCGGAGCGGCGTGGTCTACCTTTGCTTCCCGCGCAATGGCGGCCGTTGTAATGTTCGCAATTTTGACCAGCCACAAGTATGCAGTGTATCTGACACCGAAACGGATTTTCACATGGGATGGGAGCCTTGTCAAAAAAATACTATATATAGCCGTGCCCAGCGGAGTGGAAAACGGTATCTTTCAGTTTGGCCGGGTGGTGGTTGTCAGTATTATTTCCGCATTCGGCACAGTCCAGATCGCTGCCAATGCAGTTGCCAATAATCTTGATTCCATGGGTTGTATCGCGGGACAGGCCATGAATCTGGCTATGATTACGGTGGTGGGGCAGTGCATCGGCGCCGGAGACAATGAGCAGGCCGTATCTTATGTGAAAAAACTTCTGAAGATCACCTATCTGCTGACATGGGGCGTCAATATTGTGCTGCTGTCCACACTGCCATGGATATTAAATATCTATACCCTTTCCGAGGAAGCGAGACGTCTGGCGATGATCCTGATTGTTATCCATAACGGATTTGCCATGCTGTTGTGGCCCTTATCCTTTACGTTATCCCATGCGCTGCGGGCAGCCGGGGACGTGAAGTATACAATGGTAGTGGCAGTGTTTTCCATGTGTGCATTCCGTATCTTTTTCAGCGTGATTCTGGGCGTATATCTGGGCTGGGGAGCGATCGGTGTCTGGGCCGCTATGGTAATGGACTGGATTTTCCGCGTTACCCTCTTTGTTACCCGTTTTGTAAGAGGAAAATGGAAAGGAAAAAGCGTGGTCTGACCGGAAGCGCCAGGCCATGCGGCAGTCAGTAAACCGCAGTAATATCAGTTAACTGACCGTTCCTGATCTGGAAGCTCCAGAGAGAATGTTCCGGAATCCTGTGTTCGGTCAGATAGTACCGGTTATCAAAATCAGAAATATAGTACGGTGTGCCTCCGCCGATAAAAGAAGCATAGATATCCTCATATCCGTAATTTACCAGATCTTCCAGCGCATGTGTCCGGATGATGGTAGCGGCATCCTGACTGCCCTGCCTGTCTGTCGATACCGTGATGTAAAAGTCGCCGTCAATCTGCGTAAGTTGTATCATGCCGGCAATTTCATCCGGTACCGGGTACACTTCTGTAATTTGAAAAGTTTCCAGATCAGCTTTGACGATAGCACAATTTCCGGAGACAAAATAAATGTCTTCGCCGATGATCGTAAAAGACCGCACGTAACTGCCGTCAAGGGCGGGTATGCGTCGTATTTCGCTTAGAAATACACGGCCGGAATCTTCCGCGCAGCGCAGGAGATACATCTCTCCGGTCATAGAACTCCATGCATAAAAGCAGCGGTCTTCTTCTCTGTAAACGATATAATGCGGCCGGATGCCGATATCGGAAAGTGTCTGGGTATGGACAAAGCAGCCGTCCCGTTTCTCAAAAATTAAAATACGGTTATTTTCCGTATCATCTGCCAGATATACAATCCCATTGCCAGCCAGGGTATGTCCTTTATTGATTTCATCTGTCATCACCAGCCATTCGCTTAGCGGACGGTCCAGGGAGTCAGAGTAGATGATTTGGTTATGGTAGCAGTCAACGATGAAATACAGGCCGTCAAGTTTTGTGACCCAGGTTGGGACACTCAGGGTTGTATAGGAATTGACCGTACCGGAAACGGAAAGAGCGCTTTCAGGCGCCGCATACCGCAGCACGGGGATGGGAGTGGGACGGGCCGACAGGAGCAGCAGACCTGTGCCCAGACAGAGGATAAAAGTCTGCAGAAGTTTTTTTGGCGTGGTTTGTGTAAAGTACATGCAGGTTCCTTCCTTTTATAAATGACCTGTTTGCAGTATAGCATACTTTACGGTGCGGAGAAATGGGGGAAAACAGTTTATGGGTAGTCTTGGTAATAGAAAAAGGGCTAAAGCGCTGGCGGCAGCCATATGTGCCGTATTACTGGGGGCTGCATTGCTGCAGGTTCCTGTCTGTGCAAAGGAAGGTAACGTGCGCAAAGAGAACAAAGGGGAAGGACAGGACATCCGGTTGGAAGAAGACAGGGCGGAGGAAGCGGATATGCGGGACGAGCCAAAGGAGGCATCCAGCGAAACCGTTTCTTTCGATCCGGTGAAGCCGGCATCGCAGCTGCCGGTCAGCGAGATATATTTTGAGAATCCGAAAAATCCTTATGAACATTTAAAGGTACCTGCGCAGATTACCCGTCAGGGAGAGTACTATTTTATTACGGACTGCTATCACGATCAGGTTATCTATACGCGCAGCCTGGGCGTACCGGTCGGAGAATGGAAGGTTATGACGGCTGATGTAAGCCATCCCCATGCCATTGCCGGTGACGGGCAGGTATATCTGGTGGTGGATACCGAAAATAACAGGGTGCAGATCTTTGAATGGAAAAAGGGCAGATTTCAGAACACGCAGAGACTGGAAGGAATCGGAGAGAGGCCGCATTATATTGTATATGATGCGGCGACAGAATCTTTTTTTATTTGGAGTTCGTTGACCGGTGAAATGTATATAGCCAAAAGGGAGCCGGAAACGGGTTTGGTATATTTGTCGGAGATCAGGAAGATAAAAGAGCTGGAAGGATTTTATGTTCGTTCTTTTACCATTGCAGGTGACCGTATCCTGTTTCCTTCCGGAAATAACTGTTATATAATCGTTGCGGATAAGGACACGCTGGAGGTGCAGGCGAGATATGGCGTGACACAGGAAATATCGGGAATGGCATGTATCGTTCCGATCGGCGGATACTTTTATATGACCGTATCCAGTGACCTGGCGTTTGACCAGGGAGCGGCGACGATGATCCGCTGCAGCAATCCGGCGCTGCTGGCGTGGGGGCTCTATGAAGATGTCTATGCTGCGTTTCCGGAAAAAGGGATCCCCTATTATATCGATTTTATGGACGGGGCGTATTATATGACAAGTGCGGGAAGCGGCAGTACAGTCTGGCGTTTTCAGGTTGTGAACGACCACATCAGCAACGTCAGCGCGGTATACTGACCAAAAGGTTTCCTTTTCCTCAAAAACATGCTATAATGCCGGAGGGAGAGGAGAGTATGATGAAAAAGAGGATGCGGGCAGGAAATCCCTTTTTGGGATTTTTTCTATGTCCGGTTTTGACACTGTTATTGACGGAATTGTATACGCACAATCCATTGACGGATATTAAACCGGCGCCATGGCTGTTAAATTTTCTGTTATATTGGCTGACGGCGGCTTTGCTGCTTATGGTGACGGGAAGGCTGCGGCTGGCGCTGCGTATACATACCCTGTTTTTTCTGCTGGCGGGACTGGCCAATTATTACGTGATTGCCTTTCGTGCTTCGCCGATTCTGCCATGGGATATCTATTCGGCGGCTACGGCGGCGTCAGTGGCCGATAATTTCAGCTATGCCCTTCCGGGCCGGATCTGGCTGGTGCTTTTGGGTTATGCGGTTTTGCTGGCGTTAGAGCAGGCGTTTCCCTGGAAAATAGAAAAGAAAAATGTAAGGATGGCAGGCGCATTGACAGTTATGATAGCGCTGGCAGGTTTTGCGTCCTTGCTGCATCAGGAATCTGTAATCGCAAAACTGCGCCTGTACGACAAAATGTTTACACCGGGAGCTGTGCAGAGGCGGAATGGCTGCGCGGTTGCCTTTACGATGGAAATGAAATATCTGATTACGCAAAAGCCGGAAGGTTATGACGTGCAGGAGTGCCGCGCCCTGCTGGCGCCCTATGGAAACGGGGGAGCGGAGAGCGCACAGGAGAGAAGCGGCCGTCTGCCGAACATTATCGTGATTATGGACGAGGCGTTTGCCGATTTGTCATATGTGGGAGAGTTTACCTGCAATCAGGATTATATGCCTTTTCTGCACAGTCTGCAGGGAGCGGAGAATACCATTTCCGGGAAACTGCATGTGTCGGTACTGGGAGGCAATACGGCAAATACGGAATTTGAATTTCTGACAGGCAATACGATGGCGTTTCTGCCGGAGGGCAGTGTCCCTTATCAGCAGTATGTCCGTGGTGATCTGTTTTCACTGGCGGCCCGGTTGAAGGAGGAAGGATACCAGTCTGTTGCCATGCATCCCTACCATGCGTCGGGATGGAGCCGCAATAAAGTATATCCCTGGCTGGGTTTTGATGAGATGCGTTTTCTGGAGGCGTATGAGGATGCGGAATATGTGCGGAAATATGTGAGCGATGCGTCGGACTTTGCCCGGATCATAGAGGAATATGAGCAAAGAGACAAAGAAAAGCCGTTGTTTGTCTTTAATGTGACGATGCAGAATCATGGCGGTTATGACCAGGAAGCCGATAATTTTACGCCGGAGATAGAGGCGGAAGGGATACCGTCACAGGCAGTTTCCAATTACCTGTCACTGGTCTGTCTGACGGACCGGGCGCTGCAGGATTTGATTGCGTACTTTGCGCAGGAAGAAGAGGAAACAATGATCGTTTTTTTTGGAGATCACCAGCCCAATAACACAATCGCATCGCCGATCTGGCGTGCGGGCGGTATCAGTTTGTCAGAGTTGTCGCGCGAGCAGGAACTGTCCCGCTACCAGGTGCCATTTGTCGTTTGGGCGAATTTCGATATAGAAGAAAAACAGGGTGTGGAGACAAGCGCCAACTTTCTGGCTCTGGAAGTATTGCGGCAGGCCGGCATTGCGTTGGACGGTTATTATGGATATCTGGCAAAGCTGCAGGAGAGTTATCCTGTGATCACTGCCAAACAGGTGAAAGCGGCGGACGGAAGGGTACTGACGCGTGAGGAGGAAGAGGCGGCGCAGGAGCTGCTGACATATCAGAAACTACAGTATTATCAGCTGTTTGATTGATATTTCGTACATTGTTTGGGAAACCGTTCGTCGTGGCAATAAGGAGTCTTTCACATATGGAGAGCAGAAAAAGACCGCTGCTTCTGGCATTTTGCATTCCGGCGGCAATTATGATTGCCGCCGTCATTTATAAAAAGGTATATCCTTTTGGGGACCGCTGTTTTCTGCGGGTGGATCTGTACAATCAATACATGCCTTTTTTCATGGAATTTCATAGAAAGATACGGGAAGGCGGCAGTATGCTTTTCTCCTGGCGTGCGGGTCTGGGCGCGAATTTTCTTGCGCTTTATGCGTATTATCTGGCGAGTCCGGTAAACTGGCTGTTGTTTTTGTGTCCGGAAAGCCATATCATCGAATTTATGACATTGCTCATTATCATTAAGATCGGTTTGTGCGGACTTAGCTATGGCTGGTATCTCAAAAGCCGTTTCAGGACGGAAGGCTATGAAATTACGCTGTTTGCGGTATTTTATGCGCTCTCGGGATATATGGCGGCCTATAACTGGAATATCATGTGGCTGGACTGTATCTTTTTGGCGCCGGTCGTCATTTTCGGCCTGGAAGAGCTGGTGTACCGGAGAAAGCCGGGACTGTACTGCATCTGTCTGGGAATATCCATTCTGACCAATTATTACCTGTCGATTCCGGTCTGTATTTTTCTCGTTCTCTATTATATCGTTCTGGCAGTGCCTTTGTCTGTCCGCAGAAAGCTGAGGAGTCTGTGTGATTTTACACTGTACTCCCTGCTTGCCGGAGGAATGGCCGGGGCGGTGCTGCTGCCAGGTACGCTGGCGCTGCGTTCTACCCGCTTCGACCAGATGAATTACCCGCAGCAAATAAAGTCTTATTTTAATCTGCTTGCGGTTCTGGCAAGACACTGCATCAATGTGACCCCGGAAATCCGCAATGACCATTGGCCGAATATTTACTGCGGCGCTGCGGTTTTCCTGTTTCTTCCACTGTATGTGTGCTGCAGACGAATCCGCTGGCGGGAGAAAATCGGCAGGCTGGCGCTGCTGGCGTTTTTCTATTTGAGCTTTTCCGTGAATATCCTGGAATTTTTCTGGCATGGCCTGAATTTTCCGGACAGCCTTCCGGCGAGGCAGTCTTTTTTGTATATTTTCCTCGTGCTTACAATGAGTTTTCAGGCTTACAGGCACTTCGGGGAATTTTCCGGCGGACAGATTGCCCTGACGGCAGGCGGCGGAGCGCTGTTTTT
This sequence comes from uncultured Lachnospiraceae bacterium, assembly GCA_910585345.1. Classification (GTDB taxonomy): domain Bacteria; phylum Bacillota; class Clostridia; order Lachnospirales; family Lachnospiraceae; genus VSOB01. The sequence goes on along the minus strand of CAJUDS010000014.1, from coordinate 53,316 downwards.
GTGCATTTGCGGCCGTTTTGCCGGCAATGACGATTTTACGGAGAAGAGCTTTCTGTTTACGATATGGTATCTTTTGTTGTATGCACTGCTCGTTTACTGGTACAGGGCAGGCAGTCTGAAAAAGAACCTGGCGGCGGGGCTTTTGTTTTGCATGGTGGTGATGGAAGCATCGCTGAATACGATAGAGACGAGTGTGTCAACGACAAGCCGTTCTGCCTATCAGTCGGATTACCAGGCCAGCCGGGCGCTGCTCTCCTGGCTGGAAGAAGAGCGGGAAGATGAGGGGCGGTTTTACCGGACAGAAAGTTATGGACGTATGACAAAGAATGACGGGATGCTGGCTGACGTTGCCACAGCCACGTTCTTTTCTTCGACGGTCAATGAAGCAATGGCGCATTTTTACAGGCGGATGGGCATGAGCAGCAGCAAGGTGTTTTATTGTTATGACGGCGCTACGCCGTTAGCGTCGGCGCTGTTGTCCGTAGACTATACGATTTCGGACAGCCTGGAAATTACCGATTCGTTTCATGAACTTTTGAAAATGGAAGAGGGAAAATATCTGTACCGTAACAGGGATACACTGCCGCTGGGATTTATGATTGCGCCGGATGTGGCAGATAAGTGGGATCCGGAAGAAGGCGATCCCGCCGGGGTGCAGAACCGGCTGGCGCAGGCGCTGGGACTGGAAGAGGCGTTGTTGTATCCCGTTGCCGTAACCTGTGAGGACGGGGAAGCCTTTTTCTTTACGGAAGAAAACGGACACTTTTATGTCTATCCGGAGAAATGCAGCACAAAAAATATCACGGCGGATGTCGCGGGTTATGAAAAAACATATGAAAAAGTTTATTATCCGCATTTTCTGGATATCGGCTGGTGCGGGAAAGGCAGTACGGTGAAGCTGACACAGAGCGGAGACAAAAGGAATGACAGGAATGAATTGGAGCTGTCTGTCTATCGGATCAACGAAACGGCGCTGCATGAGTTAATACGCCGTCTCGGGAGATATCCTATGGAAATAGAGACATTTTCAGACACCCTGATCAGGGCTTCGATCAATGCCGGGGAAGGCGGCATCCTTGCCACTTCGATTCCCAATGAGGCGGGATGGCGCGTCAGTGTCGATGGCAAACCGGTCCCAATCCGTCCCTTCGCAGGTGCAATGATCGGTGTAGAGCTGCCTGCGGGTAAGCATGCCGTCACATTTTCCTACAGAACGCCGGGCCTGTATGCGGGTATCGGGGTCAGCGCAGTCAGTGTGCTGCTGTTTCTTCTCTGCCGCCGCGCAGCAGCGCGCAGAGGATGAACAACGGTATGGACAGCAGCATGGAATAGGCGTAACGGAATTCGTTGTTGACCGGGGTTGCAAGAAACAGGGTCGCCATAATTGCCGCGTTGGGCAGAAAGACGAGCAGGTTTTTGCGGACGCCGGAGACAAACGTTTTCCCGGCCAGCGCGATACAAAGCCAGAACATAGCGCCGAGGCTGAACAACAGACCGTAGATAGGCACCATGTCAGGCAGTTTAAAGACAATTTCTCTGATTTTGATCGTAACCGGGTTATGCAGCAGCGGTCTTGCTGTCAGCCCGTAGGGATTTTCGGCAATTCTTTCATCTAATCCGATCCGATTGGGCACGTCCGGATACCAGTATCCTTTTGTTGCATCGATATAGCCGCGCAGATATGCGCCGGGATGTTCCAGGCCAAACCGAATCCAGAGCTTGAGATAATCGGCTTTATGCGCTTCCAGGTATGCCTGGTCGCCCTGGCGGATCAGATTTTTCATATGATCGGAGCAGAAGGATTCATATGTCTCTGCGATCCGCCCGGTATCGACGATGCGGTTCCACATTTCGTTTTCTGTTTCGTCTACCGTTTCCCCGTCCGCATAGACTCTGGCGGCAAGCTGGATGGGGATCGAGAGGGATTCCACAAAATCAGGAGACGCCACCTGGCAGGCGGTCATGACAGGGCCTTTGACCAGCAGGACGGACAGGAGGATGCCCAGGTTCAGCAGCAGGTGCATTTTCCACTGTTTCCGGAAACAAAACAGCAGGAAAGGAAGCGTGGCCAGAAAGGCATAAAAACCGTTGGATCGGAAACAGCACATGCAGAAACCGGAAAGCAGATACAAAAGGCGGGCAGATACGGTCACCGGAAAAGCAGGGTGACAGGCAGATAAAAGAAAACGCAGTAGCGCGATGGAGAACAATAGCGTCATACCGGAAAAGAGGATGTCCTTCCACATCGTTACCATATAGAGGGCATTGTACGGAAGAAGGGCATAGAAAGCAATAACAGCCAGGCAAAATCCTGTCCGCACCCGCAGTTTTACGAAGGTGTCTGTCAGCCAGGCAAAAATACCCGCCATCACAAACATCTGGAATATGGTGAAAAGGCCCAGTCCGGTGACGGGGTCGTCTGTCAGCCGCATACCAATCCGGTAAAAGAATCCGATCAGCTGGGTATGCACCCATGGGTGATGGTTGCTCATGGGAAGCTGCCCAATGATCTGTCCGTACTGGTTGAGGCTGTCGACAGTCATGACGCCGGGATAGTTGGAAAACAGGTAAGGCAGCCAGCAGAGCAGGCAGAAGAAGAAGGACAGCCGCGGCAGGTTTTGGTAAAAGCGGGAGCCCTCCTGCTCTTGCGGGGAAAAAACAGGCAGATCGGTCATCCACACAAAAAAAGACAGCAGCAATACATAAAAAATACACAAAAGCCCCAGACCGATGAGCAGGATATGGCCCAGACGGAATAGAAGGCTGTCCAGACCATGCAGCAATGCTTCATAGTCGGCAGACAGATAGAACAGTGTAAACAGGCAGGCGAGCGCAAGGGCAGTCCGCTTATAAACGGCAGGTGAGTCGGATGCCTTTTTCCATTTCAGGAACTGTCTGCCAAGCAGCAGATACATGAGGAAAAGCAGGCCTCCCATCAGATGGAAGGTCGTGACGGCGCAGGCCCGCACGCAGGCCCAGGCAGCCAGAAAGGCAGCGGGCAGCAGGATGGCAGTTTTAAAATTTTTCGGTCGGGATATTTGTCGCATAAGTTGGCTCCTGGGTATGGCGGAATAGTTATTTCCGCGTGGGATCAATGAAACTTAACGTATCAGTATGAAAAAAGTGTAAAATAAGGAAAGGATGATGTCAATGAAAAACTTCCGGCGGGGATGTATGAAGCTATACACAAAGACAGAGACGGGGGAACAGGTTTATCTGGGGAAATGCGCGGTTATCAGGGAAGAAGGTGGATATACCGCGTACATCCAGGAAAGGCAGCGTCGGCTGTCTGTCACGGGGGTGTTTATTCTAGTGCCTTCCCGCTTTTTCTACATGCGGCACCGGGATATGCCCATCAGGGTGGATGTAAGCGGCAGAAGCCGGATTGCTACGGTGCAGTTAGTGATTGCAATAGAAGGAAAAATTTGTTAGTATGGAACTTAGATGTCTGCAGTTTACAAAAAAAGGAGACGGGAAATGAACTGGGAAAAAAATGTAAGAAGAGTAGTTCCGTATACGCCGGGGGAACAGCCGGGCCGGCAGGATATCATAAAGCTGAATACCAATGAAAATCCCTATCCGCCGGCGCCGGGTGTTTTGGAAGCGGTCAGGCAGATCAGGCCGGAGGAATACCGGTTGTATCCGGATCCGGATGCCGTTTCCCTGCGCCAGAGTCTTGCCTCCTATCATGGTGTGAAAACGGAACAGGTTTTTGTTGGCGTGGGATCCGATGATGTGCTGGCCATGTCTTTTCTCACATATTTCCAGAGCGGCAAGCCGATTTTGTTCCCGGATATTACCTATTCCTTTTACGATGTATGGGCCCAGTTGTACCGGATTCCCTACAGGACAAAACCTTTGCAGGCGGATTTCACCATTAACCCGGCGGATTATTTCTGTGAAAACGGCGGCGTTATTTTTCCAAATCCCAATGCGCCGACAGGGGTACTGGAAAGTCTGGATACGGTGGAGGCGATCGTCAAGGCCAATCAGGATGTTGTGGTTATTGTAGATGAGGCTTATATTGATTTTGGCGGCGTGAGCGCGCTGCCGTTGCTGAAACAGTATGAAAATCTGATGATAGTCAGAACCTTTTCCAAATCCCGTTCCATGGCGGGGATGCGGATTGGATATGCGCTTGCCGGAGAAAAGCTGCTCTCTTACCTGCATGATGCGAAGTTTTCGTTTAATTCTTATACGATGAATCTGCCTTCGCTGCGCGCGGGCGTGGCTGCCATTGCGGATGAGGCGTATTTTCAGCAGCATATACGGAAGGTGATTGACACAAGGGAGCGGACGAAGGAGGAACTGCGCAGGCTCGGATTTTCATTTGCGGATTCGAAGAGCAATTTTATTTTTGCGGCGCATGCGCATGTACCGGCAGAGAAATTGTTTGCCGCTTTGAAAGAGAGCGGTATTTATGTCAGGTATTTTCGGAAACCGGGGATTGACAATTATCTGCGCATCAGTATTGGCACGGACGAAGAGATGCGTGCGCTGCTTGCATTTTTGAAAGATTACATAAAGTAAGGATACGGGAGAATACTATGGAAAGTTTGGTCGTATGGTTTACACAGACGCTGGGGGCGTACATTTCGAGGGAACTGGTAATTTTTATCATTTCCATGATTCCGATTCTGGAGCTGCGCGGCGGCCTGATCGCTGCGTCGCTGCTGCAGGTGCCGATCACAGCGGCTGTGCCGATCTGCATCGTGGGAAATGTCATTCCGGTGCCGTTTATCCTGTTGTTTATCCGCAGAATCTTCAAACTGCTGCGGAATGTACCGCTGATTGGCGCGGTCATTCAAAAGCTGGAAAAGCGCGCCATGGGGAAAAGCGACAGTATCAGAAAATATGAATTTTGGGGACTGGTGCTTTTTGTAGGCATACCGCTGCCCGGCACGGGGGCGTGGACGGGTTCGTTGATCGCGGCGCTTCTGGAAGTGGATTTTAAGAAGGCGGTTTTGGCAGTTCTGCTGGGGATTGCCATGGCAACGATTATTATGTCGATCGTGTCTTACGGACTGCTGGGGGCTCTGGTTCATTAATGGAAGCATATACGGATTTTGCAGGATTTTATGATATCTTTATGGATGAGACACCTTATACGCAGTGGGCCCGCACGATACAGGGAATTTTGGACCAATACCGGATCGGAAAAGAACTGGTGCTGGATTTGGGCTGCGGTACAGGGACGCTGACAGAGCTTTTGGCGGCGGCAGGATATGATATGATCGGGATTGACTGTTCCCAGGAAATGTTAAACAGGGCCATTGAAAAAAGGGACAGGTCCGGGCATGATATATTATATCTGTGCCAGGATATGCGGGAATTTGAACTGTATGGTACGGTCAAAGCGGTGGTCAGCACCTGCGACAGCGTCAATTATCTATTGGAGCCGTCTGAGCTGGAAACGGTATTTCGTCTGGTAAATAATTATCTGGATCCCGGCGGTATTTTTTTCTTTGATTTTAACACAGACTATAAGTACCGAGAGGTGATCGGGGACGCGGTGATTGCAGAAAACAGGGAGCGCTGCAGCTTTATCTGGGAAAATTATTTTTATGAAGCCGAGTGTGTCAACGAATATGAAGTGACAGTCTTTGCTGAGGAAGAAGACGGACGGTACCGGAAATTTACGGAAACACATTATCAAAAAGGATATACGCTGGAAGAGGTCGTAAGGCTTCTGGCGGCTGCAGGTATGATATTTTTGACGGCAGTGGATGCTGACACCAATGGGCCGGTAACGGATACAAGTGAACGGATTTTTGTAACGGCTATGGAAAACGGCAAAAGCGGGGAAGGGACAGATGAGTGATTATATTGTGAGGGCCACGGCAGCGGACGCACAGATCCGGGCTTTTGCGGCGACAACAAGAGAACTGACGGAGGAAGCCAGAAGCAGGCACCATACAAGCCCGGTGGCTACAGCGGCTTTGGGGCGGCTGTTGACGGCGGGCGGCATGATGGGCAGTATGCTGAAAGGGGAAAGCGATCTGCTGACATTGCAGATCAGCGGAGACGGACCGATTGGCGGTATTACCGTGACAGCCGATGCGAAAGGCAGTGTGAAAGGATATGTGCAGCGTCCGGATGTGATGCTGCCGCCAAATGCTGCAGGCAAGCTGGATGTGGGCGGCAGTGTGGGCAGCGGGGTGCTCAGAGTAATTAAGGACATGGGATTAAAAGAGCCTTATGTGGGGCAGACTGTATTGCAGACTGGGGAGATTGCAGAAGATCTGACGTATTATTTTGCCACATCGGAACAGGTGCCGTCCAGCGTGGGTCTGGGCGTGCTGATGTGCAAAGACAATACGGTAAAGCAGGCAGGCGGTTTTATCGTCCAGCTTATGCCGTTTGCACAGGAGAGCGTACTGAAGCGGCTGGAAGAAAATCTGCTGCAGATCCGTTCGGTCACATCGATGCTGGATGCAGGCGAATGTCCGGAACAGATCCTGCAAAGACTGCTTGGCAGTCTGGATTTGGAGATACAGGGCACGATGCCCGTACGGTTTTCCTGCAACTGTGATAAGAGGCGTGTGGAAAAGGCGCTGATCAGCATCGGGAAAAAGGAGATTGGCGAGATGATCGCGGATGGCAGTCCGGTGACGGTTAATTGTCATTTCTGCAACAGGGATTATACATTTTCCGTAGAGGAATTGAAAGATATTTTGCAAAGGGCGGTACGGTAATGGAACATGGATTTGTGAAGGTTGCAGCGGTGACGCCGAAAATCAAAGTGGCGGATCCGGTATATAACGGGCAAATGATTTGCGAAGGGATCAGAGAGGCCTGCGGGAACGGCGCCAAAATAGTGGTGTTTCCGGAGCTCTGTCTGACGGGGTATACTTGCGGCGATCTGTTTTTGCAGGAAAGGCTGCTGCAGGAGGCCAGGCAGGAGCTTCGGGAGGTGATTACCTGTACGGAAGGGTATGACGCCCTGGTTTTTGTCGGTGTTCCGCTGGAGCAGGAAGGGAAGTTATATAATGCGGCGGCCGTTATGACAGACGGCAGACTGCTTGCCGTGATACCGAAGCGGCATATTCCCGCTTATGGAGAATTTTATGAGACAAGGCATTTTACGCCGGGCAGCAGAAAAGCGGAAAATATTTTCTGGGACGGAGAAGAGATTCCTTTTGGGACGGATATTTTGTTTCGTGCGGAAGAGATGGAGGGGCTTGTAGTAGGCTGTGAGATCTGTGAAGATCTGTGGGCGGCGGATACGCCGGGCACCTCCCACGCATTGGCCGGTGCGACTGTGCTTGTGAATCTGTCGGCTTCGAATGAAACCATCGGTAAGGACGCATACAGGGAAATGCTTGTAAAGTCAACGAGCGCCAGGCTGGCGGCAGGCTATATTTACTGCAGCGCGGGAGAAGGGGAATCCACGCAGGACCTTGTGTTTGGCGGTCATAATATCATTGCGGAAAATGGCAGCATTCTGGCCCAGACGAAAACATTTTCGTGTGAGACATTATATGGTGTGCTGGATATCGAACGTCTGCGTTTTGAAAGGCGGCGCATGAATACCTTTCCTGCTGCCGGAAAGGATGGCTACCGGATCCTTTCTTTTTATCCGCAGCAGGAAGAGACACAGCTTGGCAGGACGTTTCCCGCCTTGCCGTTTGTTCCTTCTGACCGCGGCGAGCGCGAAAGACGGTGTAATGAAATATTGTCGATCCAGTCATATGGGCTGAAAAAGCGGTATGAACATACGGGATGCCGAAAGGCGGTGATCGGCATTTCAGGCGGATTGGATTCCACGCTTGCGCTGTTGGTGACAGTGCGCGCTTTTGATCTGTTGTCTTATGCGCGCGAAAATATAATTGCAGTGACAATGCCGTGTTTCGGCACCACAGGCAGAACCTATGACAATGCATGTATGCTGGCGAAGACGCTGGGACTGACGCTGGAAGAGGTGGATATTAAAGAAGCGGTCAGCGTGCATTTCCATGATATCGGACAGCTTGCGGACAACCATGATGTGACTTATGAAAACGGGCAGGCGAGAGAGCGAACACAGGTGTTGATGGATATTGCCAACAGAGAAAACGCACTTGTCATTGGCACGGGCGATATGTCTGAGCTTGCTCTGGGCTGGGCCACTTATAACGGCGACCACATGTCTATGTACGGCGTGAACGCGGGCGTGCCCAAGACGCTGGTACGTCATCTTGTGAGATACTACGCGGATGTATGCGGGAGGGAAGAGCTGAGAAAGGTACTTCTGGATGTGCTGGATACGCCGGTGAGTCCTGAGCTTCTGCCTCCTGTGGATGGAGAAATTTCACAGAAGACAGAAGATCTGGTGGGGCCATATGAGCTGCATGATTTCTTTCTGTATTATATGCTGCGGTTTGGCTTTTCTCCGGCCAAAATATACCGGCTTGCGTCCGCTGCGTTTGACGGCATGTATGAAAATACCGTCATTCTAAAATGGCTGCGGACATTTTACCGCAGGTTTTTTACACAGCAGTTCAAACGCTCCTGTCTGCCGGACGGGCCCAAGGTGGGCAGTGTGGCAGTCTCCCCCAGAGGAGATCTGCGTATGCCGTCGGACGCCAGTATGGCTGCATGGCAGGAGGAGCTTGACAGACTGTAACGGTTTGCGCATTGGGCGTAAGACCGCGGGCGGAGCGGTTATGTCACTCAGTCCCCTCCGCGGGCGGCGTATTGGTGACGGATGCCGCTTTTTCCAATGACTGTGAGATGGCATTGAGAAGCAGCATGGAGGTGTAGCGGTTATCATCGGAATATGTGATGCCTTCCAGAGACTGATTGGCTTCGATTTGTTTTGCCAATTCATCAAAGGACGGCTCGATGAGCGGGTACATGGTCGCCACTGCTTCATCCAGCGTATTCAGACGCAGGGAGTTGATATGGTTTTCATCGACCACCACTTCGATATCCACCGTGCTTCCTCCGAGCTGTATGGAAGTTGTATAGATACCCGGTATGTAGGCGTTTGCCGTCTGTGCGCTCTGCTTTTCCTGCTTTTTGTCCGGCAGGAACATAATGACCAGCAGCACGACGAAGAGGACGCCGAGTACGACAAAAATCCCGGTATACAACAATTCCTTCAGGTGAAGGACCACAATTTTGGTTCTGGAACTCATAACGATATCCCCATTTTCATTTCGTTTATATAATGTATTAGAGGCGGCAGGCGAATATGCCTGCCATTTTTATATCCCGAATACGGAAACAGGAACGGAAATCAATTTTTTGTTTCGTGCACAAATAATTGATTTCCATGTATGGAAGCAGGACAGGTGGAAAAACAGATGATATTGTGATAAAATCAAAATTACGCATGATTTTACCAAAAAGAATGTGTATTATAATACAATGGAATCCGGCATAAAACGCCATAAAATATAGATGGCGTTTCGGATTAGATGGCATATTGTTTGAGAAGGGACGATGGTTATGCAGGAGATCAAATGTCCGCACTGCGGGGAAGTTTTCGTAGTGGATGAGTCCGGTTATGCGCAGATAGTCCGGCAGGTCAGGGACAAGGAATTTGAAAAAGAACTGAAACAGTGGGAAAAAGATTTCGAAGAGAAGAGAGAAAAAGATCTGGAACTTGCGCAGATGAAACAGAAGGAAACGTTTGAGCGCAAGCTTACTGCCAAAGCGGCAGAACTGACAGAGAAAGAAAAGGAAATTGAACGGTTAATGGCCAGGATTGGAAGCAGCGAGACGGAGAAGAAGCTGGCAGTTTCGGAAGTCCTTCAGGAAAAAGGAAAAGAGATTTCACAAAAAGAGGCAGAGATTATCGAACTAAAAGGCCGATTATCAAAGCAGGAGACGGAAAACGAGCGCAAAGAACAGTCTCTGCAAAAAGAATACGAGAATAAATTGAGGGAGAAAGAAGAAGAGATCAAATATTATAAAGATTTTAAAGCCAGGCAGTCTACAAAGATGATCGGAGAAAGCCTGGAGCAGCACTGTATGAACCAGTTTAATTCCCTGCGGATGGCGGCGTTTCCGAAGGCGTATTTTGCAAAAGATAATGATGCGCGGACCGGAAGCAAAGGCGATTTCATTTTCCGGGAGGCGGCGGAGGGGGTAGAATTTATTTCCATCATGTTTGAAATGAAAAACGAGATGGATGAAACCGCCACCAAACATAAAAACGAGGACTTTTTAAAAGAGCTTGATAAGGACAGGCGCGAGAAGAAGTGCGAGTATGCAGTGCTCGTTTCTCTGCTGGAAATTGACAATGAGTTCTATAATAATGGAATCGTAGATGTTTCTTATTTGTATGAGAAGATGTATGTCATCCGTCCGCAGTTTTTTATTCCGATGATTACGCTGCTGCGCAATGCGGCGCTCCATTCGCTGCAGTACCGGCAGGAACTGGAAGAGGCAAAGCATCAGCAGGTCGACATCCGTCAGTTTGAAGAGAATATGAATGCTTTTAAAGACGGATTTGCGCGCAATTACAGGATTGCCAGTGAAAAATTTAAAACTGCCATTGAGGAAATTGACAAGACAATTACGCATTTACAAAAGACAAAGGAAGCGCTGCTTTCGTCCGAAAATAATCTTCGTCTGGCGAATAATAAAGCAGAGGATTTAAGCATTAAGAAATTGACAAAAAATGCGCCTGCAGTGAAAGAGATGTTTGACAGGGCGGTTTATGGCGACTGTGGGGACAGGCGTTTGTCTGATAGAGAGGAAGCGTAAGATGAGAAAAAAGGGGATCGCAGTGCTCTGTATACTTTTGCTTTTCTGCATCGGCGGATGCAAAGAGAAAGACGGCGGTGTGGATGAGGGGACACAGCGGGAGATGGAAGAAACGGAAGAAAACGGACAGCCTGCAGAAGGCGGGGAGGCTGCAGCGCCTGCACAGGATGGCGGAGAGGCGGACGGGGAAGAGAGAGGGACGTCTTTGACCGCGGGGCTGATAGAGAACCAGAGTTTTGTGGTGGAGATGGACGGCTGGGGAAAGACGCTGTTTGCTTCAATTGCGCCGGAGACGGACGGATGGCCGCCTCATTTTGCATTGTCCAGAGACGGAGAGATCGTGTACCGTTTTCCGGAAACCGGAAAGGAGACGGGAGATGGATTTGTCGAGGTATGCGCCGTCGCATTTCAGGATTACAATCAGGACGGAAAACAGGACGTGGCTGTCCTGGTCACTTACGCGGACGGTGGGCGGAAGTGGAACGAGCCGCGGATTTTTTTGCAGGAAAATTCCGACAACATGTTTTATCTCGATCATCCCGATCTGGAAAGTTACCGCATAGACGGAAAGGCAGAGGACGGCCCGGGTTTTTACCGGGATACGTTTCTGGAAGAATATGTGAGCAGCCAGGGGCTGACCGATACGATGTCAGAGCTGCTGGGGAGCTGGGCGGATTACGTGGAATATGCGGACAGTCTTCTGGGCATGATCAGCGCGGAAAAGCAGGTCGAATTGTTTGCAGAAAAGAGGGAGATATGGGCGGCAGACGTGGATTTTGCGGATGAGCGCCACTGCTTTACGCTTGCGCCGCTGGCTTATGACGGCTGTCCTGTCCTGATTGTTGCCAACCAGGGCGGAACGGGACGGTATACATACAGTACGTTTTATAAAATAGACCAAAATGGGGAACTGAAAAAGCTGGATACTTCTTTTGCGGAAGGAGAATCACAGCCGGATCTCATGGAAGAGAGTATGGCCGTATATAGCAGTTTTTCACCGTCGGGCGTGAAGAATCATTTTATCGTGTATGATGAGCTGAGAGATTCGCCGGATAGTTATGGATACCGGGTGAGTTCGCTGTGTCTTTCGGACGATTTCGTGCTGGAAACGCCGCTGGCGGAACAGAGAGTCGTTTATACGGGCGAAGACGGCCGTGCGGAGATAACCAGTTATGACTGCAATGGCAATGCATTGACAGAGGAAGAATACGATCATTTCGCGGATACTTACTATGGAAGCATGGGCTTGACGAAAAAGACCGCCGTATTTCAGTGGATTGACGTGGGCAGTCTGGAAGGCATGAGCGACAGTGAGGCGGCGGAGGCGCTGCGCCAGGCGTATGCAGGATTTTCCCTGGATTCTGAATAGACCGAAAAAGGGAACGTTTCTGGCAAGAACCCTAATCAGTTGATAGGATCTTTCTGGCAGACAGGGCAATAAACGCTGCTCCTGCCGCCAACGATCATGCGGGTAAGTGTATTTTGGCAAAGCGGACAGGGTTTGCCCGCCTGTCCGTAAACCTGTAAGAACGGTGTGTTGCGATAGTCCTGTCCTTTTGTATTCAAGTACTGTTCCGGCGAGATTTTATTTTTTTCAATAAAATAGGCAAGCCGTTGTGGGATGGTGCGGGCGAGGCGTTCCCATTCTCCGTCGTGCAGGCTGTTTGCCGGGCGCGCAGGATGGATTTGCGCCGTAAATAGAATTTCATCTGCGTAGATATTGCCGATACCCGCAATGACTTTTTGGTCTAACAGACATGCCTTGACTGTCTTTCTGCATTTGGATAGACGGGCGCGCAGATATTCCGCCGTGCATTTTCCATCAAGTGGTTCTATGCCGAGTTTTGCCGTTCCGCTGTAGATATCGTTTTCACCCTTTTGCAGCAGCCAGAAACGCCCGAAGCGGCGTGTATCGGAGAACCGCAGTTCACTGCCACTGCTGAGACGGAAAATAATGTGCGTGTGTTTTTCCTGCGGAAAGTCCGCCGGAGCAAGCAAAAGACAGCCTGTCATCCGCAGGTGCAGGACGATATGGTCGTGGCTGGTTAGATGGATCAGCAGAAATTTACCTCTGCGTGTCATATGGGAAATGCGCTGTCCTGTCAGCAGCCTGCAAAATACATCTGCCTGCGGGTATGCAGTCACTTCCGGGCGTTTTACGGTGACGCCTGTAATGGACAGTCCCTGTATCTGGGGCTCAATCACATTTTTTATAGTTTCGACTTCCGGCAGTTCCGGCATGGCATTTTCCTCTGCGCACTGCTTTGGCCGGGAGGGGGGGGGGAAAAAACAGGCGCCGGCGGCTGCATGGCGTTCTTTCGTGCAGGTTTTTTGATACGTTTATGGTAAAAATGGTTGAAGAGTACAGGCGGTGCGCACGCCGGCTAAATGGAAATTCCACGCTGTGTCTGGCCGCGTTTGCCAGGTTTTAAAGGTGCTTTAAAGGATTTCTGCGCTCCCTGTAGGAGTTGGTCTTTTGGCTTTGGCCTGCCAAGCAGCAGAGGCGAGGCGCTGTCATGGTATTTATAATTTTCAAATGCCCTCTGTGGATTTTTATTGGCGTAGCAGTATTTACAACCGTTCATGCAGGTATCGTAAGCGCCGATATCACGGCTTTCCATACAGTGGCAGCCTTGTCTGCCGCCTTTATGTTTCAGGTCTTTGAAGAGGATGCCGTTGGCCTTTCCAAGCATATCCAGCGTCATGCAGGCGGAGGAATGGATGCCATAACGGGTAAAATCCCCATGCATTCCGCAGGTTTGTAAAAAAATACCATATTTCTGTGCGATGAAGCCAAGTCCCTCCGCCAGGGCGTCTTGGTCCTGCATAGTCAGCGGTATCAGCTCCGGCATATTGCTTTCCAGTTTTTTATACATTTCCACAAAACCGAAAATACAACGATCAATATAAGGAGCCAGTTTCTCCGCCATGTGCTCGAAGGTTTCCAGATGTTGTTTTATAGTATACTTTTTTGTCAGCAGTACCGGATCATATCTCCATGCAAGGCGTTGCCTGCCCACTGATTCCGATAATGTGATCAATGTTTCCATGCTTTCTTCTATAGCAGGGACACCTGGCTCGATATCCTTCCCGTAGGCAGTGATTGTGTAATGGAAATAGGTAGGAAAACGGTCCGTAATCTCGTGTATGCGGGGCAGTATGGGTTTGTAATTTTTCGAACAGAATACAACACAGTCTACCTTGTCCGGGGTCAGCTCATAGCGTGTGACTTTATTTGGAAACAGTGGATTGCGTGAGAGCACATAACCCTCCGCAAAGCGGTTTAGCAGCCATTGTGTGTAATATTGTACGGTATCTGTCCGTCCGCCGGTATTGATAATCATTTCATTTCTCCCCGATTTCATGAAATCTTTTTTTCATGCAGTCTGAAAACAGTCTGGTAAGACGTATCAACTCGGCAATGTCTGTCTCTGCCAGATCTTTCATCGCATCTGTCTCCGCATCGGCGGCAGGCGGAATAATCTTTTCCGCATAGGCTGTGCCTGCCTGCGTGAGGCGGATAATTTTGCTGCGCCGGTCTGTTTCGGACCCGGTCAGCGACACATAACCCTGTTCGCGGAATTTTTTGATGATAGCGCTTATTGTCTGCTTTGTGGCCGATAGTCGTTCACAGATCTCGGACTGCAGGCAGCCGTTTGGTGCAAACCAAATCAGATCCAGCACAAACAATTCTTTTGCGGACAGGCCATGCTTTCTTGCATATAGCTCATAAGCTGAGAACTGCACGTCTCGCAGTCTGCAGTACTGATTTACATAGGCACGCACATCTTCTCTGTTCATAGCGGCTCCTGTTTTTATACAAAATAAATAGTCAAATATTTGACTTATTATAACACAGACAGGAATCTGTGTCAAATGACAGATTTTGTAAAACCGTAATGGCGGCGACGTGGGGAACTACAGACGTATGAAAGTAATTTTCCGTTTTGGGGCAAGAATGTTTGAATCATGTCCCGGACGCACGAAAAACGAAAAATTGCTTTCCATGTTCCGGACGATACGGCTATTGACAAATGCGGCCGTGTACTGTTATGATAACACAAAAGACAAAGGCGTTCTTACGAGTGGGTAAGTGCGTCTTTTTTGGCGTACAGGGGCGAACAGATGAAGCTGCTGTTTGTACAGTGCGCGTCCCGTGCGGCGAATAGAAGGAAACGTTTTCCTGAAAGAGAAAGGGAGGATATCATGAAAACATATACAAGAGAAGATATTATCGGATTGGTGCGGGAAGAAGATGTAGAGTTTATCCGCCTGCAGTTTACGGATATTCTCGGCATGCTGAAAAATATTGCGATCACATCCAGTCAGTTGGAAAAAGCGCTGGATAACAAAGTTGGATTTGACGCCTCTTTGATCGCCGGTTTTGGCAGAGACGGGGAGTCTGACCTGTACCTGTATCCGGATTATGATACGTTTGCTATTTTTCCATGGAGACCGCAGCAGGGGAAGGTTGCCAGACTGATTTGCGATGTGTGTTATGGAGACGGCACGCCTTTTGAGGCGGATCCGCGTTATATTTTGAAGCGGGCAGTGGCGGAAGCGGCAAAAATGGGATACCGCTTTGAAGTAGGGCCGGAATGTGAATTTTTTCTGTTTCATACGGATGAAAACGGGCTGCCCACTACCCTGACCCATGAGCAGGCGGGATATTTTGATATGAGTCCGCTTGATCTGGGAGAAAATGCCAGGCGGGATATCGTCATGACGTTGGAGGATATGGGATTTGAAATAGAGGCATCCCATCATGAAGCAGCGCCGGCCCAGCATGAAGTGGACTTTAGACATGATGAGGTTGTAAAGACTGCGGATAATATTATGACGTTTAAGCTGGCTGTGCGAACGATCGCCAAAAGGCATGGTCTGCATGCGACCTTTATGCCCAAGCCAAAACAGGGAGTGGATGGATCGGGGATGCACATCAATATGTGGCTGCTGAAGGACGGAAAAAATGTATTTTCCGACGAACGGGAAGAATATGGTCTGAGCCGTGAAGCGTCGTATTTTATCGGCGGGATTATGAAACATGTGAAGGGAATGGCGGCGGTAACCAATCCCCTTGTAAATTCCTATAAACGGCTTGTGAGCGGCTATGAAGCCCCTGTTTTGATTACCTGGAATGTTACAGGCAGGAATCCGCTGATCCGGATCGCACGGGGCAAAGGAGAAGAAAAACGGATTGAGCTGCGTTCACCCGATTCGGCGGCCAATCCGTATCTGGCGCTCGCGCTCTGCCTGCAGGCGGGGCTTGAGGGGATCCGTCAGCAGATTATGCCGCCCGCAGATATGGACTGCAATCTGTGGGAGCTGACGGAGGAAGAAAAAGAGAAGAATAATATCGCGGAAATCCCGGGAACGCTGATCCAGGCGGTGCAGGAGATGGAACAGGATTCTCTGGTCAGAGAAACGCTCGGCGAATATGCATTTAAAAAATATATTGAACTGAAAAAAAAGGAATGGAACGCATACAAGGCCCAGATCAGCGCATGGGAATTACAACACTATCTGAGCAGATATTAGGATTGTGAACGGTAAGTATCCGGCATTTTGGTCTGCCTGATCGCTACGGTTTGTACCGGAGAGACGGATGCGGATGCGGCGGCCGAGAGGAAGGGGGGATCCGGTGACCAGCATTGTAGTTGTTTTTCCCAAAATAGAGGATGGCAGAAGCATTAAAAATGTTCTGGTGAGAAGCGGCCATCCGGTGGCAGCCGTCTGCCGCACAGGCGCGCAGGTGCTCAGTTATGCCGACGGTTTGTCTGACGGCATCGTGATATGCGGTTATAAAATGGCAGATATGCTCTTTACCCAGCTTCTGGATATGCTGCCGGATGGATTTGAACTGTTATTACTGGCATCGGGGAGAGTGCTGGACGAATATGCAGGGAGTGGCTGTCTGTCGCTTGCCATGCCTCTGAAAGTACATGAACTGACAGGTACGGTGGATATGATGGTGCAGCAGATTGAGAGACGGCGAAGACGCCGCAGGATGGCGCCCAGAGAGCGCAAACCGGAAGAGACGGCTCTCATACGCGAGGCAAAGGAACTTCTGATGCAGCGCAACAATATGACGGAAGAGGAGGCATACCGGTATCTGCAAAAATGCAGTATGGACAGCAGCACAAATCTGGTGGAAACTGCCCAGATGGTATTGTCTATGATGGATATATAGAAAGAAGCAGGCAGTGCATTGTGTATGGTCTGCCGATTTTACATCTTCCGTTGGGAACAATCTGCTACTGCCAAGACTTTCTACAAAGATGTATGTTGTAAAGGGTGGAAATGAGATTCACCCTTTACAACATAGTGGTTGGCTTGTTTGTTAAATTTTTGACGGGACGGATGCTCTGCGCCGACTGTGGAGTAGGGATGTATCATCACAGAGAGGGCGCAGGCTATTGACAACCGTCGCATATTTTGGCAGCTTTACTTGGAATTGCGGGCGTTTGTGTAAATGTGGATCATATCTTCACGGGTTAGTTTTTTTGCAGATCCGGTATGGTTTCCACAAGCCGCCAGGCACCGATCCGCCATTTCTTCGATCTGCAGGTTAGTTGGGTGGATGCCCAGCTCGCCCAGATTTACAGGCATCCCAATACTACGATAAAAATCTTCCATAGCCTGGATACCTGCTTCGGCGATTTCTTCATCGGAACCTTCAGCGGTAATGCCCATTACATTCCGGGCATAGTGAACAAAGCGTGGCAAACATTCCTTGCGGACATACCTTGCCCAGCTTGGCCAAATTGCCGCAAGACCCGCCCCATGGGTTACATCGAACATACCGCCCAATTCATGCTCCAGGTTGTGGGACATAAAATCCCCGCCATCGTTTCCGCAGCCGGTCAGGTCGTTATGAGCCAGACTTCCAGCCCACATGATCTCCGCCCGGGCATCATAATTTCCCGGCTGGTGGTGGAGCTTCACGGCGTTTTTCATGACAGTGCGGAGCAGTCCTTCGGCTAACGCGTCTGTGATCTCCATATTGCCGCCATTGGTAAAATATCGCTCCATTGTGTGCATCATAATGTCTACACAGCCGGATTGCGTCTGATAATCAGGCAGGGTTTTTGTGTATTCCGGATTCATCACAGCGAACTTGGGGCGGGCCAGATTATCATCATATGCCCGCTTTTCGCCGGTACACTCGTTGGTAATAACACAGCCCCTGGATGTCTCGCTTCCCGCTGCGGCAATTGTCAGCACGCTGGCCACCGGGAGGCACTTCCGGGCCATGCGGGTGTGGGCGAACAGCTCCCAGACATCGTGCTCCGTCTCCGCAAGGCCGTAGGCAATGGCTTTAGCTGTGTCAATTGCACTGCCGCCGCCAACCGCCAAAAGGAAGTCCGTATTGTACGCCTTCCCCATACGGATGCCCTCGTAGACCTTATCCAGACGTGGATTAGGAACAACACCGCCCAATTCCTGGAACGCTATCCCCGCAGCGTGAAGTGAAGATTCAACCCTATCCAGCAGCCCGGAGCGTTTGGCGCTTCCGCTGCCATACACCACCAATACATTGGATGCACCAAAGGTTTTTGCATGTCTCCCGATTTCGGTTTCTGCGCCCTTTCCAAAGATCACTTTAGTAGGTGCGTAAAATTCAAAGTTATATGCCATTTTCGTTTCCTCCGTTTCATTTGCTAATTACATTATGAAGAAAATCTGGCATAAAAGAAATAAATATTAGGACAAAATATAGAAATATCCGGACAACTATAGTATAATTTTTCTAATTATCCGGACAGGGAGAGTAATGCCATGTATTTGTTTGAAACAGATGAAAACCGTGTTGAGCGGATAGAGGGGATGACAGTGGAGTATCCCTATTGTCTCCATGAACGGGATTTGACAGATTTTGTAATTCCATGGCATTGGCATGAGGAATTGGAGCTTGGCTATATTCAGGAGGGTGTCAGTAAAATTATCACCATTGGAGCAGAGTACATGGTTCATCAAGGGGATGGCTTTTTTATCAACAGCAATGTGATGAATATGAAACGGAATGGAACACCGGGGAGCAGGACATTAGAAATTAATCACATCTTCCATCCGGTCTTTCTAAGTGGACATTTTAAAAGCCGCTTCGAAACCAAATACTTGAACCCGGTCATCCAGAATCATCGAATAGAGGTTTATATGATTCGGCGAGGCTGTTCTTCCTCCAATCGGATATTGGATAATCTGCGTCAGCTTAAAGAATTGCAAAACAGCCCGGATACGGAATTCCAAACAAGAGGCATTCTTTCTGAGACATGGCTTCTTCTGCTGAACGAGTTTCGCGAACACCAAAGTGAGCATCTTCAATCGGAAGTCGAGCAAAAGGACCGGCTTCGCAGTATGATCGCGTATATCCACGGTCATTATGCGGATAAGATTACACTTTCAAAGATCGCGAAAGCGGCGGGAGTAAGCGAGCGGGAGGCGTCCCGCTGCTTTAAGAAGAATATCGGGCAGAGTCCCGTAGAATACTTGATTGCTTTCCGTTTAAATGAAGCGAAAAAGCTGCTTGGGAGAAATGATCATTCTATTACGGAAATCAGCCTGCGGTGCGGTTTTTCAGACAGCGCTTATTTTGGAAAGGTATTCCGGGCTGCTTTTGGGGTTACACCGGGAGCATACCGTACGTATAAACAGACCGATGTAATGCACTGTAAATAGACATTACATCGCTCTGCTTGTGCGAAGTCTAAGCAGCAAAAGATTTGAAAAAAAATTAGACACAAAATTTTTTCACTTTTCAATTGCCTGGATGAAGGCTATACTGGTAAGAAATGACAGACTGCGGGAAAAGAAATTTTTGCAGGAAAAGAATGGGAAAGCCATAGGGCGGAAAGCGGGGAAGTTATGAAGTTTACGAAAATGCACGGCTGTGGGAATGACTATGTGTATATAGACGGGGCAAGAGAACACATTTCGCAGGAAGATAAGCCGGCGTTTGTGAGAGCTTTGAGCGACAGACATTTCGGTGTAGGCGGAGACGGTGTGATCTTTATCAATCCTTCCCGGGAGGCGGATTTTGAGATGGAGATGTACAATGCGGACGGCAGCAGAGCGGAAATGTGTGGAAACGGCATCCGCTGTGTAGCCAAGTATGTGTACGACAAAGGGCTGACAAAGCGGCGGGAGCTGGATATTATCAGTGCGGGAAAAGTAAAGCATGTCGTATTGGATATCGAGGATGGGAAAGTGGCCGAAGTGCGGGTGAATATGGGAAGGCCGGAGCTTTCGGCGGAGAAAATACCTGTCAGGGCATCCGGCGGCCGGGTGATAAACGAGGAGATTGCGGTACTGGATCAGGTTTACCGTATGACGTGTGTTTCTATGGGAAATCCGCATGCGGTTGTCTTTGTGGAGGATGTGCAGAATTTACCGCTTGCGTCCCTGGGGCCTTATTTTGAACATCACGAACGGTTTCCCAAACGCGTCAATACGGAATTTGTAAGGGTCATTGACAGGGGGCATGTGGAAATGCGTGTATGGGAACGCGGCACTGGGGAAACGCTGGCCTGCGGTACGGGCTGCTGTGCCACGGCGGCAGCCTGTGTGCTGAACGGGCTGACAGACAGAAAAATAAACGTGCACGTGCCGGGCGGAGATATCGCGGTGGAATGGGATGAAAAAGAGGATACGATTTATATGACAGGACCGGCCTGTTTTGTATTTGAGGGTGAAATTGACGGAAACGTGTGAAATATGATATGTTGTTTCACAGGGAATAAATCATATAGAAAAAAGGAGATACGTCATGGCAAAGATAAATGACAATTATTTAAAGCTCCCGGGGAGCTATCTGTTTTCTACAATTGGCAGGAAAGTGAATGCGTATGCGCAGGCAAACCCGGATAAGAAAATTATCCGCTTAGGCATTGGAGATGTAACGCAGCCGCTGGCGCCCGCTATTATTTCCGCACTGCACAGCGCGGTGGACGAGATGGCGGATGCGGCTACATTCAGGGGCTATGCGCCGGACCTTGGCTATGAGTTTCTGCGCAGCGCGATTGCAGAGAACGATTATAAGGCAAGGGGATGCGGGATTACGCCGGATGAAATCTTTGTATCCGACGGCGCAAAATGTGATTCCGGCAATATCCAGGAAGTTTTCAGCGTGGACAATAAGATTGCGGTGTGCGATCCGGTATATCCCGTTTATGTGGATACCAATGTGATGGCGGGCAGGACAGGCGTCTACGATCCGGCGACGGAAACGTGGAGCGATGTGATCTATATGCCGTGCACTGCGCAGACAGGTTTTGCACCGGAACTTCCACGAAAGACGCCCGATCTGATCTATCTGTGTTTCCCGAATAACCCGACCGGTTCTACAATTACGAAAAGCCGTCTGCAGGAATGGGTAGACTATGCCAACCGGGTGGGCGCCGTTATCATTTATGATGCGGCGTATGAGGCTTATATTTCGGAGGAAGACGTACCTCATAGCATTTATGAATGCCAGGGAGCGAGAACATGTGCGATCGAGCTGCATTCGTTTTCGAAAAACGCAGGCTTTACAGGCGTGCGCCTTGGCTATACGGTAGTGCCGAAGGAATTGAAGGTAGGAGGCGTTGCGCTGCATGGCCTGTGGGCAAGGCGGCACGGCACCAAATACAACGGGGCGCCTTATATCGTGCAGCGTGCCGGTGAGGCTGTTTATTCGCCGGAAGGAAAAGAGCAGCTAAAACAGCAGATTGCCTATTATTTGAACAATGCGAAATATATTCTGGAAGGCTTGCAGTCAGCGGGCTATACAGTTTCCGGCGGTGTGAACGCGCCGTATATCTGGCTGAAAGCGCCAAATGGAATGACAAGCTGGGAATTTTTTGACTACCTGCTGGAAAACGCCAATGTAGTAGGGACACCGGGCTCTGGTTTTGGTCCAAGCGGAGAAACGTATTTCCGCCTGACGGCGTTTGGAAGCTATGAAAATACGGTAGAGGCAGTGGACAGAATCAGGAAGCTATAAGAAGAAACGGACAGATTGTAACATGAAAGCAATAGGCATTGACATAGGGACGACGACGATCAGTGCGGTCGTGTATGATGCGGAACGCAAAGAGGTTATTGAGTCAAGGACAGTACAAAACGGATGTGCGGTTCGGACTGCGCATCCGTGGGAACGGCTGCAGGATGCAAAGGCGGTTGTAAGCAGGGCGGCGGTTTTGCTGGATGCGTTGTGCGACCGCTTTAGCGATATCAATTCCATCGGTCTGACGGGACAGATGCATGGAATCGTATATATAAATGCGAATGGCGAATGTATAAGCCCTCTCTATACCTGGCAGGATGCCAGAGGGGGAGAACGGGAGGCGGGCGGCTGCTCCGCCTGTGAGCAAATTTATGAAAAAACAGGACGAACAGTGCCTTCCGGCTATGGACTTGTCACACATTATTTTAACTGGAAAAACGGTCTTATGCCGAAGGAGTGCGCCGGTCTGTGTACGATCGCCGATTACCTTGGGATGTATCTGACCGGCAGAAAAATGCCGCTCATTCATGTGAGCAATGCGGCGGGCCTGGGCTTGTTTGACTGCCGGAAGGGAGCGTTTCAAAGAGACGGGATAGAGAGGCTGGGAATGGACGCCGGGCTGCTGCCGCAAGTATGCCGTTGCCTGCCGGTACTGGGAGAATACAAAGGGATTCCCGTAACGGCGGCGCTCGGGGATAATCAGGCAAGTTTCCTGGGTTCTGTCGGTGCGCGGGAAAATACGTTTCTTTTTAATGTAGGGACGGGCGGGCAGATTTCTGTTTTGTCAAAGCAGTATTTTGCGATACCGGGTATCGAGACACGTCCGTTAACCGGGGAGCAATATTTGCTGGTGGGCGCTTCCTTATGCGGCGGTAGAGCTTATGCGGCCCTGGAAAGATTTTTCCGGCAGTATCTGTCGGCAGCCGGATTTGCCAAGCATCCCAGTATGGGGTTATGGCCGGATTGGCGGAAAAGGGAAAAAAGGCCGGGAGCAGGATGAAAGTTTGTACCGCTTTTCGCGGCACCCGTGAGAATCCGGATATGCGGGGCGGTATTTCCAATCTGGATGAGGAGAATTTTACACCGGAGGGACTCGTTTACGGCGTTCTGGAAGGAATTGCAGCAGAGCTTTATGGCAGATATTGTCTGATCCGGGAGGGAACCGGTATCCGGGCGGAACATTTGGTCGCTTCGGGAAACGGTATCCGCCAGAATATCGTTTTGCAGGAAATATGCAGTGAGATGTTTCAGGCGGATGTGGAATTCGCCGCCTGTGAAGAGGAGGCAGCCTGCGGCGCAGCCGTCAGCAGTCTGCCGGAATGAGACAGTTGCCGGGAGAGAGAACGCTATGCACTGTACTCCCTGTGCATTAAATCGAGATAGAAGTTTGTAAACACGACGCTTTTATAGGGAGTAACCCATAAGAGGGCAATCCCGCAGGAAAGAAAAGCGGCAAGATAGTAGGGGATGAGGGACACGCCGATATAAAAGAGGCGTCCTTTATGCCCTTTCATAATGCTGCGGCTTGCAGACATGATCTGCCGGGCAGTGTGGGCAGGAAAATCCAGCATGATATAATATACCTGTGAATATAGCAGGGAAATGTAGGTGGCAAACACGCAGCCGATAACTGTCAGGATGCTCCAGAGCAGAAACAGAGCGGAGGACTGTATGCGGTTGTAAGTAAGCGAGCAGATGAAACAGGGCAGCATACACAGCAGCTGCATCATCAGCACAAGAAAACGTACTTTGATGGCTTTGTCAGCATGGCGGCGGAAGCCGTAAAATACGTCACTTGTCCGGTAAGGACGATTACATACGAGATTCAGATAAAAACGGGTAAGTCCTACATCGAAGATGCCGCCTATTATGTCAATGATCAGGCTGATCAACCATAAAATGGCGAGTCCTGCAACGGTGGACTGGTCCGCAAAAGCGGTGCAGAGCATAGAAGCGCCAAACAGTATCACGCTTGTTACAAGCTGCGCCGATATGGCGCTTGCGTATTTCCCAAGAAGCTGCCCTTTGGAAATGGATTTTAACTGGGCAGATGATAAACTGGTATTCATAAAATAAAGATCTCCATTCTGCAGCGGTGTCCTTTCTTTGTTAATTTATACGGCCAGATCAAGGTTCATGCCGGTATAAATAGAGGAGTCCGCTGTTTTTTTCCCTTTTTGATAAGGATTTTCTTCATTGTAGTATTTAATCTGCGTAGCGGTTTCGCCGCCGGACACATAGGTGCGTCCGCATTCCGGACAGACAGCGGTGTGGATAGATACGGTGGCGGAGAGCACCTTGCCGTTTTTCATGGATGCCTTTTTAAAGGCATTGGACACGTGCTCCTGTTCATGCGCCCTGACGCGGCTTCCTGCCGCCTGTGGCGACACATGCGCCGCTGATTTAAAGGAAACCATTTCATCAGAGCCGTCCTGGTATTTACGGTTCTTGCATGTCTCACATTCTGCCGGGGACGATTTGCGTCCCGGGGATTTTACATTGGATTCACCGGGATTGCGTCCGGCATGGCTGCCGTCGCCGTTTATGGCGTCTGCGCCGGAATGGACTGTTGCCGTCTGCGGCCAGATTCTGCCGCCGGGCATGGGATAATCGCAGCCGTAGCCGATGCTGCCAATCATTGTGTTAGGTGTCGTCATAATAGTATCCTCCTGTCAGAAAAAATTATGGTTCCCCAAGAGAGTTTTTTATCGTGTCGTCAAACGATTCTCCATACATTTGTTCATACACGCGGTTAAATTCCTGTCTGTATTCCGGTATTTTCAGAAACAGAAATATGCAGGCGATCATAATTGCCATGTTTAATATTACGCTGCAAAGAGAGGTGATCATGCCGGCCAGCGCATAAGGGGACAATTTGTTTCTGCTGCCTTTGGAGAGCAGTGCAAGGACAATACTGATGCCTGCAAAAAAGCAGGGCAGATAAACAGGGAGCAGAAAAATAGAGAGTCCGCCGATAATGCCGGTAATCATGGAGGCGGTTGCCATAGCATTTTCACGCTGGGGAACAGCGGGCGCCCGGTAAGGCATATTGCCAGGTATGTTTCCGCCGCCTGGCCCCGGCATCTGATTTTGTATATTATTCTGGAAATCCATACGAGTGCTCCTTTAATGGGAAAAATCACAATAAATGCAGTATATACATAATTATCATAGCACTTTTTCAGGGAGATTACAAACGAAAGATTTCCGTGGTAATTTTCGCGGGTATTGTGCTATAATGTCTAATGATGCAGTGGGCGGCGCTAAAATGCAGGATGTCAGACCGGCGGCCTGCAAAAAGCGATGCGTTTAATCAGGAGAAGAACAATAGAAAGAGGAGTTTTTTCCAAAACGGTGAAACTCAGAATAGATACAAGGAGTCGGTGTATGGATATTATTTTAAAGTTAAAAGAAGAACTGCAGGTGGAAAAGTGGCAGGTGGAAGCGGCGGTTTCCCTGCTTGACGAGGGAAATACAATTCCTTTTATTTCCCGGTACCGCAAGGAGGCAACGGGCGCGCTGAATGACGAGATGCTGCGCAATCTCAGCGAACGTCTGGGGTATCTGCGTAATCTGGAGGATAAAAAGACACAGGTATTGGGCAGCATTGCGGAACAGGGAAAGCTGACGGAAGAATTAAAGGAAAGGATTGCAGCGGCAAAGACGCTTGTGGCCGTGGAGGATTTGTACCGTCCCTACCGTCCAAAGAGAAAGACGAGAGCCAGTGTGGCGAGGGAAAAAGGACTCGGGCCGCTGGCAGAATTGATTTTACGGCAAGAAGTGGATACTTCGGTGCTGAAAGAAGCGGAGGCTTATCTGGATGAAGAGAAGGGAGTCTCCTCGGTGCAGGAGGCGGTGCAGGGAGCAAAGGATATTATTGCCGAAAACATCTCTGATGATGCGGATTACCGCGCTTATATCAGAAAGATTACCTATGAGGAAGGAAAGCTTACAAGCGCAGCGCGGGATGAAAAGGCGGAAAGCGTTTATGAGATGTATTATGATTATGCAGAAGACGTGGACAAGGCCGCGGGTCACAGGATTCTGGCACTCAACCGGGGCGAGAATGAAAAGTTACTGACTGTTAAAATAGAAGCGCCGCAGGAAAGGATTCTGCGTTTTTTGGAAAAGAAAATAATCACAAAAGAGAATCCGCCGACGGCATCTGCATTGCGGGAAGCCATAGAGGACAGTTATAATCGTCTGATTGCGCCCGCTATCGAAAGAGATATCCGCAATGAGCTGACGGAAAAAGCAGAGGCCGGTGCGATCGCTGTGTTTGGCAAAAATCTGGAACAACTTCTGCTGCAGCCGCCGGTTGCGGGTAAGACCGTACTCGGCTGGGACCCGGCATTCCGCACGGGTTGTAAACTGGCGGTGGTGGATGCGACAGGAAAGGTGCTGGATACAAAAGTGATTTTCCCGACGGCGCCGCAGAATAAAGTAGAGGAATCCAAAGCGGAACTGAAAAAAATCATCCGAAAATACGGCGTGGACCTGATCTCCGTCGGAAACGGCACGGCTTCCCGGGAATCGGAGCAGGTCATAGTGGAGTTGATCAAGGAACTGGACCGGCCCCTGCAGTATGTGATTGTCAATGAGGCGGGCGCTTCCGTCTATTCTGCCAGCAAGCTGGCTACCGAGGAGTTTCCGAATTTTGACGTGGGGCAGAGGAGCGCGGCCTCCATTGCAAGGCGGCTGCAGGATCCGCTGGCGGAGCTGGTAAAGATCGACCCCAAATCAATCGGTGTGGGACAGTATCAGCATGATATGAACCAGAAAAAGCTGGGCGAAGCGCTTGGCGGCGTGGTGGAAGACTGTGTGAACCGCGTGGGCGTGGATCTGAATACGGCGTCTGCTCCGCTGTTATCCTATATTTCCGGTATTACAAAAACCATTGCCAAAAATATTGTGGATTACCGGGAAAACAACGGCAGATTTACAAACAGGCGGCAGCTTTTGAAGGTGGCAAAACTGGGCCCGAAGGCGTTTGAACAGTGCGCAGGGTTTATGCGTATCCTGGATGGAGACAATCCGCTGGACGCTACGAGCGTTCATCCGGAATCGTACGAGGCGGCGGAAAAACTGCTGCAGAAACTGGGTCTGACAATGGAGGATGTGAAAGCGGCCCAGAAAAGGGCTGCTGCAGAAAAAGGAAAGGCAGTTAAGACGCAGAAACAGGCGGTATCAAAGCCGAAGCAGAATAAAGTTGTGATCCGTAATACCAATACTGCGATGGGGAAAGCGCTGGCAGCGGCAATGGGCGGCATGGAATGGGAGGAGAATGCGCAAAAGAGCGGCAGTACGGCGGGCGCCTCTAAAGAACAGAGCGCCGGTATGGGCAGTCTGGAGCGACGCGCCGGGGATCAGAAAAAGCTGGCGGCAGAACTCGGGGTGGGAGAACTGACGCTGCGTGATATTTTGAAGGAACTGGAAAAGCCTGCCAGAGATCCCCGCGATAATATGCCTGCGCCCATCCTGCGCAGCGATGTACTGGATATGAAGGATTTGAAACCGGGTATGATTTTAAAAGGCACGGTGCGGAACGTAATTGACTTCGGCGCGTTTGTGGATATCGGCGTGCACCAGGACGGGCTGGTACATATTTCTCAGATGACGGAGCGCTTTATTCAACATCCTCTTGAAGCGGTCAGTGTAGGCGATGTTGTGGAAGTGCAGGTGCTGGCTGTAGATGTGCCGAAAAAACGAATTTCACTGACGATGAAAATAAAACCAGTAAAATAATGATGGAGAAGGATCATGGAGAATAGGACATTGTTACAGAGCATTGCGGAAAATGCTGTTTTTGTAGCGGAATTTATCGGTATCGTGGTGATACTGGTGCTGACGGCGTATCTGATGGAAAAGGCGGCCAAAAGAAAAGAGGGCGGCAGGGAACGTGTGCTGAGTACGCGGAAAGTAGCCGTCTGTGGGATGTTTGCGGCGATTGCGGCGGTACTGATGCTGTTTGAAGTGCCCGTGCCGTTCGCACCGCCCTTTTACGGACTGGATATCAGCGAGCTTCCGGCGTTGGTCGGCGCATTTGCTTTTGGACCGGTGGCGGGCGTACTGATAGAGTTTTGTAAAATTGTGTTGAAGGTATTGTTCAAACAGACGACAACCGCATTTGTAGGCGAGCTGGCCAATTTTGTCGTAGGCTGCAGTTTTTTGCTGCCGGCTTCCGGCATCTATCTGTTTCATAAGACAAAGAAAAACGCGCTGCTCGGTTCTGTGGCAGGCACATTTTGTATGACTGTATTCGGAACGGCGTTCAATGCAGTGTATCTGCTTCCCAAGTTTGCGCAGCTGTTCGGTATGCCGCTGGATGCCATCGTTGCCATGGGCATGGAGATTAATCCGGCCATTCAAAGTATTACCACGCTTGTGGTGTTTGCGGTAGCGCCTTTGAATCTGCTCAAAGGCAGTCTGGTGTCGGTGATTACCCTATTGATTTATAAGAAAATCAGTCCTGTGATCAAAGCGGGCACAACAGGAAAGGGCAGATGAACCAACCGGATGAGCGCGTTTTGCAATTTGTTTTCCGTGTTTTCGGAAGATGCGTCGGTTAGGAGAGGGTTTTGCAGATGGAGAAAAAGACGGAGAGAAATAGCTATGAAATCGATATGTGCAGCGGGCCGGTTCTGCGGAAGATGCTTTTCTTTACGCTGCCGCTTATGTGCTCGGGTATTTTGCAGCTTTTGTTTAATGCAGCGGACATTATCGTAGTCGGAAAGTTTGCGGGCGACAATTCTCTCGCGGCCGTAGGTTCCAATGCCGCGCTGATCAGTCTGCTGACCAATTTTTTTATTGGGCTGTCGATCGGCGGCAATGTGCTTGCCGCTCATTTCTATGGCGCGAAGCAGGAAAACGATTTGCGGGAGACGGTGCACACGGCGATGCTGATCAGTGTATGCAGCGGGATACTGCTGACGCTGGCAGGATGTATCGGCGCCGGACAGATTCTGGTGTGGATGCAGACGCCGCAGGAGGTGGCAGACCTGGCGGTGTTGTATCTGCGCATTTACTTTCTGGGTATGACGGCGATGATGGTCTATAATTTCGGCAGCGCCATTTTACGGGCAATCGGGGATACGAGACGGCCGCTCTATTATTTATCGGCGGCGGGAATCGTCAATGTGGTTTTGAATCTGCTCTTTGTCATTCGTTTTCGTATGGGCGTGGCAGGCGTAGGGCTTGCTACGGTGATTTCCCAGTGTATTTCCGCGTTTTTGATTGTGAGATGCATGATGCGGGAACAGAGCGGTATCCGCCTGGAACTGCGGCGGTTGTACATTCACAGGGATAAGCTGGTAAAAATATTGAAAATCGGGCTGCCGGCAAGTTTCCAGGGCATTCTGTTTTCGCTGTCTAATGTGATCATACAGGCGTCCGTTAATTCCTTTGGCGCGGTCACGGTTGCGGGGAATTCGGCTGCCGCCAATATTGAAGGCTTTGTATATGTGGCGATGAATTCTTTTTATCAGGCCGCTATTTCCTTTACAAGCCAGAATGTGGGCGCGGCAAAGCATGGCCGGATAAACAGAATATTGTACACGGCGGAAGGCTGTGTGGCTGTGGTGGGGCTTGTACTGGGCAGCGCGGCTGTTTTTTGCGGAAAGGAATTGTTATCCCTGTACACTTCCAGTCCGGCTGTGATAGAGGCAGGCATGAAGCGGATTCGTGTAGTCTGCGGGACGTATGCGTTGTGCGGTATGATGGACGTGGTGGTCGGATCGCTGCGCGGTCTGGGCCATTCCGTGCTGCCGATGATCGTTTCCCTGGTGGGCGCATGCGGTTTACGGCTGTTGTGGATTTTTACCTTTTTCCGTATGGAGCGGTTTCATTCGGTTACATCACTTTACCTGACTTATCCGGTTACCTGGATAGTAACGTTTGCGGCGCATATCTTTTGTTTTATTTTGATTAGAAAGAGGATGAAAAGGAAGGAGTAAGGTTATGACGGCAGTAACGCTTGGCACAACGGGTATCACGGTGAACAAAAACGGTTTCGGCGCGCTTCCGATGCAGAGAATTTCAAAAAACGATGCGGTAAAGCTGGTACGGAAGGCTTGTGAAGCGGGCATTACGTTTTTTGATACGGCAAGATTGTATACGGACAGTGAAGAAAAGCTGGGAGAGGCCTTTGCCGGTATACGGGAAAAAGTATACATTGCGACAAAGACGGCTGCACAGAATGCGGATGATTTTTGGAAGGATCTGGATACTTCTCTGCATAATCTGCAGACGGAGTATATTGATCTGTATCAGTTTCATAATCCGGCGTTTTGTCCGCAGCCGGGAGACGGTACGGGGCTTTATGAAGCGATGCTGGAGGCAAGAGGAAGGGGCGTGATCAGACATATCGGCATTACCAATCACCGCCTTTCGGTTGCGCAGGAGGCGATAAATTCCGGCCTGTATGAGACTCTGCAGTTTCCGCTTTGCTATCTGGCGGGAGAAAAGGAGCTGGCGCTGGTGGAACAGTGCAAAGAGAAAGGCATGGGGTTTATTGCCATGAAGGCGTTGTCCGGCGGGCTGCTCAGTCACAGCGCGGCAGCTTATGCATTTTTGGCGCAGTATGATAATGTACTGCCGATCTGGGGTGTGCAGCGTGAAAGAGAGCTGGATGAATTTATCTCTTACATAGACAATCCCCCCGCAATGACCGAGGAGATCAGGGCGGTGATCGAAACGGACAGGGAAGAGCTGCGCGGAGAGTTTTGCCGGGGCTGCGGTTACTGTATGCCATGTCCGGTGGGGATAGAGATCAATAACTGCGCCAGAATGTCCCTGCTGCTGCGCCGCTCGCCGTCAGAGCTGCAGTTGACGCCTGCGGTGCAGGAGAAAATGAAAAAGATTGAAAACTGCCTGCACTGTAACCAGTGTAAGAGTAAATGCCCTTATGGGCTGGATACGCCGGCGCTGCTTGCGAGAAACTATGAAGATTATAAACGGGTACTGGCAGGAGAGGTGAGCGTCAAATAGGGAAGGAGTTGTATACAGATTATGAAAGCAGGAATATTATGGAAGCAATGCCTAATGCGTATGGGGAAAGAGGCGTATTCCGTGTCTGTTATCGGTGGTGCGGACGGGCCCACGTCCATATTTCTGGCAGGCAGGATTGACAGAACTCTTTCCTATGTTGTGGCGGCAGGCGCGGCATTGCTTCTGCTGTTGCTTGCCGGATATGTGCTTTGGAGGATGAGAGACGGGAAAAAATAAAATCCGTATTGTCTGAGAGCGGAAGAAAGGGATGGGAAGAATGAAAGCGGTAAACCATAATAAACTGCTGGAAGCAATGATTGTGCATGACGGCGGCGTGCCACGGAGAATCCAGCATGTAATAAAGGTATATCAATTTGCCAAAATGATAGGTGAGCAGGAAGGGCTGGATGAGGAGACACAATATATTCTTGAGACGGCGGCCATCGTTCATGATATCGGGATTCGGCCTGCTCTGGAAAAATATGGAAGCAGCGCCGGAAATCTGCAGGAACAGGAGGGGCCTGCCATAGCGCGCCAGGCGCTTTCCAGGCTGGGTTATGACGAGAGTGTCATAAAACGGGTCTGCTATCTGGTAGGGCATCATCATACTTTGAGAGAAGTGGACGGTATGGACTATCAGATTTTACTGGAAGCGGATTTTCTTGTCAATCTGTACGAGGACGGCTGTGACAGGGAAGCGGTCCGCCATACGTATGAGACTGTTTTCCGTACAAAGACAGGGAAGCGGATTTGTGCAGTTATGTTCGGGATAGTGCCATAATAGTAAATACAACCGCAAATACTACCAAAGAAGTATGGCAATTGTACCGCAGGACTGGTAAACTGCCCTTAACTGAAAAATAACGGGAAAGGGGTATGGATATGTATTTTATTTCGATTGTAGCGGTGCTGATTGTGAGCGGTCTGATGTTAGTCTGGGGGCCGGGCAGAGGCAATGTGGCGTGGTTTATTGATCTGCCCAGCCTTCTGCTGATTCTAATTTTTGATGTGACAATGCTGCTGAGTACAGGCCTGCTGAAGGATTTTAACAATGCGTTCCGGCTGGTTGCCAGGAAAAAGAGTGAGGAGTCCGTGACGGAGATGAAGCGCGCCATTGAGGCGGTAGTTTTGACAAGGAGGGTGACGCTGGCAGCCGGCGGTTTCACAATGTTGTTCCAGCTGGTACTGATTATGGCGTATATGGACGACCCCGCTCTTCTGGGACCTATGCTGGCTGTCGGCATTCTGACGCTTTTATATGCGCTGGCAATCGTGCTTGTTTTACTGCCCCTGGAATCACGGTTGCGGTTAAAGCTGCAAAACCTCCTGCAGGGCTGAAGGGTGGGCGCATATGAAAAAGAGATGGCAGATATTTTTATATTTGCTTTTGTACATCTTTTTGCTTGCCTTTGTGCTGGGATTTGATGTGAAGCGGCTGATAGATGGGAAAGGACTCTTTGTGCTTTTGACGGGTTCTTTTTTGCTGACGCTGCCTTTTTACCATCGAGGGATGGAAAAAGGGGAATTTCTTTACCTGTTTGGCAGAAAATCGATAGAGGCCGGCCTGGTACAGACCTTTTTGCTGCTCTTTATCAGGTTGTCGGATGCGAAAGGCAGCGAGGGGCTTTTGCCTGATATCGCTTTGTGTTTCCGCACGATGTTATATGCTTTTTGCGTGCAGTTTACGTTTGCAGGAAAAGAGACAAAGGGGCGGCAGGAAAGTGGATTCGGGGATTTTGGCGATGGCAAAGAGGCACATGCGCCGGAGATTACGTATGACAATTGTATTGCCGCAGGACTGACAAAGCGGGAGGCGGAGATTGCGCTGCTGGTCTGCCGGGGCTGTTCCAACGCAATGATTGCGGAGGAGCTGGTTATATCGGAAACTACAGTGAAAAAGCATATCTCCAACATCTTTGAAAAGACAGGCATTAGAAAGCGGGAAGAGCTGCGGGCGTATCTGGCCCGATATTCTGCGGCGGACTGACTTGCGCCTACTGCCTGCCGATATGCGGTGGCGAATGATAAGAATAAAAAGGGACAGACTGTCTTTGCAGACAAACTGTCCCTTTTTCTGTCATTTTTTGGATCGTACAAAGCGGTCTGGCAGGTAATTAATAGGTCATTGCCTTCTCTTCGCCGTTCAGCACCCGAAGCGCGCCCTGCGCCAGCGCCAGCAGCTCGTCTTCACCGGGATATACGGTAACAGGAGCGATCCAGCCGGTTTTTTGCTTCAGAGCCTCTACCACATATTTGTCGTATGCAATGCCTCCGGTAATGATAATCTGGTCTATCCTGCCTTCCAGAACACAGGCCATGGAACCCATATCTTTTGCGACCTGGAGAACAAATGCGTCGCGGATTAATTTTGCTTTTTCGTCGCCGTCTTCATCGGCCATCTTATCAACGTCACGCATGTCGTTTGTGCCGAGGTATGCGTTGAATCCGCCGTTTCCTACTACTTTTTTATATACCTGTTCCTGGGTGTATTCACCGGAGAAGCACATTTTAATCAGAGCGCCGCTGGGCACGCCGCCTGCTCTTTCCGGGGAGAAAGCGCCGTCTCCGTCAAGTGCATTGAAGACATCAATAACCTTGCCTGCTTTATGCGCGCCTACGGAGACACCGCCGCCCATATGCACAACGATGAGATTCAGCGAATCATAAGCTTTTCCGGTTTCCTTTGCATACCGTTTTGCCACTGCTTTTTGGTTCAGTGCATGGAAAATGCTGACTCTGGGAAGTTCCGGCACACCGGAATATCTTGCCTGCGGCATCAGCTCATCGACAACGACCGGATCCACAATATAGGAAGGCACGCCAATGGAGTCTGCAATTTCCCGGGCAAGGATGCCGCCCAGATTGGAAGCGTGCTGTCCCTGCACGCCTACCTTCAGATCTGCCAGCAGATCGTCGCTTACGGTGTAAGTGCCGCCGGAGATCGGTTTGAGCATACCGCCCCGGCCGACAACTACATGCAGAGAATTGATGTCAAAGTTTTTTTCTTTTAACAGATTTACGATAATATCTTTCCGGAAATCTTTCTGGTCTACAATTGAAGCATATCGTGCGATTTCTTCCGTGGAATGCCGGAGTGTTTCTTCAAACAGGAGCGTTTCGTCTTCAAATACGCCGATTTTAGTGGAAGTGGAACCGGGATTGATAATTAAACTTTTAACAGACATACGTTTACCTCATTTCTGCGCCTGCGCGCGGCATGTGAATGGTTAATTGTTTTTCATATATTCAGCGACAACGGCGCCAAGCGCCAGAGAATTTACCTTTACCTCAAAGGAATCGGAACGGGAGGTCAGGATAACAGGCGCCTTTGTGCCGGTGAGCATGTTGCCGTTGACAACCTGTGCGGTATGTACCATTGATTTGTATACAAGATTGCCGGCATGGATATCCGGGAAAAGAAGAATGTCGGCATCTCCCTGAATGGCACGGTCTGTTGCGCCTTTATGTTTTGCTGCTTCGGCATCAATTGCCAGGTCAAAGGAAAGGGGACCGTCCACGATACAACCGGGTATTTTTCCGTCTTTGTTCATCTGTGTCAGTTCAGCGGCTTCCACTGTGGCAGGCATTTTGGGATTTACGATTTCCACTGCTGCGAGAGGCGCCACTTTTGGATTTTCGATACCGCATGCTTTTGTGATTTCCAGGGTATTATGAATAATATTTACTTTGTCCTCGAGCGTGGGGTAAGGGATAAAAGCCACGTCTGTCAGGAACAGAAGGTGGTCGATGCCCTTTACGTCAAAGACACAGACATGAGACAGGGCCTTTCCCGTGCGCAGGCCGACTTCTTTGTTGAGAACGCTTTTTAAGAAATCCTTTGTGCTGATTAATCCTTTCATATACATGTCGGCCGTACCGTCGTGAACGAGCTTGACAGCAGCCAAGGACGCTTCGATATCATCTTTGACGTCAACAATTTCAAAATCAGAGATGGACACGTTGATCTCTTTGGCAACTGCCTCGATTTTATCACGGTCGCCTACGAGGATGGCGTCTGCAATCTTCCTGTCTTTTGCTGCTCTGACCGCTTCAAGAACGGCGGAGTCCTGCGCAACGGCAACAGATACTTTTTTCATCTCAAACTGGGATACTTTGGATACTAATTCGTCGAAAGTTTTGCTCATTTGTTACACCTCATATAAATTATTTGCTAAATTTACCCGTTCCCCTATAAATAATAGGAAATGTTCGTTAAAATAATAACACTTATAGAGGGAAAGGTCAAGGAGGTTATGCGGTTATCGTCTCACAAAGGTTGAATTATGCGGGCAAATCTGTTAGAATATAGCACGTTAGCAGAAAATGAAGTGCTGCGGCCTGCAGTATCCGGGTTTCCGGTAAAAACGATAGGAGCCATATCACTATGAATGTAGTACAGAAAATATTCGGAACGCACAGCGAGCGGGAGCTGAAAAGGATTATACCGTTGGTGGACAGGATTGAATCGCTTCGTCCTTCCATGCAGGCGCTTTCCGATGATGAACTGAGGGGCAAAACCCAGGAATATAAGAAACGCCTTGGAGAGGGAGAGACGTTGGACGATCTGCTTCCGGAGGCATATGCCACAGTCCGGGAAGCTGCCAGACGCGTGCTGAATATGGAACATTACAGGGTACAGCTGATCGGCGGCATTATTCTGCACCAGGGGCGTATCGCGGAGATGCGGACAGGCGAAGGCAAAACGCTGGTGTCCACGCTGCCTGCTTATCTCAATGCGCTGGAAGAAAGAGGCGTGCATGTTGTAACGGTCAATGATTATCTGGCGAAGCGCGATGCGGAGTGGATGGGACAGGTTCATGAATTTCTCGGTCTGAAGGTAGGCGTTGTGCTGAATTCCATGAAGCCGGAGGAGCGGCGGGAAGCCTATGGCTGTGATATAACCTATGTGACCAATAACGAACTGGGATTTGATTATTTGCGCGATAATATGGTGATCTACAAGGAACAGCTTGTGCTGCGCGATCTGGCATATGCCATTATCGACGAGGTGGACTCCGTTTTGATCGACGAGGCGCGGACGCCGCTTATTATCTCGGGGCAGAGCGGCAAATCGACGAAGTTGTACGAGGCGTGCGACATTCTGGCAAGACAGATGACCAGAGGCGCGGACGTGGAGGATTTATCAAAAATCGACGCGATTATGGGCATTGAGCAGGAAGAGAGCGGCGATTTCATTGTCAATGAAAAAGATAAGATAGTAAATCTAACCGCGGAAGGCGTATCCAAGGTGGAGAAATTTTTCCAGATTGAAAATCTGGCCGATCCCGACAATCTGGAGATTCAGCACAATATTATACTGGCGCTGCGCGCCCATAACCTGATGTTCCGCGATCAGGATTATGTGGTGAAAGACGAACAGGTATTGATCGTCGATGAATTTACGGGACGAATTATGCCGGGCCGCCGGTACTCGGACGGACTGCATCAGGCCATTGAGGCGAAAGAGCATGTGAAGGTAAAGCGGGAGAGCAAGACGCTGGCCACGATCACCTTCCAGAACTTTTTTAATAAATTTGAGAAGAAGTGCGGTATGACAGGTACTGCGCTGACGGAGGAAAAGGAATTCCGTGATATTTATGGAATGGATGTCATAGAGATTCCGACCAACGTACCGGTACAGAGAATTGATCATCAGGATGCGGTTTATAAGACAAAGAAGGAAAAACTGCATGCTATTGTGGAAGCAGTTAAGGAAGCCCATGCCAAGGGGCAGCCGGTACTGGTAGGTACGATTACGATTGAGGCGTCGGAAGAATTGAGCCGTCTGCTGAAAAAGGAAGGTATAGAGCATAAAGTGCTCAACGCCAAGTTCCATGAATTGGAAGCGGAGATCGTAGCGGACGCGGGCATCCATGGCTCTGTGACCATTGCGACCAACATGGCGGGCCGCGGTACGGATATTAAGCTGGACGAAGAGTCCAAGGCCGCGGGCGGTCTGAAAATTATCGGTACGGAGCGTCATGAATCGAGACGAATTGATAACCAGCTGCGCGGACGGTCGGGACGTCAGGGTGATCCCGGCGAATCCAAATTTTTTATTTCTCTGGAAGACGATTTGATGAGACTGTTCGGTTCGGAACGGCTGATTACGATGTTCAATGCGCTGGGCATTCCGGAGAATCAGGAAATTGAGCATAAAATGTTGACAAACGCGATTGAAACCGCACAGAAAAAGATTGAGGGCAATAACTTTGGCATCCGTAAAAATCTGTTGGAATATGATCAGGTTATGAATGAACAGAGAGAAATCATTTATGCGGAGCGCCGCCGTGTGCTGGACGGTGAGAGTATGCGGGACGTGATCTATAAAATGATTACGGATATTGTGGAAAACACGGTAGATATGTGTATCGGGGACGACGCGGATTCCGATGAATGGGAACTGCCGGAATTGAATACGCTGATTCTCCCGATCATTCCCTTACAGGTCATTAACAGAGGGCGCATCGAAACATTAAAGAAAAACAGTTTGAAACACCAGCTGAAGGAGGAAGCCGTTCGGTTGTATGAGAGCAAGGAAGCGGAGTTTCCGGAGGCGGAGGCGCTTCGTGAATTGGAGCGTGTGGTACTGCTGAAAGTGATTGACAGGAGATGGATGGATCATATCGACGATATGGACCAGCTCCGCCAGGGTATCGGCCTGCAGGCGTATGGACAGAGAGATCCGCTTGTGGAATATAAGCTGAGCGGTTACGAGATGTTTGACAGTATGACGGACAGCATACGCGAGGATACGGTCAAGCTGTTGTTCCATGTGCGTGTGGAGCAGAAAGTAGAGCGGGAACAGGTTGCGAAAGTAACCGGAACCAATAAAGACGATTCCGTACAGAAAGGGCCGGTAAAACGGGAGAACGCAAAAGTATACCCCAATGACCCGTGTCCGTGCGGGAGCGGTAAAAAATATAAACAGTGCTGCGGCAGAAAGTAGGTGACGTTAAGTGGTAGAATTGGATCAGATGAAAACAGAATTACAGGCATACAAAACGCCATTAGCGGAAGTGAGGGATTCACTTTAACCTGGCGGATCAGGCAAAGAGAATCGAAGAGTTGGAACGTGAGATGGAGGCTCCCGGTTTCTGGGATGATCCGGATTATTCCAACCGCAAAATGAAGGAACTGAAAAGCTTAAAGGATACGGTGGAAACATGCGACGGCCTTTCTTCCCAGTATGAAGATATCGAGACGCTGATCGAAATGGGATATGAGATGGAAGATCCCGATATTGTAACCGAGACAAGGCAGGAGCTTGACAGTTTTATTGCGCGGTTTGAAGAGATCAGAATCAGTACGCTGCTGTCCGGCGAATATGATAAGAACAATGCCATCCTGAAGCTGAATGCGGGGGCGGGCGGTACAGAAAGTTGTGATTGGGCAGGTATGCTCTACCGCATGTACACGAGGTGGGCGGAAAAGAAAGGTTTCTGTGTGGAAGTGCTTGATTATCTGGACGGCGATGAGGCGGGAATTAAGTCCGTGACATTCCAGGTAAACGGCGAAAATGCCTATGGCTACCTGAAATCTGAGAAAGGCGTGCATCGTCTGGTCAGAATTTCCCCGTTTAACGCACAGGGAAAGCGGCAGACATCCTTTGTGTCTCTGGATGTAATGCCGGATATTGAGGAAGATCTGGATATCGAGATCAATGACGACGAACTGCGTATCGATACGTACCGCAGCAGCGGCGCGGGCGGACAGCATATCAATAAGACATCTTCCGCTATCCGCATTACGCATCTGCCGACAGGCATTGTAGTGCAGTGTCAGAATGAACGCAGCCAGCACATGAATAAAGACAAGGCTATGCAGATGCTGAAGGCCAAGCTATATCTGCTGAAACAGGAGGAAAATGCACAGAAACTTTCTGGTATCCGCGGAGAGGTCAAGGAGATCGGCTGGGGCAATCAGATCCGTTCTTATGTCATGCAGCCTTATACAATGGTAAAAGACCACCGCACCGGCGCGGAAAGCTCTAATGTGGACGCGGTGATGGACGGCGCTCTCGATTCTTTTATCAATGCTTATCTGAAATGGAGTAACGGCGGGGGAAAAACGGAAGGGTAGTTGTTTTTTCCTGCAATTTTTACCCGACTGTATTTACAAATCCAATGCGCTATAGTATAATCAAGGACACTAAGCAGTATCTTGCTTGGTGTCTTTTTTTACACGCAGCGTGTTTATCATTTCACAGAGGAGTTGTCTGATTCCTCATCTATTTTTCTCAATATTAGTTTTAACATCTTTTTCCCGGGGAAAGCAGTAAAAAGCAGCGGGGCAGTTTAGAATGACCCGTTTGCGCAGAAAAGTGAAACAGGAGGTTACTATGATATTCAAAAACAGAATAGCTTTGATTTTGTGCGCAGTCCTGACGACGGTTTCCTTTTTGTACCCTTTTTCCGGCCGCATGGTTTATGCGGAACAAACCGCAGCGGAAGTGCAGCCGGAGGAAACGGCGGCGGCAGAAGAAGATGAGCCGGAAGAAGAAACGGCAGAGAAAGAAAAGACCGCGTCCGAGTCGGAAACTGGGAACGCAGAGACGGAACAAGGGCCGAAGACAGAGTCGGCGGAAGATGGAGGTCAGGCCGGCGCGGGAAAGGACGAAAGTAAAACGGAGACAGAAGCGGAGGAGACAGAAGCGGAGGAGACGAAGCCGGAAGAGACAAAAGCCGAGGAGCCGGAAGCTGAGGAAGCAGAGCCAGAGGAAACGGAGCCGGAAGAAACGGAAGCGGAGAAGACGGAAGCCGGGGAAACGGAAGCCGGAGAGACTAAAGTCGAGGGAGCGAAAGCAGAGAAAACAACGCCGGAGAAAGAGACAGCGGGCATTTATCCGGAAATGCCGGAAGAGGACGTACAGGAGGAAGAAACGCAGGCCGGTGACAGGGAAATCCCGGCGCTGCAGCAGGTTTTTGTGAAGAGAAGCGCGTCTGCCCGCAGCAGCATTGGCATCGATCCGGATCATCCGCGGGACGGACAGCAGAACAGATATGAGTACAGGGGTGTGGAAGAAACGTGGACAGTGCCGGCGGAAGGCGAGTATGAGATTTCCTGTTATGGAGCAGGCGGCGGCGACGGAAGGGGCTGGTCGTTTTCCTATACGGGAACGGCAGGGAGCGAGAGCGGTTCCAAAGGGGCACTGCGGGCCAGCCGGGTACATCTGTCAAAAGGGACGGTTCTGTATATCCATGCAGGCGGCTGCGGAGGAAGCGTGGGTAATATCAGTTATAACAATAAGATCTATGGGATAGCAGGGTGGAATGACGGTGTCAAGGGCGTATATGCCAGTACGGGAGGGGATGACGATAATAAAAACGGTTCCCTGGGAACAGGCGGCGGAGGCGGCAGCAGTTATGTGGTCTGCAACGGCGCAAAAATTATATCTGCGGCGGGCGGCGCAGGAGGCGGCGCCTGGTATGAATCACCGAAAGGAAACGCCAGCCGCGACGGCGGCGCAGGCGGCGGCGTGACCGCACTGCACAATACATCTGATATAAAGTGGGATATGGCGGCGCTGAACAGAAATGAAGGCGCGGTCAATGCCGGAAATGGATATGTGCTCGTCCGTGCCGTGGATGTCGTGCCTGACATTTCACTGTCGGCCCGGAAGGAGTGGACCAATGAGGACGTCATCATTACGGCGCAGACATCAGAGGATGCGCAACAACTTCCGCCGGAATGCTTTTCCTGGGAGAGGGACGCGGAAGGGAATCCGGTATGGACAGGCCGCAGTACCTGCGCCGTCTGTGAAAACGGTATCTATACATGTAAGGTGCGGGATAAACAGGGAAAGAGCGGAGAGGCATCGATTGAGATCTCCTGTATCGACAAGCTGCGGCCGATAATCCGTGTGGAACAGTCCGGAGACGAATGGACAACGGGGGAAATTACCCTGACAGCTTTGGTGGAGGACGCGGAGGGAACCGAAGCGTATGGGCGCTCCGGCGTGCCAAAGCAGCGCTACAGCTGGCAGGAAGATGAGAATGGAAATCCTATATGGACGGATGCGGAAAGCCGTACTGTAGATCAAAACGGAGTCTATGTCTGCAGGGGCCGGGACAATGCGGGAAATGTGGCAAAAACAGAAATCCGCGTCAGTCGGATTGACCGGACGCCGCCGGAAGTTTCCTGTGAGCGTCCGGTAAACTGGTACGAGGGAACCGCAAAAGTAAAGTTATCGGCCAGGGATCTGCAGCCGGACGGAACGGAAGGCTGTGGATTGGATGAAATGCCCTATTCTGTGGACGGCGTTCATTTTACCGATCTGGCGGAACTGGAAGTGGAGGCGGAAGGCGTATACTCCATATGGGTCAGGGACCGTCTGGGGAACAGCAGGGAAACAAAATTTACATTTTCACATGACAAAAAGGAAGCTGCCGGAGAGGACAAAAAGGAATCTCCCGGAGAGGACAAAAAGGATAAGGAGAAAGACAAAGGAGGCGGAACGGCTGCGCCAGCGCGCCCTCCGCTGCCGGAAGCCCCCGCAATGGAACCGCAGCAACCGGAGCAAACCGCAGAGGAAGGGGGAACCGCTGTGCAGGTATATACGGAAGAGACAGAAAATACGGACAATATGACAGAGAGGGCGGAGAAAAGAGCAGAGACTCCGGATTTGGCCGCGCCTCTGCCGTTGGAAGAGGAGCCGGAGCAGACGCGGAAAAAAATGCCTGTAATGCAGGAAAAGAGGGAAGAGGAAGCGCAGCCTGAGACGATGGAGGAGATACCGCAGAGAAAAAGGACCGACTGGAAAAAGGCGGCGTTGTATTCGGCCTGGGTAGCAGTGGTTTTGTGCGGCCTGATCTGGCTTTTGTTCTGTCTTGTGTTTGAACATGTAACGGTTTACAGAAAAGATGAAAATGGAAAATACTGCAAAGCAGGCAGGTGTGCAATCATCCGTAAAAAAGAGTATAAACAGATTGATCTGATGCGTCTGATGGGCAGGGAAAGGGAACGAGACTATAAAGTATGTTTTGCCGCGGTTTTTGTACTGCTGCATAAAAAGGAAAAGGTGCTGCTGCGGACCTGTTACGGCGTGGAGCTTCGCAATGTAGCGAAAGAAATCGAAATATTGGCTTGCAATTCTTAAATGCTTGTGTTAATATAGCAAACATAGAAAAATGCTGAGAAAGAGACTCTTGTTATGGAAAGCGACAGGAATGCGGCGTCACCGACTGAGAGCGCTGCTTGCGGGAAATAATAAAGGGAACACTCCGGAGCAGATGTCCTGAAAATATGTAAGACAGTAGGGACATACGTTGCACGCGTTATGTGTCAAAGAGGATAAGGCGGTTGCACATTTTGATAGAAATGTCGGCTTATCAATGCGGGTGGTACCGCGGGTCAAGAGATTTCCCGTCCCGGAATACAGAAATGTATTCCGGGATTTTTCTATGCGCAGACCCGTGCAGAGGAAATATGCCGCCGGGGCGGCGCACGGGCCGCGTGTTAGTAGGGAAAAACTATCCCTACCCGAATTCGCACGGACGCGGAGAGAAAAAATGCCGGGAAAGCCTTCCCTGGCCGACGGCGCAGACACAAAGCAGAGAGAGGAGTTATGATGAATACAGAAAACATTTACAGAACAATCACCATGCGCGATATCAGCGAACAGGACATCGGCAGAACAGTCCAGGCGGCCGGCTGGGTAGAGAATATCAGAGATCATGGAGGCGTTTCCTTTCTTGATCTGCGTGATATGTATGGTGTACTGCAGGTTGTGCTTCGCAATACGCAGCTTCTGAAGGGGATTACAAAGGAGAGTTGTATTTCGGTCAGTGGAATGATCGAAAAGCGTGATGAAGAGACATATAATCCAAGGATTCCCACGGGCACCATTGAGCTGGAAGCGGAGTCTGTTACTATACTGGGAAAGGTGTATCAACAGCTTCCTTTTGAAGTGATGACTTCAAAGGAAATCCGGGAAGATGTACGGTTAAAATACAGATATCTAGATTTGAGAAATGCAAAAGTAAGAGAGAATATCATTTTCCGTTCCCAGGTGATCAGTTTTCTGCGCGGGAAGATGACAGAAATGGGATTTTTGGAGATTCAAACGCCGATCCTGTGCGCGTCTTCGCCGGAAGGAGCCCGGGACTATATCGTGCCTTCCAGAAAATTTAAGGGCAGATTTTATGCGCTGCCTCAGGCGCCGCAGCAGTATAAGCAGTTGTTGATGGTGTCCGGATTTGACAAGTATTTTCAGATTGCGCCCTGCTTCCGTGATGAGGATGCCAGAGCAGACCGTTCACCGGGGGAATTTTACCAGCTTGATTTTGAGATGTGCTTTGCCACCCAGGAAGATGTATTCCGCGCAGGTGAGGAAGTGCTGACGGCAGTGTTTAGTGAGTTTGCGCCACAGGGAGCGGTAGTGACACAGGCGCCTTACCCGGTGATCAGTTATAAACAGGCAATGCTGGAATTTGGCACGGACAAACCGGATCTGCGCAATCCGCTGCGGATTCTGGACGTAACCGATTTCTTTCAAAAATGCACATTCAAACCGTTTTTG
The DNA here is from genome assembly GCA_910585345.1 of uncultured Lachnospiraceae bacterium. GTDB lineage: Bacteria > Bacillota > Clostridia > Lachnospirales > Lachnospiraceae > VSOB01. The sequence continues at coordinate 10,132 of CAJUDS010000014.1, read as the reverse complement.
AAAAAGACAGTCAGGGCTATCCGGGTACATGCACAGATGTCCAAGGGATTTCACGAAAAACTCCTCGACTTTGCCGTTTCACTGGGTATGGGAGGACTCGGCTATCTGGAAACAGGAGAAGACATGCGCTACAAAGGCCCGATCGATAAATTCATTCCGGAGGAATCAAAACAGGAACTGGCAAAGCTGACAGGGTTGGAAGCGGGAGATACGATTTTCTTTATTGCGGACCGGGAGGAACGGGCAAACTATTATGCGGGACAGATCAGGAATGAGCTTGGCAGGAAACTGGATTTGTATGAAAAAAATGCGTTCCGATTCTGCTATGTCAATGATTTTCCGATGTATGAGCAGGATCCGGAGACAAAGCAGTTATGCTTTACGCACAATCCTTTTTCCATGCCGCAGGGCGGACTGAAGGCGCTGCAGGAGCAGGATCCGCTGACCATTCTCGCATACCAGTATGACATTGTGTGCAACGGTGTGGAACTGTCCTCGGGGGCGGTCAGAAATCATGACATTGATATTATGGTGAAGGCGTTTGAACTGGCAGGTTATGACGAGGAAACGCTGCAGCGTAAATTCGGCGCTCTGTATCAGGCGTTCCAGTTTGGCGCGCCGCCCCATGCAGGCATGGCGCCTGGTGTGGACCGGATGATTATGCTGCTGTGCGGGGAAGAGAATATCAGGGAAGTGATTGCCTTTCCGATGAATGGCAATGCGCAGGATCTGATGTGCGGCGCGCCCGGAGAGGTGACGGAGCAGCAGCTGCGGGAGGTTCACATCAAAGTCAGAGACTGAGGGAAGGAGAGAAACGATGGCAAATATCATTTCGGATGAAACAATCGAATATGTGGGAATACTGGCCAAGCTGGAACTTTCCGAAGAGGAGAAAGAAGAGGCCAAAAAAGATATGGGCAGCATGCTGGATTATATTGATCAGATGAATGCGCTTGATACGGAAGGTGTGGAGCCAATGTCGCATGTATTTTTGCTGGAAAATGTATTTCGCGAAGATGTAGTGGTGAACGGCGATATGCGGGAAGCGCTTTTAGACGGTGCGCCGGGCGCTAAGGATGGGATGTTTATGGCGCCCCGCACATTTGACTAGGAGGACAATGCATGAAACTGACAGATATGACGGCCGTGGAGCTGGCGGCTGCCATCAGGGAAAAAAAGACGACGGCCGTGGCGGCAGCGCAGGCAGTGCTGGACGTAATGGAAGAGAAGGAAAAAAGACTGAACTGTTATGTGACGCTGGACAGGGAGGGAACGCTGGAAAGAGCGCAGGAAATACAGAAGAAAATCGACAGCGGAAAGATTGACAGTCCGCTGGCGGGCGTGCCCGTGGCGCTCAAAGACAATCTGTGTACCAGAGGAATGCGCACGACATGCGCTTCCAGAATACTGGGGAATTTTGTACCGCCTTACAGTGCGGAGGCGGTGGTCAGACTGGAAACGGCGGGTGCGGTCATCGTAGGGAAGACGAATATGGATGAATTTGCCATGGGTTCGACTACGGAAACATCCGCTTACGGACCTACGAAAAATCCGTGGAATGAAGCGCATGTGCCGGGCGGTTCTTCAGGCGGTTCCGCTGCGGCAGTGGCGGCGGGCGAATGCTTTCTGGCGCTTGGATCCGATACAGGCGGTTCCATCAGACAGCCGGCTTCCTTTTGCGGCGTTGTGGGTATGAAACCCACATATGGAACAGTATCCCGGTACGGACTGATCGCATATGGTTCTTCTCTGGACCAGATCGGTCCGCTGTGCAGAGACGTGACGGACTGCGCTGCGGCGCTGGAAATCATTGCTTCCTACGATGATAAGGATTCCACGTCGGCAGAGAGAAAAGATATCCGGTTCAGGGAGGCGCTGGCAGATGATGTGAAGGGGATGCGGATCGGGATTCCGAGAGATTATTTTAGGGAAGGACTGTCGCCGGACGTAAAAAAGCGTGTGTTGGAAGCGGCACAACTGTTGGCGCAAAAAGGCGCTGTCGTGGAGGAATTCGATCTGCGTCTTGTGGAGTATGCAATTCCGGCCTATTATACGATTGCGGCTGCGGAGGCCAGCTCCAACCTGGAACGGTTTGACGGTATCAAATATGGTTATCAGGCGCAGGACGCCCAGGGGCTTCATGATATGTACAGAAAGACCCGTTCGCAGGGCTTTGGACCGGAGGTGAAAAGGAGAATCATGCTTGGTTCTTTTGTACTAAGCTCCGGTTATTATGACGCTTATTATTTAAAGGCGCTGCGCGTTAAGGCGCTGATTAAAAAGGCGTTTGACGATGCGTTTGCGAAATATGACGTAATTCTGGCTCCGGTGGCGCCTACGACTGCGCCGGAACTTGGCAAAAGTCTGCAGGAGCCGATTAAAATGTATCTGGGAGATATCTATACGATTTCTGTCAATCTGGCGGGACTGCCGGCTATCAGCGTTCCGTGCGGTTTTGACAGTCTGGGTCTTCCGGTCGGCCTGCAGTTAATCGGAGACGGCTTTGCGGAAAAGAAATTGCTCCGGGCAGCTTTTTCTTATGAACAGGCGCGCGGGCCTTTCAAAAAATGCGGGGAGGCACAGTAGATGGAGAGACAATACGAGACAGTGATCGGTCTGGAGGTTCATGTAGAACTGGCGACGAAGACAAAAATATTCTGCGGGTGTTCCACTGCGTTTGGCGGGGAACCGAATACACATACTTGTCCGGTATGTACCGGTATGCCCGGTACGCTGCCGGTGCTGAACAAACAGGTACTGGAACATGCGGTATCGGTAGGATTGGCCACAAATTGTGAGATTACAAGATACTGTAAGTTCGACCGGAAAAATTATTTTTATCCGGACAATCCGCAGAATTATCAGATTTCCCAGTTATATCTGCCAATCTGCCGAAACGGATATGTGGAAATAGAGACAGAAGAAGGAAGAAAAAAGGTCGGCATTCATGAAATCCATATGGAAGAGGATGCGGGCAAGTTGATACATGACGAATGGGAAGACTGCACATTGATTGATTATAACCGTTCCGGCGTGCCGCTGATTGAGATTGTGTCAGAACCGGATATGCGCAGCGCGCAGGAGGTTATCGCCTATCTGGAAAAACTGCGTCTGCTCATACAATATCTGGGCGCTTCCGATTGTAAGCTGCAGGAAGGTTCTATGCGGGCGGATGTAAATCTGTCTGTGCGCGAGAGCGGGTCGGGAAAGCTGGGTATACGCACGGAAATGAAAAATCTCAATTCTTTCAAGGCGATTACAAGGGCGATTGCGGGGGAACGGCAGCGTCAGATCGACCTGCTGGAAGCGGGAGAGCAGGTTGTTCAGGAGACGCGCCGTTGGGACGACGCGAAAGGATGCTCCTATGCGATGCGTTCCAAAGAGGATGCGCAGGATTACCGCTATTTTCCGGACCCGGACTTGCCGCCGGTGCGGATCAGTGAAAAATGGCTTGCAAAGAAGAAAGCGGCGCTGCCGGAGTTCCGGTCGCAAAAAATACTGCGTTATGAGGAAGAATATGGGATTCCCGCATACGACATTGATATGATTACAGGATCGAAACATCTGGCGGATATTTTTGAGGAGACTGTTGCGCTCTGCGGCGAGCCGAAAAAGGTTTCCAACTGGATTATGGGCGAAACAATGCGGCTTTTAAAAGAACAGGGCAAGGATCCGGAAGATATTATCTTTTCTCCGGCGCATCTGGCAGAGCTGATTGCCATGACGGATGCAAAAGAGATTAACGGTACTGTGGCGAAAGAGGTGTTTGCGGCCATGTTTGACCAGAATGTGGATCCCCGGCGCTATGTAGAAGAAAAAGGGCTGAAGACAGTGAGTGATACAGGAGCGCTGCAAAAGACCGTGAAAGAGGTGATCGCGGCAAATCCACGCTCTGTGGCGGATTACCATGGCGGAAAAGAGAAAGCGATCGGATTTCTGGTAGGGCAGACAATGAAAGCGATGAAAGGGAAAGCAGATCCGGCGCTGGTGAACCAAATGCTGCGGGAAATGCTGCAACCATGATTTTGGTTGCATCCCTTCCGTTTTTGTACTATCATGGAAAAAACGGCGGAAGGTGATGGACGATGGATCAGACATTTATAGAAATACTGGTAGAAAGAAAAAGGAATACGGCGGCAGGCATATTGAAAATAATCGGCGGTATTCTTGCGGTGCTCTTTCTTTTGACGGTGCCGCTTTCTTTCGTTTTCATTTTTGCGGCGGCGGCTTTTGGAGCGCTTGCTTACTACGGATATCTGCAGGAGCGGGTTGAGTATGAATACAGTTATGTGTGTAAGGAGCTGACGGTAGACAAGATTATGGCCCGCAGCAGGCGCAGGACGGAAGCGTCTTACCTGTTGGAAAAGGTGGAAATCGGAGCGCCGGAAGGCTCCTATCATCTGGACGGGTATCAAAACAGAAATTATGCCGTTAAGGATTATAGCAGCCAAAAGGGTGGGAAAACGTTTGTATTGTATTATGAAGGCAGTGTGAAGGTGATACTGGAAGAAAATGAGGAGCTGATACAGGCTCTGCGCAGTACGGCGCCCAACAAGATTTTTCTGAACTGACCTGTCAATGCATCTCCCTGTTATTATGAATCCATGTACAGTTACCCGGCAGGTGAATGTTTGCTCTGTTCGAACTGTGGCGATGCCGTGTTTTCGGAAAAATGGGGAAGCGCAGATGCCAGGACAAACGCATGTGTTAACATTTTAGGAACATGCAGAATCGGTTATCCTGGGCAATGCCCGGCATAGATTTCTGGGCGCACGCCGGGCAGGAAAGACTGCATTTTCTAATAGTCCACGCGTGTTGTTCCGGGGGCTGCGACGCAGACGGCCTTTACGCGCCATCCGGGCGCGGGCGGCCTTTTCCGGACCTCCCTGTCCGGAAACTGCTGTCTGTGGGCGGACAATAAGAAAATTCTAATCTTTCCTGCAAAGTCGCACGCCCAGAAATTTATGCCAGACAGTGCCTGCAGAAATAGAGAAGAAGCAACACATGTCATATATACAAAATGTTTGAAAACCATATGTCGGTGCCTGTGTAATTAACAAAAATGTATACAGAGTGGTTTTATCTGCGCAGTACCGCAGGGCTGAAGTGTTGTAGTGGAACAACAAAAAGTCAATAACTGCCCGCGGAAATAAAAAACAGCCGCAGGATTGACTGCTTTCCGTATCTGTGACTTGCCGGAGGATATCTGCATTTTCTTACTGTTCTGCCTGTATCCAGCAGTTCCCGTACAGGGAGGTACGGGAAAGGCCGGTCGCGCCTGGACGGCGCGTGAAGGCCGTCTGCGTGGAAAATGCAGCAGCAGAAAAACCGATAATCTATAGAATACTTCACTATAGTGGTCAGAGCAGTTAGAAAATACGATATCCGCAGGCCGGAGCTGATACGGAAACTGTACAATCCTGTGGCGGGGCGGTTATCGTTGCTGTTGCATAAATGGTTACAATTTGTTCATTCATGCGTTTGTCGTGGTGCAGACACCTACGGTATTGACAAAGACTGCATAACTCTGATACACTTTTCAAAATATGAGGAAAAGATCTATAGGAAACGGCTTTCGTCGTTTCCTATCGCTACTGTCAGGACGCGCCGCGGTTATGCCACACGGCGCCGGCTATCACAAGATACAGGAGGATGAGAGAAAATGGGTCAGATAATTGGCGAAGGTATTACATTTGATGATGTATTGCTTGTTCCGGGATATTCCAAGGTCATTCCCAATCAGGTGGATTTGTCCACATGGCTGACAAAGAAGATCCGTCTGCATATCCCGATGATGAGCGCGGGAATGGATACGGTTACGGAGCATCGTATGGCGATTGCCATGGCGAGACAGGGAGGTATCGGCATTATCCATAAAAATATGTCGATAGAAGCACAGGCAGAGGAAGTCGACAAGGTAAAACGCTCTGAGAACGGCGTGATTACGGACCCATTTTCACTGACGCCTGAACATACGCTTGCTGATGCGGATTCACTGATGGGAAAGTTTCGTATATCGGGCGTGCCGATTACCGAGGGGCGCAGGCTGGTCGGCATTATAACGAACCGCGATTTAAAGTTTGAAACGGATTATACAAGAAAAATCAAGGAATGTATGACTTCTAAAGGACTGATCACGGCCAAAGAAGGGATTACGCTGGAGGAAGCAAAGAAAATTCTTGGTCAGGCCAGAAAAGAGAAACTTCCGATTGTAGACGATCATTTCAATCTCAAGGGTCTGATTACCATTAAGGATATTGAAAAGACGATTAAATATCCTTTTGCAGCGAAAGATGAGCAGGGCAGGCTGCTTTGCGGTGCAGGCGTAGGCATTACAGCGAATGTTTTGGAGAGAGTGGCGGCGCTGAGCGATGCGAAAGTGGATATCGTTGTGCTGGACAGCGCCCACGGACATTCTGAAAATGTGCTGCACTGTCTGCGCATGATCAAAGAGGAATTTCCTGATCTGCAGGTAATAGCAGGAAACGTAGCGACAGGAGAAGCAACAAAAGCTCTGATTGAGGCGGGGGCGGATGCCGTTAAGGTAGGCATAGGACCGGGTTCTATCTGTACCACCCGCATTGTGGCAGGTATCGGGGTTCCACAGATTACGGCGATTATGGACTGTTATGCAGTGGCAAAGGAATATGGCGTTCCGATCATTGCGGACGGCGGTATCAAATATTCCGGCGATATGACAAAAGCGATTGCGGCGGGCGGAAATGTATGCATGATGGGCAGCATCTTTGCGGGATGTGATGAGAGCCCTGGAACATTTGAATTGTTCCAGGGGAGAAAATATAAGGTATACAGAGGGATGGGCTCCATTGCCGCCATGGAGAACGGCAGCAAGGACCGCTATTTCCAGTCTGACGCCCGGAAACTTGTACCGGAAGGGGTAGAAGGACGTGTGGCATATAAGGGAAGCGTGGAAGATACGGTATTCCAGTTAATGGGAGGACTTCGCTCCGGAATGGGGTACTGTGGTACCGCTACCATAGAGGAATTAAAAGAAAAAGGAAGATTTGTGAAAATTTCCGCGGCCGCTTTGAAGGAGAGCCACCCGCACGATATCCATATTACAAAGGAAGCGCCAAATTACAGTGTAGACGAGTAGAACGAAGCGCTGTTATAAACGCCTGTTTTCTTGTCAGAAAACAGGCGTTTTGTTATCGGTTAAACCTACGATATATTCCATACTTACATTGTAATATTTTGAAAGCCGGATCAGGTGACGGACAGGAAGCTCACTGGCGCCGCGTTCATAGCGTGCATACATGGTCTGAGAGGTCCCTAAGATGTCGGCTATATTTTGCTGTGTTTTGTCATGATCCTCACGCAGATCCCGTATTCTGAGCTTGTAATCCATTTTCCATCACCTGTCAGTCTAAGATAGCATAGATAATCTGACAGATAATGAATTAGTAAAAATGTTTACTATGAAATTTGCAGCAGCTGAAGTTCAAGGGAATTATCGTCTTTTTTTATGTCATCATCCATCAAATCGCTTTCCGTGACAATAAAAGGTTTCCCCGAAAGTTCGAAAATATTCCGAAGACGGGCGGAATCAACGATCTGATGCTGTGTTCCCTGTTTACAGAAGTATGTGCCGGCAGGCAGGATATGCAGTCTTTTATCTGTGCAGTCGGCATAGTTTTCTACCTGGACAAAAATATATTTTTCGGCGTTGCCGTCTTTGCCGTATTCATACAGGATACCGGATGGATAGCTTGCCGTCATGCCCAGCAGCTGGGCCAGCATGAAAAGACGAAGTATTTTCTGACTGTAATTTTCAGTCTCTTCTCCGGTGAGAGGCATGGTGAGGACTGCCCTGGCCGGGATGTAACGTTGATAGAACCCCTCTTTTTCATCTGTTTTTTGATCAGAAGGCTCTGCCTGTGGCGGCGTTGTGTCTGTGCGGACGTTTGTACGAACGGATTTGACAGGCTTTGTGGGGGCAGTTTCCATATACAGAGGGACAGGTTTGTAGTCCAATGCCTGTAAAGCCGCCTGCACCGTACCAAGACGCTTGCGGATGTCGAGAATTTTCTGTTCCGCAAGAAGTTTGCCGTCGTATAGCAATTCCTGTAAATTAAAATTTCCGTAATCATCAATATATTTTTCAAAATCACGCAGTGGAATCCCGAGTTCGATACACAGACTGATTGCGTCGAGAAGAAAAAGCTGTTCCTCCGTGTAATAACGGTAATTTGTTTTTTCATTGATATAGGCGGGGCGGAGCACCCCGATTTGATCATAGTAGCGAAGCGATTTGATGCTGACGCCTTTTTTTTTGGAAACGGCGCCGATAGACAGATATCCTTTCATGTAAAACCTCCCGAAAAAGGGGATGCAGTGCGCCCTGCTTCGGACGTATATTCCCTTTGTATAGATCTGCGGAAATTCGAAAATGGATTTCCGGGTACGGTGTGGTTTGAGTATAGCATATCCTGACAGGATGTGCTATACTTTTTGCGTGACGGATACGGTGTGGAGCAGGCCGGTTAGCTGATGGCGGCAGCCACGCAATGAATTATCCGGGGAGGCGGAAAAATGTCAGGTATTATCTATGATGCCAGAAAAATTAAAATATATGAAGCTGTACAGGCATTGTGCGCGCTGGCAGGAGAAACGGAAGAGTGGGCGAATGGACTATGGAGCGAACTGCTGACAGATGCCGAGTTGATGGAGGAAATGGTGTATTATCTGGAGCATCATTCTTTCCAGGGGAAAATGCGCATAGAGGGATATACGTTGATTGATTTGTTTGTATGGCAGATGGATCTTTATAATTTAATTGCGGATTCGGGGAAGAATACGGAGAGCTGCAATAAAGAGACGATGGTGCTGCGGGCGTTCCGCGCAATGTCGGGACTGAAAAACGATCCGGCGCGCTATAAAAAGCGGATGTCCGACGGGTTTGGAATGGATAAATATTTATAGGGAGTTTGGGCGATGACCAGATTTGAATTTACAAAAATACTGAGAAAGACACTTTCAGGAAGAGTAAGTCATGAGATTGTGAATGAAAATGTAGCTTATTATGAAACGTATATTGATACGGAAATAAAAAAAGGCAGGAGCGAACGGGAAATCCTGCAGGAGCTGGGGGATCCGAGACTGCTTGCAAAGACAATCATTGATACGACGGATGAAAGGGAGACAGTTTTGGAGGATGACGCAAAAACCTCTTCCCGCGGTTTTTTTTCAGGCAGGCTTGTCAGACTGCCTGTATGGCTTTTCATGCTTGTGGCGGTGTTGGCTGTTATCCTTATTTTTCATGTAGTAGGATTTGTGCTCAGTCTGGTGCTGCCGATAGCGGTTCCTGTGGCGCTTGTCGTTCTGGCAGTCCGTTATTTCAGACGAAAGTAGGCCGGGCAGTGTGAAACAATGGCATGAATGCCGCCGGGTTGTAAAATGGAAAACAGCCCGTCAGGGGAACCGACGAGCTGTTTTGAGGGGAGTATAAATAATTAATATATAAGGGTTGCAAATAAAGAAATTGGAGTGTTTCTTTATCTGTTGAGGATATTATATAGTATGTACAAAAAAATTGCAAGTATTCTACGAAAAAAAATAGTACTTTTTTCCTGTTTTTTAAGAATTGTGTTGTTTTATAGAAAGGATTGTCCTGCCTGTATGCCAAATACGGATACGGAAAAGTTCCCAAGACGTTTGCCGATGAAAAATTTTTTGGGAATGTGCGTATATATTTTGGCAATGGTGAAAATACTAACACCGTAACCAATAAGAATCAGGAGGAATGCAATATGTCTAAAAATGATTACAATCAGAACGAGAAACAGAATCAGAACTTCCAGAACAGCACGAATCAGTCCCAGGACAAATCCAACAACTGTTCCAACAGCACAAACAGCACGAACAGCACACAGAGAAATAACAACCAGAACAACAATCAGAAGAATAACTTCTAATCAGCACCCGGCGTCTGCCGGGGATACATAATTGACAACAGCCAGCATAGCGTCGCCCGCAGTTTCATGCGGGCGGCGTTTTGCCGTTAGGAAGTTTTCCGATAGAATGAAACGGGCATGTATTTGGTTTTGCCGGAAATGGATTTCCGGGTTCGTATTCAAAAACTATTTGACACCATCCTGCGGGGACTTTAATA
>CAJUDS010000013.1 GCA_910585345.1 uncultured Lachnospiraceae bacterium | reverse complement strand
CACTGGAAGATATGGCGGCACTGACAGCCGCAGAGGAAAAGCGTCTTGGAGTGAATAGCCCGGAATTTATGGAGCGGCACAACGAGATTATGAGAATGGCTGATGAAATACGGAGCCGTTACAAGAAAAATGCCCCTACCAGTACCGCAAATACCGATAGGAGCGAGTAACCCGGAAACACAGTAAATCAGGGCATGAGGAAATTATAACATTCCTTCTGCCCGGAGTAAAGAGAGGAAAAAAGAAAATGCAAATAGTAAGAATCACACCGAAAGAACTTCCCACAGATTTAATATTTCGTCTGAACATCATGTACAAAATGGAGCTAGGGGAATTTGTGGCAATATCAGACAACAAGGAAGAAATATTATATGTGAACCACACAGTACCGCAAAAAGATATTGACGGCTTTTTAGAGGTGATTGCGTTTCCCTATTATTGGGTAGCTGATGAAACGGCAACGGAAACCGGGAAATTTCTGCAATATGTATATGAGAAATACGGCTTCGGTACATACAGAGTATTGTTAGATTCCCATGAATGGCGGCTTAATAAGGCGGCAGAGCAGAAAGCAAAGAAAACCGCAAAGAAAGTTATTCCGCTGATTGAAGAGCAGATAAAAAGCGAAACCCCGATTGTAGAACTTGATGAATATCTTTTGCATGAAGTTTATTCCGCAGGGCTTAACAGAAAAGGGCAAACATTTAAAAATATATGCGGCTTTAGTAGCGTTTATTTGTTTTATCTCGGCTACCTGATGGGCGTGGAAAAAGTGAAAGGCGGTAAGGCATGAGCAAAGAGGAATACATAGAGAGAACCATAAAAATAATGCAGCAGCTTGATGCGGAAATGCTGAAAAAGGTTTACACCATGGCAAGGACACTTCTTGACATAGCACAGGAGAGGAAAGGGGTAACGGCATAATGGCAGAGCAGAAACAGACTTTTGCAACGGAGATTATCAGCGAAGCAGTGAAACAGCGGAACCGCTGGCGTTTAGCGTTCTGTATTTCACTGGCCGGGAATGTGTTACTGGCGGCAGTGCTGATTTTCGGATAAGGATAACAAGGGCGAGGGCGGCGGCTTGTATGTCTGCCGTCCATCATATTATAGAAAGGCGGTGTTGTTATGGCAGAAAAGCGGAAAGACAGCAAAGGCAGGATATTGAGGGATGGAGAAAATCAGATGAAAGATGGCCGTTACCGCTATCAGTACATGGACGGCAGAGGAAAGCGGTGTGCGGTGTATAGTTGGAAACTGGTAGAAACGGACAGAACGCCACCCGGAAAGAGGGACGATATAAGCCTACGGGAGAAAATAAAGCAGATTGACAGGGATGTTGAGGACGGTATAAAAACTGCCGCCAATAACAAAATTACCCTGAATGATATGTTTGATTTGTACATGACTGGAAAATATGAGTTGAAAGATTCCACACGCTCTAATTATCTGTATATGTATGAAAATTATGTATCAGGTGAGATCGGGCGAAAGAAAGTAGCCAGTATCAAATATTCGGATGTAAAGGCATTTTATAACAGCCTTATTAGGGAAAAGGGCTTTAAGCCTAACAGCATGGAAATTATCAATACTATTCTGCATCCGGTATTTACGCTTGCAGTAAGGGATGGATATATTAGGAGCAATCCGACAGACGGAGTGATGGCAGAGATTAAAAAATCTCATAATTGGGAAAAACCAAAACGCCATGCGCTGACAGAACAGGAGCAGGAAGCCTTTATTGATTTTATTTCTAATTCTGATATTTATAGGCATTGGCTTCCATTGTTTACAGTGTTTCTTGGAACCGGGTGCAGGGTGGGCGAGATTATCGGCTTGCGGTGGCAGGACTTAGATTTTGAGAGCCGGACAATAAGCATAAATCATAACCTAATATATCGTGTGTATCGGCAGCAGGGCGAAAAGTGCGAAATGCACATTACAACGCCAAAGACAAGCGCAGGATGCCGGACAATCCCCATGTTGGACGAAGTTCGTCGGGCATTGCTTCAGGAGAAGCGGCAGCAGATGCAGAGGGGATATAACGAAACTGTAATAGATGGTTACAGTGGCTTTATCTTTACAAATCGTGAGGGTTATGTACACAATCCGCAGACTATCAACAGAGCGATAAAGAGGATATACACAGCTTACAATGAGCAGGAGAAGGAGAGGGCAAAGCAGGAACACAGAGAGCCTATTCTTATCCGGCATTTTTCCGTCCATAACCTCCGGCATACATTTTGTACCCGGTTTTGTGAAAATGAAACAAATATCAAAGTGATTCAGGAGATTATGGGGCATAGCGATATAAGCACAACCATGAACATATACGCAGAAGCTACGGAGAGCAAAAAGAAAGAATCCTTTGAAAATCTGCAAGGCAAAATCAAAATATGCTGACCTGATACAGAGAGCCGTTCCGGGATTGCCGGGACGGTTTTTCTATATCTCAAATTTATCTCAATTTTTATCTCAATCTAAAGAACAGTGACAAACAAAGATAAACGAAAAAAGAGGGGGAAAGTGCCGGAAACATAGGCTTTTATATAACTATAAACAGAGATAAGCAAAGACAAAATATAGTATTATCATATCCCGACGATGAAAAGCCTTGATAAGTAAAAAGGCTTGAGATGCTGATAAATACAGTGTTTCCTGAATATAATAAAAACGTATAAGACGCATATATCCATGATTTTTCCATAAATATCAATTGCTATAAAAAGATTTTTTCTTACAAAAACAGGAAAGGCATGTTATATTGGTTATGCAAAGGAAAAACCACCCCATTACCAGTCAAAGTATAGGGGTGGTTTTTTACGTATGGTTACTTACAAAACGTAAAAACGAACGTAAGAAATGACAAAAGAAAAAGAAGAAAGGCCATTTATTGTAAATCTAATAAATCAAATCAGCAAGGGCAACAGTGCGTATACCATCTGAATCAAGTCTTGGTATGTAACATACATGGAATCGAATCCCAGCACAACGGCGTGTAAGAATATGGCGCAGTGTATGAAAATTTGTATTTGATAGGTTGCAGTCTGCTAAAACTGGTTTGAAATCATTCTGTAAGGTTCTTGGTTTTATAGAAACATTTGATTTGACAGTAAGTATCAGGATTTGAACTTTTTGTAAAAATTGCTTGCTTATCCGTATAAAATACGACTGCCATTTGTAAACTTTGTCGGCGACATATTGAAAAAATATGCGGTAAAGTGTAAAATATCATCGTTAGATGTCGAAAGTTGTTGCCTCTATGGTCTGCAGAGTATATCTGCTTGTGGGATAAAGGAAACGGATAAGCCGGGTGGCACTTATCAATTACAAGAAAGATTTAAATGATGGTCACAGGTAGAAGCGCGTGTCTGCGTATCTTAGGTCTATAAAGAGCAATTAATTTAACGAGGAGGTATTGAATATGGCAGAATATTCAATTAGTTCGGCGAATTTGAATGCTATTGAGAATGGACTGAGAAGTATCAATAATAATCTTGGAACCTTAAACAATAACATTGAAGTGATTGACAAACATGTTGACAATGTCAACAGTAATGTGAAAGTTGTTTATGATGAAATCGGCGCTCTGGCGAGAGAGTTTCATGCTTTTGTGCAATTACAGGTAAGGGCAAATGCTCTGTCAAAAGCACAACAAAGAATCATTCAGATTCGCCAGGAAATGGAAAAAAAATTTGGCCACTATGACATTGTAAGAAGAACCACAACTGGTATATTGCAGGCTGACGATATTGGCATTGTAAAAAAAGACACAATAAGTAACGCTACGGAAGAATTGATGATTTCCACGCCGGGATACTGGCTTGCTCCTTGTTTGGTTGCTTTAGCGGCTTGGATTAATGACCAGCCCGAATTGGCGGAAAGAGCATTGAGGGAAGGGATAAAAAGAAATGATGAAAAGACATCATTGTTTTTCGCATTAGTCTGTCGTAGGGCAGACCGTAAATCAGCAGCGGTTAAGTGGACGCAGCGTTACCTCGCAAATCAGGATGAAGAAAATCTTGACAGAAAAACAGTAATTATACTCGATGCGTTTGCAAGCGGACTGCTCGGCGCTGATTCTGAGGGAGTGATTTCCAGGCAAATAGATAAGTGGCTGGAACATCTTGCGGATAAACCGGGATTTGTAGAACAGCAGACAAAGCAATGGTCCGACGCAATTAATCTTAAGAGAAAAACTCTTGCATCCAATGATTATACATATCTTCGAAAGTATAGTAAAACATGGCCTGTTCTTCAGGATATTATGGAAGGGGCAATGCTTCACGCAGAGATTTTAGAGTATTTTACAACTGTTTTTGAGCAAGAGGCATCTACTGATTCATTGAAAAGCCAGCTCGATGAGATTCTTAATAATCTGGTCACTGAATTTGATGACGAAGAGATTCCTCTTAGAAAAGAAGAAAAGTTTAATCAATTTGTTATCGATTTTGATGGAGATGAGGATCGTGCTCGTAAAAATATGGCAATTGAACAAACAGCTTTTGAAGTCCACAAAGATTTTACACAATTACTTACGGATGCGGCAATGAAGCCGGAAAGTTCAAATGCCAGTGTTTCCGCACAGAAGTTTGCAATAGCGCTTTCGAAGGAATGGATTGGTAATGCTTATAATGATGCAGTCGCTCAGAATAGAATGAAAATTCCAAACGAAATCGAAATTAATGTAGATACTTTTAATGACAAAACGACAGATGGTCAAAATGAAGATGAACTTATTGGCAAGTTCCATTCACTGGTGGACAGAGAAAAGCAGAATGCTTTGGCACAGGTTACACTTTCAGGATTTGAAAAATTTTGTTTGTACGGTGGAGCGGCTATTGGTGGTATAGGATTAATCATGCTGATAGCCGTAAATATGTTTCTTGGATTGATAGCGGTTATTGCTGGTGTGGGTATGGTTATCTATCATTTTTCCAAGAAGAAAAAGAAAGAACAGACCAGACAGAATATTGAAGCCCAATTTGGAGAGAAGCGGAAAAATGGTTCTCAAATTATCAGAGCCGTCTTAGCGGAAGTTGTTGATTTTAGAGCGGAGTTTGTGGAAAAAGACGGTGAAAGCCAGAAAGTTATTGATTTCCTTGAACAAATAAGTCCCGAACAATATATAAGAAAACTATCTGATTCCAATCGTAGAATTAAAGTGCAGTAGGAGGAAACGAAATGGATGCAAAAAGTAAAGCTGATTTTATAAATTCTGTTACCAGGGGGAATGTGGTTCCTTGTCCCAAATGTGGCACGACAAATGAAGGAGGCAGTAAATTTTGTGTTTCATGTGGTTTCAAACTTGCTGCCCTGCAAACACCTCAGGCTGATGCGCCTGCATTCGAACAGGTAAAAGAGAAGAAAACATCCGCGCGGGCATCCCGATATGTTGAACCCAATCATGTATTCGCGGAGGGGCTGCCTGAATGGAGCATAGAACCACCACAGGTTATGGTAAGGAGGCGCTAATTATATGATATCTGTAGATATTACTCCGCCCAGAACATATGCAGAATGGGCGGCTGTTTTAGATATGCTGAAAAGTAAAACGGATGACGAATCAGTTTTATCTGCGATGCAGCAGGGAACGATTGAGTGGCAGTCAGGCGTTGCGGAACGATTTGCAAAAAAACTGATTGATGTAATTAACTATCGTATGAATAATGCGTCTGATAAATTTCAAAAAGAAATGGGACGTGCATATGGGCAGGAGAGAGCAATAGTTCAGGCTCTTCTTGCCTTACGCAAAGAAATGTGTTTTCTGTCAAAAGCAATAAATCTTCCTGCTATTCCTGAAAAGGAAAGGCAGCAGTATTACCAATTGGTAATTTCGCAAGCTGATAGAATGCAGAGTTCGCTTGAAGATTCAGCCAGGAAAGACCGGAGCGGTAAGCTTGCCAGCATTGTGCGAAACAATAGAGTAAACGCATTTTGAGAGGAGAACTGATATATGAGTGATGTTGCAAAGAGCAGGGAACTTTTGAAAAGATATTCTATTGCCCGAATCCCTTTTATAGCAATAAATACAATAGAAAGAGCGAGAACGTTAGATATTTTGAAGGAAGTTTCCGGGGAATTGTCTCTGCCTTTTTATGTACATACGTTATCAAAGGGAATATATGATTTGACTTCAGAAAAAGTAATTAACGATGATAAATCTGTATATGGCGCCATTGACTTTATGAGTGAACAAATGAAGCGTAAGCAGTATATGACACTTGTGCTGACAGAAGTGCCTGACCTTGGCAGTGATAACAGCGACGCGAAGCAAATTCTGGATCTTGTTACTCTGGCTAATGAGTCTGGAGGCGTTGTAATTGTTCTTACAAATAACGCTGTATGGAACCAATTGCAGAGATTGGGAATGGTAATAAAAATTGATCTTCCCAATGAGGATGAAATGTATTCGATTATAAAAGAATACATAGACGATTATCGTACAGAAATTCCAATCGAGTGGGATAATACGGATATTCGGGAAGCAGCTTCTACACTGGCAGGCGTAACACGGATAGAAGCCGAGAATGTGATTGCAGCGCTGATTGCTAATAAGAGCATAAAGAAATCGGACATGGATGAAATCAGATACGCAAAAGACAGGCTGTTTTCTGATATTTCTGGTTTGGAAAAGATTGATGTGGACGAAAGTGTCAAGGATGTCGGCGGATTAGCCGGATTAAGAAAGTGGCTGGACGAAAAGAAAGAACTCCTTACCCCTGAAAAGAGAGATGAACTTAGAGCAAAAGGTTTACAACCACCAAGGGGAATTCTTTTGGTTGGCGTTCCTGGATGTGGAAAATCACTTTCCGCAAAATCAATTTCTGCAAATTGGAAACTGCCTTTATATCGGCTGGATTTTGCCACAGTTCAGGGAAGTTATGTCGGCCAGTCTGAGCAACAGCTAAAGGATGCCCTGACGACAGCAGAAAACGTATCTCCATGTATTCTTTGGATCGATGAGATTGAAAAAGGACTGTCAGGCGCCAGTGGCTCTAATGACGGAGGTGTTTCAACTCGAATGGTCGGGCAGTTTTTGTTTTGGCTTCAAGAGTGTAAAAAACAAGTATTTGTCGTTGCTACAGCCAACGATGTATCTATGCTGCCTTCTGAGTTATTGCGCAGAGGCAGATTTGATGAATTGTTTTTTGTTGATCTGCCTACTGCGGACGAACGGCGGGACATTCTGTCATTATATATGCGAAAGTATTTGCAGTTAGATTTTAGCGGTTCTTTTGCGGAAAAAATTGTAGAACTTACCGATGGATTTACAGGTGCGGATTTAGAATCCACAGTAAGAGATTTAGCGTATCGTTCAATTGCCAATAATAGTTTCGCACTTAATGAGGAGAATATGCTTACTGCATTTAATAATGTTGTTCCGCTTTCTCAAACCAGTCCCGAAAAGATTGAGGCGATTCGTGATTGGGGCAAAGAGCGCGCCGTGCCTGCTTCCGGAAAGCCAATCGGCGGAGAAGAACTCTCTCAAAAGAAAACCGGTCCCAAAACACGAAAAGTCTTGGTGTAGAATTTTGCGCAGACACAGGTATGGCTTGACTTTGCAAACCATTCTGTGTCTGTGCTGGTTTTAGAAACCATTACTAACACAAAAAATGATGGAGGAAAATACAAAATGCCGAAACCGATGTTAAGACAACCTCAGACGCAGGCTCAGTCAAGTACAATTTTAAGTGCGGTTCAGAATCAGCAGAAAAAACAAGAAACTGAGCAAATGGATAAGATGAAGCTCGCCAGACTGCTTCGGAAGCCCCGTTCAAAGGGATATATGGATGCTCTGCATAAATTGGATGCGGGCGGACATACCCATAACGAGAACAAAGTGAATGAAATTATAGATGCAATTCGTAATGAATTTCCGGAAATAGAGATTAGCGGAATTCTGATTGGGTTTGTTTCAATATGTTATCTTGGGAAGCCGTATGAGGTACACACACTAGATGTAACCGGAGGTATTATTGAACACTATAAAACAGGAGAGACACTCCCAAATGGACTTGAGAAGGCCAGGGGTATTGCTATGAGAGGAGGATACGATTTTATCGAAGTGTATATCGACTGTTGCAGGGCTGTCAGCGCGAACGGGGCGGTTTCGGTAATACCTTGTTAGAATGTGGGAAGTGAAAGGAAATTATGATTACTTTTTGCAAGACAGCAGAGGGCGGTTGGTTGTAATTTTAAAAACACAGAATTGGAAAATTTATAACATCAATTATCGTAGCTGCGGCGATAAAAAAGATTCCATAATTTTATACAGGTACCATTGACAAAAGTGAATAATACCTGTATTCTATTAGATAAATATACAGGTACCAGTATAAAATGGAGGGCAAGATATGGATGATATCTATACGGCTATTTATGAAAAGCTCTCTACGCTGCAATGGCTTATGAAGCGCCGCCAGATGTTCAGTCAGGCGCAGTCCGGGCCATTTGCCGATCCGGCACGGGGACAGGGGAGAATCCTTGCCATGCTGAAAATCCAGCCGGAAATTAAGACAAGGGAATTGGCGTATCTGCTGGGTATTCGGCAGCAGTCGCTGAACGAGCTGCTAAATAAGCTGGAAAAGAGCGGCTATGTGGAGCGTGGACCCTCTGCAGAGGATAAGCGGGTCATGGTTGTTCATCTGACGGAAAAAGGAAAAAAGATTCAGCAGCCTGAAACAGATTATCAGGAAATTCTCAACTGCCTGTCGCTGGAGGAATTGCAGCAGTTTGGGGAATATTTAGACAGGATTATTGCAGCGTTTGGAATACAGGGGGTTGATGAGAGAGAGGAGGATAGTATAACAGACTGGATGGATCGTGCAAGGGAACGTATGGGCGAGGAACAGTTTGAACAGCTGATGTCTATGCGGGAGCGGGCGTTCGGATCCTTTGGAAGAGGAAGACTGTCAGATATTCCGGGAGCAGAACGATTTTCGCCGGATTATGACGGCCCTGTCCCGGACAGGGACGGATTTTATTTTTCCGGCGCAAGAGTGAGAAAATAAATAACGTAGAGGCACTATAGAATCTATAGCGATAAGTCCTATGGGAATAAATCCATAGGGCTTAATTTTTTGGATGAGGAGGAAAAGCAATGAATCCAATCATTGAAGTAGAACATTTTTCAAAGACATATGGAGATTTCAAGGCAGTAGATGATATTTCATTTACGGTAGATGAGGGAAGCATCTTTGCGTTTCTCGGACCAAACGGCGCAGGTAAGAGTACCACAATCAACACTTTATGTACAATCCTGGATAAAACGGAGGGAAGTATCCGAATCAACGGGCATGATGTTTCCAAAGAAAAGGGGGCAGTCAGAAAAGAGATCGGCATTGTATTCCAGGATTCCACGCTGGATGCAAAAATGACGGTGGAAGAAAATCTGAAATATCATTGCAGTTTTTATAAGGTTCCGAAAAATGAGGTTACAGAGCGGATTGATTTTGCCCTTGACTTAGTGGAGCTTACAGAGTGGAAAAAGGCAGTTGTTGGCAGTCTTTCCGGCGGAATGAAGCGCCGTGTGGAGATTGCGAGAGGGCTTGTGCATTTTCCAAAGGTTTTGTTTTTAGATGAACCGACAACCAGGCTTGATCCGCAGACAAGGGCAAATGTATGGGAATATATACAGAAAATGCAAAAACAAAAGAACATGACGATTTTTTTGACCACGCATTATATGGATGAAGCGGAAGTATGCTCTAAAGTTGTGATTATGGATCATGGGAAGATTGTTGCCTATGACACGCCGGAGAACTTAAAACATCAGTATACTGGAACGGAAGTTAATGCAAGCTGTGCGCATACGGAAACCTTGGAAAAAAGATTGAAGGAGCAAAAGATTCCTTATGAAAAAGTAGAAAACAGGGTGATATTCCACACAAAGAAAGCGTCGGATGCGCTTCCTGTTTTGTCAGAGTGCAAAGATACGATTCTTGATTTTGAGGCAAAGAATGGAACATTGAACGAGGTTTTCCTCGCAATCACAGGAAAGGAGATCAGGCAGTCATGAATCCGGTTACAGCAATTATACAGAGAAATTTATTAAATTATACCAGAAACAGGGGGAGGATGATCGGCAGCATCGTGATGTCCATGTTCATGCTGGTGATGTTTTCCTTTATGATGAAATCTTCTATGAGCGGTTTTGGCGAACCTATGAATTATTTGATTGCCGGCGTCATTATTATGACTGTTTTTCAGACGGGTATCAATAATTCGTCAGATATCCTGTCGGATATTGCGGACGGATATATGAAAGAGGTCATGGTTGCACCGATTACACGTTCCCAAATTTCTATCGGAAATATTATATCAGGGGCAGTCGTTTCTACCTTGCAGGGGACTCTTACCATGATAATCAGCCTGCTCATTGGATTTAAAATAAATGTGTTTCAGAGTTTGCTGCTGATTGTGATAATGCTGGTTTCGGCGATGACTTTTAGTGCAGTCGGCCTGTTTTTAGCGACTGTGTCACGCAACTCCCCTTCGTTCCAGACAATCAGTTCCATGATTATGATGCCGTTGACGTTTGTGTCCGGCGCATATATACCGACAACGATGATGCCGGGGTTTCTTCTGCCGGTCGTATATTTGAATCCGCTTACCTATGTGACATCTATTTTCCGATATATTGCGCTTGGGGCATACAAAATGAGTTCTGACGAACTCGTGCGGGAGGGAATGGCATTTAACATTTATGGCTTTATCATAACTCCGGTCATGGGGCTTATGATTACGGTTCTTATAGGAGCGGCTTTTTTGCATTAAGTGTTGGAAAGTTTAATCAGGCAGATTTTTCCACAGTAAAAGTGGCGAGGGCAATGCGGGGAGGCGGAGCGCTAAGATAAGAACAGAAAGGAGGCATTTATGGAATTGCAACTTGAAAAGATAGAAAAAAGCTATAAGGACAAGAAGGTTCTGAAAGGGATTTCTGTCACAATGGGAACGGGGGTTTATGGGCTGCTTGGACCCAACGGCGCAGGAAAGACGACGATGATCCGGATTATGGCGGATGTGCTGCGCCCGGACAAGGGGCAGATTTTATATAATGGCAGCGACATTCGCGATGTAGGCGATGAATACAGGGCGAAAATAGGATATCTGCCGCAGAATGTCGGCTTTTACAGAGATTTTACAGGCAGGGATTATCTGGAATATTCTGCCGCGTTAAAGGGTATGGAAAAAGCATATGCAAAAAAGCGGATTGAAGAATTAGCCTACAGTGTGGGTTTACAGGATGATTTAAAGAGGCGTTGTTGCACTTATTCAGGCGGGATGCAGCGCAGGCTTGGCATTGCACAGGCGTTGCTTGACAATCCTGAGATTTTGATTTTGGATGAACCGACTTCCGGGCTTGATCCGTTTGAACGCATCAAATTCCGGAATATCATATCTGCTTATTCAAAAGACCGTTTGGTACTGCTTTCTACGCATATTGTATCTGATGTAGAGCAGATTGCTGCGCAGATTATGATGATGGAGTACGGCGTGATTCATCATATGCACAGCAGTAGGGAATATGTCAAAATGATGGCTGGTAAAGTCTGGCTTGTGGAAATGCCTGCAGAAGAACTTGTGGAGTATCAAAAGCAGGCGGTTATCAGTAATGTGGCTGCAAAAGGGGAACTTATGGAAGTGCGGGTGATTGCGGAATCAAAACCAACGGCCAATGCGCTGCAGACCATGCCGAGTCTGGAAGATGCGTATTTATATAGTTTCAATTTTTTGTCGGAAAGCAAGGAGGCAGAGTGATGTCATTATACCGCTTTGAACTTAGAAAACTGTTATGCAATAAAAAAACGATAAGTTTACTTGCCGGCCTGTTCGTGCTCTACAGCCTGATTGGGTTTGTCACTTCCATGTTCCTGATCGGAAGCAGGGAGAGCTATCGTTTTTACGAAGAACTGGCAGCGGACTATGAAGGTTCGTTTGATGCCGGGAAAGCTGCCTGGGCGAAAAAAGAATATGAGGAAATAAGCGCCCGCTACGGTACAGATTCCCGGATGATTGCCAGAAGCATCAAAGATCAGCCTGAAACAATGCTGGCGCTGAAATACAATGAATTTGTTGGCCGGGTGGATGAATATTGGAATGGGACGCCGCCGGAGAGTGCGGAGGAACCGTATGGGATTGCACTTTTAGAGTCGATCTTATCTGAGCTTGAAATGCAGGGGAGACAGAATACATTTGCGTATACAAAATTTTCTGGTTCTTTAAAAGTGCTGACTGCGCTTGGCGAACCTGAATTTGCGAATATTCTGTTATGGGAAAACTTGTTTGTCAACTGGGGGGAACATTTAATGCAGTTTCTGCTGTTTATTCCGCTGGCGTTTATCATTGCCCCGGTATTTGCCGTGGAAAGGGAAACGGGCATGGATCATCTGATTTTAAGTTCCCGGAGCGGCAGAAGGAAAATTGTCACAGCAAAACTGCTCAGTATTCTTACAACGTCTGCCGTTGTCGTTGTATTGTATGTGACTGCCACGTTTATTTTTGGCTTTCTTCCTCATGCCAGCCTGCATGGCTGGGATGCCGCAATACAATCCATTCCGACATATGCCCATTCTATGTTTGGATTCAGGGTCTGGCAGCTTGCTGTTATTGCAGCGGCGTGGTTGATTTTCACAGGGGCAGTTTACAGTGTTATCGTTGGATTTGTTTCTTCACGGATGAAAAGCCAGAGGAGCAGCGCAGGGGTGAGCCTCGCTATTTTGTTTATCAATGTGGGACTGGCGGCGATGGGGGATGGCGTCACACAGAGGATACAACCGCTTATCGACTTTGGGCTGGCAAATGTCACATTGATCAAAGAAGTGTTTGGAAGTTTCAAAGTTTTTGATGTGTTCGGCATAAGCATCAGTTATCCGGTTATGGCGATTCTGATTTTAGGAGTGACTGCGGTTCTTATTATTTTTGGAATTTATCACGGGCAGAAAAACTTTGACGTTGGGTGAATATTTTTGCGGTGCATTCCATTGGTCTGATTGTGCAGAATCTCAGGAGCGGCAGACTTGCGCAAAAATGGGGAAATCCAAAAAACAGGTATTGCGAAAATGTGCCGGGTTATGTATGCTGAAAGAAACTGACGGGCGCCCTGAAAGAAGGCGGGCTGTTAGTAAGCAGACACAGGGCAGAGCTGCCGGCAGGTTAAAATTGAGAAGAGGGAAAAGGCAGTGTCAGGGGTATGTGGACACAAAAGAAAAAGAAAACAGAAAAAGCGGTGGTCCGCGGTGCCTGTTCTGGCGCTTGCAGGCTGGCTTTTGTGGAGTTTGTGCATTTATGAACCGCCGGTAAGGGAATGTGGTCCGGCAGAAGGGGAAACATGTCGGATTGTTTATCTGCTTAATCTTGACGGCATGAAAGGGCTGGGGCATTCTGCGCTTCTGTTGGTGGACGAAAACGGGGCGGGAGAGCTTTTCAGTTATAATGGGATGCAGTACAATCTGTTCGAGTGTCTGCTTGGGAAAGAGGGCATCGGCAAGATGAAGCAGTTTTCTCTTGACAGGGAGGCGGTAGGAATACTGCTGGAGACGGGAGAACTACGGGTGGAAGGTTGCGACGAATGCGTTGGTTTTGACAGAGCGCTCTACAGATATATACCGAGAGAACAGTATGAGGCTGTTATGCGGGAAAGCGCCGGATATGTGGAAATAGGAGATGCGTTTGAACGGTTGTATGCGCAGGCATCTGACGCGGCGGGCGGGGAAACCTCCGGCGCCGGAGCGCGTTTAGAGGCGTTTCTTGGACAGAGAGATATTCCACGTTATCAAATTTACACGCACAATTGCGATACGGCGGCCAGAGAGCTGGCGGCGCTGGCGGATGAAGGCCTGGCTGCATACAATAAGGAGGCAAAGCTGACCCCAAACGGCAATTATAAAGCAATGTGCCGTAAACTGGACGGGAGATGGGGATTTATGCCACTGGGGGATGACAGTCTGGCCGAACGGCTTCTGGACTGTATCGTGGTGTTGTGATCTGAAATATGGATTTTTGAATAGAAAACCGGATGTGTTTTCGCTCCGGACGGCTGTGCTTAGCGGCACGGCCGTTTTTTTATTTCATAGGAAAGAACTTGCCGCTTTGACAGTGTATGAGGCGCGGCGGGAGAAAAGGCGCATTTTCTCCTTCCCGTTTGTGCGGCGGTACAAGGCCGAAACAGACTAAAATTAGATTTTTATAAAAAATATAAATAAATTTATGTAAATATTTATATAAAAGATATAGAAAGCAAAAATGAACAGATCAACCTCGGAAAAGTATAAATAACGATAGAATTAAAAATAAATGCGCAATATGCACAAAATTTAAGCGCTAAAAATGTGTAAAAAGGAAAAATTAAAATTTTTATAAAATATATATTGAAATATTTATATAAAATATTTATAATTTCAAACAAGCAATCATAAGATTGCGGCACATACTATTAAAATTTTAAAGGAGGAAAATGTGTTATGAGAAAGAAAATGTTAGCGGCAATTTTAAGCGTGTCGATGGTTGCAGCTATGCTTGTGGGCTGCGGCAGCACAGCGCAGGAGTCCGCTCCGGCGGCTGAGGCGGAGGCTCCGGCGGCTGAAGAAGAGGCTCCGGCGCAGGAAGAAGCGCCTGCTGCAGAGGAGGAGGCTGCGGAAGAGGCGCCATCGGGCGAGCTTCTTCCAGGAGGAGGCAGCAATATTATATATTGCATTACGCCTTCCACATCCAACGCATATTTCAAGACAGTACAGGATATTGCAACAGCGAAGGGCACAGAGCTTGGTTATGAAGTAAAATGCTTCTCTCATGACGACGATGCGGCTACACAGCTTGAAATGTTTGAGGCTGCAATTGCAGATGGTGCAGCGGCAATTGTCTGTGACAACGCAGGTGCGGACGCTTCTATCGAAGCAATTCAGAAGGCATACGATGCAGGTATTCCGACTTTCCTTGTAGACCGCGAGATCAACCAGTCCGGCCTTGCAGTTGCACAGCTTGTTGCAGATAATGCACAGGGAGCCGCAGCGATTGCCGAATCATGGGTTGAAGCAATGGGGTATGAAGGCAAATATGCGGAACTGCTCGGTCTGGAATCCGATACGAACTGCCAGGTGCGTTCCGAGAATTTCCACTCTGTAATTGATGAATATCCTGATATGGAGATGGTGGCGCAGCAGTCTGCAAACTGGGATCAGACACAGGGTTATGAAAAGACAGAAGCGATCCTGCAGTCTAATCCTGAAATTACGGGTATTATCTGTGGCAACGATACGATGGCATGCGGTGCGGTGCAGGCATGTATTGATGCAGGACGCGAAGATATCAAGATCATTGGTGTGGACGGTTCCGATGATGCTGCAAATTACATTAAGTCCGGCAATATGGTCGGTACGGCGCTTCAGCAGATCGCTAAGATTACAGAGATGGCCGTAGAGCAGGCAGACGCTTATCTGAAGGGTACGGCGCCTGCGGAAGAGAAGCAGCTTGTTCCCTGTGTGGCTATTACGGCTGATAACGTAGACAAATTATCGGCATTTGTTTACACAGAGTAGTAAGAGAGAATTAAGAACAGTAAAAAAGGGCGGCGCTATGCGGGCCGTCCCTTTTTTGCCAAAACGGGATAATAGGAGAAGGAATATGAAGAAAAAACTGGTTCTTATCATCACGGCAGTTGTGACGGCGGCGAGCATCGCAGGATGCGGCGTTGTTACAGTGGTTCCGATCGGGCAGGAAAGTTCTTATACGGGAGAGCAGGCATTTGATTCCAGCGCGCAGTCCAGCAACGACTGGACGGCGGTAGTGGATGAGATCAAAGCAAACGCAGCGGATGCGGCAGAGGCGGCAGCTGCGGGCCTGGGGGATGGAACTGCAGTGAAAGGTACGGCAAAAATCATAGAGTTTAATACGGAGACACCGAAGCATTATCTGCTGGTAGAGCTGGATGGATATGACGGGGAAGTGCAGATACAGGCAGGCGGCGTATATTCGGGCACAGCTCTCCGCGATACACAGACACTGAAAGGTTTTGAAGATTTTACCAATCAGACGGAGTGGTCCCAGTATGCAAAGGCGCTGAACAAAGAGGCAGATACGCAGGTGGTTGCGCCTCTTGCTTTGGAGGAAAGCGTGGCGGGAAAGACAGTCACTTTTACAGGGGCAGCGGCAGAGAACGCTGGAAAGATTGTGATAACGCCTGTAGAAATGACGATTGAATAGAAGGAGGAGAAATATGTTTGATAATCCGGATGTTGTTCTCCACTGTGAAAAAATAGACAAGATATACCCCGGCACGAAAGCGCTTGACGGCGTTTCTTTTGATCTTCTGAAAGGGAAGGTAAACGTACTGATCGGCGAAAATGGAGCCGGCAAGTCTACGCTGATGAAGATGATTGCCGGCATTGAACAACCGTCAAACGGAAAGATGTATATGGACGGGGAGGAAGTATATTTTAAGGATACGACAGCGGCAAGGGAGAAAGGAATCGGTATCATCCATCAAGAACTGAGCCTGTTCCCGAACCTGACAGTATACCAGAATATCTTTATGAACCATGAATACAAAAAAGGCCCGTTTCTTGACGATAAGGCGCATGTGGAAGGTGCTAAGAAAATACTGGAACGTCTGGAACACGAAATTCCGCCGGAGACGCTCGTGGGAGATCTCCGGGTAGGGCAGCAGCAGATGGTGGAAATTGCCAGAAATCTGATTCAGGACGATCTGCGGGTGCTGATCATGGATGAGCCGACCTCCTCTCTATCGGCAGCGGAGGTTAAGGTGCTGTTTAAGATTATGCGGGAGCTGATGGCGGACGGCATTTCTATCGTCTATATTTCGCATCGCCTGGAAGAGATTATGGAGATCGGCGATCATGTGACGGTTCTCAGAGATGGAAAATATGTGGCGGACGCGGATGTAAAAGATATTGAGCTGAGCTGGATTGTGGAAAATATGGTAGGCAAGAATACGCAGTACCATAGATTTGAGAGAAGCATTGATCTGGATAAGGCGGAAAAAATATTGGAGATCAAGGGCTTATCACTTCAGAAAAAAGGCGGCGGGTATCTTTTGGACGATGTCAGCATGTACCTGAAAAAAGGCGAAGTATTGGGAATCTATGGGCTTTTGGGAGCGGGCCGGAGCGAATTGTTCGAATGCCTGATGGGTATGCGGCCGGAGCATACCGGCGAAGTGGTCTACCAGGGCAAACCGCTGCGCATCAGAAGCATTTCCGAACAGATTCAAAACGGCTTTGCGATCGTGCCGGAAGACCGCCAGAGACAGGGACTGATCCAGACGCTGGATATTTGTAAAAATACGTCGATCGCTTCCATGAAAAAATATGTAAAGGGCATCTTTTTAAACAGCAAGGAAGAAGAAAAGGCAGTAGATGCCCAGATTCAGGATATTCATATTAAAGTAGCTGATAAAAAGCTCCCAATCCTGTCATTGTCGGGTGGTAACCAGCAGAAAGTCGTAATTGGCAAGGGGATTTTAACGGATCCAACCGTGCTGCTCCTGGATGAGCCGTCCAGAGGGATTGATATTGGCGCCAAGACGGAAGTATTTGAGATTATCCATGACTATGCGGAGCGCGGTTTGTCTATTATCGTGATTTCGTCTGAGCTGAAAGAGATTATGGCGATTGCAGACCGGATTTATGTTTTATCAAACGGCAAATGTACGGGCGAACTGCAGGGAAATGAGATTACCGAGGATGCGCTGGTACGGGCGTCCTACGCCGGACTTGGCACCGGCGCACATGCATAAACGGGAAGGAGCGGACTATGAAAACGAAAAAAATGAATTCCAACCAGATGTTGATGACCCTGTTGAAGGGCCGGACATTTATTGTTCTGATTATATTAATCGTATTTTTCAGTATTGTAAAAGATAATTTTTTGGATCCGTCCACAATGACCATGATTGCGAAACATGTAGCGTTGTATGGCATTTTGGCGCTGGGCATGACCTTTGTCATCATTACGGGCGGCATTGACCTGTCGGTCGGTTCGGTAGTGGGTCTGATCGGTATGCTGGCAGGCGGTCTGATCCAGGAAGGTTTGACGATTCACTTTGCCGGAGTGACATTATATTTCAGCGTGCCCGTTATCGTGATTCTCATGCTGCTGATCGGCGCTCTGATCGGATGGATTAACGGTCTGATTATTACCAAACTGAACGTGGCGCCGTTTATCGCGACCCTGGGTACGATGTACATATGCCGCGGCTTTGCAAATCTGCGCTCTGGGGGCGCAACATTCCCTGATATCGCAGGCTATGAAGGACTTGGCAATACGGGGTTTAAGTCATTGGGGAGTAATATTGCGGGAATTCCGGCAGGTGTTTATGTATTTGCCGTACTTGCCGTAATCGCAGTTGTTTTACTGAAAAAGATGCCTTTTGGATGGTATGTGCTTGGCGTGGGAGGCAATGAAAAGTCTGCAAAACTGTCCGGTATCAAAGCCGACCGCATTAAAATCTTTGTCTATATGATTTCCGGTTTCTGTGCGGCATGGGTAGGCATGATCAACACGGCGCAGCTTTCCGCAGCGCATCCTGCATCGGGCGATGGCTGGGAGATGAATGCAATCGCAGCGACGGTTCTGGGCGGTACGTCTATGGCAGGCGGTTCCGGCACAATACTGGGAACGGTAGTCGGCGCGTTTGTGATTGGTGTAATCAACGATGGTATGACGATGTGCGGTGTGTCTGAGTTCTGGCAGAAGGTAATCCGCGGACTGGTCATTATCCTGGCGGTTGTTATCGACCAGACACAGAGAAATCTGCAGGCAAAAATGGCGCTGCAGGCGCGTAATGAAAACAAATAGTTTTTTGCGGGAAACGGAAAGGAAAAGAAACATGAAAAAAAGGGGTATTTTAAACGCGCAGCTGATCGGACTGATCGCCGCTCTGGGACATAAGGATACGTTTATGGTGGGCGACGCGGGCATGCCGATTCCGGCCGGTGTGACAGTTGTGGATTTGGCGCTCTGCGGCGGTGTACCTACGTTTCGGCAGGTAATGGATGCGGTTTTGGACGAAACAGAGATTGAAGCGTACACGATTGCGGAAGAAATCGACGAAAAAAATCCCGAATTGCTGGCATATATCCGGGAAAAGCTGCCAACAGCCGAGGAGGAAAAGATTGCGCACACGGAATTGAAAAAACGGTCGGCATCATGCAGATTCGCGGTGAGAACAGGTGAATTTACACCATATCCCAATATTATTTTAAGAGCGGGCGTGGCGTTTCCTGCTTAGGGGATGCCTGATCCGAAAAGGAGGAGAGAGTATGGCACATGTTAAAATTGGTTATGCACCGACAAGAAGAAGTATTTTCAGCGCACCTGACGCCATCAAATACAGGGGCATTATTGCAGACAAATTGGAAGAGCTGGGCATTGATTTTGTAGACATTACGGATATCAATGCGGAAGGCCTGCTTTATGACGACGGCGACAGGGTAAAGATTGCGGAGAAGTTTAAAGCGGAAGGAGTGGACGGACTTTTCCTGCCGCATGCAAATTTCGGGACAGAATTTGAATGTGCAAGACTGGCAAAAGATTTGGGGGTGCCGGTACTTTTATGGGGGCCTCTGGATGAGAGGCCGGAGCCGGACGGGGTGCGTCTGCGCGATACGCAGTGCGGCCTTTTCGCTACCGGCAAAGTGTTGAGAAGATTCCGCATTCCGTTTACTTATATGACAAACTGCCGTGTGGACGATCCGGTATTTGAACGTGGTCTGAGAGATTTTATGGCGGTGTGCAATGTCGTTAAAAGATTTCGGAATATACGGATACTGCAGATTTCCACACGTCCGTTTGAGTTCTGGTCAACGATGTGCAATGAGGGTGAGCTGCTCGAAAAATTTAATATCCAGCTTGCGCCTATTCCGATGCCGGAACTGACGGATGCCATGAAACAGGCAAAAGAAGAAGGCACAGAAGTGGCGAAAGTGATCGCGTACTGCCGTGAGAACATGGAGATTAAAATCAAAGAGGAAGAGCTGGAAAACGTGGCGGCGCTGAAGGTGGCCATGAGCGGCCTGGTTCAAAAATACGGCTGTCAGGCTGCGGCAATCCAGTGCTGGAATCAGTTACAGAGTGAGATCGGCATTATGCCGTGCGCTGCCAACGCGCTGCTCAATGAAGAAGGCATTCCTGTAGTATGTGAAACGGATATCCATGGGGCGGTTACGGCTCTTATGGTAGAGGCGGCCGCGCTGGATGATACGAGGAGCTTTTTTGCGGACTGGACGATCCGGCATCCGGATATTGAAAACGGCGAGCTGCTGCAGCACTGCGGCCCGTGGCCTCTCTCCTGTGCGAAAGAAAAACCGCAGATTACCTATCCGCTTGCATTTGATCATCCCGGCGCCATCACGGCGGAGGCAAAGCACGGGTCTGTGACGCTGGCGCGTTTTGACGGCGACAACGGAGAATATTCACTTCTGCTGGGCAATGCCAAAGGCGTTGACGGCCCGAAAGGTATGGGCACCTATCTGTGGGTAGAGGTGGAGAATATCAAACGTCTGGAGGCAAAGATCGTGGAAGGACCGTATATCCATCATTGTGTGGGTATCCACAAAGACGTGGTGCCGGTACTGTATGAGGCATGCAAATATATCGGCGTGAAGCCTGATCTGTACGATCCGGTGGAAGAAGAG
Organism: uncultured Lachnospiraceae bacterium; assembly: GCA_910585345.1. Taxonomy (GTDB): domain Bacteria; phylum Bacillota; class Clostridia; order Lachnospirales; family Lachnospiraceae; genus VSOB01. Next base: position 50,645 of record CAJUDS010000013.1, on the reverse strand, counting down.
GTAAAGGCATATCTGCGCGGTGAATGATACGCGGGAAAGGAAGGAAAGATGGCAGATTTAAAAACAATGTCTTATGACCTGCGAAAGAATGTCATAGACATGATTGTAGAAGGAAAAGGCGGCCATATTGGCGGCGATATGAGCGTAATCGATACGCTGATCGCCCTCTATTTCGGCGTAATGAACATTAGTCCCGAAAATCAGGATGATCCGGACAGGGACCGTTTTGTAATGAGCAAGGGGCACTGCGTGGAGGCATTGTATGCGGTGCTGGCAAAGAAAGGGTTTTTCCCGATTGAAGAGGTGATAGAGAATTTCAGCAAGTTCGGTTCTAAATATATCGGACATCCGAATAATAAGCTGCCTGGCATTGAGATGAACTCCGGCTCTCTCGGACATGGTCTGCCGGTGAGCGTAGGGATGGCGCTGGCAGGCAAGATGGACGGGCGTACATATCGTGTCTATACGGTGATGGGCGATGGTGAACTGGCGGAAGGAAGCGTATGGGAAGGCGCGATGGCGGCAGCGCATTATAAACTGGATAATCTCTGCGCGGTCGTAGACAGAAACCGGCTGCAGATTTCCGGCGGCACCGAAGAAGTGATGGCGCATGACGATCTGCATGAGCGGTTCGGCAGCTTTGGCTGGCATGTTATTGATGTAAAGAACGGCAATGATATTGACAGTCTGCTTGCGGCGTTTGAGGAGGCAAAAGGCGTAAAAGGCCGTCCGTCCGTTGTCATTGCCAACACGGTCAAAGGCTGTGGCTCCGCAGTCATGGAGGATAAAGCGGGCTGGCATCATAAAGTGCCGACCCCGGAAGAGTATGCGCAGATCATCAAAGATTTTGCCGAAAGAAAGGAGGCGCTGTGATATGAATAAAATACCGAACCGCCAGGCGATTTGCGAAGTGCTGATGGAGAAGGTAAAGGCGGATAAGGACATCGTAGTGTTGTGCAGCGATTCCAGGGGAAGCGCCTCTCTGGCGCCCTTTGCAAAGGAATATCCGGAAAATTTTGTTGAGACGGGGATTGCGGAGCAGAATCTGGTTAGTATTGCCGCCGGACTTGCAAAGTGCGGAAAAAAGGCGTTTGCGGCATCTCCGGCCTGTTTCTTAAGCACCCGCAGCTATGAACAGTGCAAAGTGGATGTGGCATATTCCGATACCAATGTCACATTGATCGGCATCAGCGGGGGGATCAGTTATGGCGCACTTGGCATGAGCCATCATTCCGCGCAGGATATCGCGGCTATGTCCGCGATACCCAATATGCGTGTATATCTGCCGAGCGACAGGTTCCAGACCGCAAAGCTGATCGAGGCGCTTTTGCAGGATGAGAAACCGGCTTACGTGCGTGTGGGAAGAAATGCCGTGGAAGACATTTACACAGAGGACAATTGTCCTTTTGTAATGGACCGGGCAACCGTATTATGCGAAGGACCGGACGCCGCAATCATTGCCTGCGGCGAAATGGTATATCCTGCGTATCAGGCGGCGGAAATCTTAAAAGGCAAAGGCATCCGCGCAACGGTGCTTGATCTGTACTGTGTGAAACCGCTTGACAGGGAAGGAATCCTGAAAGCGGCGCGAAATGCGAAAGTCGTAGTGACGGCGGAAGAACATGCGCCGTTCGGCGGCATGGGCGCTATGGTGAGTCAGGTGGTTGCCGCAGACTGTCCGAAAAAAGTGGTCAGTCTTGCGCTGCCGGATGCGCCTGTGATCACAGGCACTTCCAAAGAAGTATTTGATTACTATGGATTGAATGCGGAAGGCATTGCAAAAACAGTGGAAGAAGCGCTCCGGTAAATGTTATGAAATGATAAGGCAGGCGCTTGTGAAAGACGGATGCCCCGCCGAAGGCAGCGGGGCTGTTGGCTGAAGGGCCAGGCGGATATGCGGTTTTGTCCGTTTGGCCCATGGAGGTAAAAATGGGCAGATATGTGATGGGAATTGATCAGAGTACCCAGGGCACAAAGGCTCTATTGTTTGATGAGGAAGGAAGGCTTCTGTGCAGGAGCGACCTTCCTCATAAACAAATTGTAGACGAACGTGGCTGGGTATCCCATGATGGAAACGAAATTTATGCAAATACCATTCAGGTGGTAAAAGATCTGGTTCAAAAAGCAGGAATAGACAAGTCGGAGCTGGCGGCGCTCGGCATCAGTAATCAGAGGGAAACGGCCGTATGCTGGGAAAAGGAAACAGGCAGGCCGGTCTGTCATGCGGTTGTCTGGCAATGTGTGCGCGGCGCTTCGATTTGTGAAGAGATAGAGAGAGGGGGTTATGCGGAGACGGTCAGAGAGCGGACGGGACTGCGGTTGTCTCCGTATTTTTCGGCGGCAAAATTCGCCTGGATATTCCGGCATATAGAGGGCGTAAAAGAAAAGGCGCAGGAGGGAAAAATAGCCTGCGGTACGATAGACAGCTTTCTTGTTTATCGGCTGACCGGAGGAAAGCATTTTAAGACGGACTATTCCAATGCTTCCAGGACACAGCTTTTCAATATCAGAACACTTGCATGGGATGGGGAGCTTTTGAATCTGTTCGGCATCCATCCGTTGTGTATGGCGGAGGTAACGGACTCTAATGGAATGTATGGGGAAACGGATTTTGAAGGGTTTCTCGACCGGCCGATTCCGATCCGGGGCGTACTGGGAGATTCCCATGGGGCGCTGTTTGGTCAGGGATGCCTGAAAAAAGGGATGGTAAAGGCTACTTACGGAACCGGCTCTTCGATTATGATGAACACCGGAGAGACGCCTGTATTTGCGGACAGCGGCGTAGTGACATCGCTGGCGTGGTCGATGGATGGTAAAGTCAATTATGTGCTGGAAGGCAATATCAACTATACGGGCGCTGTCATTACATGGCTGAAAGATGATGTGAAACTGATTTCCAGCGCGGCGGAAACAGAGACACTGGCAAGGGAAGCGGCGGAAGGCGACAGAACGTATCTTGTGCCCGCGTTTTCAGGCCTGGGAGCCCCCTATTGGGACAGTCAGGCATCGGCGGTGATCTGCGGCATTACGAGAACGACCGGCAAGGCGGAGATTGTACGTGCTGCGCTTGATTGTATTGCCTACCAGATTACGGATATCGTAGAAGCGATGCGGGAGGCGTCCGGTATTGCGATGGAAGAGCTGCGTGTAGACGGCGGACCAACCGGAAACAGCTATCTGATGCAGTTCCAAAGCGACCAGCTCGGGATTCCTGTAAGGGTACCGGAGGCAGAGGAACTGTCGGGAATCGGCGCCGCTTATGCGGCAGGTATGGCGGCAGGCATATTCGATCAAAAAATATTTGAGAAAATGCAAAGAACCAGTTATAATTCTAAAATAGAAGGGCGCATCAGGACGCAGCGCTACGAGGGATGGAAAGATGCTGTGCGGATGGTTATGACAAAATAAAGACATTATCGGGTCAGGCGCCGACAGAGGGAAAAGTGGTTATGAAAGTAAGCATGAAACAGATTAGTGAGATAACAGGTGTTTCCATGGCAACTGTCTCCAATGCCCTGAATTACAAAAGGGGTGTGAACGCGGATACGGCCGCACGGGTACTGAAGGCGGCGCATGACCTGGGATACTTTGACGAGAGTCGTATCACCAAATTGAAATTTGTCACTTTTAAGAGAAATGGCAGCGTCGTAGAGGACACTCCTTTTTTCCCGCTGATGCTGACAGGAATCGAACAGGAGTGCCGGGAAAACGGCATGGATATGGTTATGAGCAGTCTGGACGTAAGAGATGCCGATTATGAGGAACAGGTCAGAAACCTGTTAAGCGATAAATCTTCTGCGATCGTTATGCTGGGGACAGAAATGATGGCAGAGGACACGAAGCTGCTGAAAAAGATTACCAACCCGCTTGTCGTAGTGGATTACTGGAACGGTGAAATGTCTTTTAATTCCGTGCAGATTAACAATGAAGACTCGGTTAGATATGCGACGCGTTATCTGATTGAGAAGGGGCATACGGAAATCGGTTATCTGAAAGGTAATTTCCGGATTACGCCTTTTCAGACAAGGGGGGCGGGGTACCGGTCGGCGATGCGGCGGGCGAATCTCCCTGTCAGAGAGGAGTATACGCTGACGGTCGGCACGACGATGGACAGCGCCTATACGGAAATGAAAAAACATCTGGAAAGAAATGTGAAACTGCCGACTGCATTTATTGCGGACAATGATATTGTTGCTCTGGGCGCAATGAAGGCAATGACGGAAAGCGGCATCCGGATCCCTGAGGATGTCTCGATTATCGGATTCGATGATCTGCCTTTTGCGGCGGTGGCCTCTACGCCGCTGACGACGCTCTATGTGCCGAAACAGGAGATGGGGCGGATTGTCGCCAGAAGATTACGGGAAGTAATCAAAGGGGATACGGTTACGACGAAAATATATGTGTCCACTGTATTTGTGGAACGGGACAGTGTACGGACATTGTAGCAGATGTTTCGGAAACGGAAAGGATAGGGGTGTGGTTATGAAAGTATTGAATTTCGGTTCGCTGAATTATGATTATGTGTATAAGGTAGATCATATGATCCTTGCCGGAGAGACGATGGACAGCTATGGACTGGAAACGCACTTTGGCGGCAAGGGCCTGAACCAGTCGATTGCATTGGCGAAGGCAGGCGTGCCGGTACAGCACGCGGGCATGGTAGGCGAGGACGGACAGGGATTTCTTGATTTGTGTAAAAGAAACGGCGTAGATACGGAGTTTGTGCGCATGGTTTCCGGCAAATCAGGCCATACGATTATCCAGCTTGACAAAAATGCACAGAACAGTATTTTGCTCTATGGCGGGAGTAACCGTGCGATTACAAAAGACTTCGTGGATGAAGTGCTTGCAAATTTTGGGAAGGGTGATATCCTGCTGCTGCAGAATGAAGTAAATCTGCTGCCGTACATTATTGATACCGCTTATGAGAGAGGGATGCGGATTGTGTTAAATCCATCTCCCTATAATGAAGCGCTGGATGCATGCGATATGGGAAAGATATCCGTGTTTCTCGTCAATGAAATTGAAGGCGCGCAGATTTCCGGCGAAAACGAGCCGGAGAGGATTCTGGATGTGATGGCGGAAAAGTTTCCCGAGGCGGAGGTTGTACTGACGCTCGGCGGAGACGGCGTCGTATACCGGCATAAAGAGCAAATATGCCGTCAGGGAATCTTTACGATAAAAGCGGTGGATACAACGGCGGCAGGAGATACGTTTACCGGATATTTTATTGCCGGCATGCTGGAAGGGACGCCGATTGCGCAGCGGCTGCGGCGGTGCGCGAAGGCATCGGCGATTGCAGTGTCGAGAATGGGCGCGGCAGAGTCGATCCCGACGGCACAGGAAGTGGAGAATACGAATCTGGAAGAAAAGTGAGACGTAAAAGGGAGAGCGGATCTATGAGCAGTGGTTTTCAGTATTACACACCGACACGCGTTATATTCGGGAAAGATGCGGAGCAGCAGACAGGGGAGCTTGTAAAGGAGCAGAATTGTAAAAAAGTATTGCTTCATTACGGCGGCGGCAGCGCCAGAAGGTCCGGGCTGCTGGACAGGATTGAAAAGAGCCTTGCGGAGGCGGGACTATCCTATGTGGCTTTGGGCGGCGTGGTTCCGAATCCCAGGCTGTCCCTTGTATATGAGGGCATAGAACTGTGCAGAAAGGAAGGCGTGGATTTTATTCTGGCAGTGGGCGGCGGGAGTGTGATCGACTCCGCCAAGGCCATCGGATATGGTCTGGCCAATGAAGGCGATGTATGGGATTTCTATGACCGGAAGAGGAAACCGCAGGCCTGTCTGCCCATCGGTGTGGTACTGACGATTGCCGCGGCCGGGAGTGAAATGAGCGACTCTTCCGTGATTACAAAAGACGAGGGAGGCATCAAAAGAGGGTGCAGCAGTAACGCCTGCCGTGTGAAGTTTGCCATTATGAATCCGGTTCTGACGATGAGCCTGCCCGCTTATCAGACAGCCTGTGGCTGCACGGATATTCTGATGCATACGATGGAGCGGTATTTTGTAAATGGGGGCGGTATGGAACTGACGGACAGCATTGCGGAAGGGCTGATGCGGACGGTGCTGAAATATGCGGAAATACTGCGTGACGAACCGGGAAATTATGATGCCCGTGCGGAGATTATGTGGGCGGGGAGCCTTTCTCATAACGGGCTGACGGGCTGCGGTATTGCGGCGTCCGATTTTTCTTCTCATGCGTTGGAGCATGAGCTGGGCGGTATGTTTGATGTGGCGCATGGCGCCGGTCTGGCCGCGGTGTGGGGAAGCTGGGCGCGGTATGTATACAGGGACTGTCTGCCGCGCTTTGAAAAATTTGCGGTAAACGTGATGGGCGTAGAGGCAGGTGAGGACGCGCAGGAGACGGCGCGCAGAGGGATTACGGCCATGGAGAACTTTTACCGCAGGATTGGTATGCCTACTTCTTTGAAGGAACTGGGGATTGCGCCGACGGGGGAGCAGCTTGCGGAGCTGGCACACAAATGCGCCGTTGCCTGCGGCGGGAAGAAGGGCAGCGCAAAGGTACTGCAGGAGGCGGATATGCTGCAGATTTACAGAGACAGCCTGGGATAACTGTATAGTTTAAGCCGTGCGGCGGCAAAGCAGGTATTTAGCGGACGCAGACAGCCCGGTACTGCGCGGTATGCCGTGTTGAGAATCAGAACAGGACTAGAAAGGAATTGCCGATGTTGCACGCAGTCAGAAGCAAATATGAACATACAATTTATGCCGGATATCTGGGCTATATTACACAGGCGATTGTAAATAATTTCGCACCGCTGCTGTTTTTGACATTTGCCAGAGACTATCGGCTTTCGCTTGACCAGATTACGCTTCTTACCACAGTCAACTTTTTTGTGCAGCTTTGTGTGGATCTGGCGTCGGCAAAAGTGATGGACAGGATCGGATACCGGAAGGGGATTGTGGGCGCCCATCTGTTTGCAGCCCTTGGCCTGGTGGGTATGGCGTTTCTGCCCGATCTGCTTGGCAGCGCCTATGCGGGTCTGATGGTTTCGGTGGTTTTGTATGCCATTGGCGGCGGTATCGTGGAAGTGCTTGTCAGTCCCATTATCGAATCCTGTCCTACGCAGAAGAAAGAGGCGGCTATGAGCCTGCTGCACTCCTTTTACTGCTGGGGTCATGTGTTCGTCGTACTGGCGTCGACCGTTTTTTTCAGACTGTGCGGCGTCGGAAACTGGAAGGTGCTGGCCTGTATGTGGGCGCTGGTTCCGTTGTTTAATCTGTTTTACTTTTCGCTTGTGCCGTTATATCCGGTAGCGGGAGGAAGCGAAGAATTGTCAGTGAAAGGGCTGTTCTGCCAGAAGATTTTCTGGCTTTTTCTGGTCGTTATGATCTGCGCCGGGGCGTCGGAGCAGGCGATGAGCCAATGGGCGTCCGCATTTGCGGAAGCGGGACTGCAGGTATCCAAGACGGCGGGAGATCTCGCAGGTCCCTGTGCGTTTGCATTATTAATGGGTAGTTCCCGGGCTGTATATGCAAAATACAGTGACAGACTGCCGCTGAAAAGATATATGAAGACCAGCGCTGTGCTTTGTATTGTCTGTTATATAGTAGCCGTATTTTCCGGTCATCCCGTCATCGGTCTGCTTGGCTGTGCGTTGTGCGGGTTTTCGGTGGGGATTTTCTGGCCGGGTACGTTCAGCATTGCGGCCGGACGGCTGCCAGGCGGCGGAACTGCCATGTACGCTTTTATGGCGCTTGCCGGAGATGTAGGCTGCTCATCCGGACCAACGGTAGTGGGCCTGGTTGCCAGCGCTTTTGGCGGGGATCTCAAAATGGGTCTGGCGGCAGCCATGATATTTCCAGTTATGATTTTGATTGGAATCAGCCTGCTGGGAGCACGGGGCAGTGACTGCAAAGAGAGGAGAAAGCATGGGACTGCGTGAGGATGCGGAGCGGATTGTGAAAGAATCCATAGAAGCGGTTCTGCCTGACGAAGCGGTGCGGGAAGCGCTGCGCGGGAAGGAGTTTGGCGCGGGAAGGGTTTATCTGGTAGCTGCCGGGAAAGCGGCATGGCAGATGGCGGATACTGCCGCGAAGATGCTGGGAGAGCGACTGGAAGCCGGGGTGGCAGTGACCAAGTACGGTCATGCAAAGGGTGCGATTCCCCATGTGCAGTGCTGGGAAGCGGGGCATCCCGTGCCGGATGAAAATGCATTCCGTGCGACCCGTGCGGCTCTTGAGCTGGTCAAGGGTCTGCAGAGTGAGGATACGGTTTTATTTCTGTTGTCGGGCGGCGGTTCCGCGCTGTTTGAGCAGCCGTTAATATCAGGGGAGGAACTTGCGGATATTACACGGCAGATGCTGGCCTGCGGCGCTGATATTGTAGAGATGAACATGGTCCGCAAACGTTTGTCGGCGGTGAAAGGCGGCCGCTTTGCGCTGGCCTGCCAGCCGGCCCGCGTCTACAGCATCGTACTCAGCGATATCCTGGGAGATCCGCTCGATATGATCGCGTCGGGTCCGGCTTGTCCCGATACGTCGCTCTGTGAACAGGCGATGGCGGTGGTGGAAAAATATAAGCTGAAAGTAAGCGGACAAGCAAGAGAGCTGCTGCAGCAGGAAACGCCGAAGGAGCTTCCGAATGTGGAGACGAGAATTACCGGGAGTGTGACGGAGCTGTGCCGGGCGGCGGCGAGGGCCTGCGCATCACTTGGTTACAGGACGGTGATTCTCACGGACCGTCTGGCGTGCGAGGCGAGGGAGGCGGGCGCATTTCTGGCCGCTATAGGGCAGACATGGCAGGATACGAAAGAAAGTCTTGCTTTTATTGTGGGCGGAGAGACGGTGGTGCATGTGACCGGACAGGGAAAAGGTGGACGTAACCAGGAGCTGGCGCTGGCGGCGGCAGAGGGTATTGCCGGGCTGTGCGATACGGCCGTATTCAGTGTAGGCAGCGACGGGACAGATGGGCCGACCGATGCGGCGGGAGGCTACAGCGACGGTCTGACAAGAGATGTGCTTGCCCGGGAAGGCATTTTTATCTACAACGTGCTGCAGGACAATGACGCTTATCATGCCCTGCAGAAAAGCGGCGGACTTATTATGACTGGTGCGACAGGAACGAACGTCAATGATATAGCGGCGCTGCTGATCAGGAGACAAACATCCGCCTGAGGGCAGTTTTTTATTTCCGCAGGTAATGCGCCAGGCACCGTGCACAGGCATTTGGCGAATGCCGCGTGGCTCAATACCCGCCCTTTGGGCGCATCAGTTTCCATACCCTGCTGCTTGCGGCGGGGTTATTGATTTTACCATAAAATCTCTGTTTTCGTTTAAAAAGGTATCAAAGATTTGACGAAGAAGAATGCTGCGGGTATAAACAGAGCCGGCAGCATATTCATTGTCTTAAACTCTTTGATTTTCAGAATATTGATGCCGGAGGCCGCGATCAGAAAGCCTCCTACAATGGATAGTTCGGTCATAAATTCCGGTGAGAAAAAACCGCCTAAAAAACCGGCGCAGACATAGATCGTCCCCTGCCATAAAAACAGTACGGCAGCTGCGATGGCAATACCGATGCCGTAAGTGGAAGCCAGTACCATGGAGGTGACAAGATCCAGTGTGCCGTTTGTAAAGAGATACGTATTGTCTCCCTTCAATGCGCTCTGTATCGGGCCGAGTATGGAGAGAGTGCCAATGCAGAAAAGAAGAACGGCGGTGGACAGACCCTGTCCAAGTCCGGTATCCCCGGTGCGGCTGACGAGCTTTTGGAACTTTCCGTCGAAATCCAGCCAGCTGCCCAGCAGACTGCCGATGGCAAGACTGGCAATGAATAACACGGGATACTTGCTGTCGGGCATATTGTTGACGATAGAATTGATGCCGATTCCGGCAGCCGCCAGTCCCATAGCGTCAAACAGAACTTTCTGCTGCTTTTCGTTGATGCTTTTGCGGAACAGGCTGCCGGCTGCACTGCCGATCAGAATCGTAGTTGTGTTGAAAATAGTGCCGATCATAAAAATCCTCTTTTCCAATTATAATAATAAGATGTACGCTGCCGCCCGGACAGGCGCTTGTGTAATTTCTCTGTTATTATATTGGAAATCGCAGAGGAAGGAAAGCGTTTTTTAGCGGCGGCAGCGGTAACTTTATAATTTTTCCCGGCAAATCTAAAGTATAGGGTAAAATGTCCGATACACATAATAAGAAAATACTTACGCAAAATCCATGGAAGGAGGAGTTTATATGCGTATTGAGGCTTATACACAGGTACAGCAGCTCTATCAGACAAAGAAGACGACAAGGACAGAAAAGACGGCAAAGAGCAGTTCTTCTGATCAGTTACAGATTTCCAGCATGGGTAAAGATATACAGGCTGCAAAACAGGCTGTGGCAAACGCGCCCGATATCAGGGAGGAAGTAACGGCGCCGCTGAAAAATGCCGTTCAGAACGGCACATACCAGGTAGACGAGGAGAGCTTTGCGGCAAAGCTTTTTCAAAAATATAATGAAATGAGGTAATTCCGGTGGCAAGTCTGATCGAAAATTTAATTTCGGTTTTGGAACAGGAAAATTCAGAATACGAGATTTTACTGGAATTATCAAGAACGAAAACGCCTGTGATCGTAAAAGGAGATATTGTACGATTACAGGAAATCACGGATGAGGAGCAGAATGTTATCGGCAGGATTCACCATCTCGAAACAAAACGGGAGGAACATATCCACGATATTGCGAATGTAATCAACAAGGATGTTGAACAGTTAAAGCTGGAGAATTTGATTCAGATGCTTGATAAGAGCCCGAAGGATCAGAAAAAACTTTCGGAAATACATGAAAAGCTCCGCGTCACGCTTTCACAGATGCAGAACATTAATGCGCAAAACAGAGAGCTGTTGGCGGGGGCGCTGGAATTGGTGGAATTTGATCTGAATCTGCTCCAGTCTCTGCGCAGAGCCCCTGAAACGGCAAATTATAACAGGGGTGCATATAGCGCGGGCAGTGTGATCGGTTCAGACACAGGCAGCTTTGATGCAAAGCAATAGAGGGATGAAGAGGTGATTATATGTCGTTAATGGGCAGCTTATATACGGGCGTATCCGGTTTACAGACAAGTCAGAATGCGTTGAATTCAACGGCTCATAATATGTCCAATCTGGACACGACAGGCTACACAAGGCAGCAGGTGCTTCAGGGGAACCGGGAGTACAATACGATTGCCAACGCCGCTGTTTCTAAACAGCAGGTCGGCCTGGGCGTTGTTTATTCCAAAGTGAGACAGGTAAGAGATGTTTTTTTAGACCAGCAATACAGAAGAGAATCAGGGAGAAGTATGTTCTATACGACTTCTCATCAGTGTATGTCACAAGTAGAAACAATACTGGGCGAATTATATGGGGCCGGTTTCAACAACTCTCTGGAAGAGTTCCAAAGATCGGTTGACGAACTCGCGAAGACGCCTACGGATTCTGTGGTACAGGGGCTGGTGATTCAGAGGGCAAGCTCCTTTGTTGATAATGCGCAGGCAGTATATCAGGGTTTGTGCGATTATCAGGACAATCTGAACCTGCAGATTAAGACGAGTGTGAATAAGATCAATGACTATGGAAAAAAGATTTACGAGCTGAACCGTCAGATTGTAAGAATTGAGGCGGGCGGCGTAGAGCGGGCCAACGATCTGCGGGATGCCAGGAACCAGCTTTTGGATGAGCTGGGCGGTATGGTTAAGATTAATTATAATGAAGATATATACGGTAATGTGGCCGTACAAATAGAGGGGCATGATTTCGTTTCCGGAGCCGTGGTGTATGAAATCGGTCTGGACGAGGATGATATTACAGGATTTTATACGCCGTTTTGGGTAATGGACGCCAAATACACAATCGGAAGCGACGGCGAAAAGATTTATAATATTGAAAATGCCAAAGTTTTTAACATGCAGCAGACGATTTCGTCTGATTTAAATACGGATATCGGCGGTGTCAAGGCGATGATGTTTGCCAGGGGCGACAAACGGGCTGATTACACCGATCTGCAGGATACAAAACATTATAACAAAAATATTTCACAGTCTATTGTCATGAATATACAGGCGGAATTTGACCAGTTAATTCATACGGTAGTAACGGAACTGAACGGCATACTGGCCGGTGCGGCCGATCCTTCCACCGGTTATCTGTGTGAAAAAGTCAGAGTGGACGGGAAAGATACTTACCAGCCCATCCAGTTGTTCCAGAAGAAGACGACAGACGGCTACCAATATAACGACGACACAAAACAGTGGGAATACAACGAAGAAAATGCCGCGAGATCAGAAACACTTTATTCTACGATGAATCTGATTGTAAACCCGGTGCTGGTGAGGGAGCCTACGCAGCTGGGACTTTTCCGGCCGGATGGGAAGGTGGATTACCAGACGGCGGCAGCGCTGGCGGAAGCGTTCCAGACGCAGGAAAACCGTCCCAGCCTGAATCCCAATGTGCGGACGAAGGGGAATTTTACAGAATATTATGACGATCTGATCAACCAGATCGGTAACAGCGGACTTGTGTTTAAAGATATTGCCAAGAGCCAGGAGGATACACTGGAAGCCACCTGCGCGGCAAGAGAACAGATCGTAGGCGTCTCTTCCGACGAAGAGCTGACCAATATGATTAAGTTCCAGAATGCTTACAACGCATCCAGCCGGTATATCAATGTGATCAGCGAAATGCTGGAACATCTGATTAATACGCTGGCAACCTAAGGAAAGACAGAGAGAGGGGAACGGATATGCCATCTACATTTTTCGGATTGAATACAGCTTACCTTGGATTGACTGCAGCCAACGCTTCTCTGAATACGACGAGTAACAATATCTCCAATGTGGAAACGGAAGGCTATAGCAGACAGCATACGGTACAACAGGCGAGCGATGCGCTTCGAACATTTATGACCTATGGCTGTGCGGGAGCAGGCGTTGACGTACTGGCGATAGAACGCTACAGGGATGAATTTTATGATATAAAATATTGGGAAAACAATTCCAGCCTGGGTCAGTATGAAGTGAAACAGTATTACATGAAGCAGATTGAAGGGTACTTTATGGACAATGGCGATGAGGAAGGGGAACTGAAGGGCTTTAACACATTGTTTGACCATATGTATGCGGCGCTTGCGGATTTGCGGAAAGATTCTCCTACGGATGAGGTGAGAAGAGAATTTCTGGGTAGAGCGGAGGAGCTGGCCGAATATTTCAATACAATGGCAGGCAATCTGCAGAAGATGCAGAAAGACGTGAATGCGGAAATCAAGACCAATGTGGATTTGATTAATTCTCTGGCAGATAAAATTGTGACATTAAATAAACAGATTAATGTAATTGAACTGTCAGGGTCAAACGCCAATGAACTTCGTGACCAGAGGGCGCTGATGATTGACCAGTTGTCTGAGATTGTTGATGTGGAAACAGATGAAATGATGGTGATCGATCCCCATAATCCTGACAGATACACGGGGGCTACCCGTTTTATCGTTAAAATTGCCGGCGGGCAGACGCTTCTGGACGACCAGTTTTCCAACAGATTATCCTGTGTTGCAAGAAACCGGAATGAGAAAATCAATCAGTCTGATGCGGAAGGATTATATGATATCTGCTGGTCCAACGGCAATAAGTTCAGCTTGACGAACGCCAGTATGGGCGGCAAACTCAAGGGGCTGGCGGATCTGCGTGACGGCAATAACGGCGAGTATTTCCACGGTACGGTAACATCGACAGACGTCAGAAGGGTCAATGGTGAAAAACACAGCATTGTCACAGTGGACGTAGGGGCAGAATATCTGAAAGATATTAATAAATGTACATTACCGGACAATGGCGGCAAAATCATGATTGCCAACAGAGAGCTTTACTTTGATTCCTGGACTATGAAATACAATGCGGAGAAAGACACATACTCTTATGAATTTGTACTGAGTGACAAGACCAAAAATGAAAATACGGATGTTGGCGGTATGATTGGCAAGGAGGCCAATATTGGCGAGAGGATACAATACCAGGGGATTCCTTATTATATGGAACAGATGAACGAATGGATTCGCTGCTATTCCCGTACTTTTAACGATATACTGACACAGGAAGGCGCGATCGATAATTATGGGAAACCGGCGGAGTTTTTGTTTATGGGTAATGAGCCGACGGATGCCAGGCAGTTCAGCTTTGCGGATTCCTATGATGTTATGGCGAACGGAAATTATTCCATTTCCTGTACGGACGACAGTTATTACCGTCTGACGGCATTTAACTTTGCGGTGTCTGACAAGATGCTGGATGACCCGAATCTGCTGGCTACGCATACGAGCAATGCGGATGAGGAGAGCAAATACGATATAGTGGACGATCTGATCGACTTAAAGACAAACGTGAACCGTATGAGATTCCGCGGCAGCTCTTCAAGCCAGTTCCTGCAGTGCGTATTGTCCGATATTTCACTGAATGCAAAACGCGCCAATGATTTTACAGATAATTATACTTATGTTTCAAAGACGATAGAAACACAGAGACTTTCCTTTTCCGGTGTGGATGAGGATGAGGAAGCGGTCAGTCTTGTTAAATATCAGAATGCCTATACGCTGGCATCTAAGATGATCCAGACACTGACGGAGGTGTATGACAGGCTGATACTGGAAACGGGAGTGTAACGTAAGGAGGATATCGTATGAGGATTACAAATAAAATCATGCAGGACAATGCCCTGTCAAATATAAATCAAAATAAAGTTCTGCAGGATAAACTGAGTACACAGATGGCATCGGGCAAAAAAATCATGCGTCCGTCTGACGACCCTGTGATTGCGATTCGGGCGCTCAGACTGCGCAGTACACTTTCGGATGTCAAACAATATCATGATAAAAATGTGGAAGATGCGGAAAGCTGGCTGGAGTTGACGGAAAGCGCTATTGTGTCTGTTAACAATGTGCTGACGGATATGTACGACCAGTGTGTGAAAGGGTCAAACAGTGATCTGAATACGGAAGCCAGAGAAGCGATTCTGGAAGCGCTGCGAGAACTGAAAAACGAGATCTATGCGACCGGCGATGCAGATTATGCGGGCAGGGGCCTTTTTACAGGTTACCGTACGAGTACGAAGCTGCGGTTCGAGGGGGACGAGAAGCTGCAGTATTCCATCACGGAAAAAATAGACAAAGCTTTGATGGACGACATTACCTATGTGAAGATGGATAACGGTAAGAATTCCATCGGTGAGATCAATGCAGGTAATTACAATGACGCAGGCGGTGAATATGCTTTCCAGGATACGGAAGTATACCCGCAGACGGTACACCGGATCAGGCTGTCTTATAGTGGTCTTGATGCGAATGTGGTTCCGAATCTGTCATACTATAGCGGTCCTGTCAACGGTCCTGGAACTTTGCAGACTATTCCGGTTACAGTTATATCCAAATACGGACAGGTGATAGGCAATGCCGGCGGCGACATTGAGATGGGAAATCCGGGAGATACCGTTAAGGTGGAGAAAGGCGATCCCTATCTGATGACAATGGAAGGACCGAAACTCAGTGCAACCGGCGATGTTGAGAGAGATCCGGGAACCGGCGATGTGATTATGGAGACAAAGCCGATTACCGGCGCGGTATTTATTCCTGAGACAGGGGAGCTGATTCTGGATGACGCAACATATAAGGCATTATCATCCGTCAGGGATTACCAGTCGACGGAAGGGGTGGACGAAGGCAAGATTTCGGTTACCTATAGCAAAACCGACTGGAAGGAAGGGGATCTGAAACCGCAGCATTATTTTGAGTGCGTGGAAGATCCGCTGGGAAAAAATATCAAACACAATATGGAGACGGCTAAAGGTGCGAAAGATCAGGTGATTGCTTATGACGTTGGCTTCAACCAGGAGGTCAGAGTCAATACGCTGGCCAGCGAAGTGTATACGCACAGCATTGGCAGGGATGTGGACGATCTGATCGGCATGCTCGAACAGGTGGGCGATGTGGAAGCGGCCGTAGCGACGCTCGAAGGCATTGTGAAGGATGAAAAAACGTCAAATGCCGACAGAATTGCTGCGGAGAAAAATCTGGAGGCTGCCAATAAGGCGCTGACATTGCTGAAGGAGAAAATGCAGGTTTCTTTTGAAGGCGCGATTACAAAGATGCAGAATCACCAGAAAGATACGACGCTGGCATTGACGAATGTAGGTACGCGCAGCAGTAAGCTCGCGCTTGTGAAGAACAGACTGGCTGACCAGAAAACAAATTTCAAAGATCTGGTGGCGGATAACGAACAGGCGGATACGGCGGAAGTGGCGACGGATTTGGCAAGTGCAAAGCTTGCGTATGATGCATCTCTGATGGCGACAGGTAAGATTACTGAGAGCACTTTGATGAACTTTATCTAAACGTCCATACAGGTCAGGCAGTAAAAGGAGCGGCGTATGAGAATAAATACGAAGATATTTGGAGAAGTTGAAATTGACAGTGAGAAAGTCATTTGTTTTGAGAACGGAATTGTGGGGTTTCCCGGATTGACGGATTTTGCGCTGATGCATGATTCCGAGAAAACAGACGGAGCTTCGGTGAAGTGGCTGCAGTCTTTGCAGGAGCCTGCGTTTGCCATGCCGGTACTGGATCCTCTTGTTGTGATGCCGGATTATAATCCGGAGGTGGAAGATGAGCTGCTAAAGCCAATCGGCATCCTGGATCCTGACCAGATGCTGGTGCTTGTAACATTGACAGTGCCGTCGGATATTCAGAAAATGAGTATCAACCTGCGGGCGCCGATTGTGATACATACCGGTTCCCGTAAGGCTTGTCAGGTGATTGTAGATGACGAGAAATATCCTGTAAAATATCCGATTTATGAGTTGCTGCAGGCAGCGAAGAAAGCAGGTGAATGATATGCTGGCATTATCCAGAAAAAAGAACGAAGCGCTGATCGTAAACAATAATATCGAAATTACGGTTCTGGAGATTAAGGGAGAGCAGGTAAAGCTCGGGATCTCCGCGCCGCGGGAGGTGCCTGTATACAGAAAGGAAGTATATGCGCAGATTCAGGAGGCCAACAAAGAGGCTATGAATGCGGACGGACTGGAAAACCTGAAAAAACTTTTCGGCTGAAAGATGTAAGATATAGGCTGTGCAATCGGGAAAATGTTTATAGACTCTATAAACATTTTCTTTTTTTTACCGATATTATCAATAGAAATGAAATGTAATGGCAGCATGAAGATTATTATCTGAATTATCACACGGAGGTGATTGTTATGAACATTGAACCCGTAAACAGCGCAATGACGTTTCAGGCACAGGCACAGCCTGTGAAAACAGCAGAAAAACCAGCCGCAGCAGACATGGATGTAGTTGTGGCAAACGTGGAAAAGCCGGTAGATGCCACAACCGTTGTCGTGAAGACGGCAGGAGAAGCGGATGAACAGGGAAACCAGGGTACAGGCGCAAAAGAACAGCAGCAATCGCAGGATTCCATGAAAAAAATGGTGGATCGGTTAAACAAAAGCATGAGTAATTCAGAAGCCATTTTTGGCATTCATGAAGGAACAAACCGTGTTACGATTAAAATCGTGGACAAGGCGACAAAAGAGGTGCTGAAGGAGTATCCACCGGAAAAAACGCTTGATATGATCGCAAAAGTATGGGAAATGGCAGGCATTCTTGTAGACGAGAAGCTTTAGGAGGGATTTAGCATGGCAATGAGAATTTCCGGAATTGCATCCGGTTTGGATACAGACAGTATGGTACAGGAGCTGGTAAAGGTATCCAGCGCCAAAAAAGAGAAGTTGGAAAAGGAACAGACTACGCTGGAATGGAAGATAGAAGCGTGGAAGGGCCTGAATACCAAGGTAAACAACTTTTTTAATAAATATTTGAATAATATGAAGTACGAAAGTGCTTACATGAAGAAAAAGACGACGGTGGCAAATGAGAATATTGCCAGTATTATCACAGGTCAGAACGCAGTGAACGGCACGCAGTCTCTTGCGGTAAAGCAGATTGCGAAGTCAGGTTATTTGACAGGCGGAAAACTGAGCAATGACAAGAGCGTAACGGCAGATACGACATTGGCGGAGCTGACGGGAAAAACAGGCGCTGTAGGCAGCGCGCTGGGCGATGGCGATCAGATTACGTTTCATGTAAAAAGCGGCGGGAGAGACAAGATCATCAATCTGACGGGCGCATCTACGGTAAGAGATGTGATCAGCAGCCTCAACAAAGCGGGAATTTCTGCGAACTTTGATGAAGGGAATCAGCGTATTTTCCTGAACGCAGGCGAAACCGGCGTAGAAAACGATTTCGCGATTATGGCGGGAAATGAAAACGGTTTGACCGCACTGGCGAATCTGGGCTTGTTATCTGCGGGAGATTTTAACGGCTCGGGCAGCGTGACGAATCAGGCGTACCAGTATTGGGAAGACGCCTATAATGCGGACGGCACGTTAAATGAAACCGTATTCCAGCAAAAGGTAAAAGAGACGGCGGCAAAAGAGGCAGCAGCCCTTCTCGAAGAACTGACGGGCTATGAAGATACCGTAAAAAAACTGCGTGAAGACAGAACAAAACTGACCAACGAAGAGGAAAAGAGTAAGAACTGGCTGGAACAGGAAAAAGCCCAGAAACAGTTGGCGGATGCGGCTAATGTACTGCGCGATTACTATCAGAAGATGGTGGACAGCGCGGCTACGGATGAAGAGAAAGCGCAGGCGCAAAAAGGGCTTGACAGGGCGGAAGATGCCTTTGGGACGGCGAAGTCCTCTGCAGATGCTATTGGCGTTGTCCTGCCCAGCGTACCTTCCTACCGTTTGGCAGATAAGATCGAAAGCGAGAGCAGGGCGACTGCGCAGATAGCCCATAAGGTATTGGCGGATCCTGCGCTGCAGAGCCAGATGCTGTCAGGCGCTAGCCAGACGGCTGTCCGCATTGAAGGACAGGATGCGGTTCTTTCGCTGAACGGAGCGGACTTTACATCAGGCAGCAATACGTTTGAAATTAACGGTCTGACGATAACGGCCAAGAACGTAAGCAATTACACGGAAAATCCGGATGGCACAAAGGTATATGAGGAGACAACGATTACGACCGACAATGATGTGGACGGCATCTATGATATGGTCAAGGACTTCTTTAAGGAGTATAATGCGCTGATCAAGGAGATGGATACCTTATACAACGCAGATTCTTCCAAAGGATATGATCCGTTAACAGATGAAGAAAAAGACGCCATGTCGGATACGGAAATTGAGAAATGGGAAGGCAAAATCAAAGATTCCCTGCTTCGTCGGGATTCCGATCTGAATACCTTAATAAACACATTTAAGACAACGATGCTGGGGAGTTATACGATCAATGGAAAGAATTACAGTTTGTCCAGCTTTGGCATTAACACATTGGGATATTTTATTTCCGGCGACAATGAAAAGGGTGTATTCCACATTGACGGAGATGCGGATGATACGAGCACATCGAGTAAGACGGATCTGCTGAAAGCAGCTATTTCCAACGATCCAGAGACAGTAACGAAGTTTTTCTCTTCCATGGTGAGCGATCTTCAGAAAAAGGTCAATAAGATCATGAGGCATACGGAAAACCGTTCCGTATACAGTGTGTATGATGATACGCGGCTGAAGAAAGAATATGACGCTTACACAAACAAGATCAAGGAGCAGGAAAAGAAGCTGCAGGCTTTGGAAGACAGATATTACAAACAGTTTTCCACTATGGAAACCGCATTATCGAAACTTAATTCTCAGCAAAGTTATCTCAGCAGCTTGTTCGGAGGCTGATGAACTGGTATAATGTAATGGAGTGAACATGGAACAAGGAGGTACCACGCTATGCCATTGCCCAATGCGTATGCAGCTTATAACAAGAACAAAGTCCTGACGGCTTCTCCGGCGGAGCTGACACTTATGTTGTATGAAGGAGCGATTAAGTTCTGTAATATTGCGATTGTAGCTATTGAAAACAAAGATATTGAAAAAGCGCACGTCAATATCATAAAAACGGAAAAGATCATTGAGGAGTTTTTGCGCACATTGGATGAGAAATATCCTGTATATAAGGATTTTGAGAATGTGTATAATTATCTGATGGGACGGCTTCAGGAAGCGAATATCCGTAAGGACAAAGAAATTTTGGAAGAGGTACTGACGCATTTGAGAAGTGTGCGGGATGCCTGGAAAGAAGTTATGCGGCAAAACCGTATTTATGTATCCTGACCGGGAGAGGACGGAGATGGCAGAAATCAGACAGTATATGGAAATCCTGTTGGAAAGCCTTAAAAAAAAGAAGACGATACTTCAAAAAATTTTAGAGGAGAATGAAAAACAGGAGAAGGCCATAAAAGAAAATAGCGACATGGAGGCATTTGACCGTATTGTAAGAGACAAAAGGCGTTTGATCTGGGATCTTGAGAGTCTGGACAGCGGATTTGATTCCGTATATAACAGAATTAAGGAGGAACTGCCTGCAGAAAAGGCGGCTTATAAACAGGAAATTGCGCATATGCAGGAACTCATCTCGGAGATTACGGCGCTCAGCGTCCGTATACAGGCAACGGAACAACGAAATAAACAGCTTGTGGAGAGTTATTTTGCTTATGCAAAGGGCAAGATTAAGCAGGCAAAGAAAAGCGTTCGTGCCGCTAATGATTATTACAAGAACATGAGCCGTGGCGGCTATGGGGATTCTGCACTGATGGATCAGAAGAAATAAATGACAGGAGCGTGTAAGCGCTCCTGTTTTTGTGCACAGTGGCCCACAGGAGAGTTTACTGCCGACAGCCTGCGCAAATTTTTTCTTGCACATTTATGAAAGCGTGTTATAATAGACTATATTAATTTGACATTCAAAGTATTTGAAACACAAAACATATATCGGATATGCCTACACGGAGGGGCATAACCGGATTAGAAAGGACTGCTAGTATGAATTGGGATGAGGCAATCAAGGATTTGGACCAGAGAAGAGAGAAGGCTCTGCAGGGCGGCGGACAGGCGCGGATTGATAAGCAACATAAATCCGGAAAACTGACAGCGCGTGAAAGAATCGATATTCTTCTGGATAAAGGGACTTTTGTGGAAATAGACGGAATGATAGAGTCCAGAATAGACGATTTTGATCTGGACAAACGCAGAGTGCCTGGAGACGGTGTTGTGACAGGATATGGGGAGATTGACGGCAGGCTTGTGTTTGTAGCCAGCGAAGATTTTACGGTAATCGGCGGTACGCTTGGCGAGTATCATTCTTTTAAAATCTGCCGTGTGCAGGATATGGCAATGGAGATGAAAGCGCCGATGATCTGTATCAATGACAGCGGCGGTGCCAGAATTGAAGAGGGAATTTCTTCCCTCAGCGGTTACAGCGGCATGTTCCTGCGCCATACAAAGGCATCGGGCGTTATTCCGCAAATAGCGGTTATCCTGGGCCCCTGTTCGGGCGGGGCATGTTATGCGCCGGCTATCTGCGACTACATTTTTATGGTAAAAGATATTTCCAAAATGTTTATTACCGGACCCAATGTGGTGAAAACAGTAATTAACGAAGAAGTATCCGTAGAGGAGCTTGGCGGTGCACAGGTGCATGCAAGAAAAAGCGGTGTTTCCCATTTCACATATGATACGGAAGGCGAATGTCTGATGGGAGTACGTAAGCTTTTGTCTTACCTGCCCAGCAACAACGAAGAGAAACCGCCCGTTATCAAGCCGATTCGGGAAAAGCAGTCATTGCTGTTTGCAGTAAATAAGATGCTGAACAAGGTGGGTAATTTCGGAAAAACCTATTTGGAAAAAAGTGACGATCAATGTGCAAAGCTGCGGGAGATTGTGCCGGACAATTCGAGGCATCCATATGATGTAAAGGATGTTATAGACTGCATTGTTGATAATGACAGCTTTTTTGAAGTACAGAAGGAGTTTGCCATGAATGTAGTGGTAGGCTGGGGCCGTATGGAAGGAAAGACAGTAGGCTTTGTGGCCAATCAGGCCAACTGCAGCGCCGGGTCTTTGGACTACCATGCTTCCGATAAGATGGCGCGTTTTATCCGTTTCTGTGACTGCTTCAATATTCCTTTGGTTACATTGGTGGATGTACCTGCATTTTTGCCCGGAACGGCACAGGAACACAGCGGAATTATCCGTCATGGCGCAAAAGTATTATATGCCTATTCAGAGGCTACAGTACCAAAGATTTCCATTATTATGAGAAAGGCTTACGGAGGCGCCTACATTGCCATGAACTCCAAAGAAATGGGGGCTGATCTGGTTTATGCATGGCCGATAGCGGAAATTGCGGTTATGGGCGCCGACGGTGCGGTGAATATTGCTTTTAAGAAAAAAATAAAGGCCGCCGCCGACCCGGAGAAAATGCGGGAGCAGTGCAAAAAAGAATACGAAGAGAGATTTCTCAATCCTTATGTGGCCGCTGCGAGAGGCTATGTGAATGAAGTGATCAAGCCGGAGGAAACCCGGTTGTGCATTTTAAAAGGACTGCGGGGACTGGAAGGCAAAAAAGTGGAATTGCCAAAGAAAAAACATGGAAATATCCCCTTATAGTAATACGGTAAAAATATAAAAACGCAGGTTCCGTTTGGAGGAACCTGCGTTTTGGATTTTATTTACTGATCCATACAGAAGAAGACTGTCAATCGGAATTGCGCCATCTGCGCGGTGGATCTTTTGGAACGGTTTAACAATAGCTGTTAAACATCATACCGCTGTAGGCGCTGGTAATATAAGGGGTTACAAAATTTCTGCCCTTTTTCATTGGATTTTTATATGCAACCAAAGTCCTGTCGATATACTGCATAGGGTCAAGAGATATCTGGCTGGTCTTGCGCAACAGAGAATCAGCGAAGTCCTTTACCATGGTGACAGCCTGCTTTGCGTCACGGTCTTCCAGCGCCTGGGTATAGGCTTCCGGGTTGAGGGAAAGCGCGCCGTCGTCTTTAATTTCCAATCCTGCATGATTGAGCCCATTTTTATAATGGGAGGCAATTCCGCGCATTTCATAAAGCAGGTTGGTATTTTTAAGCTGTCTTCCGGAACTCTGTGAGACAAGGTGCAGGAAAGAATTGTAGCCGTCTACCAGTTTATTGATGTTTTCACCAAGAGATTCCACATCATCTTTGACATGAACGGTAACCGTCTGGCCTTCCACAGGGCTGATGCCGTTTAATTTTATTTCATAATTTTTTTCCAGCGTAAAGTGATTTGCAGATACGCTGCGTTCCATACCGTTAATAACCAGTTCTGCATTGGAAGCCGGGCGCGTCACCTCGCCGATACCGAAATATGCAACTGAACCGGCGGTTTTACTGGAATGTGTGTCTGATACAAAAAAAAGATTTTCCTTGCCGATCGGCGCTCCGGTAGCGGAAGAAGCAAGCCTCAGAGATGTGAGTTCGCCGTCTCTTTCCACGGAAGCCTCAATACCGATATCCGCGCCGGAAATAAGTCTTGCCAGTTTTTTCTGGATTGTCTGGTTTGTATCTCCCTCCGTAATATTATACTGGAACTCGTAATTCATATTGTGGATGTTAATATCAAATGAATAGGTTCCGGGAGACAGTTCCATGCTGTCTGCCGGCAGGTAATTACCCAGATTTACCTGCGGTGTGGCCAGAGAGCGTACTTCTATCTCATAAGAAGGGATTTCTCCGGCGTGATTTTTCCCGATATATTGTGCGGTGAGAATGTTTTCATCAGTGGAAAAAGCAACTTTTTTATTTAAAAGCTGGTTCTCATCCAAACCTCCTATGGAAGCAATCACGTTATGCAATTCTGTGGCTCCCTCTTTGATACCGACCGCAAAAGCATGCGTATTCCTATTTGTTTTCAGCAGATAAAGAGGGGATTCCTTATTTAGTTTGACAATGGAATTGTATACATTGCGGAGTTCGCTCTTTTTATGCGTATCATATTTGGACGCGGAACCGCGGGAATACGTAGTAAGATAATGATTATAGACTGTATTTAACGCTACCATGTTTGTCATGGCCGCCCCTCCTTTCTTCCGTGAATTCATGGGCAGTATACGTCAGATTATTTCGATGTTTACTATAGATATCGGGAAATTACTATCATTTCTTTAATGATTTTTGGAATCCGTTCCACTTTTTTCCAGATAAAAAACATAATAATCGATCTTTATGGTATTATAATAGCATAAAAAGCGTCGAAAGGCAATAAAAGCCTGTAGGATACCGCGAAAAAATGCATAGAAAAATAAATTTTAATTGTACAAATGAAAGAAAAATGATTGACGCAGGACATTGCCTATGCTATAGTAAGTACACGAGATGGGATTTAGGTCTTTTTTTTATGCTCAAATTTTATCATAAAAAGATATGACCAGAAGGAATAAAACAGAGGGAAAGCACGTGGAGGTAGAACAATATGCGTACAAGGATTACATTGGCATGTACAGAATGCAAACGGCGAAACTATAATACGACAAAGGATAAAAAGACACATCCTGACAGAATGGAAACGAAAAAATATTGTAGATTCTGCAAAACTCATACATTACACAAGGAAACAAAATAATCTGTAATTTGTGAAAGGAAAGTGAGCAGATGGGAGATTCGAATAAGAAGGAAAAACCCAGCTTTTTTAAAGGCGTCCAATCAGAATTTAAAAAAATTTCATGGCCTGACAAAACATCACTTTTGAAACAGTCAGTTGCGGTTGTGTGCGTTTCGGTTGTACTTGGAGTTATTATTGCCGTGCTTGATATGCTTCTTCAGTATGGCGTGAACTTCCTGACAATGTAGGAGTGAGGGTGGACATATGGCAGAAGCAAACTGGTATGTAGTGCATACTTATTCGGGATATGAAAATAAAGTAAAAGCCAACATTGAGAAAACAATTGAGAACAGGCATCTGGAAGAAGAGATTCTGGAGGTAAGGGTGCCGATGCAGGATGTTGTTGAAGTGAAAAACGGGGCTAAAAAAAATGTCCAGAAAAAGATGTTTCCCGGCTATGTGCTGATTAATATGATTATGAACGATGATACGTGGTATGTAGTAAGAAATACCAGAGGTGTGACAGGCTTCGTGGGTCCGGGAAGCAAGCCCGTTCCGCTGACTGAGATGGAAATGCGTCCTCTTGGTATCAAAACAGAAAATATCTCCGTTGATTTTAAGCAGGGAGATACGATCGCAGTGATAGCGGGCGTATGGAAGGATACAATCGGCGCTGTACAGAGAATGGATTACGGAAAGCAGACGGCAACTATCAATGTAGAACTGTTTGGCAGGGAGACGCCTGTGGAAATCAGTTTTGCAGAAATCAAGAAGATGTAACAAAGATGTTCATAGGAGAAATCCTGTTTCTATACAACAAGGAAAACGAGTATCATATGAACTGTGGGAGGGAGAGACGGAAAACGGTTTTCCGTAAAAAACCCGCCACTACCACAATATATTAGGAGGTGCCAAAATGGCAAAAAAGGTAGAAGGATATATTAAGTTGCAAATCCCTGCTGGTAAAGCTACACCAGCACCACCAGTTGGTCCTGCACTTGGTCAGCATGGTGTGAATATTGTTGAATTTACAAAACAGTTCAACGCAAGGACAGCAGACAAAGGGGATTTGATTATCCCGGTTGTCATCACTGTGTATGCGGACAGAAGTTTCAGTTTTGTGACAAAGACTCCGCCTGCAGCAGTCCTGTTAAAGAAAGCGGCTAACATTAAATCTGGTTCCGGTACGCCGAACAAGACAAAGGTTGCCACAATTTCCAAAGACAAGATCAGAGAGATTGCGGAGACGAAGATGCCTGATTTAAATGCTGCAAGTTTGGAAGCTGCTATGAGCATGATTACCGGTACGGCAAAGAGTATGGGAATTGTTGTTGAAGACTGAGAAATAATCATATGTGGGAGGAGCACCTTGCCCCGCCACTACCACTAGGAGGAAAACAAAATGAAACATGGCAAAAAATATAAGGAAGCTGCAAAGCAGGTTGACCGTTCTGTTTTGTACGATCCTGCAGATGCGATCGCTTTGGTAAAAAAGACGGCAACGGCAAAATTTGATGAAACGATTGAACTGCATATCAGAACAGGCTGCGACGGCCGTCATGCGGAGCAGCAGATTCGAGGTGCGGTTGTACTTCCCAATGGAACAGGTAAGACAGTAAAGGTTCTTGTTTTCGCCAAGGGAGATAAACTAAACGAAGCGGAAGCGGCAGGCGCTGATTACGTCGGAGGAGACGAACTCATTCCCCGGATTCAGAATGAGGGCTGGCTTGATTTTGATGTTGTCGTAGCAACGCCTGATATGATGGGAATTGTGGGACGTCTCGGTAAGATACTGGGGCCGAAAGGGTTGATGCCCAATCCCAAAGCCGGTACGGTTACAATGGATGTGACAAAAGCAATCAATGATATCAAAGCCGGTAAGATCGAATACAGGCTGGATAAAACCAATATCGTACATGTGCCTGTAGGAAAAGCTTCGTTCGAGGAAGAAAAGCTGCAGC
This sequence comes from uncultured Lachnospiraceae bacterium, assembly GCA_910585345.1. Lineage (GTDB taxonomy): Bacteria > Bacillota > Clostridia > Lachnospirales > Lachnospiraceae > VSOB01. The sequence goes on along the minus strand of CAJUDS010000013.1, from coordinate 24,170 downwards.
AGAATCTTGAAGCGGTAATGGACGCTATTATGAAAGCAAAGCCAAGTGCAGTAAAGGGACAGTATTTGAAGAGCGTTACTCTGACTTCTACGATGGGACCCGGCGTAAAGATAAATACTGCAAAATTTTAAAGGAAAGTAATACGGTATATCAGAAGCGGTGGGGAATCACCGCTTCTATTTGTATCTGATTCCCGTGGACAGAGAGCCGGGCGGCTGCAAAACAGACATACAGCCAATGGCGCGGGCTGTTTGCCCGCCCACCGCGGGGAATGGATACTACTGGGCGTTGACTGTTTCGGTTTGAGGTATGGACATGCTTTTTAATTCTTATATTTTTATCTTTCTATTTCTGCCTCTGTGTGTAACGGTATATTTTCTGCTTTATGCTTTCAGGCTGGAAAGAACCGCAAGAATCTGGCTTCTGGGAATGTCCTTATGGTTTTACGGGTATTTCAATCCATCCTATATTATTATAATATGTGGCAGCATTTTGATGAACTATGTAGTTTCCAGATTTTTGCTGCGTATGAGGGGAATAGGAAGAGCAGGAGATGCAAAGGCAGTGATGATAGTGGGAGTGTCGGCCAATATTGCGCTTTTGTTTTATTTTAAATATTTTGATTTTTTTCTCTCAAATTTAAATACGATCTTTCGTACGGATTTTGTGATGCGGAATATCATGCTTCCTCTGGGAATCAGTTTTTTTACCTTTCAGCAAATTTCCTATGTGGTGGATTCTTACAGGGGTGAGACGAAGGGATATAGTCTGTTGGATTATGCGGTGTTTGTATCTTTCTTTCCGCAGCTTGTAGCAGGCCCCATTGTACTGCACAATGAGCTGATTCCCCAATTGCGGAAAACGGAAAATCATAAACCGGATGCCGGTAATCTGGCAAGAGGCCTGTACCTTTTTTCCAACGGTTTGTTTAAAAAGGTAATTGTTGCGGATACGCTTGGCAATCTGGTGGCTGCCGGATTTGGCGGTCTGGAAATACTGACTACGATTGATGTGCTTTTGATAATTGTCTGTTATGCGCTGCAGCTATATTTCGATTTCAGCGGTTACAGTGATATGGCGACAGGGATTGCCTCCATGTTTAACATCCGGCTGCCGCTGAACTTTAGTTCTCCTTATAAAGCCCGTTCTATATTGGAATTTTGGGACAGGTGGCATATGACGTTGACCAGGTTTCTGCGCCAGTATATTTATTTCCCGCTGGGCGGCAGCCGCAGGGGCCGAATCAGGACCTATGTGAATATTATGATTGTTTTTTTGGTCAGTGGTTTTTGGCATGGCGCTAACTGGACTTTTGTTGCATGGGGGCTGCTGCATGGGGTGGCGGAAGTATTAACGAGGCGGTTTCGCAATGGATGGGACAGGATTCCAGCGTTGCTGCAGTGGTTTTTGACGTTTGGCTTTGTCAGCTCGGCTTTCCTGATTTTCCGGGCGGATTCTCTTTCCCAGGCATATATTATGTTCCGCAAAGTGGCGACGCTGGAATCACTGACGATTACGCCCGCTTTACTGGAAGGACTTACGCTGCCGGAAGTGAGCCATATAGAACAGCTTTTGCACATTGACGGTCTGCTTGGCGGGAAATATGGCATCCACCTGTGGGTTTCGCTTGCCGTGGTGTTTTATGCTGCATTTGGTATGCAAAACTGCCAGGAAAAGAAATTTCAATGCGATGGCAAAACACTGTTTCAGACAGTTGGGATGCTTACCTGGTCGGTGGTATCCCTGTCCGGTATTTCTACTTTTTTATACTTTAATTTTTAAGATTCAGGAGGATGGGAGATGAAAGCAAAAGTGTGGTTTGTCAGCGCCCTGGGCGGGACAGTTTTGGCGCTGGCTGCATTTGCAGGATACATTATAACAATAGACCCTTTTTTTCACTATCATCGTCCGTTGTCCGGGCTTGCATATACAATAGATAATAGCCGTTACCAAAACGACGGCATTGTAAAGCATTTCCAGTATGATACTTTGATTACGGGATCGTCTATGACTTCTAATTTTAAGACTACGGAATGTGATGCGCTCTTTGGGGGGACTTCTGTGAAAACGCCTTTCCACGGCGGGACTTTTAAAGAGGTGAATGACCATATGGAAGCGGCCATCCTTGCCAATCCAAATCTGCGTACTGTGATCCGGTGTCTGGATGAAGGAAATTTTACACAGGATAAAGATTATGTGAATTATGACGGGATACCGTATTATTTATATGACAGAAATCCTTTCAACGACACGGAATACGTATGGAACAAAAATGTCTTTATGTTGTCGGATACGGTGTTGTTGGATACGCGGGAAGGCAGGCAGATGACATCTTTTGACGAGTATCTGCGTTGGGCGGAACAGTATGAATATGGCAGAGAACAGGTGCTTAGCTATTATGCCAGACCAGGACAGGGGACACATGAAAAGAAGCTGGCGGATGTGGAGCGGGAAACAACTCTTGGAAATATCAGACAGAATGTAACGAAGGCAGCCAGGGAGCATCCGGAGATTACATTCTATTATTATTTCTCCCCCTACAGCGTATGTTATTGGGATGTGGAAGTGGTACGTCCCGGTAAACTGGAATGGTATATGGATCTGCAGCAGACTGTGATTGAAGAAATTTTGACCTGCGATAATATCCGATTGTATTCGTTTGATGATAATGGAGAGCTGACATGTGATCTCAATCATTATAAAGATCCTTCGCATTACAATGGAGAAATCAGTTCATTGATTTTGCAATGGATGAAAGACGATGTCGGACGGCTGACAAAAGAGAATTACAAAGCTTATCTGCAGCGTTTGTACGAATTTTATGGAGCATATGACTATGACAGCATCTACACGGAAAAAGAAGAAGCAAAGTAAAAAAAAGCGGAAAGGCAGAAGTAAAATCGGCTTGTTTATAGCTGTGCTCTGTGTTGTTCTGTCTGTGGGGACTCTGGGACTTGCATTTTTGGCAATTGAGACATATGCGGAAAAAGAAGGCGTGGGAGCGGCAAAAGAGCCGGACGGGGAAACAATTGCTGCGGATATGACGAGTATCCAGGAAACTGTATTGCAGGAAACGGAACAGGAAGAGCCGGAGGCACAAGGAGCAGAGGAAGACAGATATGCCGCGCTGCTGCAGGATACGGATTTTATGGAAGCGCATAGGATATATGCCAAAGAGGCGGCTTCCCCGGAGAAAATTGTGATGGCGTTTGCAGGGGATATTCTGTTTGATCCCAATTATGCGGTGATGGCCAGACTCAGGCAGAGGGGCGGCGGCATTGAGGAGGCTTTTTCGGCGGATTTGCTCGCGGAAATGCGAGGTGCGGATATTTTTATGATAAACAACGAATTTCCCTACTCGAAACGGGGCGCTCCGTTGGAAGGAAAACAGTTTACGTTTCGCGCAGATCCGGAAAGCGCCGCCTATCTGACAGAGATGGGGGTTGATATTGTATCGCTTGCCAACAATCATGCTTTTGACTATGGGGAGGAATCTCTTCTTGACAGTTTGGAGACGCTTGAGAGCATGGAAATGCCTTACGTGGGCGCTGGGAGAAATTTGGAAGAAGCGGCGGCGCCGGTCAGTTTTATTATCAATGATAAAAAAATTACGATACTGTCGGCGACCCAGATCGAGCGGAATGATAATCCCGATACCAGAGGGGCGGGGGAGGATACTTCGGGTACATTCCGCTGCTGGAATCCGCAGCGGCTGGTGCAGGAAGTGACGCAGGCGCGTGCAGACAGTGATATTGTGATCGTATACATTCATTGGGGGACGGAGAGTCAGGCAGAGACCGACTGGGCGCAGCGCGATCAGGCGGTAATGATTGCGGAGGCGGGCGCGGATATTATCATCGGGGATCATTCCCACTGTCTGCAGCCGGTTGGTTATGTGGAAGGTATTCCGGTTATCTACAGTCTGGGGAATTTCTGGTTTAACTCAAAGACCCAGGATACTTGTCTGGTGCAGGTGATCATTCCGTCAGAAGGCGATCTGTCCGTCAGGGTACTTCCGGCGAAGCAGTCTGACTGCCGCACACAGCTTTTACAGGGAGCGGAAAAGGAACGGGTTCTTTCTTATATCAATTCGATTTCAGACAGCGGCGTACTTAACGAGGATGGGATTTTGTCGGCGAAATAAAACGGGTCTGCATCTGCATTTCTGCCCGGCAATGCAGACCGTTTGTCTCAGGTTATAAGTGTATATTTTGAAAACTGATTTCCATGTTTCAAAGAAGCAGATACTTGACAAAGTCCGGATGGTCATGCTATGATATACAAAGTCCGTAAGGGCTATGCCGAAGACAGCAGGCGCCGGTAGGAACCGGCGTAAGATCATGCGCCTGCCGAGGAAAGAGTTTTCAGGATTGTATGTTGAATCTTTCTGTCTTTGACAGAAAGATTTTTTTATGCGCAAAGACGCATATAGAGCATTTCTCTTTTGGGGAAAGGGAAGACTCCTTTCGGCAAAAAGTATAACGGAAGGCACAGCCATTCTGTTACAAAAATCTATAAGGAGGTTGGAAAATGGCAAAAATCGAGTTAAAAAAGCCTGTTGTAGAAGAAATTTCTTCCTGCATCAAAGATGCGCAGTCTGTCGTGCTGGTTGATTATCGTGGACTGACGGTTGAGCAGGATACACAGCTTCGCAAGCAGCTTCGTGAAGCCGGCGTTACTTACAAGGTTTACAAAAATACAATGATGAACTTTGCTTTCAAAGGAACGGACTGCGAAGCGCTCATTCCATATCTGGAAGGGCCCAGCGCTATGGCGCTTTCTACAACAGATGCGACAGCGCCTGCAAGGATTATCAGTAAGTTTGCAAAGACAGCGCCGGTGCTGGAGATTAAGGGCGGTATCGTGGAAGGCATTGCCTATGATGCAAAAGGCATCAGTTCTATTGCGAATATTCCTTCCAGAGAAGAACTGCTCTCCAAGCTGCTTGGAAGCATGCAGGCTCCTATTGCGAACTTTGCACGCGTTATGGATCAGCTTGCTGAAAAAGGCGGCGCAGGCGCGGTAGAAGCGGCTCCTGCGGAAGCGCCCGCAGCAGAAACACCTGCTGAATAAAGAGAACGGAAACGAAATATAAAAAAAGAAATTATGATGGAGGTATCTAAAATGGCAAAAATGTCCACACAGGAATTTATTGATGCAATCAAAGAGCTGACCGTATTGGAATTAAATGATCTGGTAAAAGCCTGCGAAGAAGAGTTCGGTGTATCCGCATCCGCAAATATGGTGGTTGCAGTACAGGGAGACGGTGCGTCACAGGAAGAAGAAAAGACAGAATTTGACGTTGAGCTGACAGAAGTCGGCCCTAACAAGGTAAAAGTTATTAAAGTAGTGCGTGAAGTAACAGGACTTGGTCTGAAGGAAGCAAAAGATCTTGTAGACAGCGCTCCGAAAGCAGTGAAAGAAGCTGCGTCCAAGGAAGAAGCTGAAGAGATTAAGACAAAACTGGAAGCTGAAGGCGCAAAGGTTACTTTGAAGTAAAACCTGTCACAATAACATAAGATGAGAAACCGGGAAGGCATTGGATTCATAAGAGAACGATTGCTTTCCCGGTTTTTGTGTCTGCCATCAGACCGGAGATGGAATGTGATATTTTGGGAAAAATTTCTTGACTCAAAAACTTCCTTGTAGTAGAATGGATAGTGCACTATTATGGTGTGGTATGCTTATTTACACAGGAAATAGATAGAACAGGCTAAGATCATAAAAGAACGGGGTGAAATGTCAATGGAAAAAAACAGAATACGTCCCACTGCCGCAGGCAAAAACGTACGTATGAGTTATTCACGGCAAAAAGAGGTTTTAGAGATGCCAAACCTGATAGAAGTGCAGAAAGACTCCTATCAGTGGTTTCTAAACGAGGGCTTAAAAGAAGTATTTGAAGATATTTCTCCGATTGCAGACTATAGCGGCCATTTAAGTCTTGAATTCGTTGATTTTGAATTATGCAAGGACGAGATGCCGGTTAACAAAAACACCATCGAAAAATGTAAGGAAAGGGACGCTACGTATGCGGCGCCTTTAAAGGTGAAAGTCCGTCTGTACAATAAAGAAAAGGAAGAAATCAGCGAGCATGAGATTTTTATGGGCGATCTTCCTCTTATGACAGAAACCGGCACTTTTGTGATCAATGGTGCGGAGCGTGTAATTGTAAGCCAGTTGGTGCGTTCCCCGGGCATCTACTATGCCATTGACCATGATAAAATCGGCAAAAGACTGTTTTCCTGTACAGTGATTCCGAACCGCGGCGCATGGTTGGAATACGAGACGGATTCCAACGACATTTTTTACGTTCGCGTAGACAGAACCCGGAAAGTACCGATTACGGTTTTGATTCGGGCTCTTGGCGTAGGCACAAATGACGAAATCAGAGAGTTGTTTGGCGATGAACCGAAAATTGAGGCCAGCTTTACAAAAGACGTTGCTGAGAATTATCAGGAAGGTCTGTTAGAGTTATATAAAAAGATCCGTCCGGGTGAACCGCTTTCCGTGGAAAGTGCGGAAAGTCTGATCAACGCTATGTTTTTTGATCCCAGAAGATATGATCTTGCCAAGGTGGGCAGATATAAGTTTAATAAAAAGCTGGCGCTGCGCAACCGTATCCGCCACCATGTTCTGGCGGAAGATGTGGTTGATATTCTGACAGGAGAAATATTGGCGGAGGCCGGAACAAAAATAACAATGGAACTGGCCGACAGCATTCAAAATGCGGCGGTGCCTTTTGTATATATTCAGACCGAAGAAAAAAATGTGAAAGTTCTTTCCAATATGATGGTGGATATCACCAATTTTATTGATTGCAATCCGAGAGAACTGGGGGTGACAGAACTTGTATATTATCCGGTTCTGGCACAGATTCTGGAAGAATACGGCGACCAGCCGGAAGAACTGGCGGCGGCTGTGAAAAGAAACATACATGAATTGATTCCGAAGCATATTACAAAGGAAGACATTCTGGCTTCCATCAATTATAATATTCATTTGGAATATGGCATTGGCAATGACGACGATATTGACCACCTGGGCAACAGGCGGATCCGGGCGGTAGGCGAACTGCTGCAAAACCAGTACAGGATCGGTCTGTCCAGACTAGAAAGGGTAGTCCGTGAGAGGATGACGACGCACGATGCGGAAGAGATTTCGCCACAGGTATTAATCAATATCAAGCCTGTGCAGGCGGCTGTCAAAGAATTCTTTGGTTCTTCCCAGTTGTCCCAGTTTATGGATCAGAATAATCCGCTCGGGGAATTGACGCATAAGCGGAGACTTTCTGCGTTGGGGCCGGGTGGTCTGTCGAGAGACAGGGCCGGGTTTGAGGTCCGTGACGTACATTATTCCCATTACGGAAGAATGTGCCCGATTGAGACACCGGAAGGCCCGAATATTGGTTTGATCAATTCACTTGCAAGTTATGCGAGAATTAACGAATATGGTTTTGTGGAAGCGCCGTACCGGAAGATCGACAAGACCGATCCCAAAAATCCGCGTGTTACGGACGAAGTGGTATATATGACGGCGGATGAAGAAGACAATTACCATGTGGCGCAGGCCAATGAGGCTTTGGATGCGGATGGCTATTTTGTGAGAAACAGCGTGTCCGGCCGCTATCGCGAAGAGACACAGGAATACCCGAAAGCGATGTTTGATTTTATGGATGTGTCTCCGAAAATGGTGTTTTCCGTAGCTACGGCATTGATTCCTTTTCTGGAAAACGATGATGCCAACCGTGCGCTGATGGGTTCGAATATGCAGCGTCAGGCGGTGCCGCTGCTGACAACGGAAGCTCCGGTAGTCGGTACGGGAATGGAGCCGAAAGCGGCGGTGGACTCCGGTGTCTGTGTGGTAGCCAAAAAGCCGGGTACGGTTACGTATGTGGCTTCTAATGAAATCCGCATTGCGTATGACGACGGTGAAAAAGAAGAAGTGCATTTGACAAAATTTTCACGAAGCAACCAGTCCAACTGCTATAACCAGAAGCCTGTAGTATTGAAAGGCGATCATGTAGATGCGGGACAGGTAATCGCAGACGGTCCGTCTACTGCGGATGGCGAGCTTGCGCTGGGCAAGAATCCGCTGATCGGATTTATGACATGGGAAGGTTATAATTACGAGGACGCTGTGTTATTAAGCGAAAAACTGGTGCGGGATGATGTATATACTTCCGTGCACATTGAAGAATATGAAGCAGAGGCGCGCGATACGAAGCTGGGAGCGGAGGAGATTACGTGCGACGTGCCCGGCGTAGGAGACGAAGCGCTGAAAGACTTGGATGAGAGAGGGATTATCCGTATTGGCGCTGAAGTGCGGGCCGGAGACATCCTTGTGGGAAAGGTGACGCCAAAGGGTGAAACGGAATTGACAGCGGAAGAGCGGCTTCTGCGGGCGATCTTTGGCGAAAAGGCGCGGGAAGTAAGAGACACGTCGCTGAAAGTGCCGCACGGCGAATACGGTATTGTAGTGGATGCAAAGGTATTTACAAGGGAAAACGGCGACGAGCTGCCGCCAGGCGTAAATCAGGCGGTCCGGATTTATATTGCGCAGAAGAGAAAAATTTCCGTAGGTGATAAAATGGCAGGCCGTCATGGCAATAAGGGCGTTGTGTCCCGTGTACTTCCCGTAGAGGATATGCCGTATCTGCCCAATGGGCGTCCTCTGGACATTGTGCTGAATCCGCTGGGTGTGCCGTCCCGTATGAACATTGGACAGGTATTGGAAATCCATCTATCCCTTGCGGCCAAGGCACTCGGTTTTAATGTGGCGACACCGGTTTTCGACGGCGCCAATGAGATTGATATTATGGACACTCTGGATTTGGCAAACGATTATGTCAATCTTGAGTGGGAGGAATTTGAAAAGAAACACAAAGAAGATCTTCTGCCAGAGGTAATGGAATACTTATCGGAGAACAGAGCGCACAGGAAACTGTGGAAGGGTGTGCCGATTTCCAGAGACGGTAAGGTACGGCTGCGCGACGGGCGTACCGGGGAATATTTCGACAGCCCCGTTACGATCGGACATATGCATTACCTGAAACTGCACCATTTGGTGGATGATAAGATTCATGCGCGTTCGACAGGTCCTTATGCGCTTGTGACACAGCAGCCTCTGGGCGGTAAGGCGCAGTTTGGCGGACAGCGTTTCGGTGAAATGGAAGTATGGGCGTTGGAAGCATATGGCGCAGCCTATACGCTGCAGGAGATTCTGACTGTGAAATCCGACGATGTAGTAGGCCGTGTGAAAACGTATGAGGCCATTATCAAAGGCGACAATATACCTGCTCCGGGGATCCCTGAATCCTTTAAAGTGTTGCTGAAAGAGCTGCAGTCTCTGGGACTGGATGTCAAAGTGCTCCGCGAAGATCAGACAGAAGTGGAGATCATGGAAAGCGTAGATTACGGAGAGACAGATTACCGCTATGAGATAGAGGGAGATTCCAGAGATTATAACCGTGAGGAAGAGTCATTTAGTTCCATGGGCTACCAGAAACAGGAATTTGACGAGGACGGAGAATTGGTAAGCGCAGAGGATGAGGAAGACGAAGCGTTTGACGATGATTTCGATGCGGAATATGAAGATTCTCTGGATGAATAACTGTAGATTGTCCGGCGGCGGAAACGGGCCGTAAGGGCCGGTTCCGCTGCGTAAAAGATTTGGAAGGAGTGCCATAAATGTCAGAAACAACAAATGAAATGTATCAGCCGATGACATTTGATGCAATTAAAATCGGATTAGCATCGCCTGAAAAGATTCTGGAATGGTCCCGCGGAGAGGTATTGAAACCGGAGACAATCAACTATAGAACATTAAAACCGGAAAAGGACGGCCTTTACTGTGAAAGAATCTTCGGACCCAGCAAAGACTGGGAATGCCATTGCGGCAAATATAAGAAGATCAGATATAAAGGTGTGATCTGCGACCGCTGCGGCGTGGAAGTTACCAAATCGAATGTGCGCAGGGAACGGATGGGTCATATTGCGCTGGCAGCGCCAGTCTCACATATCTGGTATTTTAAAGGAATCCCGAGCAGGATGGGACTGATTCTGGATTTGTCCCCGAGAATACTGGAAAAGGTGTTGTACTTTGCGTCTTATATTGTGCTTGACCCAGCAGATACGGATTTACAGTTAAAGCAGGTGTTATCAGAAAAAGAGTATCAGGATGCCAGGGAAACCTGGGGCGGCAAATTCCGTGTGGGCATGGGCGCCGAGGCGATCAAAGAGCTGCTGCAGGCAATTGACCTGGAGAGAGATGCAGCGGATTTGAAAGAAGCGCTGCAGGATTCCACAGGGCAGAAGCGCGCCAGAATTGTGAAACGCCTGGAAGTGGTGGAAGCGTTTCGTGAATCCGGCAACAGGCCGGAGTGGATGATTATGGATGTGATTCCTGTGATTCCGCCGGATCTGCGTCCTATGGTGCAGCTGGATGGCGGACGTTTTGCAACCTCTGACCTGAATGATTTATATAGAAGAATCATTAACAGAAACAATCGTTTGAAAAGACTGTTGGAGCTTGGTGCACCTGATATTATTGTCAGAAATGAGAAGAGAATGCTGCAGGAAGCCGTGGACGCGCTGATTGACAATGGCAGAAGGGGGAGGCCGGTTACCGGACCAGGCAACCGGGCGCTGAAGTCTCTGTCTGATATGTTAAAAGGAAAGTCGGGCCGTTTCCGTCAAAATCTTTTGGGGAAACGTGTAGACTATTCCGGTCGTTCTGTTATCGTGGTGGGACCGGAACTGAAAATTTACCAGTGCGGTCTTCCGAAGGAAATGGCAATTGAACTGTTTAAACCTTTTGTCATGAAAGAACTGGTGGCTAAGGGGATTTCACAGAACATTAAGAATGCCAAGAAGCTGGTAGAAAGGCTGGATACCCAGGTATGGGATGTGCTGGAAGAAGTGATCAAGGAGCATCCGGTTATGTTGAACCGCGCTCCTACTCTGCACAGACTTGGCATCCAGGCATTTGAGCCGATTCTGGTAGAAGGTAAGGCGATTAAGCTTCACCCGCTTGTATGTACGGCGTTCAATGCGGACTTTGACGGCGATCAGATGGCTGTGCATCTTCCGCTTTCCGTGGAGGCACAGGCAGAATGCCGCTTTCTCCTTTTGTCGCCGAATAATCTGCTGAAACCGTCGGACGGCGGTCCGGTAGCCGTACCGTCCCAGGATATGGTGCTTGGCATTTATTATTTGACACAGGAGCGGCCGGGAGCAGCGGGAGAAGGTAAATTTTTCAAGAGCGTCAACGAAGCGATTTTGGCGTATGAAAACAAAGCAATTACGCTCCATTCCAGGATTGTGGTACGGGTGAGCAAGAAAAATGCATCCGGTGAAGTGGTCAGCGGCAATGTGGAGTCTACGTTGGGACGATTCATTTTCAATGAGATTCTTCCGCAGGATCTGGGATTTGTAGACAGGAAAAATCCGGATAATTTTCTGAATCTGGAAGTGGACTTCCATGTGGGGAAGAAAGGCCTGAAACAGATTTTGGAGAAGGTGATCAATACCCATGGCGCTTCTAAAACAGCGGAAGTGCTGGACCATATAAAGGCAACCGGCTATAAATATTCCACAAGGGCGGCAATGACTGTGTCGATTTCCGATATGACGGTACCTGCCCAGAAACAGCAGATGCTGAATGACGCCCAGGCTACGGTGGATAAGATATCTCAGAACTACAGGCGTGGACTGATTACGGAAGAAGAGAGATACCGTGCCGTTGTCGAGACATGGAACGAGACGGATAAGGAACTGACGGATGTGCTTCTGGCAGGTCTGGATAAATACAATAATATTTTTATGATGGCGGATTCCGGCGCCCGGGGTTCCAATCAGCAGATCAAACAGCTTGCAGGTATGCGCGGTCTGATGGCAGATACGACGGGAAGGACAATTGAGCTGCCGATTAAGTCAAATTTCCGTGAGGGGCTTGACGTATTGGAATATTTTATGTCTGCGCACGGCGCCCGTAAGGGTTTGTCTGATACGGCGCTGCGTACGGCTGACTCCGGTTATCTGACGCGCCGTATGGTTGACGTATCCCAGGAGCTGATTATTCGGGAAGTAGACTGCAGCGAGGGCAGAGAAGAGATTCCCGGTATGGTGGTAAAAGCCTTTATGGATGGCAAAGAAACGATTGAAGGCTTAAAAGACCGTATTACGGGAAGATTCTCCTGTGAGGAGATCAAAGACCTGGACGGCAATATTATCGTGAAGAAGAACCATATGATTACACCGAGCCGAGCTTCCCGTATTTTAAGCGTTGGTGTGGACGCGGAGGGACAGCCCGTGGAAGCGGTGAAAATCCGTACGATACTTGGCTGCCGTTCCCACAATGGCATCTGTGCAAAGTGCTACGGCGCAAACATGGCAACCGGAGAGCCGGTACAGGTAGGAGAGGCCGTCGGCATCATAGCGGCGCAGTCTATCGGAGAACCGGGCACACAGCTTACGATGCGTACCTTCCATACGGGAGGTGTGGCAGGCGATGATATCACACAGGGTCTTCCCCGTGTTGAGGAGCTTTTTGAAGCAAGAAAACCAAAAGGGCTTGCAATTATCGCAGAATTTGGCGGTGTGGCCGAAATCAGGGATACGAAAAAGAAACGTGAGATCGTGATTACAAACGAGGAAACGGGCGAGAGCAAGGCATATCTGATTCCTTATGGTTCACGCATTAAAATTGTGGACGGGGCCGTGCTTGAGGCAGGTGACGAGCTGACAGAAGGAAGCGTAAATCCGCATGATCTGCTGAAGATCAAGGGTATCCGTGCAGTACAGGACTATATGCTTCGCGAAGTGCAGCGTGTATACCGCCTGCAGGGTGTTGACATCAGTGATAAGCACATTGAGGTTATTGTGCGCCAGATGTTGAAAAAGACGCGCATTGAAAACAGCGGCGATACGGAATTTCTGCCGGGTACTCTAGTTGACGTACTTGACTATGAGGAAATGAATGAAAAGCTGAAAGCAGAAGGTAAGGAGCCTGCCGAAGGAAAGCAGGTAATGCTGGGAATCACGAAAGCGGCGCTTGCCACCAATTCATTCCTCTCGGCAGCATCTTTCCAGGAGACTACCAAAGTATTGACAGAAGCCGCCATCAAAGGCAAGGTGGATAATCTGATCGGCCTGAAGGAGAACATTATTATCGGGAAGCTGATTCCGGCAGGTACGGGGATGAAACGGTACCGTAATGTAAAACTCAGTACAGATCTTGAGCCGGATGATACGCTGGCATTTGAAGATGATCTGATGATTTCCGAAGAGCCGGAAGAAGGAATGCTGGAAGAAGATGACTTTGATATGGAAGAGGACATAACGGCAGAAGATACTGCGGAGGATGCAACAGAAGAAACCCTGGAAACGACGGAAATAGAATAAATAAAAAAAAATATTGACAATGCATTTGCAAGCACGTATACTATCTTAGTGTGCATGCAGATGCATTGTTTTTTATTGCATCGAAAGCTGCTGCGCAAAGAAACTATTATCATACTATATTATGAAAGAGGTGAAACAGAATGCCAACATTTAACCAGTTAGTAAGAAAAGGCCGTCAGACATCCGTAAAGAAGTCTACAGCACCGGCATTGCAGAAAGGATACAATTCCCTCCGCAAGAAAGCGATTGATACTTCTTCTCCGCAGAAAAGGGGTGTCTGCACTGCTGTGAAAACCGCTACACCGAAGAAGCCTAACTCCGCGCTCAGAAAAATCGCCAGAGTACGTCTTTCCAACGGAATCGAGGTAACGAGCTATATCCCGGGCGAAGGACATAATCTGCAGGAGCACAGCGTTGTTCTTGTAAGAGGAGGAAGAGTAAAGGATTTACCTGGTACAAGATACCATGTAATCAGAGGTACTCTTGATACGGCCGGCGTTGCGAACAGAAGACAGGCCCGTTCCAAATACGGCGCTAAGAGACCAAAAGCTGGGAAATAATTTGTACCACAAAGCAAGCTAATTGAGAAGTGTTGGAATTCTGTAACAGATACAGCACGAACACTGATTAGAAAATGTGAGTACCGATGATTTAAATCATGGATGATTAAGGAGGGAAGAACCGTGCCACGTAAAGGACATATTCAAAAAAGAGACGTATTGGCAGATCCTTTATACAATAATAAAGTGGTAACAAAGCTCATCAACAATATCATGTTGGATGGTAAGAGGGGCGTTGCGCAGAAGATTGTATATGGTGCATTTGCAAAGGTTGAGGCAAAGGCCGGCAAACCTGCAATTGATGTATTTGAAGAAGCAATGAATAATATTATGCCAGTTCTGGAAGTGAAGGCAAGACGTATCGGCGGCGCTACCTATCAGGTGCCGATCGAAGTGAGAGCAGACAGACGTCAGGCTCTGGGGCTGAGATGGCTTACGATGTTTTCACGCAAAAGAGGCGAGAAAACGATGGTAGACAGACTGGCGAATGAAATTCTGGATGCAGCAAATAACACAGGCGCTGCAGTGAAGAGAAAAGAAGATATGCATAAGATGGCAGAGGCCAACAAGGCATTTGCTCATTACAGATTCTAAAGGAGGAAGAACCCTTGGCTGGAAGAGAATATCCATTAGAGAGAACCAGAAACATTGGTATTATGGCTCATATCGATGCGGGTAAGACGACTCTGACAGAGCGTATCTTATATTACACCGGTGTGAATTATAAGATTGGTGATACGCATGAAGGGACTGCTACCATGGACTGGATGGAGCAGGAACAGGAAAGAGGTATTACGATCACATCAGCCGCTACCACATGTCACTGGACATTGGAAGAAAACTGCAAGCCGAAGCCGGGCGCTCCGGAGCATCGTATCAATATCATTGATACGCCGGGCCACGTTGACTTCACAGTAGAAGTTGAGCGTTCACTCCGTGTACTGGACGGTGCGGTAGGCGTGTTCTGTGCCAAAGGCGGTGTGGAACCCCAGTCTGAGAATGTATGGCGTCAGGCTGATACCTATAATGTACCGCGTATGGCGTTTATCAATAAAATGGACATCCTGGGCGCAAATTTTTATGGCGCAGTGGAGCAGATTAAAACAAGATTGGGAAAGAATGCGATCATTCTTCAGCTTCCGATCGGAAAAGAAGACGACTTCCAGGGAATCATTGATCTGTTTGAAATGAAAGCGTACATCTATAATGATGACAAAGGCGACGACATTTCCATAACGGATATTCCCGATGATATGAAGGATGATGCAGAGTTATACCGGACAGAGCTGATCGAGAAGATTTGTGAGCTGGACGACGATCTGATGATGACATATCTGGAAGGGGAAGAGCCGGCGATCGAAGACTTAAAGGCAGCTTTACGGAAAGGAACCTGCGAGTGTACTGCGGTACCGGTTTGCTGTGGTTCTGCCTATAGAAATAAAGGCGTACAGAAACTTCTGGATGCGATTCTGGAATATATGCCGGCGCCGACAGATATCCCCGCAATTAAGGGAACTGATCTGGACGGCAACGAGGTGGAAAGGCATTCTTCCGACGACGAGCCGTTTGCCGCTCTTGCGTTCAAGATTATGGCGGATCCATTTGTGGGAAAACTGGCATTTTTCCGTGTGTATTCCGGTACAATGAACTCCGGTTCTTATGTACTCAATGCTACGAAAGATAAAAAAGAACGTGTAGGACGTATCCTGCAGATGCATGCCAATAAGAGGGCGGAGCTCGACAAAGTGTATTCCGGCGATATTGCGGCGGCAGTAGGATTTAAGTTTACGACGACAGGCGATACGATTTGTGACGACCAGCACCCGGTAATTTTGGAGTCCATGGAGTTCCCGGAGCCTGTTATTGAACTGGCAATTGAACCTAAAACGAAAGCCGGTCAGGGCAAGATGGGGGAAGCCCTCGCAAAGCTGGCGGAGGAAGACCCGACTTTCCGTGCGCATACCAATGCGGAGACGGGACAGACGATTATTGCCGGTATGGGCGAGCTGCATCTTGAGATTATCGTTGACAGGCTCCTGCGTGAGTTTAAAGTCGAGGCGAATGTAGGGGCGCCGCAGGTTGCTTATAAAGAAGCGATTACGAAAGCGGTGGAGGTAGACAGCAAATATGCAAAACAGTCCGGTGGACGTGGTCAGTACGGACATTGTAAAGTGAAATTTGAGCCGATGGATGCCAACGGAGAAGAGTTGTTTAAATTTGAGTCCACAGTTGTGGGCGGCGCGATTCCGAAGGAATATATTCCGGCAGTCGGAGAAGGTATCCAGGAGGCAACAAAGGCAGGTATTCTGGGTGGATTCCCGGTTGTAGGCGTGCATGCCAATGTATATGACGGTTCCTATCACGAAGTCGATTCTTCGGAAATGGCGTTCCATATCGCAGGTTCCCTTGCGTTTAAGGAAGCAATGCAGAAGGCGGCCCCGGTACTTCTTGAGCCAATCATGAAGGTTGAAGTGACGATGCCGGAGGAATATATGGGTGACGTAATTGGTGACATTAATTCCCGCCGCGGACGCATTGAAGGTATGGACGATATCGGAGGTGGCAAGATGGTAAGAGCATTTGTGCCGCTTGCTGAGATGTTCGGTTATTCCACTGACTTGCGTTCTAAGACACAGGGCCGTGGTAACTACTCTATGTTCTTTGAAAAATATGAGCAGGTGCCGAAGAACGTACAGGAAAAGGTGCTGGCTGCAAAGGCAAAATAAGACAGCGATAGCGGAGTGCGCGCATCCCTGCAGACAGTCTTTAGCCCGAAGCGGGGACTTTGCGCCGGGTACTTTCACAGTTGTAACATGGAAAGGGATATCTATACAGGTGCAGGCGAGAATTGCAAAGAGCGTTAGTTAGTTTTCACACCCGCACCATGCACTTGTTGCATGGTGTCGGAACCAACGCCAAAATGCCTGCTTTTGGGCATTTTGTGTGCATCATCGTTGCAATTCACACTGAACAATCGTAAATGGATGTGAAATCCGGCGTGGGTGTGAATTGTAACGCGCGTTACGCACATCTGCCTGAAATATGAAAAAATACTTGAAATATCTGGCTATTTTTACTATAATCAAGGTAGTCGAGTAAAATTCTGAAACTCATTAAACTTTTATAAGGAAAGTAGAATCAAGGAGGAATATCAAAAATGGCTAAAGCTAAATTTGAAAGAAACAAGCCGCATTGTAACATCGGTACCATTGGTCATGTTGACCATGGTAAAACAACTTTAACGGCTGCAATTACAAAGGTTTTATCTGAAAGAGTTGCCGGTAATACAGCAACAGATTTCGAGAACATCGATAAAGCTCCTGAAGAGAGAGAACGTGGTATCACAATTTCTACAGCACACGTAGAGTATGAAACAGACAAGAGACATTATGCACACGTTGACTGCCCAGGTCATGCTGACTATGTAAAGAACATGATCACCGGTGCAGCACAGATGGATGGCGCTATTCTGGTTGTAGCTGCAACGGATGGCGTTATGGCGCAGACGAAGGAGCATATCCTTCTTTCCCGTCAGGTAGGTGTGCCTTATATTATCGTATTCCTGAATAAGTGCGATATGGTAGACGATCCTGAGCTGATCGAGCTGGTTGAGATGGAAGTGACAGAACAGCTTGAAGAGTATGGTTTCAATGACTGCCCGATTATCCAGGGCTCTGCTTTGAAAGCACTGGAAGAGCCCAATGGTGAGTGGGGCGACAAGATCATGGAGCTCATGAGCACAGTTGATGAGTATATTCCGGATCCGCAGCGTGATACAGATAAGCCTTTCCTGATGCCGGTAGAGGATGTATTCTCCATCACAGGTCGTGGTACGGTTGCTACTGGTAGAGTAGAGCGCGGACAGCTTCATATGTCTGATGAAGTAGAAATCATTGGTATCAAAGAAGAGACACAGAAATCTGTCGTAACAGGTATCGAAATGTTCCGTAAGCTGCTCGATGAGGCAGAAGCTGGTGATAACATCGGCGTGCTTCTCCGTGGTATTCAGAGAACAGAAATCGAAAGAGGACAGGTTCTTGCAAAACCGGGTTCCGTAACATGCCACAAAAAATTTACGGCGCAGGTTTATGTTTTGACGAAAGATGAAGGCGGACGTCATACACCTTTCTTCAATAATTACAGACCGCAGTTCTATTTCAGAACAACTGATGTGACAGGTGTCTGCAACCTCCCGGAAGGTACAGAGATGTGCATGCCTGGCGATAATGTAGAGATGAGCATTGAACTGATTCATCCGATCGCTATGGAGCAGGGTCTTACATTCGCTATTCGTGAGGGTGGCAGGACTGTTGGTTCTGGTCGTGTGGCTACGATTATCGAGTAATTGAAAATTCATTGAATTTATGGGACTTTCCGAGGTTTCTCGGAAAGTCCTTTTTTCGTAGTGTGGTGGGATTGGTATGTCGTGATAACAGGATGATAACAAAAATTCGCTAATTTTGAAGAAACAAGTGTAGTGCAATAGTTATCCAGACTCTGGCAGATAAGTATTCAGCTATATACGATAGATTATTATGTGCTTTGCGCATTAATTCTTTGAAGAATCTAATTTGAGCAGTTCTTTATTTTTTTCTATATATTCTTTCCATATAGCTTCGTGGTCTTTTTGGTGTGTGTTCTCATATTTTTCAGTATATTCGTCATGGAGTGCTTTTAACTGATCCATAAGCGGCGTATCAGCAGGGAGTTTCCCTCTGCGGATGCGGGCATACAGTCTGTTGTATGATTTTGTAAATTCCGTATGAATCGGATGGCTGAATAACTTTTCCTTATAGGATTTCCGGCTGGCGTACTCATTACAGGTAGTGGAAGTGTCTCTGTATATTCTTGTGCAGTATTCTTGGTTGGAAGTGTATTTCACACGAAAATATCCATTGCATAGTCTGCATTTTTTGATAACGAGTTCGTCTTCAAGCAGTAGTCGGATGCCTATATATAAGAGCTGTTTGAATGATGTAACAGGGTATTTCCCAATTGCATTATCTGTAATAAGGTTAGTGGCATGGTTTAAATACTCTATCCAATCTTGTGTATTGGAGTGAGCATCTGTATGGGTATGAATGTCAGGCAGAAAAGTTTCTTTTATTTCCATAGCGGATAATGCAGCCGATTGAAAATCCTGCTTACTGGCATACAGGCAATAGGAATGGTATATTTCAGCTATTGCACTGCTAGGAAACGGTAAGCCTTGCTTTGACGGCTCTATGGCAACCTCAGTTAAATAATTTCTTGCCTGCGTATATAAAGTTTCAAGACTGCCGACTTCTTCTGCTAACAGTTTGGCAGCTTGAAGTAGTTCCGTATCGGCTGATTTTCCGGCTTGCTGATAGCAGGAACGCATTACCATATGAAATAAAGGATACAGATAAGACAGTGCCGGATGTTCTTCAAAACAGGACTGCAATATCGACATGATTTGTCCGGCAGAAGTCTCGATATCTTTTGGTATGTGTTCGCAGCAATATAAATGGAAGGTTTCTTTGTCAAAGGGGAAGTCGATGCCGAGCAATGGCAAAACAGACTTCAATTTCTCAAATGATACAATAGCAGATTCCTTTTCAGGCATATCATAATCAAGGATTTCCATAATGCCGGTATGGATAGCCGCTTTTTTTATAAAGCAGGCAGTCCCGCTTTTGTGCGTATTCTCATCATCATAAATGGAAGAAAGAGTTTCTTCGTGGGTATGGCGGTTAATGCTGTAGGTTGCAACATTAAAGTGAAAATCATTTTTGATGATGTCCGGCGAATATAAATTCATACTTAAAATTCCTTTCTATCAGATGAACGGCGTAAAATAGTCTCTCTGAAACTCATTTCTTTTCTTATATATACAATACTATCACAAGATAAAAAAGAAATCAATAAAATTATCTTGACAAATATCCGGCGCTGTTTTATCATAGAGAACAAGTCAAGATAAATAGATGCTAAAAATATAACCTTGACAATATACAGCGTCAGTGCAGGAGGAGGGAGGTAGATGAATAACAATTATATGGTAATGGCACAGGATGTCGTTGATATGCTTGGCGTTTCTAAGGGACACGCATATAAGATTATCAGACAGTTGAACAAAGAACTGGAAGATAGCGGCTATATTGTCGTGTCAGGCAAGATTCCCAGAGCATATTGGGATAAGAAGTTTTACGGGTATCAAAGTGGAGTGACAACAGCGTAACAGGAGGTTGGCATATCATTCAGATAGATAGGATATGCGGATAAAATGAAATGCGAATTTAAAGGCAGTTCCGTGGGATTGATTATATGACAAACCGCAGACTGTCCTGAGAAGAAAGGAGATTTTATGTCAGTCTATAAAGATGAGCAGAGGGGAACATGGTATTGTATCTTTCGTTACAATGATTGGACGGGTAGGCAGAAACAAAAGTGCAAAAGAGGTTTCAAGACAAAGAGGGAAGCGAAAGAGTATGAGGAACAGTTTATGCAAACAACAGAAGCGGATATGAATATGAAGGTTGGGGCTTTTGTTGAGACTTATTTCAGGGATAAGCAGGGTGAATTGAAGGAACGGTCGATCAAGAATAAGAGATATATGATTGAACGGCATATCCTTCCGTACTTTGAAAATAAGTCCATGAATGAAATTACACCGGCAGACATTATCCAGTGGCAGAACAAAATGCGGGAGGCAGGATATTCGCAGACATACCTGCGGATGCTTCAGAATCAGATGACGGCGTTGTTTATCCACGCTTCCAATATCTACAATCTGACAAATAACCCCTGCAAGAAAGTAAAGAAAATGGGAAAGTCAGATGCGGATAAAATGGATTTTTGGACTTATGAGGAGTATCAGCAGTTTATTAGTACGATTGAAGTGGGAAGCAGATATTATGTCTTGTTTGAGATTTTATTCTGGACGGGTATGCGTATCGGAGAATTACTTGCTATAACGAAGAATGACGTTGATTTTCAGGAGAATAAAATATCCATTTCCAAGACCTATTATCGGACAGAAGGAAAAGATGTCATTACAACGCCTAAGACGGAACAGTCAGTCAGGACAATAGATATTCCTGAATTTCTGACACAGGAGATCAAGGCGTATTGTAATAAGCTGTATGAATTTCCTGACAGCGAAAGACTTTTTCCAATCGTATGCGAAGCAGTGCAGCATAAAATGGTAAGGCACATTCAAAAATCGGGAGTAAAAAGGATTAGGGTGCATGATTTAAGACATTCCGCGTGTGCGTATCTCGCGCATCAGGGAGTAGCGCCTATGGTCATCAAGGAACGCATGGGACATAAGGACATCAAGATTACTCTGAATACATACGGACATTTATATCCTAACGAACAGAAGAAGGTTGCGGATATGCTGAACCGAAAGAGGAATGAGGCATCAAGTGAAAATGCCCCTGTCGGAAACAGGGACATTTCGGATGCAGATTAAGTTGGTGGAACAATTTAATCTGTTACATAAAAAGGACAAGCCTCTCTATGAAAATCTTGCAAATTTATTATAGCAGAGGCTTGTCCTAATGAAAAGAAGTTTTAGCGAAAACCATGAAATCAGGAGGACAAGCTATATGCAGAAATTTAACGGAAATACAAGAATTATTATCGGCGTGGATCATGGATATGGGAATATGAAGACCGTACACAGGGTATTCCGGACAGGCGTGGAATGCATGGAGGAAGAGCCAATCGTCAGTAAGAATTTTGTGAGATATAAGGATAAGTTTTATGTAATCGGGGAGTCGCATTTGGTATATCAGGGGAATAAAACGGATTCCGAAGATTTTTATATTCTGACACTTACGGCACTGGCAGAGGGATTGAAGTTCAGAGGACTTCATGAGGCAAATGTGATATTGGCAGTCGGGCTTCCGCTTGCGTGGATGAAAAGTCAAGGTGCAGACTTTAGGCGTTATCTGATGAAAGAACAGGAATTGCATTTTGAGTTCCGAAAAGAGAGATATCATGTGCATTTGTGCGGTGTAGAAATATTTCCACAGGATTTGCTGCTGTTGTCAATTTAGGTGCTATGCAGGGAATGAATATGCTGGCGGACATTGGAAACGGAACCATGAATGTTATGCAGATTGTTGACAATAAACCGTTGGAAAAGAGCCTTGCGACGGACAAATTTGGTGTGAGCATCTGTATGAAAGAGATACAGAAAGAATTATCCAAAGAAAATGGAGAGGATATTCCTGAAATGCTGATAGAACCGCTTCTTCGGAATGGTTTACAGGAAAGAACAGATAGTATCGCTAAGAAAGTAGAACATATTGCAACGAGGTATACGGAAAATATCAGAAAGCGTTTGGCGGATTATGGATATAAGGAAGGGCTGGTACATCTGTATGTGATTGGCGGAGGCGGCTGTCTGCTACAAAATTATTCAGATTTAGCGGAGAAGGCAGGAGTGACTTTTATTACGGATATTTGCGCCAATGCAAAGGGATACGAGACTTTGGCAGAGAAGAAATTGCGCAGATAGACAGCAAAGTTTCCATATCCGATTATATGTAGATTAGGTTATGGGAAAGGAATAAGCTTTATGAGAGGAACGTATAGCTGTACCAATGTAAAATTCTGCATGGAAGATGAGAATCAGCGCAGGGCGTGGGAATATCTGCATGGGCTGAACCGCAGGGATGGCTCTTATGGAAAAGTGCTTGCGGATGCGCTTATTGCAGTGATAGACAGGCAAAATGATGCTCAAAATGCGGAGAGGAAACAATTTTTAGGAGAACTGCATGAAGATTCAACTGATGAAACTAGCGTTCTTGCAAATAAGGTTGCGGGGCTTGTGTTGGAGGGCATAAACGATTATTTTGCCGACAAAGTTGTTTTTCATAGCGCAGAACAAAGGACTGATGAAGCGCAAGCATCCAAACAAGGGCAGGAAAAGGAAATTGCAGAAGATATGCTGGATTTTGCTTTTTCGATGGGAGAGTAGGGAATAGAAGAAAAAGCGTAAATGGTACCGAGTTGGCACCCGGCTAATGGGACAGAGTTATTTTGGGTGCCAATTAGGAACCGTATTAGAGGCAAGCTGGCAGGAACTTTTCTGTTTGCAGAAAATGAAGTGAGTGCAGAAATACAAAATTTGTAATAGAGGCTCACGGAAAAATTGTTAAAAGGTAGAATATCAAGCACTGGATTTGGATATCCAAATGACGATTTTGCACCGTTTACACGTTTGCAAAATGGATATCCAATCCGCTTGCAGGGGAAAAATCCCCTAACCCCTTATGAAATACATATAGAACGGAATGCAGAGTAAGAAAACAATAGTAACAATTTTTAGTCAATAAAATGATGGAGGTTGAGAATGGAAAAACGAAAACGAAGCAATCAGCTTATTTTACGGTTGAGTGATGATGAGAAGTATATCTTAGATGCCAAATGTAAAAATGCAGAATACAAGAATAGAAATGATTATCTTCGGCATTTGATCTTGTACGGATATAATTATTTTGTAGATTACTCGGAACTGCATGACTACAATGTCAATCTAAGCAGAATCAGCAAAAGCCTGAATCAGATAGCGGCAAGGATGAGTTCTACGGGTAACACTTATCAGGACGATATAGAAGAAGTAAAGGAGCTAATGAAACAGGTATGGCATACACACGAATCCATGCTGTCAAAGCAACCGTACAGAAAGCATTAAAATATATCTGCAATCCGGAGAAAACTGACGGACAGATTTTGATAGATTCCTTTGCCTGTGGGATAGAAACAGCACATTATGATTTTATGGATGCGTTGTCAAAATCTTCCGGCGTTGGGAATAAGCAGGCATTCCACCTGATTCAGTCATTTGCACCTGGAGAAGCGGATTTTGATATGGCTCACCAAGTGGGAATAGAGCTTGCGGACAAGATGTTAGAAAATAAATATAGCTATGTGATTGCCACGCATATAGACAAAGGGCATTGTCATAACCATATCATTTTCTGCGCAGTTGATAATGTGGAACATAAAAAATACAATAACTGTAAGCGTACATACAGGCAGATACGGAATTTGTCAGACGAACTGTGCAGGGAACATGGATTGCCGGTTATTATTCCGGCAGGACAAAAAGGAAAGACACATTATGAGTGGCAGATGGCAAAGGCGGGAACTTCATGGAAAGCACAGATGAAATCTGATATGTTGTGGTCAAGCATTTTTGTAACGTTTATGGCTAAAAAAATCGACTTTTATA
>CAJUDS010000012.1 GCA_910585345.1 uncultured Lachnospiraceae bacterium | reverse complement strand
ATATAAAAGTCGATTTTTTTAGCCATAAACGTTACAAAAATGCTTGACCACAACACTTTACTTTATCACAACAACCACAACACTTATTATCCATCTACTGACCCAGAGGCATATCTCGATTCTTTGGAAAAAGTTGCGGCATTGCCTGTAAAGGAAGTATTTCCTGCACACCATTCACTGGATATAGAACCGGAAATCTTAATCCGTATGCGGGAAGCCTTTAGAAATCTCAAGGCTGACGGAAAACTTCATCATGGCAGTGGGACATTTGATTATGGGGATTGGGGAGCATGGTTATAGGAAGCAGGTTGTAGCAAGGATAATGCTTCTTTTGGTGATAATTAGAACATGGTTCTAGCATCATGTAAGTTAGAGCAGACAAAGGAAATGATAATATGGTAATTTGCAGTTATAGGCGGATTGCCATATTTTTGTGGGAAAATGGGCGTTTATGTGGTAATATATGCTTATTGGACTGCTAATGTCCAATAAGATATAAGGGCAAAGATAAAAACACAACGCAAGATAATCTTGCAGAACTGGTAGGTAGTCCAGTCGCACCGATTTGGTGTAAGTAGCCCTCCCTCCTTAGGGTCGTCCGTTCTTTGTTCATTACAATTATTTGCGCGAGTAATGAGAAAAATGCGCTGCTTGCAGAAGCATTTGACGAATACCGCGACAGCCGTAAGGCATTAAGGAGGAATTGTCATGGACAAAGTATCAGGAAAATTGACTGTATTTTTTGAAGAACCGTTTTGGGTGGGAGTGTTTGAACGTGTATCAGACGGAAAGCTATCTGTGTGTAAGGTTACATTTGGCGCAGAACCAAAAGACTATGAGGTATATGACTTCGTTCTGAAAAATTACTATCGGTTACGATTTAGTCCGGCTGTAGCAACAGATGTAAAAGAAGCTGGTCGCAATCCTAAACGGGTACAACGTGAAGTACGGAAACAGGTGCAGAATACCGGGATTGGAACAAAATCGCAACAGGCTTTAAAATTACAGCAGGAGCAGTTGAAAAGTGAACGTAAGACTGTGAGCCGAGAACAGCGGGAAGCGGAGAAACAACGACAGTTTGAATTGAAACAGCAGAAAAGGAAAGAAAAGCATAGGGGCAGATAGTTTAAGTTGTGGCTATTGTTGATGTTATATGTGACTATTTTAAAATTATTTGAGTGGAATATATGGGAGAAAAGTGATGAAAAAAATTACTGAATGCACAGATGATTATTTAATGTTAGAATTACCGATAAATAAGGCTGTTATAGTAGATTTAATACATCAGCCAGAAGAAACAATAGAACGTACAGAATATGATGATGGGTATGAATATGAGTATAATGAATATGTTACAAAGGTATCATTGGGATATCAACGGTTATTGGATTTTATAAATACGAAATGTGTAATACATGGGAATTGTCCTACTTGTAAGGTTCCCACATTTTATAATGTGAAATGTGGATGCGAGTTAGATAAGCAAATATTGTCACCAATATTGCGAACTTATAGAGATGAGCAAATTGATATTGAGGATTGTTATATTCCGGATCCAGATAATGAAATGCGGAATAAAGCTGAGAATTTAGTAAAAAAGGTGAAATTTTTTGATAAGAAGTTTTTTTGCCCTAAGTGTGGAGAAATATACCAGGCTTCATTTGCGCTAGAATATCACGAAAATTTGGAAAAGGACAGTGATAAATATGAAGCTGAGATTGCTTTAATAAAGATAGGTCAATATCCAAGTTTACAAGAATTCGCAATTGTAAATTATAAAGGATTCAACAAAGTGCTAGATGCCCTAATGATAAAAGAGGATTATCGTAATGCAATTAGGAATCATATTAATGGAGATAATATTGCAGCATATGTGTATTTACGTAGAATAGTAGAAAAGATTATTATAGAGGCTTTTAGAAAAAATAAAGTGGAATTACAAATTAGTGATGAAGAATTTGAAAAGCTTCGTACGAAAGAAAGAATTAGTAGATTACAAAGTTATTTACCAGAATTTTTATTTGATAATAAAGAAATATATTCTGTTGTAAGTGCAGGTATACATACATTAAGTGAACAGCAATGCGAAGAATATTATGATACAATAAAAAATGCCATTGATATTATTTTGCACCAAGAAGAAGCACGGCGAAAGGAAAAAGAAATGACAAAAAAAACGAAGCAGGATATACAAATGACTGTTGGGGAAATCAAATAGATATATTTCTTAAATGAAAATCTTGATTGAATTAGTCATGAAAGAAAGTTGTAGATGAATTGTGATAATTTGTACAAGATATTGAGATAAGTTTTACTTTAGAAAGGAAGTAGTGGTAAGGAGATGGAAGATGAAGGAACTTTGGAATGATACTAATAACTGGTTAAATTGTTATGGTGGTCTTATTAGTACAATAAGTTTGTTTTTATCCATTTTTATATACATCAAGACAGGACAAATAAAAAGCAATATTAAAAATTTATTGAATCATGATAATTATAAAAGAAGAAGAAATCAAGCAAAAAAGAAGCTTGAAGGAGTGTTAGAATCAATTGAAAAAGATAATATTTTTGATGACAAGTTATTAGGAGAGATTAATCGTGAAATAGCAGCATTAGAGCACTTTTCTGTTTTTTTTGATAAAAAGACAAAGAAAAATATCAAATTATTGAAAAAGCAACTTAATCAAAATTATGAATTAATAGAAAAACATAATTTGATTATAACTATTAATAAAGTGATTGGCGATTTTGAAGTTAAGGAAACTTATTTGGGATAAAAGGAGATTGTTATGGATAATGACAAGTTTGTAAAAAAATTGATAAAAGGAACAAAGGATGATAAATTAGAATGGAAGCCTGCTATATCTAATAAGTTGTTTTCTGCATTTCAGCCATTTTATATACAAAAAGGGGATAAAAAGTTGGTTTTGGAGAAGTATACAGTAACTGATTATGATGGTTATGGAGAAGAAATTCAGACAGCAAATTGTTCTTTAAGTATTTGTAATGATAATTTTGATAGATTGAGTGAAATTTATGAGGATGATTTGAAGAAAAGTAATGATATATGGAGACTATACCGACTTGCAGAACGTCAAGCGAACAATGTTGATGATATAATGGAGAGTTTTGTGGAGGACATTGATGATATAGATTTTTAGTAATTATAATATTATTATACATGCGCCAATTTTGTGAAGTGCAGACTGCAAATTAATGTATTTTAGTGGCTCTATTTTGGCTCTAAAAATTTTGACTGGGATAAAAACGTGAGTGATTTTTAAAGAATATGGATAATAAATGCTTGAAAAACGAGGAAAAAACATTCAGCTCAAACTATCCGCCGACGAGTTCGAATAAAGTACAGAGAGCCGAAAAACCTAGTATTTTCAGGGAAAATCGGCTCTTTTTATATGCCGTTGAACTAAAACGGTACTATTTAACTTTTAGAGTTTTTCTGCTACTTCATCACGCTTATGTGGGAATAGGTGGGAATACGTGTTTGAAGTGGTTTCCACTTTCCCATGCCCCAGACGGTCGGCAACGGCCAGCGGTGAAATACCTAATTCTATTAACAGGCTGGCGTGTGAGTGCCGGATAACATGCAGCGGATGCTCTTAGGTGTTTTGGTCGGCGTGATAACGTTTTTTCCGTTTAGGTGCTGGTATGATTTGCAGACGGTCAGTGTGCAGTTATCAAAATTAATATCGCCATATTCCAGGGCAAGAATTTCTCCTATTCGTAAGCCCGTATAATACAGAGTGAGAAACCCGGCATATGCCGGCGGTTTGTCACATAAGATATTTTATCCCAAAATGCTTTAAATTCTTCCGTAGTCCCAAAGTTCATCTCGTCCGCATGGTCTTTCCCTATGGTTCCAGCCTTGCGGCATGGGTTATCTTTCAGGTTATACTAGCGGGCGGCATAATTCACAATGGACGCAAGCTGGTTGTTTATAGTGCGGGGTATGTTGCGGAATATGGGTTTCACTTACCGTCACAGTAGGCAATCAGGTTGTTCTTCCGTTTGCGGACATGCGTCGGAATTATTTCTGATACTTTCATCTTCCCGAAGAATGGGAGCAGATTCTTGTTGATCATTACTGCTTCTGGATAAAGGTGTGTTCCCGTAGCATGTGCTTCATATTCTCATTGTATATCGTTACAAAATTCATGGAAAGATTGGCCTGCTGTGTTTCAAGAAAATTCTGTTCCCATTCTTTGGCTTCTCTCTGCAGTTTAAGCCGCGTTTCTTTTCCAGTCTCTTTGTTCTGGTGTAATCGGTGTAGTAGAATTTACAGAACTATGCTTTGGTTGATTTGTCATAATATGACGGCATAAAAAATCAGTCCTTTCTTGAAAATGGGTGCATTTTTATTTTTTATCGTTCATTATTGACACAATGAGCAAAGCAATGGTTAGAATAACCAGAAATTCTTCGTATGTACTCATAAGCATTCACCCTATCTACAGGATAGAGAACGGATGACTGCACGCCTCACCGGTTAAGCACATTATATTGTTGTGGTGCGGTAATTGTTCGATTTCAAGTCGAAGTAAACAGGTCGGACTTAAAATGTGGGCGCAAGATTGCGTTGGGTGATACTTTTCCCATTTAAAACGCAGGAAGTGCCCTGTGACTTTCCAAGCCGCTATATGTGGTTAGTTTGGTTACTAATGATTCTATCAATGATACATGAAACCCTGTATATGGGCGGAGAAAACGGTTATTCTTTAGGCAGCATGTCTGTTTTGGTATATTGGGAAATTTTAATTAGGTTCTCAATACGTTTGACTGCTTCTTCCAACTCGATTTCATTTAATTGCTCATGGGCAGATTGAAATCTCATTAAAGGAATTAATTTTTCTTGCATAGTTCGTAGAGTTTCTTTTAGGCGTTTCATGGTTGTAGTTTGCCCTTGGTTATGATCTTTCATTGTTTTTAAATCATTTTCAGTCAGTCTTCCCCATTTTAATTTCATGATCGATTTTATTTATATCTTTTAAGTTTTCGAAAGCCTTAGACGAAATTTTGATACTGGCATCATATTTATGGATAGTATTGCCTGAACTTGCGCATTGTGGTGCTCTTTTAGGATCATCTTCGCCTGCCAAACGATATAAGCCCACTAATTGCTGTTTAAACGCATCTGTGTATTTGCTTTTCTTCATTATTTTGTCTCGACCATATTGTCTGCTCTTTTGCTTATTGCGTTTATATTATATGATGTTAAAAAATCAGTTCAGCTTATTGGAGACTATCTGATGGAAAGTATGTAGAGCAGGATTTCTATTGCATGATGGATGCTGGATTTGCAGCAGGTATTATGATACTTGTTTTATTACATGGCAAGTCCACATTCAAAGGCAAGTACCATATACTTTTCTGCATTGGTAAGACCATGAGACATTAAATCTCTGATTTCCCACGTTTCAGAACTAAGGTTATCCGCTCCATATAAAAATTGAATAAAAGGGATGTGTCTGTATTTTGAAACTGCCAGCATAGAAGCACATTCCATTTCTACGGTAAGACAGCCCTGTTGCCGGCGTTCTTCAATGGCAGAGAGGGTTTCTCTGTAAATTGCGTCCGAAGTCCATGTTTTTCCCTTTACATAGGAGCAGCCGCAATCTGCTAATACGCTTTCTAGTATTTGAACGGAGTGTGCGTCTGCTTCAATTTCCGGTGAGGGCGCTATATAATGATAACTTGTTCCTTCGTCACGGATGGCGGAAACAGGGATAATGATGTTGTCTTTTACCGTATTATCATTCAATACTCCGCAAGAACCGAACAAAACAAACTTTTTAGCCCCCATAGCAATGATTTCCTCAAAACAAGCAACACAGGCAGGCGCGCCTACCATAGAGCGGTAAAAAGCAATCAATGTATTCTTGTAGTTGATTTGGTAGACAGGCAGTGTGCCGTTTGCCGAGTAGAGTTCTGCTATTTTTTCCACGTTATCCAAAGAAGAAAATTTTTGTATGATGTTGTCGGAAAAAGTCGAAATACAAATTTCCGGGAAGTTTACTATTTTATTTGTTGTGTCCGACGGACTGAATAAGGCCGGTTCTGAGATTTCTGTTCTTTGAAATATTGTATGCAGTTTAAACACCCCATTTCTATTCATTTTCGGGATATATTTTTGCGGATATACCGTTAACCTCTTTTTTCGAACGGTGCCCTGAAACTATTGCCCGAATGTAAGTGTATCGATTATACCATACATAGGAATCATCCGCTACCATCGTGTTATCATAAGGCTGTTACAGGGGGCTGATTGTGCGCACAGATCAGGAAACAGGATATACCAGAGGCATTTACTGCATTTTGGGAATCTGTAAATAGGAGATAAAGCATGCGCAAAGCAGGCTGACCATATGATAATGCGCCAGTAGAACGTTATGGTAACACTTTGCGAAACGAATGGATCAATCAAAGCGGGTTATGGAGAGAAGAACATTAATACCAGGCAGTGAAAAAATTTGTTTATGTCGCTTATAATCACATCGCGCCACACAGCTATGATGGATACCGCACCCCTCATCAGGTGCGGACAGCATTGCAAAGCACAGATATTTATTCGTCATAAATGTTGCAAAAATGCTTGATCATTACACTCTTAATTTATAACAGGTTTAAGGTATCCTGGTAAAGAGATAGAGATGTAACCACTCCTTATTACTGCTGCTGTTTGTGCTCTTTTCTGCACGTATTCCGGTATTGGATTGGAGTTTGTCCGACAGATTTTTTGAAAGCCTGCGAAAAATAGGACTGCGAAGAAAATCCTAGTATGGAGGAAATCTGCGAGATAGAATAGGATGTGGAACTAAGCAGGGATTTTCCCTCGTCTATTCTCCGCTGAAGAAGATAAGTGATGGGGGAAACTCCTACATATTTTGTAAAAGCGTGAACCAGATAATATTTATTCATATGGGAGCGCAGCGCCAGCGTATCGAGGGTGATATTTTCCATATAGCTTGCATCCAGATAGTTTTTGATCTGGACGCATTCTCTGTTTAAAAGGGAATTGTTGTTTTGTATGATGGATAAATGATTGTTGCGGAGCACACAGAGCATGACTACTTCCAGAAGACTTTGACACACTGCCTCATAATTTTCCTCTTTGTTCGTAATCTCTGTCAGCATAATGTTCAGATAGGCATATACATTTGAATTCTGTGTATTATATTTATATACATTGCCTGAAGCTGTCTGTATCAGGACGCTGTCATGGGCCGAGGCAATGTTTTCAAAGGAAAAGGTAAGGCCGTCAATACCAAGCACGATATATTCAAGCGGCGTCGAATGCAAGGATTCTTCCGTATGCTGCACATGCGGACTGATTATGACCATATCATTTTCGCTAACCGGAAATTTCATATTTTCGGTTATAAAAGAACCGCTCCCATGCACGACATAAAATAGCTCACAGAAAGCGTGGGAGTGTAGTATGCTTTGCCAGTCCCCCTCATATTTAGAAGTGGAAACATATAGAAGTTTTAAGCCGTTAAAGCGGGATGGTTCATTGTCCTTGATACAGTGTCTTGTATTTCCCATAGGATGCCCTTCTTTAGAATGCGCCAAAGTGGCCGTTCCTGCCATCTGTGTTTCAATCTTAAACACTATTATAATATGCTTTAGATATCTTGTCTATATAAGTATTTTCGACAAAATCCCTAAAAATGTATTCTGCACCCGGTTTCCGCAAATTTATAAATTTACTATAGCAGTAAATGTCTAGGAGAAAAGCTGTCTGATTTTAATAACTTTTATGAAAAGCAAGATTTCTAAAATAACAAGCAACTATCGGCTTGATTATACGGTCTGTTTTCACTATGCTTAAACTATGCCTGATCCATAGGAAAAGGACGACTTAGGCAGTATTTCATTCTGTTGAAATACGTTCACAAGTATTTTGTAAAGGGAGGGTTTTTATGAAAGCAAAAAAAGTCATTTCAACGTTACTCGTAACAGCAATGGCAGCATCGCTCCTTGCCGGCTGCGGCAGTTCGGGCAGTGATGCACCGGCACAGGACAGTGCGTCGGCGGATAGTGCAAAACCAGCTGCGGATAATAGTTCTGCGGATGCCGGGGCGGCCGAAGAGCAGACACTAAAAGTTGCAGTTTTTGAAGGCGGATACGGCGCAGATATGTGGTCGGAGGTTGTGGCTGCATTTGAGGCTTCGCATCCTGGTGTGACGGTGGAGCTTACGATCGACAAGAAAATCGAAGATGTCATCAGTCCTGCTATGAAAGCCGGGGACTATCCGGATGTTGTGCATCTTGCGACCGGACGTGAGGCAGCCCTGACAGAGACATTGACAAAGGAAAAAGCGCTGCTTCCGCTTACGGATGTCATGGAAATGACAGTTCCCGGCGAGAGTGTAAAAGTAAAAGATAAAATTATTCCCGGTTTCCTTGATACGCTGGCAACCAATCCTTACGGAGATGGCGTAACCTATTATGCACCGATGTTCTACAGTCCCTGCGGCCTGTTCTATAATGCAGGACTCTTCAAGGAAAAAGGCTGGGAAGTTCCTACAACATGGGAAGAGATGTGGGCGCTTGGCGATACGGCGGCCGGAGAAGGTATCGCACTGTTTACCTATCCCACAACCGGATATTTTGACGCGTTTACTTATGCAACACTTTCGTCAGCAGGCGGTTCTGATTTCTTTAATAGCTGCATGACTTACGAGGATGGCATCTGGGAAAGCGAAAATGCGACGAAGGTATTTGAGCTGATTGCCAAGTTGGGTGAATACACAGAAGGCACGACAGTTGCCAATGCCAATAATGACAACTTTACAAAGAATCAGCAGTTGATTCTTGACAATAAGGCGATCTTCTGTCCCAACGGTACATGGCTTCCGGGAGAGATGGCCGATGCGCCAAGGGCTGACGGTTTTGAATGGGGCTTTATGGCAATTCCGGCAGTGAATGCAGGCGGCGCAGGATGTTCTTTCTGCTGGTTTGAGCAGATGTGGATTCCTGCGGCAGCACAGAATCAGGATATGGCAAAAGAATTTGTCGCTTACATGTATTCAGATGAGGCGGCGCAGATTTTTGCAAAATCCACGGCAATCCAGCCGATCACAGGTGTCAGCGATTCTCTAGAGGGCGATAACAAGATGTTCTACAGTATTTATGACAACGGTGCAACCGCGGTTATGGGCGGATTTGCATCAACTGCGCCGGTAGAGGGCGTAAACATGCTGGATACTTTATGCGGAACAGTCAACAGTATTGTTAGTGGTGACAAGACTGTTGCGGAATGGCAGGCGGCTGTAGAAGAAGCAAGTGATAAATTAAGAGATGCAATGGAATAAGGATTTAGGAGCGCTCCAAAGGTTTCTGCCTTTGGAGCGTTTTTATTCACATAAAACGCCAGACTGGAGGTATGAATGTGAAAAAAGTCAGGGGAAAATCAATTTTTATTACCGTTTGTGTAGCGCCGGCGGTCATACTGTTTATCATCTTTATGCTGATTCCCACCTTTAATGTCTTTAAGATGTCGTTGTATAAGTGGGGCGGCTATTCCAACAGCAAACAATTTGTAGGACTGAATAATTTTAAGATTTTGATGGAAGATACAAATTTTTTCCGCTCTTTCCAGAACACAGTTCTTTTAATTGTTTGCGTGACGATTGTTACGATGGCGCTTTCTTTAATTTTTGCGGGGATTCTTTCGCGGGAAAAGATCAAAGGACAGAATTTTTTCCGTATTATTTTTTACATACCCAATATTTTATCTGTCGTTGTTATCTCCGCTATCTTTTCGGCGATTTATGATCCGAATAACGGACTTTTGAACAGCATGGTCGGCATTTTCCGGGGAAGCGGCAAAGAGCCGATTCTCTGGCTGGGTGATCAGAAACTGGTAATTTATAGTCTGGTGATTGCGATGACATGGCAGGCGATCGGATACTATATGGTTATGTACATGGCAAGTATGGCAAGTATCCCGGAAAGCCTGTATGAATCTGCTAACCTCGAGGGAGCCGGAAAAATACATCAGTTTTTTACGATTACGCTGCCGTTGATCTGGACCAATATCAGGACGACGCTGGCTTTCTTTGTGATCAGTTCGATCAATATCAGCTTTTTGATCGTAAAGGCGTTGACAAACGGTGGTCCGGATGGCGCGACAGAAGTGTTTCTAAGTTATATGTATAAGCAGGCGTATACCAATTCTTCTTATGGCTATGGTATGGCGATCGGTGTTGTCGTTTTCCTGTTCTCCTTTGGACTTTCGGCAGTGATCAACCTCATTACCAAGAGAGAGCCTTTGGAATTTTAAAGGAGGGTTAGGAAATGAATCTTAACAAGCTGTATAAACTTTTCATCTATGTCGCTCTGTTGACGCTTGCCGTCAGCATTGTAATACCGGTGGGCTGGGTTTTTTTGGCGTCCATCAAAGAAAACTCTGAATTTTACGGAAATCCATGGACGCTGCCGAAAGGATTCTACTTTCAAAACTTCATGGATGCATTTGAAAAAGCCCAGATGGGAGAGTACTTCATAAATTCGATATTGGTGACGGCCTTGGCGCTGGCTATTCTGCTGGTCGTTGCGCTGCCGGCGGCTTATGTGCTTGCACGTTACCGTTTTTTTGGCAGTAAAGTATTAAATATTATGTTTATGGGCGGTCTGTTTATCAACGTAAATTATATTGTGGTGCCGATTTTCCTGATGTTTGTAGATGCCGATAAATTTTTGAGAAACTTGGGCGGCGAAGGTTTTTTCCTGAACAATCTCTTTATTGTGGCGCTTGTTTACGCGGCCACGGCGCTGCCATTTACGATTTATCTGCTTTCCGGTTTCTTTGTCACGATACCGCATGATTATGAAGAAGCCGCTTATATGGACGGCTGCGGCTATTTCAGGACAATGGTGCAGATTATGATGCCTATGGCTATGCCGAGTATTATCACGGTCATTCTATTTAACTTTTTATCTTTTTGGAATGAATATATCATATCCATGACGCTGCTCACCAAAGGCTCCAAAACATTACCCGTAGGCTTGATGCAGCTGATGCAGGCGCAGAAAGCAGCCGCAAATTACGGACAGCTTTATGCGGGACTTGTAATCGTAATGCTGCCGACTCTGATTTTGTATATACTGGTCCAGAAAAAACTGACGCAGGGCATGAGCCTTGGCGGATTAAAGGGTTAACCGCAGGGAGGAATGTATATGAAATATGTATTCAAATTACTATATCTTCTGATCTTCATCGGCAGTATGACATTGGTCGTTACGGGACAGCGTACGATCGGTCCTTCCGGGCTTGCAGTGATGCTGGTAGGTCTTTTGGGAATATTAGTTCTCCTTTATCTCTACAACAGAAAATATCAAAAATAAGGGAGGTATCAAACGATGGAAATGGAAAGCACTGGCAGGTTAACCCTTCCTACGGATGTGGACATGGTTAGTGAGACGATACGGTTAAAAAATATGCTTGGCGCCGATGCTTTGCGGGATTGCGACGGGACAACGATGCCGGAAGAGCTGTTAAGCCAGAATGTTAAGATTTACGCAACCTATTATACGACCAGAAAAGACAACGACTGGGCAATGAAAAACCCTGAGGAGATCCAACAGGAATATCTGATTAGTGACCGGGTAACGGCAAAGGGAGAAAGCCTGCGCATTGAATTGATGAAGGGCTTTCACACAGAGCAGCTTAAGGTAAATGCGATTGATTCTCCCAAGCGTTGGTGGGAAGTCGTGGACAGGACGACAGGTGAGGTTGTACCGACAGAAAAATGGGAGTACGATGAAAATACAGGCGAGGTCGTGATTGAGACAATTCCGTATCACCAATATACTGTCAGTTTTCTTGCATTTCTGATATGGGATCCTGTCCATATGTACAATTTTATTACAAATGACTGGAAGAACGCGCCACACCAGTTGACCTATGATGTGCGCCAGCCAAAAACACGCCGCTATGTAAAGGAAAAACTCAAGAATTGGTGCGAAGAGAATCCACAAGTGAATGTAGTGCGCTTTACCACTTTTTTTCACCAGTTTACGCTGACTTTTGACGATCAGAAGCGGGAAAAATATGTGGAGTGGTTTGGCTATAGCGCAAGCGTCAGTCCTTACATACTTGAGCAGTTTGAAAAATGGGCGGGCTATCCGTTTCGGCCGGAATATATCGTTGACCAGGGTTATCACAACTCGACGTTCCGTGTGCCGTCCAAAGAATTTCGGGATTTTATAGAATTCCAGCAGATTGAGGTTTCCAGGCTGGCAAAAGAACTGGTGGACATTGTGCATAGTTATGGCAAGGAAGCTATGATGTTTTTGGGCGATCATTGGATTGGGACAGAACCTTTTGGTAAGTATTTTAAAGACATTGGACTTGACGCTGTTGTCGGCTCTGTGGGGGATGGCGTCACACTGCGTATGATTTCTGATATCAAGGGTGTGCGGTATACGGAGGGCCGTCTGCTGCCGTACTTTTTCCCGGATGTGTTTACCGAAGGGGGAAACCCGATCGGAGAAGCGCAGGATAACTGGCTAAAGGCGAGAAGGGCGATCCTGCGTTCGCCGCTGGACCGGATTGGGTATGGAGGATATCTCAAACTGGCGGCGCAGTGGCCTGGATTTATTGACCAGATATCCAGAGTAGTGGGTGAATTTCGGCAGATTCATCAGCATATGAATGGCGAAAAGGCATATACGGCGCCTTTTAAGGTTGGTATTTTGAACTGCTGGGGAAATATTCGCCGATGGATGTCAAACCAGGTGCATCATGCCCTGTGGTACAGGGAGATCTATTCCTATGTCGGTGTGATCGAGTGCCTGAGTGGAATGCCGATAGACGTTGAATTTATTGACTTTGATCAGATCAGGAACGGAATTGATCCGGAGATTGGAGTGATTATCAATGCCGGGGACGCTTATACTGCATGGAGCGGCGCCGAAAATTGGAAGGATGAAAAGGTAGTCTGTGCTATCCGCAGATTTGTTGACGAGGGCGGTGGCTTTATCGGAGTAGGGGAACCGAGCGCCTGTCAGTATCAGGGCCGCTATTTTCAGTTAAGCGATGTGCTGGGGGTTGACAGGGAACTTGGTTTTTCCATGAGCACAGATAAATACAATGAACTGAATAACAAGCATTTTATTTTGGAAGATATTCCGGGCGAAATTGATTTTGGAGAAGGAAAAAGCCGTATCTACGCACAGGGAGAACACTATCAGATTCTAAATATGGACGGAAAATACAGTCGTCTGGTAGTCAATGAATATGGCAGAGGCAGAAGCGTGTATTTCACAGGGCTGCCGTATTCACCGCAAAACTGCCGTCTTCTTTTGCGTGCTGTTTATTATGCTGCGCACAGGGAAGAGGAGATGAAGAAATTTTATGTTACAAATGTGGATACGGAATTGGCCGTTTTTGAAAAAACGGGAGAAGTGGCTGTCATTAATAATTCTAAGGAGCCAAGGAATACGGATCTGTATGTGATGGGACGATTTTATGCCCACCTTGAGATGGCGCCTATGGAGATGCAGTGGTTAACGTATCAGTGTCCTGCAGACTGACCGCAATGTTATTGATCACAGCATGGAGGAAAAACGATGGATAGGAATACAATGGATGAAGTGATTGCAGCGTTTCCAATAGAGTCTGCCAGCAATGGCAGGCTGGTGGAAAAGATTCCCTACGGGAACGGCCATATCAACGATACATTCCGGCTTTGCTGCAAGAGGCCGGATCAGAAAGAAAAGAGTTTTATATTACAGAAAATTAATCGTGATATTTTTAAAAATCCGTCGCAATTGATGGAAAACGTGGTACATATTACGGAATATCTGCGCGGGATCATCATCTCCCAAAGCGGAGATCCGGATAGGGAGACTTTAAATGTATTGCAAACAAGAGACGGAGCAAATTATTATCAGGATAGAAATAACAATTTCTGGAGAGTTTTTCCGTTTATTGAAAGATCTCTTTGTCTTGAAAAAGTGGAGGATCAAAAGGATTTTTATGACAGCGCTGTTGCGTTTGGAAATTTTCAGAAAATGCTGGCCGATTTTCCTGTAGAGACGCTTCATGAAACAATTGTCAACTTTCATAACACCCCTTCCCGCTTTCAAGACTTCAAAAAAGCAATTGAGGAAGGAAACAGAGAGCGGGTGGCGCTTGCCGGGAAAGAAATTGCTTTTGCGCTTGACAGAGAAAAGGATACGGCAGTTCTCACCAATCTTTTAGCCGAAGGGAAACTGCCGCTTCGGGTAACGCATAACGATACAAAATTGAATAACATCCTGTTTGACGAGGATACGAGAAAAGCGTTGTGCGTCATCGACCTTGACACGATTATGCCGGGGCTTTCCATGTATGACTTCGGCGACTCTATCCGTTTTGGAGCCAGCACGGGAGCGGAAGACGAGACGGATTTAAGCAAAGTACAGTTGGATTTGTCTTTGTTTGAGATCTTTACAAAAGGATATCTGGAAGGATGCGCGGGGAGCCTTACCAGGA
The DNA here is from genome assembly GCA_910585345.1 of uncultured Lachnospiraceae bacterium. Classification (GTDB taxonomy): domain Bacteria; phylum Bacillota; class Clostridia; order Lachnospirales; family Lachnospiraceae; genus VSOB01. Next base: position 66,356 of record CAJUDS010000012.1, on the reverse strand, counting down.
CTGAGATCGAGATGCTTCCTATGGGCGCCAAATTGATGACTTATGAGTGCGGCATACGGTTTCTGGGTGATTTCCTGACAGGGGATCATTATTTTAAGATTCAGCGGGAAAACCATAACCTGGACCGGGCGAGGACACAGTTCAAGCTCATAGCAGATATGGAGGCTAAATGGGATGAAATGAAGGCGATTGTACAAAGGATATCTGCCGGAATTTAAATTTTTAACTTCATTCGGAAATAAAAACCTTCAAACGAGACACTTACGCCAAGCGGCAGTTTTGCCATAATAAGTTGTCTGTTTGAAGGTTTTTTACTTGTTTAAACTTTTAAAAATTTCCCAATATAAATGGGATAGGTATCGCTGCCTTTCATTTCTTTTCCGGAAGTAATGGTTACATTCTTGTCCGTAATGAGATATTCAACATTCGCACCCGCTTCTATCTCGGTGCCCTGCATGAGAACGCAGTTGCGAACCTTAGCGCCTTTGGCTATTTTAACGCCTCGGAACAGGACGCTGTTTTCTACATCGCCTTCGATAATACAACCGTCGGCAGCCATCACATTCTGTACCTTTGCTCCTTCGATATATCGGGTAGGAGTATCGTCGCGGATTTTTGTGTAGATGGGTGAACCGGAGAACAACGCGTCCAGGTTGTAATCATCAAGAAGCTTCATGTTCTCGTCGAAATAGCTCTTGATATCGCTGATGCGCGCCACATATCCGTCGTATTTATAAGCCTGAATATTGAGTCTGCTTACCTGGGGCAGCAGAACGTCACGTTCAAAATATTCTTTTCCATGAATAGATGCTGTGGTAATCAGGTCGATGAGAAGTTCACGTGCAATGATAAATATATTCATAGAAAAGTTTTGTACGCCGGTTTCTCTGCTGTTTACATAAATTTTTGTGACACGTCCATCCTCGATTTTCAGTGTGTAATAAAATCCTTTGTCGTTTGACTGAGAGTTGAGGATGCTGTCAGGCAGTTTCTGTTCATTGTATGCAACGGTGACATCCGCACCGCTCTCTATGTGCGCTTTCATCATGGCATTGAAATCAAAGTTCACTGCGATATTAGCGTCTGTCATAACAACATATTTTTCTTTTTCATCCTGTAAAAATTCGAGGATGTTAGCCAATGCGGTAACGCGGCCCGTATAGGGTTTGGAGCCTTTCTCGGCAAAAGGAGGAAAAATATGCAGACCACCATTTTTCCGAACCAGATCCCACTCCCGACCGGAATCAAGATGGTCCATCAAAGAGTGATAATTGTTGTTCACCATCACGGAGATGTTATCAATGTTACAGTGCACCATGCTGGATAAAATAAAATCAATCAGGCGGTAACGGCTGGCAAAAGGAATCGAAGCCATCAGACGTACATTGACCAATTCTGGAACCAGCGAATCGTAGCTGTTTGGGAAAATAATACCAAGAGCGCCTGCCTTTGAGTTAATCATTGTTCTTCACCGCCTTCCACGTTTTTATTGATCATAGCTGTCGGACCGATTTTGGCATTGCTGCCGATGGTAACGCCTGCGCCGATTGTTGCAACGCCGTTTTCATCTCCGGAAGGCATTTTGCCCACGACGGCGTTTTCGCCGATTGTTACATTTTCAGCTACAATACAGTGTTTTACGACGGCGCCGGCTTTGATTACCGTACCGCCCATAATAACAGCATCTTCCACAACAGCGTCTTTTTCCACTTTGACGCCCGCAAACAGAACGGAGTGTTTTACGGTACCTTTGATGCGGCAGCCGTCGGTAATCATAGAATTTTCGATTACTGCATTGGCATCGATTTTATGACCGGTCATGCCGCTGTTGCGGCTGTATATTTTCCAGTCCTGATCAAACAGATTGATGCCGCTGTGTTCCGGATCCAGCACTTCCATATTGGCTTCCCACAGAGAATTGATGGTTCCCACGTCTTTCCAGTATCCGCTGAAGTGATAAGCATACATTTTGCGGTTGTCACGCAGCAGATTGGGAATGATGTTATTGCCGAAATCATTTTCCGAATTGAGATCGGCTTCATCTTCTTCCAGATATTTTTTAAGGATGTCCCAGTTGAATATGTAGATGCCCATTGACGCCAGATTGGATTTGGGGTTCTTTGGTTTTTCCTGGAACTCCGTAATCTTATCTGTTTCGTCGGTAACCATCAGGCCGAAGCGGGAGGCTTCATCCCAGGGAACCTCCATAACGGCTACGCTGAATTCCGCGTCTTTTTCCTTGTGGAACTTCAGGAAATCGCTGTAATCCTGTTTACAGATCTGGTCGCCGGAGAGTATGATCACATATTTTGGGTCGTATCGTTCGATAAAGGATATGTTCTGATAAATTGCGTTTGCAGTTCCCTTATACCAATCTGAGCCGCTTGCCTTCTGATAAGGCGGTAAAACATGTACGCCTCCGTACAGACGGTCTAAATCCCAGGGCTGCCCGTTTCCAATATACTCGTTTAACACCAATGGCTGATATTGTGTCAAAATGCCTACCGTATCAATGCCTGAATTGACACAGTTAGACAGCGGAAAGTCTATAATGCGGTATTTTCCGCCAAAAGGTACCGCTGGTTTTGCAAGCTTCTCTGTCAGTGCGTACAAGCGCGATCCCTGACCGCCGGCAAGAAGCATTGCAATCATTTCTTTTGCCATAAAACTGCCCTCCTCTAAAGATTTACTTAATATACTTAAAGTTTACCTCATATTGAAAACAAATGGAAGTTTTCGTGTGAAATTTTATGAAAAATTTTTATAATTTATGTCATATTTTATAATTTTGAACAAAATTTTGTGTTGCGCGTGTTCGGTCTGTTGTATGATATGCGACAAATGGCGCGCGAATGAATCGCTTGGCTGCCATCTATTTGCAGAAGCGGCGATTAATGGTATAATAAACAAGTCGCAGCAGTTGAAAAAGAGGTATTGTTGTTTTCCACGGTCATCACAGGGCGGACTAGACCAGGAACATATGAATGGTTGAAAAACAATAAAGAGCTGATCAATGCGGCAACTTCGCGGGCGCGTAACCAATTGATTTTGTGGTGTATGAAAAAGAATACAAAAAAGAGATTTCCATACTGGCAATCGAACTGGATGGGAAAGCGCATTTTGAAGACGAAATCGTCAAAGCCAGAGATGCGCAAAAGAACGCAATCTGTGCGGGACATCATTTGGAGCTTATTCGTGTGGAAAATTCTTATGCCGGAAGATATAACCATATGAAAGAGATATTGATGAATTATTTCAATAAAAAATAAAAAAACTGAGAATATTATTGTCGCGTGGGGCGGAATAAGGTATCGTAGGAAGACAGGAGGATACTATGGACAATTTACAGAAAATCGTACTTTTAATTGATGCAGATAATACAAGACTTTCCAAGCTGGAGGCGGTGATCAAAGAGATATCCACGCATGGACGTATTGTTGTGAAGAGGGCTTATGGCAACTGGAAAAAAGATGCGCTGAAAAACTGGGAAAGTGAATTGAAACGGCTGGCAATTAAAGCGCAGCAACAGTTTGACTATGTTTCGGGGAAAAATGCAACAGATATGGCTTTGGTAATTGATACGGTAGATCTGCTGCATATGGGTATCTATGATGCGTTTGTGATTGTTGCCAGCGACAGCGATTACACACCGCTGGCAATCAAACTGCGGGAGTCCGGCGTGTTTGTAATGGGAGTCGGAGAAAAAAAGACACCGGAGGCTTTTCGGAAATCCTGCGATGAGTTTGTTTTTCTGGAAAATCTGGACAAAGATACGGAAGCAAAGCCGCAGACGGCTAAAAGCTCCAAATCGGGAAAGCGCAAAGGGAAAAACACAAGCAGCACAGAAAGCGAAGATCCTCTGGATGATTTTAAGGAAATACACAATCTGCTTAAAATCGCCTCAGACAAATATCAGGATGACGACGGATATGTGAATGTCAGTTCCGCAGGTACATTTATAAAAAGAGCGAAGCCGGATTTTGATTCCAGAACATACGGATATGCAAAACTGCCGCAGTTATTGGAGGCGTTTCCTGATAAGTATGAAATGAAAAAATATTCGGGGAAAGGAACCGTGACAATTATAGCATACAGGTGCATCTAAGCGGGCGAATAAAATCTTTCGAGAAAAATGAATTTGGAAGTGTTTTTTGAGAAAATTGTGCTATAATGAAACTATCTTGAAATTATTAGCGGAGGTGTATTATGAAATGCTGCAGAATCGGACTTTGTGCTGAGGTATATCAGTATGAGCCAAATAAGGGAATGGAAGACGGTTTTGAACTTTGGTCTGATGTAGTTACAAAAGGCTGGATTGTGACGGATCTTCTGGTGAAAGCAAAGCGGGAGGACGGAGCTATCGTATGTCCTTATATTAAGCATCGCCGCGGCAGGACTTTTATTGAAGAGGGCGATTATATTATTGTGGATGAAGACGGATCCAGACATGTATGTGGTAAGGATAAGATCTTCAGCCGTTATAAAAAGGTTGATGAATAGGACGGAAAAGGATTCGCTTATTGGACGGCGAATCCTTTTGATTTAAGATGATTTTCAACTTCAAAAATGTCGTCGGTGTGAAGAATAATAATCGGTTTCCCGCTCTCTCTGTTGAAGCACAGATAAGTATAGTCTAAATTGATATTTCCATAGGACAATTCCTGTAGGAGATGGTTCAAACTGCCGGTTTTGTCCTCCATTTCGACGCCGATGATATTGGTAACGCGGCATAAGAATCCGGCGGCTTTCAGGGAATGAATTGCCTTGTCTGTGTCCGACACAAGCATGCGGACCGTTCCGAAATCGACACCGTCCATTGTAGCGGAGCCTAAAATATTGATTTCTTCCCTTTTGAGAATTTCTGTAATGGCTTGGAAAGTGCCTTTTTTATTTTCAGCAAATATTGAAACCTGTTTTAACATATAATAATCCTCCTTTCAACGTGCATTATACTATAAATTTCTGTTTATTCCAATCATTTTATGATTTTTATAGGAAACGATTTTGTCGTTTCTGTTTGCGCCGTCCGCATGCTGTGAATGCAGCGAAGTTTTCTCTGCGGACGTATGCATCCGTTATCGTTAACGGCAGTTATTTTTGTTGTTTTCTATAGTCTGTGTATTTTTGAGAAGGATGAGGAGAGCGCTCTATGGATTTTTTCTATGTATTTGGCAAGATGATAGAATTGTTTTTGATCATTGTGGTCGGTTATATTACGTGTAAATGCGGTGTATTTGGAAAAGACGCCAGGCTGCATGTCACCAGGATGGTATTGAATGTGGCGATTCCCGGCATTACACTGTCTTCTGTTTTAAATCAGGAGAGCCTGCCGGGCGCAGCGGAAATACTTCGTCTGTTTGCAGTGGCGTTTTCCAGTTATTTTATTTTACTTGCGGCGGCATACATCGTACCAGCAGCGCTGCGGGCGCGGCAGCCGGAGGTAGGGATTTACCGGTTTATGGTGGCGTTTGCCAATGTTGGGTTTATCGGTTATCCGGTGACGCAGGCTATCTTTGGCGACAGGGCGCTTTTTTATACGTGTGTATTTAATCTGCCGTTTAATTTTCTGGCATACTCGATCGGCGCTGTGTTTATACAGAAAAGTTCCCAGGTGGCGGAAGGAGGCGGCACAGGGCAGGGCAAATCCGCAATTTCGTATAAAACCTTTTTGACGCCATGCCTGATTTCATCGGTGATAGCGATTGTTCTGGCTTTTACCGGCTGGAAGGGGCCGGCGGTCGTTGGTAATGTCTGTGAAATGCTGGGTAATATCACAACGCCGGCGGCATTGTTGATCATCGGTTCTTCTCTTGCGGAAATGCCGGTAAAGGAGATGTTTAGCAACGGAAAAGTTTATGCGCTGGCGCTGGTCCGTCTTCTGCTTCTGCCTGTTGTGATGTATTTTATATACCGCGGCTTTGTAACGGATGCGCTGCTTCTGGGCGAGTGTGTAATCATATCCGCTATGCCTGTGGCCACCAATGGTACGATGCTTTGTCTGCAGTATCAGGCGGATGAAAAGCTGATGGCCCAGGGGACGTTTATTACGACGCTGGCTTCTATGGTTACGATTCCTCTGCTGGCAATGCTTTTTCAATGAAGCCCGTCATAAACTTTTCCTCTGCCTCATATAGTTTCTGTAATAAGCTGTCAGGGATTGTATGATGAAAGAAATATTGGAGCGGATTGATGCGGTAGTGTGGGGACCATGGATGCTTGCGCTTATGCTTGGAACAGGGCTGTATTTATTGGTGCGGATGCGTTTTCTGCCTTTTCGTAATCTTGGCTATGCGCTGCGCTGTGTGGTCGGGAAGGAGAAAGGAGAGCGACGGGAAGGAGAAATCTCCGCGTTTTCCTCCCTAGCGACAGAACTGGCGGCTACCATAGGCACTGGCAATATCGTCGGGGTTGCGACGGCAATGGTATTGGGTGGCCCGGGGGCGCTGCTATGGATGGTTCTGGCGGCCTTTGCAGGATTGTCAACCAAATTTGCAGAAAGCATGTTGTCTGTCAAGTACCGGGTCAGAAACGGTAGCGGCAGAATCGTCGGAGGCCCTATGTACACTTTGCGATATGGGTTTCCCTACCGGAGAGCGGGCAGGATTCTTTCCGCTTTGTTTGCCGTATTTGCCGTATCCGCTTCTTTTGGTATGGGTAATATGACACAGGCCAATTCCATTGCCGCTTCTTTTCGTGCAACGTTTGGAGTTCCGGAGGAAAAAACGGGTCTGTTGTTGACCATACTGGTGATTTTAACGATACTGGGCGGTATTCGTTCTATTTCCAAGATTGCATATTATCTGGTACCCTGTATGGCGCTTTTCTATATTCTGGGGGCGGGCGCAGTGATTGTCATGCATTTCGACCGTCTTCCGGCAGGCGTTATGGAAATCATAAGGATGGCTTTTACGAAGGAGGCGGCGGCAGGAGGAGCGGGCGGCACGCTTTTTGTATCGATGCAGGATGCGATGCGGTGGGGTGTGTCCAGAGGCGTATTTTCCAACGAAGCCGGATTGGGGGCCGGGGGAATTACGGCTGCAGCGGCGGATACGGACAGCCCGGTGCGACAGGGTTATATCAGCATGACAGGCGTGTTTTTTGATACCATTGTAATCTGTACGCTGACAGGTCTGGCGCTCGCCTGTTCCGGGACGCTTGGCATGCGGGATGAGAGCGGCGCGTTATTGACGGGCACGGCCTTGACCGTAGCGGCTTTTTCCACTGCTCTGGGTGAGATGGGAGGCTGCTTTGTCAGTATCGGGATAGCTCTTTTTGCGTTCGCTACGATTATTGCATGGGAATACCAGGGGGAACGGGCTTTTGAATTTCTTGTAAAGAAAAGAAGATATTGTCTTTGCTATCGTTTTTTTTATGGTCTGATTACATTTGCCGGTGCAGTGTGTGCGTTGGATGTGGTGTGGAATTTTTCAGATATTATGAATGGGCTCATGGCGGTGCCTAATCTTATTTGCGTCATTGTATTGAGCGGCCGTGTCTGCCGGGAAATGCGGAGCAGCCAAAAACATTAGTCCGTGAACAGACTGCCGTACAGACCGCACTGCGGCGGCGCCCGCATGGTGTCGGGCAGTCCGCCGCGGCGGTGGGCTTCACAGGCAGACGCTGTTGTGGTGACAGAGAATCTGCCATTATGATGCGTATGATTTATCAGTCACATTTGCGGATGCACGGATTTTTACAGTCGCATTCTGTCTCCGATACACCGCCGCACTGCACTTTTGCCCTGTCTATTTTTACAGAAGCGCCGAAGTGCAGAGGCAGTTTGATGCAGAGTTTCTGTGTAATGGTAAACTCGCATACTTGGCCTACTTCGCCCTGGCAGGTGTCGCCTGAGGTAATGACGGGGGAACCGCAGCACACTGTGGTACAGGGACCTGCTTTTGCAAACGGCACGACCTTCACCGGTACACTGACCAGATCTGTCTGGTAAAATACATTGCTGCATGCGGCGGGCGTATGACATTCGTCTTCACAGCATTCACATTCCATGCCGCAGACATGCACCTGCTCCATGCCGTTTACGTCCTCAATCTGCACGGCTTCTTCCAGTCTCGGTTCATAAAAATCTTCCATATTGGCTCCTAAATACATACTTTGTTTATGATATGAAAAAGGTTTGACGGTGTGACAAAACAAGGGTATACTTAAAGTATTGAGAAGACCGGAAAGAACCATGAAAAGGAGGATACTATGAAAATCCAGAAACTGGCAAAAATGATATCCATGCTGACCGTGGCCGCATGTGTAACGGCTCTGACGCCTGCCGGACAGGTACAGGCGGAGGAGGTTCGGAGCGTATATACAAACGAAGTGATCTCACCGGAGCAGGCGATGACGCGTCCCATCGCAGTTATGATGCCCACGGATAAGATTGCGCAGCCGTCTTACGGAATCAGCCATGCAAAGATTCTGTATGAAATTATGGAGGAAGGGGATATTTCGCGCCAGATGGCAGTGATCGATGACTGGCAGGCATTGTCTAAAATTGGCAATATCAGAAGCTGCCGCCTCTATTATATTCCACAGGCTACGGAATGGGATCCGCTGCTTGTGCATTTTGGCGGCGTTGTCTATATGAAAGACCGCATTACACAGCCGGATATCAACAACATTTCCGGCACCTATGAATATGGCGTGGGAGGCGAGGCGCCGGGAGCAGGTGTGTTTTTCCGGTCAACGGACAGAAAGGCGCCCCATAACGCTTATATCAGCGGCAGCGGGATTGCAAAGGCAGCAGGGCAGCAGGGCTATTCTTTGAATGTCCGTCCTGAGTTTTACAATGCAAAGCATTTTACATTTGCAGAGGGCGTAAATACATTGGAACAGTATGGCGAAGCGGCTTCCACAGCCAATAAGATTGATCTTGGACAAGTATTTCCTTATACGAGAAGCGCGTTTACCTATGATCCCGCTACAGGTTTATATAATAAGAGCATCCATGGAAAAGCGCAGGTCGATGGCGCAGGTGGACAGCAGCTGGCGTTTGCCAATGTAATCGTACAGTATACCAAATGGGATACACTGGATAAAAAGGGTTATTTGACATTCTATAATTTGGATACGACGGAAGACGGTTACTATTTTACAAAAGGAAAAGCGATTCATGTAACATGGATGAAGGTTGCGGAATATTCACCAACTGTATACTTTGACGACAATGGCAATGAAATCCAGTTAAACGAAGGGAAAACGTATATTGCGATTGCACAGAAAGGCAGAAATGTAAGCTTTTCATAAATAGAGAAAAAGATGGACAAGCAGGCATTCATGCCTGCTTGTGTTTTATGCGCAGATCCGTGCAGATGAAATATGACGCTGCGGCGGCGCACGGGCTACGTACGAGTAGGGGAAATTTACCCTGCCCGATTTACGGTCAGGCCGCGCGGCGGGCGGTGTGGGAATGGTATTTCCATGATTTAACCGGAAAGGAAACGGTGTTGCAGCAGGTGAAGAGAAGCGGGAAAGAAAAGAAGACGGAGGAGCTGGCAGCGCGGGTTATGAAACTGGCCCGGGACAGTATTATGATGCATTTAAGATTTTTGGATATGGCAGTGGCGGAATTGCCTGTTCAGGCGGGGAAGGTGCAGGGCTGCATGGCGTGCGATGGCAGGAAACTGTATTATGATCCTGTTTTTGTGCTGCAGAAATATAAGGAAGAACCGAACAGTATTCCGCATATGTATTTACATGTGCTGCTGCATTGTATTTTTTATCATAGCTTCCGGTATGATAAAGTTGAGCAGGAGTATTGGGATATGGCTGCGGATATGGCGGTTGAAAATACCATACTGGAAATTGGGTTTCCGGATATTGCCTTGAAGCAGGATGAAGAGGCCGGCCGCAAGCTGCACTGGATGCGGATCGACGCAGGCGGACTGACTGCGGAAAAGATTTACCGCTATTTTCGGCGCAGTGGCATGGGACCTCTGGAAAAAAAAGAATTAACCGCTCTGTTTTGTAAGGATGCCCACTTGTATTGGAGGGATCAGGAAGAACTGGCTGTGACAATTGCACAGTGGAAAAAAATCAGTGAGCGGGTGAGGACGGATTTGCGGACATTTTCCCGTGATAAGAACCGTTCGGAAAGCATGGAAAAGAATCTTGCCGAAGCGGCCAGGGAAAAATATGATTATGGGGAACTGCTGCGCAGATTTACGGTAATGGGGGAAGATATTAGAGTAAACGACGATGAGTTTGACTATATCTATTATACTTACGGGTTAAATACCTATGGGAACCTGCCGCTTGTAGAGCCTCTGGAATATAAAGAGATGCACAAGGTAAAGGAATTTGTCATTGCGCTGGATACGTCCGCTTCCTGCCGGGGACCGGTTATCCGGGGATTTTTGAAAAAGACATATTCGATATTGAAAGGAACGGAAAACTTTTTTCATAAAATCAATGTGCATATTCTGCAGTGTGATAATGAAATACAAAGCGATGTGAAAATTACCTGCGACGAAGATTTTGACAGATTTATGAAGGAAGAAAAATTACATGGTTTTGGCTCCACTGATTTCCGGCCGGTATTTTCCTATATTGAGCAGCTGCGGTGCGCGGGCGAGTTTGAAAACCTGAAAGGGTTGATCTATTTCACGGATGGGTATGGGATATATCCTGAAAAAATGCCCGATTTTGATGTGATATTTGCATTTCTGGATGAAGACGAAAATCGGATGGAACCGCCGCCGTGGTCAATTCCGATTGTACTGTATGAGGATGACAACAGTGAAAACGTCTGAACTGTTATAACGATATGCTTGAGGAGGCACAAAAAGATGAATATTAAACAGGCAAAGGATTATATCAAAGACTGTGTCAGAATCTATTTGAAAAAGGATGAGTTCGGGGAATACCGGATACCGGTTGTACGGCAAAGACCGATTTTCCTGCTGGGGGCGCCGGGTATTGGCAAGACTGCGATTATGGAGCAGATTGCACAGGAGATGGGACTTGCGCTCGTTTCCTATTCCATGACGCATCATACGAGACAGTCGGCTCTTGGACTGCCGTTTATCTGTAAAAAAGAGTTTGGCGGAAAGACGGCGGATGTCTCTGAATATACGATGAGTGAAATTATAGCTTCTGTCTATGAAGCGATAGAGGCGGGCGGTATCAGGGAAGGTATTCTTTTTCTGGATGAGATTAACTGCGTATCAGAGACACTGGCGCCATCCATGCTGCAGTTTCTGCAGTATAAGGTATTTGGCCGTCATCAGGTTCCCGAAGGATGGGTGGTGGTAACGGCCGGAAATCCGCCTGAATATAACAAGTCCGTCCGTGAATTTGATGTGGTAACACTGGATCGTCTGAAAGTGCTGGATGTGGAAGCCGATTACCACACATGGAAGGAATATGCAGGGGAGCAGGGGATACACAGTGCAATCCTGAATTATCTGGACTTAAAAAAGGAACATTTTTACCGGATTGAAGCAAGCATGAGGGGAAAGACTTATGTGACGGCAAGAGGCTGGGAAGATTTGTCTGAAATTGTGCAGTTGTACGAGGAAGAAGGGCTGGCCGTGGACGAAACGCTGGTGAGTCAGTATATCCGTAATGAAAAGATTGCCCGTGAATTTGCTGCCTATTATGACTTATATAATAAGTATAAGCGGGATTATCAGATTTACCGGATTCTGGAAGGAGAGGCATCTGAATCTGCGAAAGCGCGTGCTTCGCAGGCGCCTTTTGATGAAAGATTGTCTCTTGTGGGAATGCTTTTGGATAAAATACAGAGTGAGATGCGGGATGTGATAGAAACGGCGGAGTATCTACAGGAGCTGACAGCGTCTTTGAAGGCGGTAAAAGCGCTGCTGGCAGGCAAGGTGGAATCGACGTTGGAAACACTTCTTGACGAACAGATTGACCGTAAGGAAAAAAGGCTGGAATCACTGCAGAGGGCAGGCGCACTTTCCAGGGTGGAGCGCAGGAAAGAAAAACGGGTGATTGCATTTCTTCAGGCGGAGAAGAAGCTTTGCATCGCCGGAAACGGTGGGAGAGAGTCTGGTTTTGCGGAACTGGAAAGCCGGTTCAGGCAGCAGGTAACTGCTATGAAAGAGCGGACGGTGCAGGTGGGAGAACGGCTGCATGCGTTATTTGTCTTTATGGAGGAAACTTTTGCAGATGGCAATGAAATGCTGATTTTTGTGACGGAATTGACAGTGAACGATTATAGCGCAAGGTTTATCGGTATGTTTGGGAGTGAGGATTACAACCGGCACAATGAAGAACTGATGATTACGGAACGTAGAAACGAGCTGCAGGAGGAGATTGCGGCGCTGGAGTTGTAAAGGATAGGGTATGATCAGAGAGTGGGAAGAGGAAGAACAGGCATTTCAATATGAGGTGACGGACGGCGCTGCCAGACTGCTGCAGTGGAAGGGGCGGGCGCTTGCCGCCGTGGTGCCGCAGGAAATAAACGGTATGCCGGTAACGGCAATTGGCAGAAAGGCGTTTCTCAGCAATAAGAAGGTACAGGAAGTGTATCTGCCGGAAAGTATCACGGAAATTGACGATTGGGCCTTTGCGTACTGCAGCAGCCTTATAAGTGTCCGGGTGCCGCGCCGCAATATTGTATTTGGAAAGGGCGTGTTCTTTGAATGTGGAAAACTGGACCGACTGCTGGTTTACGCACAGGAAAACGTGGAAGCAGACAATGGAGCAAACGAGGAGACTGCCAGACTTCTGGCGGCTGTCGTATACAAGCTGGATGCACCCTATTTATTGGATCTTATGGAGGCGGGCAGCGCGCAGTGGATAGAGAAATGGGATGCGAAGCTGCTTCAGATACTGCATACACCTGACAGGGAAGGATTTTCCAAAACACTTCTCTGCGGAGAGGAAGACTATGGCAGCAAAGAAAATAATCTGGATTACTTTATGAGCCAGAAACGCAGGGGAAAAGTAAGGCTGGCTTTGCTGCGTCTGCTGAGCGACAGGGAACTGCCGGAAAACATAAGACATATATTAACGAATTATCTGAAGGAACATACAAAAGGATGCGCCAACGAAGAAACATGGCAGGTCGTAAAGGAGGAATATGGTACGGAAAAACGGTATTATGATCTGCTGTTGGAAACAGGAGCATTGACAGAAAAGAATTTTGACGCGGTTCTCTGTGATATGGGGTGTGAACTGGCAGAGATGAAAGCGTACCTTTTGCAGAAAAAAGAAGAACGGTTTGGCAGCGGCAGTTTTTTTGATTCCTTGTCATTGGAGCTGTAAGGTGTTACACTGAATAAAAGGAATGGTAAGCTGTTTTTCTATAAAAAAAGGGAAAGGCGGAAATGCATATGACGTATACGGATGCTTATAAAAAGTTAGAAAGGTATGGACAGCTTCATGTGCTGCAATATTATGACCAGCTGACGGATGTGCAGAAGACTGCGCTGCTGTCGCAGATAGAAACGACAGACTTTTCTGTATTATCTTCCAGGGAGAAGGAAGCGGGGAAGAGGGAGGAGAGAGGCGTGATCACGCCTATGCCTGCTATGGAGCTGTGTGAGATAGAGAAGAGACGCAAGGAACTGCAGCGGACCGGATTGGAAGCGATAAAAGCTGGCAAGGTAGGGGCGGTTTTGCTGGCTGGCGGCATGGGTACGCGGCTTGGCTCTGACGCTCCTAAGGGAATGTATGATATCGGGATAACAAAGCCAATGTATATATTCGAAAGGCTGATTGCCAATACAATGGAAGTTGTAGAGATGAGCGGCGCGTGGATTCCCTTTTTTATTATGACGAGCGATAAAAACCATGAAGCTACTGTTAAGTTCTTTGAAGAAAAAGACTATTTCGGATATGAGAAAGAGTATATTTTCTTTTTTCGGCAGGAGATGGCTCCGGCATCCGATTATAACGGTAAAGTTTATATGGAGGAGAAAGGGAAGATTTCCACGTCTCCAAATGGCAACGGCGGCTGGTTCGTGTCCATGGAGCGCAGCGGCGTGGGCAGGAAAATGCGGGAGCTTGGTGTGGAATGGCTGAACGTATTTGCTGTTGACAATGTACTGCAGCGGATTGCCGATCCCTGTTTTGTGGGAGCGGTAATTGCTTCGGGCTGCGCATCCGGTTCAAAGGTGGTGCGGAAGGCGGCGCGTGATGAAAAAGTTGGGGTGATGTGCCTGGAGGATGGCAGGCCATCCATTATAGAATACTATGAACTGACGGACGAGCTGATGGACGCAAAGGATGCCAAAGGAGAGCCGGCCTATAATTTCGGGGCAATCCTAAATTATCTGTTCCGTTTAAAAGATTTGGATACAATTATGGACAATAAACTGCCGCTTCATGTGGTGGAAAAGAAGATTCCCTGTCTGGATGCACAGGGCAGCCTGATCAAACCGGAAAGTCCCAATGGTTACAAATATGAACAGCTCGTACTGGATATGATTCATGAACTGGACAGCTGCCTCCCTTATGAGGTCGTCCGGGAAAAAGAGTTTGCTCCCATTAAAAATAAGACAGGCATCGATTCCGTAGAGAGCGCAAGGATTCTGCTGCAAAATAACGGCGTTGTGCTCTGATGTGTAAGCGGCGGACTTTACACCCGCGGGAGGTGAGTTTTGGCGAAAGACTTTGGGTAAGAATACAAACGTATTTAACATTTTCACAGATTTGTGCAACATTACCATCTTGTAGGGCGCACGTTATGGATTTAAACTGGTAGGGTAAGAGAAAATCATGCAATGGGAAGGTACTTTCCGGAACAGGAGGCGTTATGGCAATTTTGGTAACAGGAGGCGCCGGATATATCGGCAGCCATACGGTAGTGGAGTTACAGGAGGCTGGCTACGATGTAGTTGTAGTCGATAATTTGAGCAATTCCAGCGAAAAGTCACTGGAACGCGTGAAAAAGATTACAGGAAAACCGGTAACATTTTACAAAACCGATATTCTTGACAGAGAAGGGCTGGAAAAGATATTTACCAGGGAGGCTATTGACTGTTGTATTCATTTTGCAGGACTAAAGGCCGTAGGAGAGTCTGTGGCGAAGCCATGGGAATATTATTATAACAATATAGCAGGTACGCTGGTACTGCTGGATGTGATGCGCAGGCATGGGGTAAAGAATATCATTTTCTCTTCCTCCGCCACAGTTTATGGCAATCCGGCATTTATTCCGATTACGGAGCAGTGTCCGAAAGGTCAGATCACCAATCCGTATGGACAGACAAAGGGAATGCTGGAACAGATTCTGACAGATATGCAGAAAGCGGATCCGGCGTGGAATGTAATTCTGCTGCGGTATTTTAATCCAATCGGCGCACATAAAAGCGGTACGATCGGTGAGAATCCGAACGGTATCCCCAACAATCTGATGCCGTATATTACGCAGGTAGCGGTGGGTAAATTAAAAGAGCTTGGGGTATTTGGCAATGATTATGACACGCATGACGGCACGGGAGTGAGAGACTATATCCATGTGGTTGATCTGGCGAGAGGACATGTAAAAGCCATTGAGAAGATCCGGCAAAATCCTGGTATTGAGGTGTATAATCTGGGTACCGGCACGGGATACAGCGTGCTTGATATTGTGAAGAATTTTGAAGAGGCTTCCGGGGTGAAGATTCCCTATGTGATAAAAGAGAGACGGGCCGGAGATATTGCGACCTGCTATGCGGATGCCTCAAAGGCGGAAAAAGAGCTTGGGTGGAAAGCGGAATATGGCATCAAAGAGATGTGCGAGGATTCCTGGCGGTGGCAGAAGAATAATCCCAACGGGTATGAGGATTGAGCTGCTTTCTATACGGAAAGGAGAAAGGTATGAAAAAAAGAGTATTGGCAATGGCGTGTTCGTTTATGCTGCTGATGGGGAGCAGTATGACAGTCTGCGCGGAGGAGACGCCCACAGCACAGACGCCGCTGCAGAATTACCAGCAGATGATGACACCGGAGATTCTGGCTTCTTTCCAAGGTGTAACGCTGGATTCTGATCTGGATATACTGGCCGATGCGGTTGTCCGGCGGACGGATGTATGGGGCAGTCTGCAGGATGCGGATGGCGATGGTATTGATGACAGAGATCCGATCAATGGCTGCGGGTATCTGGATTTGAACTGTAACGGGTTTGACGACAGGTTTGAAATGGAAATTGTGAATGTTACAATGCAGGAGGATCCGCAGGAAGGGCTGGGGCTGCAGATGATGCTGAATGCGCTGAGCCATAGATGCAGCCACGGCATCACGGCCTCATGTTTTGTCGCTGATGATGATATCGGTTATATGTCATTTCCGGATTACTTTGACCAATGCCCGGAATGTACGGAGAACTTTTCCAATATGATTGATATGATCAATGAGCTGTGGTAGCCGGAAACGGTAATTTTAGAAGAAAGGGAAGGGGAAAACGATGAGAAAAAAAATATTGGGGATAACACTAGCGTTTGCATTGCTGTTGGGGAGCAGTCTCACGGTCTGTGCGGAGGAGGCGCCTGCACCGGCGCAGCCGCTGCAGAATTATCAGCAGATGATGACACCGGAGATTCTGGCTTCTTTTGAATCGTTGTCGTGGGATATGGAGGACGAAGAAGCTATGGCGGTGATGCGCAGCTCGCTCGTGCTGCGGACGGATATCTGGGGAGAGCTGCAGGATGCGGACGGCGACGGTATTGACGACAGAGATCCGATCAATGGCTGCGGATATGTGGATTTAAACTATAATGGATTCGATGACAGGTTTGAAATGGCGTTGATTAATATGGCGGCGCAGGAGGATGTTGAAACCGCGTATGTGGCGCAGGTTATGCTGACAATGCTGACCCACAGATGTGAGCACGGCGTTACGGCTTCTGCATTTGAATATGACGAGGACATGGGTTATTGGTCCAGACCGGATTACTTTTTCATATGTCCGGTCTGCGCGCAAAAATATGAAAACCTTGCGGATGATATCATTGAGATTTTACAACCGTATTTTAGCTGAAATGCCGGTAACAAAAGAGCGGGTCCCGTACCGGGATCCGTTCTTTTGTTATGCGCAGACCCGTGCAGAGGAAAGATGCCGCTATATAAATACGGTTACAGATGCGGATTATTATAAGGGAATTTGGAGACATATGATATGATTTGTATATTTAATGGAAACATAAGAAGTAAATCGAATGTTTAACAACGTATCATTTTTTAATATACTTTTTTTGATAAACAAGGAAAAAGAATGAAAAATCAGTAGAAAGTAGGAAAAGCTGATGGCTGGGAAATGGAACGGACTGAAGGATAAACTGGCGGAAATGCGGGATCATTATACGGGAGGGATTGGCGAACGTTTCAGCCATATCAAGGCAAATGGTCTGGCAAATGTAATCGTGAAAAAACGTCATTTTATTGAAATGGTCTTTATTGTGCTGGTTG
Organism: uncultured Lachnospiraceae bacterium; assembly: GCA_910585345.1. GTDB lineage: Bacteria > Bacillota > Clostridia > Lachnospirales > Lachnospiraceae > VSOB01. Next base: position 48,989 of record CAJUDS010000012.1, on the reverse strand, counting down.
TCCTGAGTATTGTCAATGCGCCTCTTGTAAAGGTAAATTATGATTTGACAGAGTATCTGCCTTCCGATACAGAGTCAAAAGTGGCCATTGACCTGATGGAAAAGGAATTTGGCTATCCGGGAACTGCCAGGATTATGATTACCGACGTTTCAATTTATGAAGCATACATATATAAGCAGATGCTGGAGAATATCGACGGTGTGGATATGGTCACCTGGATGACAGAAGACGTGTATATGAGCGAAGATTTTATCGATCTGGATGCACAGAAAGATTATTATAAAGACCGTTGTGCGGTCATGGACATAACCTTCGATAAGGGAGATAACCAGCAGGAAACAAAGGACGCCATAGACCGGATACAGGGTTTACTGGGAGAGAAGGGCCGTTATGCGGGACCCGCGGTGGAAAACAAATCACTGGAGGAGACGCTCGACAGGGAGATCCAGATAATTATGGCGGTTGCGGTAATCTTGATACTGTTGATTCTCTGTGCGACGACCAACTCATGGTTTGAGCCGGTTCTGTTTTTATCGGTTATGGGTATTGCAATTGTACTCAATATGGGCAGTAATATTTTTCTCGGCACAATTTCGTTTATGAGTTCGAGTGTATCGTCGGTGCTGCAGCTTGCCACGTCCATGGACTATTCGGTATTTTTGCTGCATACCTATGTGAGGAGAAATGAGGCAAAACCGGGAAATAAAGAGAAGGCCATGGCGGGCGCTCTGCAGGAGTCCGCTGTTTCCATCCTCTCCAGCGCAATGACAACCTTTGTCGGATTTATGGCGCTGCTGGCCATGCGGTTTGGGCTTGGGCGTGACGTGGGGCTGGTGCTTGGCAAAAGCATTATCTGCAGTGTTATCACCGTGCTTTTTCTGATGCCGGCGTTGCTTCTCAGATTTGGCGATTTGATTGAAAAAACGAAACACAAAAGCATTATGCCGGAATTTAAAATACTCTCCAAAGGTGTTTTTAAACTGCGGTATCTCGTGATGGCGCTTATGGTGATTGTTGTGGTGCCTGCCTATGTGGCACAGAATATGAACAGCTTTACCTTTGGAAACAGCGCTCTTGGCAGAAGCGAAGGAACGAAAGTCTATGACGACACATGCGAAATAGAGGAAAAGTTTGGACGAAGTAATCTGTATCTGGTGATTGTGCCCAATGAAACGCCGATCAAGGAAAGGGATCTCGCAAACGAACTGGAAGATTTGTATTATGTGAAAAGTGTAACAGGCATTGCCAATGTGCTTCCGATTGGTATTCCGGAAAGTATCATTCCGGAGAGCATTAAGGGGCAGTTACGGACAGAAAACTATGCGAGGATGCTTCTTTATACGAGGACGGATACGGAAAGTGAACTTGCTTTTGCAACTTCGGATGAAATTCGGGAAATTGTGAAGCGCTATTATCCTGAAAATGCATATGTGGTGGGAAATACGCCTTCCACGCAGGATTTGAAAGAGTTAATGGTTCCCGATTACGCGGTGACGAATGTACTGTCGTTGCTGGCGGTGGCAGTTGTCGTGGGAATTGCTTTCAAGTCTCTGCTGCTGCCCATACTGGTATTGATACCGATTACGATTGCCACTTACATCAACATGACGGTACCTTATTTGCAGGGCGAAAGTTTTATGTTTAACGGGTTTATTATCGTAAGTTGCATTCAGCTTGGCGCTACCGTGGATTATTCTATTTTACTGACCAACAATTATATGTATAACAGGGAACATGGAATGGAGAAAAAACAGGCAGGAATCGATGCGCTGCAAAGAAGTATTCTTTCTATACTGACCTCGGGCACTATATTGACTGTTGCCGGTTACGGAATCCATTTTATATCGTCAGTCAGCGCCATTTCCTCATTGGGACATCTGATTGGCCGGGGCGGTCTGATCAGCATGTGCATGGTAATCCTTGCCGTGCCGGCTTTGCTGACTGCCTTTGATACGCTGATCTTTAAAGAAAAGGCGATAAGAGATGAGCTGAGGCGACGGGAAATAGAAAGGCTGCGGAAGAAAGTAATGCTGCGTAGACAAAAACGGAAAGAACTGCTCAAACGTCTTTCCGACAGACACCAGCAGCGAAAAAAGAAAGCAGAGGCTAAGGGAGGAAAAGAAGATGTATAGAAAAGAGACAATGCGGATGATGGCAATGGGGATGACGGCCATTCTCGCATTTGGCATGGTATCTTCCGATCTGCAGGCGGCGCCGCCGCAGGTGAAAGTGGATGAATCGGTATATGTTAATCTGGATCACTACGGGGCGGTAGAAGAAGTTAATATTGTAAAAGGATGTATGCTGAACGGTAATACGACGTTTGTGGATTATGGCAGTTATGAAACGGTTGTCAACATGAGCAACCATGCGGTTCCGCTTGTAGAAAACGAAAAGGTGACATGGGATTTGGGGGATCAGCAGGAAGAACGGTTTTATTTTGAATGCCGGACGCAGGAATTGAGTCAGGAATTGCCATGGACGCTGGATGTGACTTATAAACTGAACGGGAAGGAATGCAGAGCCGAAGAGTTGGCCGGTGCGAGCGGTATGGTGACGATGCTCATTGATGTCCAGGCCAATGAAAAGGCGCCGGAATATTATAAAAACAATATGATTCTTACGGTGGCGACACTGGTTGACATGGATCAGGACAATTATTCCCTGGAGGCGCCCGGTTCGCAGCTGCAGACACTCGGAACAAAAAAGGCAGTCCTGTTTATGGCGCTGCCGGGAGAGGACGGTACCTTTCGGATAGATATCGGTTCGAACAGTTTCGAAAGCATTGGACTTATGTTTATGATGGTGCCCGCCACGCTGTCTTCGCTGGACAGGCTTGCCGATATCAGGGAAGTGAAAGATAAGGTCAGAGATTCCATGGACGCGATGAGCGACAGTGCGGATGTCATACTGGATAATCTGTCGGCGATGAAAGGCAGTCTGGAAGAAACGCAAAAAGGTCTGAAGAAGGCGCAGGAAGCGAAAGCCGTTTATGATGCGGGTGAAGGCCAGGTAAAGTCGGATGCAGACGCCGCCATTCAGTCTTTAGACGGTATTCAGAATAGTCTGATACTGCTTTCCGCACAGACAGCGATTGAGAAAGCGGATTATACGGATGCGATGGAGCGGCTGGAAACGATCCGGCAGAGTGTCTATGAGATGGACAAATATCTGAAGGATATGGAAGATGCTTCCAAAGATCTGCAGGGCTCGATTGACGAGCTGCGGCAGGCCATGAAGAGCGCGGCATCCGATGCGGAAAAGTTGGAGGATGCGGAAAAAACTCTTAAAAAACTGGCAGGCAATGATCTGGCTACAGCGGGCGACGTGGTAGTAGGCACAGAAGTAAGTCAGCTAGGACAGCTGCTGGCAGCCATAAGCAGCGATGCAGTTCCGGTGACGAGAGATACGCAGGCCATGGTTCATGAAATAGAGAACCTTTCCAATAAAGCGAGCGAAGTACTGAATGAGAGCTATACGCTGGGCGGCCACATCACACAGGACTATAAAGATCATATTCTGCAGCTGACAGATGAGATACAGATGCTTCTGGACAGTTCGAATGTGAGTGTAATTGCCACGCAGACGGCGCTTCGCAGTATGCGTGCGCTGATGGATGCCACGGAAACCAGTCTGGATGCGGCGATTGATTCCAGCCTGAGCGGTATGATCGGTATACTGGAGGGCGGTATGGGAATCGCGGGTGGCAGTGAGATATTCCGTGATGCTAAAGACACGATGAAAGAGGCGGTTGATGATGAGCTGGATGAGATCGAGGATGAGACGAATCTGCTCAATATTGATACGGAAGAAGAATTTCCATCCTTTACGTCGGATCGCAATAACGCGCCGGAAAGCATACAGATCATTATGCGGACGGCGGAAATCAGTATCGAAGATGATGTGGATAATACGATTGACCTGGAAAAGGAGCCGGAGGATATCGGTGTCTGGGGCAGGCTGAAAGCCGTATTTATAAAGATTTATCATTGGTTTGTAAAAGAATAGAAAAACTGCGGCTCCGTGTTTTCCTGCAATGCATTGCGCGAAAGTACGGGGCCGCAGTTTTTATGTAAAGTTACTACAATGATCCGGACTTATTGATACATGTCTTCTTTTTTCAGGACCGCCTGAAAGTCTTTGATATCCTTTGCAATTTCACCGCTTAACAGTAACATGCAGATCAAATTGGGAATAGCCATCAGTGCGTTGGCGATATCGGAAAGATTCCAGACCAGATCCAGTGTGGCAACGGAACCGACAAATACTACCAGAGAGAAGATAATTCTGTATACCATGTTAAATTTATGTGTTCCCAGAATATATTCATATGCTTTTTCGCCGTGATATTCCCAACCGAGAATTGTGGAAAAAGCAAACAGAGTGATACCGATACTTACAAGCCAGCCGCCGACAGGCCCAAGTACAGTACCAAAAGCGGCGATTGTGAGGGAAGAGCCCTCATATAATTGTCCGGTTGCAGGATTTGCCTGGCCGAGCACGCCGGAGCTTGCAATTGCCAGACCTGTCATTGTGCAGACAACGATCGTATCCCAAAAGGTGCCGGTCATATTGATGTAAGCCTGGCGGACAGGATTGTCTGTGGTGGCAGCGGCTGCGGTGATGGCGGCGGAACCCATGCCGGCCTCATTGGAGAACACGCCGCGGGCAACGCCAAAACGCATAGCGTTCATCATGGATGCGGTGATAGTGCCGCAAAGGCCGCCTCCCACTGCCTGAACGCTGAAAGCCATTTTAAAAATCATGGCTACGCCGGCGGGAACATTGGCGATATTCCCGATAATGACGATCAGAGCGGCAGCCACGTAGAAAATGGCCATGATCGGTACGACGACCTGTGATACTTTGGAAATGGACTTGATGCCGCCGACAATAATGAAAAGGGAAAAGAGGGTCAGTACAATGCCGGTAACCCATGCCGGGATGGAGAATGTTTCATGCAGTGCGCTTGTGATAGAATTGGCCTGTGTCATATTACCGATTCCAAAAGAAGCTACAACGGCAAAAAATGCGAATAACCAGCCAAGAATACTGCCAAGCGTTTTGTTTTTCAGAGCTTTTTTCATGGTGTACATTGGTCCGCCGGACATTTCGCCTTCTGCGTTGGCCTGGCGGTATTTAATGGCCAGCATGCATTCGCCGAATTTGGATGTGAGACCAAAACATGCGGAAATCCACATCCATACAAGGGCGCCGGGACCGCCGGATACCATAGCAGTAGCAACGCCTACAATGTTGCCGGTGCCGATTGTAGCGGCAAGTGCGGTTGTCAATGCAGAAAATGGGGAAATATCACCCTCCCCGCTTTTTTGACGGGCCTGCTTGCTGAGAGTGCTTTTTAAAGCATAACCCAAGTTCCTCCATGGTAAAAATCCTGTGCGGATTGTTAGAAAAATACCGGTCCCGACAAGCAGAACGAGCATGACAGGGCCCCAGACGAAAGCGTCTACGGCAGAGACTGCGCTTGAAAATGTTTCCATAATAGTTCCTCCCATAAATATAAATGTTGTCAGTGATAGGAAACGGCATATGCGCTGCCGTTTGCTATAAAAAAGGCGTAATATACGCAACGCGATATTACGTCTCTGTAAACTGCTGTTTTTATATTTTAAGATAGTAAAGCGGAAAAGTCAAGGAAAATCGGGAAATTTCCCCATAAAAGGGAGGATGCCAAGTAAATAATTTACTTGGCATTATTATGAAAAAGCTATTTATAAAATAATGTAGTTGTCTGTAACTCTGTATCTTATGGTTATAGTATAAGATATGAATTTGGATAAAAAATGTTATGCGAATTAAGTTTCTTTAAATGAAATGTAAATAAAATATGAACGCAGAATTTGCATCAAAGAGTTTCCGGCTGCGGATACTCTGTGCCGAAGCAGTCCACAGTAACGGTTTTAATGATCTGATCTTCCAGCGGTCTGTCGGAATAATCGGTAGCCGTTTCAGCAATCTGATTCACCACTTCCATACCTTCTATTACCTTTCCAAACGCTGCATAGGCGCCGTCCAGATGCGGGCTGTCCCTATGCATGATAAAGAACTGGCTTCCTGCGGAGTCCGGCATCATACTTCTTGCCATTGATAACACGCCTTCCGTATGCTTTAGGTTGTTTTCAAAACCGTTCTGGGCAAATTCTCCTTTAATACCGTAGCCGGGGCCTCCCATTCCCGTCCCTTCGGGATCACCACCCTGGATCATGAAACCGTTGATTACACGGTGGAAAAGCAAACCGTCATAAAAATTTTTTTGTACCAGGCTGATAAAATTATGAACTGTGTTGGGTGCAATTTCCGGATACAATTCCGCTTTGATGATGCCGCCGTTTTGCATTGTCATAGTAATGATTGGGTTTTTCATATTCTGTTCTTTCCTTTCCGATAAAAATATTTTATGATAAAATAAATAACCTGCTTTTTATTGTAGCGGATAAACGGTATTTCGTAAAGCGGTCTTTCGGTGCAGGCGCGGAGAGGAATCAAATGTTAAAAGCGGTCTTGGTTGGCAATGAAAAAAACGGTCTGGCGGGCGGTATTTTATATTTGACAGACAATTTGGAGTTTTTGCGGGAGCTGCAGCAAAAAGGGGAGAAGGTGGCGGCAATCTTAACCGAAGATAATTATAATAAGGATTTTTCTGGGATTCCCTATGCAATAGAACGCGTAGAAGAGATGGAGCAGGACGATTTTGAGCGGCTTTACAGGAGGCTTGCAGGTCTGCCGTGGGAGATCATAGAGACAGAGCGCTGCAGATTGCGGGAGATGACGGCTGCGGATGTTGACAGGCTTTATGAAATTTACCAGGATGCTTCGATTACCAGATACATGGAAAATTTATTTGAAGACAGAGAAAAAGAACGGAACTATGCGCAAGACTATCGAAAATATGTTTATGAGTTTTATGGCTATGGCATCTGGATAATAATAGAAAAAAAGTCAGGAGTGATTATCGGGCGCGCGGGTATAGAACCGAAAGGGGAAAACGTGGAACTGGGCTATATGATTGCGTCGCCGTGGCAGAGAAAGGGATATGCGTTTGAAGTATGCAGCGCTGTTTTGGCGTATGCGTGGCGGGAAATAGAGTGTTCGTGCGTTATTTCCCGGGTGCAGCGTGAGAATACGGCGTCTGTCAGCCTGCTGAAAAAGCTGGGCTTTCATCTACATGAAGGGTCTGCGGAAACAGGAATGGACACATACAAAATGGTACCGCCCGTTAAAAATCCCCGGCAATAAGCGCCGGGGATTGTACAGACCAGTCGTTTATAAAAACACGATCATACCCTTTTCCTGCTTGCTGACAGGTACTTAGACAATCGGAAGCATTTCCTGAATGCTAAGATCCTTGTGCTTGCTCAAATCAACAAACTCCGATCCGCATTGAACGGTGGGGCGGCCCAGGCGTTCACGATTGATGAAAACGACATATCCTACCATTCCGTTGCTGAGACGGACGGGGCAGTTTAAATAAGTATTAACGGTATTTTCCAGAAATGTGAGAATCGGACGAGTGTCAAATTTCTGCAGACCAATTCCCTCAAAGTACTCAATCACAGCGAACGGGGACATCACCTTTCGATAAGGGCGTTCCGAAGTCATTGCGTCATAAATATTGCAGATGGTGACGAGCTTTGCGAAGTGGTCAATCTGCCCGGCTTTTAAACGGCGCGGATAGCCGCTGCCGTCACAAAATTCGTGGTGCATAAGAGCGGACAATTTTACTGTCTCTGCCACTTTGTATTCTTCCAGCATCTGGTAACCCTTTTCCGGATGGGTGTTGACAAGATTCCGTTCCTCAGGAGTGAGAGGACCGGGTTTGCGGAGAATCTGTTCAGGTATCGCAAGCTTTCCGATATCATGGAACATACCGCAGGCGGCTGCCATGTGACAGTCTTCCTCACTATAGTCCAGCCAGTGCGCCAGCATATTGCACAGAAGAGATACATTGATGCAGTGTGCGTATACGCTGCTGTCATATTCTTTCATATAAATAAGCATATCAAGAATACTGCTGTTTTTTCCTTTTGCATCCAGCATGGATAAGGTGTCGTTTAATATACTGTCAATATCGGCGTCCGTATTTTTTGTAACCAGATTATTGACAGCGACCTGGAAATAATTCAATCCCTTGGAATATGCCTCTTTGTATTCTTTAATATTCTGAACGCGAGCTTTTCTAACTTCATCGGGAATCTTGGAAGTGAAGCCGGGAACATTGGTACCCATATAATCATTATCTGCAGGATTTTCGGAAGCGGCGGCTTCCTCTGCATTGTCTGCAATTCTGACTGCACGGATGGAATAGACACGCATTTTATGAATCATGGCTTCTGTCAGCGCAGAACCCTTGGGGACAAGCAGTTGCCCGTTCAGTGCATAGACATCTTCCGCAGTGATCATTCCGGTTTGTAATAATTCAAGAAGAACTTTCATAGTGAAATCACCTCGCTTTTTTCTTTCGCGCATAAGGCATTTGCCGTCTGATATATAAATTATAGAACTTTTTGACCGGATAGTCAACTGCCGAACTGCCATAGAAACGCGATAAATCAACGGTCCGCCGATAGAACCCGACGGGCGGTCCGGGCTTTTTGTCTGGACAAACAGGGGGTTTTGGGATATGATGAAAGGCATACGAAAAGGCAGTTGTAAAAAATGAGGATATGTTTCGGACTTGGGAGGGACAGTATGATAGCAGGACACTATGAAAAGATGCTGCAGGAAAAATCCGTAATCAGGGAACTGTCGGAGTTTGCCGCAGCCCGCGGGAGAGAAATCGGATACGAAAATGTATTTGATTACAGTCTGGGCAATCCGTCAGTTCCGGTGCCGGATGCGGTGACAGAGACAATGATCAGAATGCTGCGGGAGACTGATCCGATGGCGCTTCATGGCTATAGCCCGTCCCTCGGCATTCCTTCGGTGCGGCAAAGAGTGGCGGCGTCTCTGCGGCAGAGGTTTGGCCTGCCTTATGAGGAAGAAGATATTTTTATGACATCGGGGGCTGCAGGCGCTCTTGCTCATGCATTGCGGGCGGTGACTGTGCCGGGTGATGAAGTGCTTACATTTGCGCCGTGCTTTTCCGAGTATTTTCCCTATGTAAACGGGACAGGGGCGGTTTTAAAATTGGTGCCTGCCGATACGGAGACATTTCAGATTCATTTTGAGGCATTGGAAGAGATGCTCACTGAGAAAGTGTCTGCCGTGCTGATTAACACGCCCAACAATCCTTCCGGTGTTGTATATTCTGCGGAAACGCTGATAAACCTGGCGGCGGTATTGAACAAAAAAGCGGATGCATACGGTCATGATATTTATCTGATTTCGGATGAACCGTATCGCGAAATCGTGTTTTCGGGCGTGGAAGCTCCTTTTGTGTCGTCATATTATGACAATACGCTGTTGTGCTATTCGTTTTCCAAATCTCTTTCTTTTCCGGGGGAAAGAATTGGTTATGTGGCAGTGAATCCTGCCTGCGCAGACGCGGCAAAGATTATTCAGATGTGCGGGCAGATCTCCAGGGAAACAGGACATAACTGTCCTGCATCCATCATACAACTGGCGGTTGCGGAGAATCTCGGGATAACCGCCGATTTGTCGGTTTATGAGACAAATAAAAATATAATATACGATGAATTAAAGACGCTTGGCTTTCCATGTACGGAGCCGGGAGGTACTTTTTATATTTTTCCCAAGGCATTGGAGGAAGATGCCAGGGCATTTTGCGAAAAAGCAAGGAAATATGATTTGATTATGGTGCCGGGAGACGGTTTTGGATGTCCAGGTTATTTCAGAATGGCGTACTGTATTGATACGGAAAAGGTACGGCGTTCTCTGCCGGCGCTGCGCCGATTTGTGCGGGAAGTATATGGAGTAAAATAAGAGAAAGAAGGAATGGCATGTTTCAGGCTGGTCTGGTATTGGAAGGCGGCGGCATGAAGGGAATGTATACATGCGGCGTATTGGAATTTTTTATAGAAAAGGGCGTGATGTTCTCAAGCTGTTACGGTGTGTCTGCGGGGGCATGTCATATGTGCAGTTATTTGTCCGGGCAGAAAAAACGTGCGTATTACGTAGGAGTCGACTATCTGCAGTGCAGAGATTACTGCAGCATCCGCAGCCTGCTTCTGACAGGCAATTTGTTTAACAGGGATGTCTGTTATGATTTGATCCCCAGATATCTGAATCCTTATGATTATGAGACATTTCAAAGCTACAAGGGCAGAGCTTATGCGGTTGCGACCAATATTGTCACCGGGAAGCCGGAATATCTGCGGCTGCAGGATATGGAACGGGACATCGAGGCGGTGCGCGCTTCGAGTTCCCTTCCGCTTGTTTCAAGGAATGTGAAGATAAACGGCAAATTGTATCTGGATGGAGGATTGTCAGATTCCATACCGATCAGGAAGTCGATTCTGGACGGCAATGAGAAAAATATAGTGGTTCTGACAAAGGAAGAAGGGTATCGCAAAAAACCGTCGTCTTTATTGGGCGTGATTCGTGCCGTCTATGCGAGGTACCCAAAGGTATATGAGCTGATGCGGGACAGGCATATTTCCTATAATAAAACACTAGATTATTTAGAGGAACAGGAAAAGTGCGGCAGAGCTTTCGTGATCAGGCCGAAAACGGCCAGCGGCATTAAACGGATTGAGAAGGACCGGGAAAAGCTGATTGCCCTGTACGACCAGGGATATCGTGACGCACAGGCGCTTTATGGAACAATGTTGGCCTATCTGCATGCTTAAACAGGAGGGATGATTTTGGCGGAATTATGGAAAGCGGTTTTATTCGGTATTGTAGAGGGAATTACGGAGTGGCTTCCGATCAGCAGCACCGGGCATATGATACTTTTGAATGAATTTGTCAAGCTGGATGTAAGCCCGGAATTTTGGGATATGTTTCTGGTAGTAGTCCAGCTGGGCGCCATACTGGCAGTGGTGATGCTATACTGGAACAGGATTTTTCCGTTTAGGTTTCGCGGCGGCGGTATCATACGGCAGGATGTGTTCTCAATGTGGTGCAAAGTCATCGTCGGATGCCTTCCGGCGGTAATTGTCGGCCTGCCGTTTGACAGCCTGTTTGAGGAACTGTTTTATAATTATCAGACAGTGGCTATTGCCCTGATTGTATTTGGCGTTGCATTTATTGTAATAGAAAACAAAAATAAAAAACGAAAACCAAGAATGAAAAGTATTGCGCAGTTGACATACCCGGCGGCATTTATTATTGGGATATTTCAATTGATTGCCGGCATTTTCCCGGGAACTTCCCGCTCGGGTTCTACGATCGTAGGGGCATTGTATCTGGGAGTATCGAGAACGGCGGCGGCGGAATTTACCTTTTTTATGGCGATTCCTGTTATGTTCGGCGCCAGCCTGCTGAAGATTGTAAAGTTCCTGCTCAAGGGGATGACACTCAGCGGTACGGAGTGGATGATACTGGCAGTGGGATGTATTGTGGCATTTGCAGTATCCGTTGCTGCGATCAAGTTTCTGATGGGTTATATCAAAAAGCATAATTTCAAAGTGTTTGGCTGGTATAGAATTGTGTTAGGGGTATTGGTACTTGCGTATTTTATGATACGGTAACCAGCCGTCTGCATGCGACAGCGGAAAGATTTTATAAAAAGGTGTTGACAAGACATAATAAGAAATATACAATATCAGTAATCGTTACTGAAATTCTACATAGAAAAATACGATAAACAGGAAAAACAGGAGGAAAAGGAATGAAATTTGTATGTCAGGTTTGCGGTTATGTTCATGAAGGAGATGCGGCGCCGGAGAAGTGCCCGGTATGTAATGCACCGGCCGCTAAGTTCACGGCACAGGGCGGCGCACTGGAATGGGCTGCCGAGCATGTAGTAGGCGTTGCCAAAGGCGTCAGTGAAGATATTATGGCGGATCTCAGGGCAAACTTTAACGGAGAATGTTCTGAAGTGGGTATGTATCTTGCAATGGCAAGGGTAGCGCACAGAGAAGGCTATCCGGAGATCGGCTTATATTGGGAAAAGGCGGCATGGGAAGAGGCAGAGCATGCAGCAAAATTTGCTGAGTTATTAGGCGAAGTTGTGACGGATTCTACAAAGAAAAATCTTGAGATGCGTGTGGAAGCTGAAAATGGCGCTACAGCAGGTAAATTTGATCTTGCAAAACGTGCGAAGGCGGCTAATCTTGACGCAATCCATGACACAGTGCATGAGATGGCAAGAGATGAGGCAAGACATGGCAAGGCTTTTGAGGGCCTGTTAAAGAGATACTTTGGTTAAGTAGAAGCATTGAAAACGCAATTGTTTCAGAACTTAAGGGTATGCCGGGAGGATCCGGCATGCCCTTATTATTTTGTCCAGGCGGCCGCGGTGCAGCCGAAACGCTGTCATAGATATGCGTCGGCAAACGAATACAGATTTCCGGCGGTACGAATATTTTTCATGCGGTATCAGCACAATCATATTTGGAAATGATAAGAAATATAATTTATAGTGCGGGAGAATGAAAATGACACTGGATGATTTGGGACTGCTGTTTGAATTTATCGGAGGCCTGGGCCTTTTCCTATATGGGATGCATATTATGGCGGACGGGCTGCAGAAGTCTGCAGGAGACAGGGTAAAGAAATTAATGAGCTTTCTTACCAAAAATCGTCTGATTGCGATATTGGTGGGGGCTGGGATCACTGCGATTATCCAGAGCAGTTCGGCAACCACGGTTATGGTGGTTGGATTTGTCAATGCGGGCATGATGAGTCTTTCGCAGGCTGTAGGCGTTATTATGGGGGCGAATATCGGCACTACGGTTACGGCGTGGATTGTATCGCTGAGTGAATGGGGAAGCATATGTAAGCCGGAGTTTCTGGCGCCTCTGGTGGTCGGTATCGGTGTTTTTATGGTACTGTTTGGCGCGGATGAAAAAAAGAACAAGCTCGGTGAAATCATGACGGGTTTTGGCATTCTGTTTATTGGACTCAGTTTTATGTCAGGCGCGGTTACACCGTATAGGGATGCACCGGTTTTTGCCAATGCATTTCGTATTCTTGGAAGAAACCCTTTTCTGGCGGTTATCACAGGCGCGGCTGTGACAGCAATTATTCAAAGTTCTTCGGCATCCGTCGGTATTTTGCAGACGCTTGCCATGAACGGGGTTGTAAACTGGCAGTCTGCAGTTTTCATTACGCTGGGACAAAATATCGGGACATGCGTTACTGCGCTTATTTCCGGCGCCGGTGCGGAAAAGAACGCCAGACGCGCGTCTGTCATACATCTGCTTTTTAATGTAATCGGGAGTATATGGTTTGGGATTGTCATGTTTTTTGTGTTCCGCTTTTACAGAGGTATGGCGGAGGCCGCAATCAGCAGTGTGGAAATTTCAGTTTTTCATACAATATTTAATGTTTCCAATACGTTGCTTATGCTGCCTTTTGCCGGGGGACTTGTGCGTCTTTCAGAAATACTGATTCCATACGATGAGTCGGAGAGGCGGGAAGATGGGGCGGTGGAACAGATGTATCGTAAATTAGACCATAGAATACTAAACAATCCTGCTCTTGCCATTGAGGCAGTGGTGGGAGAAGTGGTCAGAATGGGCGTATTGACGAGAGATACTTTCCAGACAGCCATGGCGGCGGTGCGGGACAATGATAAGGAACAGATCAAAGAGGTGCTGCGGATGGAGGAAGATATCAATGAAATGCAGAAACTGCTGACCGCATTTTTGGTGGAGGTGGATAATCTGTCTTTAACGGAAGCACAGCATATGATGATTAAAAATCTTTTTTATACGGTAGGGGATATTGAACGGATTGGAGATCACAGTGAAAATATTGCCGAACTGGCAGACAATAAACGAAAAGAAAAAATAGAATTTTCGGAAAAAGGCAGTAAAGATCTGGAAAAACTTTATGATATCGCGCTGCATACATTTGAGGCAGCTTTGGAGGCCAGAGAACTGAACAGTATGGCGGCAGTGAAAAGAACGGAAAGCACGGAGGAAAAAGTGGATAAGATGGAAAAAGAACTGCGGGATAAACATATACAGAGACTATCCAAAGGAAAATGCGCTCCGGAAAGCGGTATTATTTTTCTTGACGTACTGAGTAATTTGGAACGTATCGCCGATCATGCCTATAACATTGCCGGGTATGTGGCGTCAGAACGGTAGAGAGGCAATGCAGTGTAACAGGTCAGCCAGACTGAAACATCACCGACAGGCTGTGTAAAAGCGGGGCATTTCTTGACAATTCCGTATTACTCTGCTACACTGCATTATAACATCTGGGTATTACATAATGTAACTAATATAAATAATATAGAAGGGATAGAGCCCTTGGAGGAGATTATTATGAAAGAAACAAAGAAAACGGCTGCAAAAGCAGCAGTCAAGGCGGAAGCCGCAAAAGTAGAAAACGTTGTAAAGAATGCGGCGGAAAAGGCCGCACCGGTTGTAAAAGCAGCAGAGAAGAAAGCGACAGCTGCCGCAAAGGCAGTGGCAGAGAAAAAAGTGCCGGGCAGAAAACCAGCGGTAAAAGCCAATATTGCCGTGCAGTTTGCCGGCAAATCTTATACAACGGAGGACTTGCTTAAAATTGCCAAGGATGTATGGAAATATGACCTGAGCGGAGAAGAAAAGGATTTTAAATCCGTTGATCTGTTTGTAAAACCGGAAGAGAAAAAGGTTTATTATGTGATCAATGGCGATGTGTATGGAAACTTTGCAATTTAATGCTGCATTTTATATGGTGAACCCCCTTGCAGGCCGATTATGCTGCCAGGGGGTTTTACTGTGCTGTGAGAAAGACAGAACGAGGCGGAAACATCCGCCTCGTTTTATAGATCAAGCTTTTGGGACTGATATTCTTCGTTGTAAGTATCGTTAACCAGATCCCTGATATGGGAGTTTTTGAAGGAAGCCGCGATGATTCTGCCGGAATCCAGGGAGAGATCATAAGTTCCGTCTGATTTTTTCAGGATGTTATTGAACTGTACTACCACTTCCGCTTTACATGCAACGCCGTCTGCCTGCGACAAGGTGGCTGTATATACTAGTTTGACGTCATTGTTGTGCGATTTGACAGTTCCGAAATATTCAGGTTTGAGCACATTCAGATAAGCGGAAATCAGCCGTGGACTGCTCCAGACAAAGGTTGTTTTGCCATTTACCCAGATAGGCATCAGATTTGCTTCACTGAAAATACGCAGTCCGTATTCCGTAGCGTCACCAAACAGAGAGGAGGCTGTCTCGTCCAGCGTTTGGATCAGCTCAGGAGATAATTCGGATGCTTCTCTTATATATCTGTCAGAGCCTTCCACACAATACTCTTTTGTGCAGGCGTTTTCAGAGGAAGCGACGATATATTCGTTTTCTACTGCACATTCCCTTGAAAAGGAGGCTTTGACAATAAAACTGTCGCCTATGTCATAATAGGTTTTTCCGTCTGTAATTTCATACGCAACTGTTTTTAAAAACGGATCTGCGCTGTCATTGACAAGTGTGACAGACAATTCGGGCGCCGTTCCTTCATATACAATGCGGACATCACGGAATAAGTCTTCCGTAGAAAGTTCTTTTCCTTCCGGCAGGCCTGTCACTTCTATCTGACACTGGTCTGACTCGATGCGGAGCTTTTGCTCCTTTGCGGATGCATTGTCGTATATAAAATGAATATCCAGTGAATCGCCGTTCTGCAGGCTGCCGTTTTCGGATAGGAGCCTGATTTCCACATCTTTTAAAAAAGGAATGTTTTCTTCGGTTTCCAGCAGGGATAATGCGGCCGTTCCTTCCGTATCGTAACCGGAGTAAGAAACGGATACGTAATCTTCCAAATTTAATTTTTCAAAACTGAAATACCAGAGTACGAATCCGGAGATTCCCAGCAAAAGCAGAATTACTATGATTGTCAGCAAAGTTTTGGCAAAACCGCGCTTTTTTCTGCGGCGTTTCTTCTGCCGCTGTCTGGCGGGTGGTCTTTTGTTGGCTGTCCGTCTCCTCTTTTTGGGACGGTATGCCGGTTGTTTTCCCTGAGTTTTTGTTGTTTTTCTTGTTTTTCTCTTTTTTCTCTGATCGGTTCTCATTTCTTTTGTTCCTTATAAAAGAAAAGATTCAGGTGTAAAAACGCTACGCATTCCAGTATATTGGGTTTTGCTAAAATTGGCAATTATTTTTTCCATTTCCGGCAATAAATATTTTTATAATATTTTTATAATTTATTTTGGAAAAAGAATTGACAATAAATAGGGTAAGTGATATTTTAGGTAAAGAAGATGTTAGCACTCATAATAGACGAGTGCTAATAACAGACAAAGGGGTGGTGGAGATGCAGTTGGATGAAAGAAAGATGAAAATTTTGCAGGCCATCATCCGTAATTATCTGGAAACCGGAGAACCGGTAGGCAGCAGAACGATTTCCAAATATACGGATCTGCATCTCAGTTCGGCTACGATCCGGAACGAGATGGCGGATCTGGAAGAACTTGGCTATATACTGCAGCCGCATACATCCGCAGGAAGGATTCCTTCTGATAAAGGATATCGTCTCTATGTAGATAATATGATGCGGGAGAAAGAAAAAGAGGTAGACGAGATCAAAGGAATGCTTCTGGAAAAAGAAGAAAAGATGGATCAGTTGTTAAAGCAGGTGGCTAAGGTGCTGGCAGCGAATACCAATTATGCCACGATGATTTCAGCGCCGCAGTCGAGAAAAAATAAGCTGAAGTTTATACAACTGTCCAAGGTCGATGCAGGACAGCTTCTGGCGGTTATCGTAGTGGAAGGCAATGTGATCAAGAACAATATGCTTCATCTGAAAGAGGATCTTGATGACGAAACGCTGTTAAAGCTCAATATTCTGCTGAATACGCATCTGAACGGGTTGTCCGTGGAAGAAATCAATCTGGCCATGATTTCTGCGATGAAGAAACAGGCCGGTATCCACAGCGATATCGTGAGTGAGGTCATTGATGCCGTAGCCGACGCGATTAAGGCGGACGAAGATCTGGAAATCTATACGAGCGGTACGAATAATATTTTCCGTTATCCGGAGCTGGCTGATAACCAAAAAGCAAGCGAACTGATTAATACATTTGAAGAAAAGCAAATGCTGACAGAGCTGGTACAGGAAACGCTGGCGGACGAAAGCAATACAGGGATTCAGGTTTATATTGGAGAGGAAACGCCGATCAGGACAATGAAAGACTGCAGCATTGTGACTGCTACTTATGAATTGGATGAGGGGATGCGGGGAACGATCGGTATTATAGGGCCGACCCGTATGGATTATGATAAGGTGGTTGATACGCTGAAAACGTTGATGCATCAACTGGATACTCTATACAAAAAAAAGTAGGGAGGAAAAAAAGAAGTGTCAGAAGAAAAGGAACTGGAGCAGGAACTGGCTCAGGAGACAGAAGAAGATATGGCGGATCCTGTACAACAGGAAGAGCCTTCCGCACAGGGGCAGGGACAGGAGGACGCTTTGGCAGAAGAAAAGGAAATGACGAAAGAGGAGGCGAAAGCTGCCCGGAAAAAGGCCAAAGCCGAGAAAAAGGATAAATCAAAAGAGAAAATTGCAGAGCTGGAAGACCGTGTAAAACGTCAGATGGCGGAGTTTGAAAATTTCAGGAAGCGTACCGAAAAGGAAAAGACGCAGATGTTTGAAACCGGAGCCAGGAGTGTAATCGAAAAAATACTTCCGGTGGTGGATAATTTTGAAAGAGGTCTGCAGACAGTTCCGGAGGGCGGAGGCACGGATGGATTTGTCGAAGGTATGAATATGGTGTATAAGCAGCTTATGACAGAGCTGGAAGCAATCGGCGTGAAAGCCATTGAGGCAGTGGGAACGGAATTTAATCCGGATTTTCATAACGCTGTGATGCAGATGGAAAGTGAAGAATATGAATCGGGAACAGTGGCACAGGAACTGCAAAAAGGGTATCTGTATCATGATACGGTAGTCAGACACAGTATGGTTGCCGTTGCAGAGTAACGTTTTAAATCGACAGGGAATGTTAATTATGAATATAGGAGGGCTTGGTTATGAGCAAAATTATTGGCATTGACTTGGGAACAACGAATAGTTGTGTAGCGGTTATGGAAGGCGGCAAGCCGACCGTTATCGCAAATACAGAGGGCACAAGGACAACACCATCTGTTGTGGCATTTACAAAGACAGGAGAAAGACTGGTAGGAGAGCCTGCAAAACGTCAGGCAGTTACCAATGCGGAAAAGACGATTTCTTCGATTAAAAGAGACATGGGTACCGACCATGGCAGAACAATTGATGAGAAGAAATATTCTCCGCAGCAGATTTCGGCTATGATACTGCAGAAGCTGAAAGCGGATGCTGAGAATTATTTGGGTGAAAAGGTGACAGAGGCGGTTATCACCGTACCTGCATATTTTAATGATGCGCAACGGCAGGCAACAAAGGATGCCGGCAAGATCGCCGGGATGGACGTAAAACGTATCATTAACGAGCCTACGGCGGCAGCGCTTGCATATGGTCTGGATAATGAAAAAGAGCAGAAGATCATGGTTTATGATCTGGGCGGCGGTACATTTGATGTTTCTATCATTGAAATTGGCGACGGCGTGATAGAGGTTCTTGCTACAAATGGTAATAACAGACTGGGCGGCGATGATTTTGACCAGAAAGTAACGGACTATATGCTGTCTGAGTTTAAGAAAAACGAAGGCATTGACTTGTCAGGGGATAAGATGGCGCTGCAGAGATTAAAGGAAGCGGCGGAAAAAGCAAAGAAGGAGCTTTCTTCTGCAACAACAACCAATATTAATCTTCCGTTTATCACTGCTACGGCAGAGGGGCCGAAACATTTCGACATGAATCTGACAAGGGCTAAATTTGATGAGCTGACACATGACCTTGTGGAGCTGACAGCCGTTCCGGTCCAGAACGCGTTGAAGGATGCAGGCATCACGGCTTCTGAACTGGGCAAGGTATTGCTGGTGGGCGGTTCCACACGTATTCCGGCAGTGCAGGACAAAGTAAAAGCGTTGACGGGACATGAACCGAGCAAGAGCCTCAATCCGGATGAGTGTGTGGCGATCGGAGCTTCTATTCAGGGCGGAAAGCTGGCAGGAGACGCCGGTGCAGGAGATATCCTGCTGCTGGATGTAACGCCTCTTTCTCTTTCGATCGAGACAATGGGCGGCGTAGCAACAAGACTGATTGAAAGAAATACAACGATTCCGACAAAGAAGAGTCAGGTGTTCTCTACTGCGGCAGACAATCAGCAGGCCGTTGATATCAATGTCGTACAGGGTGAGAGGCAGTTTGCCAAGGATAACAAATCTCTTGGACAATTCAGACTGGACGGCATTCCTCCTGCTCCGCGCGGAATCCCGCAGATTGAGGTTACATTTGATATTGATGCCAACGGTATCGTCAATGTATCCGCCAAGGATTTGGGTACGGGTAAGGAGCAGCACATTACGATTACTGCGGGTTCCAATATGTCCGATGAAGACATCGACAGGGCGGTGAAGGAAGCCGCAGAGTTTGAGGCGCAGGATAAGAAGAGAAAAGAAGCGATTGATGCGAGAAACGATGCGGACTCTTTTGTCTTCCAGACGGAAAAGGCTTTGTCGGAGGTAGGGGATAAAATTTCCGAGAGCGACAAGAGCGCTGTGGAAACAGATCTTGCAGCATTAAAAGAGATTCTTGAAAAAACAAAAGACACAGAATTGTCAGAATCCCAGGTGGCAGAAATGAAAGCCGCACAGGAAAAACTGATGAACAGCGCCCAGGCATTATTTACAAAGGTGTATGAACAGGCACAGGCTGCAGGCGCAGGCGCAGCAGGCCAGGGACCTGATATGGGCGGCGCACAGGAAGATACGGGCGCGGCGGATGATGTGGTAGACGGAGATTACAGAGAAGTATAATACGGGAGACACGCAGGTGGGGCATAGATATCCTTATGCCCCATGTGCTGTGCTGAAAGGTAGATTGTTATGGCAGAACAGAAACGCGATTACTACGAGATTCTGGGAGTAGAAAAAAATGCAGACGAGGCTGCGATTAAGAAAGCATACAGAGTTCTTGCCAAAAAATATCATCCTGATATGAATCCGGGAGATAAGGAAGCGGAGCAGAAATTTAAAGAGGCGTCGGAAGCGTATGCTATTTTGAGTGATCCGGAGAAACGGCGTCAGTACGACCAGTTTGGTCATGCAGCTTTTGAAAACGGTGCAGGTGGCGGCGGTTTTGGCGGCTTTGATTTTAACAACGCGGATTTTGGAGATATATTCGGAGATATTTTTGGCGATTTATTTGGCGGCAGGAGAAGCGGGCGCAGCAGCAGCGGCCCTATGAAAGGTTCCAATATACGCACCAGCGTACATGTTACTTTTGAAGAAGCCGTATTTGGCGTTGAGAAGGAAATTGAACTGACGCTGAAGGATGAGTGCCCCAAATGTCATGGAAGCGGGGCGAAGCCGGGTACCAATCCGGAGACGTGCTCTAAATGCGGCGGAAAAGGCCAGGTCGTATTTACGCAGCAGTCTTTTTTTGGCACTGTCAGAAATGTGCAGACTTGCCCGGAATGCGGCGGCAGCGGCAAAGTAATCCGGGATAAGTGTGTGGACTGTCATGGCAGTGGTTATATTGCAAACCGCAGGAAGATACAGATCAGTATCCCGGCAGGTATTGACAACGGACAGAGTGTGCGTATCCGTGGCAAAGGCGAGCCGGGAACAAACGGAGGGCCGAGGGGTGATCTGCTGGTAGAAGTGATGGTACAGCGTCATCCGATTTTTCAGAGACAGGATTATAATATCTATTCCACGGTGTCGGTATCGTTTGCGGTGGCGGCTCTGGGCGGAGAAATTGTGATCGATACGGTAGACGGAAGAGTGATCTATGAGGTCAAAGCGGGAACGCAGACGGACACGCGGGTCAGATTAAGGGGAAAAGGCGTTCCTTCCCTGCGAAATAAAGATGTACGGGGCGATCATTATGTTACGCTGGTGGTGCAGGTGCCGGATAAACTGTCTCATGAGGCGAAGGATTTACTGCGAAAATTTGACGAGGCCACAGGAGACAGTCTGAATGCTGCGAAAAAGGCTGAATCTGACAAAAATGGCGGTTCGGAAACAAAAGAAAAGAAGAAAAAAGGATTTTGGAAGTAAATAAAAAAGCAGGGAAACGGTAAAACGCCCTGCTTTTTTTATGCATATCTGTACAGAGAAAATGGGTTTCGAGGCAGTGTAAAAACGGCGCGGCGGGCGGAGAATGGGGATGTCCATGCGCCCGGCTCGCACTAAATTTCCAGTACATTATTGTACTGCAGCACTTGTTCGTTCAGGGAGAGCATACGATCATCCAGCTCGGAAATAATTTTAGAACATTCGATCAATTCGTTTTTAATAAATACAGGCGCATTGCCTTCAAATTTATAATTGATTTTATGTTCGAGACTGGCCCAGAAATCCATGGCCACCGTACGAATCTGGATTTCTACCTTTGCGTCTGCGCTTCTGTCCGAAAGGAAGATAGGGACGGCTACAATCATGTGATAACTTCTGTAACCGCTTGGTTTTGGAAATTTGATGTAATCCTTCACGGAAAGTATCTTAATGTCACTCTGATTGGAAAGCATCTCTGCAATCTGGTATATATCGGAAGTGAATGAGCAGATTACGCGGACGCCTGCAATATCGTTCACAAAATTTACCATATTTTCAATGGTAGATTCATATCCATGCCGCTTCAATTTCTTGACAATGCTTTCGGGGGATTTCAGTCTGGATTTGATATGCTCGATCGGGTTATATCTATGTACATGCTGAAATTCGTCGTTCAGGATCTCAAGTTTGGTTCCGACTTCTTTTAATGCTGAATTATAAACTAATGTGACTTCCTTCCATGAGTCAATTTCGCTGTTTGCTGAAGGTTTAAATTCCATTTGCATACCTCTTTTATTTATGGCAGAATACTATTATTGTATGCTATACAGTCCTGATTTATGCTGCTGAGACTAAATATAGTATCTGTTCCTATTATAGCATATCTATAGAGAAAGCGGGCATATTTCACAAAATTTTTATAAAAATTTAAAACTTGTTGTATAAAAATACAGAGATGATACAGGAGGGCGGATATGTTCCGGATGTGGTGTAAAATTTGGAAGGATAACCGTATGCTGCGGGATGTGACAATCGAAAGAGCGGAGGAGGATACAAGGACGCATAAAGTATTCCATGCGCTGGAAGAATGCTGCAGCCAGTTTGATCTGGGACAGCCGATCTGGCTGGATGCGGTGGTGGCTGAGTTTCAGCGTCATGCAAAAGCGAGGTTTACAAGAGACTGTTTTATCGAGGATGTGGACTTTGATTATTTGGAGATACAGGTGATTGAAGAAGACTGTGGCTTTTAATAGAGCAAGAGAAGCAGCCATAGAGATCGTTACGGATTATTGGCAAGCGCCTTTCTGCTAAAATATTCCGGGACATTTGCGTTTGAAAAATCTGCCTGTCTGTCCGGCGGCGGCGTATTTCTTATTGACAATGCATATAATATAAAGTAATATATATAATATAATAAGTAGTAATAAAAACTATGTTATGCAGTCTGGAAAATGGGAGGCGTTATAATGAGAATTACGATAAGAGAGCCGGGGAGCGCAATTACGCATTTTATCGGTATGATGTTGGCAGTATTTGCTTCTGTGCCTTTGCTTGTAAAGTCGGGAATCGGTATGGGCGGTATCTGTTTTCAGGCAATGGGGGTTTTTATGTTGAGCATGATTATGTTGTATGGAGCAAGCGCCACATATCATGCGGTGAATGTGTCTGACAGAGTATTGAAAATATTCCGTAAAATAGATCACATGATGATTTTTGTCATGATTGCAGGTTCCTATACACCGGTATGTATGATCGTTTTGGGAGGAAAAACAGGCTGGACGCTTCTTGCTCTGGTGTGGAGTATTGCGCTGCTTGGCATGGGTATCAATGTACTCTGGATTACCTGTCCCAAATGGTTTTCTTCCATGATTTACATCGCGATGGGATGGGTGTGCGTTCTGGTATTCCGCCAGCTTTGGTCAGTACTCTCCCCGGGCGCGTTTTTGTGGCTTGTTGCCGGAGGCGTGATCTACACGATAGGAGGCGTTATCTATGCAATGAAACTTCCCATTTTCAACGGGAAACATGCTCATTTTGGATCGCACGAAATCTTCCATCTGTTTGTGATGGGGGGAAGCATCTGCCATTTTATCTTTATGTATGGGTATGTGGCATGATGGGAGACGTGGGTATGAAAGACAAGGGTCGTCCGGCAGGCGCAGATAAAAAGAGAATCCTGTTGTCAGGATTCTTTTTTTGCTGTGGTGCGGATTTTCGTATGTTTTGTCTGTTGTAAATCTGTTTGCCCGCTTGTTTGATAAGTGAGGAGTGCCCCGATATTCACGTGGAATACCGGGGCTATTATGAAAAAATTTATCTATCTGCGTAATAAAAACTGTCTAACATCTGTCCTTTTGATGTAATAAAAGGATACCATAAAAATATGAATAAACTATGAACGAAGTGTAACTATATAGTGAAATATTATAAAATAGTAGAATTTGTAAAATAATATATGTACAGAGTGCACAAAACGGAAGGCTTATAATCAGTAAAGGTATCAATTGACAGAAAAAAGGAGGAAATGTTATTCATATGCCTGCCGCAGCCGCGGACCATGGCTGCCGTGGGCAAATACCAGGACAAACGCATGAATGAACAAATTATGAACATTTGTGTGACAGCCGTAGCGAGCGCCCATTTGCCAAATTGACAGTTTCTGTATCAGCTCCTGCCTGCGGATATCGTATTTTCTAACTGCCCTGACTATTCCAATGGGATGTTCTACAAAAATATTATCTTTATGCCGTTGTACTTTCCACGCAGACGCGCGTATAGGCCGTCTGCGTCGCAACCCCCCCACGGAACAGCAACGCGCGGACTATTAGAAAATGCTATCTTTTCTGCCCGGCGTACGTACAGAAATCTATGCCGGGCAGTGGCCAGGAAACCTGATTCTGCATGTTCATAAAATGTTAACACATGCGTTTGTCATGGGCAAATACCGGCCGAGGTTGTCAAGTGAGCGTATAAATGATAAAATAGACAGGATATCGGAAATATGGAAGGCGTACGGGAAGGGTTCGGAGGAAGACGGATGGACAATTTTATGGATAAACTGGCGCATCGTTTTAACGCCCAGGAAATTATTAAGGCAAATTCACAGGCAGAAGCGGAAGAAATGAGTAAGCTGCGTGAACAGATGAAAGCATACGATGAATGTCTGGAAGAGATGCGCAGATTGAATTTGAAAAATATTGAGACAGCGGAGCAGATACGCGGTATGGCGGAACAGGTTGATCAGCTGACAAAACGGGCGCTCGCTTCAATCGAGGAAAAAGAAGGGAAAGACTGTGGGCAGGCCGGACAAATTGAGATTGTCAGAGAAGAAATAAGAGCGGCGCAGGAAGAGGCGAAGCGGTCGCAGGAAGAAATAAAACAGGCGCAGGAAGACGCAAGGCAGGTGCAGGAAGAAATAAGACAGGCACAGGAAGCCGGGAAACAGGCGCAGGAGGAGGCAAGGCAGGTACAGGAGGAAATAAAGACTGTACAGGAAAACATACGGACGGCTTTGCTCGAAGTACGGGATACGCTTGCCCAGGGCGACATACTTGCCGCGGAGGCCAGGGAAAAGCTGACGTCAGCCAATGACGGACTGGAAGACTTTATGCACAGGGAGAGCGTGAAGGTTTACCGAAATGTACAGGCAGTGGTGGCGGAAGAGCTGAAAGGGCAGACAAAGGAGCTGTGCGAAAAGATTGAGCAGAGTAGCAAAGGACATAAGGGAATATTGATTTTGGTTATTGTAACACTGCTGGCATCTTTGGGTAATCTGGGGATTGCGCTGGCTGGAATTTTAGGTTTTCTGTAGAGAGGGAAAGGGATTATGGGAAAACAGATTTGGAAGCCGGGCAATATGTTGTACCCGCTGCCTGTTGTGCTGGTCAGTGCGGCGTCTGCAGGCGGAGAACAAAATGTGTTTACCGTAGCGTGGACAGGTACGATCTGTTCCGATCCGCCCATGGTATCGATATCTGTGAGGCCTGAGCGGTATTCCTATTCGATGATTGGTGAAACGGGGGAATTTGTCATTAATCTGACGACGGAAAAGCTGGCATATGCGACAGATTACTGCGGTGTAAAAAGCGGCCGGGACGTCAATAAATGGGAAAAGATGCATTTGACGCCTGCTCCCGGGCAGTGTGTGAAAGCGCCTGTAGTAAAAGAGAGCCCGGTTAATATAGAATGCAAAGTTACCGAGGTTATAGAACTGGGGACGCATCATATGTTCCTTGCGCGCGTGGAGGCCGTTCATGCCCAAGAAGCGTACATGGATAAAACCGGGAAATTTGACCTGGCAAAAGCGGCTCCTATTGTCTATTCTCATGGGACATATTACGCGATGGGCAGACCTCTGGGCAGGTTTGGCTATAGTGTGAAGAAAAACTAATGTTTTTGAAAGGCATCTTTTTTGAGGAGAAGGCTTCCGCGTATGACGGAGTCTTCTCCATATTTTTTGCGTATGTGATCAATGGCTTCGTCCAGCCTGCGCTGTTTTTCGCAGGCGATGGTCTGGTCGAGGTCAAACAGGGAGAGTTGTACCGGCTCTGCGGAGGCACATAGTCTGGAGGTGCGGATGCCAAGAAGCCTGACCGGCATGCGGTTCCAGATATCCTGAAAAAGCCGGCATGCAGTTTCATAAATAATTTTGCCGGAGTCTACGGGGGTCTGAAAAGTAGTCTGGTGGGAGATCGTCCGGAAATCCGCATATTTTATTTCCACACTTTCCATCAAGGCACGCTGGTTTTCCGCACGAAGTCTGGAAGATACGGATTCCGACAGCGACAGCAGCGCTGTCTTTGCTTCTTCCAGGGTGGAAGCATCCCGGGGCAGGGTGATAGAGTTGCCTATGCCTTTTGCTTTCGCCGGTTCGCAGACAACAGCGGAAGCGTCGATGCCGTTTGCGTATTCCCAAAGCAGTCTGCCGTGGCTTTTCAAATGTGCTTCTAAAATGACGGGATCTGTATGGGCCAGATCGCCGATTGTCAGGATTTCCAGTTTGCGCAGTCCTTCTGCGCTGGCTTTTCCGCACATATAGAGGGAGGAGACGGGAAGCGGCCACAGCTTTTTTTCGATTTCTACTGAATATAATGTGTGTGTCAGATTGGGCTTCTTAAAATCGGATGCCATTTTTGCCAGAACTTTCCGGTCAGAAATACCAATATTGACCGTAAAGCCGAATTTTCGCACGATTTCCCTGCGGATCATGTCTGCGCATGCCAGCGGGGAGGAAAAAAGTCCGGAAACAGGGGTATAATCCATATAACATTCGTCTACGCTGACTTGCTCGATTTTGGGACAAATGCTGGACAGGTATGTCATCAGTTCATGGGAACGTCTGGCGTAAAGGGCATGGTCCGGCGGCGCTATCGTAAGACCGGGACATTTGCGTAAGGCATTTACGACAGGCTCTCCTGTCCGGATGCCGTATTTTTTGGCCGGAATGGATTTCGCGAGGACAACGCCGTGGCGTTTTTCGATATCTCCGCCGATGATGGACGGAATCAGGCGCAGGTCTTCCTGCTGCCCGTCTTTGAGGCGTTCAAGCGCCGTCCAGCTCAGGTATGCAGAGTTTACGTCAATATGAAAAATCACGGTATTCATAAAAACCTCCGATAATTTACAGATCTGAAAATTCTTTACAAGTAAAATGTGAACTGTTAGAATAAAACTATTACAAAATTGTTACACAATGAGAAAACAGGATAATAGTAACCTTACTATACCAGAAAGCTGATCAAATATGAAGAACACAAAAAAAGTGAAATGGGCGGCAGTCAAGGGGATGGGCATGGCAATTATTGTCAGCGCTTTCTTTCTGCCCTGTTATATGAAACCTGTGAATACGGGTAATAATATGTTTTACGTGACGCTAAACGGTGTTGCTGTAGGATGCAGCGCGGTAGAGGACGTGGAGGAATATGTGAGAAAAGCCCGGCTGAAAGTTGCCGGTGAACGGGATTCGCTTGTGATGGTTGATGCAGATGTCTCGGTGGAAGGAGAGGAAGTCTGGTTCGGCAAAGTGGATTCTGAAAAGACAATTGTTTCCAACATGGCGGAAGTTATGAGAGCCAGTGAAAAGGAAACGCTGCACCGTTCCTATACGGTAAAGGTAAATGATTTTACCATCAATCTGTCAAGTTCCGAGGAGGTGCTGGCTCTGCTGGATGCAGTTTTGGGGAAATATGATACGGAAGGCAATTACAGCGCCAGACTTGTGCTGGATCCTTCCAGGGAGCTGAACGTGCTGACAACGCAGATTGTCAATAAGGAAGAGGAGCAGAAAAAGGAAGAAGCGGAAAACGGATTCTACAGAGAAATCGGTGCGGAAGCCAGTATGAATCAGGCGTTTGCAGCGATCGAGCCGGACCGTGAAAAAGAGTTTGCGGATTATGAGCTGGGGTTGATTTCTCTTGCATATGGCGATATGGTAGAAGTAGTGGAGGCATATCTGCCTGCAGAAGAGCTGACGCCGTTGCCGGAGGCGATTGACCAGGTTACAAAAGAGCAGGAAAAAAACAAAATATACGAAGTGGTATCAGGAGACACGCTCTCCCAGATAGCGGAGGATAACGGCCTGCCTATGGACAAGCTGATCGCAATGAACCCTACGATAGAAGATGAAAGTTCGACGATCCGGGTTGGGGATGAAATTATCGTTACGTCGCCAGAGCCTGAATTATCGGTGATACGCCAGGAACAGCAGTATTATGAGGAAGATTATGACGCGGATATTATTTATGTGGACAATGACGACTGGTATACGACGGAGCGCGTGACCAGACAGGAGCCTTCGGCCGGTCACAGAAAAGTGGTGGCAGTCGTTTCCTACCGCAATGACACGGAGACGGATTTAGAGATTCAGAAAGAAGAAGTGACAATGGAAGCCGTTCCCAAGATTGTGGAAAGGGGAACGAAAACACCGCCTTCTTATATCAAACCGATTTCCGGCGGCAGACTTTCTTCGGGCTTTGGCAGAAGAAACGCTCCTACGAAAGGCGCTTCTTCGTACCATAAGGGGATAGACTGGGCGACGCCGATTGGGACTGCCGTGATGGCCTCCTGTGACGGGACGGTTACCAGGGCCGGATGGGGCAGCGGTTATGGTTATGTAATTTATATTGACCATGGGGATGGCAGACAGACAAGATACGGACATTTGAGCAAAATTCTTGTGAAGGCGGGCCAGAAAGTTTCTCAGGGCCAGAAGATTGCTCTCAGCGGAAATACGGGCAGGAGTACGGGGCCGCATGTCCATTTTGAAATATTGATCGGCGGCTCTCAGGTCAATCCACTCAATTATTTAAGTTAAAATCTCCCGGCTTTACAAATGAGAGAAATGTGGTATACTACTTAATAGTCTAATTTTTCAGAGGTTAAGTCATGGAACAATATGCGATTAAAGGCGGAAATCCGCTGGTTGGGGAAGTGGAGATAGGCGGGGCAAAAAATGCCGCGCTCGCGATTCTGGCTGCTTCCGTGATGACGGATGAGACCGTTTTGATAGAAAATATGCCGGACGTACGCGATACCAATGTACTGCTGCAGGCCATTTCCAGTATTGGCGGTATTGTGGAGCGGCTGGACAGACATACAGTAAAGATCAATGGATCCCAGATACACAATCTGATCATTGACGGAGATTATATAAAAAAAATACGTGCTTCGTATTATTTGCTGGGGGCGCTTCTCGGCAAATATAAAAAAGCGGAAGTTGCGCTGCCAGGAGGATGTAATATTGGCAGCAGGCCGATAGACCAGCATATTAAGGGATTTAAAGCGCTGGGAGCCGATGTCAGCATTGCGCATGGATTGATTATTGCGGAAGCGGAAAGACTGAAAGGCAGTCATATCTATATGGATGTAGTGACAGTAGGCGCTACGATCAACGTCATGATGGCTGCGGTTATGGCGGAGGGGCAGACAACGATCGAAAATGCGGCCAAAGAGCCTCATGTGGTGGATCTGGCCAATTTCCTGAACAGTATGGGCGCGAATATCAAAGGCGCTGGGACGGATGTAATCCGTATTAGAGGCGTATCCAGACTTCACCGGACGGAATATACGATTATTCCGGATCAGATTGAAGCGGGAACGTTTATGTTCGCGGCGGCCGTGACAAAAGGAGATATCACCGTAAAAAATGTAATCCCCAAGCATTTGGAATCCATCAGCGCCAAGCTGCTTGAGATTGGCTGTGAGGTGGAAGAATCGGATGATGCGGTTCGTGTGGTAGCGTCAAAAAGATTGTCACATACGCATGTAAAGACGCTGCCCTATCCGGGATTTCCTACGGATATGCAGCCGCAGATTGCAGTCGCGCTCGGATTGTCCAACGGTACAAGCATTGTAACGGAGAGTATTTTCGAAAACCGTTTCAAATATGTAGATGAACTGACACGCATGGGAGCCAATATAAAGGTGGAAAGCAACACGGCAATTATCGACGGGGTGGACAGATATACAGGCGCCAGCATTACGGCTCCTGACCTTCGCGCAGGCGCGGCGCTTGTGCTGGCAGGTTTGTCGGCGGAAGGGCTTACCACCATAGACGAGATACGTTATATCGAACGGGGATATGAAGATTTTCCGCAAAAGCTTACGAATCTGGGGGCACAGATTGAGATTGTCGATACCGAGAAGGCGCTTCAGAAATTTAAACTGCGCGTCGGATAAGGAAAATGCAAAACCTGTTGACAGGCAGTACGCATAAGGTGTATGCTTAATGTGTCTTATAAATTCATAAAACGATGTAATTATTTCTCTTATTCAGAGTGGTGGAGGTACATAGGACCTGAGAAGCCACGGCAACCCCGGAAGGAAGGTGCCAACCTGAGCGAGCAGATCGAACAATAAGAGGATTTGAGTACCAGCGATAGTCAAGTCCGCTTATCAGCGGACTTTTATATTGCGCTGATCTGTGCAGAGAAAATTTACAAAATGAAAATGAAGGAGGAAAAAATGAATGGAAAAACTTTTATTTACTTCAGAATCTGTGACAGAAGGCCATCCCGATAAAATGTGCGATGCCATTTCGGATGCGATTCTGGATGAATTGATGGCGCAGGACCCGATGAGCCGTGTGGCCTGTGAAACGGCAACCTGCACGGGTTTTGTGCTTGTAACCGGAGAAATTACAACCAACGCATATGCGGATATCCAGAAAATCGTGCGGGAGACGGTAAAGGAAATTGGTTATGACAGATCTGAGTACGGTTTTGACGGCAATACCTGCGCAGTGCTGGTGGCAATTGACGAGCAGTCTTCCGATATTGCGATGGGAGTTGACAAGGCGCTGGAGGCAAAAGAAAACAGGATGTCCGATGCGGAAATTGAAGCTATCGGCGCAGGCGACCAGGGAATGATGTTTGGTTATGCGACGAATGAGACGCCGGAATATATGCCTTATCCTATTTCGCTTGCCCATAAGCTGGCGCTGCAGCTTACCAAGGTGAGGAAAGACGGCACACTGAACTATCTGCGTCCCGACGGCAAGAGCCAGGTTTCTGTCGAATATGACGAAAGCGGCAGACCGAAGAGACTGGAAGCTGTTGTGCTCTCCACACAACACGATCCGGATGTGACACAGGAGCAAATTCATGAAGATATTAAAAAATATGTATTTGATCCGATCCTTCCCCGGGAGCTGATTGACAGCGATACAAAGTATTTTATTAATCCTACAGGCCGTTTTGTCATCGGGGGTCCGCATGGAGACGCCGGTCTGACAGGCCGTAAGATTATCGTAGATACTTACGGCGGTTATGCGCGTCACGGCGGCGGCGCCTTTTCGGGTAAGGACTGTACGAAAGTTGACCGTTCTGCGGCATATGCGGCCCGCTATGTGGCAAAAAATATTGTGGCGGCAGGACTGGCTGACAGATGCGAGCTTCAGCTTTCTTATGCCATCGGCGTTGCACAGCCCACTTCCGTTATGATCGATACGTTTGGAACAGGAAAAGTGGCTGATGATAAATTGGTGGAGATCGTACGTGAGAACTTTGACCTCCGGCCGGCCGGCATTATTAAAATGCTTGACTTGAGACGCCCGATTTACAAGCAGACGGCGGCATACGGACACTTTGGCCGCGACGATCTTGATCTCCCGTGGGAGAAGACGGATAAGGCGGAAGCGTTAAAAAAATATCTGTAACAAACGGAAATGCAAAAAGGAACCGGTTCGGGTGAGCCGGTTCTTTTTCCGTTGAGAAAGAAGCTGTTTTATTGTCAGGGAAAATGAAACGTAGTATAATGGATTGAATGAAAGGGAAGTGTTAACAAAAAGTATCAATAGACGCTAATGGCGCAGCCATACATAGTATGAGGTTGCCGGTAATGCCGATGGTGCAAATGGGCGTACAGGGATGGATATTTGCAAAAAGGTTTGGAATTATATTAAAAAAGACGTGACAAATGATAATGAAACAAAACGGGCAGCCGTTATTATGCGGGTATTTTCGCTGATTATGTCTGCATACTTTCTGTTTCAGGGTATTTTCATGATGCTGTGCGGGCAGTGGAGCTGCGCAGCGGTGGAGGGAATCTTTCTGCTTGGATATGCAGGCGCGTTTTATTATACATATTTGAACCGTACGCAGATGACTTTGTTCTGCATGCTGCATGCTGCCCTGGCCTGGGTGCTGCTCTCTGTTTTTTTGTTTGGATGGGAGTTTGGCAGCCAGCATTTTTTGTTTGTGCTGCTGCTTTTCTTTTTTACGGCCAGTCACAGATCCACAGGATATAAGGTCGGTATGGCGGCGGTTTTATGTATGCTGCGTTTGTTGTTGTGGAGGTACGCATGCTTATATGCTCCTGTGATTGCGCTGGATACTTTTGCGGCTTCTGTGCAGCAGATTTTAAATACGGCCGTAGTATTTCTGCTGCTTACGGTGATTATCGTATTGTTCTGCCAGGATACGCTGGTGATGGAACGGAAGCTGGTTGCCTATAATGAGAAGCTGCGGGAAGCTTCTCTGCGAGATCCTTTGACAAAGCTGTATAACAGACGGGCAATGCTGGAATATATGAATGAACTGATTCGCAATCTGCGCAGATGCGGAGAATGGTTTGATGTGGCCATCGGCGATATTGACTTTTTTAAGAAAGTAAACGATACTTACGGCCATGAAGCCGGGGATGCGGTTCTTGTTTATATTGCGGATATGATAACCGATTATATGAAAAATAAAGGGGAGGTCTGCAGGTGGGGCGGCGAAGAGTTTTTATTTGTGTTCAGGGGAATCAATGGAGAAGAGGCGGCCAAAGAGCTGGAAAAGCTGCGGTTTATGATTGAACGGTCAGAAATCTTTTATAAAGATCAACGAATTTCCGTGACAATGACGTTTGGTCTGGATGAATACAATCGTAACAGGCCGTTGGACGATACGATCAACAGTGCGGATCAGAAATTATATATGGGAAAGAAAAGCGGAAGAAACAGAGTTATTTTCTGAAAGGGCATGACACGAAAAGAGGTGGGGATATGGCTTTTGCGCATTTACATGTGCATACGGAGTATTCTTTGCTGGATGGATCAAACAAGATAAAAGAATATGTTAAACGGGTGAAGGAACTGGGGATGGACAGCGCAGCTATCACAGATCATGGCGTGATGTATGGCGTGATTGATTTTTACCGTGCGGCAAAAGAAGCGGGTATTAAGCCAATACTGGGCTGTGAAGTATATGTAGCGCCGGGGTCGCGGTTTGATAAGGAACTGACCGGAGGGGAAGACAGATATTATCATTTGGTCCTTTTGGCGGAAAATGATATCGGGTATGCCAACCTCGTAAGAATTGTAAGCCGCGGTTTTACGGAAGGCTATTATTATAAACCACGTGTGGATATGGAAATTCTGAATCAGTTCCATGAGGGGATTATTGCGCTTTCTGCCTGTCTTGCGGGGGAAGTACAGCGGTATATTGTAAAAGGGCTGTTGGATGAGGCCAAAAAGGCGGCCAGGAAATATGAAGCATGTTTCGGCAGGGGGAATTATTTTCTGGAAATGCAGGATCATGGTATTCCGGAACAGAGGACGGTGAATACTGCGTTGATGCAGATCAGTAAAGAACTGGATATTCCTCTGGTCGCAACGAATGATGTGCATTATACTTATGCGGAGGACGAGAAACCGCATGATATCCTTCTGTGTATCCAGACTGGGAAGAAACTTGCCGATGAAGACAGAATGCGCTACACAGGAGGGCAGTATTATGTAAAGAGTGAGGAGGAGATGAAAGGGCTGTTTCCTTACGCATGGGAAGCCGTGGAAAATGCGCAGAGGATTGCTGACCGATGCAATGTGGAGATTGTGTTTGGCGTGACAAAACTGCCTAA
Organism: uncultured Lachnospiraceae bacterium; assembly: GCA_910585345.1. Lineage (GTDB taxonomy): Bacteria > Bacillota > Clostridia > Lachnospirales > Lachnospiraceae > VSOB01. The sequence continues at coordinate 15,492 of CAJUDS010000012.1, read as the reverse complement.
GTTTGAAGTGCCGGAAGGGTTTACGTCCTGGACCTATTTAAATTCGCTTTGCTATGCGGGTCTGGAAAAGCGCTATCAGGGTCAGGATGAGCAGGAGATAAGAAGCAGGATTGGCATGACGCTGCGGGAGCGGCTGGACTATGAACTGGGTGTAATCAGGACCATGGGGTATGTCGATTATTTTCTGATCGTTTGGGATTTTATCAACTATGCCAAAAGCAACGGCATTCCTGTGGGACCAGGGAGGGGCAGCGCTGCGGGAAGCATTGTATCCTACTGCCTGCAGATTACAGATATCGATCCGATCCGTTACAATCTTCTGTTCGAGCGCTTTTTAAATCCGGAGCGTGTGTCCATGCCCGATATTGACATTGATTTCTGTTTTGAACGGCGGCAGGAAGTGATTGACTATGTGGGCCGCAAATACGGGAAAGAAAAGGTGGTCCAGATTGTGACATTCGGTACGCTGGCGGCCAAAGGCGTGATCCGGGATGTGGGGCGGGTGATGGATTTGCCTTATGCATATGTGGATTCCATAGCGAAAATGGTACCAAATGAGTTAAATATCACGATAGACCGGGCGCTGGAGATCAATCCGGAGTTCAGGAGCCTGTTTGAAAACGATGTGCAGGTACATGAGCTGATTACGATGTGCAAAAGGCTGGAAGGTCTGCCGCGCCACACGTCAATGCATGCTGCCGGCGTTGTGATCTGCCCGGAGAATGCGGAAGAACTGGTGCCGCTTTCGAGGGGCTCTGACGGGTCCGTGACGACCCAGTTCACGATGACGACGCTGGAAGAGCTGGGGCTCTTGAAAATGGATTTTCTGGGTCTGCGGACACTGACGGTAATCCGGAATGCGGTGGATGCGATTTACCGCAGGACGGGAGAAGCCATTGACATGGAAAAGATCGATTACAATGACAAAGCGGTTTTTGAAGCATTGGGAACGGGCAGGAATGACGGTGTGTTCCAGTTGGAAAGCGGCGGGATGAAGAGCTTTATGAAGGAGTTAAAACCCCAGAACCTGGAGGATGTCATTGCGGGGATTTCTCTGTACCGCCCCGGTCCCATGGATTTTATTCCCAAATATGTCAAGGGAAAAAACAGCGGCGAAGAGATTTCCTATGCATGCCCGCAGTTGGAACCGATACTGGCGCCCACGTATGGCTGTATCGTTTATCAGGAGCAGGTGATGCAGATTGTCCGCGATCTGGGCGGCTATACGCTGGGGCGCAGCGACCTTGTGCGCCGCGCCATGAGCAAGAAGAAGCAGGCGGTTATGGAAAAGGAGCGCGCCAATTTTATTTTTGGCAATGCACAGGAAGGCGTGCCGGGGTGTATCGCCAACGGCATTCCAGAGAGTGTGGCAAGCCGGATTTATGACGATATGATGGATTTTGCCAAATATGCGTTTAATAAATCCCATGCGGCGTGTTATGCGGTCGTTTCTTACCAGACGGCCTGGCTGAAGCACTATTATCCGCTGGAATTTATGGCGGCGCTGCTGACTTCTGTCATTGATAATCCCAAAAAGGTGTCAGAGTATATACTGACCTGCCGCAGCATGGGAATTGCAATTGTACCACCGGATATTAACTCCGGAGAGGCAGGATTTTCGGTGACAGAAGGTTCCATCCGTTATGCGCTGACAGCCATTAAAAGTATCGGAAAAGCGGTAATCGATATTATCGTGGCGGAACGCGAGGCAAGAGGGCCTTATAAAAATCTGCGGGATTTTATGACACGGGTATCGGAAAGCGAACTGAACAAAAGGGGTGTGGAGAATCTGATTAAAGCGGGCGCTTTAGACAGTCTGGAAGGCACGAGAAAGCAGCTTATGAGTATTTATGTGCAGGTGATGGACAGTATCCATCAGGATAAGAGAAATCATATAGCGGGCCAACTGACACTGTTTGATCTGGCGGGCGAAGAGGAAAAGGAAAGCTATGAAATCCGTCTGCCGGATGTAGGGGAGTATTCGAAAGAAATGCTGCTGGCTTTTGAAAAAGAGGTGCTGGGCATTTATGTCAGCGGGCATCCGCTGGAAGAATATGAGGGGATCTGGAAAAAGCATATCACTGCCGTTACCTCTTCGTTTCTGCTGGATGAGGAAAGCGGCGCGGTGCTGCTGCAGGACGGCAGCACCGCTACGATAGGCGGCATCATTGCGGATAAGAAAATTAAGTATACAAAGCAGGATAAGGTGATGGCATTTTTGCAGATAGAGGACTTGGCCGGCAGTGTGGAGGTTGTGGTTTTTCCCAGAGACTATGAAAAAAATGCGGCAAAACTGGTAGTGGACAATAAGGTCTTTGTCAGGGGCAGGGTTTCCGTGGACGACGAGCGTGACGGCAAACTGATTTGTGAACAGATCACAGCCTTTGACGAGATACCAAAAACGTTGTGGATAAAATTCAGCGCCATGGAGGATTATATGGCGGGAGAAGAGCGGCTGCTTTCCTTATTACGTGAGTCTGACGGAAAAGACAGGGTGACGGTTTACATAGAACATCCAAAGTCTATGAAAAAGCTGCCCGCCAGTCTGGCCGTGCAGGCGGATCAGACGCTTTTGCAGGCGCTTTCGGCGGTATTTGGGGAAGAGAATGTAAAAGTGGTATAGCGTAGAAAATAAGATTGAAATAAGCGGCAAAAAAGTTTAGAATAAAAAATAATGACAACAGCTTTCGCACAATAAATGAGGAGGAATCGGCATGGCAAGAGAGATAAAAACGATCGGTGTATTGACGAGCGGCGGAGATGCGCCCGGCATGAATGCGGCTATCCGTGCGGTTGTCCGGAAAGCAATCAGCAACGGCGTTGCGGTAAAAGGGATTAAAAAGGGTTACCAGGGCCTTTTGAATGAAGAAATTATAGATATGGAGGCGCGGAGCGTATCGGATACGATCCAGCGGGGCGGCACGATACTGGGCACTGCGAGGTGCCATGAATTCCGTACAGAGGAAGGACAGGCCAAAGGGGCCGAAATTTGTAAAAAGCATGGGATTGACGGTCTTGTGGTAATCGGGGGAGACGGTTCTTACCGGGGCGCACAGGCGCTTGCGCGCCATGGCATCAATACGATAGGCCTGCCGGGGACGATCGATCTGGATATTGCCTGTACGGAATATACAATCGGTTTTGATACGGCTGTGAATACTGCCATGAACGCCATTGATAAGGTCCGGGATACCTCTTCTTCCCATGAACGGTGCAGTATTATTGAAGTTATGGGAAGAAACGCGGGGTATATTGCACTGTGGTGCGGTGTGGCCAATGGCGCTGAGGATATTCTGCTTCCGGAGAAGTATGACTATAATGAGCAGGAAATTATTAATAATATAATCCGTAACAGGAAAAAGGGGAAGAAGCATCATATTATCATTAATGCGGAAGGCATCGGCCATTCTACTTCCATGGCCCGCAGGATTGAGGCGGCAACCGGGATGGAGACACGCGCCACCATTCTGGGATATATGCAGCGGGGCGGCAATCCGACGTGCAAAGACCGGTTTTATGCATCGATCATGGGCGCGTATGCGGCGGATATCCTGTGTGCAGGCAAAACAAACCGGGTAGTGGGCTATCAACATGGGGAATTTATGGATTTTGATATTGAAGAAGCGCTGGCTATGAAAAAAGAGATCAATGAGTTCCAATATGAAGTCAGCAGAGTGTTGTCGGTATAAGAGGTGCGGGATGATTACAAGTCCGGGAAATGAAAGAATCAAATCGCTTGTGCATATACGGCAGAGAGCAAAAGCGCGAAAGGATGCGGATGTTTTTTTGTCAGAGGGCATTAAGATGTTTCTTGAGGCGCCGGAAGAACGGATTCGGGAAGTGTTTCTTTCCGAATCTTTTTCCTGTCCGGACAAGGCGGTGGAAGACGCTGTCACAGAGAAGCTGGGGAGGCTGTCCTGTGAGACCGTATCGGGAAATGTTTTCAGCAAAATCTCAGATACCTGTTCTCCACAGGGGATTTTGTGTGTGATGAAGTCATATCATTATAGCTTTTCCGATTTACTACGAAGAGAATACCCCCTGCTTTTAGCGTTGGAGGATATTCGCGATCCGGGCAATTTGGGTACAATGATACGGACAGGGGAAGGGGCCGGAATCGACGGGGTTATTCTTTCCGGGGAGACAGTGGATATCTATAATCCTAAAACAATACGCGCCACAATGGGTTCTATATATAGAGTACCCTTTTATCAGACGCAGAACCTGCAGCAGACAATTGCGGATCTGCAGAGGCACGGCATCCGCGTGTTTGCGGCCCATTTGGATGGAGAGACGGCTTATGATGCCTGTGATTATACGGGCGGCTGCGCGTTTCTGATCGGAAACGAGGCGGGCGGACTGAAAGAAGAGACGGCCGCAACGGCGGACTGCCTGATGAGGATTCCCATGGCAGGCGCGGTGGAGTCGCTGAATGCGGGTATTGCGGCTGCGGTGTTGATGTATGAAGCGGCGCGTCAAAGGAGGAATGGCAAATGAAGATAGGAATAATCGGACTGGGAAATATGGCGGATGCCATGATAAGCGGTATGCTGCAGAAAGAGATTGTAAAGAGGGAGGAGATGATCGGTTCCGCGGCCACACAAAAGACAATAGACCGTATGGCGCAAAAGTATGGGATTCGTACAACACTGGATAACAAAGAGGTGGCGCAGAAGGCGCAAACCCTGATTTTTGCCGTAAAGCCTCAGTTTTTGGAAGACGTCGTCTGCCAAGTGAAAGACTGTGTGAGAGAGGATATGCTGCTGGTTACCATTGCGGCGGGAAAAAGCATCGGCTGGTATGAAAAAGCCTTTGGAAAAAAGATCAGGCTTGTGCGGTGCATGCCGAATACGCCTGCTATGGTAGGGGAGGGATGTACGGCAGTCTGTGCCAACGAAAATGTGACGGCTGAGCAGTTTGCATATGTGCAGAGGCTGATGCAGAGTTTCGGACAGATCTGCATACTCCGGGAAGCGTTGATGGACGCTTTTGGAGCTGTGGCGGGAAGCTCTCCAGCCTATGTGTTTATGTTTATGGAAGCGTTGGCGGATGCGGGCGTAGCTGCGGGAATGCCAAGGCAGCAGGCATATCAGGCGGCTGCACAGGCTGTGCTTGGGAGCGCTAAGCTGTTGCTGGAAAGCGGCAGGCATCCCGGGGAACTGAAAGATATAGTGTGCTCGCCGGGCGGCACGACCATTGAGGGTCTCAAAGTGTTGGAAGAAAAGGGTATGCGGGGCGCTGTGATAGATGCTGTTTTGGCATGCGTGGATAAGACCAGACGTTTGTAAACGGACATGGCGTATAATATGCAGGATTCACTTTCAGGAATTTTTTTCAAAAAAAGAGTATAAAAATCTCCAAAAATGTTCAAACTTGACAAATAGTAATGATTTTGCTATGATTTACCAAAAGTTAATAAATTTGTAACACTTTTCACAAATTCGTTACAAACATTTTCGGAGGTTATTATGAGGGCAAAAGGCAGAAGACTGCTGCATCGTCTGTCGGGTATGCTGATAGGCGTTACTGCGCTGGGACTTTTGCAGCTAACGGCTGCAGCCGGCAGTACGGAGAGCCTGCGGACGGTAAACGCGGGTGCGGCAGTGATTTTGGATGCTGACCTGACGGAGACGGTCGCGAAAGTAAGTGCAGAGGAGTCATCCGCTTCGCGCGGTACGGAAAAGGACGAAGAGAAGGACAGAGGCGCATCAGACGAGGATGACGCGGAAGAGTCCGGCCTGGTTATGGCGAATGTACAGAACGCGGTTAATGTGAGAAAGGAAGCCAGTGAGGATTCCGAAAGAGTGGGCAAACTTTACAGTGACTGCGGCGGAGAGATACTGGAGCGGTGTAACGGCTGGACGAAATTGAAATCCGGCAATGTAACGGGCTGGACGAAAGATGAATACCTTGTATTTGGAAAAGAAGCGGAAGAAATGGCCGAAGATGTGGGGAATCTGATTGCGAAAGTGGATGCGGACGCCCTGCGGATCAGAAGAGAACCGGAAGAAGACGCCGGTGTATTCGGTATGGTTGGGAAAAATGAAAAGATGGCGGCGCTGGAGATCATCGACGATGAGTGGGTGAGCGTTGTATATGACGATGAGGTAGGTTATATCTCTGCGGAATATACGACGGTGGAGTTTATCATTGACTCTGGCGAGACGATGGAAGAGATCAGAAAGCGGGAAGAAAAGGAGCAGGAGGAAAAGCGCAAGGCGGATGCTGCAAAGGCGAAACTGACGGAAAACAGAGGCGCTGTGGCGGTGGAAACGTCAGACGATATCCTGCTGGCGGCGCTGATTCAGTGTGAAGCGGGCAACCAGCCGTATGAGGGACAGCTTGCAGTGGGAGCGGTTGTTATGAACCGGGTCCGCAGCGGCGGTTATCCGAATACAATTTCCGGTGTGATCTATGCTTCGGGTCAGTTCACGCCCGCTATGAACGGCAAGGTGGCAAAGCGGGTGGAAGAAGGCGTCAGACCAAGCTGTCTGCAGGCGGCCCAGGAAGCGATCGCAGGAGCATCCAACGTAGGAGGAGCCACCCATTTCAGGCGCTCCGGCAATCACGATGGGTTGATTATTGGAAGCCATGTATTCTGGTAAGGAAAGTGGAAGGAGGCAAAAGGAAAGTCCGCAGGGCTTTCCTTTTTCTTTATGGGATATGAGAATAGGAATGCTGCTGTCAGTGGCCGGAAAAGAGGATTCTGAATGTTCTTAAAATGTTAATTGCTGCGTTTGTGGTGAGATAACGTTGTTTCTACTTGAATCAAAATCTGTAATATAGTAAGATAAGAGTGCAGAATTCTGTGAAAGGAGAAATGGCGCATGTTTAATTGGAATATGGCAATCGTGTGGCTGGTGATTCTTGTTGCCTGTCTGGTAGTGGAAATCATTACGCTGGGTCTGACATCGATCTGGTTTGCGATCGGTGCGCTGGCATCTACAGTTGCCGCACTGCTGAATCTTCCTCTGTGGTTTCAGAATACGCTGTTTATCGTGGTCTCTTTGGTTTTTCTGTTTTTTACAAGGCCGATCGCGGTGAAATATTTTAACAAGGACAGGGTGAAGACCAATGCGGAGAGCCTGATCGGTAAACAGGCGATTGTCATCAGCGAGATTGACAATCTGCAGGGAATCGGGCAGATTACAGTAAGCGGTCAGGAGTGGAGCGCCAGAGCGGCAGATGAAAATGCAAAGTTTTCTGTGGGCGCAGTGGTAGAAGTGACTGCCATACAAGGGGTAAAACTGATTGTAAAAGAAAGGAAAGAGGGAGTTTAAATGGTTGGTGGAATTATTGTATTGATTTTATTCTTGATTTTGCTTTGGATTGCAGCATCCTGCATCCGTATTGTGCCCCAGGCGCATGCCTATGTTGTGGAGCGCCTTGGCGCATATCAGGGTACGTGGGCAGTGGGGATACATTTTAAAGTGCCTTTTTTTGACAAGGTGGCAAAGCGGGTGATTTTGAAAGAACAGGTTGTAGACTTTGCACCGCAGCCGGTTATTACAAAAGACAATGTAACGATGCAGATTGATACGGTGGTATTCTTCCAAATTACAGATCCGAAGCTGTTTGCATACGGCGTGGAAAATCCGATTATGGCGATTGAAAATCTGACGGCTACGACGCTGCGTAATATTATCGGTGAAATGGAGCTTGACCAGACGCTGACTTCCAGAGAGACAATTAACACAAAGATGCGTTCGTCTTTGGATATCGCAACGGATCCATGGGGTATTAAGGTAAACCGTGTGGAGTTGAAAAATATTATTCCGCCTGCTGCAATCCGCGATGCAATGGAGAAGCAGATGAAAGCGGAGCGTGAACGCCGTGAAGCGATTTTGCGTGCGGAAGGCGAAAAGAAGTCGACAATTCTTGTAGCGGAAGGTAAAAAAGAATCGGCGATTCTGGAGGCAGAGGCTGAAAAACAGTCTGCAATTCTCCGCGCGGAAGCCCAGAAAGAAAGAATGATCCGTGAGGCCGAAGGTGAGGCGGAAGCAATTATGAAAGTGCAGAAAGCAACAGCAGACGGTCTTCGTTTTATCAAAGAGGCTGGCGCTGATGAATCGGTACTGCGTCTGAAGAGTCTGGAAGCATTTGAAAAGGCTGCGGACGGCAAGGCGACAAAGATTATTATCCCGTCGGAGATACAGGGCATTGCAGGACTGGCATCGTCTCTCAGGGAAGTAATGGCACATCAGTAAGGAAGTTTGGCAATGGATTTAAAAGGACGACATTTTTTAAAACTGCTCGATTACTCGCAGGAAGAAATTCTTTATTTGCTTGATTTGGCAGCACAGTTGAAGGAGAAGAAAAAAAGAGGCATACCGGTGGATGTACTCAAGGGCAGAAATGTGGCTCTGATCTTTGAAAAGACGAGTACCAGAACCCGTTGTTCTTTTGAGGTGGCTGCACATGATCTGGGGATGGGTACGACTTATCTGGATCCGGCCGGGTCTCAGATTGGCAAAAAGGAGAGCATAGCAGACACGGCGAGAGTTTTGGGCAGGATGTATGAAGGAATCGAATACCGTGGTTTCGGCCAGGATATTGTGGAAGAACTGGCGCGGTATGCGGGTGTTCCTGTATGGAACGGCCTGACAAATGAGTTTCATCCTACGCAGATGCTTGCTGATCTGCTGACAATACGCGAACACCTAGGAAAGCTGGCGGGAATCAGACTGGTTTATATGGGGGATGCCCGTTATAATATGGGCAATTCTTATATGGTTGCCTGTGCAAAGCTGGGAATGCATTTCACTGCCTGTGCGCCGGAAAAATATTTTCCCGACCGGCAGCTGACTACGAGATGCCGGGAGATTGCCAAAGAGAGCGGCGGGTCAGTTACGTTATGTGAAAAGGTAGACGAGGCGGTACACAGTGCAGACGTAATCTGTACGGACGTATGGGTTTCCATGGGAGAGCCGGATTCGGTATGGTCTGAGCGGATCGGTGATCTCTCGCCGTATCAGGTGAACCGGGCGGTTATGGATTTGGCGGGGCCGCAGGCAGTTTTTCTGCACTGCCTGCCTTCGTTTCATAATCTGGATACAAAGATTGGCAGGGAAATGGGAGAACGTTTCGGCATCACGGAGATGGAAGTAACGGACGAGGTGTTTGAGTCTGTGCAGTCTGTTGTATTTGATGAAGCGGAAAACCGTATGCATACGATTAAGGCTGTAATGGCCGCTACATTGGGAGCAGAGGTTTGAAAACAGAAATATTGACGATGCTTCGTGAGTCGGACGGCTATATTTCGGGGCAGGAGTTGTGTGAACGGTTTGGTGTGACACGCGCGGCAGTCTGGAAGGTCATGAACCATTTAAAAGAAGAAGGATATGAGATTGATTCTGTTCAGCGCCGGGGATATCGGTTGAAAGCGGTTCCGGATGTTTTATCGGAATCTGAGATTGCCAGCCGCATAAAAACACGGCGGCTGGGCAGGAAGGTTGTCTATTTTGAGGAGACGGATTCTACCAACATACAGGCTAAAAAGCTGGCGGAAGACGGGGCCGTTGACGGAACTCTTGTAGTGGCTGATATGCAGACCGCAGGAAAAGGCAGAAGGGGCCGCATATGGCAGCAGAGACCGGGCACAATGGTTTCCATGACCCTGATTTTGAAGCCGGAGTTTGCACCGGATAAGGCTTCTATGCTGACGCTGCTTGCCGCTCACAGCGTTTCGGGTGCAATTGAGAAATTGACGGGGCTGCAGGCATTGATCAAATGGCCGAACGATATTGTAATCAACCGCAAAAAAGCAGTAGGCATTCTGACTGAAATGAGTCTGTCGCTCGAACAGGACAGCATTCATTATGTGATTGTAGGCATTGGGATCAATACCAATATTACCGCTTTTCCGGCGGAGATACAGGATACGGCAACTTCGCTTTTGCTGGAGTCAGGAAAAAAAGTAAGCCGCAGTGAATTGATTGCTACGGTGATGGACTATTTTGAAAAGGATTATGACCTGTTTTTGAAGACGGAAGATATGAGCAGTATACTGGAGGACTACAATGCACATCTGGTCAGCAGGGACAGGGAAGTAAGAGTGCTGGATCCCAAGGGAGAGTATACGGGTATTTCCAGAGGTGTGGACAATGTGGGACAACTTACTGTGGAAACGCCGGAGAATGGAATTGTACGCGTGTATGCCGGGGAAGTGTCTGTGAGAGGATTGTATGGCTATGTCTGACGAACGCATAATATTGTGTGGCGCCAATGCGTATGAAAAAAAATACTATTTTAATGAGAAGTTTCAGAAAATCCCCCGTACAATCCAGGATGAGCTGCATATTATCTGCGTGCTGTTCACAGAGGAGGCTGGCGGGGTTTTTACGGTTGTATTTGAACCGGACGGCAGTATATCGCTTGAAACCGATGCGGACGAAAATGATATCTATTATGATGAGATCAGCAGCGGTCTGTTGGTAAAGGAGATTCGCAGAAAACGACGGGAACTTTTGGAATCCCTGAGTCTGTATTACCGGATGCTGATTTTACAGGAAGATATATGCGGAATATTGGAGGAGGAAGAGTGATGCGTTGCCCGGCGGGGTACGGAAAGGTATCATGGAAAAGAGATGTTATTAGTTGTAGATGTGGGAAACACCAATATAACGTTTGGTGTATTTGAAGGAAAGAAGCTGCGGAACAGTTTCCGTATTACTACCAAAATATCGAGAACTTCCGACGAATTCGGGATTGCGATCATGGAGCTGTTGCGGATTAACGGTATTTCCGTGAAGGATATCAGCGGTATCAGCATGGCAAGTGTTGTGCCTAATATTATGCATTCTCTGACAGGGGCCATGGTAAAATATATTCATCAGAAACCATTGATTGTAGGGCCGGGTGTAAAGACCGGCATTAAAATTTCAGGCGAAAATCCCCGCGCCATAGGCGCAGACAGAATTGTAGATGCGGTAGCGGCGTATGAAAAATACGGTGGTCCGGTTCTGGTTCTTGATTTTGGGACGGCTACAACCTATGATCTGGTTCGGGAAGACGGCAGTTTCAGCGAGGGTGTTACGGCGCCCGGACTGCGGATTTCACTGATGGCTCTTTCGCAAGAGGCGGCCAAACTGCCTGAGGTAGAGATCAAAAAGCCGAAATCCATATTGGCGCAGGAAACGATTTCCAGTATGCAGGCTGGACTAGTCTATGGACAGATCGGCCAGACGGAATATATTGTCAAACAGGTAAAAAAAGAAACGGGATACGATACGATGAAGGTAGTTGCGACCGGCGGTCTGGGCAGGATGATTTCGGAGGAAACGGATTCGATCGATATTTATGACAGCGCTCTGACGCTGGACGGGTTGCGCATTATTTACGAAAAAAACAGTGCATTATGGGAAAGAAGGCCAGAGAGAAATGTTGGTCAGAAAGCTGCAGATCGGGAAAGTAACCCTTTCTAACAATATCATACTGGCTCCTATGGCAGGCGTGACAGACCTGCCTTTTCGTTTGCTCTGTGCCCGTGAGGGGGCCGGGCTTGTCTGTATGGAGATGATCAGCGCCAAAGCGATTCTGTACGGAAATAGAAATACGGACAAACTCATGGAAATCGATCCGGAAGAGGGTTGTGTATCACTGCAGTTATTTGGTTCCGCTGCGGATATTGTGAGTGAAATGGCCAAAAAGATTGAAGACAGGCCATTTTCCATACTGGATCTTAACATGGGGTGCCCGGTGCCCAAAGTTGTGAAAAATGGAGAAGGCTCCGCACTGATGAAAGATCCTGTTTTGGCGGGAAAGATTATTGAGAAGACAGTACGGGCGATCGGAAAGCCTGTAACGGTTAAAATACGGAAGGGATTTGACGAAGCGCATGTGAATGCGGTGGAAATGGCCCATATTGCACAGGAATCAGGGGCATGCGCTGTGTCGGTTCATGGCAGGACAAGAGAGCAGTATTATGCGGGCGAGGCAGATTGGGAGATAATCAGGCAGGTAAAGGAAGCGGTGCGGATTCCTGTCATAGGAAATGGAGATGTGGAGGATGGACCTTCGGCGGAGCGGCTGCTTTTGCAGACCGGCTGCGACGGTGTGATGATAGGCCGCGGCGCACGGGGCAATCCGTGGATTTTCAGGCAGATTGTATGTTATCTGGAAAGCGGCAGCACGACGCAGAAGCCTTCCGCTGCAGAAGTGCGGGAAAAGATAAAGGAACACGTTGCACTGCAACTTGCCTGCAAAGGAGAATACACCGGGATCCGGGAAATGCGTAAGCATGTATGTTGGTATACGGCAGGATATCCGCATTCAGCCAGAATCAGACAGCGGATTAACGAAGCGGAATCTGCGGAAGAATTGCTGGACGTGTTGGATATGCTGTCGTAGTAAAGCGGAAAACCTATATTTTACTTCTTTGTCCGCGCATGGACGGGGTGCAATCCTCATATACTGCAATATGGAAAAAATCATTTATTTGTATGCGGAAAAGAAGAAGAAAAAGAGCAGTGTTTGGGCGTCTGCATGGGATATACTATCGGGCTGCTATCCGGTTTTGGAAAAACGGACGCTCTTTCTGGGGATTCCGGTAACTGCGTATGCTGTGATGGGATTGACGGCGGCAGACATTCTCCGTCTGGAAAGGAACGGGCGACAGTCTGCAGTGGCACAGGATGGGAGAAGAGTGGAAAGGATGCGGCCAAAGAAAGCCGTTTCCCGCTATGAAAAAAGCAGCTATCGCAGGCTTTGCCGTACCTTGCGGAAAATAAACAGACGGATTAGCAGGAAAGAACAAAAAACGACAGAAATGTCGGAAAAAAATTTTATTGTCTGCCAGTGGGAAGACTGTATTTTGCCGCCGGAACTGCTGATCCATTTTTACCGGAAATGTCAGGAAGAAAACATATTTGTATTTCGGGCGCAGCAGCTTATTTTTGTGGATGGATGGAAACAGTCTGCGGAAGCGGAGCAAAGGATGGAATGGGACAGGAATGATGAACCGGAATTGAGGTTGATGCGGGAAATCTATAGTACGTATAACTACGCAACGGTTGTGACGCAGCGGGAAGAATTCTGGCAGGAGTTTGCGGAGACTGCGTATGAAGAGTATGGCCTTTCGGTCCGATGTACACAGGATGACAGAAACCTGCGTTTTCGGGAGAAGCCGACGCTGATTGTTGACATGTGCAGGGATGGTGCAAAGTGCTGCCGCAATTTTCCCCAAAGCAGCGTTTATATGGATCTGCGGGAGAGCGGGGACAAAATGCGCAGAATATCGGCAAAATGCAGGGAGATTCCTTATATATCTCTGAGGAATGCCCTTGACACTGTGTTGAAGGATACGTTATAATACACGAGTTATTATTCTGGACTGCCGTCTGTGTTGGGTAAATGGCCCGGCAGGCAACGGGCGTCAATGCTGCAATAAGTCTGCTTGTAAAAATGGGCAAGTCTGCATGTGAGCGGCAGGAAAGAGTGAAATATGGAGAGGTGGCACAGATTATGGAAGAGAAGAAAAATATACTGACGTATGAGGGGCTTAGAAAATACGAGGACGAGCTGCATGAACTGAAGGTGGTAAAACGGCAGGAGGTCGCGCAGAAGATCAAAGAGGCCAGAGAGCAGGGCGATTTGTCTGAGAACGCAGAATATGATGCGGCAAAGGATGAACAGCGCGATATTGAAGCGAGAATCGAAGAGCTGGAAAAAATTTTAAAAAATGCCGAAGTTGTTGTAGAAGATGAAGTGGATCTGGATAAGATCAATATCGGCTGCCGCGTAAGGATTTTGGATTTGGAATATAGCGAAGAACTGGAGTACAAGATCGTTGGGTCTACAGAGGCAAACAGTCTGAAAGGAAAAATTTCCAATGAGTCGCCGGTAGGTAAGGCGCTGATTGGAAAAAAGGTCGGCGATACGATAGAGGTGGAGACGCAGGCAGGTATATTAGCGTATAAAGTATTGGAAATTCAGAGAAGTAACTAAACATCAGACAGATTAGAAACTGTTATGTATAAATAGAAGCAGCTAAGAGGAGTGGCAGACGTGGGAGAGAAACAGAGCAGACCGCAGGAGCAGGATCTGGGCCAGCTTTTGAAAGTCAGAAGAGAAAAGCTGGCAGCCCTACAGGAAAAGGGAAAAGATCCGTTTCAAATCGTGAAATACGATGTGACGCACCATAGTATGGATGTAAAAGAACAGTTTGAAGAGATGGAAGGAGATACCGTATCTCTGGCAGGACGAATTATGTCTAAACGTGTGATGGGAAAGGCTTCCTTTTGTAATATCCAGGATTTAAAGGGCAGTATTCAGTCATATGTGGCAAGGGACAGTATTGGCGAAGAATCTTACGGTGAGTTTAAAAAATATGACGTAGGAGATATTGTGGGAATTAAAGGACAGGTCTTTAAAACAAAGACTGGTGAGATCTCCATCCATGCAGAGAAAGTGACGCTATTGTCAAAAAGTCTGCAAATTCTTCCTGAAAAATACCACGGACTGGTAAATACGGACATTCGTTACCGGCAGCGTTACACAGACTTGATCATGAATGAAGATGTTAAGGACACTTTTATCAAACGTTCCCGTATCATCAGCGCGATCCGCACATTTTTAACTGCCGAGGGATTTATGGAAGTGGAGACGCCAATGCTGGTGTCTAATGCCGGCGGCGCGGCGGCGCGGCCGTTTGAGACACATTTTAATGCGTTGGATGAGGATTTGAAACTACGGATTTCTTTGGAGTTGTATTTGAAGCGGCTGATCGTAGGTGGATTGGAGCGTGTCTATGAGATCGGGCGTGTATTTCGTAATGAGGGCCTGGATACGAGGCACAATCCGGAATTTACCCTGATGGAGTTGTATCAGGCTTATACCGATTATAATGGCATGATGGATCTGACGGAGAGGCTGTACCGCTATGTGGCGCAGGAAGTGCTGGGCACTACGGTCATTACTTATAAAGGAACGGAGATGGATCTGGGCAAGCCTTTTGAGCGTATCACAATGGTAGATGCGGTAAAAAAATATGCGGGTGTGGATTTCGATGAGATTCATACGCTGGAGGAAGCAAGGGCGGCTGCAAAAGAAAGAGGTATCGAGTATGAAGAAAGACATAAAAAAGGCGATATCCTGAATCTGTTTTTTGAAGAGTTTGTAGAGGAGCATCTTATACAACCTACGTTTTTGATGGATCATCCGGTCGAAATTTCACCATTGACAAAAAGAAAGCCTGACAATCCAGAGTATGTGGAGAGGTTTGAATTTTTTATGAATGGCTGGGAAATGGCCAATGCTTACTCTGAGCTGAATGATCCCATTGACCAGAGAGAGCGTTTTAAAGCGCAGGAGGAGCAGTTTGCCCAGGGAGACGAGGAAGCCAACCATACGGACGAGGACTTTTTAAATGCGTTGGAAATCGGTATGCCGCCTACCGGGGGCATCGGCTATGGAATTGACCGTATGGTAATGCTGCTGACTGACTCTCCGGCGATAAGGGATGTGCTGCTGTTCCCGACGATGAAAACGCTTGGC
>CAJUDS010000011.1 GCA_910585345.1 uncultured Lachnospiraceae bacterium | reverse complement strand
AGACTGTAAATCTGCTGCAAATTGCTTCGGTGGTTCGAATCCACCTCCATCCATTTCACTTGAGAAAGTGATACGTACATGATTTATAATCAGTACAATATAATTTTATAACGCGGGGTGGAGCAGTCTGGAAGCTCGTCGGGCTCATAACCCGAAGGTCATAGGTTCAAATCCTATCCCCGCTATTGAAATGCCCAGATAGCTCAGTTGGTAGAGCAGAGGACTGAAAATCCTCGTGTCACTGGTTCGATTCCGGTTCTGGGCATTTTCTTTTACAAATTTTTTCTCTTGTAGGATATTGTACGGGACACTAGCTCAGTTGGTAGAGCACTTGACTTTTAATCAAGTTGTCGGGGGTTCGACTCCCCCGTGTCTCATGAAAAAGCCCTGTGGACGATATTGTCTATGGGGCTTTTGGCATGATTTGACAAAATAATATTTCTATACTAAAATTTTAACGTTGCAGTGGTATAGTAATTGGAAGTATTATAGGAAACGACAAAAATATTTGCCGTTTCCTATAATGAATGCACACATCCGCATAGAGAATTTTGCTGCATTTGCAGCATGCGGATGGCGCAAACGGAAACAACTAATTCCTATAACTTTGATTTTAACGAATAGAAAAAATGGAAGGGGAGTAAAAAATGAAAGATCATATAAGTCGTGAAGAAGCGTTTTCTTTGTTGAAGAAATATAATCAGGAGCCGTTCCATATCCAGCATGCTTTAACTGTCGAAGGGGTGATGAGATGGTATGCACAGGAGCTTGGTTACGGTGAAGACGTTGATTATTGGGGGATTGTGGGACTTTTACATGATATAGACTTTGAAATGTATCCGCAGCAGCATTGTATAAAAGCTCCTGAACTGCTGAAAGAAGCAGGAATCAGTGAAGACATGATTCATGCAATATGCAGTCACGGCTATAGTTTGACAGTGGATGTAAAGCCAGTGCATGAGATGGAAAAAGTGCTGTATGCAACAGATGAACTAACTGGACTAATTTGGGCGGCGGCTTTGATTCGTCCATCTAAAAGTGTACAGGATATGGAAGTGAAATCTTTGAAGAAAAAGTATAAAAGCGCTGGTTTTGCGGCGGGATGTTCCAGGGAAGTGATTGAAAAGGGTGCGGCGATGCTGAATTGGGAATTGTCGGATCTTCTAGCAAAGACTTTGGAAGCTATGCGGTTTTGTGAGCATAAGATTGCAGAAGAAATGCAAACGCTATAAAAACCGGATAGTTGCGTATCAATTGCTGAAGCCAGGGAGAAGTCAGATGTCTGATTTGTTTGCAAGGACGAAATTGCTGTTAGGAAAAGAGAATATGGAAAGTCTGTATCATGCAAGGGTGGCCGTATTTGGTATCGGCGGCGTGGGAAGTTATACAGTGGAGGCTTTGGCGAGATCCGGTGTAGGAACGCTCGATCTCATAGATCATGACAGGGTGTGTTCTTCCAATATAAACAGACAAATTATTGCGACAAACCGAACATTGGGAAAATATAAAGTGGATGTGGCAAAGGAACGGATTTTAGATATTAATCCCTGTGCGGTTGTCAATGTATATCGAACTTTTTATCTGCCTGAAACTGCGGTGCAGTTTGATTTAGCGCAGTATGACTATGTGGTTGATGCGATTGACACTGTTACGGGAAAACTGCATTTGGTGGCGCAGGCGCAGCAATGCGGCGTTCCGATCATCAGTTGTATGGGCGCTGGAAATAAATTGGATCCGACTGCATTTCAAGTGGCAGATATTTCAGAGACCAGCGTATGTCCGCTGGCAAAAGTTATGAGAAGAGAGTTAAAAAAACGGGGTATTTATCATTTAAAAGTGGTATTTTCAAAAGAAAAACCTGTGCTTCTGTCAGAATACAGTGTCCAAAATGACGGCGGAGGGTCTGTCTGCAGCCAGGAAGGGCAAAAGAGGCCGGAGTTGTCACAAAGAGAAATGAACAATAACCGAAAAAAGCAGATGCCAGGCAGTGTTGCTTTTGTACCTTCGGTGGCGGGTTTGATTATGGCCGGTGAAGTAATAAAAGATTTGACTGTTACAAAATTCCAGTAATATTTTTTTTCTCCGTATTGTGTTTCAGAACAAAAGCATATAAAATGAAAAAGGGAAATACATATTTATTGGGTGATTCATTTGGACAGAGAAAAAAGGAAAAAAATTTATCTTTTCGGCGGAATTGCTGTGATATGTGTACTAGGAATGATTTATCTGGCTTTTTCGCTTTTTTTTATACAACATTATTATTTCGGGACAAAGATCGGGGATATAGACTGCGGCGGTATGACAGCAGAAGACTTAAAGTCGATAATTGCTGAACGGGCGGATCATTATACGTTGACGATTGAAGGCAGGGATGGTATGAAAGAGACATTGACTGCTTCAGAAATCAATCTTCAGTTTAGTCTGGATGATACACCGGAGAAAATAGCAGCTATGCAGAACGGATTTGCCTGGTTTTCTTTTTTGTGGAATCCAACAAAAAAGGAGATGCCGCTTACCGTAAGCTATGAGGAGCCGCTTTTGGACGAGAGTTTACGGGGTATGGGCATATTTCAGGAAAGCAGAATGCGCAGACCTGTGAACGCATATGTGGGTGAGTATGATGAAGAAAGCGGGTATTATCATATTATAGAAGAAGACAGGGGTACAGTCATAGACCGACAGAAAGCAAAAGAGGCTGTGATTGCGGCCTTGGAAAATATGGAGGCGTTTTTAAATCTCGAGGAAGCGAATTGTTATCTCGAACCAGAAATCAGTCAGGATGACGTAGAGTTGAATCAATTCTGCAGCCGCTTGAATAGATTTGTTACCAGTAGGATAGTGTATGACTGGCATGGAATGGAGGAAACCGTGGATGGCAGTCTGATTCATGCGTGGCTGGATATTGACAGAGAGAATCGGACGGTGCTGATTAATGCGGAAGCGGTAAAAGAATATGTGGACAGTCTGTCTAAAAAATATGATACGTTTGGAAAAATAAGGGAATTTAAAACGAGTGAAGGGAAGAATATTTTACTGAAGCCGGGAAGTTATGGCTGGAGAGTAAATCGAACCAGAGAAACGGAGAAACTTATCAAATTAATCCGCGCAGGCTGGCAGGGGGAAAGAGAACCGGAATATTTGTATACGGCGGCGGTAAAAGGAGAAGATGATATAGGGGACTCTTATGTGGAAATTAATTTAACGGCGCAGCATTTGTATCTGTATGTTGACGGACAGCTTGTGACAGAAAGCGATTTTGTCTCGGGTAATGTATCCAGAGGGTTTGCAACACCGGACGGAGTATACGGATTGACATATAAAACGATGGATGCAACGTTAAAAGGACCGGGGTATGCAACGCCGGTAAAATATTGGATGCCTTTTAATGGGAATATTGGCATGCATGATGCCAAATGGAGACGGCAATTCGGCGGGCAGATCTATTTGCACAATGGTTCGCATGGTTGTATCAACCTTCCGGTGGAGGAAGCCGAAAAAATATATGAACAGATTTACAAAGGATTTCCGGTGATCTGTTATAAAGATGAATCTGCGGAGAAAAATAAGCATCAGAAAGCAGAGCAAAAATCGGAGACAGTTCCGACAGAAACGCCGACAGAAAATCCACCGTCTGATGCCATACAGATACCGACAGAAGATCCAACCGTCAGTCCGGAGGAAGTCCCGGCGGTCGATCCGGCAGAAAATCCGGCGGTTAATCCAGAGGAAGTCCCGGTGGAAGACCTGGCGCCAGACGCCACAGAAACGCCGGCAGATCTGGCGGAAAAGCCTGCGGAAACAGAAAGCAATTAAGGAATGGAAACGATGACAAAAGTAGGAGATGTTATAAAAAAAGACGGCATGGATATCCTGCGTTCGGAGCATCATAAAAAGACAAAACGGGATATTCAGCATGGAAATATGTCGGTAAGACAGCATGAAATTAATGTGGCGAGATACAGCATACGAATTAGTGAAATGCTTGGCATTCCCTGTGATAAAAGGGCGCTTGTAAGAGGCGCACTGTTGCATGATTTTTTTCAATATGACTGGCATGATAAAGATCACGCCAATGTTTTCAGACTCCACGGCATCCATCATCCGGGCATTGCATTAAAAAATGCAGAAAAAGAGTTCGTATTGTCTGATCTGGAAAAAGAAATTATCAGGAAGCATATGTGGCCTTTAACGGTAATACCACCGACGTGCAGAGAAGCATGGATTGTATCTATGGCGGATAAATATTGCTCACTGATGGAAACCGTACGGATTCACAGAAAAAGATTCAGGAGGCGCCAGAGCAGATAATTGGAGCATTTATATGATAAATTAAAAAAGCTACAGATATCCGGCTGTTATCCTTACCATATGCCTGGGCATAAACGGCGGATGGATGATTTTCCAATGAAGGAATATTATGGGATTGATATTACGGAAATTGACGGTTTTGATGATCTTCATAATCCGGGCGGTATTCTAAAAGATGTGATGGAAAGAGCATCCTCAATATTTGGGGCGGAATCATATCTGCTTGTCAATGGAAGTACCGGCGGTATTTTGAGCGCTGTGTCTGCCGTGGCCAGAAGAGGGGGTACGGTGATTATGGCAAGAAACTGTCATAAAGCCGTATACCATGCCGTTTATTTGAACAGATGCAGCGTCAGGTATATTTATCCCTCTTTTTTGGAAACATATGGAATATGCGGCAGTATTTCTCCGAAAAGTGTGGAAAGACAATTACAAACCTCCGTGGGAGTGTGCGCACTCGTTCTCACTTCACCTACTTATGACGGTGTTGTATCGGATATCGAGACGATTGTAGAGATGGCCCATCGGCAACAGATTCCGGTTATTGTCGATGAAGCGCACGGCGCGCATTTTTGCGTGGATGCAAGATTTCCCAAAGACGCGGTTAGCTGCGGAGCTGATATTGTGATTCACAGTATTCATAAAACACTGCCTGCACTGACGCAGACCGGGCTTTTACATGTACAGGGTTCGCTGGTTGACAGAGAGAGACTGCAGCAGTTTTTGAAGATTTATCAGACAAGCAGTCCGTCGTATATTTTGATGGCTGGTATTGAGCAGTGCATCTCCATTTTGGAAACGGAAAGAGAGCCTCTTTGCCATCGTTTTTTTGAATATAATAAATTATTTACGTGTAAAACGGAAAATTTAGGATACCTTAAAATACTTTCGTCAGAAAGAACGAAGGAAATAGGACAAGAGATATTTGATTATGATCCTGGGAAGAAAGTTATCTCCGTAAAAGGAACAACACAGTCAGGACGTGGCTTGTATAACGTACTGTTGAACCGATATAATCTGCAGATGGAAATGGCGGGATGGGATTATGTAACGGCCATTTTAACGATTATGGACGGACGCGAAGGTTATATGCGTCTGGCGGATGCATTGAGAGAAACAGACGGCAGGTTATGCAAAAAATCTCAGACCTCTCATACGGAAATAGAGGAGCGGCCGGAGAATGTTTATAATATTTATGAGGCCATGGAGGAAAAAAAGGAAGAAATGCTTCTGGAAGATTGTGAAGGAAAAATATGCGGTGCATTTATTCAAGTCTATCCGCCCGGCATTCCTTTGATCGTTCCGGGAGAACGTTTCACCAAGTCTGTGATCCGACAGCTTCTTTATTACAGGCAGCAGGGATTTGTGATAGAAGGCTTAAGAGAAAACAGGAAAAAGGTAAGTATCATCAGAAAGGAGACTTATGCGTAAAACTAAAATTGTTTGTACGATTGGACCGGCAAGTGAGAGTGAAGAGAAACTACGGGAATTGATGAGAGCAGGAATGAATGTGGCGAGATTCAATTTTTCCCACGGAACGCATGAGGAACATAAGATAAAATTCAGCAGGGTAGTTAAGGTAAGCGGTGAGCTCGGGATGTCTGTTGCGACTTTACTTGATACAAAAGGACCTGAGATCCGGCTGCGTGATTTTGAAAATGGGAAGGTAGAACTGACGGCGGGGCAGGATTTTATACTGACGACGGAAAGAATCACAGGAAATGAAAAAAGAGCGTCTATTACGTATCATGATTTGAAAAATGATATTACAATCGGTTCTGTGATTTTGATTGATGATGGAAAGATAGAGATGGAAGTCAGAGAAATCCAGGGAGAGGATATTGTTTGTTTTGTAAAAAATGGCGGTGTGGTATCCAATCACAAAGGAATCAATGTACCAGGCGTGGAGTTGTCGATGCCTTATATCAGTGATGCAGACAGAGAGGACATTTTGTTCGGTATTCAGATGGGATTTGACTTTATCGCTGCTTCTTTTGTCAGAACAAAAGAGGATATTTTAGCAGTCAGAGAGATTTTAGATGCGCACAAAAATCCTATGAAAATTATCGCCAAAATTGAAAGCCTGCAGGGGATTCGCAATCTAGAGGAAATCCTTTCGGTGTCAGACGGCATTATGGTGGCAAGAGGGGACATGGGTGTTGAGCTTCCTTTTGAGGAGGTGCCAATTATACAGAAAAAAATGATCAAGATGGCGGCAGCGGCGGGCAAGCATGTTATCACGGCGACGCAGATGCTGGAATCTATGATACAGAACCCACGTCCTACCAGGGCAGAAACCAATGATGTGGCGAATGCGATTTATGATGGTACAACAGCCATTATGCTGTCAGGGGAAAGCGCCGCCGGAAAATACCCGGCGCAGTCGGTGGAAACGATGGCAAGAATAGCGGAGCGCACGGAAAAAGCGATTGATTATAACGGGAGGATGCTCAGGAAAACGCCAAGAAATCTGGCAGATGTGACAACGGCGATATCCTATGCGACTTGTACAACAGCCATGCATCTGGATGCGGAGGCAATCATTACTGTTACTATGTCGGGCTTTACGGCAGGAATGGTTTCAAGATATAAGCCTGACTGCCGGATCATTGCCTGCAGCGTCAATCCGCGTGTATGCCGCCAAATGGCGCTTTTATGGGGCGTAACGCCAATATTGATGGAGAAAGAGGAAAATACGGAAGAATTATTTGAAGAGGCAGTGCATCTGGCAGAAAAACAGGGACTGATCCGTAAAGGGGATACTGTCGTACTGACGGCCGGCGTGCCTTTGGGGGAAAGCGGCAGAACCAATATGATACGTGTTCTGGAAGCATAGAGGAAAAATGGGTAAAATTTTTTATATCATGGGCAAAAGCTCTACGGGGAAAGACACGATTTATAAACGGCTTTTAGAGCGGCAGGAAAATACGCTCCGTACGATAGTCATGTATACGACCCGTCCGATCCGGGAGGGGGAACGGAACGGGATTGAATACTTTTTTGTAGATGAAAAACGGCTAAGCGAGTTGGAAGCGGCGGGAAATATTATTGAGCTGCGCTCTTATAACACATTTCATGGCGTATGGAAATATTTTACGGTGAAAGACAGCCAGATTGATTTGGAAGGAAACGACTATCTGGTTATTGGCACATTGGAATCTTATTGTAAGACGAGAAACTATTTCGGGAAGGAACGCCTTGTTCCCATAATGATTGATCTGGATGACGGGATACGGCTTCAGCGGGCATTGGACAGAGAGAAACTGCAGAAGACGCCCCGATACCAGGAACTTTGCAGACGTTACCTGGCGGATGAGGCAGACTTTTCCGGAGAGAAGCTGAAAGAGGCGGGAATAAGCAAATTTTTTTATAATGACGATTTGGATAGATGTTTAACGGAGATTTGTAATTATATAGAAGAGCGGAGGTAGTCTGCATGGATATTAAAGTAAATCCGTTGATGCAGCCCGCACCGGTGGAACAGGGGCAGCAGGCACAGGAAAATGATGGAAATTTTAAATTTGCATTAACCAGCCGCATTGAAGAGGCCGGTCTTCAGGAAAGACTGAATACCATGATGCAGGAGATTACCATGCAGGGAAATAAAATTGCCAAACGCATGGACGTGAAGGACATGAAACGTTACCGCAGTATGATAAAGGAGTTTATGAATGAAATCGTCAGCCGCTCCCATTCATTTGCGAGAGAGAATTTTTTAGACAGGCGGGGCAGACACAGGGTATATGGTATTATCCGTCTGGTGGATGAAACATTAGATGAGTTGGCACAGGAACTGGTAAAGGATGAAAAAGATCATCTTACGATTTTGGGAAAAATCGGAGAAATCAGAGGTCTGCTGCTGGATATTTTTACATAGGACAGCGGGGAAAGGAAAGACACGTGGCAAAGTTTACAGATATTATCGGACAGGAGCAGCTGAAGGAGCATTTACAGAATGCTATCAGGGCCGGAAAGGTTTCCCATGCTTATATTATTAACGGGGAAAGATGTGCGGGAAAAGAGTTTATTGCGGGTATTTTTGCGATGGCGCTACAGTGCGAGAGGGCAGAGGATGAACCATGTGAGGAATGCCATTCCTGCAAACAGGCAATGTCAAAAAACCATCCGGATATCATAAGACTGGTTCATGAAAAACCGAATACAATCAGTGTGGAGGATATCAGAAAACAGATTAATCATGATATCGGTATCAAGCCATACAGCAGCCGTTGGAAAATTTACCTGATCAATGAAGGGGAAAAAATGACAGTGCAGGCGCAAAACGCGCTTTTGAAAACATTGGAAGAACCTCCGGAGTATGCAGTTATATTGATCCTGACAACCAATGTTAATACACTTCTTCCTACAATACTCAGCCGTTGTGTAGTTTTGCATATGAAACCGGTAGAAGACAGGCTGGTAAAAAAATATCTGATGGAGGAAATGCGGATACCTGATTATAAAGCGGAGATTTGCGTTGCTTTTGCGAGAGGCAATTTAGGGAAAGCAAAACTTTTGGCGGGCAATGAGGAATTTGACCATATCAGAGAAGAAGCGATCACCCTGATGAAGTATATAGGGGAGATGGAAATCAATGAAATTGTGGGCGCCATTAAAAAAATCAATGAATATAAGCTGGAAGTAAATGACTATCTTGACATTATTTCCGTCTGGTACAGAGACGTGCTTTTATTTAAAGCAACAAATGACGCAAACCACTTGATTTTCAAAGAGGAAATACAGTATATTAAAAAAGCAGCAGGGAAAAGTGATTATGAGGGCATAGAAAATATATTAAAAGCGCTGGAAAAGGCAAAGAGCCGCTTAAATGCCAATGTCAATTTTGACTTAACGATAGAGCTGCTGCTGCTGACCATTCGGGAAAGCTGATGTGAAGAGAAGGAACGCATGGAAATACAGAGAATGCGCTGCCGGAGGTAAACAGAAAATGACAAAGGTAATTGGTGTAAGATTCCGTACTGCGGGAAAAATATATTATTTTGATCCGGCAAAGTTCAGGATTAAAAAAGGGGACTATGTAATTGTAGAGACTGCCAGAGGGGTAGAGTTTGGTACTGTAGTCAGCAGTGTAAGAGAGGTGGAGGACGATAAAGTCGTTCATCCGCTGAAACCAGTGCTGCGTGTGGCCAATGAGAGAGATTTGGAGCAGGAACAGAACAATAAGAGGAAGGAAAAGGAAGCCTTTCAGATTTGTCTGGACAAGATCAAAAAGCATAATCTGGAAATGAAACTGATTGATGCGGAATATACATTTGATAATAATAAGGTATTGTTTTATTTTACGGCGGATGGAAGGATTGATTTCCGGGAATTGGTGAAAGATCTGGCATCCGTATTCAAAACAAGGATTGAATTGCGGCAGATCGGCGTCAGGGATGAAACGAAAATTATCGGCGGCATGGGTATCTGCGGCAGAACACTGTGCTGCCACGCCCATCTGTCCGAGTTTGTGCCGGTATCCATCAAAATGGCCAAGGAGCAGAACCTGTCTTTGAATCCGGCTAAAATATCGGGCGTATGCGGCAGGCTTATGTGTTGTCTGAAGCATGAAGAGGAGACGTATGAAGAGCTAAACAGGAGGCTGCCGAATATTGGAGACCATGTGACCACGGACGACGGATTGAAAGGAGAAGTAGCAGGCGTTAACGTATTGCGGCAGCTTGTAAAAGTCGTGGTAACGGTGGACGATGAGAAGGAAATCCATGAATATAAAGTTGAACAGCTTAAGTTTAGAAGAAGACATAACAAAAGGGACAAACTGGAAGTGGACGAGGAACTGAAGGCTTTGGAAAAATTGGAGAAGCAGGAAGGGACGTCAAAATTAGATGACAATTGATCTGAAGCCCGGAGAGCGTTTGGATGACTTGCAGAGAAATCATTTCCAGATTATCCAAAATCCGGAAAAATTCTGTTTTGGTATGGATGGAGTGCTCTTATCGGGATATGCGAAAGCGAAATCCGGTGATAAGGTGCTGGATTTGGGGACTGGAACAGGTATTGTGCCCATTTTAATGGCGGCTAAGACACAGGCCGGTCATCTGACAGGCTTGGAAATTCAGCCGGAAAGCGCTGATATGGCAAGGCGCAGTGTAGCATTGAACGGCCTGCAGGAGAGAATTGATATTGTAGAAGGCGATATAAAAGAAGCATCCCACATATTTGGAGCGGCTGCTTACGATGTTGTGACGTGCAACCCGCCGTATATGATCGGGCAGCATGGACTGCAGAATCCGGAAGGACCGAAAGCAGTCGCCCGGCATGAGATCTTGTGCACGTTCGGCGATGTGGTAAGAGAAGCAGCAAAGATATTGCGTCCTGGTGGTAAATTTTATTTGGTACACAGGCCGTTTCGGCTGGCAGAAATTATGACGGCGCTTGTCTCCTGCAAACTGGAACCGAAGCGGATGCGGCTTGTATATCCATTTGTGGACAAGGAGCCGAATATGGTGCTTTTGGAGGCAAGCCGGGGCGGAAATTCCCGCATGACAGTGGATAAGCCATTGATCGTGTATAAAAAGCCAGGGGAATATACATCGGAGATTTATGAAATATATGGATATTAGTATGGGCGGTAAATTGATATTATGCGCAACGCCGATCGGTAATCTGCAGGACATGACGCCAAGGGTAATTGAAGCGCTGCGCACGGCGGATATGATTGCAGCAGAGGATACAAGAAACAGTATCAGACTTTTGCAGCATTTTGCGATTGCCACACCGATGACAAGCTATCATGAACATAATAAAATAGATAAAGCGAAGTTCTTGATCTCATATATGAAAGAGGGCAGGACGGTGGCATTGATTACGGATGCGGGAACTCCGGGGATTTCTGATCCGGGGGAAACGCTTGTGCAGATGTGTCAGGAAGAGCAGATACCTGTGACATCTCTGCCGGGCGCTTGTGCCTGTATTACTGCACTTACGCTGTCAGGACTGCCTGCACGGCGGTTTTGTTTTGAAGGCTTTCTACCGTCTGATAAAAAGGAAAAAAGGCAGGTTTTGGAGGAACTTCGGGAAGAACCAAGGACAATCATACTGTATGAGGCGCCGCACAGGCTTGTGCGTACACTTGCGGTTTTAAAAGAAACGCTGGGAAACAGGCGCGTAACGTTGTGCAGGGAACTGACTAAAAAGTTTGAAACCGTGATGCCGGGCACATTGGAAAGCGCGCTTGCTCTGTATGAGACACAGGAGCCCCGGGGAGAATACGTGTTGGTGCTGGAAGGCAGAAGCGCTGCAGAGAAGAAGGCCGAACTAAGCGAGTCCTGGCGGGAGGTCAGCATAAAAGAACATATGAAAATTTATGAGGACAAAGGGATATCCGGGAAAGAGGCAATGAAGCTGGTGGCAGCGGATCGAGGCGTGTCGAAAAGAGAAATTTACCAGTACTTAATAAACGAAAAAAATAGTTGACAAAAGGGCAGGTGCAACATATACTTTGAATGTCAAACTATTTAGAAAATAATATAAAAAGGAGATAAAACAATGTTAGAAAGAGTAAAAGAAATCATTCAGGAACAATTAAATTTAGACGGAGTTGAGATTACGGAGGAATCTTCTTTTAAAGACGATCTGGGAGCGGATTCTCTCGATTTATTTGAACTCGTGATGGCTTTTGAGGAAGAGTACGGAATTGAAATTCCTTCTGAGGATCTGGAACAGATTACAACGGTTGGCGCTGTGATTGAATATATGAAGAATAAAGGCGTTGAAGCATAAATGAATACAAGAATAACGGAATTACTCGAAATTAAATATCCCGTCATCCAGGGCGGCATGGCATGGGTAGCAGAGCATAATCTTGCGGCTGCCGTATCGGAAGCCGGCGGATTGGGACTGATCGGCGCCGGGGGCGCACCTGCCCAGCATATTAGAGAAGAAATCCGCCAGGTAAAAGCGGTTACAAATCAGCCGTTTGGTGTGAATCTGATGTTAATGAATCCGGAGGCGGATGAAATCGCACGGGTGATTGTAGAAGAAGGCGTCAAAGTAGTGACGACAGGAGCCGGCAATCCCGGGAAATATATGGCCATGTGGAAAGAGGCAGGGGTAAAAGTCATTCCTGTCGTTGCCAGTGTGGCAATGGCGAAAATGATGGAACGGGGCGGAGCGGATGCGATCGTTGCCGAGGGTATGGAGTCAGGCGGTCATATCGGTTCCGCGACAACAATGACACTGGTGCCACAGGTCGTGGATGCGGTCAGCATTCCGGTAATTGCCGCAGGTGGTATCGCAGACGGAAGAGGATTTGCCGCAGCAATGATGCTGGGGGCGGAAGCAGTGCAGATGGGTACCCGGTTTGTTGTTGCGAAAGAATCTATTGTTCATGAAAATTATAAGAAAAAAGTGATCGGGGCAAAAGATATTGATTCAGAAGTAACGGGGATGAGTCATGGACATCCGGTCCGCCAGATTCGTAATAATATGACGCGGGAATATGTGAAGCTGGAAAAAGAGGGCGCACCCTTTGAAGAATTGGAGAAGTTGACTCTGGGCGCTTTGCGCAAAGCCGTCGTAGAAGGCGATGTCGTAAACGGCACGTTGATGGCTGGTCAAATTGCAGGACTTGTGAAAAAAGAACAGACCTGCGCGGAAATGATTCAGGAAATAATGTCAGAAGCAGAAAAGCTGCTGGCACGATAAGAGAAATGCAATGTGTGAAATACATAGGAGGTCATAACAGACCTCCCATTTCACTTTTGGATACTTTGAATATCAAACAAAAAACAGGCGCGGAGTTTTGATAAAATTGTTTTGATCGGAAGAAGGAGCGAAACATGGGTAAAATAGCATTTATGTTCCCCGGGCAGGGAGCGCAGTATGTAGGAATGGGGAAAGACTTTTATGACGCAGTACCGGTAAGCCGTGAAATGTTTGAGCTGGCAGGTAAGGCATCCGGGCTGGATGTGGTCGGTTTGTGTTTTGAAGAAAACGATAAAATTAATATTACGGAATATACACAGATCGCTATGCTGGCAGCAGAGGTGGCAATCTTAAAAGCAGTGGAAGAAAAGGGCATCCGTCCGGATGTGACCGCAGGACTCAGCCTCGGTGAATATGGGGCTTTGGCGGCCAGCGGCGTTATGCGTACAGAGGATGTGTTTAAGGTAGTCAGACAGCGCGGTATTTACATGCAGGAGGCAGTGCCTACCGGCGGGGCGATGCAGGCTGTTCTGGGATTGGACGGAGCAGTGATAGAAAAAGTGTGCGAAGAAACGGAAGGGATTGTTTCGATTGCCAATTATAACTGCCCAGGCCAGATAGTAATTACGGGAGAAGAAAAGGCGGTAGCAGAGGCGGCGGCAAAGCTGTCAGCGGCAGGTGCAAAAAGATGTGTGGCGCTGAATGTCAGCGGACCGTTCCATTCCAGTATGTTAGCCGGAGCGGGAGAGAACTTGGGCAAGGTATTGGAAGAAGTGGAGATCGGAGAAATCCGTATCCCGTACATAGCGAATGTGACGGCGGATTATGTGACAGACAAGACCCAGGTAAAGGCTCTGTTGACAAAACAGGTTTCTTCTTCCGTCAGGTGGCAGCAGACGATTGAGCGGATGATTGCGGATGGTGTAGATACGTTTGTTGAAATTGGACCGGGGAAAACTCTGTCAGGATTTATGAGGAAGATAAATAAGAGCGTAAAAACGATTAATATAGAGAAGCTGGAAGATCTTGAAAAATTATCGGGATTGATGTAAGCCGTTTGTTGAATGAGAAAGGAAAGCAGATATGTTAGAGGGTAAGGTTGCATTGGTAACGGGCGCCAGCAGAGGAATTGGCAGACAGATTGCGCTGACGCTGGCAGGGTATGGCGCCACTGTGATTGTAAACTATAATGGTTCCAAAGAGAAAGCGGACGCCGTTGTGTCTGAGATTCAGGAAAATGGCGGCACTGCGGCGGCGGTACAGTGTTCTGTGGCGGATTTTGATGCCTGCGGCAATATGATAACGGAGGCGCTTGCAAAATATGGGCATATTGATATTCTGGTGAACAATGCGGGGATTACCAGGGACAATCTTGTGATGAAAATGTCAGAGGCAGACTTTGACGCGGTGATTGCAACAAATTTGAAGGGAACATTTAATACGATTAAACATATGTATCGTGCTTTTTTGAAACAGCGCAGCGGCAGGATTATAAATCTGACAAGCGTGTCAGGTATTCTAGGCAATGCCGGACAGGCTAACTATGCGGCGTCGAAGGCGGGTGTTATTGGCCTGACCAAAACGATGGCCAGAGAGCTGGCAAGCAGAAATATTACCGTTAATGCGGTTGCCCCTGGCTTTATTGATACAGATATGACGCAGGCTATGACGGACGCGGCAAAAGAGGCTACACTTGCACAAATTCCGCTGAAAAGGATGGGGCAGCCCTCTGATATTGCAGAGACAGTGGCATTTCTGGCAAGCGATAAGGCTTCTTATATTACAGGACAAACCATCAGTGTGGACGGTGGGATGGCATAACAGTCTAAGCAAAGAGAGGAGACAATATGAGCAGACGTGTAGTTGTAACAGGGATTGGGGCCATTACCCCAATCGGACTGAGCGTAAATGAATTTTGGGACAGTGTGAAAGCACAGAAAACAGGATTTGCGGAAATTACCAAATTTGATACGACGGATTATAAATGTAAGCTGGCGGCAGAAGTAAAGGGATTCGATGCTAAAAGCTTTATGGATTTTAAATCGGCAAAGAGAATGGAAGCGTTTTGTCAGTTTGCTATAGCGGCTACAAAAGAGGCGATGGAAGACGCCGGGCTTGATATGGAAAAAGAAGATCCGTACAGAGTAGGGGTATCCGTGGGATCCGGTATCGGTTCTTTGCAGGCTGTGGAAAGAGAATATAAGAAGCTGCTGGAAAAAGGACCCAATCGTGTAAACCCGCTTCTGGTGCCGATGATGATTGCCAATATGGCGGCCGGAAACGTATCGATTTACTTCGGTTTAAAAGGGAAGAGCATTAATGTGGTAACGGCCTGCGCGACCGGGACAAATTCAATTGGTGAGGCGTTCCGTTCTATCCAGTACGGAGAAGCGGAGGTAATGGTGGCAGGCGGTACGGAGAGCAGTATTACACCGATCGGCGTAGCCGGGTTTTCGGCATTGACGGCGTTGTCAACCTGTCAGGACCCCAAACGGTGTTCGATTCCTTTTGATAAGGAAAGAAGCGGATTTGTAATGGGCGAGGGTTCTGCCATTGTGATTTTGGAGGAACTGGAGCATGCGAGAAAGCGTGGCGCTAAAATTTATGCGGAAGTAGTCGGTTACGGTGCAACAAGCGATGCGTATCATATTACATCTCCGGCGGAGGACGGTTCGGGCGCCGCAAAAGCGATGGAGTATGCGATTATGGATGCGGGCATCGACAAAGAGGATGTTATGTATATCAATGCCCATGGCACGGCGACCCATCACAATGATCTATTTGAGACGCGCGCCATTAAGCTGTTATTTGGCGAACATGCAAAGGAGATGAAGATCAATTCAACGAAATCCATGATCGGACATCTGCTTGGCGCTGCCGGAGCGATTGAATTTATCACCTGCGTGAAAGAGCTGGAAGAAGGGTATATCCATGCAACTGTCGGATATGAAGTGCCGGATGAGGAATGCGATCTGGATTATTGCAAAGAACCGGTAAAAGAAGACATTAAATATGCGCTTTCCAATTCTCTTGGGTTTGGCGGGCACAATACGAGTATTCTTGTTAAAAAATTTGAGGCATAGCGGGAAGAAGGGGAGAGAATATGTCAGTTTTAACAGCAAAAGAGATTATGGAAATCATACCGCACAGACAGCCGTTTATGTTAGTGGATACGATTGAAGCGCTGGAAGCGGGGAAAAAAGCGGTGGGAAAGAAATGTGTTTCCTATAACGAACCGTTTTTTGCAGGACATTTCCCCGCTGAACCGGTTATGCCCGGCGTACTGATAATTGAGGCGCTCGCTCAGGTGGGGGCGGTGGCTATTTTAAGCCTGCCTGAAAACAAAGGAAAAACCGCTTATTTCGGGGCGATTAATTCCGCGAAATTCAAGGGAAAGGTTGTGCCGGGAGACGTGCTCATGCTGGAAACAGAAATTATAAAATCAAAAGGTCCTGTGGGGGTAGGCAGTGCAGTGGCCAGAGTGGAAGGTAAGGTAGTGGCGCAGGCGGAGCTTACGTTTGCCCTAGGAAAAGCGGAGTAAAAAGATGCAGGATAAAAGAGCGAAAACACTTGTAATAGGAAATTTGGAAGCAAAAGTGCCGGTCATCCAGGGTGGTATGGGCGTAGGAATCAGTCTGTCGGGACTGGCGGGGGCGGTTGCGGCACAGGGGGCGATCGGAATTATCTCCACCGCACAGATCGGTTATCGAGAGCCTGATTTTGACGAGCATCCGATTGAAGCCAATTTGCGCGCAATAAAGCAGGAAATAGACAAAGCCAGGGAAATTGCCGGAGGCGGTATTATAGGCGTTAATATTATGGTGGCAACGCGGGAATATGACCGCTATGTCAGAGCGGCGATAGAAGCCGGGGCAGATCTGATCATATCAGGAGCGGGACTTCCCATGAAGCTGCCCGAAATCGCAGGTGACGCCGTGACAAAGCTGGCGCCAATTGTATCGAGTCTCAAGTCGGCGGAGGTTATATTTAAATATTGGATCAAAAAGTATAACAGGCTTCCTGACCTGATTGTGATTGAAGGACCCCGTGCAGGAGGACATTTGGGCTTTCGCATGGAAGAGCTGCAGGAGATTGACGATGCGGCTTATGACGAGGAGATCCGGAGGATTATTGCCTGTGTCAACCGATATGGGAGTACGCATGAAAAAGAGATTCCTGTTGTTGTAGCAGGGGGAATTTATGAACGAAAGGATATGGAGCATTATCTTGAGATGGGGGCCGCCGGTGTTCAGATAGCAACCCGGTTTGTCACTACTTATGAATGTGATGCGTCGCAGGCTTACAAACAGACTTATATCGATGCCGGAAAAGAAGATATTATCATTGTCAAAAGTCCGGTGGGAATGCCTGGAAGAGCGATTTCCAATCCTTTTATGAAGCGGGCTGCCAAGGGGCGGATTCCGCATGGAAAATGCCATACGTGTATCAGCACATGTAAACCGGCAGAAACGCCTTACTGCATTACAGAAGCGTTGGTAAACGCGGCTATAGGCAATGTGGATGACGCGCTGTTGTTCTGTGGCAGCAATGCCTACCGTGCAGAGAAGATGGAGCATGTAAAAGATATTATAGAAGAATTCAGATAAACATCTGAATAGATGGAGAAAAGGATGACAAGTAGAATTATCGGAACAGGAAGCTGTCTGCCGGAAACCGTAGTGACGAATGCGTATTTATCTACGATTATGGATACTTCCGATGAATGGATTTCGTCCAGAACCGGAATACGGAAAAGACATCTCGTAAAAGAAGAGACGACAGCAAGCCTTTCTATAGAAGCGGGAAAGAAGGCGCTTGCCGCGGCCGGGGTGGCGGCTGAAGAGCTTGATATGATAATTGTAGGGACTTTGACAGGGGATTATGTGACTCCCTCGACGGCGTGTGAAGTACAGGCGGGTCTGGGAGCCGTAAACGCAGTGGCTTTTGATATCAATGCCGCCTGCTCCGGATTTTTGTTTGGCTTACATACGGTGAATGCTTATATTCACAGTGGCATGTGCCGGACGGCGCTGGTGATAGGGGCGGAGACGCTTTCCAAAATTATGGACTGGAATGACAGGAGTACTTGTGTTCTGTTTGGGGACGGCGCAGGAGCTGCAGTGATACAGGCGGATGAAAAAGGACTGGTGACGTTTGACCAGGGCTCCGATGGGGAGAAAGGAAAATACCTTGCCTGCCGGGACAGAACAAATAACAATCCGCTTGTACAGTCTGATAAAGTGCTGGCTTACACGCATATGGACGGACAGGAAGTGTATAAATTTGCGGTAACCTATGTGCCCGCATCAATTCAAAAGGTACTGGGTGAAGCAGGACTGCAGCCGGAGGATATCAAGTATTATGTGCTGCATCAGGCAAACCTGCGGATTATTCAGGCGGTGGCAAAACGTCTGAAAGTAAGCATGGACAAATTTCCGATCAGTCTGGATCATTGTGGAAATGTGTCGGCGGGAAGTGTACCCATTCTGCTCGATGAGGTGAATCGGAAGGGCATTCTTCAGAAAGGTGACCGCATCATTATGTCGGGTTTTGGCGGAGGGCTTACGTGGGGTACGTGTCTGTTGGAATGGTAGATTTCAGCGGTTCGGCATAAGGTCTCTCTATTAAAAAAATCAGGAAATGAAAAAAACATCTTGTTTTTTATACAATATGTGATAATATAATTATTTGATGTATAAATATACAATTTCAGAAACAAGATGGAGGAGAAAGTTATGAAAAGATTAGCGGCATTACTTATGACAGTATGCATAGCGGCATCTCTTACCGCGTGCGGCGGCAGTGCGGCGGAAACGGAAACAAGCCCGGAGACGCCTGCGGCAGAGACGGCGGCAGGTGAAGAAGAGGCGGCGGAAAATGGGGACGCGGAAGGGGAGGCAATTCCCAATACGGTCAATACGCTGGATGATCTTCCGGGGAAAACAATCGGCGTGCAGCTCGGTACGACAGGAGATATTTTTGCCAGCGATTATGAAGCGGAAGGCTCTACAATCGAGCGTTACAATAAGGGTGCGGATGCAGTACAGGCGCTGAAACAGGGCAAGATCGATTGTGTGATCATTGACGCGCAGCCGGCGCAGGCTTTTGTAGAAAAAAATGATGATCTGACAATTCTGGAAGAGGATTTTGCAGTGGAAGATTATGCAATCTGTGTATCGAAAGATAATACGGAGCTGACAGAGGCAATGAACGGCGCGCTCAAAGAATTAAAAGACGAAGGTGTGTTGGACCAGATCGTTGCGAATTATATCGGGGATGAGACGAAGGGAACCTGCCCGTATGAGTCGCCTGCCGATGCGGACCATTCCAAAGGAACCCTGATTATGGCAACGAATGCTGCTTTTGAGCCATATGAGTTTTATGAAGGAACGGAAGTAGTAGGCATTGATGCTGATATTGCCAAAGCGATTTGTGATAAAATGGGTTATGAACTGCAGATTGATGATATGGAGTTTGACGCCATTATCAGTGCGGTGCAGTCCGGTAAGGCTGATTTTGGCGCGGCAGGCATGACCGTAACGGAGGACAGGCTGACGAGTATTGATTTTACAGATTCTTATGCAACTTCCACGCAGGTTGTTATTGTAAGAAAGTAATTTGTCGATTATAATGAAATAAGTTACAGACAAGGCGGAGTGCTACGGTGTAGCAATCCGCCTTGCTGTTGAATACGAGAATAAGAGGAGAAGGGACAGGACGTGGAGGATTTTAAATTACGGTTTTATACAAATTTCATTAAAGACGACAGGTATATGTACCTTGTAAAGGGACTTGGCAATACGCTGTTGATTACGTTCCTTGCAGTGCTGCTTGGTATTGTGCTTGGATTCCTGGTGGCTATTATACGCTCCACATATGATAAGACGGGCAAAGGGAAACTTCTGAATATTATATGTAAAATTTATCTGACGGTTATCAGAGGTACGCCAATGATGGTACAATTGATGATTATGTGTTATGTGGTATTCGGAAATTACAATATGAGCAAAATCATTGTCGCGACATTGGCGTTTGGCATTAACTCCGGTGCGTATGTGGCGGAGATTGTACGTTCGGGAATTATGTCAATTGACCCGGGACAGTTAGAAGCGGGGAGAAGCCTTGGTTTTTCTTATACGCAGACAATGTGGTATATTATTATGCCGCAGGCTTTTAAAAATGTACTGCCGGCTTTGGCAAATGAGTTTATTGTGCTGTTGAAAGAGACATCTGTCTGTGGTTATATTGGTATGATGGATTTGACGAGAGGCGGCGATATCATACGAAGCCGTACCTATGAAGCTTTTATGCCGTTGATTGCAGTTGCCATTATTTATCTGATTATGGTCGTAGTACTGACATGGCTGGTGGGAAATCTGGAAAGGAGGCTGCGTACAAGTGAGCGATAGAGGAGAAGTATTGTTTCAAATTGATAATTTATGCAAAGCCTTCGGCAGTAATCTGGTATTGGATCATATCAGCACAGAGATCAGAAGCGGAGAAGTAGTTGTGATTGTGGGGCCTTCCGGCTCCGGTAAGTCTACGCTTCTGCGTTCTCTGAATCTTTTGGAAATTCCCACTTCCGGTAAAATTTCTTTTGAGGGTGTAAATATTACGGATAAAAAGACGGATATTAATAAATACAGACAAAAGATCGGTATGGTATTCCAGCATTTCAATCTGTTTCCGCATAAGACAATCCTGGAAAATCTGACGCTGGCTCCTATAAAACTGCTGAAGAAACCGCAGCAGGAAGCGGAAACGGAAGCCATGGCCCTTTTGAAACGGGTAGGACTGGAAGAAAAAGCGAAGGCGTACCCGGCGCAGCTCTCGGGCGGGCAGAAGCAGAGAATTGCCATTGTACGTTCTCTTGCCATGCATCCGGAAGTAATGCTGTTTGACGAACCGACCTCGGCGCTTGACCCGGAGATGGTCGGAGAAGTACTGAACGTTATGAGCGATCTGGCACATGATGGTATGACAATGATTATTGTGACACATGAAATGGGGTTTGCCAGAGAGGTAGGAACCAGGGTATTGTTTGTAGACGAGGGAGTGATTAAGGAAGAAAATAATCCGCAGGATTTTTTCGAACATCCTGAGAATCCCCGGTTACAAGAGTTTTTATCTAAAATTATATAAAAGGAGGGTTTTTATGGTAATCAGAGAAGGTATGGTATTTCAGCCGGATGGTACATTTGCACAGGGAGATGTCTGTGTGGAGGGAGAGCGTATTTCCGCGAAAGAAGCGGGAAAAGATGTGATTGACGCGAAGGGTTGTTATGTGATTCCCGGCTTGATGGATGTTCATTTCCATGGTTGTGTGGGACATGATTTTTGTGATGGGACAGAAGAGGCTATTTTAGCAATGGCGAAGTATGAATTAGAAAACGGGGTCACGAGTATCAATCCAGCAACTATGACATTAGGGGAGAGTACGCTGCAGAAGATAGCAGAAGCTGCGGCCGCTTACAAAAAAGCCGATCATAAAGAAGGCGCAGAACTGGTCGGCATTAATATGGAAGGGCCGTTTATCTCCATGGAGAAAAAGGGTGCGCAAAATCCGGATTACATTCATTGTCCGGATGCGGAATTGTTTCGCAGACTGCAGAAGGCATCCGGCGGGTTGTTCCGATTGTGCGCGGTAGCGCCGGAGCAAAAAGGCGCGATGGAGTTTATCGATGCATGTAAGGATGAAGTGGTTATTTCCGTTGCACATACGACAGCAGACTATGATACGGCAAAAGAGGCCTTTGCGCGTGGGGCAAGGCAGGTTACACATCTCTATAACGCGATGCCTCCTTTTACGCACAGGGCACCGGGGGTTATCGGCGCGGCTTGTGACAGTGACTGTAGGGTAGAGTTAATTTGTGATGGCGTTCATGTGCATCCGTCAGTGATTCGCGCCACATTTAAAATGTTCGGAGACGACAGGATTATTCTGATCAGCGATAGTATGGAAGCTACAGGAATGGCAGACGGGGAGTATTCTCTGGGCGGTCAGGCAGTAAAGGTACGGGGCAATCTGGCGACGCTGGTTGAAGGCGGCGCGATCGCAGGTTCCGCCACAAATTTGATGAATTGTCTGCGCTATGCAGTAAAAACGGCCAAAATACCGCTTGCCAGCGCCGTGAAATGCGCAACGCACAATCCTGCGGAGGCTGTAGGGCTGTTGGAAGAATATGGTAGTATTGAGATAGGGAAGTATGCGGATCTGGTTATTTTAGACCAGGAGCTGAACATTGTAAAGGTAATCAAAAAAGGAAAGGTCGTAAAAGGATAAAAGACTGATCTTGTGCAGGGACGCATATACTGAATAAAAAAGGAAAAGAAAGTATATGCTGAATTATATTTGGGGAAGCATGATTGTCATCGGCATTCTTTATGGGTCATTGACCGGACACATGGCGGAGGTGACAAATGCGGCGCTGGATTCTTCCAGAGAGGCGGTTAATCTTTGTATTACGATGACAGGAGTGATGGCGCTCTGGATGGGATTGATGGAAATAGCGGAAAAGGCGGGACTGATTGACAGATGGACAAGGGCAATCAGTCCTTTTGTGTCGTTTATGTTTCCGGATATTCCCAAGAGCCATATAGCAAGAAAATACATTTCTACGAACATCATTGCCAATGTATTAGGGCTGGGCTGGGCCTGTACGCCGGCAGGGCTAAAGGCGATGGAGGAGTTGGCGAAGCTGGAGGTGGAGAGGGGAAATCCGCAGTACATAGAGGATGGCGAAGGCGTTGGGAAGAAAGAGAAGCGTACCCGTACCACGGGAAATCTAGGGGGCAGGAAGCGCAGCGCAAGCAAAGAGATGTGTATTTTTTTAATTCTTAATATATCGTCTCTGCAGCTTATTCCCGTGAATATGATTGCTTACCGCAGTCAGTATGGCAGCGCCAATCCGGCGGTCATTATTGCACCGGCGATTGTGGCGACGGCGGTGAGTACAGCCACGGCGGTGGTGTATTGCAAAATTAAGGCAAAATTGGAGGGAAAAACTTAAATTTTTTGTAATAAAAACCAGTTGTACTTATTTGAATATTGTAGTATGGTATGGGAAGAGATGATGTCCAAATAAGTAACATGAGGAAAGGAACTTGGTGAACCAATGAAAAGAAAATCAGTATTGCTTTTGACTTCCGCATTGCTGGCTTCTGTGATATGCAGCGGATGTGGGAAGAAAGAAGAAAGCGCTTCCATATTGGAAGATATCCAGGATGAAACCATCGAGGCAGAGGTAGAGGAACAGACGGAAGAAGAGAGTGAAGAGACAGAAGCAGAGGAAGAAGAGAATCATGACGGCATGTACCGGAGTGAACTGACGAATGAATGGATTGATGAGAGCCTGAAAAACCAGAGACCGATTGCAGCTATGGTGGATAATGAAAAAGCGGCGCTGCCCCATTATGGCCTGTCTCAGGCAGACGTGGTATATGAGATTATGAACAGTACAAAAAATGACAGAATTACCCGTCTGATGGTACTTGTAAAAGACTGGGAAAAGATCGAACAGCTTGGCAGCATCCGCAGTACAAGGCCGACAAATATTCTGCTGGCAGCGGAGTGGAACGCAGTGCTCTGCCATGACGGTGGTCCCTTCTATATTGATCCGTATCTGGCAAACGATTATTCCGCGCATTTCAGCGGCGGTTTTGACAGGGTAAACAACGGTAAGAAGAGGGAATTTACGGAGTACATCTGTACGGGAAATCTGGATTCCAAGTTTGAAGCTTCCAACTATTCCAAGGAGTATGACGAATTCTATCCGGGCCCTCATTACCAGTTTTCTGACGAAGAGCTTACACTGGAAGATGCGGACGACGTAATCGATGCCAAGGAAATCGTACTGCCATTCAAACACAATCAGTCTACGCTGAAATATAATGAAGAGACGCAGACATATGATTATTATGATTATGGAGAGATTCATAAAGATCCGGGGAATGGGGATGCTGTTCTTACTTTCAAGAATGTGCTGATTCAGAATTGTACATTCCATCAGTATGATGAGAACGGATATATGATCTACAACTGTATTGATACCAATCGGGACGGGTATTATGTGACAAATGGAAAAGCAATACCCGTTACATGGGGTAAAGTGGGTGATGCGGAACCTACCCGTTATTTTGATATGGACGGTAATGAGATCAAAATCAATACAGGTAAAACGTATGTAACGCTTGTTCCCGATGATGGATGGAAAAATCTCTCGATCAGTTAAAAAAAGAATATTGTTTTCTATTTCCGGGCAGGACGGCATATATTGTAATAAATACCTGCCCGGAAATTTTATGCTTTCAGTATTTACAAATTTATCGAATATTATCATTCCCCTTGTGATTTTTTATATTATAGCAGAGGGGCTGCTGATGAGGACCAATATCTATGAAAACTTTATAAAAGGAGCCAGGGACGGATTTCAGGTGGTATTGCAGATTATGCCTACGCTGATTGGATTGATGGTGGCGGTAGGCGTATTGCGGGCTTCCGGTTTTCTGGATTTTGTAGGCAGGATTACGGGCGGTTTGACAGAACCCTTCGGATTTCCTTCGGAGCTTGTTCCGGTGACGATTATTAAGATGTTTTCATCTTCTGCCGCTACCGGCCTCGTATTGGACATTTTTAAGAAATTCGGAACGGATTCCTACATCGGACTTGTGACGTCTATTATGATGAGCTGCACGGAAACGGTGTTTTATACAATGTCTGTCTATTTTATGGCGGCAAAAGTGACAAAGACAAGATTTACGCTTGCCGGGGCTTTGCTTTCCACGTTTGCGGGCGTCGCCGCGAGCGTAGTGATTGCGACATGGATGGTATGAACAAATTATAAACATTTGTGTGACAGCCGTAGTGGGCGCCCATTTGCTAAATTGACAGTTTCTGTATCAGCTCCTGCCTGCGGATATCGTATTTTCTAACTGCCCTGACCATTCTAATGAGATATTCTACAGAAATATTATCTTTATGCCGTTGTACTTTCCACGCAGACTATTAGAAAATGCAATCTTTTCTGCCCTGGTACGCACAGAAATCTATGCCGGGCAGCGCCCAGGATAACCGATTCTGAATGTTCCTAAGAAAATGAAGCGATCATTGATGTGGCGGGCGACGCGGCAGAAGGTGTTGTTCTCTCTACATTTTATGATGAAAATGACGCAAGCGCTTCTGAAGAGGCAAAAAAATTTGTACCTGGATTTAAAGAGTATTTAGGCGGGGAAGCCATTATCCCGGCAGTATCCGCACTGGGTTATGACGCATACTGTGTGGTTCTGGATGCAATTGAGAGAGCGGGGTCAACAGACGGAGACGCTATTCGCTAGGCGTTGGCAGACACCAGTGATTTTGTAGGCGTGACAGGCGCCATCACATTTGATGAGAACGGTGACGCGCAGAAGGATGTGGCAATTGTCAAGACCGTGGAAGGCGGACAATTCAAATATCTGGATACGGTTACTGTTTCCGAATAATTGTATAAGCAAAGATTGACATGAGAAAGGTCTTACCAGGCCTTTCTCATTTTGAAATTTTTCGGGCGTCCGCCAAGCGTCTGTCATGAAACGGGTGCTTGGCGGATGCCGCGATATGGTATATGGAGGAAAATAGTATGAGTATGGATATTTTTCTGCAGCATCTGCTAAATGGGATTTCTGTAGGCAGTTTGTATGCACTGATTGCCATCGGCTATACTATGGTTTACGGAATTTTGCTGTTGATCAACTTTGCCCATGGAGATATTTTCATGATGGCGTCGTATTTTATGATCTTTGCAATGGTGGATTTTGGACTTTCTGTCTGGATTGCGCTTCCGCTGATCATCGTATTAACGATAGCGTTAGGTATGCTGTTAGAGCGAAGCGCCTATAAACCTTTGCGCAATGCACCCCGGATGTCGATTATGATTTCTGAGATAGGGGCTTCCTATCTTCTGGAAAATCTGGCAGTTTATCTGTTCAGCGGTGTGCCGAAGGGATATCCTGATATTCCCTGGCTGACGAAGGTGGTCAATATTGGAAATATATCTTTTCAAACCGTTGCGGTGATTGCTCCTATTCTTGTGATTTTGATTTTGGCAGGTCTGATGCTGCTTGTCAATCATACGAAAACCGGTATGGCTATGCGTGCCGTATCAAAAGATTTTGAAACGGCAAGACTGATGGGGATTAAAATTGACCGGATTCCCGGCATTCAGACAATGTGGGTTCCCTTCGGGGCGGCGGCTGTCTGTATTGGCGTTATGGTGTTATTGATTCATTCTTCTTATGGCAGAGCATTTCAAGCAATTCGTGAAGATGATATTGCAGCTGAGGCGATGGGCATCAATTTAAGCTTTCACAAAAATTTAGCATTTGCGGTCAGCTCATTTTTTACGGCAATAGGAGGGGGACTTTACGCTGCGTTGTTGACATCGGTGGATCCGAAACAGTTTTATTTTACAATGACTTATAATTTTCTGCTGATTATTGTGCTGGGCGGTATGGGAAGCGTCACAGGGACGATTATTGCTTCTTTTATTATTACAGGGGGGTTGGAGTGGCTTCGCTTCTTTGATGAACCGCTCAGTATTATGGGAGTGGAAATACCTGTTTTCCGTTCCGGACTTAGAATGGTGGTATTTTCTGTTTTGTTGATGGTTCTTGTGCTTTTCTATCGTAAAGGATTGATGGGACAAAAAGAGTTTTCCTGGGATGAGATGTATCAAAAGTTTAAAAATTAAAATATAAATTAACAAATACTTCTGCAAAGAAAGAAGGTATTTGATCATGGGAAAGGAAGTGTTGTGTGTCAGTGATGTGACGATGCAGTTTGGAGGTGTGGTGGCTGTTAATAATCTGTCGCTGCATGTTAATGAGGGTGAAATTGTAGCGTTAATCGGCCCAAACGGCGCGGGAAAAACAACAGCGTTTAATATCATAACAGGTGTATACGCACCAACGAATGGACAGATAAAATTTAAAGAAGATATAATTTCTTCAAATTTTCCACGTGGCCAGATGAAAAAAAATATCTGGGGGAAAAGGAAACGAGAGATAAGTATTCTGTCGTAAAATCTATGACACCTGACAGAATCACACGGCTTGGAGTGGCGCGGACATTTCAGAATATCCGTTTATTTAAAAACCTCACTGTGTTTGACAATGTGCTGATTGCAAAACATATGCGATCGAAAGCAAATTTTCTTTCGGCTACTTTCCGGCTGAACTATCAGGAAGAACGGAGAAACAAAGAAGAGACAATGGAGCTCTTGACGATACTTGGGCAGGCAGATGTAAAGGATGAGATCGCAAGTTCGCTTCCTTACGGGAAGCAGAGACATTTGGAAATTGCCCGCGCCCTTGCCACGAAACCGGAGCTGTTACTGTTGGATGAGCCTGCAGCAGGTATGAACCCGCAGGAAACGGATGAATTGACTGCGTTTATCAGAAAAATTAAAGAAGATTTTCATTTAACTGTGTTTATGATTGAGCATCATATGGATTTGGTGATGGAGATTTCTGACCGGATTTATGTATTACTTCGTTCGATTGTAGGATTGGAAAAGCCTGCGCAGGGTAGCATTACATTCCTTGGCGGGGAATTGTCAGGTCTGTCGACAGATGCTATTGTGGCGAAGGGGATAACGCTCGTACCGGAAGGGAGAAGGGTGTTTCCCAATCTGACGGTGTTGGAAAACCTGAAGGTGGGTGCATACATGAGAAAGGATGATTTGTCAGCAGATATCGGATGGGTATGTGAACTGTTTCCGCGTCTGAAGGAGCGTTCCTGGCAGAAGGCAGGAACACTGTCGGGCGGGGAACAGCAGATGTTGGCGATAGGCCGGGCTTTGATGAGCAAACCCTCTCTTATTATGATGGATGAACCCTCTCTTGGACTGGCGCCGATTATTGTACAGGGTGTGTTTGATATTATTCGTGAAATTAATCGTCAGGGGGTCACAATTCTGCTGGTAGAACAGAATGCCAATATGGCGTTAAAGGCGGCGGATCTTGCTTATGTGATGGAGACAGGCTGCATTACGATGGAAGGCGGCGGGATGGAATTGCTGGAAAATGATAAGATCAGGGCAGCATATCTGGGAAAAGCAAAAAAGTGAATGCAGAAGGACGTTTCGTATCGAAAAAATGAATGTTATGCGGATTGCACCGGCCGTAAAGGCCGGTGTTTCTATGCAGTGGCAGTAGATTTATAATATTTATAACGCATGCCATCAAATTTTGCGGTAAAAAAGGCGGGCGAGTTACATGCGAAATTTTATGCTATAAATGTGATGAAAATAAATTTGTATATAATATCAGAGGAAACTTTAGAAATGTTATTTTGTGCATTCAGCGTTTTCACATGCTGTGTATGAGATAGTAAAAGACGGATGACGTGTTTTTATTTTTATAAAATAGATGTTGCAATGATTCTATGATAAACAAATATAAAATATAGATTATATTTTTAATCAATCCACAAAAACATATTTTACGCAGTATTATTCTATAACGTTTGTTTTAGGATATCTGCTGCAAAAAAGAGAAAAGCCTGAAAAATGGAGGAAATTTTTGTGTTTCTGTAATATAATAAGTGCCATAGTATAACGGAAAATGTAATACCATGCGATATTTTATCGGTTTATGCTATATTTTGCTTTTCATTATCCGGTTATAACAGTGTGGATAGGGGGTAGAAAGCGGTAATTGGAAAAGAGGCGGAATAGAAGTATTGACAACGGGACGGATACAAAATACCAATTGTATCATAAGAGAGAAGAAAAGAAATTTATTTATGATTTAATAATATAAAACGGGAGGGTGTTGTATGATGGACATTGTAAAGGCAGGTATAGCTGCGGGCTTTATTTTCTG
Organism: uncultured Lachnospiraceae bacterium; assembly: GCA_910585345.1. GTDB lineage: Bacteria > Bacillota > Clostridia > Lachnospirales > Lachnospiraceae > VSOB01. Next base: position 56,385 of record CAJUDS010000011.1, on the reverse strand, counting down.
TATTGCGTTTGGGCTTTTTCGGTATCTGGCGGTTTGTAAGCGTAAACGTTTTGATCCGATGGATGAGATGGAAGGGCGTGATTTTGAATTGTTTTGCGCGCGCCTTTTGGAGAAAAACGGATTTACGGAAGTTCGGGTGACCAAGGAGAGCGGCGATTACGGAATTGACATTTTGGCAGAGAAAGAGGGGGTAACTTACGCCATACAGTGTAAACGCTATACGGCTCCGGTAGGAATAAAGGCCATACAGGAAGCCTATGCGGGTCGTGATTATTATGACAGGATGGTAGGAGCAGTATTGACAAACGAATATTTTACTACACCGGCAGTGAAAGCCGCACAAAAACTGAAAATCCTCCTCTGGGACAGAGGATATCTGGAAGAGATGATGGAGAACGATATGTGATATCGGTGAAGGGCTTCGTTTATTTGCGCCGTGTGGGAAAGTATGATATACTTTGAAAGTCAAACAAAAAGAAAGGACGCGGCAAGAGTGGATATCAATACTGCCTTGAATGAGGTATTTGTTAAAGTTTTTAAAAATATTATGGCTATCGAGGAAAAGGCAATACGCACGGATGCATACCAGAATGCCACCGCGAATGATATGCATGTGATGGAGGCGGTTGGTATCGGACAGCCTAAAAATATGACTACTGTGGCGAAAGCGCTGTCAGTCACTACGGGCACTCTCACAATTTCCGTAAACAGTCTGGTGAAAAAGGGATTTGTAGAGCGTGTCAGGAGCGAGGAGGACAGACGGGTGGTGTTGATTTCTCTGACGGAAAAAGGAAAGACAGTTTATCTAAAGCATCAGAAGTTTCATGAAGATCTTGTGAAAAAGATTGTCAATCAACTGGACGATGAGGAAAAGATTTTGTTGGAAAAGGTATTGTCGAACTTAAATAAATATTTTAATGAGACGCGTAAATAGAACGGACCGGCAGTTTTTTGTCAGTCCGTTCTATTTACATTCTATTGTATTATGAAAGCTCTTCCCAGAGGACGGAAAAGGGACAGGGGCCGCTTTCAAGAATCATAGTATGAAATCTCTGATCCGTATATTCCACGCCCCATTTTTGACGCGCAGTTTCTTTGAGCATTTCAATTTCCAGATAACCAACATAATATTTCGGATAATTTGCAGGCTCCTGTACGATATAATCGTAAATATTTCTGGCAAGATCAGGATCAGCGATACCGAACTTATTTAAAAACCCGAGTACTTTTTCATAATCCGCACCGTCATAATGAATGCTGAGATCCAAAAGGGAGTACAGACAAAGCTGGATACTGCGGTTCAGGCGCATGGCTTCTACCAGAAGAAGAGCGTCCTGCGGGGCATTGTTTTCCTGAAGCAGTGCGACGGCATATTCATAAGAATACATTTCCGTATACAATGCCCAGCCTTCCGTATAACCGCCGTAATGCAGAAGGTTTCTGGCAGGATTTACATGGTTTTTTTGCTGATATAACTGATAGAAGACGGTCTGATATAAATGTCCCGGATATCCTTCGTGGGCCAGTGTAGTGTAAAGCTCCAAACTCCCCGGATTGTCTTTTTCATTGATATAAACGGAATTTTCAGAAATATCGTCAATAGGCGGTGTAAGATAAAATGCCGGGCTGCAGTAATCCTCAAGGCTTTTAGAAACCTGTTTTACGGTGCAGGAGGGGAGTATGCTGCTTTTTGGCATAGCCGGGAAATCATTTGCCGTTCTTTGCTGCAGATCCCGCAAATAGGCTTCCGGGTTTCGTGCAGGAAATTGCGCATCGAGAGAAAGGGACAAAAGCCCGGGATGTTCCCGTAAGATTTGTGCCAGCTCTTGCGTGTCTTTCTGAAGCTGCGTGGAAAGTATTTGCTTTAATTCCTCAATAGAACGGCTGCAGCCGGTCGTCTGTGCAAGAAGGGATACATAGTACTCCCTTCCTGCCGGCAGATGCGCCAGCCCCATTTCGTTTGTTCCGCTTCCTTTTAATAGTAGTATTTGATCGCCGAGCATCTCGTATGCGGGCGCTACGGATTCAAGCAAAAGAGTATGGTTCCGTTCCAGATAGGAGACGGCCTCTTCCCGGGTAATAACATTTTGGACGACTAATGTCCGCATCCGTTCGGCAAAGGTAGTATTCAAAAAATGGGTGTCGTTTGCCAGTTTTCCGGTGTCCATGATCTGATAGCACTGTTCTATGACCTGGTCTGCAGAAGTGTCGGACATAAAAAGTCCCGCAGCGGCTTTTTCTTTTTCATAAGCAGTGATACCGCTTAAATAAGGAGGAATCTGCGACAGGATCGAAAGATAATTTTCCACGTCCTGCTTTGTACGAAAGGTATATTCTGCCAGGAGAATCGGCAGGCTGGACTGGATACCGGAACCGGGTGAGAGCGGTTCTGCATAATAGGGAAAAGCCTGTTCCCGCTTCTGCGCTTCCAGATACTGTGTGAGCAGTATCAGCAGCCGGCGTGAGTCCTTGGCCGGGAGGCCGGGCAGAATAGATTTCGCTGTTTTTATATAGGATTCCAAATCCCTGTAGCTTTGCGCCTGTGCTTCCTGGCAATAGACAGGGAGTTGGGCGTGGTCGGGAGAGATGCCATATTTTTCAGGCCGGGCAATGGTATAGTGCATGCTCAGTGTGTCGCTCTCCATCTGTTCCCTGAAAAGTGTATTAGTAAATAGCCGAAACCGTAATGTCTGCAAACCACAAACGACAAGCGTTAAAATGAGGACGATGGAAACAGCTGCAGCCGGGATACGGAGATAATTTTTGTGTAATAATTTTTTCATAAAAGGAGAACCTCTGGCTTTTTAGGAAAAATATATGAAAAAAGAAAAAGGAATAGCACGTTGACGGCGGGGAAATTTTATTGGAAAATAAAAAGGACAGGAGGCGGTTATGCTAAAAGTATTTTTGGTGGAAGATGAATTTGTAGTGCGTGAGGGAATTAAAAATAATGTAGACTGGGAGTCTCATGGATATGAATTTTGCGGAGAAGCAGGAGATGGGGAGCTTGCGCTTCCGATGATACAGAAACTGAAGCCTGACATTGTGATTACGGATATCAGGATGCCTTTTATGGATGGTCTTACATTAAGCAAACTGATTAAAAAGGAAATGCCCTGGATCGAAATTATCATATTAACGGGATATGAAGAATTTGAGTATGCCAAAGAGGGAATTAAGATCGGTGTGGCAGAATATCTCTCCAAGCCGATCAGCGGTCAGGAACTTTTGCGGGAAATGGACGCGCTTACCATTAAAATAGAAGAAAAGCAAAAAGAACGCAGGATCCGTGAAATGTATATTCGGGAAATGGAAGAAAATTTCCGTACGGAACGGAAAAAATTGTTCCAGTCTCTCGTAACGGGGGATAAATCGGCGGCGGAATTATTGGAAATGGCCGATAAGCTGGATATTGATATTTCATCTATGTGGTATAATATTGTTCTTTTGAAAACGCAGTCAATGGAACATGCATACAATGAATATTCGAACAGTCTCGTGGAAATAGAGCGGGAACTTGGCAGTCTGGACAATGAAGCGCATATCGTAGCGTTTGACAGGAATCTGGAAGGGAAAGCGCTTCTTTTCAAGGCGGATTCCAGAGAGGAGCTTTGGACATTCCAGGATAATTATCTGGAGAGAATGAAAGAACTTCTCGCAGAATATGAAGATATCCGGTATTTTGGCGGAATCGGGATGCCGGTAAATAGGCTGCGGGAACTACCGGTTTCCTTTGAAAAAGCAAGTCGTGCGTTTGCGCACCGTTATCTCGTCAAGGAGAGTGTGATTTTAAGCAGCGAAGAAATCGAACAGATCGGCTATGTGGAAAAAGAAGAATTTAGTATGAGCAGTGTGGATCTGAGACGGTTTGACAGGGGCAAGATTCGGGAATTTCTGAAACTGGGAGAAAAAGAAGAGGCTGTTTATTTTGTCGAGGAATTTTTCAATGATTTGGGAAGCAATGCGATGAAGTCGACGATGTTCAGACAGTATATCGCCATGGACCTCTATTTTTCCGTCTGCGAATTTCTAGAGGAACTGCAGCTTGGGAGAGATGAGATTGAGCCGCCGGATAATGCGCTGGGAGCTATGCAGAGCGGAGAGAGCGCAATGGAATATGTGGTGCGGATCGTTGAAAAGGCCCTTGAACTCAGAGAAAAAACAGCCAGCGGGAGAAACAGGGATATCGTAGGCGAAGTGATTCATTATATTGAGAATCATTATGGAGACGAAGAGCTTTCTTTGAATCTGTTGGCGTCTCATGTAAATTTTTCTCCTAACTATTTAAGCATGATTTTCAGTCAGCAGACGGGACAGCCTTTTATTAAATATCTAACGGATTACCGGATGGGTAAGGCCAAGGAATTACTGCGTTGCACAGGAAAAAGAAGCAGCGAGATCAGTTCCGAGGTGGGATATAAAGATTCCCATTATTTTTCTTATCTGTTTAAAAAGACACAGGGTATGACGCCTACCCAGTATCGCGGCAAAAGCGGCGCAGAGGGAGAACAGATCAATGAAAAAAAGAATGAGACAACTGTACAATAAATCCACGCTTGCCGCTAAAATCAGATATTCTTATTTGGTGCTGCTTGTTCCCATTGTGCTGTTTCTAATTTTTTGTTTTTATAATCTGTGGGCCAATAATCGTAAATATGAAGATATGATCAATTCAACGGCAGTAGCCAGCGAGTTCAGTCTGGATTTTAAAAAAGATTTTGACTATGAGGCATATCTTTTGATTGTGGAAAACAGATCCATTGAAGAATGTAAATTATGGGATATGCTGGGGGAGGCAAATCGCATTGTGACCGGTCTGGAAGAACTGACGGATGCCGGAGAAAAAAATACGCGCCTGATCAGCATCAAAAAATATTTGAAGAACCTCGAAACTTATGTGAAGCGGATTGAAGACAATCTGCAGGAGGGGAATAAGTATGAGGACAACATTGAAATATGGGAAAATGACATTCAGATTGTCACTGCGCTTGTACAGGAAACGATTTCCCAGTACATTTATTATGAAGTGCAGGGAATCCAGGAATCGCGTATAGAATATCAGAATTTTTTTATGGAAATGATCCGCTTTACGGTCATTGCTTTTATGGGGATACTGTTATTAATTTTATTTCTTTCTTATAGCATTCCGTTTAGTATTACACGCCCTATTACGGAGCTGAGCAGGCTGACGGACCAGGTGGCGAAGGGGGACTTAATGGTTCGTTTTGATGTCAAGAACGGAGCGGAAGTGAGTGTGCTGAGTGACTCTTTGAACGCGATGATTGATAAGATCAATGAATTGCTGGAACAGGTAAAAGAAGAGCAGATTCGTCTGCGGAAAGCGGAATTTGAACGTTTGCAGTCGCAGATCAATCCGCATTTTCTGTATAATACTTTGGATGCAATTATCTGGCTGGCAGAAGCGGGAGAGCAGAAGAAGGTTGTCAGTATGGTGGGGAGTTTGTCGGAATTTTTCCGTACATCTCTGAACAGGGGAAAAGACATTATATCCATACGGGAAGAGCTGCAGCATGTCAGGAGTTATCTGGAAATCCAATATGTCAGATACCAGGATATTCTGCAGTATGAAATTTGTGTGCCGCAGGAACTGTACAAATACCGTATTCCCAAAATCACTATACAACCGCTGGTCGAAAACGCTCTGTATCATGGCATTAAAAATAAGAGGGGGCCCGGCAGGATTCTGGTGAAAGGAAAAACGGAGGACAAATACTTTGTGCTTCAGATAGAAGACAATGGGATTGGCATTGACAAAGACCGTCTGCAGCAGGTCAGGGAAGGGATTCAGAATAAAGTACTGACCGGTAAGGACATGTATGGGTTGTATAATGTACATGAGCGTATCCGTCTGAACTTTGGAGAGAGTTATGGAATTTTTATCGAAAGTGTTTATGGCGAAGGAACTGTTGTGAATATCCATTTGCCATATATTGAGGAAGAGGTACAGTAAAATAATTAACCATAATCATAAAAAAATAAACTTTTTATGCAATACGAATAAAAAAACGAACTTTTAAAAGAGAGATCTGTATAGATTTATGGACAGAAAGAATATATGATAAAAACATCAAAGGAAAAGGCCTTTGAAAAAATATCATTATGGGAGGACAAGTAATGAAAAAGAAAGTATTAAGCGCATTACTCAGTGTGGCAATGGTAGCAACATTGCTGGTTGGCTGCGGCAGTGCACCAGAAGAAACAGCAGCGCCTGCAGCAGATGCAGCAGCTGAAGAGGCACCTGCGGCAGAGGAAGCAGCGCCTGCAGAAGACGCGGCAGCAGATGCAGAGGCAGAGGAAGCAGCTCCTGCAGCCGCTTCAGGAGAACTGATCAAAGTTGGTATTATCAACAACGATCCGAACGAGTCCGGTTATCGTACAGCTAACGACAAGGACATGAAAGAAATGTTTACAGAAGAAAACGGATATGAAGCGTCTTTCGCTTACAGCCTTAAGAACGACGAGCAGATTACTGCAGCGCAGAAGTTCGTACAGGACGGTGTTGACTATCTTCTGATTTCCGCTGCTGATACGGCAGGCTGGGACTCTGTACTGCAGGATGCACAGGATGCAGGCATCAGAGTTATCTTATTTGACCGTACCATCGATGCTGATCCGGAGCTTTATGAAGCATCCATCGTTTCCGATATGGCGAAAGAAGGCGAGACAGCAGTAAACTGGCTGAAAGATCAGGGCCTGGATGAATACAATGTAATCCATATCCAGGGTGTTATGGGTTCCGCAGCACAGAAAGGCCGTACAGGCGCTCTTGACGCAGCAGTTGAAGCAGGAGAAATGAAGATTGTGACACAGCAGACAGCGGAATGGAATGCAGAAAAAGCACAGCAGATCGTACAGTCTGTAATTGATTCCGGAGAATCCTTCAACGTAATCTATGCCGAGAACGACGATATGGCTAAGGGAGCCGTAGCAGCTCTTGACAAAGCAAACATCTCTCACGGCGTTGGCAAAGACGTAGTCGTAATGGGATTTGACTGCAATAAGTGGGCGCTTGAAGAACTGCTTGCACAGAACTGGAACTATGACGGACAGTGCAATCCTTTCCAGGCTGCTTACATTGATGAAATCATCAAGACAATCCAGAGCGGCGGAACAGTTTCTGAAAAGACTGTCATCATGGAAGAGAAAGGTTTTGATGCCACAACAATCACACAGGAAGATGTGGACACATACGGTATCTAATCTTATAAAACAGTAAACAAAAAAGGCGCGGCGCAGCGTAAATGGAAAACGCTTGCTCTGCGCCTTTTAAAAATGAAAAAAAGGGGGAAACGCAGGTGAGAGAAAAAGCCATATTGGAAATGAAAAATATTAATAAATCATTTCCAGGAGTACGCGCTCTGCAAGGTGTGGATTTTACACTATGCGAAGGTGAAATTCATGCCCTGATGGGTGAAAACGGCGCCGGAAAATCAACCTTGATTAAAGTTCTGACCGGAGTTTACGGAAAAGATGAGGGTGAGATTTTTATCAAAGGAATTGATAAGCCCGTAGCCATTCATTCTCCGCAGGATGCACAGAATCTGGGTATCAGTACCGTATATCAGGAAATTACGCTCTGTCCTAACCTTTCGGTTGCGGAAAATATGTACATAGGCCGGACAAAGGGCATATATCAGAACTGGAAAAAGATGAACGCGGATACGGATCGGATTTTGCAGTCGCTTGATATTCCGGCAAAAGCGACCCAGCAGCTCGCAAGCTGTTCCATTGCGATCCAGCAGATGGTTGCTATTGCCCGTGCAGTGGATATGGATTGTAAAGTACTGATACTTGATGAGCCTACTTCATCTCTGGATGAACAGGAAGTGGAAAAATTATTCGGCTTGATGCGCGATCTGAAGGCAAGGGGCGTAGGAATTATTTTTGTAACACATTTCCTGGATCAAGTGTATGAGGTATGTGATAAGATTACCGTCCTGCGGGACGGACAGCTTGTAGGCGAGTATGAGATCAAAGATCTTCCGCGCGTAAAACTGGTGTCTAAGATGCTTGGCAAAGAGCTTGATGATATGTCTGATATCAAGGGAGAGCAGAAGACTTATGAGAATAAAGACAATGCCCTGCCTGTATTTGAGGCGGAACAACTGGTAAGCGATGCAGGCATCAAACCCTTCAATTTCTATATTAACAAAGGTGAGGTAAACGGCTTTACCGGATTGCTTGGTTCGGGCCGCAGCGAATGTGTCCGCGCAATTTTTGGCGCTGACAGAGTGCTGGGCGGAACGGTAAAGAAGAATGGGCAGGTAATCAAGATTGCCAAACCGCTTGACGCCATGAAAAACGGTATTGCGTATCTGCCGGAAGACCGTAAGATTGACGGTATTGTAGGCGATCTTTCCGTACGGGATAATCTGATACTGGCCGCACAGGTATTGAGAGGATTTTTCAAGCCTTTCTCGAAAGCGGATACGGATAAATTTGTCGATGAATATATCAAGCTGCTGGAAATCAAGACGGCATCTCCGGAGACGCCGATCAAGTCTCTTTCCGGCGGGAACCAGCAGAAAGTAATTCTTGGACGCTGGCTGTTGACGCATCCTGAATACTTGATTCTGGATGAGCCAACCAGAGGAATTGATGTGGGAACAAAGGTAGAGATACAGAAACTGGTGCTGAAGCTGGCTTCAGAAGGCATGAGTGTGACGTTTATTTCTTCCGAGACAGATGAAATGCTTCGTACCTGTTCACGACTGATCGTTATGCGTGACCGTGAGACGGTAGGACAGCTCTCCGGTGAAGAGCTGAGCCAGAGCATGATTATGAACACGATTGCAGGAGGTGGCAGATGAGTATGCAGAAAGCAAATAACAAGTCGGGATTTTTTGCAAATCTGGTTAGAAAACAGATCTTTATCCCTATAGCAGCTCTGCTGCTGTTGGCAATTTTTAACCTGATTGCCGACCCTTCATTTTATAAAATTACGTTAGGTTATAACAGTGCGGGTGATCCGGTGCTTTCCGGTTACCTGATGACGATTCTTGACTATGGTTCGGAACTGGCAATTCTGGCGATCGGAATGACGTTTGTTACGGCGGCTTCCGGCGGGCAGGATATCAGTGTGGGCGCTACCATGGCGATTGCGGGCAGTGTGGTGCTGCGTGTACTCTGCGGTACCAACTCAAGACCGGAAACGCTGCAGGCTCCTATTATTGTGGCATTTTTGGTAGCATGTGTGGTTTCCATGCTGTTTGGCGCATTTAACGGCGCGCTGGTGGCATATTTCAGGATTCAGCCGATGGTAGCGACATTGATTCTCTTTACGGCAGGACGTTCGATCGCAGCCTGGATCAACAACAATGAGCTTCCTATCGTCAGCGAGCCTTCGTTTGGTTATTATGGCGGATTTATACCGGGTATTCCAATTCCCACTCCGTTCTTCATTGCACTGGCCTGTGTGGTTGTAATTGGGATTGTATTGAAAGTGACAACACTGAGACTGTATATCCAGTCCGTAGGTATCAATGAGAGTTCTTCCAGATTGAACGGTTTGAATCCGGAAATGATTAAGCTGCTGTCATTTGTCATTTTGGGCGTGTGTGTTGCAGTTGCCGGCTTTATCAAAGTAAGCCGTCTCTCTTCCATTAATTATTCCGTTATTGCGAAAGATATTGAAATGGATGCGATTCTGGCAGTAGCGCTGGGCGGCAATTCTCTGGGCGGCGGTAAATTTAACATGACGGCTTCCATCCTTGGCGCCTATGTAATTCAGTTCCTGACAACGACATTGTACAAATTTAATGTACAGTCAGATGCTCTTCCGGCTTATAAGGCAGTAGTTGTAATCGCCTTGGTAGTTTTGAGCGCGCCGGTTGTACGGGACAGTTTGTCCAGATGGTGGAAACAGCTCAGAAAATCCGGTGCAAAGGAGGTCGCTTAATATGGCAAATAAAACATCTGCAGGCAGCAGCCTTGGTGCAAAGTTTAAAAACATGACGGATACCAATCTGCTGCTGACAATTACAATCGTAGTATTTTTCGTGATGTATATCGGGGCGATCGTGTTTCAAGGAAAAGGCTTTCTGAAGCCGCAGACTTTTATGAATATTCTTAATGCCAATGCAGCGCTGATTATCACTGCCTGCGGCATGAGTCTTGTAATGATTACAGGCGGCATTGATATTTCGGTAGGCGGTGTGGCGGCTCTGGTCAGTATGTGCTGCGCCGTATATCTGGATTTTAAAGGCGGCAATGTGTTTGGCGCGATTTTAATTGCTGTCGGCATTGGGATTGCATTCGGACTGGTACAGGGTTTCCTTGTTGCTTATTTGGAGATCCAGCCTTTTATTGTATCGCTGGCCGGTATGTTCTTTGCCCGTGGTATGACGACGATCGTGAATACCAATCCGTTCAATGTGGAGAACGAGGCGTTTGTTGCGCTGAAAGACACACGTATTCGAATTCCCGGTCTCGGTTCCGTTAACAAGCTGGGGAAATATGTACCCGCTTATATTGAAATCGGCGTTGTGGTAGCTCTGCTGGTCGTTTTAATTCTCTTCTGTCTTTTGCGATGGACAAAGATGGGGCGTGCATTTTATGCGGTAGGCGGAAATAACCAGAGTGCGTTAATGCTGGGTATCAATGTAAAGCGTACGAAATTCGCCTCCCATATGTTGTGCAGTTTTCTGGCGGGAATCGGCGGTTTTGTATATTTCCTTCATGTAGGTTCCGGTTCCGCCTCTCATGCCTCTGGTATGGAGATGAACGCCATTGCTTCTTCCATTATCGGCGGCACCATGCTGACAGGCGGCGTAGGTAACATTATCGGTTCCTTTTTCGGAGTGCTTTCTCTCAGTACCATTCAGAATATCGTTTCGTCCGCAGGACTTGACGAGGCCTGGTGGACAGGGATTACAGTTGCAGCAATGCTCTGTCTGTTCCTGGTGATACAGAGTGTGATTATGGCACGGAAAAAAAGAGCTTTAAACAAATAAGTAAGAAAAATGAAGGAGCAGTCACAAAAAGCTGGCTGCTCTTTTTTATTTTTGGTATAATAAAAATATGATGGCTAGAAAAAAATTTTGGGTGGCAGTTGTCGTTATCATTTTATGTATATTTATCTTCCTTGGCAGAGAAAGTCCGCAGACGGCGGATAAAGAGGAGGAAGAGACCGTGACAGAAGAAAGCATCGTAGTAGGGTTTTCCCAACTTGGTGCGGAATCTGACTGGAGAAGCGCAAATTCTGAGTCTATGCGCGCTACATTTACGGAAGAAAACGGTTATAAGCTTATTTTTGAAGACGGGCAGCAAAAGCAGGCCAATCAAATTATGGCGATCCGCACATTTATTCAGCAGGAAGTAGATTATATTGTGCTGGCGCCGGTGACGGAAACAGGATGGGATACCGTGCTGCAGGAGGCAAAAGACGCGGGCATTCCTGTTATCATTGTCGACCGTATGGTGAATGTATCCGACGAAAGTCTGTTTGTGTGCTGGGTCGGTTCAGATTTTGAACTTGAGGGTAGACGGGCGGCAGAATGGCTCAATCAGTATACGCAAATCCATGACATACCGCCGGAAGAAATCAATATTGTCAATATACAAGGCACGATTGGGGCTTCTGCGCAGATTGGACGTACAAAAGGGCTTGCGGATGCGTCCAGGAGCAATGGCTGGAATCTTCTGGAGGCAGTACCCGGAGATTTTACGAGGGCTAAGGGCAGAGAAGTCATGGAATCTCTTTTAAAAAAGTATAATAATATTAACGTCGTTTACTGTGAAAATGACAATGAGGCGCTGGGCGCGATTGACGCCATTGAGACAGCGGGAAAACGGGTGGGTTCCCATATTACGCACGGAGAGATTATGGTGATTTCTTTTGACGGTGTCAATCAGGAAGCCATGCAGCATGTAAAAGACGGTAAAATACGGTGTATCGCAGAGTGTAATCCTCTCCACGGCCCCCGGGTGAGAACGATTATAGAAATGCTGGAAGAAGGCGGCGTACCAGATAAGTTTTATTATGTGGAAGAGGGAATGTACACCCATGACGATACGGTGAAATCAGTAACTGTCGATGGAAAAGTATATCCGGTGACCGTTGTGCGTCATGTGGGCGGAGAAAATTTCCATTGACGGAAATCGCTGATGACAGGTAAGCTATAGGAAACGTCATAAGGAAAAACTTATGACGTTTCCTGATGAATAGGAGCGGCAGAAACAATAACGGGGAGGATATAAAAATGCGGAAATGGAAATGGTCGCTGTTGTGTGCCGCTTTGGCGGCAGCGGCGGCAGTTTCGGGCTGCAGCAGCGCAGGAAGGCAGAACAGTGTGCCGGCAAATGTGCCGGGTGCGGAAACTGTTGAACAGGAGGAAACGGAAACCGTTGATAAAGGAGCGGATGATTCTGAGGCGTCTGTGACCAGCAGGGATGTTTTTACAATTGGCTATGCGGCCGGCGGGGTATCCGCATGGCACAAAGCCAATATACAAAACTATCAGGATGTTTTCAGGGAAGAAAACGGTTATCAATTGACAGTAGCTGACTGTGGAAACGACAGTATGCTGCAGTTGGAAACAGTGCGGGGCTGGATTGCGCAGCAGCTGGATTATATCGTGGCGGCGCCGATTGTGCCGGAAGGATGGGAAGAGGTTCTGAAAGAGGCGCAGCATACGGGCGTACCCGTAATTCTTGTGGAACATGAGACGGACGCAGATGCTTCCCTGTATGATGCCTGGATAGGAAACGATACGGAAAGTGAAGGGATAGCGGTGGGTAACTGGCTGGCCGGATACAGCAACGGCAGGGAAATGGACATTGTTGTGATAGAAAATGCTTCCATGCCGGCCGGATTTATGCAGGGATTCCGGCAAATCCTCTCACAACATGAGGAATGGAAGATTGTACAGTCACTGACGGGGGACGCGACCCGGGAAGGGGGACGGAAAGCGATGGAAGATCTGATCCGGCTCTCCCATGGGAAATTTCAAACAGTGATCTGCCAGAATGATGAGGAAGCGTTTGGAGCTATGGACGCTATGGATGCAGCGGGTATTACATATGGCGTTGACGGCGATGTGATTATGATTGCTTTCGGTACCGAAGCGGCAGGTATGCAGCAGACAATGGACGGGAAGATTCACTGCGGTACGGAATATACACCGTTCCAGGCGAATGCTGTGGAGGAAGTTATCAGGGGACTGATGAAAGGAGAAAGTTATGAAGAACCTGTTTTGATCAATAACAGGGTATTCACCGCGCCGGGAGTGGGAAACGAATATGCGCAGGCAATTACGGAAGCGATATGGGAGGAGACTGGTTATGACGAACAAAACAAATAAAAAAGAAAAAATCCCCAGCAGATTTCTTTTGACAAAATTTAATCTGACAGCGAGGCTGTTGGTAGGGGCGTATCTGTTATATACATCGTATTCTCTGATCGAAGGCGTTGTAAACGGAGAAGGAAGGGATAAGTATTTTCTCGGTGTATTTATGGCTGCCTTTGCAGTGATTGGTATTTTGATGATGCTGTTTGCGGGCAGAAGCCTCTTACAGGGTAAGTATGTGGGCGGCGAGATGGATGCGGGAGAGGAAGAGGAGCGCGCGGAAGGGCTGCAGAAAGAGGAAGGCGCACAAGAGCAGGCGGCAATAGAGGAAAACGCGGAGCGGCGGGAGTAACTATATATAGTATACAGGTTGCAGAGTGGTTCACATATATAGATAACGGACAAGTTGTACATGTACAAGTTGTGCAAAATGTACACATTGTTTCCGAAAAAGTGTTGACAAATATAAATAACTGCTATATGATACTTATATCGGCGGCGGACAAATTGTCGAATCGGGATATCGAATATGACTAATTCATTGTCCAAAAAATAACAAATATATACAAAGCGCATAATACGGCGTTTGCCAGATATGACAGAGTGTTTTAAAAAATGATTAAAATGTACAATTTCATACAACTTGTATGATTTGTAAATACAACTTTTTCAAAATTTTATCATTTAGGGAGGAAAAAACATGAAAAAGAAAGTTTTAAGCGCATTGCTCAGCGTAGCAATGGTAGCGACCCTGCTGGTTGGCTGCGGCGGACAGGCAGAGACAACTGCTCCGGCAGATGGTGCAGGCGAAGCAGAAGCGGAAGCTCCGGCGGCAGATGCAGGCGAGGCAGAAGCAGAAGCTCCGGCGGCAGAAGCAAACGGCAAGAAAGTGGGCGTAGCAATGCCTACACAGTCTTCCGAAAGATGGATCAACGACGGCGCTAACATGAAAGCGCAGTTGGAAAGTCTTGGTTATGAAGTAGATCTTCAGTATGCTGAGGATGATGTACAGGCTCAGGTTTCCCAGATTGAGAACATGATTGCCAGCGGCGTAAACTGCCTTGTTATCGCTTCGATTGACTCTTCCGCATTGGTAAATGTAGAAGCACAGGCAAAAGAAGCAGGCATTCCGATTATCGCATACGACCGTCTGCTGATGGATACAGACGCTGTTTCCTATTACGCAACATTTGATAACAAGGGTGTTGGTACGGCAATCGGTAAATATATCGAAGAGAAAAAAGACCTGGCAAACGCTACAGAGCCTTACACAATTGAGTTCTTCATGGGATCTCCTGACGACAACAATGCACATATGCTTTATGCAGGTCTGATGGAAGTTCTTCAGCCGTATCTTGATAACGGCACACTGGTTTGCAAATCCGGCAGAACATCTTTTGACGATACCTGTATTCTGAGATGGTCTCAGGAAACAGCACAGCAGAACTGCGAGAACTATTTAACAGGTTTCTATGCTGATGAAGATCTGGATATCTGCGCAACAGCATTTGACGGTTTTGCATATGGATGCAAGGCAGCTCTGGAAGGTGCAGGCTACACGGCTGACAACTGGCCTTTGATTACAGGACAGGATGCAGAGCTGATGGCTACAAAGAATATCATTGCCGGTACACAGACAATGTCTATTTACAAAGATACTCGTCTCCTTGCTGAGAAATGTGTAACAATGGTACAGGCAGTTCTGGAAGGCAAAGAGCCGGAAATCAATGACACAGAGCAGTATAACAACAATGTAATCGTTGTTCCTTCTTATCTGTGCACACCTGTAGCAGTTGATAAGGACAACTACAAAGAACTTATCGTAGACGGCGGTTATTACACAGAAGAGCAGTTAGCTGAGTAATGAAAAGAAAAGTGTTATGAATAGGGTGGCGGCAGAAAAGCTGCCACCCTTTTTGAATCCCGAAGGGATTCTGCTATCATAAGATAAGAAATTAAAGAAAAGGAGCTGAGAAAATGTCGGATTACATCTTGGAAATGAATCATATCACGAAAGAATTTTCGGGCGTTAAAGCATTGGATGATGTTAATCTGAAGGTAAAACGTGGAGAGATCCATGCTCTGTGCGGCGAGAACGGAGCCGGCAAATCTACTCTGATGAACGTTTTATCTGGTGTCTATCCTCACGGTACCTATTCCGGCGATATCGTGTACAAGGGTGAAACCTGCAACTTTCACAACCTGCGGGATAGTGAAGCAAAGGGCATCGTAATTATCCATCAGGAACTGGCGCTTAGTCCAAATCTTTCCGTTGCTGAAAATGTATTTCTGGGAAATGAACAGACTTCCGCCAAAGGAGTGATCGACTGGACGAAGACAAGAAAGAATGCACAGGAAATGCTTGAAAAAGTCGGACTGGAGCATGAAGACGTAAATGTCCAGGTAAGTACGCTTGGCGTCGGAAAGCAGCAGTTAATCGAAATTGCAAAAGCAATGGCGAAAAAGGTGGAACTTCTGATTCTGGATGAGCCTACGGCGGCGCTAAATGATGAAGAGAGCAGAAAGCTCCTTGATATCATGCTGGAACTGAAGAAACAGGGCGTTACCTGTATTATTATTTCACATAAACTGAATGAAATAGAGTATGTATGTGACGCCGTTACTGTGATCCGTGATGGTAAATCGATTGAGACGATTATCAAAGGCGTGGATGAATTTACGGAGGACCGTATCATCAAGGGTATGGTTGGCCGTGAGCTTACAAACCGTTATCCGGCCCGTGAAGGAGTAACGATTGGCGATACGATTTTTGAGGTAAGTAACTGGAATGTATTTCATCCGGAAGACGGCAACCGGCAGATGCTGAAAAATATTAATATCAGCGTGAAAGCAGGCGAGGTAGTAGGCCTTGCCGGATTGATGGGCGCCGGCAGAACGGAATTTGCGATGAGTCTGTTTGGGCAGAGCTATGGGCAGAAAATTTCCGGTACGGTAAAGATTAACGGCAAAGAAGTGCACTTAAAAACCGTGAAGGATGCCATTAACAACAAACTTGCATATGTGTCGGAGGACCGTAAAACATATGGACTTGTACTGATTAATGACATTAAGGAAAATATGGCAATGGCGGCGCGTCCGAAATTCTTTTCCAAGCACGGCGTGATTAACGGCAATGATGAAATCGTAGCTGCAGAAGAGTATAAGAAAAAAATTAATGTAAAGGCAAATTCCATCGAACAGATTGTTGGTTCCTTATCAGGCGGTAACCAGCAGAAGGTTGTTCTTGCAAAATGGATGCTGACGCAGCCGGATGTACTGATTCTGGATGAGCCTACCCGTGGTATCGACGTAGGTGCAAAATACGAAATCTATTGTGTTATCAATGACCTTGCAAAAGCCGGTAAGGCTGTCATTGTTATTTCTTCCGAAATGCCGGAGATCATCGGAACCTGCGACAGGGTTTATGTGATCAATGAAGGGGAGATCGCAGGAGAGCTGAGCAAAGAAGAAGTAACACAGGAAAAGATTATGCAATGTATTATGGCTCATAATAGAAAGGATGATAAGAATGAATAAGAAAAAAGAAGTTAATCTTGACATGAAACAGTACGGTATGTTTCTTGCCCTTATTGCAATTTATATTATATTTGCCATTATGACAGGCGGAAAGAACTTATCCCCTGCAAATATCAATAACCTGATCATGCAGAATGGGTATGTAGTAATCCTGGCAGTAGGTATGCTGCTCTGTGTATTGACTGGTAACGTAGACCTTGGTGTTGGTTCTGTTGTTGCCGTAACCGGTGCGGTAGCCGGTATCGTTATGGTTGACCATAAGATGAGTATGTGGGTCGCAATCATAGCAGCTCTGGCAATTGGTTTACTGATCGGTATGTTTGCAGGATTTTTCATTGCCTATCTTGGCATTCCGCCTTTCGTAGTAACGCTGGCAACGATGCTTATGGGCCGCGGACTTACATATACGCTGCTGCAGGCGCAGACGAAAGGCCCGCTTCCCGATAACTTTGTATTTATCGGTGCAGGTTTCCTTCCCACAATTAAGATTAATGTAGGCGGCGGTACATTAGATCTGGTTAGTATTATTGTGGCAGCCGTTGTTTCTGTTGTATTGATTCTCAATGAAATGAAAAATGTTGCCACAAAGAAGAAATATAATTTTGCAACGAATCCTCTGTGGCAGCTTGTTGTAAAAAATGCAGTAATGCTTGTTATCGTATGGTTTTTCTTCTATAAGCTGGCACGCTATAACGGACTTCCCTTCGTACTTTTGATTATGGCTCTTCTGGTAGGCCTGTATGCATTTATTACCAGCAAGACAGTTGCAGGACGTCAGATCTATGCGCTGGGTGGAAACCGTAAGGCGGCAAATCTTTCCGGTATTGATACGAAAAAAGTATTCTTCTGGGTATATACTAACATGGGTATTTTAAGCGCGCTGGCAGGCGTGGTGCTTTCCGCCCGGAATGCTTCCTCCACACCGAAGGCCGGAGACGGATTTGAAATGGATGCCATTGCATCGTGCTACATCGGTGGTGCGGCCGTAGCCGGCGGCGCCGGAACAGTAACAGGTGCCGTTGTCGGTGCATTTATCATGGGTATTTTGAACAATGGTATGTCCTTGTACGGCTGGTCTACTGATATTCAAAAGATCGTAAAAGGTGCGGTACTTTTGGGCGCAGTTACGGTAGACGTTATCTCAAAGAATAAAAAGAGTTAAACCTAATTGGTTCAAAATCTGAACACTTATTAGGGGGATAAAGGCTGCTTGTGTGGTATGTTGCCCTATAAGCAGCCTTTATGGGTAATAAAGAATGGCGAAAGAAATTCCCAAGTATTTGGAACTTGTAGAATGGATACGGGAACAGATAGAAACAGGAAAGCTGTGCCCCGGACAAAAAATGTATTCTGAAAATGAACTGAGCGCAATGTTTGGTCTCAGCAGGCAAACTGTACGTCATGCCATTGGAGTATTGGAGCAGGATCATGTATTGAACCGGATACGGGGAAGCGGAACCTATATCAATGGCGATTCCCCGGCAGAATTGGCAGACAGAACAAGGGTTGCCGTAGTAGTGACATATTTGGACAGCTATATTTTCCCCAGAACCATTCAGGCAATTGAGGATGTATTTTTCAAAGAAGGATATTCCGTACAAATTGCCTTTACAAACAATCTGATTGAACGGGAAAGGACGATTCTGGAAGATATTCTGGAAAAGGATGAAGTTGCAGGTTTGATTGTGGAAGCGACAAAAAGTGCGCTGCCCAATCCGAATATTCACTTTTATGAAAAACTGATGGCAAAAAAAATACCTGTGCTTTTTATCAACAGCTATTATCCCGGTCTTTCCCTGCCGCATATTTCCATGAACGACAGGTTGGCGGGAAAGCTGGCGGCAGATTTTTTGATCAGAAAGGGACATAAAAAGATTACAGGCATTTTTAAGCTGGACGATGGACAGGGGCATCTGCGGTATGCGGGGTTTTTAGAGGCATTAAAGGAAGCGGGGATAGAATGTAAGGAATCACGTATTTTCTGGGTCGATACAGAGGATATAAAACATTTTTCCAAACTAACGGAAAAGATCAGAGACAGACTTTCAGGTTGTACAGCGCTTGTGTCCTATAATGATGAAGTTGCTTTTGGCTTGATGAAAGTGTTGAAAAAAGAAAATATCCGCGTGCCGGAAGATTTATCAATTGTGAGCATTGATGATTCTGAACTGGCAGTGCTGGGAGATGTAAAATTGACATCAATCCCTTACCCAATGGAAGAGTTGGGGCATAAAGCAGCCTGTAATTTATTGAGGATGATACACAATTCAGGATTTGATGGAAACTATGAATTTGATTTATATGTGGAAGAACGCGATTCTGTCAGGGAATTGTAGTATGCGGCAAGTTCTTAAACCGTTTCTTATGATTTCTGACAGTCAATCAATAGCAAAGTAAAATAAAGGAGGCAGTTATGAAGACAGGAAAAGAGTATAAGTTTTGGTTTTGTACAGGTTCTCAGGATCTATATGGAGACGAATGTCTGAGGAATGTGGCGGAGCATTCGGCTAAAATGGTCGAAGCATTAAATGCAGGCGGTAAATTACCGTATGAAGTTGTGTTAAAGCCTACCTTAATTGACCAGGCCTCGATCAGAAAGACATTTAACGAAGCAAACAATGATGAAGTGTGTGCAGGTGTAATTACGTGGATGCATACATTCTCACCCGCAAAAATGTGGATTATCGGTCTGCAGGAATATAAAAAGCCTTTATGCCATCTGCATACGCAGTTTAATGAAGAGATTCCTTATGACACAATGGACATGGATTTTATGAATGAAAATCAGTCTGCCCATGGTGACAGGGAATATGGACATATCGTAAGCCGTATGGGAATCGAGAGAAAGGTAATCGTAGGGCACTGGGCAGACGGAAAAGTACAGGAGAGACTGGGAAGCTGGATGCGCACAGCAGTGGGCGTAATGGAATCTTCCCATATCCGCGTATGCCGTTTTGGTGACAATATGAATAATGTTGCCGTGACGGAAGGCGATAAAGTAGAAGCGCAGATTAAGTTTGGCTGGGAGATCGATCATTATAATGTCAATGACTTGGTGGAATATGTGGACGCTGTGCCGACAGGAGATGTGGATGCACTGACAGACGAATATTACAGCAAATATGAGATCGCACTGGAAGGCAGAGACGAAGCGGAGTTCAGAAGACATGTGGCTGTACAGGCACAGATTGAGATCGGCATGGAGAAATTCCTGGAGGAAAGAAACTATCAGGCGTTTGTTACACATTTCGGGATGCTTGGGGGATTAAAACAGCTTCCCGGTCTGGCCGTACAGAGATTGATGGAAAAAGGCTATGGCTTTGGCGGAGAGGGAGACTGGAAGACAGCGGCAATGGATCGCCTGATTAAGATTATGACGGCAGGCGTACCCAATGCCAAAGGAAGTTCTTTTATGGAAGACTATACCTACAATTTTGTGCCGGGTAAAGAAGGCATTATTCAGGCGCATATGCTGGAGGTGTGTCCCTTGATTGCGGAAGGACCGATCACGATTAAGTGCCAGCCGCTTTCCATGGGCGATCG
Organism: uncultured Lachnospiraceae bacterium; assembly: GCA_910585345.1. Classification (GTDB taxonomy): domain Bacteria; phylum Bacillota; class Clostridia; order Lachnospirales; family Lachnospiraceae; genus VSOB01. The sequence goes on along the minus strand of CAJUDS010000011.1, from coordinate 35,998 downwards.
TGAAGACCCGGCGCGTATCGTATTCCAGGCGAAGGAAGGAAGCGGTATTGCAACATCTCTGGTTGACTTAGGCCATAGATTCCGTCTGATTATCAATGCGGTTGACTGCAAAAAAGTGGAAAAACCGCTCCCGAAGCTTCCGGTAGGCATCAATTACTGGACACCGCAGCCTGATCTTCATACCGGAGCGGAAGCATGGATTCTGGCAGGCGGCGCACATCATACGGCATTTACTTATGATCTCTCCGTGGAACAGATGGTGGACTGGGCGGCAGCAATGGGCATCGAAAGTGTTGTCATTGACAAAAACACCAATATCAGAGACTTCAAAAATGAGTTGAGATGGAATGAAGTGGCATTTCGGTTTTAAAAAAGAACAGGAGGGTTTCTAAATGAGTGTTGATAAAAATACGATCAAACAATTAATTGAGGACGGAAAGTCTGTCCTTGGGATAGAGTTTGGATCCACCCGTATCAAGGCAGTGCTGATCGGAGAAGATAATGCGCCAATCGCATCCGGCAGCTATGACTGGGAGAATGAATATGTGGATGGCATCTGGACATACAGTCTGGATAAGATTCATGCAGGACTGCAGGACTGCTACCGCAGTCTCGCAGCGGATGTGAAAGCGCAGTACGGTGTGGGCATCCAGTCTCTTGGTGCGATCGGTTTCAGCGCCATGATGCATGGCTATATGGCATTTGACAAAGAAGATAAACTGCTGGTGCCGTTCCGCACATGGAGAAATACGATCACGGAGGAGGCTTCCAAAAAACTGACGGCGCTTTTCGATTACAACATTCCCCAGAGATGGAGTATTGCGCATTTATACCAGGCAATTTTAAATAAAGAAGAGCATGTGAAAGATGTAGCGTTTTTTACAACGCTGGCAGGATATATCCAATGGCGTCTAACGGGGGAAAAGGTACTCGGCGTAGGCGATGCTTCGGGTATGTTCCCGATTGACATTGCCACGGGCAGTTTCAATGAAAAAATGATCGCGCAGTTTGATGAGGCGACCGCTTCCTGTGGATTTACGTGGAAGCTGGGAGAAATCCTTCCCCAAGTGCTGACAGCGGGAGAGAATGCAGGAAAGCTGACGGAGGAAGGAGCAAAATTCTTGGATCCTTCGGGAGAACTAAAAGCAGGCGTTCCTCTCTGTCCGCCGGAAGGCGACGCAGGTACCGGCATGGCGGCGACAAACAGTGTGGCGGTGCGGACCGGTAATGTATCTGCAGGAACGAGCGTATTCGGCATGATCGTACTGGAAAAGGAGCTGTCGAAAGTACATGAAGAGATTGACCTGGTGACGACGCCGGACGGACATCTGGTGGCAATGGCCCACTGCAACAACTGTACGTCCGACCTGAATGCGTGGGTAAATATCTTTAAGGAATTTGCGGAGAGTTTCGGTATTAAGGTAGATATGAGCCAGCTCTTTGGCACGCTTTATAACAAAGCGATGGAGGGCGATGCGGACTGCGGCGGCCTGCTGGCATACAATTATTTCTCGGGCGAACCGATCGTGGGAATGGAAGAAGGAAGACCGTTATTTGTGCGTACGCCGAATGCGAAATTCAATCTTGCAAACTTTATGCGTGTAAATCTGTTTGCTTCTCTCGGCGTATTAAAGACCGGACTGGACATTCTGTTTAAAGAAGAAGACGTTCAGGTAGATGAGATATTAGGTCATGGCGGATTATTTAAAACAAAAGGCGTAGGACAGAAAATACTTGCCGCTGCTATCAATACGCCTGTCTCCGTGATGGAAACAGCGGGAGAAGGCGGCGCCTGGGGTATTGCACTGCTGGCTTCCTATATGATACACAAAGAATCCGGCGAGGAACTGGATGCATTCCTGAACAGAGCGGTGTTTGCCGGGGAAAAAGGCAGCCGTGTAGAGCCGGATCCGGCGGATGTGGAGGGATTTGACACCTTTATTGAACGTTATACGAAGGGGCTGCCGATTGAGAGAGCGGCGATTGATTTTTTGAAATAGGATTGCGGAAAAAGAAAGAAGAGGAGCCTTAACATGTTAGATGAATTGAAAAAACAAGTGTATGAAGCCAATATGATGCTTCCAAAATACGGACTGGTTACATTCACCTGGGGGAATGTCAGCGGCATCGACAGGGAAAAGGGTCTGTTTGTGATTAAGCCAAGCGGCGTAGAGTATGATAAACTGACATGGGAAGATATGGTAGTGGTAGATCTGGAAGGAAACAAGGTGGAAGGAAATTATAAACCTTCTTCGGACACTGCAACGCATGTGGAGTTATACAATGCATTTCCGGAAATCGGCGGTATCGTACATACCCACTCTTCCTGGGCTACAAGCTGGGCACAGGCGGGGAGAGGCATTCCCTGTTATGGAACGACGCATGCGGATTACATGTATGGTGAGATACCGTGCGTGAGGAATCTGACCAAAGAAGAGATCGACGCAGGTTATGAAAAGAACACAGGCGTGCTGATTGTGAATCATTTCAGGGAAAATAACATTGATATTATGGCTATGCCGGCAGTATTATGCAAAAATCACGGCCCGTTTACCTGGGGCAAAGACGCTCATGAGGCTGTACACAATGCGGTAGTGCTGGATGAAGTGGCCAAGATGGCGGCGCGCTGTGAAATGATCAATCCGCAGAATAAGCCTGCGCCGCAGGAACTGCAGGATAAGCATTACTTTAGAAAACATGGCGCTAATGCTTACTATGGGCAATAGGGAGAATAGGCAGGGGCAGAAATAAAGCCCCTGTTCTTCCGCATTTTATAGACGCAAGGTGCAGAATATGCTACAGTAAAAAGTAGCAAATTATAGAATTGATGGAGGACAAGGTTATGAACAAACTGGAATTAGCAAAAACGGCTAATGAAGTGCGTAAAGGTATCGTAACGGCAGTACATAGCGCAAAAGCGGGACATCCGGGAGGTTCCCTGTCAGCGGCAGATATGTTTACGTATCTTTATTTTGAAGAAATGAATGTTGACCCGAAAAATCCGAAGATGGAAGACAGGGACAGATTTGTATTGTCCAAGGGCCATACTGCTCCCGGATTGTATTCCACTTTGGCGAACCGTGGATATTTTCCGGTTGAGGACTTGAAAACATTGCGTAAATTGGGTTCTTATCTGCAGGGACATCCATGTATGCAGGAAACGCCGGGCGTTGATATGTCCAGCGGTTCTTTGGGGCAGGGTTTGTCTGCAGCAGTGGGTATGGCTTTAGCGGCAAAGATGGACAGCAAAGAATACCGTGTATATTGTCTTTGCGGCGACGGCGAGATCCAGGAAGGACAGATCTGGGAGGCCGCCATGTTTGCAGGACACAGAAAATTAGACAATCTGGTAGTGATTGTGGATAATAACGGCCTTCAGATTGACGGTAAGATCGAAGACGTATGTTCTCCTTATCCGATTGACAAAAAGTTTGAAGCCTTCAATTTCCATACCATCAATATCAATGGCAATGACCTGGATGAAATTGCAGCAGCAATGAAAGAAGCACGGGAGACAAAAGGACAACCGACAGCTATTATTATGAAGACGGTAAAAGGAAAAGGCGTATCCTTTATGGAAAATAACGCTGGATGGCATGGAAAAGCGCCCAATGATGAAGAATATGCCACCGCCATGGCAGACCTTGAGAAAATCGGAAAAGAACTGGGAGGTGCAAACTAATGGCTGATGTAAAGAAAATCGCAACAAGAGAGAGCTATGGAAACGCGCTTGCGCAGTGCGGGGCAAAATATCCGAATCTGGTGGTTCTGGATGCCGATCTGGCGGGTGCGACAAAAACCGGAGTATTTCAGAAAGCATTTCCGGATCGTCATATCGACTGCGGTATTGCGGAGTGCAATATGACCGGTATTGCAGCAGGACTTGCAACATGCGGCAAGATTCCTTTTATCAGTTCTTTTGCAATGTTTGCTGCAGGACGTAACTTTGAGCAGGTGAGAAATTCTATTGGTTATCCGCATCTGAATGTAAAGATTGGCGCTACTCACGCAGGTATTACGGTAGGCGAAGATGGAGCCACCCATCAGTGCAACGAGGATATCGCATTGATGCGGACAATTCCGGGTATGACAGTAATTGTGCCTTCCGATGATGTAGAGGCAAAAGCTGCAGTAGAGGCGGCAATCAATTATGACGGGCCTGTATATCTGCGGTTTGGGCGTGCAGCAGTACCGGTAATCAATGATAAGCCGGATTATAAATTTGAAATTGGAAAAGGCGTTGTCCTGAAAGAGGGCAGGGATGTAACGATTGTTGCTACAGGTACATGCGTGTCCGGCGCTCTGGAAGCTGCAGAAAAACTGGCAGCAGATGGCATTGATGCGGAAGTGATTAATATCCATACGATTAAACCGCTTGATGAAGAGCTGATTCTTGCTTCCGCACAGAAGACGGGCAAAGTGGTTACAGTGGAAGAGCATTCTGTGATTGGCGGTTTAGGAAGCGCAGTCTGCGACGCGCTCTGCGCAAAAGCTCCTACAAAAGTACTGAAGATCGGTATGAACGATGTGTTTGGCGAATCCGGCACAGCGGGCGGACTGCTTGAAAAATACGGACTGGACGGAAAAGGCGTTTATGCAAGCGTAAAAGCGTTTGTTTCGTAAAATAAGGAGCGGGTTATGGAGACAATTATTTCACCATCCATTCTGGCTGCGGACTTTACTGTTTTAGGGAAACAGATCAAAGAAATAGAAAAATCGGATGCAAAGTATCTCCATATTGATGTGATGGACGGGCTGTTTGTTCCGTCCATCTCTTTTGGCATGCCGGTGATTGCATCGATCAGAAAACATACGGATTTGTTTTTCGATGTCCATCTGATGATTGTGGAACCAATCCGTTATATAGAAACATTTGCGGATATTGGAGCGGATTTGCTTACGTTTCATCTGGAGGCTGCAGAAGGCCGGGTAGAGGAAACGATAGACAAGATACATGCGCTTGGTTGTAAAGCAGGGCTTTCCATCAAGCCAGGCACACCGGTTTCAGAATTGGAGCCATATGTGCAAAAGCTGGATATGATATTAATTATGACGGTGGAACCAGGCTTTGGCGGTCAGAAATATATTCCGTCCTCCACAGAAAAGATCCGTGAGACGAGAGATCTGCTTGAGAGATATGGATTGGACACTGCTGTGGAAGTGGACGGCGGCATTACGGCGGAAAATGTCTGTGTGGTAAAAGAGGCGGGCGCCAATGTGATTGTAGCAGGCAGCGCGGTTTTTAAGGGGGACATTGCGGCGAATGTGAGGGCGCTGGCAGAAGGATAGAGCGCTTTGCATTGACAATACTTTTTGAGTATGTTACTCTAAAAATCAGCCAATACTAGAAACGCATTGACGAAGAGAGTAAGTGTCCTTGCATTTTACAGAGAGTTTCCTATGGAAATCAGACAGTTTCTATGCTGAGAGGGAAAGGATGGCGGGATGCGGAAGATGGCTTCTGAGCAGCGCACCGAACAGAGCTTGTGGCTTTGCAAGGCTGCGACAGGCGCCGCCTGTTATAGCGGCAGGGTATGAAAGTACCCGCAGAGGTCTGTTTTGCGAGAAACAGATGAAGAGAAGTGGTAACACGTATTTTGCGTCTTCTCATCCTTAAGGATGAGAGGGCGTTTTTCTTGTTTCTGTAAAGGACGTTTTTCGTGCCAAACTATCATGGAAAGGAAGAAAGAAATGAGCAAAGGGAAATATTACATTACAACGGCGATTGCCTATACTTCCGGGAAACCGCATATCGGCAACTGTTATGAAGCGATACTGGCGGACAGTATTGCCCGTTTTAAAAGAAAAGAAGGGTATGATGTATTTTTTCAGACAGGGACGGATGAGCATGGTCAGAAAATAGAATTAAAGGCGGAAGAGTTGGGCGTAACACCGAAAGAATTTGTAGACAATGTGGCAGGAACCATCAAAGGATTGTGGGACTTGATGGATACTTCTTATGACAAGTTTATTCGAACGACGGATCCGGATCATGAAAAGCAGGTACAGAAAATTTTCAGACGGCTATATGACCAGGGGGATATTTATAAAGGAGCTTACGAGGGGCTTTATTGCACACCCTGCGAGTCGTTTTGGACCGAATCCCAGCTTGTAGACGGAAAATGCCCTGACTGTGGCAGAGAGGTGAAACCTGCAAAAGAGGAAGCATATTTTTTCAAAATGAGTAAGTATGCGGACCGCTTAATTGAACATATTAATGCACATCCGGAATTTATTCAGCCGGTATCCCGTAAAAATGAGATGATGAACAATTTCCTGCTTCCCGGTCTGCAGGATCTGTGCGTGTCCAGGAGTTCTTTTAAATGGGGCATACCGGTCGACTTTGACGACAAGCATGTTGTTTATGTATGGCTGGATGCGTTGACAAATTATATCACAGGCATCGGTTATGACTGTGACGGAAACAGCTCGCAGCAGTATGCGAAATACTGGCCTGCCGATCTGCATTTAATCGGCAAAGATATTATTCGCTTTCATACAATCTATTGGCCGATTTTCCTGATGGCGTTGGGTGAGCCGCTGCCCAGGCAGATATTCGGGCATCCGTGGCTGCTGCAGGGCGACGGCAAGATGAGTAAATCAAAAGGAAATGTGATCTATGCAGATGATCTGGCCGATTTTTTTGGCGTGGACGCAGTGCGGTATTTTGTGCTTCATGAGATGCCGTTTGACAATGACGGGGTAATTTCATGGGAACTGATGGTAGAACGACTTAATTCCGACCTGGCCAATATACTTGGCAATCTGGTAAAACGTACCATTTCCATGAGCAACCAGTACTTTGGCGGAATCGTATCTGATCAGAACGTGGTTGAGGATGTGGACGCACAGTTAAAGGCTATAGTGACAGGCGCAGTGGACCGGGTCAGCGCCAAAATGGAAAGTTTGCGGGTAGCGGATGCAATTACGGAAATTTTCAATGTTTTCAAACGGTGTAATAAATATATTGATGAGACAGAGCCGTGGGTGCTTGCCAAGGATGAGGCGCGAAGAGACAGGCTGTCGACCGTACTTTACAATCTGGTGGAAGGGATTGTCATCGGTGCGTCGCTTTTGGAGCCGTTTATGCCGGGGACTGCAGTGAAGATTGCAGACCAGTTACAAACATCTCTGCGGAGCTTTGACAGTCTGCATACATTTGGGCAGTATCCGTCCGGCAATCACGTAACGGAGAAACCGGAAATTCTCTTTGCGAGATTAAATGTTAAAGAAGTGGTGGAAAAAGCGGACGCGATGTTTGCGGAAAGAAAAGCCGCCGCCCAGGAAAAGGAGGCGTCACAGGAGGCGGGAATTGATTTGGAAGCAAAACCGGAGATTTCATATGATGATTTTGCAAAACTGCAGTTTCAGGTAGGGGAAATCATCGCCTGTGAGGAAGTGAAAAAATCTAAAAAGCTGCTCTGTTCGCAGGTAAGAATCGGAAGTCAGGTAAAACAAATTGTCTCAGGCATTAAGCAGCATTACACTGCTGAAGAAATGGTAGGTAAAAAGGTAATGGTGCTGGTGAATCTGAAACCCGCCACTCTTGCGGGCGTTGTATCGGAAGGTATGCTTTTGTGTGCGGAAGACGCGGACGGGAATCTGGCGCTTGTTTCGCCGGAAAAGGATATGCCTGCCGGTGCGGAAATTTGCTGAAGCATGAGACAGGAAAGCTGGAAATGAACTGTTATTACATGATTTTCTGAGATTACAGTATACTATAGAAAAGGACAAAATAGTTTCCGCATAGAAAATGAAGAAAGAAAAAAAGAAAAGAGGTATATTTATGAAGATTATGTTTTACAGTACGAAGCCGTATGACAGGTATTGGTTTGAACCGATGGCCAAAGACTATGGTTTTGAAATTCATTTTGTTGAGATGCGATGTGATGAGGAAACGGTGTCGCTGGCAAAAGGGTATGATGCGATCTGTATATTTGTAAACGATTATGTAAATGCCGCTATGATAGACCGCCTGCATGAAATGCGGATTAAGGGAATTCTGCTCCGTTGCGCCGGGTTTAATAATGTGGATTTGAAAGCAGCGGAAGGCAGAATCCATGTGCTGAGAGTTCCGAGTTATTCCCCGGAAGCGGTGGCAGAATTTGCGATGGCGCTGCTACTGACGGTCAATCGCTATACGCATAAGGCTTATACGCGAACGAGAGACTTTAACATGAATATTAACGGTTTTATGGGGACTGACCTGTACAGGAAAACAGCGGGAGTTGTGGGAACCGGAAAGATCGGACAGGCAATGATACGTATCTTGAAGGGATTCCAGATGGAAATTCTGGCGTTTGATCCTTATCCCAACCCTTCTCTCGACGTGAATTATGTGTCTCTGGAAGAATTGGTAAAACGTTCGGATGTAATCAGTCTGCACTGCCCGCTGACGGATGACACAAAACATCTGGTGAACGAAAAGACGATTTCTCTCATGAAAAAAGGCGTTTACCTCGTAAATACATCCAGAGGAGCTTTGATTGACACAGAGGCGCTGATAGACGGACTGCTGGAGAAAAAATTTGCAGGAGTCGGACTGGATGTATACGAAGAAGAGGAAGGCGTGTTTTATGAAGATCGTTCCAATGAAATTATGCAGGATGAGAATCTGGTAAGGCTGACGGCATTTCCCAATGTCATTATTACATCCCATATGGGATTCTTTACGAAGGAAGCTACCCAGTCTATTACACAGGTAACATTAGAAAACGCCTATGCGCTGGAAACAGGGAAACCACTTGTAAACGAAGTTTTGCCGGAACGAGGCTGACACTTGTATTTTACACGGAAATCCGATATGATGATAAAAAAGAGCAGTTGGAGATGAGATAATGGAAAAAAGGAATTCTCCATGGGAAATCAGGCCCGCATATCGGGGAGAATGGCAGGATGCGATGGCTCTGGCATGGAAGACTTTTTTAAGATACGAGGCGGCAGATTATACGCAGGAGGGTGTGGACAGCTTTCGGGATTTTATTACCGATTCAACGTTATACCGCATGTTTCTTGCGGGAAGTTATGAACTGATCGTTGCCATGGAAGAGAACCGTATGATAGGCATGATTACGGCCCGTGGCAGCGGACATGTTTCCCTTTTGTTTGTGGATGAAAGATATCACAGAAGAGGAGTAGGGAGATCTTTGATGCGGTATTTATGCAATTATCTGCTGACGGAGGTGGGCGTGTCCAGGGTGACAGTCAATGCCGCTCCCTATGGCATTGGATTTTACCATAAACTGGGCTTTCAGGACACGGGGTTGGAAATGCAGCAGGACGGAATCCGTTATACGCCGATGGAATTTGTATTATAGGTAACTGGTGAAAAGAATAGAAGGAGGAAAACAATGCGTGCAATGGATTATATTAGCAGCACGGATATATGCTATCTCGTATGCGATGCATTAAGTCTCATGGGTAAGGAGCCTGTAGAGCATGGTATGCGCATTGCATATATGCTGATGAAACTTCTGCAGAGTAAAGGGGTTTATGATGAGTATGAGGCTGCCGAATTTGTATTTCTGGCAATGATTCATGATATTGGGGTTTATAAGACAGAGCAGCAGCTGGAAGAATTTCTCTACGAAGAGGAGGAAGCAAGTAATCCGCATGCGGTATATGGGGCGCTATTTCTGAAGAATGTTTCCCCTTTTGGAGATCGTTCTAATATTATTATGTACCATCACCTACCTTATTCGAAAATCAGCAGAATGAATTTTGAACATGAAAGGATTGCAATGTATCTGAGCCTTTTGGAAGATGTGGATAAGCAGTACCGAAAAGACGGGATAAAAATGGACTGCAGTATTTTTGAGGCTCAGGCAGGCGAAAAGTACTATCCTGAGGGGGTAGTATTGTTAACCAGATGTATCCGTCAGGAGCATATTCTCGAAAAGTTAATGTCAGGCGAATATGAGCAGGAATTACGGGAATTTATGAATTACGTTCTTTTTACCAATGAAGAAAAAGAACATTTTGTAAAATTTATTATGCATTGTTTTAGTTTCATGGGGAAAATGCGTACAGTAGAGGCGATTATATGCTGCTGCGTTGTAAATGAAATTGCGGAAGATATGGAATTGACAATACGTGAAAAAGAAATGCTGGATTATGCCGCAATGCTTCATGATATTGGGATGCTGAGTATTAATAAAAAGATTTTAAAAGGCGGAAGGACTCTGACTACGGAAGAAAAAGAGGCATTAAAAGGGCATGTGGAAACAGGGACGGAGCTGCTGAAAAAATATTTTGTGGCCAAAGAAGTGGTGGATATCATTGCGGCACATCATGAGCTGTTAGATGGAAACGGTTATCCGGCAGGGCTGCGGGAGGCGCAAATGACGCAGCTGCAGCGCATTTTGCAGGTGGCGGACTGCGTTGTATCTTTGATGAATATGAAAAAAGACAAACAGGGACTGACAAAAGAGCAGATTATAGGCGTGCTTTTAAAACAAGTGCAGCGGGAACGCCTTGACAGCAAGGCTGTGCAGAGTGTGATTCATACATATGATATCATAGACAAAAAGGTTCATTCAGAGACTCTGGCTTATCTGGAAATTCATGTCCGTATCAATAACAGATACAAGCTTTTGGTAAACAGTGATTTGGGGGAAGAGGCATGAGCCATTTATTTGATCAGGATAATCCGGTTATGGCGTTTCTTGGCAGAGTTGGTGATCTTGTGTGGCTGAATATATTGACAATTCTCTGCTGCATTCCGGTTATAACAATCGGAGCGGCATTGACGGCCCTGTACTATGTATCCATAAAAATGGTTAGAAATGAAGAAGGCTATCTGACAAAAAGCTATTTTAAATCATTTAAAGAAAATTTTGCGCAGGCAACGGTACTTTGGATATTGATGCTTTTGTTGTTCGGCGTAGCGGGAGCGGATTTTTACTATATTTCCATGCTGGGCAGCAGTGCGGCATTTGTGATGCGCATTGTAGTGTGTGCGGTCTTCTTTTTCTTTTTGTGCAGCAGTATATACTGGTTTCCATTATTGTCCAAATTTGAAAACAGCATTAAGAATACGGTTAAAAATGCGTGCCTGGTTGGCATATCACACTTTCCCAAGACATTTTGTATTCTGGTGCTCTATATTTTTTTTGTAACGGCGTATGTTTTATTTTGGATCAGGATGATACCACTTATTTTTCTGGTAGGAATTTCACTGCCGGTATATCTGTCTTCCTACCTTTTCTCGGGCATATTTAAGAAACTGGAGCCAAAAGAGGAGGAAATTGGTCAATCTGTATAGAAATCATTTAAAACTTTGTGGAATCATGGCATGGTAAAAAGAAGAGACTGCCTTTATACTATAAAGCATAATTGAAGTAGATTCTTAATATATCAATGACAGGAGGACAAAAAAGTGGCAAGTTTATCATTAAAAAATATTTGTAAAAAATATCCCAACGGTTTTGAAGCAGTGAAGGACTTTAACCTGGAAATTGCAGATAAAGAATTTATTATTTTTGTAGGACCTTCCGGATGCGGGAAATCTACAACACTTCGAATGGTTGCAGGACTTGAGGATATTTCCTCCGGCGAACTGAGAATTGACGGCAAGCTGGTTAACGATGTGGAACCAAAAGACAGAGATATTGCGATGGTATTCCAGAACTACGCATTGTATCCGCATATGACAGTATATGATAATATGGCATTTGGCTTAAAGCTTCGTAAAGTGCCGAAAGAAAAAATCGATGAGATGGTAAAAGAGGCGGCAAGAATCCTTGATTTGGAGAAACTTCTGGATCGTAAGCCCAAAGCGCTTTCCGGCGGACAGAGACAGCGTGTTGCTATGGGGCGTGCAATCGTGCGTAATCCGAAGGTGTTCCTGATGGACGAACCGTTGTCCAACCTGGATGCGAAACTTCGTGTACAGATGCGTACAGAGATTGCAAAACTGCATCAGAGACTGGGCGCTACTATTATTTACGTAACACATGATCAGACAGAAGCTATGACACTTGGAACGAGAATTGTTGTTATGAAAGACGGTATCGTTCAACAGGTAGACAGTCCGCAGAATTTATATGATAAACCGCAGAATCTGTTTGTTGCAGGATTCATGGGTTCTCCGCAAATGAACTTTATCGACGCTGAAATTGAAGTGAACGGAGATAAAGCGTTCGCTAAGACTTCCGGTTTGAAGATTGAACTTCCTGCCGAAAAGGCAAAGAAAGTGATTGCCGGCGGTTACAATGGCAAAACGGTTGTATTGGGTATCCGTCCGGAAGATGTTTATGATGCCGCTGAGGTAGAAGGTAAATATAAGAATCAGTTTGAAGCAACGATTAATGTTTATGAGCTGCTTGGCGCAGAAGTTTATCTGTATTTTGATCTGGGTGAATTCCCTATTACAGCAAGGGTAGACTCCAGTACGTCGGCAAGAAGCGGAAGTAAAGTGAGATTTGCGCTTGACGTGGATAAGATGCATGTATTTGACAAAGAGACAGAGCAGGTAGTTACAAATTAAGGAGAAGTATGCTATCGAACCAGACCATTCAAGTAAGCATTGAGGATTTAAGAAGCATTACAAAAATTGATTTATGCGTGATGGATATACAAGGAACCGTAGCTGCATCCACGATGGAAGAAATAGAAATTCCTATGGAGCTGGTATTGGAGTTTGCGGAATCTGTAGCTGACAGTCAGGTAATAAATGGATATTATCTCTTTAAGGTTACAGAAGAAGAGGAAATCGTGTATCTTGTTTTGGCAAGAGGGAACGAAGATGCTTATATGGTTGGTAAGATTGCGGTAAGCCAGCTCCGGCAGCTTATGACTGCCTACAAAGAAAAGCTGGATAGAGAAAGTTTTCTGCAGAATCTCATACTGGATAATCTTCTGCTGATTGATATTTATAACCGGGCAAAAAAGCTGCATATTCCGGCAGAAGGAAAAAGGGCGGTATTTCTAATTGAAACGGCATCCGGTGATGAAGAAGGGATCATGGAATTGCTGAGGGGTCTTTTTATCCCTTACAATGGCGACTATCTGACTGCTGTGGAAGAGAGAAATATTATATTAATCAAATCTCTTGCCTCAGGCGAGAATTATCAGAGCTTAAAAGATATAGCGTATATGATTGTCGATATGGTCAATGCAGAAGCGATGGTCAATGTAAAGGTATCTTATGGAACAGTCATCGATGAACTAAAAGATGTTTCAAAGTCTTATAAAGAGTCAAAGATGGCGTTGGAGGTAGGCAGGATTTTTTATGAGGAAAGGGATGTCATCGCGTATCATGCGCTGGGAATTGGCAGGCTGATCTATCAGCTTCCTGAAAATTTGTGCAGAATTTTTATTGAAGAGGTTTTCGGAAGCGAAAAGATACCGGATGAAATCGACGAAGAAATTTTATTCACGGTGCAGAAATTTTTTGAAAATAATCTGAACATATCGGAAACGTCCAGAAAGCTTTTTGTCCATAGAAACACACTTGTGTACAGAATTGAAAAGATACAAAAAGCTACCGGTCTGGATATGAGAAATTTTGGTGATGCGCTGACATTTAATATTGCCTTAATGATCACAAACTATTTAAGATATCTGGAATCTATGGTTCCGTAATGTAGTAAAAAGAAATTCATTTTACAGGTCTGAAAAACCCTGTCCCCGAATATAATGGTCTTAAGTACCAAGACTTAAGACTGGAGGGACAGGGTTGTATTATTTTAAAAAGATTATTTCCTATTTTGATTATTATGAGTTTGGAGAAAAAAAGAAAAGCTGCGGATATAGCAAGATCGTAGTAAAAGACCGGGAAGTAACGGCGGAGATACAGATCAAGGGACTGGGCGTAAGGGAAAACTGTGTGTGTGACGTTTATGCAGCCGGAGAGGGGAACAGACGGCTGGGCAAATTTGCTCTGGTTCAAGGGACAGGCTGCTACAAAGCGTGTTTTGACGGCGCAGATATGGATGGAAACAAACTGTCTGTTTTTGAAGTGACAGGATTACGCATTGTGCTTGATGAAAATAAATATTGTGAGACTGCCTGGGAGTGGGGAAAAATGCCTGAAGAGCAGCAAAAAGAGGCGGATTTTGCAGAAGAGAGGGATGCTTATGAGGAAGCGATAGGAGCGTATGCGGAAGAAGAACCTGCTGTGCGGGAAATATGGCGAAAGGAGTTACCAGAAGAGCAGATACTATCCAAGGAAATTCTGCCAGCAGGGGAGGCAGTATCAGAGGAAACCGTGTTGACAGAGAAGGGCGCCCCTATAGACCGTGAGGAAGAGATAGAATGTAAGAAGGAAACAGACAAAGAGGAGCATAGGGAGGAATCTGCCGGAGAATCGACAGAATTATTTCTCCATAAAGCCCAGATACCTGAACAGACAGGGGAGAAAAGGATGGGTAACGGTACGAAGGGACTTGTTTTCCAGGAAACGCTGCATGAGGATAAATGGGAGCAGCTTTGCAGTGTCTATCCAGTCTGCCACCCTTTTCAGGATGGGGAAGACTATATCTCCATTGCTCCAAAAGATTTTATTATTTTAAGAAAAGAATACCAGAATCTAGTAGGCAACAGTTTTCTGCTTCACAGTTTTTACAATTATCATCATATTATATTGGGAAAGACAGGAAATGATGATATGTATTATATGGGGGTGCCAGGGTCTTATCTGGATAGAGAGAAAAGGGTCGCCGTTATGTTTGGATTTGAAGGGTTTGCACAATCAGTCAGAGGAAATGCGGAAAAAACGGCAGAGAGAGCGGGAAAACCTGCCGTGGCGGCAGGCGCTTTCGGGTATTACATGAGAAAAGTAGAAATTTGAATATGTTTTGCCTTTTCCGGTCCGTAAATATTTTCGTAGACAGCGTAATACTCCTGCCGGGTAACAGGGGCCCCATACACCAGCAGTTCCATATTGGTACCGAAAACATTGGCTTCGATACCCAGTTCAGTCATGTGGTTTTTGAGGTAAAATTGTTTGCGCCGCAGACGCTGCGGCTTATTGACGGATTCTTCTTTTGTGCTTTCGATTTCCAGAAAAAAGCGATAGCCGGCATAATAGTCAAACAGTCCGCAAAGAGCTGTACTGCCAAGACCTGCGCTGCGCCGGTTTTCCGCAATGGCAAAATAATCCAGGAGTACAAGATCCTGGTCTTTCATTGTGATGGCTAGTCCGCAGAATGCATCGTCCTGTTCAAGGTACAGGATATCAACAGTTCCCTGTTTCTGCTTCTCACAAATGAGCGAAAACGGTTTGCGTTCGCATGAAGGAAATGCCAGTTCATATAAGGCTTTCATCTGTTGTAACTGTAAAGGGCTTTCTGCCTGAATAAATCGCATGAGGACTCCTTTTGGGGTAATGTTAATGTGCAGGATATCTTATAGGAAACGACTAAAATCGTTTCCTATGATATCATAGCATTTTTACGAGAAAAATGGAACAGGCAGATATTGTCGGACAGGGAGTGGGCCTGCCGCATCGAGTGCGGCAGGCCCTAACATAAGTTTTAAGCAGAAGTCCTTTTATGATTGAGCAGGTAGGAGAAAATATGCTGACGGTCCTGATCTTTTTCAAAGATCAGTTCCATCTGCCTGATCTCTCCTGAGATGTAAGAAAATGGAATCAGGTCTGCTGTTCCGTTTTTGCCGTGAATCTGCAGGTGCAGTCCGTTTTCTCCTATAATTTCTACATTGCCCTCGCAGGCAGCCAGTTTTCTGGAAAACTCTTTAATATTGTGGATGTTGTAAATCTTCATACGGCTCCCTCCTTATACGTTACTATTATTTTATTAGTTGCTGTGTGTTTTTTGTTATGATATAATTATAACGATAATGAATGCGAAATAAAGCCTATATATTGCCATAATTTGAAACGATATGGCCAATTATAGGAGAGGGTTGGCGATATGATTGTAACGTCTGTGAAGTTGAAGGAAACAATGGAAGAAGAAGTCTTCCGTCCTGTAGAGGCTTTTCCCCATACGGCGTGCTATGGCAATATGAGTATTTATCCGGGCGGATATGTGCCTTGGCACTGGCATCCGGATGTGGAGTTTGCCTGGGTATTGCAGGGCGCTATGCATGTGAATACAAATAATCACTCTTTTTTGGTGCGGGCAGGACAGGGAGCTTTTATCAATTCTAATATGCTGCATAATATGGAGCCGGTTCCCGGGCCGG
Organism: uncultured Lachnospiraceae bacterium; assembly: GCA_910585345.1. Classification (GTDB taxonomy): domain Bacteria; phylum Bacillota; class Clostridia; order Lachnospirales; family Lachnospiraceae; genus VSOB01. The sequence continues at coordinate 19,849 of CAJUDS010000011.1, read as the reverse complement.
ATGTCATCTATTTATGCCAGTTGTTTGACGTACAACTTCTGTATGGTTCACATAAAAGTATATTTGAACAAAAATATATCACTCCCATTATAGAATGCAAAGAGCTGGAGGCAATGCAGCTTGATTTATCAGAACCGAATCAAAGGCAGATACTGTCTCTGCTCCAGCATTCTTATGATGCGGCTGACAGAAGTGATTATGGTTATGAATTTGTAGTGCGCAGTGACTTGTCAAGTGTCTGGTGTCTGCTCTGTCAGGAGGCGGCGCCTGTTCTGCATGCTAAAAAAATTATGGCCAATCCGGGTGAAGAACGAGTGAAGAAAATGCTTTTATACATTCACAGTCATTATCGGGAGAAGATAGGTCTGGAAGAGATGGCGGGCGCCGCCAGTATCAGTGTGCGGGAATGTCTGCGTTGCTTTCGCCAGAATCTGAATACCACGCCGTTTACTTATCTGTTGGAATACCGGATTAGAAAGGCCGCCGATGAACTGCGTGATACGAACAAGCCGGTGACGGATATTGCATATGCCTGTGGGTTTTCCGGTACAAGCTATTTTAGTAAAATATTTCGAAAAATTATGAAGTGTACACCGTCGGCGTATCGCAGATCACAGCAGGAACAAAGCAAAGAAACTGCGGGCAGAGAGAAAGAAGTTTACCGGTAAGACATTTCCTGCGCGTCTGCATGCGTGGTGAAATGGATCAGGAGGATAAGATGACAACAGATGAGAAATATATGCGGGAAGCGCTTAAACAGGCTAAAAAGGCAGAGGCTTTGGGAGAAGTGCCGATCGGCTGTGTGATTGTGTACGAAAATAAAATAATTGGCAGGGGATATAATCGGAGAAACACGGATAAAAGTACGTTAGCGCATGCGGAGATAACAGCGATTCGGAAAGCAAGCAAGACGATGAGAGACTGGCGTCTGGAAGATTGTACGCTTTATGTCACCCTGGAACCGTGCCAGATGTGCGCTGGCGCTATCGTGCAGGCCCGCATTCCGCGTGTCGTTATGGGCTGTCGGAATCCAAAGGCGGGATGTGCCGGTTCCGTTTTGAATATTCTGCAGGAGCCTTTATTTAACCACCAGGCAGAGATTACCGAAGGCGTACTGGAAGAGATTTGCAGCAGCGTGCTGACAGATTTTTTTAAAAAGCTGCGGGAGCGGAATAAAAAAGAAAAGCAGGAAATACAACAAACGCAGGAAATACAGGAAACGCATGAGAAGCAGACCGTTGACTTTATGGAGAAAAACAGGTATACTGAATAAGCCGTGCAGCCGGGGTGGCAGCGGTACCCTGTACCTGCAATCCGCTATAGCAGGGGTGATATTCTGGCTGAGAGCTTTGTACTGTACAGCTGCCCTTTATAAGTGGCATTGAAGTTTGGGTCTTACGCAACGGATATCCGTGAACCGTGTCAGGTTGGGAACAAAGCAGCACTAAGCGGAACCATTCGTGTGCCGTGAGGGCGCCTGGACGGAGTTAACTGTAAAGGTAACGTGTAGAGGGCAGGCCCGAAGCAGAATGCACGGCTATAAGAAAAAATACAGGTATTCTTTTGAGGCTTTCTCAGAAGAATGCCTTTTTCTATATCTGCGTGACATGAGATACGGCCGGATTTATATAGAGGAGCGTAGCGTTATGAAATTGAGAATGCGGGAAAAAATATTGCTTGCGTGTTTGTGCAGCACACTGACAGCCTTAATGATACAGACGTTTTTGTATCAGAGGGCATCAGCTTCTTTAATTTATGAACAATCGGAAAACGAAAGCTTTCATACGTTGGAGAATATGCAGAATGAATTGTACACTTTTTTTAAAAATATAGAAAGCAGTTTGATTGAAATTTATAATGACAAGGAATTTATACACGATCTTGGCAGGAATATGGAAAGCAGTGAACTGCGTGAAGAACATTACCGACGTGCCTATACGCTGGCTACTGAAAATTTCTCTACTTCTGACGGCGTAGTGGCTGTCTACGTCTACAACGCAGATCACGAAATCATCAGTACGTACAGAAGGGCGGTAACGCCGAAGCATAATTATCCGAAAGATATCTATGAGGATGAGGACATGTATAATGGAGAAAAAGTCAGGGAATATGTCGATTCCCCGGCTGTTAATATGCTGATTTCCAGTTACTATAACCCGTATCGTGAAAAAAATATCGTCAGATTTAAATCAAAATATATAATAATACCAATTTAGGCGACATCGTCGGTTATGTGGTCTGCGATGTGGACAGCGGCGTATTGCAGAAGATTATGGAAAAATATGTCATTAATGAACAGGCATATATATGGCTGCAGCCGATGGGAGACAGGCAGATATATGCTATTGGAAATCCGGAAAAGGGCAGCGCTTCCTATTATGAGAAGATTGATGATTGCATTCGAAGAGGCAAACTTGAGGAAATAGAAAATATTTCTGAAAGGAATAAAGTACTTTTCCAAGTATCTCAGAAAAAATATAATTTGGATGCCTACTCGATTATGCCACAGGAAATGTTGCGGCAAAATCAGGCAATGCTTACGCGCAATCTTCTTCTGACGGCTATCCTGATGATTGTTATCATTACGGTTGCGATCTTGTATATTACAAAGAGTTTAACGACCCCATTGGAGCAGCTTACAGAAACTGTGACAAAGATTCGTTCCGGTAATACCAATCTGCGCGTTGCTTATCTGGAAGATGATGAGATTGGACAACTTGGAAGAGAGTTTAATGAAATGCTGGATGAGATACAAAGACTGATCGGCAAGGAATATGAGAATCAGCTTTTGCTGAACAAAGCGGAATATAAAGCGCTTCAGGCGCAGATTAACCCTCATTTTCTTTATAATACACTGGATACTATGAGTAGTATTTCCAGTATTCAAAATTGTGAAATTGTAAGCAGTCTATGCCAGTCGCTGTCGGGTATTTTCAGGTATAGCTTGGATATGAAAAATTCCTGTTCTACTGTGGCGAAAGAAATCAATCATTTAAAGAATTATATATTTGTAATGAATGTGCGTATGCGGGAAGAGGTAAATTACAATTTCCATATTGCAGAAGACGTGTTGCAGGACTCTGTTCCGCGGATATCCCTGCAGCCTCTCGTAGAAAACGCTCTTAACCATGGACTGAGAAATAAACACGGAGAAAAAAGGATTGAAATCGCTGCAGAAAAAAAAGAAGGCATCCTTGAGATTTTAGTGAAAGATAATGGAGTAGGAATGGACAGTACGGAAATTAATAAGAAATTAGAAGAGAATGACAAAGATATTGTTGAGGCAGGAAACTCCATCGGTATCTATAATATCAATGCACGGATGAAAATGTTGTATGGGGAGGCTTATGGGATTCATGTAGAAAGTAAACCGGAAAAGGGTACATGTGTGATCCTACGGGTACCGGCGATGAAAGTGGATGAGGTAGAGATGTGGAGAAAGTGAACTATAAACTGTTGATTGCCGACGATGAGTATTGGACAAGAGAAAAAATCAGAAGCATGATTAACTGGGATGAGTATCATATTATTTTTATGAAACCTGCAGAAAATGGAGAAGAAGTGCTACTGCGGATAAGAGAAGAAACACCGGATATTTTGATTACCGATATTAATATGCCTTTTGTAAATGGAGTGGATCTGGTAAAAGAAGTGAGAGAAAAGTATCCGGAAATCGTTGTGTTTGTTATAAGCGGCTATGATGATTTTAATTATGTAAAAGAGACTTTACTGGCAGGTTCCATTAATTATCTGCTGAAGCCTGTAAGCAAGATTGATATGATTCATGCTGTTTCCCAGGCTTTGGAGATTATTGCGAAAAGGGAGGAAGACAGGATACAGACTCTGAAAGCCGCTTCCCTGATGCAGGACAGGGAATTGAGCTTTCTTGTGGAAAAAGAGCAGATTCCTTTTATGCCTGCGGTTGTACTGGAAAATGAGCAGGATATGGCAGGATGCAGTGTCATGCTTGTAAAAATACATGAGTTTCAGAATTATATGGAAGATTATCACTATGATATGAATCTGTTATCTTATCATATTAAAAAGCGCATCAGGCAAATAACAGAAGTTAAAAACTTATTGATTTTTAATTATGTATTCAGATCAAATGAGTTTATTATTGTTACCGATCTTGATTTTTCGGAGCAGAAAAAGATGTCAATGCGTATACTGGATAATTTCTCCAAAGAAGGCAAAAGTCCTGTGACCATTGCTGTTAGCGAACATAGTTATTCGATGGAGAGCATTCATAACGGCTATGTGCAAAGCGTATCGGTACTGATGACAAGGCCTTTTAACAGAGAAAGTATGGTTATGTTTTGCAGGCAGAATGAAAAAAGTCTTCGAAGAAAGGTAAAAAACCGTATCAGCCAGGAAATGGAAATGCAGATAAGAGCAATGTTAAAATGTGGAAACAGCAGGACACTGAAAGAACTGATCCTGGAAGGAATCGGATTGTCTCATTGCGCAGCTGAAAAGTGGGAGTATCTCGAAGTAAAGCAGACCGTGAAACGTATCAGTAATCTCTTGCTGGATTATATTTTGCAAAAGGGTGACTCAGAGTTGGTCCAGGAAATGGACAGTCTGGTTGAATTGGCCGACAAGATTGTGGAAAGGCTGGACAGCCATTTGCTGTGTGAAGTAGAAATGGAAATGGTGGACAATGCGATTGCAGAGTTAAAAAGCGATATTGGCGGGAGCACAAAGGAAATTGTAAAACAGGCCGCCGAATATATTGACAAAAATTATTTTGAAGAGCTTACGCTTGTTTCACTCTCTGAAAGATATTGCGTAGAGAGTTCTTATTTTTCGAGAATGTTTAAGCAGGAAACAGGAAAGAATCTGATGATGTATATTGCAGAAAAGAGAGTTGAAAAAGCCAGGGTGTATATGACAGACAAAAATATCAATTTAACCGAGATTGCATTTCTGACCGGTTATGACGATTACACTTATTTCAGCAGAGTATTTAAAAAAATAACAGGAAAGAGCCCTAGGGATTTTCGGGCTGAATGCGTATGAAGGAGCAAAAAGAGTTCATGAAAAAAAATATTTTTACTGTCGCAACAGCGGGAGTTTGTGTGGCAGTGTGTGCAACGGGGTGCACGCACCCGGGAACAGTGGAGAATGGACAGGCGCTTGTAAGTAAGGTTGACTCCGAAATTGTGATCAGCGTATTGGCAGGACAATCTACCAGCGACGCGGGAATCGAAGATATGATCAATGAAATGGCCGCCGAAAAGTATCCGAATCTCAAACTGGAGTGGGAATGTGTTGACTGGGGAGATAGTTTTAACTCACAAATGCAGGGAAAAGCAGCGGCGGGAGATATACCGGATTTGATTATTGGCAAAGCGCAGGATGCAGTTCCCTATGGCAGAAATGGAGTTATTGAACCAATTTACATAGAGGGTATGGAGCGGATCGATGAGGATGTGAGAAAGAGTGTATCCATTGATGGGACAATGTATGGGCTGCCTTATAATGCATGGTATCAGGGTGTCTTATATAATAAAAAAATATTTGAACAATACGGATTATGCGTACCGAAAACCCGTCAGGAACTGAACGAAATCGTGGACAAACTGGAAAGTGAAAACATCATTCCGTTTGCGTCTCACTTTCAGGAAACATGGAATGTAGGAAATACAACAATGCAGTTTCTGATTGGGGATGTATTTCAAAAAGAAGAGGATTGGGGCGGGCAGTTTCGAGAGGAAAAGGTTGGATTCGCAAAAAATCCGGTCATACAGAAATGCTTTCAACAAAACGAATATGTGCTGTCCCATTCGTTTGCGGATGCGATGATGATAGATCAATATGAATGTGATAAAAGATTTGCGGAAGGCGGGGCCGCCATGTACCTGACAGGCTCGTGGTCACTGCAGGCATTCGAACAGTATGCGGAGGAAGGCGGAGGCTATGGGATTTTTCCCTATCCCAATTTGACAGGCGATTCTAATTTGATTAAAGAGACAAATATGACTTTTATGATAGGAAAAGGGTCTTCGCATAAAGAGCAGGTGGAGGAAATATTGAGAGAGCTTTTGAAAAACGAGAAATTAATGCAGGAGATCCTTGGATTTACCCAGACCTATCCGGTAGTGGAAGGGATGCAGATCAATTACCGGAGCAGTATACAGCAGGACGTGGAACGATTTGAAGAAGAGGGGAGGATAACGGATGCGGCCCGGGGAAACGGGCAGTTGGTGTGGAGCTTTCAAAATCTTGTGGCTGAGGAAACCAACAAATGGCTGAGCGGAGAGCAGAGTCTGGAAGATGTGCTTCGTTATGCGGATCAAAACAGGGACAGCAGTTGAGAACAGAAGTAAAACAGTTGCATTTTCCACAAGAAAGTGCAACTGTTTTTTTCAAATATGTCCTAGTTGAGCGTGAAGAAAAAAGAGTACACTGATCCTAGAATTATTATTTTCAAAATATCCATATAAAAAAATGAAGGGAGAAGGATTATGAAGAAAAAATGGATCAGTATGATTTTGAGCGCTGCCATGGTAGCGACCGTGCTTGTGGGATGTGGCGGCGACGGACAGCCTGCGGCGGAAAGCCCCACACAGCCTGCGGCAAACCAGGAAGCGGAGAATGCGGGAGAGGAAAGCGCAGGTTCGGAAACGGCAAACACAGACGAGAAGGTTACGCTGACCGTGTTGGCAGGACAGTCCACAACGGACGCAGGTATTGAGGATATGATCGATGAAGCTTTGGCAGAGCAGTATCCCAATATCACACTTGAATGGGAATGCGTAGACTGGGGAAATGATTTCCAGCCTAAAATGCAGCAATATATGCAGTCCGGGCTTCCGGATATTATGATCGGTAAGGCACAGGACGTAGCAACTTATGCACCGCAGGGCATTCTTGGAGAAATCGACAGCACATATCTTGACAGAGGGCTGGATGCGGCAAAAACGAACGTAACCATTGACGGGAAGACATATGGTCTTGTATACAATGCACTATATCAGGGTGTTTACTACAATAAAGCAATGTTTGCGGAAAATGGCTGGGAAGTGCCTAAAACACAGGAAGAATTACAGGCTATCATCGATGACTGCAATGCCAAGGGAATTACGCCGTTTGCGAGTCATATGGTAGATACATGGTCTATCGGTAATGTGACAATGCAGTTTATGATGAACGATGTATTCAATAACGACGCACAGTGGGGTGACAAATTCCGTGCGGGGGAGGTATCTTTCTCAGACGACCCAATGGTACAGACAGCATATCAGTACAATAAACTGATTTTTGATAATACTTATCCTGAGACATTTTCCACAGAGCAGACAGACTGCGATGCAAAGATGGTAATGGGAGAGGCAGCGATGAAGGTTTCCGGTTCCTGGTCAATTCAAAACTTCCTTGACATTGACGAAAGTTTTGATTTTGGCATTTTCCCGTTCCCGAACCAGAGCGGCGATTCCAAGCTGATCTTTGAACCGAATATCACGGTTATGACAAGCTCGGCAAGCGAGCATCAGGATGCGATCAACTGTGTGCTGGATGTGCTCACCGGTAATAAGGATTTGGCAGTGGAAATTTATGATTATACGAAAACGGCTTCAATGTTAAAGGATGTAAGTCCTACTTTTGCAAATCCCAGCCAGACAGATATTGATAAGTATGCGGCAGACGGAATGATCGTGGATGTAACATTAGGAAACAATCAGTTGGTATGGGGCGGTTTCCAGGAAGAAAACGCGAAGGATATTGTGGCATGGCTTCAGGGAGATGCGACTTTTGAAGACGCATTAGCGGCATCTGACGCAAGAGTTGATGCAAGCAGTGCAAATTAAACAGGGGAATAATGAAATAGTGGGAAGAGCTGCTGCAAAGTCGCAGCGGCTCTTTTTTTAAATATTACAGGAGGCAATATGAAAAGTAAGAATAGAAACACCATGGAAAAAAGCATGGAAAAGCAATATCTGCTCCTGGTACTGCCGGGCTTGATTATATTTACGATAGGTTTAATTATTCCGCTGTTGCTGGCGTTTCGCTATTCTTTTACAAGCTGGGACGGCATGACGGCGGAAAAGCCGTTTGTCGGACTTAAGAATTACATTGATCTGATAAAAGATTCTGATTTTAGGGCGGCATGGTGGTTTACAATCAAATTTACGATCGGCAATACGATCATTCAGAATGTACTGGCGCTTACCTTTGCAGTAGCGCTGGACAGCGGCATTAAGGCACAAAAAATATACCGGACGGCATTTTTCGTTCCTTGTTTGATCAGTGCGCTTATCGTAGGTTTTGTATGGCTGAAAATGTTTTCCAATGTATTGCCGGCGCTGAATGATCTGTTGGGAACAAGTTTCAACTTTTTACTGTTTGGGGATGGGAAGACGGTGTTAAGCGGACTGCTGATTGCCAATAATTGGCAGTGGGTAGGATATTGGATGCTGATTTATCTGGCGGGGCTTCAGTCTATTCCGTCAGAACTCCATGAGGCAGCCAAAGTGGATGGCGCAGGCGCATGGTCGCGTTTTATCAATGTGACGATACCGATGCTGGCGCCAGCCATTACGATATGTGTTGTAGGGATTACCACAGGTTCCCTGAAAGTGTATGATTTACTCGTATCGTCCACGAAAGGAGGGCCGGGCAGAGCGTCCACTTCGGTCATTTATCAGACATATGCTACAGCGATTAATGGAAGGCAGTATGGTTATGGTTCGGCGATGTCGGTTTCTCTTGTCGTTGTACTACTTCTCGTAGCGCTTATCCAGGTAAAGGGATTAAAAAGTAAGGAGGTGCAACAATAATGATGGCTTTTGGCAAGAAAAAACAAAAGGAAGAAACTTCCTCTCAGCCTTACACAAAATCGACATTCATTGTACAGATCATTATGTCTGTAATGGCAGTGTTGTATATTGCGCCGATTTTAATAATTATTAATTATTCTTTTAAAACGAAAAAGGAGCTATATCTGACCAGCCCGCTCTCTCTGCCGGCGTCCCTTCAGCTTGATAATTACAGAAAGGCTTTTGAAAAGCTGAATCTGGCCACCACTTTTACCAATACATTGTTATACACAACGATCAGCGTTGTGATCCTGGCGCTTTTGTGCGGGACGACGGCATGGGCGATTGCCAGGTGCAGGGCAAAGTTTTTCAAATTCTGCTATGTGTATTTTATTGTGGGTATCCTGATTCCCTATCAGGCATTGTTCCTGCCGATTTATATTATCGGCTATAAACTGAATCTGACGAATACAAGATATGGTATTATTTTTATGTATGTGGCAACGGGAATTTCATTCGGGGTGTTTTTGATGACAAGTTTTATGTCGACTGTGCCGATAGAATTAGAGGAAGCGGCAAGAATCGACGGTTGTTCTGTGCTGCGGACTTACTTTACCGTAGTTATGCCGCTGTTGAAACCGGCAATGGCAACGCTGGTTATTATGCAGGCATTTCAAATATGGAACGATTATCTGCTGGCCAGTCTGTATGTGAGCAAAAAGAATTTGAAGACGCTCACAGTAGCGATACAGTCATTGTTTTCCGCACAGACAAGCGACTATACTACAGCTATGGCGGCTATTGTTATTTCAGTGCTGCCCATTGCCATATTATTTATGTGTCTGCAAAAGTATTTTATTAAAGGTATGACGGTAGGCGCGGTGAAAGGATAGAAGAGATATGTCAGAGATAATAAATACTTACATACTTGGCGACATACAGGCCATTTATGTGCTGGATGATAACACCAAAAATCCGGAGCTGGTACTATTGCCGACGGGGATGGAATACAGAGAGCAGAATCGGGAAAAACCATATGCGGACACTTTGGCGCAGATAAAAATAGCCGGCGATGTTTATCCAGGCGGTTATGCAGGAGGCGCTACAATGCGCCAGAGTAAAACTGCAGAGGGGTTTTGTTATGTAAGCCAGGATATGTCCATAAAGGAAGGGCGGACAGATATCCGCACTGTACTGCAGGATAAGCGGAACTATAAAATTATGCATCAATTGTCCTATACGGAAGGGGAAAAAGCTGTCCGGAGCCGGTGCACATTTTTTAACGACGGAAAAGAGAACGCAAAACTGGAACTTTTATCAAGTTTTTCGCTTGGCAAAATATCGCCGTATATGGAGGGAGATGGACATGATACAATAAAAGTGCACAGACTGCGCAGCGTTTGGAGTATGGAGGGCAGGCTGGAAACAAAGACTCTGGAGCAATTGCAGCTGGAGCCGTCATGGGCGGGTCATGCGGTGCGGTCAGAACGATATGGTCAGGCGGGTTCGATGCCTGTGAACCGTTATTTTCCATGCCTTATAGTAGAAGACTGTAAAAATCATATTTTCTGGGGAGCGCAGATTGCGCACAATGCTTCATGGCAGATGGAAATATACAGGCGCGGGGATAATATACAGATCTCCGGCGGACTGGCAGACCGGGAGTTTGGACATTGGATGAAAGATGTCGGGCCGGGAGAAAGTTTTTCCACTCCCTGGGCAATCTTATCTGTGTGCCATAATGAGAGCATAGAGCCGATCTTTCAGAGACTGACCGGCGCACTGGAAAACGATGTGAACGCAGGCCCGGAGAGTGAGCAGACGCTGCCGATTATCTATAATGAGTATTGTACTACATGGGGGTGCCCGTCTCATGAAAATATCAGTAAGATTGTTGATACGATCAAAGGAAGAGGATTCTCTTATTTTGTAATTGACTGCGGATGGTATAAACAGGAAGGTGTGCCGTGGGATGTGGCGATGGGGGATTATAAAGTTTCCGAAAAATTATTTCCGGAAGGGTTACAAAAAACAGTGGATTTGATTAAAGAAAGCGGTATGAAGCCGGGAATATGGTTTGAAATCGACAATGTAGGGTGTGAGGCGGATGCTTATCAGAAAACGGAACATTTGCTGAAGCGGGACGGGGCTGTCCTCACGACGACGATGCGGCGTTTCTGGGATATGCGGCAGCCATGGGTACAAAAATACCTGACAGAAAAAGTAATCGGAACTTTAAAAAAGTACGGTTTTGAGTATATGAAGATGGATTATAATGATACGATTGGTATCGGATGTGACGGGGCGGAAAGTCTTGGGGAAGGACTACGCCAAAATATGGCGGCTTCCCTGGAGTTTATCCGTAAGGTCAAAAAGGAGATACCGGGTATTATTCTGGAAAACTGTGCTTCCGGTGGACATAAATTAGAGCCTCTGATGATGGCGGAGTGCAGTATGGCTTCTTTTTCGGATGCCCATGAGTGTGATGAAATTCCGATTATAGCTGCTAACTTACATCGTGCAATACTGCCGAGACAGAGTCAGATATGGGCTGTCATCAGGAAGGCAGATTCACTGAAACGGATTGCATATTCTGTGGCAAATACTTTTCTGGGAAGAATGTGTATTTCTGGCGATGTATGGGAACTTTCCGAAATACAATGGAAGGTTATTGAAGCTGGAATGGGATTTTACAGAAAAATATCATCTATTATAAAGAAAGGCTATACGACAAGATATGGAACGGAAATCACAAGCTACAGACATCCTCAGGGTTGGCAGGGAATCCTGCGTATAAGTACGGATGGAAAAGCATTTGCATTGTTTCATGGGTTTCACGGTGCGGCAGGCATGGAGGTATCGATACCTGTTTCAGACAAATACACTGTCTGTGATATTTACTCTTATGAGGAAGAAAAGGTATGGTTTCAGGACGGAGCATTACATCTTTTAATATCGGAAGATATGAAAGCGGTGGCAGTATATATGGAAAAGGGTATACAATAAAGACTGTTCCGATTTTTATAATTAATAAGAAGTAATTGAATTGATGAACAAAATTAAAAGCGCAGTAAATTTTACTGCGCTTTTTACGAGCGGAGACGGAGGGATTCGAACCCTCGTGCCCCGGAGGGCAAACGCATTTCGAGTGCGCCCCGTTATGACCACTTCGATACGTCTCCTTATATAAGTCAATTTTTGGCTACTGCATTATTATACTGGCAATTGTACCGTAAGTCAACAGCTAACAAGGGAGGATATTTAGAAAATAAGAAAGAAAAAGTTGAGCAAGCATTTAAAATATTATATAATAAAACGGTAGATTCCATAAAAAAAGAGCGATTGATCGCCAGAGAAAAAAAGGAGGTTTTCCGGATGAAAAGAATTGGGATGTTGACAAGCGGGGGAGATTGTCAGGCATTGAATGCCGCTATGCGTGGAGTAGTAAAGACGATTATGAACGCGTCGGATGAAGTGGAGATTTATGGTTTCCTGGAAGGTTACAAGGGATTGATTTACGGTAATTTCAGAATGCTGGGTCATGCTGACTTTTCGGGTATTCTGACAAAAGGCGGAACGATTCTGGGAAGTTCCAGGACACCGTTTAAGCTGATACGGGAGCCGGATGAAAATGGTCTGGATAAAGTAGAGGCTATGAAACATAATTATTACAAATTAAATCTGGATTGTCTGGTAATACTGGGTGGGAACGGCACACATAAGACGGCTAATCTTCTGCGCAAGGAAGGGCTGAATGTAGTGACGCTGCCGAAGACGATTGACAATGATCTGTGGGGAACAGACATGACATTTGGTTTCCAGAGCGCCGTTGATATTGCTACGGATGCAATAGACTGTATCCATACGACGGCAGCTTCCCATGGCCGTGTATTTATTGTGGAAGTAATGGGACATAAAGTTGGATGGCTTACACTGAATGCAGGTATGGCAGGAGGCGCTGATATCATCCTGATTCCGGAAATTCCATACGATATTGACAAGGTTGTAAGCGCTATCGAGGCAAGGCATAAGAGAGGCAGCAGGTTTACGATTCTGGCAGTGGCTGAAGGCGCCATTTCGAAAGAAGATGCTGCATTATCCAAAAAGGAACTGAAAGAAAAGCAGAAAAATAAAGTTTATCCTAGCGTATCCTACCAGGTGGCTGCCGAAATTGAAGAGAGAACAGGCAGCGAGGTGCGTGTAACCGTTCCGGGCCATACACAGCGCGGCGGCAGCCCGTGTCCTTATGACAGAGTGTTTGCAAGCCGTCTTGGTTCCGAAGCAGGTAAACTTATCATGAAGGGCGAATATGGTTTTATGGTAGGGTACAGAAACAGAGAAATTGTCAAAGTGCCTTTGGAAGATGTGGCAGGCAAGCTGAAATACCTTTCTCCGGACGCATCGATTATCCAGGAGGCAAAGATGCTGGGTATCAGCTTTGGCGATTAATTAAGTGGAGTATCCCACAGATTAGGGGCAGTCATTATGTCGTATACGGCGCTTTACAGAAAGTTCCGTCCTGATAATTTTGAAGATGTGAAAGGGCAGGAACACATTGTAACTACTTTAAAGAATCAGATGAAAGCAGACAGGATAGGCCATGCCTATCTTTTCTGCGGTACCAGAGGAACCGGAAAAACGACAATTGCAAAAATATTTGCCAGGGCAGTAAACTGTGAAAATCCGCAGGATGGTAATCCGTGCGGTGAGTGTGCGGCGTGTAGGGCGATTCGTTCCGGGGCCAGTATGAATGTGATCGAGATTGATGCGGCCTCCAACAACGGTGTCGACAATATCCGTGAGATTGTGGATGAAGTGTCTTATTCGCCCGCACAGGGCAAATATAAAGTTTATATTATTGATGAAGTCCATATGCTTTCCATAGGCGCCTTCAATGCTCTCTTAAAAACTTTGGAGGAGCCTCCTTCTTATGTTATTTTTATTTTGGCGACAACAGAAGTTCATAAGATTCCGATTACAATCCTGTCGAGATGTCAGAGATATGATTTTAAAAGAATTACAATAGAAACTATCACGGAAAGAATGCAGGAGTTGATAAAGGCCGAGGCAGTAGTTGCCGAGGACAGGGCGCTGCGGTACATTGCCAGGGCGGCGGACGGCTCTATGCGCGACGCCTTAAGTCTGTTGGATCAATGCATAGCATTTCATTTTGGTGATACGCTGACTTATGATAAGGCGCTGGATGTGTTGGGAGCCGTAGACACTTCGGTGTTTAGCGGTATGCTGCGATTCATGGTAGAAAAAGATATTATCGGCGCCATAGAGCTATTGGAAGAGATGATTATGCAGGGCAGAGAATTGTCTCAATTCGTGACAGATTTTACATGGTATCTGCGTAATCTGCTTCTTGTCAGTGCATCGGATTGTGCGGAAGATGTGATCGATATGTCTTCTGACAATCTGGTTAAATTGAAAGAAGAGGCAGAGATGTTGGAGACACCGGTGATTATGCGTTATATCCGGGTGTTTTCAGAGGTATCGGACAGGATACGCTATGCTTCTCAGAAACGTATCCTGCTGGAAACTACAATTATAAAGTTGTGCAGACCGGAGATGGAGATCTTAAATGACGCGCTTCTGGACCGGATTCGGGCTGTTGAAAAGCAATTGCAGGAAGGCACCGTTACCGTGAAACGGGAAGAATCCCATGCCGGGATGTCTCAAGCCGTGAAAACAGAGGTGAAGAAGGAGCGGCCTGCGCTTTCAAAAGCCATTCCTGAAGAAGTACGGGAGGTTGTGAAGCAGTGGCAGAGCGTGATTGGTGATACGCAAATGCCGATGAAACAATATTTACGGGAGGCGAGACTGACACTGGGTGGAGACAACAGGCTGGTGCTCGTATTTCCGGACGGGGTTGCATCCGATTATTTTCTGAAGCAGCCGGATCATATGGAACAGTTGAACCGTATTTTGTCGGATCGTGCAGGAAAAGAAGTGGAGGCTGTCGTTCAGGCAATAGAAGAGGACAGAGATTTTGAGGATGTTCATGTGGACTTGCAGTCAGTCATTCATATGGATATTGAGGAAGAATAGTTTATTGCGGGAGGAGAAAAAATGGCAAAACGTGGAGGATTTCCAGGTGGAGGTATGCCGGGGAATATGGCGAATCTGATGAAACAGGCACAGAGGATGCAGCGTCAGATGGAGGAAGGACAAAAGGAGCTGGAAACAAAAGAGTTTACGGCGAAATCCGGCGGCGGGGCTGTAGAGGTAACGGTAACAGGAAAGAAAGAAATAAAAGAAGTAAAGCTGTCTCAGGAAGTCGTGGATCCGGATGATATAGAGATGCTGGAAGATCTTGTGATGGCGGCTGTAAATGAAGCGCTTCGTATGGCGGATGAAGCAAATTCAGAATTAATGGGCAAAATGACAGGCGGTCTTGGACTGGGCGGAGGCATGCCGTTTTAATGGACTTGTACAGCGGATATATCAACCGATTAATTGAAGAACTTTCCCATTTACCGGGTATAGGAAGTAAATCTGCGCAGAGACTTGCATTTTATTTGATCAATCTGCCGAAAGAACGGGTACAGCGTTTTACAAATGCAGTGACGGAGGCCAGAGAAAATGTAAAGTATTGCGAACGGTGTTTTACGCTTACTGATCAAACTATTTGTCCTGTATGTGCGAATGCACGGAGAGATACAGGAACGATCATGGTGGTGGAAAACCCCCGCGATTTAGCTGCTTATGAAAAAACCGGAAAATATGAAGGCGTGTATCATGTGCTGCATGGGGCCATTTCTCCCATGCTGGGTATTGGCCCCGGAGATATTAAATTGAAGGAGCTTATGGCAAGGCTGCAAAAGGATGTCCGGGAGGTGATTATTGCCACCAATTCCAGTCTGGAAGGGGAAACGACAGCTATGTATATCAGCAAATTGATAAAGCCGACAGGAATCAGGGTAACGCGGATTGCCAGCGGCGTTCCGGTGGGCGGAGATTTGGAATATATAGATGAAGTGACGCTTCTGCGTGCATTGGAAGGACGTACGGAAATTTAAAGAAAGGGAATGGGCATGAAAAAAGAACGATTCGGAACGACGAAAGAGGGAAGAGAAGTATTTCTATATACACTGGAAAATAAACAGGGTATGCGGGCACAGATTACAGATTACGGTGCAATTCTTGTCAGACTTTATGTACCGGACCGGGATGGTAATATGCAGGATGTAACGCTGGGATATGACCAGCTGGAAGGCTATTATACAAATGGCAGTTTTTTTGGAGCTACAATCGGACCAAATGCTAACCGCATAGCGGGAGCAGCTTTTGCGATAGATGGAGAAACGTATCATCTTGACGTAAATGACGGGCCCAATAATCTGCACAGCCATTTTGATCTGGGTATCCATAAACGTATATGGGAGACAGAAGCGAGTGAGAATGCGGTAACATTTACGATAGACCTGAAAGACGGAGAAATGGGTTTTCCGGGTAATAAGACAATTTCCGTTACCTATACACTAACGGAGGACAATGCGCTGCGGCTTGACTATTATGGAAGCACGGACCGCAAAACGATACTGAACCCTACCAATCATGCATATTTTAATCTCGCGGGCCATAACGGGGGGCAGATCACGGACCATATCCTCTGGCTGAAAGCGAGCCATTATACGCCGGTGGTCCATGGGGCGATTCCTACAGGTGAAATTGCGCCGGTTACAGGCACCCCGCTTGATTTTACAAAAGCAAAACGAATTGGCGATGAAATAGGGAACGATTTTGAACAGCTTAATCTGGTAAGCGGTTATGATCATAACTTTGTGCTGGATGACTGGAATGGGGAATTGCAGCTTGTAGCAGAGGCCTTTGAAGAGATAAGCGGAAGATGTATGAAAGTGTATACGGATTTACCAGGTATTCAGTTTTATGCGGGCAATTGCATTGCTCCCACGGTTGGGAAAGAAAATGCCAACTATGACAAACGAGATGGTTTTTGCCTGGAAACGGATTATTTTCCAAATGCGGTCAACGAAGAAAGATTCCCGTCTCCGATTTATGGTCCTGATAAAAACTATCATTCGACCACAATTTATCAGTTTACATGTAAATAAACAGCTTTTTGTGGGGGCGTCATCCGATGGATGGCGCCTTTTGTCGCTCGAAAACAGGAAATATCTGACAGGATATGATAAATGTTTTGCGTGCCTGCATGTATAATAAGTTTACAATTTATATTTTCAGGCAGCAGTTGAAATGGACGTGCCTGAACGGGCATTGACTCATTGCCGCGAGGGTCAAGACCCCCGCAGCTTAGCTGCGTTGCAGGTTTGCTGCCCCGTTAGCTTGCTGCGGGATTTTTGACTTCAGGAGAGTTTGGGACAAGGAGGGACGTTATGGAGGAAAGACTTCCGCAAAACATATACAGGATCGGACAACCGGGACATCAGAAAAAGATATTCATAGAAGAATATGTGATTTCATATCTGCAGGAAACAGTTAAAAAGATAAAAGAACCGCAGATTATCGTATTTTTTGGAGACGGTTATAAAAGCGACGGGATTAAGTATTATTTTTTAAAAGGGGCGGCAGGCCACAGGGCTTCTGACAGGCTTTTAAAAAAGACAGACGCATTTTATTTTCAGAAGATTGGAAAGCGGTATTTTCCGGCGCTGAAAGGTATCGGATGGTATTACATAGACAGTAAAAATAAAGAAATATTGGATATACTGCGAGAGATGCAGGAACAAAACTTTCATGATATTAACGGATATTACCTGTTTTTTGAACGAAATGAAGGTATGGAAGAGTACCTGTTTCATTATCAACAGAAAAGACGGTATCATGCGCCTGTCCTTGGTGAAAGAAAGGTGGGGAAGCGGCAGCTGAGAAAACGGGACGTATGGAAAAAACTTTCTCCGGTATTGGCCGTGCAGGTACTCAATATGATTAGTTTGTGTATTTTGATTATTTGTTGTATTATTGCAGTGACTACGTTAAATCAGTATGATAAGATGAAGCAGCTGGAGGAGACAGTAAGTTATCTGGAGATGAGCATAGAGGAACAAAAAAATTTACCGGAAGAATAAAATGTGTTATACTGTGCAGCAGAGGTCTATATGATAAATATCAGAGATTACATAAAAAGAAAAGAGAAAAAACAGGAAGACAGTTTTGGTAAGAAAATCTTCCGGCACAGACTGTTGGTTTTTTATCGTACTGCTTTGGCGATTGCGGTGATTGCCGCGGCGGCAGTTGTGGTTGTCGTACAGATGAAAAACAGGATATTCAGTGAATACCTGGTGCTTTCTTCGGTTCCCAGAGAAAGTATTGTAAATACGGAAATGGAGGCTCTTGGAGAAAATATCGTAATTTATAGCAGCGATGGAGCGAGCTGCATTGACCGGAAAGGGGAACCGTTATGGAATCAAACTTTCGAGATGCAGAATCCCATGGTTGATAAATGCCAGAACGTAATTGCGTTTGGAGATTATAATGGCAGAACGATTTATCTTATGAATACGGAAAGTACATTGGGAGAAATTGATACGAAAATGCCGATCAGAAGTTTTACGGTGTCTGCCAATGGTGTGATTGCGGCAGTACTGGACGATACGGCAGACGTAACGTGGATTTATTTGTTCAGTTCGTCGGGTGATACGCTGGTGTATTTCAAAACAACAATGAAGGACAACGGTTATCCGGTCCGTATTGCAATTTCAGATAATGGGCATTTGCTTGCTGTTTCATATCTTTACATGGATAATGGAACGATGCGTTCCAGTGTGGCGTTTTATAATTTTGGCCCGGTAGGGCAAAATGAAATCGAAAATTTTGTAAGCGGTTACGACTATATTGATACGATAGTTCCGTTTGTGCGGTTTCTGAACAATGGAAAGGCGGTGGCGGTTGCAGACAATCGCCTTATGTTTTATGAAGGAGATCAAAAGCCGGTGAGTATTGCAGATATCCTTCTGGACGGACAAACAGAAGGCATTTATTATGGAAATGAATATGTGGCGCTTGTCTATAATGATGTGACAGGAAATGCGATGTATAAAGTCGACATATATAGTGATACGGGTGAGCTGGCGGATACTGTGATGCTGGATTTGCAATTTACGGATATTCTATTTCACAAGGACAAGGTAATCGCCTATAATGAACAGGAATGCATTGTACATACGATTGGCGGGATGGATAATTTTAACGGGAAATTTAACAATCAGGTATTAGCGCTGATTCCCTCCGGTGCATCCTATGAATACACTATAGTAACGCCGGATTCTATCGATACAATAGAACTGAAATAAAGTATTGAGATAAGAGCAGGAAGGGTACATAAGATATGAATATTGTATTTTTTATAGTACTGGTGCTGTTGGTCGGCGGCGGTGTAAAAGGATATAAGAGGGGAATGATTGAGGAGCTGAATACAACGATAGCTCTGATTCTTGCAATTGCTGCGGTGGCAATGTTTATTGTGGCCGTAAAAGGATATTTGGATCATCAGACGATTCGTACAATTCTGGGAGTTATCTGTATGACAATCGCGGTTCTTGTATATAAGATAACTGATTTTATCTTATCGGCTTTGAAGATGATATCTACGATTCCGGTGTTGCGGGGGGTAAATAAGCTGCTTGGTTTTGGAGTTGGCGTTATGGAGGCCGTGCTTTTGGTGTGGGCTGTTTTTGTTGTTATCGTAGCTTTTGAATTTGGCGGTATCAGCAGCCTTGTTTTGGAAGACGTCAAAGATAATATGTTTTTGACATATTTATTTCAGCATAATTATCTGGCACGTTTTGTATCGGATGCATTACCGGTTTTATCCGCTTTGTCCGGATCATATTGATGTGTTGCATGAAACTGATAAATGTTTCCATCTTGAAAAGTAGGGAAAGGAAACAACCCGTCATAATAAAAAATAAAAAAATATTAAAATCTTATTGACAATAATAGGTAATAAATGATATCATAAAATTCCACCGCGGAAAAACGAGTGTGGTGGAAAAAGAGAAGAAAAAAGAAAAAATGTCTTGACGCAGCGGAAACAGTGTGGTAGAATAATGAAGTTGCGTCTGACAAGACGCAAAGCACCTTGACAAATAAACAGCAAT
>CAJUDS010000010.1 GCA_910585345.1 uncultured Lachnospiraceae bacterium | reverse complement strand
TGGAAACCTGGCATTTTTTGAAGCCGGGAGGGCTGTTGAAGCGCTGAAGAGAAGTACTCGTAAAAATAGGAACATCAGAGATGTTATAGATGATTCTAATATGATGCTTAGAAAAGCAAAAGATTCTTCTTATATAGAACCAATGCCTAAGAAGCAACTTCAAAGGATTGTGAAGGGATTTAGAAGGCAAGGCGGAATTATTCAGATGGATGATGCAACAGATGCTTTCTTATTAGCACAAAGCGCAGAGGCGGTTACTTTAAATGAAAATACAATATTGCTACATCAGAAACCAGGAAGGGCCAGTGTATTTGAAGAACTGATTCATGCAACACAATTTCGTCAAGGGCTAAATGATGGAAGTGCTGTTAGTAGGATTCAAAATGAAATTGCTGCGCAAGAAATGTTATTAGCAAACAGTAAAGCATATAAGCTAACGCCATTTGAAATTAAGCAAACACAATCAGCCTTGGTAAGTTACTTGGCAGAATTACAGAGTTTGATAGGAGGCAATTGAATATGCTTAAAGTAGTGAATAAATTACACTTGGGCAATACATATTGTGTTTCAGTGGAAGGAGATGTACTTTTTTTGAAGAACGGCTTAAAATTGATTGATGAAAAGAAAAATGTTTTTCAAATTAAGACAGTTGCGATGTCTCATTACAAGAACGTAGAAAACTATAAGAAATATGCAGAATTGGTATTATATGGTGATGTAGAAAAAATAGGGCATTCTTTGTTTTTATATGAATAAAGTAAAAAGCTTTATGATGCTGAGAAATAATATAATAAAGGGGAGATGGGAAAATTTTTGCTGATATTTAAATAACAATACGGAGTCGGAGATGTTTCATAAGTTGTAAATAGATATGAAATGTCTTCGACTTTTTATTAGTTCATGTTTGGGTTATGCTAAATATTTAAATGAGCTATATATAAGAATACTTACGTTTTAGCCGCCAACACTGCACAAGGCTTCTGTGAGTGTGACTTGGCGGAGGATGTTGGAATTTCTTACTGCCCTGTAGAAAGCCAGCAGTTCCCGGACATGGATGTCCGGGAAAAGCCGCTTTCGCCCGGATGGCGAATCAGGCTGTCTGCGTGGCGGATGAGGTAACCACAAAAGCTACACTCAGTCTGAAGAACGTACAGACAGTAAGTCAGGGCAGTTAGAAATTCCATATCCGCAGCCCGGAACACGAACAGAACTTGTGCAGCGTGGTGGCAGCAGTAAATAAAAATGAACTTCCGGCTGGACAATGATTTATGGATTTTGAAAACTGAACCGGATTTGAAAGTTACGGTGAACAATCTACTTTTACCAGTTACAGAGGATTTACAGTTAAAATAATGAATACTCTGATTTCCAAGATCATATCTGAACATGGGTAATAATGACCTGATGATCTGCGAAACGACAGGAATACACCCTGTAGCCTGCACATCCACAGATATAACCAGAAGCGTGGAAAGGCTGTGTTCTGATATTACCTGTCTTGTACAGTACGCAGGAGACTTGGACGAGTGAATGATGTATACTGACCGACACCAGAAAGGCAGTAAGATATTTTTTGTCTTAAAGTTGTAGTAACTTTAAAGAAAAGTTAGACGTTGGAAAACCGATTTGTTGAGTGAATTATACAAAAACGCTTTTAAAAATTTATCCGGAAAAGCAGTCTGTAAATTTGAAAGTTTTCTCGTATTTTGGGTTTGCCAGTACCATATTTCCTGCCGTTGTATAGGAATATCCTTTTGTATGAGTATGATAACACAGTGCTGGGATGCTACCTGACAGTAACCATGCTGAAAACAAAATGTCTAGATTTGTCAGGGAAACAACTGCGATAAAGCAGTGAATATTTTTTGCATTTGGATTTCTGAATACGCACTGTTTACATGTACGTTCACTTAAAAATCTACTTTCTATAGAGCATTTCTACCTTTATGGATTAGTTATTAAACAAGCTCACAACATTTCTTCAAATCTATTGAAACTCCCATACATACCGGAAAAGGTGTATACTTATGATGAAGAGGGCAGAAAACGCAGAGACAGCGAGGTGTTGCAGAAAAAAGATACCAGAGAATGCAGAGAGATAACCGAGCCCAGATATCAGACGAATGAGAGAGTACCGGCCTGTACTGGATTTCCCAGTCACGTCTGATACCGACCTGATGAGTTATGAAACAGCTGGAAATATGCCCGTCAATATGCAGGGCTGTATAGCTACGGTTATGGACTGAAGCGTGGAAAGACTGTGTTTTGGCACTGCCTGCCCGTGCAGTACGAAGCGTTTGGAATAGTAGTGCATTGGCTGCCACTCTGACTGCCTTTGACGGGAGATACCATCAGCCCAGCTTTAAGGACAGCCCCCTCTTTGCCGCCGACGCACAGGGAGACAACCTCCGCGCCATCCCCCGCAATATCTGGGGCGCACACCGGACGCCGACAAACGGCCAGAGCCCGCAGGACGACACAGACTGCCCCTTTACCTCCTACACCTACGACCCCGTCCTTGGCCAGTACTTTGCCCGGGCCAGATTTTACGACCCCGCCAACTATACCGACCCGACAGGCGAAGTCGCAAACATCCTCGCAGGCGGCATCGTGGGCGGCACGATCGGCTTTGCCTGGGGCTTCGCCGGATCCGCCATCTCCCAGAGAATGAGCGGCAGAAGAGTGGACTGGCGCAGAGCCGCCGGAGCCGGGATAAACGGCGCGGTGATTGGCGCAGTCAGAGGAGCCATGACAGCCTCCGGCGTGGGAGCGGCCGCCGCATTCGCAGGCAACTTTGCCGCCGGAACAGCCGGAAGCGCACTGGAACAGTGGATCGGAACCGGAAATGTAAGCGCGCGCAGAAGCGTAGCAGGAGGACTGATCAATGCAGTAAACAATGCCGTCTACAAGGACTATGTGTTCAAAAGCGGCACCCAGGCACTGAAAAAAGGATTCCTGGCAGGAGGTGCAAGAGCAGGCATCGAATACCTGTCCGAAACGCTGGGAAAACCTTCGAAATATGACAGGAACAGACGCAGTGCAAGAAGGTCATACATGCCGGAGAGCCGCGATCCGAGAATGAGCTGCGGCAGAGAGGACCCGCTGGGGAAATCCCTCGGCTACAGTTCCGCAAGAGGCTACCAGTATAAAAACCCGCAGACAAACAGAGGGTTCCGCCTGGGAGAATTTATAGGGACAGTGCTGCGGGGCGGCCTGATGGAGGGCCTGAACAACCTGATGTTCTTTGAAGCCGGAAAAGCGGTGGAAGCGCTGGGCGTGAGCGTGTCACCGCATGAAGGGGAGAGAAGGACAACTGATCCATATGACTTACAACCAACACATTCACAAGTTTTAAGTAAAAACAAAATGAAAGCTTTAAGTGATGATATTAGCTTGAATGGTATTCAAGAGCCTATAAAATATGTGGAATATAATGGGAAAATGTATGTAGTAAATGGACAGCATCGATTATTGGTTGCAAAAAGATTGGGATTAACAGAAGTTCCAATAGAAAGAGTGGAGCTACCATATGCAGGATATAGTACAATTAAGGACCTGTTATGGTTTGAATGAGAAAAGGAGGGATGTAAGATGGCTATATGGCAATTTGAATGTAAAATTATTCCTTTAAGAGAGAATATTAATAATTTAAATTATAGTGAAATAATTTCTTGGAGAGGATTTACTCTGAAGTATAACATTGATTTTCTTGAACGTGAAAAGAGTTGGTCAAATGAAATTATTCAATATGGAAAGCTAGATGAAACGTGTATTGAATTTGTTTATGAAAATGGTGTACTACAGGAAGTAGAATGCAGATTGGATTTGCGTACTTTAACAAAGCATAATTTTATGAAAATTTTAGAATATGTGCAACGTATTGGAGCGTGTTTTCTTGTTGCAGGTAATGTATATCTGCCGAATGAGGAAAATATGGTAGAAGTTATGAGACAATCAAAAGCAAATCAGTATTGTAAAAATCCTCTGGAGTATATCGGGACTCTAATTTATAAAGATGGGGAGATTCAATAACACGACATTTGAAAATGCTTTCTTAGATGACTTTAACAATGATACGTTGTAATAGTTTTGATAATAGAAGTTATAGAGGAAGATAAATATTCAAATAGCCAAGAACAACATAATAATGAAAGCTGATTTCATAAGTTAATTGTGTAATCAGCTTTTATTTTCAAAATTAGTTGTGCAGAGATTATGTAATTGTATAATCTAGTGTATAGATAAATAAATTTTGGATAAGAACTGGTACTTTGATTTCCATCCACCAACACTGCACAAGGCTTCTGTGAGTGTGACTTGGCGGAGGATGTTGGAATTTCTTACTGCCCTGTAGAAAGCCAGCAGTTCCCGGACATGGATGTCCGGGAAAAGCCGCTTTCGCCCGGATGGCGAATCAGGCTGTCTGCGTGGCGGATGAGGTAACCACAAAAGCTACACTCAGTCTGAAGAACGTACAGACAGTAAGTCAGGGCAGTTAGAAATTCCATATCCGCAGCCCGGAACACGAACAGAACTTGTGCAGCGTGGTGGCAGCAGTAAATAAAAATGAACTTCCGGCTGGACAATGATTTATGGATTTTGAAAACTGAACCGGATTTGAAAGTTACGGTGAACAATCTACTTTTACCAGTTACAGAGGATTTACAGTTAAAATAATGAATACTCTGATTTCCAAGATCATATCTGAACATGGGTAATAATGACCTGATGATCTGCAAAACGACCGGAAATACACCCTGCAACCTGTACGTCCACAGACATAACCAGAAGCGTGGAAAGGCTGTGTTCTGATATTACCTGTCTCGCATAGTACGCAGGAAGCCTGGACGAGTGAATGATGTATACTGACCGACAGCAGAAAGACAGTAAGATATTTTTTGACTTAAAGTTGTAGTAACTTTAAAGAAAAGTTGATGCTGGAAAACCGCAAAAATTTGTTGAGTAAATTACAAAAACGTTTTCAAAAATTTATCCGGAAAAGCATTCTGTAAACTAAAAAAGTTTTTATGTCATGTTTTGTTGGCATCTTACATACTGCCACTGCATAAGAATTATCCTTTTGAATAAGTATGATAACACAGTTGTGGACTGCTGTCTGACAGTAACCATATTAAAAACAAGATGTATATATTTGTCAGAAATACAAACGAAATAACGCAAGCCGTTTAGTTTGATTTGTAATGAGCCGGACGGCTATTATCAGTTGGATATGGATAAATATCTTGCAGAGAAAGACATTGTTCTTAATGCTCCTATGAAAGTGCAGAGTATAGAGGCGGTAAAAAGATGTGTTGTGAATAATTTGGGAATTGCAGTTGTTCCCACATATTCTATTGGGGAAGAATTGAAAAATGGTTCTCTTATGCCAGTTAAAACGGAACTTAATGAAAAAAAATAGCATTCTTTTTATATCTATCACAAAAATAAATGGATAAGCCCACAAATGGAATTGGCTATGAATTTGATGAAAGAATATTTAGGAAAGGAAAAGATATAGTGTTTTCCTGAAATAATTTGTAGTATAATCATACTAGACGCAAAATGAGGATAAATATAGTGGACTCGCTTATTAAGAAACTTGTAGAAATCGCAACAGGGAAAAAAGCCAAGATATTTTGGGCTGCCATTTTAACAATAATTGTTTTACTAGTAGTCTTGTATCCCTATATCGATGCAAATTTTCTTGTGTTTAGTAGAATAAATAAGAGAATTGATATATTGGAGAGAATAACGCAATTAGATCTTGATAAAATTGATACCAACCTAGCGTTACAAGAGGAATACAATTCTATTATTGGAGAAATTAGCGCGATACAGGAAAAGTCTGTCGGAACTATCAACAAGGCAGGATACAAGTAATGAAAAAATAATAAAATTTATTTCAAGTGGAAGTTTATTCTGGTTGGTTAGTTTAATAATCCTGTTTTCCAAAAATAAAAAAGATAATATTCCAGTTTTGAAAATAATATTCAATAATATGATGTCTGTTATATTATGTATTGTTTTATAGATTCTATTTCCTGTATAATAAACCCATCAAGTAAAAGGAAGTGAGATTTATGGCACCAGAAGCACAGATAATTACTAGTAACATTATCATAAGTAACAGTTATTCTGAACAGGACGCTGTTCAGGCTTTATATACTGGACTACAAAAGGTGTTCAAAGTATGAAGGAGAAGTATACACAATCGAAGAAGCATGGGAGGAAATTGATAACATTTAATATGGAAAAACCAAGCAAATACAAGATCCTTTTGTCAAAGGATGCCCTTGCAGATAGTAAGGAAACTAAAAAATATATTCTTACTACTTTTAAATATCGAGAATGTGCAGAAAATTTTTCTGGAAAACTTAAAAAAGCCGTCAAAGAATGGAATGTTTTTCCGATCGGTTATGAAAGTAAAGGCGGCACTGTAGAGGGATTAGAGGTTTATTTTAAACCTATAGTACATATTTGATTTTCTTTGTCGTTGAGGAAAATATTGTTATGGTTATTCGGGTGTTAGAAGATAGAATGTATTGGCAGTCAATTTAAACAAAATGAAAAAAATTAACAGATAGAAATGAAGAAACTTGTTTCTATCTGTTTTCATTTGAGGAAATGTGGGTATGCGTCTTCGTGATTGTATTTTGTGTATTTTCATTTACTGCAATCTTCCCGGTTTGCTTCTACATTGAGTTTGACGCAGGGGTATGACATGAATCGCCGCTGTATGCGGCAGACGTGGAGGAATCTGTGTTTCTGGTGGAGGGAACGCTTACCGTATTGAGCGGTGGAAAAACGGTCTACCTGCGGCGAAAGCAGTCTCCGCGGATCGGGGGGGCGGATATTTCGCATGCTTGTCATAATGATTCAGAGAAGGAATGTACAGGATACAACGTGATTTTTTATTCGGACAAATAAAGGAGGAAACGGAAAATGTATGAATTGGTGCAGGTCAGTGAGAAGTGTTATTATATAAACTGTCCGGCGAAGATAGGCGTCTATGCTGCGGACAAGGATCATGTCTATCTGGTTGACAGTGGAAATGACAAAGAGGCGGGGAGAAAGGTCAGACAGATATTGGATCAGAACGGCTGGCGATTGGCGGCAATCTTAAATACGCATTCCAACGCAGACCATATCGGCGGTAACAAATACCTGCAGAGACAGACAGGATGTAAAGTATATTCCGGCGGCATAGAAGCTGCGTTTATTAGATACCCGGTGTTGGAGCCGTCTTTTCTGTACGGCGGCTGTCCATGCAGGGATTTGCGGCATAAGTTCCTGATGGCACAGGAAAGCGATGTGACGGATTTTTCGGAAGATGGGTTCCCGAAGGAGATTGAAATGATACCATTGCCGGGACATTTCTTTGAGATGGTGGGGTTTCGTATGCCGGACGGGGTGGTGTTTCTTGCGGACTGCCTGAGCAGCAGAGAAACGTTGGATAAATATGCGATTTCCTTTCTCTATGATGTGGGCGCTTATCTGGAGACGCTGGCTAAGGTGGAGAAGATGGAGGCGGTCATGTTCGTTCCCGCCCATGCGGAAGCCTCTGCGGATGTCAGAGGCCTTGTCTGTTATAACAGAGATAAAGTGCATGAGGTGGCGGAAAAGATACTATCAATCTGTGGGGAGCCGGTCTGCTTTGAGCGTATTTTGCAGGAGGTGTTCAACGGCTATAGGCTTACCATGAACTTTGAGCAGTATGTGCTGGTTGGCAGCACGGTGCGCTCTTACCTTTCCTGGCTGAACGATACGGGGAAACTTGCGTCTGAATTTCAGGACAATATGCTGCTATGGCGGAGAATATAGGGAGAGGCGGATATTCTGTTTTGCTATCCGGTCTTACTATTGATGATAGGAAAATAACTGTTCTCCCAAATACTTGTCATGTGGAACGATTAAGCATTTTTCAATAGACTTCCAATAGCTGTTGTAAAGATTTTTTTGCGCCAATCCATAACTTTCTTTTGTGTCAAATTCCCAATATAGCAGATATTTGACGCTTTTTACAATGCGAGTGATTTTAAGAGGGGGAAGCCCCTCCTTAATCTGCTCCATATTTATGTGATATCCTCTTTTGATAAAGCGGAACAAGAGTAGTCCCTCCTGCTTTTCCAGTAAGTTTTTAGCTTCAAGCATCAGCGCTTCAAATGCTTCTACCTTTTGTGGTTTGACTTGGTAAATACAGATTTCCGTAAAAGGCGTATTTACATGTTCCATGATGGTGCTCCTTTCAAATTAGTATTTTTTGAGGTAACGTTATGCGAATATGTCTGGCGTTTTTTTCATTTTTTGGTATATCTTCCAATGAAACGGTATGCAGGCAGACCAGCGTACTTTCGCTCGGAACGGAGAGAAAAACCTGATCCGGCAAAAACGGCTGGCTTTCTATGCCGTGTGACTGAATTTTTTCCGGCGTAATGCTAAGATCGTATACCCGCTCGGACAGGAGTTTTGCGGCATCTGCTCCTTCATACATTTGTTCCACATTCCGCAGGATATTCTTTACATGGACTAAGGCAGTTTCATTGGTCTGATTCAGATAGATTCGGTTAGAAGTCTTGTCAAACAGCTCCGCATTCAATTCTTCTCCTGGTTTTTTTCAGCATGGCGCTCATAGCGGGCTGGGAAATATGCAGTGTTTTGGCAGCCTTTGTCAATGAACCGGCTTCTGCAATCATTTTGAAATAGGGAAGCGCATTCCTATTGTATCATACAGAATGGGTTATTGTAAATTTACCCTGCTTAGCGTTTCTCAACATTCTTATAAATCTGCTGTTGCTAAGATTTTGCACGGTGTGTGAATGCTCTGTCCGCACAGGAATCTGGCAGCATCGCGTTTCCGAAAAAACAGGGAAAGGCAGAAACATATGGATTGCATTCAATAAGTTTAGAAAAATGACGGAGGGACAGACAGGGAATTTGTGACGTTGAACAATGGAGTAAAAATGCCGATGGAAGGGTTTGGTGTATTTCAGGTGCCGGAAGCTGCGGTCTGTGAGCAGGCTGTCAGCGATGCCTTTGCCGCAGGGTATCGCCTGATTGATACGGCCGCCGCATATTTCAACGAGGAAGCTCTGAATATCTGGGACTTTACTTTGAGCGACGAGGATATGGAAGCCTCATATCTCCGTGGAGGCGCCGGGGAAGAGACCGTAAACGAACGGTGCGAACCCGTTACGGATAAAGAATAATCAATAGGGCTGCCGGGTAAAGGATTTTGCAGAGCATTCCAATCAGTTTACCATTCCGGCATGTTTTGTGTTATACTATGTCATATCATTTTGTTTTTACGGTTATGCAGTCATCCGGTTTCGTAACGCCCGGTAGAAAGCGGAAGGCCACGGACGGATTGCGGGAAGTTGTTAGGAAAAGGAGAAAAAACATGTCAAGATTAGGTATGCTTTATGCGTTGGAAGAGAGCGAGGTAAAAAAACTTCGTTCTCTGCCTGAGGAAGAGCGATATGATTACATGCTGAATGAAATGGAAGAGAGGCTTTTTGGCACTCCCCGCGGCTGTGAATTGGATAAAGCGTGGGAAGGCATTCAGTATTGTCTGGGCGGCGGAAAATGGAATGACGAAAACAAAATTCCGACGAATATTATATTCGGCGGAGAATTTTTAGTGGATGAGGATGACGATGTAATTACTTTAAAAAACCGGAGCGACGTAAAAGCAATTGTTGCGTATCTCCAACAGAACAGTTTAGAGGAATTGATAAAAAATAACTTCTGGAAGATTGATGATGAAAGTTTCCCATATAAAGATGAAGATGGATTAGACCACACATTAGGATGGAGCACAGAGATTCTTTCATTTTACGAAAATGCGTTAAAAGAGGACTATCAGGTAATATTTACGGTTGATTTTTGATGAGCAGCCTCCTGCGCAGACGGAGGCATGAAGAAAGAAAAGGAACAATATGAAGAACATACAGGATATTGCATTTCATCCCGGCAGCAAGGAAGAATTGCTCCCTGGTTTTGCAAAAGAGTTTCCTTATATTGCTTCCAGGGTAGAA
Organism: uncultured Lachnospiraceae bacterium; assembly: GCA_910585345.1. Lineage (GTDB taxonomy): Bacteria > Bacillota > Clostridia > Lachnospirales > Lachnospiraceae > VSOB01. The sequence continues at coordinate 93,761 of CAJUDS010000010.1, read as the reverse complement.
ATCAGTCAGTATACAGGACGGTTTGTGCCATGGCACTGGCATAGGGCCGTAGAGCTTTTTTATATCGAAAGCGGCGCGCTTGTCTACCGTACGCCCGGCGGAGAAGCGCTGTTTCCGGCGGGATCCGGCGGACTGGTTAACGCAAATGTCCTGCATATGACGAGAGAAGGGACCCGGACAGGAAAAAATATCCAGCTTCTGCATATTTTTCATGTTTCTCTGCTTGCAGGGGAGCAGGGGAGCAGGATAGAGCAGCGGTATATCCATCCGATCATAACGGCGCCGCAGATCGAGCTGATTCCTCTTTTCCCGGGAAATACCGGGCACGAAAAGATATTGCGGATGATTCGTGAATCCTTTCTGCTTTCCGACGATGCATGCGGATATGAAATTAGACTGCGCGCCGCCTTGTCGGAAATATGGCTGCAGCTTTTAGAAGAGGTCCGCCCGGCGCTGTCGAAACATGTGAATTACAATAAAAGCAATGACCGGATCAAATCAATGCTGGTATATATTCATGAACATTACCAGGAAAAAATTTCCATTCGGGAACTTGCGGCTGCGGTGTGTCTAAGTGAACGGGAGTGTTTTCGGATATTCCAGAACTGCCTGCATATGACGCCTGCGGAATATATAAAGAGCTGCCGCCTGCAGGCAGCCTGTCAGATGCTGGCGCAGGGAGAAGAGTCGGTTACGGTGATTGGCCACGCCTGCGGTCTGGGGAACAGCAGTTATTTCGGAAAAGTTTTTCGGGAAGCTTTACATTGTACGCCGACACAATACCGGGAAAAATGGCAGGATCGTGATAGATAATGGCAGGAATGGAATAGGTATCCCATGCGGAACGCACTATAATAGTGTCGATGACAATTTCAGAACAGAAAGGGGCATGCAATATGAAAAATACGGTCATTTTTGATCTGGACGGACTGCTGGTTGACAGTGAAATCGTTGCTTACCAGTTGTATTGTGACTTAGCGGAAAAATATAACCAGCATGTTACGATGGAGGAATATATTCATAATTACAGCGGCAGAACAGAGCGCAGCAATATGCAGACATTTATTGGGCTCCATCATCTCGATCTTTCGATTGAGGATGCGATATCGTTTGTTTTCACGAAAGAAAAGGAGTATCTGCAGAAAGGCGTTGCTTTAAAGCCGGGAGCGGAAGAACTGTTGGCGTATCTGCAGGAAAGAAACTATAAGATTCTGCTGGCTTCCTCCAGCACGCGGGAACGCGCGGAAGATCTTTTGAGACAGAACGGGGTGGAACAATATTTTGACCATCTGGTGTTTGGCGTGGAAGTGGAGCGGGGGAAACCCGAACCGGATATTTTTATCAAAGCGTGTGAGTATGCGCAGGAGCCCCCGCAGAACTGTCTTGTTCTGGAAGACAGCGAAGCGGGAATACAGGCGGCATATGCTGCGGGAATCGATGTCGTCTGTATACCGGATATGAAAATGCCGGGAGAAAAATTCCGCGGCATGGCGGCGGCTGAATTGTCTTCGCTGGCAGAGGTGATTGGCTGGCTGGAAAGCCTTGGCTGACAAAGGGGAGCATGTTTTGTTACCTGTCAAAAGCCCCGTCCTAACGGCGGGGCTTTTACCTGTTTTTACGGATTTTCTGACGGACCGTCGATATAGAACTGGTATGAGATCTCTTTTTCAGCGCTGATCTGCCAGCGTGGCTCGACATCGCTTCCCCAACTGTCAATGCCGCCAACGCCTCTGACTGCGCCATAGATGCCAAGCACGGTTCGCCTTGGCAGCGGCAGTTCCTCCTGGTGGGCAGCGTTTTCGAGTTCTGCCGCGGTATAGGGCAGGCAGGAAAACGCAAAGGGATGACTGCTTTTGGCGCGAAACCGGAGCACGGCGGGAGGGACAGGTTTGGAGCAGTTGCAAAGGACGCTGCTTCTGCGCACTTCAACCCAGGCGGTATGCATGTGCATGCCGCAGTCCTGGGGCACCAGATAGGGCGTGACGGGAAGTCCTTTCACTGTGTATGTGCCGGGGATGCCGCCTGCCATCCGGTCGGGATAAGTCTCTCCCGACAGTCCCTCATAGACATAACCGTCAGCGCAGGTGGGCATGATAAAACGCATGCCAAACACCGGTAGCTGGGGCAGCCCTTCTTGTCCGTGATACCGCACATCCACCTGTATGCTGCCATTGTCACGCACGCGGTAGCGGACAGTCACGACAGCGGCGGGAACAGTCGGTGTCTCATAGGTATAAGTGATTTCCGCCTGCCCGGCCGTTTCGTTTGGCGTATAACGGTTATTTTCCGGCGCCGACGGGAAGGGGATCGCATTACCGTCGATGGAGACGGCGATATGCACGCAGCGGAGAAAATGGTCGGCGGCATACCACATGCCGCTTTGGAACGGAAACCCGTTTCCGCGGTCGTTGTCTGTGGAAGCCCGCCAGAAACAGGGACGGGGCGGTCGGTACAGCCATTCCATGCCGCCTGATACGAGGGATTCCATGCCGCCTGCCGCATAGGAGAAGATATAATGAAATTCGTTCCCGACGCAGTTTCCGTGGACGCCAAGCGTGGCGTCGCCGTAAACGATGCGCAGCGGTTCGTGTCCGCAGCGCTCTTTATTTGTATTTCCCATAATAATACCTCACTTCCTGCATGGCAGGCTTTTCTGTCCGGTCCGCGAAGAGAATGCCGTTTCCGGAGAAGGCATAATCCGAGGGACGGTCGTCAAAATCACCTCCGTAGCGCAGTACCGGCCGGCCGCTAACCTCATCTGCCACCCAAAGCGCCTGATCGATCAAGTCCCAGATAAATCCGCCCTGAAAGCTCTCGTATTGTTCCAGCAGCTCCATATAGGATCCCATACCGCCGAGGGAATTGCCCATACTGTGCATATATTCACACAGCAGGAACGGCTTTTGCGGATTGTTTTCCAGATAGGCCCGTACGTCTGCTGGCGGCGCATACATCCGGCTTTCCACATCCGATATGCTGTCCGCATAGTCCCTGTTCTGGAAAACGCCTTCATAATGTACGAGACGGCTGTCGTCCCGGTTTTTCAGCCATGCATTTGCTTTCCTGAGTACATCCCCGGCATAGGACTCGTTTCCAAGAGACCAGAACAGAATGGAAGGGTGGTTTTTCAACCATTCAAAATTGCTTTGAATGCGGTCCAGCGCCGCCGCTTCCCATTGGGGCAGACTGCCCGGTATATTCCAGGACGGTTCCACAGCCCCCATTTTCTGCCAGCTTCCGTGTGATTCCAGGTTGGCCTCCGCCATCAGGTAGACGCCGTTTTGATCGCAGAGCCTATACCAGAGAAGCTGATTGGGATAATGACAGGTGCGTACGGCGTTAATATGATTTTGCAGCAGAATCCGGATATCTTGTTCCATAAGCTCCGGTCCGATGCAGCGGCCGTGCCGGGCGCTCCATTCATGGCGGTTAACGCCGTTTAGGATCAGCCGTTCTCCGTTGAGACGGATCACGTTGTCTATGATTTCCAGCTGCCTAAATCCGATGTCACAGGGGACGGCTTCTACAAGGGAACCCGCCGCGTCATAGAGCCGCAAACAGAGCCGGTAGAGAGCGGGATGTCTGTGGTTCCATGGGGTCACGGGGCCAAGTGGCTGCTGTGTCATGACATAATGCGCTTCCTGGTAACAGTTTCCCGGGATGGAAAATTCATGTACCAGTAGTTCCCGGCCTTCAGTGTCCGTCAGAGAGAGACGGACACTGCCGGACATCTTTTCGGCTATAGAGAGCTTCAGCTCGATGCCAAGCGTTCCGGTTCCGTCCGGGAGGAGCCTTGGTTTTGTCCACAGATCCTGTACGTGCAGCGGGGGTCTGGCATACAGGGTTACGCTGCGGAAGATACCGAAGAAACGGAAAAAGTCCTGGTCTTCGAGAAAAGCGGCCGTGCTGCGTTTGTGTACCTCCACGGCCAGCAGATTGTCTTTTTCCCGCAGATACGGCGTGAGGTCAAATTCCGAAGGGGTAAAGCTGTCTTCCGCGTATCCGACGAACTGTCCGTTCAGCCACAGATACATGGCCTGTTCCACGCCTTCGAAACAAATGACAACCTGTTTTCCGCAGAGCCCTTTTGCAAGGTCGAATGTTTTCCGGTAGGAGCCGACCGGATTGTAGTGCGCCCGGCTGAACATGCCTTTTTGGCTGTCTGCTGCGGGAAGGCTGTAAGCCGGCCGTCGGTAGAGATGTCCCTCCCATGGGTACATCGTATTGATATAGTGGATTTTGTCATAGCCTGCCATCTCGATATGGCAGGGGACGGGAATCTCTTCGAAATCCGCCGCGTCGTACTGCGGCCGGAAAAAATCTGCCGGACGGCTCATGGCGTTGGCAGAGTAGCGGAACTGCCAGATCCCGTCGAGGGACTGGCAAAGCGAATTTTTACCGCTGTCCATTTCTTCCATGTTCCTATAAAACATATGGTCGCTGTGTGCCGGGAGCCGGCCGACCTGAAAGACTTCCGGGTCGTCCAGCCATCTGATGTCTGCGTTCATAGACTGCTCCTATTCTTTGACTGCGCCTGCCGCCACACCGGCCAGGATGTATTTCTGGAAGAAGATGTAGATCGCGATGGTAGGGATCATAATGACGATAATGCCTGCCGCCAGCGTCTGCCAGGAACCCTGCTGGGCATTGGCATAATTCATCAGAAAGGTGGTCAGGGTGCGCAGTTTATTTTTGGGCATATACAGGTAGGGGATGTACATGTCGTTGATGATGTTGATTGCTTTGATAATGCAGACGGTTGCCGTGGCAGGCGCAAGAAGCGGGAAGATAATTCTCACAAAGAGGCCGAAATAAGAACAGCCGTCCAGAAGCGCCGCCTCGTCCAGAGCCTTTGGCAGTCCGGATATAAACTGCCGGTAGATATAGAGCTGCATCAGGTCTGACGCCACATAAATTACGATCGGCGCCCAGATCGTGTTATAGAGATGCAGTCCCTGAATGACCTGGAATCTGGCAATTTCCGTTACAAACGTGGGAATCAGCATACCCATGAAAAACAGTCCTACGACCGCTTTTTTCCCACGGAACTCAAATCTCTCTATGATGAAGGCTGTGATGGTGCCGAACATCACATTGAAAAAGAGAGAGACGATTAATATAATACCCGTATTTTTAAAGCCGAGCAATAAATATTTATCCGTCAGGACATCTGTGAAGTTCTCAAAGGTGATCCGGTCGGGAGAAGGCAGCAGCAGCGGTGAGGTGACCGCCATGTCGGCCTTGGTTTTCAGCGCCGCGAACAGCGTAAGGAGAATCGGCGCCAGCACGACTGCCACCATACACAGGCAGATAACCTGCTTTGCGATTTGTGTTAGCGTTCTTTTTGTCATGCTTCCTTCCTCCTGTCCTTTAAAATCAGCCCGTGAATGAGGTTATTCTGGATGAGATAGATCAGAATGATCATTACCATAATCGCCACGGCCATCGTGGAAGCGAGGCCGAAATTGGAAAAGGTAAAGGCAGTTTTAATGGTATATAAAGTAAAGGTGGAAGAGGCGTAGCCCGGACCACCCGCAGTCATAACGAACGGAATATCAAATACCTGAAGCGCGCCCCTGATATTGTCAAACAGTACGAAATCCACCATCAGCATAATGGCGGGAATCTGCACGTATCGAAAGAGCTGCCAGGTATTGGCGCCGTCCACCCTTGCCGATTCCAGAATATCCTGGGGAACGGACTGCAGCGCTGCCATGAAGAGGATGATGTGATAGCCGGAAAACCGCCACAGGGATACAAAGGCAAGCACAAAATTCACGATTTTAGGGTCGGACAGCCAGCTTCTGATCAATGCCTCCAGATGCACTGTCCCCAGAATGGCGTCAAACGCACCGTTGATCGGGGAGAAAAAATAGGAGAAAGCATAGGAGATGGCGACTCCGTTGATAATATAGGGCATGAAAACCATTGTCTTATAAAATTTTGCGGCCCGCAGCTTTCCTGTCAGCAGGACCGCGAAGGCAAGCTCCACCACAATCATAAACAGATGGACAAAAAAATAAACGGCATTGTTTTTCAGGGAAAGCCATAGATCTTCGTTTTGAAACAGTGCGATATAATTGCTGATGCCGTTAAATTCTTTTACCGGTGAGTAACCGTCCCAGCTCGTAAAGCTCATGCGGAACAGGTCGATGGCGGGAAAGACGACAAAGGCGATCAGGAGAAGCATCGGAACGATCAGCGACAGAATGATAAACTGTTTCCTTTTTTTATGTAATTGACTCATAACTACCTCCCGGTAAGATAGGCAGGCCCACGCTGCGGCAGCGGGGAAAGCGCCGCCGCAGGCGGCGAATCCTGCGTGGCAGGATCCTTTCCGCTGTGCGGGCTGTTTACTGGATACCAAGTTTTGTCCTTGCGGCAGCCCATTTTGTGTTCAGCTCTTCCAAAGCTGCATCGAGGTCAAAACCGTCGGTCATCATTTGGGCGCCCAGTTTTTTATAATCAAAGGTCGTCTCATTCTGGATGGCAGTGAAATCATCTCCGCCGCCGTCATACATGACGAGAACTTTGTCAGGGCAGAGCGTATCGGATTCTGCTAGGATCGGATCCTTTTCTTTCGGGAAATTTGTCATGGAAGACGCGGAGGATACATAGTTGATATAATCAGGATACCAGGCGTCGGAATAGAACCATTCGACAAAAGCGATAGCTGCTTCCTGGTTTTTGGAATGTGTCGTTACACCCATGAAAGAGTCTCCCTGTACGATAACGTTATAGGGATCCGATGCGGAATCTCTGGCAGGAAGGTAGAAAGTTCCAAGCTGTGAGATGTCGTCCGTTCCATTCTGGATATTCTGCAGACCCCAGTCGCCGAGGGCGATAATTGCCGCATTTTTGGCGGCAAACAGGGAAGTTACCTGATCATTGCCGAGTCCAAGCGGGTCTTTTCCAAGTACGCCGGAGGTGAACAGGTCATATACTTTGTGGTAGGCTTTGCTGATATCGGAATCTGCGGCAAAGGGAGCGTCCTGGGCAGCCATGCTGTTCCAGTTCTGGCCGTTTGCGGATTCCAGCGCGGGCATGAACTCCATATAAGGATAATCCGGCCACTCGTCTTTCAGGCCGCAGGCGATCGCCATGAAATCAGGGTTGTCTTTTCCGTAATAATCCTGCAGCTTTTTGGCTGCTTCCTCAAATTCGCCCCAGGTAGTGGGTACTTCCACACCGGCTTCCTGAAACATATCTTTCCAGTAGTATACATATTCATAGCCGGAGGTCATGGGGATGCCGAGCACTTTGCCGTCCAGCGCATAGCCGGATGCCAGTTCATTGTTTGCGCATGCTTGTGTGGCGGAAAGGTCGATCAGATAGTCTTTAAAGCGGGCCAGCGTAAATGTCTTATTGAACATGACGTCAGGAAGCTGGTTGGCGGAAGCTCTCATCTTCATGGCGTTCCAGTATTCCGAATCATCCTTGATTTTTTCCACTTCGATATCCACATTCGGATACTGTTCCTGGAATCTGCCTACCATATCATTCTCTTCGATAAAGTCATTCAGATTATTATCCCAGATGGCAAAGGTAAGTGTGCCGCTCAATTCTTCGCTGGAAGCGGGCGTCTGCGTGTCCGAAGACGCTGCAGGTGCGTCGGCTGCTGCGTCTGTTCCTGTTTCTGTTTCTGCTGTTTGTGTGCTTCCGCACCCGCCGATCATGGACGCTGCCATGATACATGCAAGCACGGATGCAATCATTTTCTTTTTCATTCAGGTTCCTCCTTAAATTTTTGATTTCTGCTGGCGCAGAGATCACTGGTCCGGCCGGACTGTTTGTTGTTGTGCCGTAAGCATAGCAGTTTCCCGCACCGGGCTTCCATTTCTTTTTTTCAGATTTCTTGATATTTTTTCAGTTCGCCGTAACATGATTCCTTGATCTATCGGCAGATTTTATGATCAAACGTAAGAAAAACCATGGATTACATGGTTTTTCTATACTGGGCGGGTGTGATTCCATTCATTTTTTTGAATACACGGTTAAAATGCTCCACATTATGGTATCCAGCCATTTCCGATATTTCATACACCTTGAAGGTGGTCGTCTTTAACAGTTCCCGGGCTTTCTGCATGCGCAGAGCGGTGAGGTAAGAGGAAAAGGTTTCCCCTGTCTCTTTCGTAAAACAGTTGGAAAAGTACTTCTCGTTCAACTCCACATATTCCGCGACTTTTGCCAGCGACAGATCCGCGTCTTCATAGTGGTCTGTCAGATAACGTTTGGCCCGGACGATCACGTCGGTTTCCGTAATACGCAGCCGGGACGCCGAGTAATCCATGATCCACGCGAAATAGTTTGTCAGCCATAGTTTCAGGCTCCGCGTATCTGTAAAGCGTTCCATCTTTTCCAGGTAGTCAAATTTCTGGCCGAATATATCTGTGAAACGCGAGTTGTCCATACTGAAGCGCTGTCCGACTGCCAGGATGACTGCCAGTGTTTCCCCAATCATTTCATCCCTGCTTCGGCTTTCAAATCCGGCAAACAGGCTTTCTTTTTCCTCGGCCATATTTTTTTCGTCTGCGGTGTAAAGCGCATTGGCAAGACGCTGGTAACGCTTCGCATGCAGCAGAAGGTTTTCGTCTCTTTCCTGCTGCTCCGAGAGATTTACGACCGCGTTTTTGCCGTACAGATGCCGCAGGCACATTTTATTGCGGATTTCCGCCGCCAGTTCTACAAAGGCTTCCGGTCCGAAGGCCTCTCTGCCGATGCAGGCCCATAGGGAGACATCGAGTTCTTTTGCCGCGGTTTTTTGTAGTTCCCGTATCATACCGGTTACGCGGCCGCTGTAGTCTTCCTCAACAATCCGGTAAAACGCGGCAAAGAAATGGGGCTTTTCGATATAGGCGGTGCAGCGGGACGCATACATGGGATTGCGTTCAAAGCAGCTTTCCAGACGGGGTGCCAGGTCATTTTCTCCTTCAGACGGACCGGCGCTTTCGACCCAGAACCCGAGCAGCGTATAGCGCTCCGCAAAAAATTCCGCGGATGCCTGTCTGACCTCCATAGGCGTCATCTCATGCCGCATGAGAGCGGCGAGATAATCGGCGGGCTTTTTCTCCGTGCTGTGCATACGTTCTTCATATTCTTCGATCAGCGCCCGCAGTCTGCGTACCATGGCGTTAAACTGGTGAATCATATTCCGTATTTCATACTGGCCGGAAGGAGCCAGGCGCACATGCAGATGCCCTTCCTCCACCAGCCGCAGTCCGCTGCTGATCTCTTCCACAGGCTCGACAATGCTGCGCAGAAAATATCTTGAATAGTAGCCCGCCAGGGCCAGAATGAGTACGGCGGCTATCAGCACGATCAAGGCCGTGTGCCAGTATTCCAGCGTCAGATCCTTTGTTTTTATGTAGCTTTCCAGATACCAGACCGTATCGTTTAATTCCAGCGGCGTGCGGACGCAGGTATAGTCGCCGCTGCCAAAGTATTCCGGATCTTCCAAAAGGGTGGAAAAGACAGGGTTTCCGTCCTGATCTTTGATAAACGTGACGCCGAGGCGGTTTTTGCCGTTTAAGTAATTGCGGTTGTATTCGCGGATGCGGTCGGCTGCACCGGTAGACTGGTAGAAGGCTACCATCTCGATTTTTTGGGAACGGTCTGTCGTCACATCCGGCGCCAGTGCGAAGACGAGAATCAGGGTGTCTTTTTTCCCGCCCATGTAGAGATCGTTCACCGATGCCGTATCGTAGGAGCCGAGACAGACTTCGTTCGCATTCTGCAGTGCGCGTCTGTACCAGTCCATTTTTTTGATATCTGCATCGGCTCTGCGGATGTTGTTTTTAATATAGGTCTCTTTCCCGTCTTTCATGTAAAAGCCGACGGACACGATATCTTTGACAGGCTCCAGCGCCAGATTGCCTGCCTGCTGCAGCCGCTGTTCATACTCATATCTGCGGTTTCCGTCCGCTGTGTCCGTACCGGCGGCATAGGACAGAATTTCATTGTTGTTTGTATAAATCAGATGGGAAAGACGCATCGACATCACATCGATATCGGATTTCAGCTCAGCGCTGATCGTTTCCTGCGCCTGTCTTACATTTTCCAGCGCCTGCTGTTTAAATTTTCTGTTGAGCGTGATAAGCGCAATGTTGAGCACCGCCAGTATGGGGATGACAATAAAAAACAGGAAGGAAAGATAGTAGACTGTTTTCAGGGGCAGCTCCTTCTTTTTTATAAAATAGTTCTTTTTTCCGAAATCCAAAGTAATCCCTCCCATGTCTGCTTTGCAAAACGATAAACGCCGGACTTATTGTCATAGTGTAAATAAATTCAAAAGAATAGTCAACAGTCAGGCGCGGGTTCCGGACGGGCGGCAGGACGGGTGCAGGAAGAAAAATTTTGTGAATATACAGAACTGCTTTTCTCCGGCTGCTGCCCGGCATAAATTTCTGTTTCTGCAAAGTCGCACGCACAGAAGAATTATGCCGGGCAGCGCCTGTAGAAACAGCGGAGAAGCAACACACGTAATGCACACAAAATGTTTCAAAACCAAATTCTGTTATCTGCGCAGCTCACAAAACAGTATACAGAATGATTTTATCAGTGGAATATCGTAAGGCTGAACTGCCACAATGAAGCAGCCGCAGGATTGTACAGTTTCCGTATCTGCTCCGGCCTGCGAATATCGTATTTTCTAACTGCCCTGTGTTCTACAGAGAAATATTTTACACACCGACAGTTTTTACGCCATCTTGTTCCCCACGCAGACGGCCTACACGCGCCATCCGGGCGCGGGAGGCCTTTCCCGGACCTCCCTGTCCGGGAACTGCTGGGTTTTATGCCGGGCAGTAAGAAAATACAGATATCCTTCGGCAAGTCTCAGATACGGAAAGCTGTCAATCCTGCGGCTGTTTCCACTTTGACTCGTTTTACAAAAAGAATATTCGAACGATTCCGCGGCATAAATTAGTCAAATACCTAAAAAACGTTTTCCTTTGTATATGCCTTCTTTGTCTGTGCAGGCGCAGCCCGGCATAAAGCTTCTGTACGTGCGACTTTGCAGGAAAGATTAGAATTTTCTTATTGTCCGTTCACAGTCAGCAGTTCCCGGACAGGGAGGTACGGGAAAGGCCGCTCGCGCCCGGACGGCGCGTGTAGGCCGTCTGCGTCATAAAACTCCAGGACAGCATGAGCGGACGATTAGAAAATGCAATCTTTTCTGCCCGGAGCAGGAACAGAAGCTTTTGTCGGGCTGCATCCATAGAAGAACAGAAGTTTTGAATGTTCGTAAAATATCCATTCCGGCATTTGTCCCGGGAACTGTATCCAAAGGCTTGTTGTGCATCCGGAGGCAGTATGCTATACTGACAAAAAAAGGAAAGGAGGAAGGATGAACCAGGAACACACCCTATATATGGAACAGTATGCATATGCATCCAGGCTGCGTCATGGCAGTGCTTTTTTGAAAACGGCGTTTAGCGTGTCGGTGGTGTTGCTCTGCGTATGGCTGGACAGCCCGGCCGTTTCGTTGTTTGTAATCCTGACAATGGCGGCAGTGACAGTGGTGATTGGCGGCGTCAGGCCGGCCGATTATGTCAGGATATTGGGAATCCCGCTGTTTTTTATTCTGTTCGGGGCGGCGGCCCTTGTTTTTGCCACACATGACGTCGGAAAAGCAGTGGAAGTGACGCTGCGGGCCGTAGGAGCGGTCAGTGCGTTTTATTTTCTTGTGCTGTCTACGCCTGTCAGCGAAATACTGACCGTGCTGCGCAGATGCCGTCTGCCGAAACTGCTGGTCGAGCTGATGTATCTGACGTACCGCTTTATTTTCGTGCTGACGGATGTCTGGCATTCCCTGTATACGGCGGCACAGTCCAGGCTTGGCTATGTGGATTACCGCACGTCGCTTCGTACTTTTGGCGGTATTGCGGGCAATCTGCTGGTGCTCTCCATGAGGAAGGCGGATGTCTATTACACCGCTATGGAGGCCAGATGCTATGACGGCGATCTGCGTTTTCTGGAAGAGACAAAAAGATGCAGGCTGTGGCAGTGCGCGGGAGCGGCGTTATACATATGTGTGCTGGTGTTGGTGAGGAGGATTGCAGGATGAAGAAAGAACCTGTCCTTCAGTTGTGTGATGTGAGTTTTGCCTATTATGGCGGACAGCAGGCGCTGCGCAGAGTCAGCCTTTCTGTCTGCGAGGGGGAAAAGATCGCGCTGCTGGGGCCGAACGGCGCCGGGAAGTCGACTCTTTTCTTATGTATGAACGGCGTGCTCACACCAAAGGAAGGCGCTGTCTGTTACAGAGGCGTAAAAGTTTCCGCAAAGAATCGGAACGAGCTGCGCAGAGGGGTCGGCATCATATTCCAGGATGCGGACAGCCAGATCATAGCGCCCACTGTGCGCGCGGAGATTTCTTTCGGTCCCATGAATCTGAAGCTTCCGAAGGAGGAAGTGGTAAGACGCGTGGAAAATGCCGCTGCCGTTATGAATCTGCAGGGGTTTGCGGACAGGCCGCCCCATAACCTGAGCGGCGGCGAGAAAAAACGGGTAGGGATTGCCGATATTCTGGCAATGGACCCGGATGTATTTTTATTTGACGAGCCCACGGCTTCTTTGGATCCGGAGAATGCGCAGCAGTTAGAGAATGTGCTGGATCTGCTCGGAAGACGGGGGAAAGCGGTGGTCGTCAGTACGCATGACGTGGATTTTGCCTATCGTTGGGCGGACAGAGCGCTTGTCCTTCAAAGGGGAACTTTGCTGGCGGACGGGACGCCGCCTGCTGTCTTTGCGCAGGAAGCGCTGTGCAGAGAAGCAAATCTGAAAAGTCCTGTGCTGCTGCGAATGGAAAAGATGCTGGAACAAAAAAATCTCCTGAAGGAGAAAGGGAGAGCCCCAAGGACAGTTGAGGAACTGGAAAAACTCCTTGTGGTATGACATACGATGAAGAGGTGCCTGTGTTCTCCGCAGGATAACAGGGAAAAGGGTGAGAATCCCTTACGGTCCCGCCGCTGTGTGGGCGGAGCGGTTCCGCATATGTCACTGGGAAACCGGGAAGACGCGGGATGCGCGGCGATGCCTGAGTCAGAAGACCTACCCTTCACTACCGATGTATTCCATTACGAGAGATGGTGGGATACAGGAGACAGCGTATGCTCTGCCCTGCCGGAAAATGGCAGCGGGAAAGCAGGAAGCGGCAGTTTCTGCCGTTTGTTTGCGGCTGTCTCGCAGAGAAAGGAGAAAACATGAATCGAAAAGAGAAAAAGACAGTACTGGCGGCGGCCGTATTTGCCGCTGCGTTTGGCATTGCGCCGGGGGCAAATGCCATGCATATTATGGAGGGCTATCTGCCCGCAGGCTACTGCATTGCCTGGGGAGTTCTCTGTATTCCGTTTTTACTGGCAGGATTTTATACCATCCGCAGGCGCCTGCGGGCTGACCGCAGATCAATTACGCTGCTGGCCATGTCCGGCGCGTTTATCTTTGTGATTTCGTCTTTAAAGATCCCGTCGGTAACCGGAAGCTGTTCGCATATGACGGGGACGGGACTGGGCGCCATTTTATTCGGACCCGCGCCGGTCAGTATCCTTGGCGTTATCGTCCTGGTTTTCCAGGCGGTTCTGCTGGCGCACGGCGGACTGACTTCGCTGGGAGCCAACACCTTTTCCATGGCGATAGCGGGTCCTGTATTATCCTACGGGATCTATGCGGTCTGCAAGAGGTGGGGAGTAAATAAGCGGGTATCGGTTTTTCTGGCGGCTTCGCTTGGCGATCTGTTCACCTATTGCGTGACAAGCGTGCAGCTTGCGCTGGCATTTCCGGCACCGGAAGGCGGCGCGGCATTGTCGGCGGTAAAGTTCCTGGGGGTGTTTGCGCCGACACAGATTCCGCTTGCGGTTGTGGAGGGTATTCTGACTGTCATTATCGTAATCGGACTGGAAGTGTATGCACAGCCTGAACTGCGGACGTTGGAGACGGAGAAAGGAGCGGGAGTATGAGCAGGAATGCAAAAACGGTACTGGTATTATTGATATTGGCGGCGGTGATTGTCGCCGTTCCCGTGATTGCCTTAAAAGGCGCCGAGTTCGGCGGTTCGGATGATGCGGGAAGTGTGATGGTGGAGGAGATCGCAGGCGCTTACGAACCATGGTTTTCGCCTGTGCTGGAAACGATGCTGGGCGGGGAACTGCCGGGCGAGCTGGAAAGTCTGCTGTTCTGCATTCAGACCGGAATCGGTGTGGGAATTATCGCATTCTGCATGGGGAGGTTTGTGGAACGGAAAAAGCTGACAGAAGAGGAAAGGAATTATGCTGTCAAATCTATGGAATTATCTGGTGGAGAATCAAGAGGGGATTGAGCTTGCACTGAAAGTGGGTACATTTCTCGTCTCCGTATGCACATTGTTTGGAGCCCTGCTCGGAGGGCTCCATTCCGTGCGGGAGATAACCCGCAACCATAAAAGCAGAAAATTGACAGAATTTATCACACTGTTCTCCGATGAAAACGAGATCAAGCGGCTCAGCGGCATCAACGGGCTTTCTCTCCATGCGCGCTCCTTGTTCCGGGAATTGTTTTTTATCTGTTCGATTGAGGAAAACGCAATGATCCGCGAACTGATTTACGATGCGCTGCTCAAACGCAGTGTAAAAGCCAAATCCGAGTGCATCTGGCTCAATGATTTTGTGGTCGGTTATTTTCTGCAGCAGGAAGGCCAGGGGCGCCTCCTTGCCGGTGTGAAAAATGAAACGGAAATGATCAGTAAATTAAAACGCAGCCAGACCGAGCGGAGAGTCCGGTATGAATTAAAGAAAAAAAATCCGCCCGCTGCACCGAAAGAGCAGTATGCCGTTGATAACCATATTCTGTTGTCTTCCATGCTGTTGGCAGGTGCCCTTACCCGTTCGTTTCATATAAGGCTGAACGGAAATCTTATTTTACAGTCCAATCTGTATGCCGCCAGGTGGATTGGCAGCACAGTCCGTCACTGCGCTATCGTGGATAATGTCGCAAGGCATATGTTTTCGGTGTTTACCGGGTATGACGACTGTTTTCTCTGCAATAACAATTATCTGGGAAGCAGATTTGTCAAAACAACTTTTCACAAATGCAGTATCATCGATGTCGGATTCAGAGATTGCCGGATGCTGCATACCGAAATTGCCGGCGGAAGAATAAACGCCGTATGTTTCAATCAATCTTCCCTGTACGGCTGTAAGCTGGCGCAGATTACGGAAATAAGAGAGTGCACCTGGAACGGTTGTACGATCCAAAAGAGCCGGTACGAAGATACGAGACTTGTGGCCAATGAGATGAAAGGGGTGCGTTTCAGTAATGTATCGTTTACGGATGTCAATCTCTGGCGCAGCGCCGTAGTCGGTACGTTTACCGACTGCACCTTTTCGCGTGTGAAATGGGGCGGCACCGTCTTAAAAGGCGTGCAGTTCAACGGCTGTGTTTTTCAGCATACGGATTTTTCCGGCGTAAAGCCGGTAAACTGTAAATTCACGGACTGCCGGTTTATGAATACGGAAACCGCTGCATTAAGGGCTTTTCATGTCGATTTTGTAAACTGCCAGGAAGTTTTTGGAGCATGACGGCGGCGCGCTATTTCAGGCGGAAAATCCATGCCAGTGGAAACGCCAGGCAGACGGCTGTCAGCAGGCTGAGCCATATGCTCTGTCCGGTGGACAGACGGCTGGCTATCATAAAAATAACAAGAAAGAGCAGTAACGCGTTTCGGATCAGAAATTTGTAAAATTTTCTCCTAGACTGTGGAATGGCATTGTCTTCCACTGTTTCAGGATGAGAGAGGCTGCAGTGCACGACTGCGCCGAAACGTCCGAAAGTACGGTGCGCTGTGTATTCCACACCGTTGATTTCAAAAACCGGATACATTCCTTCCTTTGTAATCAACAGAGGGATATTGTTTGCGTCGGCGTATTGTAATAGCGCATCCGTAAACTCACGGGCGTTCATGACCATGGTGTCCGGCATAAATGTAAAAGATTTCAGGGATTCTTCTTTTTCAATTTGTTTATAATCATTCAGAATCGACATAAAAAAACCTCCTTTTTGCTCTGCCTGATCGATTTTACGCAGTAATTCCTCTGTGTCGACTGTCTGCAGTTCCATATGGCGCAGCTCTTTACAGATAGAGATACAGGACTGCAGACTGCCCTTTTTTTCCAATAGTTTCTGCAAATGGCAGGAAACTGCCTGCTGCCAGGAAAGTTCCTCCGAAAGAATTTTGTGGATATCGTCTATTGACAGATCAAGCCTGCGCAGCGCTTTGATGATCTGAAGAGTACGAACGTTTTCCTGCGTGTATTCCCGGTAATTGTTTGCGGCATTTCTTGGCGGGTGGACGAGTCCTTTCTTTTCATAGAAACGGATGTTCTGTCTGGTTATGCCTGTGATCCGTTCCAGCTCCTGAATGTTCATGTTGATGCACCTCCTTGTTCTGATAAGCAGAGTATAAAGGGTATAGTTGGTATAACGTCAAGAGATATGCGGAATTTGTTGTTTTCATTTCCTGTATTTGATGATTCGGCAGGAGTTTTCACAGCATATGCCGGTAAAGCGGAGTTGATCTGCGGAAAGGGATTGAGAAGAAAAGACGCCGCACAATCATGCCGGTCATGATTGTGCGGCGTCTTTTTATAGACGGTCGTCAGCATAAGTATTTGCATTACTGTACAATCGAATAGCCATAGCCGTTAGCAATGGCGTCAATGGGCTTTCCTTCTTTGCAGAAAGGGCAGGTGTCCGGGGTGCTCATTTTATAGTCTGCTATATCGGCCATCGTATAAAGTGAGTTTACGGGAATGCCGTTCACTTTGCTGACTGCGCTGAAAATAGCGGAAACCCCGGTTATTGTGCCGCCGTAATAGAGGATGGAGTCCAGCGCGTTGCGCATGGTATTTCCGGTCGTTGCAGCGGCCAGGAGCAGAAGGACATGCTTATTGCGGATCATGGGCTTTAAATTTTCACGGAAAATCATCTGTCCGGTGGCATTGATCTCGGGAGAGGTGATATAAATTGTCTTATGGGCGTTCATTGAGTGGACGCCGGCTCTCGTAAGGTGCTCCGCAAGATAAGCGCCGATAACTTCGCAGCCTTCCATGCAGACAATGGTGTCCACGATTGTGCTGGCCATATATGCTTCCGCCATGGCTTTTGCCGCCTCTGTTGCTTCGCTTTGCCTTGCTTTCAGCATGGACATATCGAGATAGTAGTTAATATGAGAGCTGGGTGTTACGAAATGTCCCGGTATGGCCCGCAGTACGATGCCAGGATGTCTTTTGGATACCATTTTTTTTGCTTCCTGCATAAAAATCCCTCGCTTTCCTGTTTTTGCAATTGGGTAAAATGTATTAATATTTTATACTATTGTACCATTTGTTGGACAGAATTGCTATAGAAACTTGAGATTTTGCCTGATTCCTGAGGCTAATGAGCCGGTCGGCTGCAAAACGGGTATTTGGCGAATGGTGCGGGAGTCACATATCCTACAGTGCATCCTTATGGTACTGCACGAAATCAAGCATATCTGTTTTGAAAATTGATTTCCGTGCCGGCGACGTCCGCGCAATTGACTTCTCAGGAACGGTAAGGTATACTCTAGTCGAAAACATTATTTGTACATATTACGAAAGGTGCAGGGTGAAGGAATGAAAAAACTGGAACAGCTCTATGAGGGAAAGGCAAAAAAAGTATTTACGACAGACGATCCGGATGTACTCATCGTAGATTACAAAGACGATGCGACTGCATTTAACGGAGAGAAAAAGGGGACCATCGTGGGCAAAGGCGTGATCAACAACCGTATGACAAACCGTGTATTCAGACTGTTGGAGGAAAAAGGCGTCCCGACGCATCTGATTGAGGAATTAAGCGACCGTGAAACTGCCGTAAAAAAGGTGGAAATCGTACCGCTGGAAGTGATTATCCGCAATGTAGCGGCAGGCAGTTTTTCCAAACGGCTTGGCGTGCCGGAAGGAACTCCTTTTTTGGAACCGACGATTGAGTTCAGTTATAAAAACGACGAACTGGGCGATCCGCTGATCAACTCTTACTTTGCCGTAGCGCTTGGGCTGGCGACATGGGAGGAAATCGATACGATTAAAAAATATGCCTTTCAGGTAAATGCGGTGTTAAAAGAATATTTCCTGCAGGCGGATATCAAACTGATTGATTTTAAGATCGAATTTGGCAGGTACCATGGACAGATTATCCTTGCAGATGAAACTTCACCCGATACATGCCGTCTCTGGGATGTGCATACCAATGAAAAATTAGACAAAGACAGGTTCCGCCGGGATCTTGGAAATGTAGAGGAAGCCTATAACGAAGTATTCAAACGTCTGGGGTTATAAATAAAAATGGCAGAAAAAGTGAATGCATTGACTGAAGCAACGGATAAGCTGCGGGAAGAATGCGGCGTATTTGGTGTCTATGATTTTGACGGCGGAGACGTGGCGTCCGATATTTATTACGGCTTATTGGCGCTGCAGCACAGAGGGCAGGAAAGCTGCGGTATCGCGGTAAGCGATACCAACGCTCCCAAGGCAAAGGTTTTGAGCGCGAAGGATATGGGACTGCTGAATGAAGCCTTTACGCCGGAAATTATGGAAAAACTAAAAGGCGATATCGGTGTAGGGCATGTGCGGTATTCCACTGCGGGCAGCTCTACAAGAGAGAACGCCCAGCCGCTTGTCCTGAATTATGTAAAAGGAACGCTGGGTCTGGCGCACAACGGCAATCTGATCAACGCCCCGGAGCTGCGAAAAGAGCTGGAATATACCGGCGCGATTTTTCAGACGACGATCGACTCGGAGGTGATCGCTTATCATATCGCCAGGGAGCGGCTCAATTCGAGGACAGTGGAAGAGGCGGTGGGACGCGCCATGAAAAAGATCAAAGGGGCATATTCTCTGATTGTCATGTCTCCCAGAAAATTAATCGGTGCAAGAGATCCTTTCGGTTTTAAGCCGTTGTGCATCGGCAGACGGGACAATGCGTATATTCTGGCGTCAGAGACGTGTGCGCTGGATACGTTGGGAGCGGAATTTATCCGCGATGTGCTGCCGGGGGAGATCGTTACCATTTCTCCTGATAAAGGAATCGTATCCGATACCAGCATGTGTATTCCGAGAAAGGCCCACGGCAGATGTGTATTTGAATATATTTATTTTGCCCGGCCTGACAGTTATATGGACGGTTTCAGCGTCTACCATTTCCGGATTATGGCGGGGAAATTCCTGGCCATGGATTCTCCGGTGGAGGCGGACCTGGTAGTGGGCGTGCCGGAATCCGGCAACTGCGCGGCTATGGGCTATGCCATGCAGTCCGGCATTCCGTACGGACAGGCATTTGTAAAAAATGCGTATGTGGGACGGACGTTTATTAAGCCGAAACAGAAAAACCGCGAGAGCAGCGTGCAGGTTAAGCTGAATGTGCTGCGCGAGGTGGTAAAGGGCAAACGCGTTATTATGATTGATGATTCCATTGTGCGGGGGACGACTTCGGACCGTATCGTAACTATGCTGCGCGAGGCAGGCGCAAAAGAAGTGCATATGCGCGTCAGTTCGCCGCCGTTTCTCTGGCCCTGCTACTTTGGCACGGATGTGCCTGCACGGGAACAGCTTATCGCTTATAACCGGACAGTGGAGGAAATCAGCGACCTGATCGGTACGGATTCTCTTGCTTATCTGAAAATAGAGCGTCTTTCTAAGATACTGGACGGTCTTGAGATTTGTACCGGCTGCTTTACGGGCAGATACCCTCTTGATCCGCCCAAAGAGGATATCAGGGGAGAGTATGAGCGCTGAGCGTGAATAATTGAAAGAGAAGAAAAGGAGATTCCCATGAGTACAGACAGATATAACAGCCCGCTTTCCGAGCGGTATGCCAGTAGGGAGATGCAGTATCTGTTTTCTCCGGATATGAAATTCCGTACATGGAGAAAGCTGTGGATTGCACTGGCGGAGACAGAGAAGGAACTGGGACTGCCAATTACGGAGGAACAGATCGCGGAACTGAAAGCGCATGCCGGGGATATCAATTATGATGTGGCGAAAGCAAGAGAGAAGGAAGTGCGCCATGATGTGATGAGCCACGTATATGCATACGGGGTACAATGTCCGAAGGCCAAAGGGATTATCCATCTGGGCGCCACATCCTGTTACGTGGGGGATAATACGGACATTATCATCATGACGGAGGCGATAAAGCTGGTCAAAAAGAAACTGGTGAATGTGATCAGTGCACTGGCCTCATTTGCGGAGCGTTACAAAGAGCTGCCTACGCTGGCATTTACCCATTTTCAGCCTGCGCAGCCGACGACTGTGGGCAAACGCGCTTCCCTGTGGATGCAGGAGTTTTGTCTTGATTTGGAAGATTTGGATCATGTGCTTTCCAGTATGAAACTGCTTGGTTCCAAAGGAACGACAGGTACGCAGGCGTCTTTCCTGGAATTGTTTAACGGAGATCACAGCGCGGTGGAGCGGATCGATCCGATGATTGCGGAAAAAATGGGGTTTGCGCAGTGCTGTCCGGTATCCGGCCAGACTTATTCGAGAAAAGTGGATACGAGGGTGGCAAACGTGCTGGCGGGCATCGCGGCCAGCGCCCATAAAATGAGCAACGATATCCGTCTGCTGCAGCATCTGAAGGAAGTGGAAGAGCCGTTTGAAAAGAGCCAGATCGGTTCTTCGGCGATGGCATATAAGAGAAATCCCATGAGAAGTGAGAGAATTGCGTCTTTAAGCCGGTATGTAATGATAGACGCGCTGAATCCTGCCATTACCTCTGCGGCGCAGTGGTTTGAGCGGACGCTGGATGATTCCGCCAATAAGCGCCTTTCCATTCCGGAAGGATTTCTGGCGACGGACGGCATACTCGATTTGTGTCTTAACGTCGTGGATGGGCTTGTGGTATATCCGAAAGTCATTGAAAAGCGCCTGCGCAGCGAACTTCCGTTTATGGCGACGGAAAATATTATGATGGATGCGGTGAAGGCGGGAGGAGACAGGCAGGAACTGCATGAAAAGATTCGTACGCTTTCCATGGAAGCAGGAAGAACTGTAAAAGAAAAGGGAGAAGAAAACAATTTGCTGGAATTGATCGCGGCAGATCCCTCGTTTAACCTGACACTGGAAGATCTTCAAAAGACGATGGATCCGGTAAAATATATCGGGCGTTCCAAAGAACAGGTGGAAGCCTTTTTGCATGACGTGGTCGGACCGATTCTGGAAGAAAATAAGGAACTGCTTGGCGTGAAAGCGGAAATAAGTGTGTAACATCCAGGCCGGTGCAGCTGATGCTGCGCCGGTTTTGCCTGTTTCACAAAAAAAGCGTGGGAAGTGTGCTTTTATGATATGCGGAGGGAAATCATAGGATGGGGAAGAAAATGAAACGAACGAAACGGATGATACCATGGCGGCGGATGGCAGGCGTTTTGCTGCTGTCTGCGGCTTCGTGGGCGCTGGCAGGCGGCGGGCTGGAGCCCGTGGAGACACAGGGGGCGGCCGGCGCCACCGGAGTGGAGGAAGGTGCAGCCTTGCAGATGCCGGCGCCGGTACAGACGGCAGAGCTGGCAGAGCTGCTGCCGGTACAGAAGGATGCGGAAGAAAACGGATGGGCGCAGCGGCTGCTGGCCGTGGCGGAGAATGCGCCTTATGTGTCCGGGGTCGTGCTGGAAGGGGAGACGCAGGCGGCAGTGTCATGGAAATTTTATGAGGACAGAGATTCGCTGCTGGCCGGATATGCGGGAGAAAAAGCGGCGGCTCTGCAGCAGTCGCCGGATGGCAGTCTGCCATGGCTTTTTCTGAAGATGCCGCTGGACGAAGACATGCATGCATATGACCTGTACACTGCGCTGCAGTGGAATGACGCGGAGGAAGGCTATGTCTATGAGGCATATACGATGGCCGGAGGGAAGGCATATGAGATTGCCAAAGTGTCGAAGGAGGCATTAGAGACAAGGCGTATGATAGAAGCCAAAAAAGAGATTGTGGTCCGCGACGGGTATCTGTATTTGTTTGCGTGCGGAAATGTGAACGACGGAAACAGAGAAGCGGTCGCCGCGCAGATCCGTTGTCTGGCGGGGATTTTGGCATCGGGCGATACGAGCGGATGGGGACTGGACGAAGAGGCGCTCTTCTGGATTGATCATACCGAGCGTGTGCAGACTTTTGCGGACCCGCAGAGACAGTTTACGGAGAAACGGGCGGTGGATACCAACTGGCCGGATGAGATTATGCGCTATTTTGCACTGATGACCGAGGCACGGTATCAGGTACGGCCCGCGGCAGAGCTGCCGGAGCTGACCGTCACGTTCCGCCTTATGGAGGAGGAACCGGAAGGAGGATATGAGGCGTATCTTCTCAATGGTTTTTGCATGGACAAACCGTACCGTATGGAGGTGCGGGAGACGGAGAGCGGGAGACTGCTGCAGGAAGAGCAGGTCAGTTTGAATATCGATTATATTGATACGGTCCGCTTCCGGGATGTGAATGGAGACGGATATGCCGATATGGAAATCAGTTATCTCACGTACTTTTCGGGGTATGACGGCAGGGATGTGGATTATAAGATATACTGGCTGTGGAATCAGGATAAGGAGATGTTTGAGCGGCGCAGGGGGCGGATACAGGAGCGGACAAGATGAAAGGATCATTGTTTGACAGAATAAAAAAGAAACGACAGGAACCGTTTGTTTATGATAAAGAGAACTGGCAGCCGGTCCTGCGGTGCAGTATCTGCAATGGAGAGCAGGTGGCAGGATTTAAAAATATCCATACCGGACAGTTTAAAGAGGAATCTGTGATCAGAAACCAGCGTGAGCTGGAGCAGTTCAAAAGCCGCTGCCAGGTCAGAGAATTGAAAAAAGAATATTGACAGGATGCCGTAAGAAGAGGATATGCAGAAATTTTGTGGATGATTTGTATCATATCGGTACACACTAAAAGAAAAACGGGAGATGACTGTCTGAACAGACATGCCCGGAAGGGAAAGTGAGTACGGAATATGGAACAGAATCAGAAACAAAGAAATCCTGGAAAAACGGGAAAAAAGCAAAGAAGTATGCGGACAATGGATGGTAACCAGGCCGCTGCTCTGGCGGCCTATGCCTATAGCGAAGTAACGGCGATTTATCCGATCACGCCTTCTTCTTCCATGGCGGAGTGGATGGATGAATGGGCGGCAAGAGGAGAGAAAAATTTGTTTGGAAAGCCTGTAACGGTGTCTGTCATGCAGTCGGAGGCAGGAGCGGCGGGAGCGGTACACGGTTCTCTGGCGGCAGGGGCGCTGACCACTACGTTTACCGCATCGCAGGGCCTTCTGTTGATGATACCGAATCTTTATAAGATCGCGGGGGAAGGGCTGCCGGGGGTATTTCATGTGGCGGCGAGGTCCATTGCGACCCATGCGCTTTCTATTTTCGGAGACCATTCGGATATTTATGCGTGCAGACAGACTGGCGCCGCGATTTTGGCCAGCAGCAGCGTACAGGAAGTTATGGATCTGGCTCCTGTGGCGCATACCGCCGCCCTGCAGGCAGGCACGCCTTTTCTGCACTTTTTTGACGGGTTCCGCACTTCCCATGAGATACAGAAGATCGCGGTGTGGGACAGGGAAGATTACAGGGAGCTGATGGATTTTGAAGCGATAGAACGGTTCCGCCGACATGCGCTGAACCCGCTGCATGCAAGACAGATGGGGTCGGCCCAGAATCCCGATGTATTTTTCCAATACAGGGAGGCGGCAAATCCACGGTATGATAAGATACCGGAAATTGTGGAGAGACTGTTTGAGCGGATTACGGATAAGACGGGGACGCCGTATGAGCTGTTCCAGTATTACGGGGATCCGCAGGCGGAGCACGTGATCATCGCCATGGGCAGTGTGTGCCAGACAATAGAAGAAACGATCGATGTGGAAAACAGAAACGGAAAACGGACGGGACTGATCAAAGTACGTCTTTACAGGCCTTTTTCACGCAGGCATCTTTTGGCGGCCATGCCGGAGACGGTGGACAAAATCACGGTTCTGGATCGAACAAAGGAGGCGGGCAGTATCGGGGAGCCGCTCTATCTGGACGTATTGGGCGCTCTGCGTGACAGCCGTTTTCAGGATATTCCCGTGTTTTCCGGCAGATATGGACTGGGCTCCAAAGATACCACGCCCGCCCAGATACATGCGGTTTTTTCCAATGAAAGTAAAACGAGGTTTACGATAGGCATTGAAGATGATGTGACACACTTGTCGCTTTCGACGGGAAATTTCAGGATCGAGAAGGAAGGCGAGATCTGCTGCAAATTCTGGGGGCTTGGCGGAGACGGCACGGTAGGAGGAAATAAATCCTCCGTCAAAATTATTGGAAATCATACGGACTTATACGCGCAGGCATATTTTGATTATGATTCCAAAAAATCCAGAGGCCTGACAGTATCCCATCTGCGTTTTGGCCCTTCGCCGATCCGGTCTGCGTATCTAATCGACCGTTCGGATTTTACGGCCTGTCATAACCATGTATATCTGCATAAATTTAACATTGTACAGGAGATTAAGGACGGCGGCACATTCCTGCTGAATTGTCCTTATGAGGGAGAGGCGCTGGAACGGTTTCTGCCGGGGCAGGTAAAAAGGTATCTGGCGCAGCACCGTATCCGGTTTTATGTCATAGACGGCATCCGCATCGGCAAAGAGATCGGATTGAACAATAAAATCAATACCATACTGCAGGCGGCATTTTTCAAACTGTCGGGCATTATTCCGCAGGAGGAGGCGCTGACGCTTATGAAAAGCGCGGCCAAAGCGGCCTATGAGCGTAAAGGCGAGAAAATTGTCAACATGAATTATAGGGCGATTGAAAAAGGAATGCAGGAAGTGAAAGAGGTGGCGGTGCCGGAAAGATGGAAGAACGAGCGGGACGAACCGCTGGATAACGATCTGCTGCCGGACCGACCGGAAGTTATGGCTTTTGTGGAAAAGATTCAGAAACCGGTGATTATCCAGGAAGGCAACCAACTGCCGGTATCTGTGTTCGCGGAAATTGCGGACGGCTCGGTGCCTTCCGGTACGGCGGCGCATGAGAGGAGAAATGTCGCCACCGAAATCCCCGTATGGAAACCGGAAAACTGTATCCAGTGCAACCGCTGTTCTTTTGTATGTCCGCATGCGGTTATCCGTCCGGCGGTGATGGATGAGAAAGAAGCGGACGGTGCGCCGGAGGGCATGAAGATGCTTGCGGCCGCAGGCGTTCCCGGGTACCAGGTTTCGATGATTATCTCGGAAGAAGACTGTACGGGCTGCGGTTCCTGTGCGGCCGTATGTCCCGGGAAACAGGGAGAGAAGGCGCTCGTTATGTGTCCGGTACATGAACATGAGGAGCGGCAGCAGTATTTTGATTATGGAAAGAGTCTGCCGGAAAAGCAGGCGTTTGTGGAGAAATTCGGTATTTCCACGGTAAAAGGCAGCCAATACAAAAAACCGTATCTGGAATTTCACGGCGCCTGCGCGGGATGCGGGGAGACCACGTACCCGAGACTGGTGACACAGTTGTTCGGCGAGCGGATGTATATTGCCAATGCCACAGGCTGTTCTTCTATCTGGGGCAATTCGTATCCTACTACGCCCTATACGGTAAATGATAAAGGACACGGTCCCGCATGGTCCAATTCGCTGTTCGAGGACGCGGCGGAGTTCGGCTACGGCATGCTTCTGGCAGAAGAGACGATCCGGGAGCGGCTGAAGGAAAAAGTGGAAGCGCTGGCGAAAGAGGCTTCGGATGCCGCGCTGCGGGAAGCCTGCAGCGGATGGCTGTCCACCTATACGGATTTCTTTGCCAACGGTCCTGCAACGGAAAGCCTAGTGCAGGCGCTTTCTGCGGACCATCCTGCAGAAGCGGATATTCTGAAAGAGAAAGATTTCCTTTCCAAAAAGTCTAAATGGATATTCGGCGGGGACGGCTGGGCTTATGACATTGGCTTCGGCGGTCTGGACCATGTACTGGCCAGCGGAAAGAATATCAATCTGCTCGTATTTGATACGGAGGTATATTCCAATACAGGCGGACAGGCATCCAAGGCGACGCCTCTGGGGGCGACAGCCCTGTTCGCCGCGGGAGGCAAGCGGACGCTGCAGAAAGATCTGGCAGGTATGGCGATGAGTTATGGCTATGTGTATGTGGCGCAGATTGCGATGGGAGCAGATTATAACCAGACGATCAGGGCGCTGATGGAAGCGGAGCAGTACGACGGTCCTTCGCTTGTGATCGCTTACGCACCCTGTATCAACCATGGCGTCAAAGCCGGGATGGGAAGTGTGCAGCACGAAGAAGAAAAAGCGGTCAAATCAGGGTATTTTCCGTTGTTCCGTTTTCATCCCGCATTGAAAAAAGAAGGGAAAAATCCGCTTATCCTGGACAGCGGTGATCCGTCCCTGCCTTATCAGGAGTTTTTGGACGGGGAAATCCGTTATACGGCGTTAAAGAAGACAAAACCGCAGGAGGCACAGCTGCTTTTTGACGAGGCGGCGGCGCATGCACAAAGAAGGTATGCCTATCTGAAAGAATTTGCGGAAATGTATGCCCGTATCACATCGGCTGCAGTTTCAGAGCAGCAGTAGAAATCCGCGCCGGGCATCTCTGAAAAGGGGTTTTCAACAACAGGCGTAAATGGTAAAATATAGGATGTACGACAGGTTTTCAGGAGAGGATGCAGGAATGGCGTTAAACGATTATTCGGCAGCATTAAAACAGGGCAGACGCAGGTATCAGTCTGCCGTGGCAAAGGGAGAGTATCCGTACCTTCCGGTATTGGACCATATATTATCTTATACGGAGGTGGCGGCCAATGTTAGTCTGGGAACAATGGATATTCCATTATCCAAGATTGTAGGGACGAAGACAGAGGGAAGGACAGATGCCTTTGCCAATAATTTCATGCCGCTGTTGTCAGAAAAATCAGAATTTGCTCAAAAATGGGCGCTTCTGTATGATCATCAGGTAGACGAGGGGATCCGGGATCCAATCGCAGCCTATGAGTTTATGAACCGCTTTTACGTCCAGGAGGGAAATAAACGGGTCAGTGTGATGAAATATCTGGGGGCATACAGCATCAGAGGAACAGTGACCCGTATTGTGCCCAAGAGGACGGAGGAAAAAGAAAACAGGCTTTATTATGAGTTCATGGACTTTTTCGAAGTATCGCAGAACTGCGATATCTGGTTTACAAAAGAGGGAAGTTATAAAAAACTGCTGAAGTTGATGGGAAAGCAGGAAAAGGAAGTCTGGGAAGACGAAGACCGAGTCATATTCCGTTCGGCATACGGCAGGTTTTCTGAGGCGTTTAAACTGGCGCACGGAGAAAAGCTCGATCTGACGGTTTCCGATGCGTTTCTGATTTATGTGGAAATTTACGGATATGCGCAGACAGGGAAAGAAACAGAGAGCGAGATGCATCAGAATCTCCAGAAGATGTGGAAGGAGATCAGGCTTGCCGACCAGGGCAGCCAGGTTGCGCTGGTGGAGAAGCCGGAAGAGAAAAAATCTTCCCTCCTTGGCAGGCTGCTGCCTCTGACGCCGGAGATGCTGAAGATCGCTTTTGTCTATCCCAAAACAAAGGATACTTCCAGCTGGACGTATGCGCATGAGCTCGGCAGACTGTATCTGGAACAGGCGTTTGGCGGAAAACTAAAGACGATGGCCATCGACAGGGCCGATACGGACGCGGAAGTGGAGAATGCGATTGAGCTTGCTGTGGCATCGGGCTGCAATCTGATCTTTACGATTGCCATCCAGATGGCCAATCAGAGTGTGCGCTCGGCGATCCGTCATCCGGAAGTGAAAATCTATAACTGTTCCGTGAGAATGCCGTATAGCTCGATCTGTACCTACTATGCGCGTATGTACGAATCAAAGTTTCTGATCGGCGCGATTGCGGCGGCCCTTTCCAGGACAGAAAGACTTGGATATGTGGCGGATTATCCGATTTATGGGGCCATCGCCAATGTCAATGCGTTTGCTTTGGGTGCAAGGATGATCAATCCGTATGCAAAAGTGTATTTGGAATGGTCGAGGGTGAAGGGCCAGGACGCCAGGACGCGGCTGGGCAGGGAAGGTGTCGTCTTTATTTCCGACGACGACATGATTACACCGCTGCAGGCGTCGCGAGAGTATGGGCTTTACGCCAAACAGGGGGACGGCAGTCTGGTAAATCTGGCTACGCCGATCTGGGACTGGGGGAAATTTTATGAGCGGATGGTAAAAAATATCTGTAAAGGAAATACGGAGGCCAGCGCCCTGAAGGGGAAAAAGGCCGTGAACTACTGGTGGGGAATGTCGGCGGATGTGATTGACGTCATATGTTCCAAAAACATGCCTTACGAAACCCGGCGGCTGATTGCATTTTTGAAAGATGCCATCCGCCAGGGAAGTTTTCAGCCTTTTGAAGGAATCCTCCATTCGCAGGACGGCACAGTCCGCTGTCAGGAGGGACAGAGCCTGGGTGCGGATGAGATTATTACCATGGACTGGCTGGCGGAAAATGTAGTGGGACATATCCCTGTGTTTGGAGAATTGACGGAGGAGGCCCAGGCGCTTGTACAGTTTCAGGGCATTAAGATAGATGAAGAAAGCGCAAAAACGCAACAGTTTAAACATCATGATCCTGACAGACCATGAATCCAGGCTGTTGTATGACTATTATGATCCGGAGCGGATGAAAGACATTGATCTGATTATTTCCTGTGGAGATCTGCGGGCTGATTATCTGAGTTTTTTTGCCACCTTATGCAATGTGCCCGTATTGTATGTGAGAGGCAATCATGACGGAAAATATGACGAACAGCCTCCCGAGGGTTGTATTTGTATTGAAGACGATATTTTTGTATATGAAGGCGTGCGCATTATGGGGCTGGGAGGTTCTATGCAGTATATCCCGGGAGCGAAAAACCAGTATACCGAACGGCAGATGCGGCGACGTGTCCGCAGGATGGGATGGAAACTGCTGCGGCATAAAGGGTTTGACATTTTGGTCGCGCACGCTCCTGCCTATGCGGTCAATGATATGCAGGATCTGCCCCACCGGGGATTTGCGGCTTTCCGGACGCTGATGGAAAAATACGAACCCAGGTATTTTTTTCATGGGCATGTGCATGCCAGTTATGGCAGGAATTTTAAGAGAAAGGATACATTCGGAAAAACCACAGTGATCAATGCGTATGATTTTTATGTGGTGGAATATCCCCTTACATAAGGGCGGGAAGGAACAGAGGAAAAAATCCGTGACGGAGAAGAAAGGAATCCTGGCTGTCAGTTTTGGGACAACCTGTGACAGCGCAAGAGAAGAAGCGATCGAAGCAATAGAGAGAGACTGGCGGCAGGCATTTCCGGACTGTACCGTACGGCGGGCCTTTACAAGCGGCATCGTCTGCAGAAAATTATCCGCAAGAGGGATACGGGTGCAGAGCGTAACGGAGGCGCTGCAGACTTTGCATGAGGACGGCTGTTCCCATGTATGGGTGCAGCCTACGCATCTGATACCGGGCGAGGAGTATGACAGGCTGAAGGCGCAGGCCGCAGGATGGCAGGAGCGGTTTACGCTGCTGAAAACGGGAGAGCCTTTGCTCGTGCAGGAAGAAGATTATGATTTGGTCGTCACAAGAATGCGAAACAGGTTTCCGGCCGCCGCCGATGAGGCCTGCATTTTCATGGGACATGGGACGTATCATGCGGCCAACAGAGCCTATGAAAAGATAGAAAAGCGGTTGGAAAAAACCACCGGCCGCCGGTATTTTATGGCTACGGTGGAAGGAAAGCCCTCATTGGAGGAAATTTTAAACGCACTGGACAAACAGACGGGCATCCGACGGATCCGTCTGGTGCCGTTTATGCTCGTGGCAGGTGAGCATGTGCTGCATGATATGGCGGGAGAGGGCGCGGAGAGCTGGAAAAACAAGTGCCGGGCCAGAGGATACGAGGTGGACTGTGTGCTGCACGGAATGGGGTCTTACCCGGAAATCAGAGAGTTGTATGTCCAAAAGTGCAGAAAAAACCAGGGAGGCATCTTCTATGGCATCAGTGTGGGGCCGGGAGCAGGCGGGAATCTGACGCTGGACTGTGCGGAGCGGATCCGCAGATGCGATGTGCTGGCCGTGCCGAGGACGAAATCAGAACATACGATTGCGCTTTCGATTGTCAGAAAGGCTGCCCGGCGTCTGGAAGAGATGTTTGGCCCGTCCGGGGCCGATTATATGCGTCTGGCGGAAAAGGAAGTGTTGTATCTGGATTTCCTGATGGTAAAAGAGCGGACGGAAAGGGAGCGGGCCTATCAGCAGTTTGCCGTCAGAATAGAGGAATATCTGCGCCTGGGTAAAAATGTGGGAATGATTGTATTAGGGGATGTGACAGTTTATGCCACGATGGCTTATCTGGCGCAGCCCATCCGCCAGGCCGGGTACGAAGTGGCAATGCTGCCCGGCGTGACCAGTTTCTGCGCCTGCGCGGCAGCGCTTGGCAGGAGCCTGACAACGATGTCGCAGCCGCTGCATATCATTCCTGCCGGGTATGATGGGATGGAGGAGAGCCTGCGGCTGCCTGGCAGCAGGGTGCTGATGAAAAGCGGCAGGCATCTGGCCGAGACAAAACGGACGCTGAAGGAAATGGGGTTGTATGACCAGGCGGCAATGGTCAAAGACTGCGGTATGGAGACGGAGGAAATCTGCTGGAACCTGGACGAGGACACGGAAAGGGATTCCTATTTTACAACGATTCTTGTATCGGAAAAGGAAGTATAGACGATGGTGGAAAGAGGAAAAGGACGGCCAAGATGTATGTGATCAGCGTGAATTATAAAAAGGCGCCGCTGGAAATACGCAGCCGGTTTGCATTCTCGAAAGCGGAACAGGAGGCATTTCTGGACCGGTGCAGACAGTGGCCAAAGATGGCGCACAGTGTGATTTTGTCTACCTGTAACCGTATGGAATTATATACGCAGTTTCCGGAAGAAGAGGAAGCAAAGAAGGATACGGACAGCGCACAGAACCGCTGGGACATAATGGAGGAGGCTGTCTGCAGAGCGAAGGGCATTCCGCTGGAACTGTGCCGTAAATATGGGAACCGTTATTGCGGCGAGGGGGCGCTTGTGCATCTGCACCGGGTGGCAAGCGGCGTAGATTCCATGGTGATGGGTGAGGACGAGATATTAGGCCAGGTAAAGGATGCCTATTACCGGTCTATGGAAGCCGGGTGTACGGACTTTGCGCTGAATACGATTTTTAAAAGCGCCATTACATGTGCCAAAAAAATAAAGACGGATACGAGCCTTTCCAAAACGTCAGTGTCGGTGGCGACATTGGCGGCAGGCAGAATCCATGAATTTATGCGGCAAAATAATCTAGGCAGCGCCAGGGTGATGATCATCGGCATGACAGGTTCCACAGGGAGCACAGTGATGAAAAATATCCGGGGCAGGAGGGGGATTTCCATTGTGGGAACGAGCAGGAGGCACAATGCGGACGGGCAGGTCATCCATGTGGAAGGCGCGTCTATGGTGGCATATGAGCGGCGTTATGAAGTTATGGGAAGCTGTGATGTCATTGTCAGTGCCACAGGCAGTCCGCATTATACGGTGACCTATGAGGCGTGGAAAAAGGCGCGGGAGGATGCAGAGAGCCGCCGGGAAGCGCCGCAGCAGGTGCTTTGGCTGGATTTGTCGGTGCCGGCTGATATTGACAAAAATGTGGCCCGCTATGGCACATTGTACCAGATGGACTATTTCAGCAGTCTTGCGCGCACCAACAACGAAAAAAAACAGCAGGCAAGACAGAGCGCCGAACATATGATAGAGCAGCAGATTGACACGCTGAAAAAAGAATTGTTATTCCACCGGATTCTGCCTGCAATTCCACAGATGAAAGAGGCGGCCGTTTCTCTGCGGTTTGAACAGATTCTATACCGGGTGCGCGACGAGACGGCGTATGAAGAGATGCGTGGTTTTTTTACGGCTCTGCGGAAGGTATTGGAAGAAGGAGAGAGATGACATATTTTCCCATGTTTGTATCGCTGGAAAAAAAACCCTGCCTGATAGTGGGCGGCGGTAAGGTAGGGGCAAGAAAATGCAGCGGTCTGCTTGCGTTCGGAGCAAAGGTTACTGTGATAGCGCCGCAGTTTCCCGGATTTAAAGAACTGCGGGAGACAGGCAGCCTGGAAGGACAGGAAAACTATAGTTTACATAATGGAAAAGAAACAAAGAGCGCGGCTGGCAGTCTGTTCTGGCAGCAAAGGCGGTTTCGGGATTCCGATCTTACGGGGATAGCATGGAGGCTGGTGATCGCTGCCACCGACGATCGGGAAACGAACAGGCGGATAGGGCTTTTGTGCCGTGAGAGGCAGATTCCGGTTAATGTGGCCGACTGCAGAGAGGAATGCACGTTTTATTTTCCGGCCTATTGTATGGAAGGCAGCACGGCGGTGGGGGTGACGACTTCGGGCGAGAATCCGGCCATGGCCGGCGCACTGCGCAGGCGGATGGAAAAAGAACTGTCCGGATGGATACGTGAGATCAGAGAGGAAAGAAACGCGGATGAGTAGAGTCATACGGATCGGCACCAGAAAAAGCGCGCTTGCGCTGGCCCAGACCCGCAGTGTGGTTGAACGCTGCCGGGCGGTATCCGGGGAAGCGGATATCCGCTATGAAATAATAGAGATGAGCACGGCAGGAGACCGTATACCGGACCGTCCGCTCTATCTGTTTGACGGCAAGGGAATGTTTACGTCGGTTTTTGAGGAGGCATTGGCGGCCGGAGAGATAGACGCGGCAGTGCACAGCGGAAAGGATATGCCGGGCGCGCTCCCGGATGGACTCATCGTGTCGGCAGCGCTGCCGCGGGCGAATCCAAGGGATGTGCTCGTGACGCTGCCGGGCAGGGCACTGCAGGAATCGTCAGTTATTGGCACCGGGAGTCTGCGTCGTCAGGAACAGGTAACATTCTATCTCGGATACGCGGTGAAGGGGATCCGTGGCAATGTCAATACGAGACTGCAAAAGCTGCGGGACGGAGAAGTGGACGGGCTGATTCTGGCGGCGGCGGGGCTGGAACGCCTTTGCGTCATGCCGGAGAGCGCGGCGGCATGGAGACAGACGCTGCGTAGCGGTCTGTGCGGGGACGGCGCGTTTTTTTTCCGCGAACTGCACGAGGCGGATTTCGTTCCGGCTCCGGCGCAGGGGATTATTGCCGTGGAGAGCAGACGGGACAGTCCTTTTGCGGAGCTGTTTGCAGGCATAAATGACAAAGAGTCAATGTGCAGCTTTCTGACGGAGCGCGCTTTTTTGTCCGGCGTCGGCGCCGGCTGCCAGCAGCCGGTGGCGGCATATTCCTGGTGCCAAAACGGCACGATCCGTATGCGTGTCCAGTATTGGAGGGAAGGCCGTCTGTGTACGGCCTTTGGCGCGGAACGGATGCGGGATGGCGAGCGGATGGCGGCGGGGATGGCTGAAAAAATATTGGCGGCGGCGGGCCAAAAAGACAGGACGGAAGGGGACGGACAGTAATGCCGGGAGACGATGGCAAAACAGGAAGGGCGAAAGGGCATGTGTATTTGGTCGGTGCAGGACCTGGCCCCGGAGGGTTGATTACGGTCAGAGGGCTGGAACTGCTGCGCAGTTGTGATACGCTGGTATATGACAGGCTTTGCGGGGAAGAATTATTAGCAGAGACAGATTTTTCCTGCGAGCGGATTTATGTGGGGAAAAAGGCCGGATGTCACAGCATGGAGCAGGAAGAGATTAACAGATTTCTTGTCAGCAAAGCAAACGAGGGCAGGAAGGTAGTGCGGCTGAAGGGCGGCGATCCTTTTGTGTTTGGCAGAGGGGGTGAAGAAGCGGAATACCTGGCGGCGGCGCAGATACCTTATACAATCGTGCCGGGCGTGACGTCGGCTGTTGCGGCGCCGGAGCTTGCGGGCATCCCTGTGACGCACAGAGGGCTGAGCCGTTCTTTTCATGTGATCACGGCGCACACCGGGGAAAAAGAACCTGCTGCAGTCAGGCGGTACCTGGATGCACAGATCAGAGGATTGAAAGACGCGGAGGGAACGTTTGTGTTCCTAATGGGATTGTCCGTTCTTGACAGTATCTGCGAGCTGCTGCTGCAGTATGGGAGGGCGCCTGCCTGTCCGGCAGCCGTGATCAGCGGCGGCGGACGGTTTGATGAATTGGTAATCCGGGGCACGGTGGCGGATATTGCCGGCCGGGCAAAGCGGGAAGGCGCATTTTCGCCTGCTGTCATTGTAGTGGGCGAGGCGGCGGCGCTTTCTCTGCTGGCGGATAATAGCGGTCCTTTGCAGGGAGTGTGCGTGGGCATGACCGGGACGGCGGAATTACAGGAAAAACTGGGGCGGTATCTGCGTAAAGCAGGTGCAAAGACGGTCTGCGTACAGGAACTTTGGACGCAGGCTTGTGCGGAGCAGGAGCAGTATTTCCGGGAGTTAGCGGTATACACGTGGATCGTTTTTACGAGCGCATCCGGTGTGCGGTTGTTTTTTGAGGAGTTTCGCAAAAGACGGCTGGATATCCGGAAACTGGCCGGTGTCAGAATCGCTGTCATTGGCGGGGGCACGGCGGACAAACTGCAGTCGTATGGTTTTTTTGCCGATTTTATGCCGGATACGTATACTGCAAAGGCGCTGGCGGAGGGCCTTATGGCGCGTCTTGATCCGGCGGCGGACAGGGTGCTTTTATACCAGGCGCAGGAGGGTAATCCCGTGCTGGAAAAACGGCTGCAAAATGCGGGTGTTGCCGTGCGGCGGGCGAATGCGTATGTGACAAAGGCCGGATTCGCGTGCCACAGTGATCTGCTGCGTACGCTGGCTTATCTGACGTTTGCCAGCAGCTCCGGCGTAAAGGCATTCTGCGGTGCGTATCCCCATATATTTGCGCAGCCGTTTATGCGCGGCCTGTGTTGCGTTGCAATCGGCGTTCAGACGGCGCGGGCGCTGGAAGAGTCAGGCTGCCAAAATATCGTGACGGCGCGTTCTTTTACGGCGCAGGGACTGGCGGAAGCAGTGGCGGAGTACGAACGGAAGAAGCGGCGTTGATGTGGCCGGTAGGATTCCAGGCAGGGAACCCTTTTTAGGATTCATATTATTCATTGAGGAAGGGACAGGGAAATGAAGAGGATGAGAAGGCTGCGCGGGAGCGCGGCGGTCAGGAGTCTGGTACAGGAGACCCGGCTTCATAAGGAACAGCTTGTATATCCGGTTTTTGTCATAGAGGGTGAAAATATCAAAAACCCGGTACAGTCGATGCCTGGCATTTATCAGTACTCGATAGACAGGCTGCAGGAGGAATGCTGCAGAATCAGAGAAAGCGGTATCAGAAACATTTTGATCTTCGGCATACCGGCGCACAAAGATGAAATGGGAAGCCAGGCCTATGATGAAAACGGGATTACCCAGCGGGCGATTCGTTATCTGAAAGCGCACGATCCGGATTTTCTGGTGATAGCGGATGTCTGTCTGTGCGAGTATACGTCCCACGGGCACTGTGGTCTCGTAGACGGCTGTCATATACTGAACGATGAGACGCTGCCGCTGCTGGTAAAGATGTCTGTCAGTCTGGCAGGTGCGGGAGCGGATATGATAGCGCCTTCCGATATGATGGACGGCAGAGTGGCGGCGATCAGACAGGGCCTGGATGCGGCAGGATTTTATGAAACGCCGATTCTGTCTTACAGCGCCAAATATGCTTCGGGTTATTATGCGCCGTTTCGGGATGCCGCCCACTCTGCTCCTGGATTTGGCGACCGCAGGAGTTATCAGATGGACTGTGCCAACGCAAAAGAGGCGCTGCGGGAGATGGAGGCGGATATTGAGGAAGGGGCGGACATTCTGATGGTGAAACCCGCTCTGGCATATCTGGATGTACTGAAGACTGCGTCAGAGCGGTTTGATTATCCGCTGGCAGTGTACAATGTAAGCGGTGAATATGCGATGGTAAAGGCGGCGGCCGCAAATGGCTGGATCGATGAAAAGCGGATTGTCATGGAAAATATGCTTGCCATGAAGCGTGCGGGGGCGGACATAATCATCACATATCATGCGTTGGATGTGGCGGGATGGCTGGATGAATAAACGGAAAAAGCGATATCCGGGCAGTATACGGCGGTGCGCGTTGTGTATGATGCTGTGGATTGCCGCAGTCTTTATGGTTCCCGCACGGGCAGTGGAAGCGGCGGAAACGGCGTTGGGGCCGCTTGTGCAGACAACGATGCCGGAAGACGAATATCTGGGGCTGGTGCATTTGGGACTGCTGCGGACAGAGGAAAATTATAACGGCGATATGTCGCAGTCCATACGCAATGTGCTGCCGTCAGTAGTACAGATACGGACAGGCAGATATCTGGGGAGCGGCATGATATTGGAAGTACGGGAAAATACGCTGCTGATTGTTTCCAACAGGCATCAGCTTCAGAGCCAGGAGTTTTCCCTGATTCGTTTTTATAATGGCGTGGAGGTTTCCGCCAGACGGATTTATCTGTCCGATACGTGTGATCTGGGGTTTGTCCTGGCGGATATCAGCGCTGTTCCATATGAGAAGCGTTCGGCATTTTGCGCGATAACGGCGAGGGAAAGCTGCGAAGGAGGACTCAGCCGGGGAACGGAAATGTTTGTAGTCGGTTCGACAGACGGCGTGGCCTGCAACATTTATGAAGGGACGGTGGCGGATCCCTGGTATTATTTTGAGGAATTCGGTTCTTATATGATATATAATGACTGTAGGGCGAAAGCGGGTATGTCCGGCGGCGGCACCTTTGATGCGCACGGACACTGTATCGGTATGATCACAGGCGGATTCGAAGATGAAACGGCCAGTCTGCCCATGCAGTTTATCCGGGAAGAATGGGAAAAGCTAAATTAGGAAAAGAAGGGATAGAAAATGACAAAGATTGATATTATATCCGGCTTTCTGGGGGCCGGGAAGACGACACTGATTCAAAAGCTGCTGCGGGAGGCGCTGCAGGACACAAAAGTAGTGCTGATTGAGAATGAGTTTGGCGAAATCGGCATTGACGGCGGATTTTTGAAAGAATCCGGCGTGGAGATGAAGGAGATGAACTCGGGGTG
The DNA here is from genome assembly GCA_910585345.1 of uncultured Lachnospiraceae bacterium. GTDB lineage: Bacteria > Bacillota > Clostridia > Lachnospirales > Lachnospiraceae > VSOB01. Next base: position 56,677 of record CAJUDS010000010.1, on the reverse strand, counting down.
TATCTGCTGCTCTCTTGTAGGGGATTTTGGCGCTTCCCTGCAGGAGGTTCTGACCACTTATCAGCCGGACCGCATTCTCATTGAGCCGTCGGGAGTGGGAAAGCTGTCCGATGTGATCCGTGCGGTGCAGGATGTAAAAACGCAGGCGCAGGTTTCCCTGAGCAGCGCGGTTGTGGTGGTAGATGCGTCCAAATGTAAGATGTATGCGAAAAATTTCGGCGAGTTTTTCTTAAACCAGATTGCAAATGCCGGCCTGGTAATTTTGAGCAGAACAGGAACCGTCAGCAAAGAAAAGACGGCAAAAGCTGTAGAAATCATCAGGGAACATAACAGTAAGGCGGCGGTTATTACGACGCCATGGGAAGAACTGGAAGGTATGCAGATTCTGGAAGCGATGGAAACCAGAAACGACTGGATGGCAGAGCTTTTAGAAGAAATCCGGGCACAGCACGGCCATGAGGATCACGATCACGAGGGACACGGCCATGCGCATCACGGTCATGAAGATCACGACCATGCGCATCACGGTCATGAAGACCACGACCATGCGCATCACGGTCACGAGGACCATGACCATGCGCATCACGATCATGGACCGGATTGTACATGCGGCTGTCATGACCATGACCATGGCCATCATCATGCGGACGAAATCTTTACAAGCTGGGGAAGGGAGACGGCGGCTTCCTATACGAAGGAGGAAATAGAAGAAAAACTAAAAGCGCTGGAAGACGAGAAGACCTATGGGTTGATTCTGCGCGCTAAGGGGATGCTGCCGGACGGTACCGGAAACTGGATTTATTTTGACTATGTACCGGGAGAACTTGATATCAGGGACGGCAGACCGGATCTGACGGGAAAGATCTGCGTGATCGGCTCAAAGTTACAGGAGGGAAAGCTGCAGGCATTGTTTGAGAAGTAGGGCTGTGGTTGCGCAGCGCGCCTGCTTATCCTGCCGGAAGGGAGAATATATGAAACCTGTCTATATGATCAACGGCTTTCTGGAGAGCGGGAAGTCGGAATTTATCCGTTATACGTTAGAGCAGCCTTATTTTCAAACGAGAGGCAGGACACTGCTGCTGCTCTGTGAAGAGGGGGAAGTGGAGTTCGGGGATACGCTGCTGCAAAGAAGCCGTACCGTCGTGGAGCTGATTGAGGAAGAAGCGGATTTTACGCCGGAAAACCTGCTTGCCTTGGAGAAGAAGCATAAGCCGGAGCGTATCATTGTGGAATACAACGGAATGTGGAACTTTAAGAATATGAAGCTGCCGCGTCAGTGGAAGATTGAGCAGCAGATTACGACGATTGACGCATCCACATTTCCCATGTATTATACGAACATGAAATCTCTGCTTGCGGAAATGCTCCGCCATTCCGAAATGATTATTTTTAACCGTTGCGACGGCATCCGTGATCTGAGCAGCTATAAGCGTAATGTGAAGGCCATTAACCAAAAAGCGGAAATTATCTTTGAGGATGCGAACGGGGAAGTGAATGCGATCATGGAGGATGAGCTTCCCTACGATCTGAAAAAGGATACGCTGGAACTGGACAATACCGGCTATGGCGTCTGGTATCTGGACTGTCTGGATCATGCGGAGCGGTATACGGATAAAAAAGTGGTATTTACGGCTATGGTGTTGAGGCCGCAGGGGTTCCCCGAAGACTATTTTGTACCGGGGAGGATGGCGATGACATGCTGCGCGGAAGACATGGCTTTTCTGGGGTTTGCCTGTGCGTACGAAAAAGCGCGGGAGCTGCATGACAGGGACTGGGTAAAGGTCACCGCAACGGTCAGCTGGGAGTATTGGGCTGATTACGGGGGCGAAGGGCCCGTCCTCCATGCTGTCTGTGTAGAACCAACGAAAGCGCCGAAAAAACAGGTGATTGATTTTTCATCATAATTGTGCATCTAATTGGCAGGAAGTAGATAGTATGGCAGCGGATACGGAAAAAGAACTACAACAGTTAAAGAAACGGCTCCGGGAGCTGGCGGAAAAGTGTTATATGCAGAATGTATACTGTTTTACCGGCTTTCTCGGCATAGCGGAACTGAGCGCTTTTTATGAGATGCAGGGCACAGTTTCCCATGTGCCGTTTACGGTTTACGGCGGGAATGAAAGCTGTGAGCGGCGGATGATACGGTTTGGCAGTGCAGAACTGCTGGGTTATGAGGAAGCGTTTCCGATCGTGTGTCTGCAGATCAGCCCGCTGTCGGAAAAATTTGCCGAAGATCTGACACACCGGGATTTTCTGGGCGCCTGCCTGCATCTTGGAATTGCGAGAAGCGCCATAGGGGATATTTTGGTGAGGGGAAAATGCGCGTACCTGTATTGTACGGAGGCAATTGCGCCTTACATGACAGAACATCTTATCCGGGTGCGGCATACGGATGTTTCTGTCAGTCCGTTTCAGGGCCAGGCGGAAAATCTGGCTCCCAAGCTGGAAGAACGGACTTATCAGACGGCGTCGGAGCGGCTGGATGCCGTGATTGCCAGGGTCTGCAGTCTGTCCAGGGAAAAAAGCCTGCTCCTGTTCCGGTCGGGAAAGGTATTTGTAAACGGGCGGCAGCAGGAAAATAACAGCGCGCTCCTGAAAGCAGGCGACGTCGTTTCGGTACGCGGCTATGGGAAATTCATTTACCATGGCGTTACACACACCACAAGAAAAGGAAAGCATGGCATCAGGGTGGAAATTTATGTATAAATGGCTGTTCTTTTTTTATGTCTATAGTTTTTTGGGATGGTGCTTTGAGTCTGTCTATGTGTCCGCCAAGTCAGGCCGCTGGGTAAACAGAGGATTTATGCGGGGGCCGTTTCTGCCTATTTATGGCGGCGGCGCCGTAATGATGCTGGTCGTTTCCGCGCCGTTCCAGGATAATATCGCGCTGACTTATCTGGCAGGCTGTCTTGGGGCGACGGCGTTGGAATATATTGTGGGTACTGTGACGGAAATGCTGTTTCGGGTGCGATACTGGGATTATACAGGAAAGTTTATGAATTTTGAAGGACAGATCTGTCTTAGCTCTACAATAGCGTGGGGTTTTTTTACGGTGCTGATGACAAAAGGAATCCATAAACCGATTGCGCAGTTTGCCGGAATGCTGCCCGGCGGCCTGCTGGCTGTGGTGACGATTATACTGACGGCTTATGTGTCGGCGGATTTTTCCCTCTCGTTTAAGGCTGCACTGGATATGCGTGATGTGCTGGCCAGACTGGAAGGCGTCAAGCAGGAAATGGAGCGTCTGCAGAAGCGTATGGACGTACTGATTGCTGTTGCTGGGCAGGCGGCGTCGGAGGAACGGCATGAACTGCATATGAAGTTCAGGGTGATGCATGACAGACGCAGACAGCTGAAACTTCTCCATGACTTTTATAAAAGACAGCTTTTGCTGGACAACCCCGGTATGATTTCCGCCCGGTTTAAAAATGCGTTGGAAGAGCTCAAAGAGGCGGCCAAAGCACATGAAAAAGAGTATCGAAACGAGATACACGGCGAAAAGGCCGACTGATCTGCCCGCTCTGCCATACAGACGGGATGTACGGCAGAGGCTTCAGCAGTAACGGCTTTCCTCATACTTCTGCAGCGTATGTTCGTCGTCGGACCGCAGAGCGGCAGTCCGTTTGTGTTTGCGCAGCAGTCCGGAGCCTTTGTTGTAAAACCAGAAAGAAAACACCAGCAGCTGGTTCATTTTGCCGATTTTTTCACGGGTTGTCCCATGATAATAATATCCGCCCGTGGAAGTAGGGCTGCCGGAAAGGATATAGTTGATCAGGTCGGTTTCCGTGCGGATTTCTTCGTCAAAACAGGTATAGGCAGTGCCTACACAGTTTGGACGGTGGGAGTCGCTGCCGCCAAAGCCGGGTTTTCCGTAAGCCTCAGCCAGCAGTCTGGCGCCCTCATTGCTGCTTTCCGGTTCGCAGGAATTAAAGGTTTCCACAAAATCAAACCGTTCCAGCACGGATTTCTGTTTACGGAATTTCCGATTGTTGGTGAGACTTAAGAATTTCTCTCCGCAGGGGTGTGCTGGTCCGAGAATACCGCCGTGCCTGTGTACGATATCGATCAGAAGACTGACAGGCAGCCCCCGCAGTTCCAACAGGGGCACTTTCACACCGGTAGGCAGGATTACAAGAATGTGCCCTGCATCAATGGTGTCATATTCGATCCCTTTCAGCACCACAAAATCGGAAGGCATCTCCTCTTTATGACTGTTCCAGTAACGGTATCCGTTGTAAGAGTTATGGTCGGACACGAGCATACCATGAATACCGTATTCTTTCAGAAGGTCAATATATTGGGCAATGGGGATTTTTCCGTCCAGTGAGCCCTCTTTTGTGTGACAATGCATATCTATTTTCATATTTTTATTATCTGTTCTTTTCATCCCAATATTCACAGGGAGCGTTAATGATGTCAGAGTTAAATTTGCCGCCGCCGCTTTTCTTATAATGCTGCGTTGCGCGGAAGACATAGCCCGCGCCGAGATAGAGAAGCGGTACATTGGCAAATACGATCAGAATATTTCCCAAATCCGAGATTGCCCAGAGATTGCCAAGGTCAAGTCCCGCCATCGAGCAGGCAATGCCGAAGGCAGTGATACAGATGCCGAGACAGCGGATGGCGTTGACAAAGGTCTTTTTGGAGCTGATCCGGTTGGCGGCGATTTCTGCAAAGCTGATCATGCCGATCAGGCAGGTAAAGGCAAACAGGCAGAAGCAGAAACAGATCAGGAAGGCAATTACGGCATTCATGGCGGTGCCTGGCGTCAGTTCCTGTGCGGAAGCAAGGAATTTCGGCAGACGGTCCATGGCCAGCCAGGCTTCGCTTTCCGCGCCGTCCCACAAATGCGCCATGACAACGACGAAACCTGTCAGTGTGCAGATGACAATGGTGTCCAGAAACACGCCGACCGCCTGTACAAAGCCTTGTTCACAGGGATGCTGGGTACTGGCGGCGCCGGCAGCCATGGTAATGGTGCCCTGTCCCGCTTCGTTGGACATCAGCCCCCGTTTGATACCCTGGGCTAGTACGGTGCCGAAGGCGCCGCCAAATACCGCCTGCGGTGTGAAAGCGCCGCCGAATACCGCCCGGAAGAAATAGGCAAGCCGTCCGGGATTCATGACGATCAGCACGAGTACAGTCAGAATATAGACGACTGCCATTACAGGTACGGTAGCGTCGGTTACCTTTGTGACTTTTTTGATACCGCCGAAGGCGATGTACGCGGTTAGAATGATCAAAAGCACGGCTGTGGCAATATAAAACAGCGAAGCGGTATCTATTGAGCCGCCGGTGAGTATTTCGCCCATCTGCCCGATGGAGGAAACGACGTTAAAGCCCTGTGCCGGCAGACAGCACATAGAATAGACGATGAACATTACAGAGAGAAATACGCCCGCCCATGCCTTATCGCCGAGCAGTTTTTTTCCGTAAAAGGGAAGACCGCCGACAAACTCATCCTCTTTTCTTTTTTTAAAGATCTGTGACAGAACCGCTTCCGTATAGGCTGTGGCCATGCCGAAAAAAGCGGAGATCCACATCCAAAACAGTGCGCCGGGCCCTCCTGCGGCAATGGCGCCGGTGACGCCCAGTATATTCCCGGGCCCTACCCGCATAGCGGAGCTGAGCAGGAAGGCGGTCAGGGAGGAAAGGCCGATCTTTTCCTTTTTCTGTTGTGTCAGCAGCCGGATCCCCGTTCCGAAATGGGTGATCTGGATGAATCCGGTTTTCAGGGTAAAGAAAATGCCGGAGCCTACCAGAAGGATGATAGCCAGTGAAAAATTTCCGAGAATGGGAAGATCCGCGTACCAGCTGAAATTAGTCGGAAAATCCCAAAAAAAGTCGGAAACGGGAGTCACAAAGTCAAATACATTGTTAATTGCCGAAAAAAATTGTTCCATGGATACCGTTCCTCTCATGTTTGCAATTGTACTGTTATTATAAAATATTTCGATAGAGATTACAATGACAGATATGATTTGCAGCTCCCTATTTTTTAGAGAATCTGTTTCCGACCGGTGTGTGAATGCTCTGTTTGTGCAGAATCCCGGCAGTATCGTTTTGACGGATCAATTCAAAAAGCAAAGTATTTTCGTCTTACTCTTGCATTTTGGGGGTTGGATGGATTACAATAAAACTATAAAACTGGTAAATATTGAGAACAGCTATTGTATTACAGAATATGGCTGCAGGCCATCGATGGCAGTATTGCGGAAAGGGTGGTTATATGAGGATTACAAAGATTCATTCAGTTACGGATTACGGGCGGATCGCAAGCGGCAAACGGATTCGTAAGGCGGCGGACGACGCATCGGGTATGGCGATCGTCAATAAACTGAAAGCGACTGCGAACGGCACAAATGTGGCGACGAATAATATCAGGGACGGCATCGGCGTCACCAAAATCGCAGACGGCGCATATAATAGTATTGTGGACAGACTGCAGCGGATCAGGGAGTTGGCGGTGCGGGCCATGAACGGAACGAACAGCACGGAGGACAGACAGATTTTGCAGGATGAGATCAGCCAGCAGATGGCGGGAATTGATGAGTCTGCGAAAAACACTGTGTATAATCAGATGAAACTGATGGACGGAAGCTATGCCACAATGGAAATAGCAAGCAATCCCACGGGAAAGGGCAGCGAGATTAAGCTGGAAAGCGCCAGACTGGATGCGATCGGGATAGCGGGTTTTGATGTGACAAGCGGCAGAGTAAATCTGGATATGATTGACGATGCCATAAAAAAAGTCAGTGGAGACAGGAGTACGCTTGGCGCACAGGCAAACGGACTGGCCGCCAGGGAGCGTGTCAACCAGATTGCTTATGAAAATCTGACTGCTTCTCAGAGCCGTATCGAAGATCTGGATATGGCCAAGGCGTCTTCCGAGTTGAAGAAAAATGAAAATCTGCAGGCAGTTCGGATTGCCATGTTTAAAAAAGAGAGAGAACAGGAAGCGGCTCAGTCGCTGCCTAACATTATGCTCCATTGAGGGAATGATACGAAAATCAATTTTTTGTTTTTGTGCACAAATAATTGATTCGTGTTCCAGGTTACAGATATAAGAAACTCTAAGTGTCCTCGAAAGGCTGCGAAATATTTGACGCAGACGGCCTCTACGCGCCGTCTGGGCGCGGGTAGCCTTTTCCGGACATCCGTGTCCGGAAACTGCTGGCAGAGGACAGAACACTAAGAGTTTCTAATATCCTTCGCAATGGAACACTCCGCAATATATTTGTGCCAGTTAACAAAAAATTAGGTTCCGTGAACAAATGAAAAAAACGCTTGACACGTAAAGGCAATTGGAGTAAAGTAAACGCATAATAAAAATAAAAACCTGTGAGAAAGAGAAGTAGGCTTACGGAAACGATTACAGAGAGCCGCAGATGGTGGAATTGCGGTAAGGGGAAGTTTGCTGAATGGACTTTCGAGGGCGGTCCGAACGATCAGAACAATTCAGATATCAGTAGGCGCCGCCGGGAACCGTACCCGTTATCCATGCGGCATGTATGAAGTACATGAAATGAGTGGGTCTTTTACAGACCAATTTGAGTGGTACCGCGATAATGGATAATTAGCGCCTCAAGCATTTGCTTGGGGCGTTTTTTTATGCGCAGCCCCATGCAGAGGAAGTATGCCGCTAAGGCGGCCCGCGTACGAAATGCCCTTTTATTTTCCCACAGGCGGAAAAGGAGAAAAAATTATGAAAAGAAAAATCGTATCTATTATGACAACAGCGGCGGTTGTATTACTGGCAGCCTGCGGCAGCCAGACAGCGCAGACAGCGGATGACGCGGCGGCGTTTTCGGAGAGCGGCGGGCAGGATAACGCAGTGCGGACGGGAGAGGGCGAAGAGGCAGAGAATGTTTCCTATACCATTGGCATATCCCAGTTTGCGGAGCATGGCTCCCTGGATAATTGCCGGGAAGGTTTTTTACAGGGTCTGGCAGAGGCAGGTATTGAGGAGGGAAAAAACCTGACGGTATTGTTTGACAACGCACAGGCGGATATGGGGACAGCCAGTACGATTGCCGATTCCTATGTGTCGCAGAAGGTAGATCTGATCTGTGCGATTGCGACGCCGACGGCTATGAGCGCATATAATTCCTGTATGAGTACCGATATACCCGTGATCTATACGGCAGTGTCCGATCCGGTAGGGGCGGGTCTTGCCAATGCGGACGGGATCAGCGTGGGTAATATCACAGGTACCAGCGACGCGCTTCCTGTGACGGCACAGCTTGAGATGATCCGCGAGATATTGCCGGATGCCAAAAAGATCGGGATTATCTATACGACAAGCGAGGCCAATTCCGTCAGCACCATTGCACAGTACAAGGCCGGCGCCGGCGCATATGGATTTGAAATTGTAGAGACAGGGATCAATACGATTGCGGATGTACCCATGGCGGCTGCCGATATGGCGGGTAAGGTTGATTGCATTACGAATTTGACGGACAATACCGTCGTATCCGCACTGCAGACCGTCTTGGATGAAGCCGGGAAAGCGGGCATTCCGGTGTTTGGCTCCGAGGTGGAGCAGGTAAAGAACGGTTGTGTGGCTTCCATGGGACTTGACTATGTGGAGCTCGGCAGACAGACAGGCGCGATGGCGGCTAAGGTATTAAAGGGTGAGGCAAAAGCCGCTGATCTGCCGTATGAAGTCATTACAGAGGCCAGCTTTTATGTAAATACTGCAGCGGCGGAGAAGATCGGCCTGGAGATTCCGGCAGATATGATGACAGGCGCGGCGGAGAAGTTTGAGGAGATTACGATAGAATAGCATAATTTTATCCCCGCGGGCAATGCGTCAAGCGGATGCGGAGCATCCGTTTGACGCATGCCGCGAGGGTCAAATGCCTGTTTGCAGGATGGATGTAAGGAGAGAAGAGCATTGGCATTAGTTTTGAGCGTTATGGAACAGGGCCTGATCTATGCGGTTATGGCTTTGGGTATGTATATTACTTATAAAATACTGGATTTTCCGGATATGACGGTGGACGGCAGCTTCCCGATGGGAGCGGCCGCCGCCTGTATCCTGATCGTAAAGGGGGTTTCACCCGTTCTGACACTGCCTGTCTGTTTTCTGGGCGGAGCGTTTGTCGGCATGTTGACGGGACTGATTCATGTAAAACTGAAAGTACGCGATCTGCTTTCGGGTATTATTATGATGACAGCGTTGTATACTGTGAATCTGCGAATTGCCGGACAGGCAAATCTGCCGATCTACAATCAGAATACGATATTTGACAATGCATTTGTCAACGGGATTTTTACCGGAGGGTTGTCGGCATATAAGACTGTTGTGATTATTTTCCTCATTGCTATGGTCAGCAAATGTCTTTTAGACTGGTATCTCGGCACCAAGTCAGGCTTTCTGCTGCGTGCGGTGGGAGATAACGATACGATCGTTACGTCGCTCGGTCAGGACAAAGGGATGGTTAAGATAGTCGGCCTGTCCATCGCGAATGGTCTGGTGGCCATGAGCGGCTGTGTTTTTGCACAACAGCAGAGATTTTTTGATATTTCGGTGGGTACGGGAACGGCGGTTATCGGTTTGGCGAGCGTGATTATCGGTACCAGTCTGTTTCGGCGTTTATCGTTTCTGCAGGTAACGACAAGCGTTGTCATCGGTTCCGTCATCTATAAAGGATGCGTGGCGCTGGCAGTGAGAATGGGAATGGCGGCCAGTGATCTGAAACTGATTACCGCGGCGTTGTTCCTTGCGATTCTGGTACTGGGAATGGAAAGAAAAAAGAAGGTGAAGGCAGATGCTGACATTAAATAAGATAACGAAACATTATAATCCGGGAAGCGTGAACGAACTGTGTCTGTTCGATGGGTTTGATTTTACCGTGCAGGACGGAGAGTTTGTTGCGATTGTGGGCAGCAATGGCTCAGGAAAAACTTCTCTGCTTAATATAATATGCGGCAGCATAGATGTGGACGGCGGTAGTATTCTTGTAAACGGCAGGGATATTACACAGAAAAAAGATTATCTGCGTCATAAAAATATCGGGAGAGTATATCAGGATCCTTCCAAAGGGACCTGTCCGCATATGACAATTTTGGAGAATATGTCTCTTGCGGATCAGAAAGGCAGGCGCTATGGGCTTGGGAGAGGTGTAAATAAGTCCAGAATCGGCTTCTACAGAGAACTTCTGGCAGAGCTTGGCCTGGGACTGGAAGAGAAACTGCATACGCAGGTAGGCGCTTTGTCAGGAGGACAGAGACAGGCCGTAGCGCTTCTGATGTCAACAATGACGCCAATCGACTTTCTGATCTTAGACGAGCATACGGCGGCGCTGGATCCCAAAACCGCTGAGACGATTATGGAGCTGACAGACCGGATCGTCACAGAAAAAGGGGTGACGACAGTTATGGTGACCCATAATCTGCGCTATGCGATAGAGTATGGAAACAGGCTTGTGATGATGCATGAAGGGAATATTATTTTGGATGCGAAGGGAGAAGAAAAAGAAAAGATGCGTACGGAAGAGATCATGGATATTTTTAACAGGATCAGCGTGGAGTGCGGAAATTAAAACAATAGGGAACGTTACAGGCGTGACGTTCCCTATTGCGCTGTGTTTTTGCAGTTCTGGGTCTGGACCCTGGAATCTATTCTATTATTTTTTTCGGCTGATCAGCTTATCGACATTTAAAATATGCTCCACCAGCCAGTTTGTAAGAAAAGTCAGTATGTCGTTGACAGCGTCGTCGCTTCCATTATCAAGTGTGTTGAAATTAATGTCTTCCAGTTTATGTACAAAAGCGTCATGCTGTGTTTTCTGGGTGAACATGCCCTTATAATTGATTTCCTTCATATAGGCTTCTTCATGGGAAAAATGAAGTTTGGTATATTCCCGTAATTCTTCAAGAATAGCAACCAATTGGTCGTATTTATCATGCAGAAAGTTATTTTGCTGCAATTGGTATGCATTTTCTGCTATTTCAAACAGTTTTTTATGTTCTTTGTCTACAAAATCAATGCCGGTTTTGTATTCTTCCTTAAATTCATACATAAAGAATCCTCCTCTTTTTTTCATATAAAAGTTCCGCAATGTTCAACCAGGCGTATGCCTTTTGGGCAGACTGCGCATACGCGCCGCGATGATTGAAGATCCTGTGGACTATATGAAATATATCACGATTGCCGGATTCGTGCAAGGGGATTCACCATCTTTTCCGGCATTTTTCCTCGCAGTATTTACAACGGTAGATTTCTCTTCTAGGGTCGGTGAGGACAAAGATATGGGGCAGCTCCTGTTCGATGGAGGTGATGCAGCGGGGATTTCTGCATTTGATTACATTTTTAATTTCTTTTGGAAGAAAAAGCGCTTTCTTTTCTACGATTTCTCCGTCCTTGATGACATTGACTGTAATGGTATGATCGATAAAACCTAGAATGTCAAGATTCAGGGTATCAATATCACATTCGACCTTCAGAATGTCTTTCCGGCCCATTTTATTACTGCGGGCGTTTTTGATGATGGCCACGGTGCAGTCGAGCTTATCAAGCTGCAGATGATGGTAAATCGAGAGACTCATACCGGCTTTGATATGATCCAGTACAAAGCCCTCCTCAATTTTTCCGACATTTAACATAAGTGTTCCTCCTTTTTGTTTGTGGTGCTGCAAAATGAATCCGTGCGGTCTGCCGCCGGACATTTGCCTGTTTGCTCCGCCATGTCAAGCAGAGTGTAAATCAGAGCCATGCGGACATATACGCCATACTGCGCCTGACGGAAATAGACGGCTCTCGGGTCGTCGTCCACTTCGACGGAGATCTCATTGACGCGGGGAAGCGGATGCAGAATCAGCATGTCTTTGCCTGCCAGAGACAGTTTTGCCCGGTCTAAAATATAGAAGTCCTTTAAACGCACATAATCTTCTTCGTTAAAGAAACGTTCTTTCTGTACACGCGTCATGTAGAGGAGATCCAGTCTGCCGATGCGGTCTTCAAGGCGGATGACTTCTTCGTATGCGATGTTTTTTTCTTTCAGCAGATCTGTTATATAATCAGGCACCCGCAGCTCTTCCGGAGAAATAAAAATAAAACGGATGTTTTGGTAGCGGGAGAGCGCGTGGATGAGGGAGTGAACGGTACGTCCGAATTTCAGATCGCCGCATAGGCCGATGGTCAGATTTGACAAGCGGCCTTTGAGTGAGCGGATGGTCAGCAGATCAGTCAGTGTCTGTGTGGGATGCTGGTGTCCGCCGTCGCCGGCATTGATGACGGGAATGCGGGAGCGGCTGGCCGCTACCATAGGCGCTCCCTCTTTTGGATGGCGCATGGCACATATGTCGGCATAACAGGAAATGACCCGGATGGTATCGGAAACGCTTTCTCCCTTGGCGGCGGAGGAAGAGCCTGCGTCGGAAAACCCCAAAACCTTTCCGCCCAGATTCAGCATTGCGGCTTCAAAACTGAGGCGCGTTCTTGTACTTGGTTCATAAAAACAGGCCGCCAGCTTTTTGCCTTCGCACACATGTGCGTATTGTTCCATATGCAGTTCCATATCGTTGGCCAGATCGAAAAGCCGGTCCAGTTCTTCTGTTGTAAAATCAAGCGGACTCATAAGATGTCTCATGGTAAAATCTCCTTTGTTTCTTTTGGCAGGCCGTAAGTCGGACACGTGCCTGTATAGATATTGACTTTGCGGACGACAGTGCATAAAAAATCGAAGGAATGAAATTCCTCCGATTTTATGTATTATTCTTGATAGGATACCAAATCTGCCACCGGTTTTCTCTTCGGGGCTACAGGCGTCTCATCGGGATATCCGATGGGAATCAAAGCAACAAGTTCCCGGTCCTGCGGGATTTCCAGTAAATTAGAAACAGCTTCCCCGTCAAAGATGCCGACAATCACGGAGCCGATTCCCTGCTCATAAGCGGCGAGACAAAATGCCTCAGAGGCAACACCGGCATCAAACATCTGCCATGTATCGCCACGGGGTGTGGTAAAAGAGCCGTCTCTTTCATAACCGCACCTGTTTTTGATCACTGTCACGGCAATCAGCATAGGAGCATTGCGGATGATGACGCCGTTATTGGGAAAGGCAGAAGTACATTCACTGCCGATTTTGTCTTTTAATCCGCCTTCGACAGCTATGTAACGGACAATCTGGGTATGTTTCCAGCTTGGAGCATAGGAAGCAGTTTCGATGATTTCCTCCAGAATCTGGTGGTCAATCCGGGCATCCTTGAACTTACGGATACTTCTGCGGCCTTTGATACATTCTTTTGCAGTCACTTTGAATCCTCCTTTGCTTTTTTCATTTCGTTTATAATATCATATTACCCCTTTTCTTTCAATGAAAATCTGTTATAATTTGCAGAGACGGTTGGTATATGGCAGATGGTTTCGGAGGTATGGTATGGAATTGGATATGACGAAGGGAAAACCTTCGGGATTACTTATGAAGTTTATGCTTCCTCTTGTAATCGGAAATATATTTCAGCAGTTATATAATATAGTAGATACGGTAATTGTGGGCCGGTTTGTGGGGATGAAGGCATTGGCTGCGGTGGGCGCTACTGGTACGGTTATGTTTTTCATTCTCGGATTTATGCAGGGACTGACGACCGGGTTTACGGTTCTGACTTCCCAGCGTTTTGGCGCGGATGATTCGGAGGGCATGAAGAAGAGTATCGGAATGGCGGTCGTATTATCAGCGGCAGCCACAGTAGTTATGACGGCGCTGAGTGTGACGGGGATGGATTTTCTACTGCGTCTGATGCACACGCCGACAGATATTTTTGAGATGTCAAAATCTTATATTTTGGTGATCTGCATTGGCATGGGGTGTACCGTGCTTTATAATCTGATGGCCAGTATTTTACGGGCCGTCGGAAACAGTAAAGTGCCGCTTTATTTTCTGATTGTGTCTGCGTTAACGAATATTGTGCTGGATTTGGTATTTATCCTTTATTTCCATATGGGAGTAACAGGAGCGGCCCTGGCGACGGTAATCTCCCAGGGACTATCCGGTCTGCTTTGTATCTTCTATATGGCGGGCCGGGTGGAAATGCTGAAGCTGGGCAGAGAGCATTTCAGACCGGATCTTCATCTGATGGGCATTGAATTATCGATTGGACTGCCGATGGCGCTGCAGTTTTCGATTACCGCCATTGGTACGATTATGGTGCAGGCGGCTCTGAACATGTTGGGATCTGTGGCTGTGGCAGCTTATACGGCTGCTTCCAAGGTGGAGCAGCTTGTGACACAGCCGTTTGTGGCGATGGGAATGACGATGGCGACTTATGCGGGGCAGAACAGGGGCGTCAATGCCTATGAGCGTATCCGTCAGGGAGCCCGCTGCGCTGCGCTGTTGACTACGGTTTATGCGGTGACGGTATTTGCCGTGATTATGGTATGCAGGCATGCTTTGATTGCCATGTTTGTCTCGGAAAATCTGGCGGAGATTGAGGGCTATACTACGGTGTATCTGTTCCTGTGCGGTATGTTTTTTACGCCGCTTGGCATGATTTTTGTCTACCGGAATATTCTACAGGGGTGTGGTTATGCGCTGATTCCTACGCTGGGAGGCGTGGTGGAGCTTGCGAGCCGCTGGGCGGTGGCGGTGGCGGCGGCTCATTACCGGAGCTTTGCAGGTATCTGCGCCGCCAATATAGGCGCTTGGGTTTCAGCAGGCGTCTTTCTGTGGGTTTCCTATCTGCTTATTTTCAGGAAAATCCGGCGTCAGGGGCATTTCTGAAACGATAGGAGACGACAAATCCTGTCTAATCAGGTTTTGGGGATCTGGACGGGAGCGGATTCGGTGCCGTCTTCGGACAAAACCTGTTCGAACAAAAGCCCGGTAAGAAACCAGAGAGGCGCATAGTCAAGGCGGATCAGTCTGCCGACATGAAACCGGGAGCGTTCGTAATTCCAGGGGCAGAGATCTTTTTTGTCCATCAGGAAACCAGTCGTGTATTCCGCAAAGAAGATACAGAGCATATATACAGTTCCGCGGAAAAAGAGAGGAAGTTTTCTGACCAGGAGGCATACGGGTTTCAGAAATATGGCCATTCCGTAGATAAAAAACATAAAGACGGAAGTATTACCGACGCCTGTCTTTTCACGGCGGCGGAAGGACTGCAGAGCGGTAAACAGTATTTCCAGGCACCATCCAAGGGTGCCGCAGTGTATAAAAGCAGTTAGCAATTTTTTCATACAGACAGTATTGCCGGAATATGGAAAAATATGCGCAGATTTTATCCGGTTTCAGAGGAGTTGTTATGTGGAAAGAAAAGATTACAAAATATCAGCAGGCAGCGGCCTATATGGAAGCGGTGCGCAGAGGCGGGATCGTTCCCGGATTGGACTCCATAAGGCGTCTGACGGCTGAGCTGGGCAATCCCCAGGATGACCTGCGGTTTATTCATATTGCAGGCACGAACGGGAAGGGGTCCGTGCTGGCTTTTGTTTCCAGGATACTGCAGTGCGCCGGTTACAGGACGGGACGCTATCTTTCTCCGGTGGTGTTTTCCGAACTGGAAAAACTGCAGATTAA
The DNA here is from genome assembly GCA_910585345.1 of uncultured Lachnospiraceae bacterium. Lineage (GTDB taxonomy): Bacteria > Bacillota > Clostridia > Lachnospirales > Lachnospiraceae > VSOB01. The sequence continues at coordinate 41,153 of CAJUDS010000010.1, read as the reverse complement.
TAGCAGACCCATTTCCAAAGCAGATTTTACAAGGGGGATAGAAGGGGTGCGGGAAGCAGCGGAAAGGCTGGAGGCGGCGGGGTTTCCCTATCCCACGCCGTTCGAGGTGGAAACGGCTCTTGCTTTCTGGTATTTCAGGGAAAAGGGTTGTGATATTGTGGTATTGGAGACGGGTATGGGAGGCTTGTGGGATGCAACCAATATTATCCGGCGGCCTGTGGCGGCAGTGTTTACTTCTATTTCCATGGATCATGCGGGGATGCTGGGAAACACGCTGGCGGAAATCGCAGAACAGAAAGCGGGCATTATAAAAAACGAGTGTTATGTTATTAGCACGGAACAGAAGCCGGACGTAATGGAGATGATTGAGAAAACATGCGAAGAAAAGATGGCAAAATTATCTGTGTCATATCGCGCTAATATAAAAAGTATTCGTTATGGAATCGAAAAACAGCAGTTTTCCTATAAAGAGTATAAAAATCTGGATATTTCCCTGACCGGTATGTACCAGATTGAAAATGCGGCGCTGGCAGTGGAGGTCATCAGGGCGGTACAGAAGCAGGGGTTTGTCGTCACGGAACAGGTGCTTCGCAAAGGACTTTGGGAGACGAAGTGGCCTGGCAGATTTTCAGTCATTTCAAAACATCCGCTATTTATAATAGACGGCGCACATAACGCAGACGCGGCACAAAAATTGAAGGAATCTGTCATATTTTATTTTACAAATAAAAAGATAATTACTATAATGGGGATATTGAGGGATAAAGAATACGAAAAGATTGCCAAGATAACGGCGCCGCTTGCATCACAGATTATTACGGTAGCCGCGCCGGGCAATCCAAGAGCGTTTCCGGCTTATGAGCTGGCAGGAGTGGTAAAAAAATATAATCCAAACGTGACTGCGGCAGACAGTCTGCAGGAAGCGGTGGAAATGAGTTATCTGTTGGCAAAACGGGACAGCGTGATTCTGGCATTCGGCTCCCTGTCTTATCTTGGAGAATTGTCTAAAATTGCGGGAAACAGAGCGCAGATCAGGAGAGATACACATGGTAAATCAAAAAATGATTGAAGAAGCAGTGAAACTTTTACTGGAAGGAATCGGGGAAGACCCTTCCAGAGAGGGCTTGCGGGAGACGCCTTCACGGATTGCAAGAATGTATAACGAGATTTTCGGCGGTATGGCAGAAGACGCCGGGATGCATCTGTCCAAACGCTTTGCTGTGGATAACAGGGAGATGGTTTTGGAAAAAGATATTGTATTTTATTCCATGTGCGAGCATCATCTCATGCCTTTTTACGGGAAAGCGCATGTAGCGTATATACCGGACGGTTATGTGGTAGGGCTTTCCAAGCTGGCGCGTACGGTAGAGACGTATGCAAGGCGTCCACAGATACAGGAACGGCTGGCTGCGCAGATTGCAGATGCAGTGATGGAAGAATTGAAGCCGCAGGGCGTGATGGTGTTGTTGGAAGCGGAGCATATGTGTATGACGATGCGCGGTATCAAAAAGCCGGGCAGTAAAACAGTAACGGTTGTTACGCGTGGGATTTTCCGGGACAGACCGGAATTGCAGAATCAATTTATGACATGTACAATGAGGTGAGGGAATGAAGCGGATTGATCGTATTTTAAAGCATGAGTTATTTCATCAGTATATGGAGGAAATCTATGCGTGTGAAAGCAATAGAATCTTTTGCAGGCACAATATGGAGCATTTTCTTTCCGTAGCCAGAATTGCCCATATCCTGAATCTGAAAAAGAAATTGAAGATAGACAAGGCATCTGTGTATGCGGCGGCTCTGCTGCATGATATCGGCAGATTCAAGCAGTATGAGGACGGAACGCCGCATGACAAAGCCAGTGCGGCCCTGGCGCTGAAAATTTTACGGGACTGCGGTTTTGACGACAAAGAAACAGATGTTATTATTGATGCAATACGAAATCACCGGAATGCGGATATCAGAGAGGAGGGAAGTCTGCGGGGAATCCTGTACCGCGGGGATAAGCTGAGCAGGAGTTGTTTTGCCTGCCCTGTGCAAAATGAATGCGGACGCAGGACCGAAAAGAAAAATCTGACGCTTCGTTACTAAGTTTTATGACAGAATGAAAAGAAAGACAAAATTGCAGAAGGGAGAAAACAAATATGAAGATAGGAAAACATGAGTTTCAGGTACCCGGACATACCTATGTAATGGGGATTTTGAACATAACGCCGGATTCGTTTTCAGACGGCGGTAAATTCAACCAGATGGACAAAGCTTTATTTCATGTGGAAGAGATGATTGCCGAAGGGGCTGATTTGATTGATGTAGGAGGAGAATCCACAAAACCGGGCTGCGAATACGGAAAGCTGTCGACAGAAGAAGAGACGGACAGAGTCGTGCCGGTAATTGAAAAGATCAAGGAGCGGTTTGACATACCGGTCTCCCTGGATACCTATCATAGCGGTACGGCACAGGCAGGCATCACGGCCGGAGCCGATATGATTAACGATATATGGGGGCTTAAGTTTGATCCGGATATGGCCGAGGTCATTGCGCGCGCAGGCGTTGCCTGCTGCCTTGTGCATAACCGTGAAAAGGCGGTATATCAGGATTTTATGAAAGATGTGGACGCCGATCTGACGGAATCGATCCGACTGGCGGAAAAGGCGGGAATCCCGGATGACAAGATTATTCTGGATCCGGGCATCGGTTTTGGGAAAACCTGCGAGCAGAGTCTTATGATGCTCAACAGACTGGCGGAGTTTCATATGTTCGGCTACCCGGTTTTGCTGGGCGCTTCCAGAAAATCCGTGATTGGCAATACGTTGAATCTCCCGGTGGAGGAGCGGCTTTCAGGAACGATTGCAGCTTCGGTCATCGGCGCTGTGAAGGGCTGTTCCTTTGTCCGCGTTCATGATGTGAAGGAAAATGTGCGCGCCATTAAAATGACGGAGGCAATTTTACATGCAGGTAAGCAGTAATCTGTTTGCGTGGGAAGGCAGAGATGAGATCCGTATTGAAGGGCTGGAAATCTATGCCCACCATGGCGTGTTTCCTGAAGAGACAGCGCTTGGACAAAAATTCTTTGTCAATGCGGTATTGTATACGGATATGCGGCTGGCGGGAAGAGCAGACGATTTGTCATTGTCAACCGACTATGGGGAAGTATGTTCTTCCATAAACCGTTTTTTGACAGAGCATACGTTTCGGCTCCTGGAGGCGGCGGCGGAGCATCTGGCCGAGCATTTGCTTTTGACTTTTCCTTATATGGAGAGTGTAAAGCTGGAAATTAGGAAACCGTCAGCGCCGATTGCACTGCCGTTCTCTTCGGTTTCCGTTTCGGTGACAAGAGGGTGGCGGGAGGCAGTGATTGCCTGTGGCTCGAATCTGGGAGAAAAAGAAAATTATATCAGGGAAGCGGCAGAAAAAATAGAAAAAGACAAAAGATGCCGTTTGATGCGGTCTGCTGATCTGATTGAGACAGAGCCTTATGGCGGCGTTGAGCAGGATAATTTTGTAAACGGCGCGTTTCTTGTCAGAACGTTGTATGAACCGGAGGAACTGCTGGCGTTTCTGAACAGGCTGGAAGAGGAAGCGGGCAGGCAGCGTCTGGTACACTGGGGGCCGCGGACGCTGGATCTGGATATTATTTTTTATGAAGATGCGGTGATACGGACAGATAAGCTGACGATACCGCATCCGGATATGCATAACAGAAAATTTGTTTTGCAGCCGCTGGTTCAGATCGCGCCCTGGTGGCGGCATCCTCTTTACCGAAAAACGGCTTTGGAGCTTTTGGAACAGCTCCATTAAAGCCGTCGGCTGATATTATTTTACTTCCACGGCGGCTGCGGCTGCCGTGAAGGAATCTACCTGCACCGGCCCGTATAAGGGTGTTCTGTATACGGGAACCGGTGTATCGTAAGCGTTGAAATAGACATAGGAGGAAGTGGCGTTGATATTCTCATACACGCCGTATGCTACGGTTTCTTCTTCACTTCCATCCGTGCGGATCCGTTTCAGGGCCGGTTCCTGCTGGTCGCTTTTCTGATAGTAGATCATGTCCCCCGCCACATTAAAATAATCCAGTCTGTCCTGCGTCAGCACTTCCACGATTTGATTGGTGAAGGAGTAACGGCAGAGTCTGTAATTGGCGGAAATATCCATGTAATAGACATAATCGCCCTGTATAATGGGATTGTAAACGTTGCCGGGGTATACGACGGCAATGGCGTTGTTGTCGGTATCAAGACTGTAAAGATAGTGGTCTTTTCCGGTGCCGCCAAAATAAATCCTGCCGTTTTGGATGCTGGCGGGGTTAATGACATAGTCGGCAATTTCTTCATAATTCTTTTTATCGATATCAATGCGGCACAGGGAAGTGCCGTTTTTTGTGCTATAGGATTGATAAAATATGGTATTGTCCACAAGCGCAAGAGAGGGCACCGGTACGCGTTTCAGGCAGACAGAGGATTTCCCGTTCTTTTTGCAGCGGTAAAGACCGTCAATGCGGAACATGGATGCGAAATTATCAGTACCGCCGATGGAGCTTTGATAATAGTACAGGAAATTTCCCGCCTGGTTGAGAGAACTGATACGCGCGTCAGAGAGTTTTACAACTTCTGTCTCGTCGGGATTCATGGAATAGAGCGTATAATTGTCATAGGCATTGGCAAAATATACCTTTTCTTCGTCTTCACAGAATAGGCCTCCATTGTTTAAGTTTCCGGCAGTGTTTCCGATTGTTCCTGACGGATTTTTTTCTACCCGTTTGGAGAGGAGGGAGAACAGGAACAATATCGTAAGGATGAGAACCGGTATGAGAATGAGCAGGATGTTTTTAATTTTTTTCATCATCAAACCTCGTTTCTGACGCTTCTGCGTCTTTTGCAGCCGTTTGTGCTCCGGCTATCGTTATTATACCATTTATTTCGGAGAAATGGTAGAAAGGCACGGTTATTTATGATGATATTTTCCCCGCTGATTCACTTGCATGAGAAGTGGAATTGTTATAAGATATTTGGTAGAATAAAGCTTCTGCCGGAGGAAACAGGCGGGAAAGGAAAGGACAGCAGAGGATGGATTTGGGTGAGCTCAGACAGGGCATAGACGAGATAGACGGACAGATTGTGGCGCTGTATGAAAAGCGCATGGAAATTTCCAGACAAGTGGCGGAGTTTAAGATCAGTACAGGCAAAAAGGTGTTTGACAGGGCCAGAGAAGAAGAAAAGATCAAAGCGGTAAAGGCGATGACGCATAACGCGTTTAACAGCCATGGGATTCAGGAGCTGTTTGAGCAGATTATGTCTATGAGCCGCAAGCTGCAGTACCAGATGCTGGCAGAAAAGGGGAGCCTTGGGAGGCTGCCCTTTATCGGTGTGGACGCGCTGGAAACAAAGGCCGCGAGAGTGGTTTTCCAGGGTGCGGAGGGAGCCTATTCGCAGGCCGCGATGGAGACTTATTTCGGAGATGAGGTAAACAGTTTCCATGTGGACAGTTTTCGGGACGCCATGAGCGCAATAGACGAAGGGAGTGCGGATTTTGCTGTGCTTCCCATCGAAAACTCTACGGCGGGTATTGTCAGTGAGATTTACGATCTGCTGGTGGAGTTTGAAAATTATATTGTAGGCGAACAGATCATTCGGATTGAGCATTGTCTGCTGGGGCTGCCGGGCGCATCAGAGGACGCGGTCAAAACGGTGTTTTCGCACCCGCAGTCGTTGCTGCAGAGCGCCAGATATCTGGCCGGGAAGGACTGGAAGCAGATCAGTATGCCCAATAATGCCTTTGCGGCGGAAAAAGTGGCGCAGGAAGGAGACCGCAGCCAGGCGGCTATCGCATCCGCGTATGCCGGAAAAGTATACGGCCTTACGACGCTGCGCAGGGGCATCAACCAGTCTGAGAGCAATTCCACAAGATTTATTATTGTTACCAATCAGAAAATATATCAAAAAAGTGCGGATAAGATCAGTATTTGTTTTGAACTGCCGCACCAGAGCGGCTCCCTGTATCATATGTTATCTCATTTTATATACAATAATCTGAATATGACAAAGATTGAAAGCAGACCGATTGAAGACAGAAATTGGGAATACCGGTTCTTTATTGATTTTGAAGGCAATCTGGCGGACAGCGCGGTGAAAAATGCGCTGCGGGGTTTGCGCGAGGAAGCCAGAAATATGAAAATACTGGGAAATTACTGACAGAGGGATTTACGATGAGAGAGCAGGAATTGATTGTATACGGAAATTTTGACGATGACGGCATTCTGCGTGATATGGTATGGCTGATGGAGCACTATGCGGACGACTATTATAATCAGGAAGACAAGGCGGCTCTGCTTTATGACTGTATGCACAGACTGTTGGAGTTGTCCGGCCGGTTTGGATTTTATGGAAACCTGTGGCACTGTTATCTGGCAAATCTGCTGGTGAACAATGAAAACAGCTACAGTGTCGCGTGCGAAGGCAGGGGAGATGCCGGTGGGACAATCAGGGAAGCTGTACTGTATGACTTTGAGATCTTCAAAGCGTTTTATGCGTATGATTTTACCGCTCTGGCAAAAGCGCTGCAGGTCAGAGGGTTTTCCCTGCTGCTCAACTATCAGACCGGCGAAAGGCGTGCAGGAGGCTATAATGTCCGCATCAGAGACCGCATCTGCCAACTGGCGTCTGATTTTGCACAGGCGCGGACGGCAGAAGAGATGCGGGAGAGGATGGCTGGATTTTATAAAGAATATGGCGTGGGGAAACTGGGTCTGCATAAAGCCTTTCGCGTTTCGCATACGCAGTCCGGGTTGGAGATTCGGCCAATCCGCAACATTGCGCATGTGCGGCTTGATGATTTAGTAGGATATGAGATCCCTAAGAAAAAGCTGATAGAGAATACGGAGGCTTTTGTGGAAGGAAGGAGGGCGAATAACTGTCTGCTTTTCGGCGATGCGGGAACGGGGAAATCTTCCAGCATCAAAGCGATTGCCAACGCCTATTATGACAGAGGTCTGCGTATCATAGAGGTCTACAAACACCAGCTGCAGTATCTTCATGATATCATTGCACAGATCAAGGACAGAAATTATAAATTTATTATTTATATGGATGATCTGAGTTTTGAGGATTTTGAGACGGAATATAAATATCTGAAGGCGGTTATAGAAGGCGGACTGGAAAAAAAACCGGAAAATATACTGATTTATGCAACGTCCAACAGAAGGCATCTGGTACGGGAGCGCTTTAGCGATAAAGAGGACAGAGACGACGATCTGCATACGAATGATACGGTACAGGAAAAACTGTCGCTTGTTTCCCGGTTTGGCGTGACGATTTTCTTTGGCGCTCCGGACAAAAAGCAGTTTCAGAATATTGTCCGCGTACTGGCGGAGCGAAGCGGGGTAGTAATGCCGCAGGAAGAGCTGCTTTTGGAGGCAAATCGGTGGGAATTGTCCCATGGGGGATTGTCAGGGCGCTGTGCACAGCAGTTTATCGATTATCTATTGGGGAAAGCTTGAAATAAAAAAGAGGGGTGAGGTATGTGAGTATTAAGACATTTGCAGCCATTGATGTAGGGTCTTATGAGCTTTCGATGAAAATATTTGAAATGTCGCGAAAGGAAAAGCTGCATGAGATTGATCACATCAGGCACAGGATTGATCTGGGGACAGAGACGTATACGACGGGAAAGCTGAGTCATGAAAAGGTGGATGAGCTTTGCCGGGTACTGGGTGAATATGCGGATATCATGCAGACATATCAGGTGTCGGATTACAAAGCCTATGGCACAAGCGCTGTCCGGGAGATGGTCAACCGCGCCATTGTGCTGGAGCAGATCAAGCAGCGGACAGGGATCCACATCGACGTGCTGAGTAATTCGGAGCAGCGTTTTCTGGATTACAAGTCGGTGGCGTCCAGAGGGGAACAGTTTAACTGCCTGATTTCCAGCGGGACGGCGATTATTGATATCGGCGGCGGAAGCCTGCAGGTTTCTCTGTTTGATAAGGACAGTCTGGTGACGACCCAGAATATGCGTCTTGGCATTCTGCGTATCCGGGAGCATTTGTCGCAGCTTAAGTTGAAACCGCTGCAGTATGGAGAAATTATAGAAGAACTGTCGGCCGGACAGATTGAAGTGCTGGCGAAGCTATATCTGAAAGGCAGAAAAATTGAAAACATTATTATTGTAGATGAATATATTTCCAATGCCCTGGCGAAGAGGGACCGCGCCCTTTTGGAAAATTATATTGACGCCGGCCAGTATGTGTCGTTTGTAGAGGAGATAAAGGGACATTCGCTGTCTGAGATGGGGAAGCTTCTGCAGATGCCGGAGGAAAGCATGTTTCTGCTATACATTTCTTCGGTGCTTGTCATGCAGTTTCAGCAGGCCATGGGAGCCGGCAGGGTATGGGTTCCCGGCGTAACTTTGTGTGACGGTATCGGCTATGAATATGCTGAGAAAAATAAGATCCTGTTTACGAACCATGATTTTGAGAAAGATATTATCGATTGTACCCAGAATATCAGCAAACGTTATATGGGAAGCAAAAAACGCGGCGAGACGTTGGAAAGGATTGCGCTTACCGTATTTGACAGTATGAAAAAGGTGCATGGCCTGGGGAAGCGGGAAAGACTGCTTTTACGTCTGGCCGCACTGCTGCATGACTGCGGTAAGTATATCACGATGACAAATGTAGGCGAGGCGTCTTATGAGATCATTATGTCGACGGAGATTATCGGACTTTCGCATGTGGAGCAGGAAATTGTGGCCAATGTAGTCAGATACAATTACCGTGAGTTTGTTTATTTTGAGAGCAGACAGGAAGGCCGGCTGGATAAGCAGTCTTATCTTACCGCCGCCAAACTGGCGGCAATCCTGCGGGTGGCAACCGCACTGGATCGAAGCCATAAAGAAAAATTCCGTAATATTGTAGCGGCGCTTCGGGAGCGGCAGCTGGTGCTGACGGTTGATACCACATATGATATTACATTGGAGAAAGGACTATTTTCTTCAAAGGCCGCATTTTTTGAAGAGATGTTTGACATAAAGCCTGTTATTAAACGAAAAAGGGGAGTGTAACCGATGGCGGAAAAAGAGAAAAAGATAGATTTTAAAAACCCGAAATATTATACGAACAGGGAGCTGAGCTGGATTTTATTCAATATCCGTGTGTTGAATGAGGCAAGAGATAAGTCGATTCCGTTGTTTGAGCGTTTGAAGTTTTTGAGTATTACGGCTTCCAATCTGGATGAATTTTTTATGATTCGGGTAGCGTCTCTGAAAGATATGGTATCGGTGCATTATGATAAACCGGATATTGCCGGCCTGTCGCCGCAGGAACAGTTGAAAGAGCTCGATAAGGTCACCCATGATCTTGTCAGTCTGCAGTATTCTACATATACCCGTTCCCTTCTGCCGCTTCTGGAAAAAAATGGTCTGCATGTGATTCAGGCGCATGAGGATTTGTCAAAGGCGGAGGGAGAGTATGTAGACAGGTACTTCAAAGAGAATGTATATCCGGTACTGACGCCGATGGCAGTGGACTCTTCCCGCCCGTTTCCGCTGATCCGCAATAAGTCGCTGAATATTGGAGCGCTGGTAAAGAAAAAGGGAGAAGACAAAGAACTGGAATTTGCCACTGTGCAGGTACCGAGCGTACTGCCGCGGATTGTGGAGATTCCGTCAGGCGGGGCGGACTGCCGGAAAGTGATTTTACTGGAAGAAATCATAGAAAAAAATATAGAAAATCTGTTTTTGAATTATGATATTGTCTGCGCCCATCCGTTCCGTATCATGCGGAATGCGGATCTGACGATTGAGGAGGATGAGGCGGCCGATCTCTTAAAAGAAATCGAACGGCAGCTTAAAAAGAGACAATGGGGCCAGGCCATCCGTCTGGAAGTGGAAGCAGGGATCGATAAACGGCTCCTAAAGATTATCGAAAAAGAGCTGCATATCAAAGAAGAGGATTTGTATCAGATACCGGGACCTCTTGATCTGACGTTTTTGATGAAAATGTATGGGATGGATGGTTTCGATCATTTAAAGAAACCGCGTTATGAACCGCAGCCCGTGCCGGAGATGGAAGGGGAAGGCAATATTTTCGAAAAAATTCAAAAAGGGGATATTCTACTGTTCCATCCGTACCAGACGTTTACGCCTGTGGTGGAATTTATCAAACAGGCGGCAAAAGATCCCCAGGTGCTTGCCATCAAACAGACGCTTTACCGTGTCAGCGGCAATTCTCCGATTATCGCGGCGCTGGCGCAGGCGGCGGAGAACGGGAAGCAGGTATCCGTGCTGGTGGAGCTGAAGGCGCGGTTTGATGAGGAGAATAATATTGTCTGGGCCAAAAAGCTGGAAAAGGCAGGCTGCCATGTTATTTATGGTCTGGTGGGACTTAAGACGCACAGTAAGATAACGCTTGTCGTCCGGCGGGAAGAGGATGGAATTGCGCGTTATGTCCATTTGGGTACTGGTAACTATAACGATGCCACGGCAAAATTGTATACAGATATGGGTCTTCTTACCTGCAGCGAGACGATCGGGGAAGATGCCACCGCAGTATTTAACATGTTGTCGGGCTACTCCGAGCCGTTGAACTGGAATAAGCTGTCTCTGGCGCCGCTTTGGTTAAAAGACAAGTTTCTCTTTCTGATCCGCAGAGAGACGGAAAATGCCCGCAACGGCAGAAAAGGCAAGATTATTGCCAAAGTCAACTCTCTCTGTGACCAGGATATTATTGCGGCGTTGTATGAGGCAAGCACGGCGGGCGTTAAGATCCACCTGATTATCAGAGGCATCTGCTGTCTGCGCGTGGGCATACCGGGTGTCAGCGAGAATATTAAGGTGCGTTCCATTGTAGGGAATTTTCTGGAGCACAGCCGTATTTTCTATTTTGAAAACGACGGAGATGCGGAGATCTATATGGGAAGTGCGGACTGGATGCCGCGGAATCTGGAACGCCGTGTGGAAATTTTATTCCCTGTAGAAAAGGAAGAGCTGAAAAAACGGGTCGTTCATATCCTGGATGTACAATTGAAGGACAATGTAAAAGCTAATGTGCTGAACAAAGACAACGGGTACGAAAAGGCAGACGGAAGAGGCAAAGAACGGCTGGATTCCCAGGAAGAATTCTGTAGAGAAGCGATGGAACAGGCGGCCGGGGAAAAAGAAGCGTATAACAATCGTGTTTTTATTCCGGAGAGCGCTGTGGAACCATCGTATGAAATCGAGTAACGGCGTGTTCAACATAACAAATCGCATCAAATAAGAGGACAACATGATGACGGAGGATGTACAAATTATACTGGCTTCGGGCTCGCCCCGCAGAAAAGAGCTGCTTGCGCAGATGGGGCTTGCTTTTGAAACTATGCCAAGCGATCTGGAAGAAAAAATAACGGGCGATACACCATCAGAGACCGTGGAAAGCCTTTCGTATCAAAAAGCGGCGGATATCGCTTCGCGTATAAGGGAAGGCGGTAAACAGCAGGAAAGAAAGAAGAGACTTGTCATTGGCTCTGACACGATTGTTGTCTGCGGCGGTAAGGTGATGGGAAAACCGCGGACAGAGGAAGAGGCTTTCTCGATGCTCAGTCGTATCCAGGGCCGGGTTCATGCGGTGTACACAGGAGTAACAATCGCTATTATAGAAAATGATAACATATCATATGAAATTTTTTCCAAAAAGGCATCTGTAACGGTACATTCAATGAATGAGCAGGAAATCCGCGCCTATATTGCCAAAGGGGAATCAATGGACAAGGCGGGGGCATATGGCATCCAGGGAAGCTTTGCCATGTTCGTGGATGAGATACAGGGGGAATACAGTACGGTGCTTGGTCTCCCCGTCGCGGGTTTGTACCAGGCGTTGAAAAAGATAGAGGAGAGCTGGAAATGAAAAAAGCGGTGGTTTTCGATCTGGACGGTACCTTATCGGATTCCGTACTCTCAATCGCCTATTGTGCGAACAGGGCGCTTCAGAAATACGGCCTGCAGACGTTTGATACGAAGCGGTATCAATATTTTGTGGGCGACGGCGCGGCGGAACTGATACGCCGTACGCTGGCAAATCAGGAAACGGACCGGTCGGATCTATATGAAGAAGTGAAGGCGGAATATGATAAACTGTTTGCCGTAGACTGTATGTATCAGGTAAAGCCTTATGCAGGCATACCGGAGCTGCTGTCGGAATTAAAAGGGCGCGGGATACGGGTGGCGGTGCTTTCCAATAAACCGCATCCCAATACGTGCAAGGTGATTCACGATCTCTTTGGCGATGCGGTATTTGACGTTATACAGGGGCAGACGCCGGAAATCAATCAAAAGCCAAGTCCTGACGGGGTATTTTTGATTGCGGCCGCGCTGGGAATAGCAGTGGAGGAACTATTATATGTAGGCGATACCAACACGGATATGCAGACCGGAAAAAATGCAGGCGCTTTTACGGTAGGCGTACTGTGGGGATTCCGCGATCGGAAAGAACTGGAAGAGAACCATGCGGACGCAATTATTGCGCGGCCGCTGGAGCTGCTGGATTATTTGTAGAATTTCAATCTTTGTGGAAAGGAAGGAATCATATGCAGTTTGATGAAATCGTGTTACAGTGCTTTTTAGCCAATCAGTGCCAGCTGTTTCCGGAGGCGGTGGCGGAAAGTGTGGAAGAGGCCGCAGATTTTCTGGAAGAGTGTATGGCGGTGGTCGTAAACTCTCCAAAGGAAGTGTGGGAATACTTTGACGAGGCGGGCATTGATACGGATGGCGCTGATGAGGAAGCCATTTTGGAAGCCGATGAGGTATTCGTAGTCGGCGACGGAAGATATTTGATTGTGGAAGGATAAAAAACAGGAGGAAAATCACAGATTTTGATTTTCCTCCTGAAATTATATTCCAAAAAACTGTTCCAGAAACGGTACGAGTCCGTCGTGGTTATTGTCGGTCTTTGTTACCGCGTCGGCGGCGGCGCGTGCGCCCGGGGAACCGTTGCACATGGCTACGCCCAATCCGGCTGCTTCCAGCATGGAAATATCATTGTCCTGATCTCCGGCGGACATTGTATGGGAAATGGGGACATTGAGGTATTCTGCCAGTCGTTTGAGAGCGGTTCCTTTTCCAGCAGTGGCAGGAAACATTTCCAGCAGACGGTCCGTGGAGCAGATCAGAGCGACGCGGCCCTCGGCCCAGGGAAGCAGGGTATCCCGCAGCGCTTCTATTTTGGCCCGTCCGTCCAGACTGATGGCTAGGCATTTGAAGGGCGGTTTTTGTAATACGCCGGGAAGATCATCAGAAAAGATGACCGGCAGATGGATGGTTCTCTGATAAAAGGTGAGTTCCGGCGTCTGGCTTTTGGCGACTATGGAATCATCGGTGTAAGTGTGGCAGTGGACGCCTGCTTTTGCGCCTGCCTGTAAGAGATAGACGGTTTCTTCCATTGTCAGTCTGTTTTCCCAGACGGATTCCATCGTCTGCGCATTGACGATCAGTCCGCCGTTGTTGGCAATGTAAAATAAGTTGCGGTCAGAAACGGGCAGAAGGCGGCGTGCTTCTATGATGCTGTTTAGCGGCCTGCCGGACGTAAAGACGAGATAATGACCTGCTTCGGTTAGTTTTTTAACGGCCGTCATAGTAGCGGGCGTCATTGTCTTTTCTTTAGTCAGTAAAGTCTCATCCAGGTCGGTAAAAAATATTTTTTTCTCCATTGTTATAGGTTCTCCTGATACTTATGCAGATCTTCTAAAATAGAATCGGGGACATGCAGGTTACCTCTGCCGGTTCCCAGATCAATATCGGGTTTGTTGGAGCCATGGAAATCAGAACCTCCGGTTATGAGCAGTCCATACTGCCTGGCGAGGCTTTTCATGTGGGCTTCTTCCCCTGCGGTATAGGTGGAATACAGGGCTTCGATACCTGCCAGTCCGCAGTCTGCCAGCGTATCCACCAGGCCCTCCAGCCGTGCGTCGCTCATATGATAGAGCGGCGGATGGGCCAGCACGGGAACACCGTGCGCCTGCCGGATTAGTCTGACTGCCTGCATGGGCGTGACCTTTTCCCGGGGAATAAAGCAGGGAGCACGATCGCCGATGAAACGTTCGAAGGCTTCCGCCATACTGCCGACATAACCGTGATCCAGCATATACCGGGCATAGTGCGCCCTTGTGATAACGGCGCCGGGGAATGCCTGCAGCAGTTTCTTATAATGAATGTCCATACCGGCATATTCCCGCAGTTTTTGGCACATTTTTTCATTGCGGCGCTCTCTGGAAGCAACAAAATCAGCCAGTGCGGATAGGAAAACGGGCGCTTTGTAATCAATGAAAAGCCCCAGTATGTGAATATCCTTTTCTTCATAAACGGTGGAAAATTCAATGCCCGGAATGACTGTGACAAAATGCTGCCGGGCAGATGCAATCGCCGCGTCAAGCCCCTGCGTTGTATCGTGGTCGGTGAGGGCGAAGGCAGTCAGTCCCTTTTTGGCAGCGTACTGCACAAGCTGCGCGGGCGTATAAGTCCCGTCTGATTGATTGGAATGTACGTGTAAATCGATCATAAAAATCCAGCCCTTAATTATCGTCGTCTTCTTTATTTGCCGTATAAACAGTGCGTTTTCTGGCCATTTCGTCATTTTCCAGATATTCATCGTAAGTGGTAATCTTGTCGATGAGCTGTCCGTTTGGCAGAATTTCCATAATGCGGTTGGCGGTAGTCTGCACAAACTGGTGGTCGTGGCAGGAGAACAGCGCGACGCCGGGGAATTTGATCAGGCCATTGTTGAGCGCGGTAATGGATTCCATATCCAGATGGTTGGTCGGTTCGTCGAGGATCAGACAGTTGGCGCCGGAAATCATCATTTTGGAGAGCAGGCAGCGCACCTTTTCCCCGCCGGATAAAACCTTCACCTTTTTGACGCCGTCTTCCCCGGCAAAAAGCATGCGGCCGAGGAAACCTCTCACATAAGTGACATCTTTGACGGGGGAGTATCCTGTCAGCCAGTCTACAATCGTCAGATCGTTGTCAAATTCCTTCGTGCTGTCTTTGGGGAAATATGCCTGTGAAGTGGTAACGCCCCACTTATAAGTGCCTTCGTCAGGTTCCATTTCGCCTGTCAGAATCTGGAAGAGCGTTGTTTTGGCAAGTTCGTTGCTGCCTACAAAGGCAACTTTATCGTCATGTCCTAAAATAAAGGAAATATTGTCCAGTATCTTTTCCCCGTTGACGGTTTTGGAAAGGCCCTCTACGGTCAGTACTTCATTGCCGATGCTGCGGTCGGGACGGAAATCAATATAAGGGTATTTGCGGCTGGAAGGTTTGATCGTATCCAGTTCGATTTTTTCCAGCGCTCTTTTGCGGGAAGTAGCCTGCTTGGATTTGGAAGCGTTGGCGGAGAAACGGGAAATAAATTCCTGCAGTTCTTTGATCTTTTCTTCCTTCTTTTTGTTGGCTTCCTTCATCTGTTTGATCAGAAGCTGGCTGGATTCAAACCAGAAGTCATAATTTCCGGCATAGAGCTGGATTTTTCCGTAATCGATATCCGCCGTATGGGTACATACTTTGTTCAGGAAATAACGATCGTGGGAAACGACGATCACCGTGTTTTCAAAACCGATCAAAAACTCTTCCAGCCACGCGATAGCGTCCAGATCGAGATGGTTGGTAGGCTCGTCGAGAAGCAGTATGTCCGGATTGCCGAACAGCGCTTTGGCAAGCAGTACTTTTACTTTTTCATTGCCGTTTAAATCTTTCATAAAGCTGTTGTGGCACTGGGGATCGATTCCCAGTCCGTTGAGCAGCATGGCGGCGTTTGATTCCGCCTCCCAGCCGTCCATTTCTGCAAATTCCGCTTCCAGCTCGCTGGCGCGGATACCGTCTTCATCGGAGAAGTCTTCTTTTGCGTAAATGGCATCCTTTTCCTTCATGATCTGGTAGAGTCTTTCATTCCCCATAATGACCACATCCATGGCCGGGTAATTGTCATACTTGAAATGATCCTGTTCCAGAAAAGAAAGGCGCTGTCCCGGTGTAATGGCAATATCGCCTTTGGTCGTATCAAGCTGTCCGGAAAGAATTTTCAGAAAGGTGGATTTTCCCGCGCCGTTGGCGCCGATCAGGCCGTAGCAGCAGCCCTCGGTAAATTTGATGTTTACTTCTTCAAATAATGCTTTTTTGCCTACTCTATAGGTGACATTGTTTGCACTGATCATGTTTGCAACCTCATATTTTCTTTATTTTTATGGTTTGAGCCACTTTCTACATTATACATAAAACCGCTGCTTTTTCAAGGAGAATGTGCGGTTTGAAATGATAAACGTGTGAATTGAATGCAGTAGTACAGATATTTTTGCAGCAGTAAAGGGGATGAATATTTTGGGAATATACATAGCTGCTTTTGTGAGTTGCCGCATGGCATAAATTTCTGTTCGCGCTTCGGTCAGGAAAGATCGAATTTTCTAACTGTCTGAGCGTTTATCATTACTGACGTATAAAGAATTCCATAAAATTTGTTCATAAATGTGTTTGGCGGGGCAGGTATTGATTCCTGTGTTTCAGGATTCTTGTATAATTGTAGGCGGTATGATATCCTAGTAAAAGGTTAATGGGTGGTGTTTTAAGCATAAGCAGAAATATTATGGTAGCCCAAAAAGGGAGAATGGAATGAATAAAGAGCTGATTATTGATTATATAAACGCAGGACAGATCAGGGTTGTAAAAGAGTACGACTTGGAGAACCGCAAAGTTTGCTACACTGGAATTAAGCAATGGAGAAAAATCAATGAAATCAGTGGCGAAGAGGAAATAGTGCGTTCTTTTATTCTGACGAGACTTGTAAATGAACTTGGCTATGCACCGTCGTGTATAGAGATTGAACGCGAGTATACGGCTGGCAGACCGCATACCATTACAAGCCGGATTGATGTTATTGTTCGTGATACAGAAGGGAATGCGTTTTTATTTATTGAATTAAAATCTCCGTCCGATTATGCCATGCTTGATCAAGATTCTGTTATCGAAGAACAGCTATACAAACTTGCGGGAATGGAACGTACGGAAGGCAAGGCTGTGAAGTACCTTGTATTGTATACGTTAAATGATGCAGGAGGCAGGTTGCGTGATGAATGTATCATTATAGACAGTGAGAAATTTCCTACATTCAGTAGCTGGATTGACGGAGAGCGTGAAAGTGTAAATGAACTTCCTGTCCGTTATGGAAGGGCACAAAAGCATCCCTATAGAAAGGCTTCTCCCAAAGATCTTGAAACAGATTTTACGCACGAGGTTCTTGAACGTCTCCAAATTGATTTACATAACGTCCTGTGGGGAGGAGGAGGAACGGATGATAATGAAGTATTTGCTTCTTTAACCAATCTTATTCTTGCTAAAATCCAGGATGAAGATGAGACGGAAGACGGTGATACCTATGATTTTCAGTCTTTTACGTATGTAAAAGAGAATACGGAAGAATTTGAAACAAACGATCAGCTATTTCATCGGATTAATGAGCTATACCGGCGGGCATTGAAGGCAAAGTTATACATTTCTAATGAGACTGAGTTAAAAAAGTCTTATGTGATCGATACGAAGAAATTTTCACTTACAAAATTAAAATATACGGTTCAAAAACTGGAAAATATCTCATTTGTCGACGGAAAAAACAGTTTTGATGGCAAGGATATACTTGGAGATTTTTTTGAAGGTATTATTCGTAATGGTTTTAAACAAAGCAAAGGACAATTTTTTACACATATCAATATTGTCCGCTTTATGCTCTGGGCAGTGCAGGCAGACCGATTGGCAATCAGGCGTATTCGGGAAGACCGGGAGATTCCTTATATGATTGATCCTTCCGCAGGAAGCGGTACATTTCTGCTCGAGTATATGAAATTTATTACGCAAAACATGAAATATCGCTTTCGTTCTTCGCTTGGCAATTCAAGAGCTGTCAGAGAAAAAATAGATACATGGTTTTATCCCGATTATCATGAGCATATTTGGGCGAAAGATTATATTTATGCAAGTGAGATTAATTTTAATCTTGGAACAGCAATAAAAGTAAATATGATTCTTCATGGAGACGGCTCAACGAATATCTTTGTTAAAGATGGTCTGCTTCCCTTTTCATGTTATGAAAAAGAGACTGCGCCCAATGCGCTTATTGGAAGCGTGAAGGATGAATTATACGGCGGATTGGAGGTAAACGGTCAATTTGATCTGATTCTTACGAATCCCCCTTTCAGCGTTGAGCTTGATAATGACACAAAGAAAACACTTTCAGCAGAATTTCTATTTGGGAATAAAAAAAATTCTGAGAATTTGTTTATTGAACGATGGTATCAGCTTTTGCGTGAAAACGGACGGCTTGCGGCGGTGCTGCCGGAAAGTGTATTTGATACGACAGAGAATAAATATATACGTTTGTTTATTTACCGTTATTTTATTGTGAGAGCAGTTGTCTCTCTGCCCCAATCGGCATTTGAACCGTTTACCTCTACCAAAACAAGTATACTTTTCGCACAAAAGAAAACAAAAGAGGAATTACAACATTGGGATGAGCTTTGGGAGGAAGCAGGTAAACAATATAATGCTCTGAAAACTCGTGCAGATAATCTACTTGCAGTTTATGACGGAAAAAAGTCGAAAGAAAGCCTGCCATCGATTAAGAATTTAACGAATCCGGAAGAGTCTGCTATAATCATCAACTTATTGAAAAATCATTTGCCAGAGTGTGACAGGGGGCTTTCTTGTGATGAACTGATTGCGAAGTATCGTACTGAGATTGAGGATATCTGCAAAATTGATAAGGACACTTCAAAAATATTTGGGTTTGTAAATACCTGGTGGGTATTCAGTACTGTTGCACAGCAGTTAGATTATCCTATTTTTATGGCAGAGGTTGACCATATTGGGTATAAGCGTTCAAAGCGTGGCGAAAAAGTTATGCCGAATGAATTGTTTAGAACAGATCGTGACGGTTTTATTTTAGTAGATGACGGAGTAGAAGAAACGGTATTGGATTTTATGCGGAAAGTTTATTGGAAGTGAGGTAAAATGAAGTGAAAGTGTACAGTGCTCTTATTTCTACTTTGGCGGAAGACTATTTTGTAAGATGTGACGCAGACAATATTATTATGCGTAAAACAGTAGACTTTACCAAATTTTCTAAATTAGGGCCATATCTTACTTTTATTGAAACAGGAAAACCTATCTCACGGGAAGATTATGCTTTTGAAACAACAAATAATATACATCTGCTTGTCAGGAATATTGTTAAAGGGGAAATCGAATTTAAGGATTTGGTATATATCACGGAAGAGAAAGCAGAAGAGCTGAAAAATTACCGAATCCAAAAAGGCGACATTTTAATTGCGATTTCATCTTCCTGCGGAGCCTCCTGTATCTATGATGAACGCAGTGATTTTAATGTGACACTTTCTCATTATCTGTGCCGGATCAGGGTTGACGACAATCGGCTAAATGCAAAATATCTTGTATTGCTTCTTAATTCGGATTTTATGCAAAAGTATTTTCGAGCTGTGGAAACAGGAAAAAGTCAGAAAAATTTATCAAAGTTTTATATACGGCAGGCCCCTGTCATTGCTCCGGCGCTTTCTGAGCAGTGTAGGCTGCTTGACGAGATTCGTCCTTATGCGCTAAAAATTAAGGAATTGGAAGGGAAAATCAAAGGTACACAGTCTATTATTGATGAAGTATTTGCCCGAGAGTTTGGCTTTGCTTATGAAGAATTTGAGGCGCTCAAAAAAAACAAACTGTTTCGTATCTCTCTTTCTTCGCTTGATGGGAATCCGGATCTGCGTTTTAGTGCAAAATTCCATCGTAGTGCGGGAGCTTTTGTAGTACGTCAGTTAACCAATATCACGAATAAACGAATCAAAGATTTTTTGGCGGAGCCGATTGTACTGGGAGCAAGTGTGTCGCCAGCCGATTATTCTGATGCAGGAGATTATTATTATATATCAATGGCGACTATAAAAGATTGGGCGTTAAATCTTGAGGATGCTAATTTAGTCAAGAATTGTTATGCAGAAACGAAATTAGAAAAAACCGTGAAAAAAAATGATATTATTTTAGCCCGATCGGGCGAAGGTACAATCGGGAAAGTTGCTCTGATTGATAAGGAGGGTTTACGTGCGGTCTTTGCAGATTTTACAATGCGGATTCGTCTCAAAAATTATAATGAAAATTTTGCTTATTACTACTTCAGAACGGTGTATTTTCAATATCTGGTTGAGTTATATAAAAAGGGACTTGGAAATAATACCAATATATTTCCATCTACGGTTCAGGAATTCCCGATACCGGATATTTCGCTTGAGGAACAAAATAGAATTGTAAAAGAGATAATGTCCGAGATCGGAAGGCAAGACAGTATCAGACTGCAGATAGGGGAACTGCGCAATAAAATGAAGGAAATGGTGGATGCTGTGGTGGAACAGTTCATATAGCTGACAGGTTGGAGTGTTTGAAAGTAAAAAGAGGATTGATCGGAGTTTTGACACATAGAAAAAGGTGCGGACTGTCAAAGTATTTGTACCTTTTTTACAGAAAAAAAGAGGATTTTGCAGGAAAAATGTGCTATACTGATAACATGTAATATGAGCAGGACAAAAAAGGAGATGCATTATGAGTAATCAGGTTATCGTAATCAGCCGTCAGTTCGGCAGCGGTGGCAGAAAGATCGGGAAAACTCTGTCAGACAGACTGCAGATACCCTATTATGACATGGCGCTGATCGAGATGGCGTCCAAACGGAGCGAGGCGGACTATACGTCACTTCTGGAAGTGGACGAGAAAAGGATCAGCCGCAAATGGTATGAATTTTCAATGGAAGTGGGGCTGGAATATAAAATGAAAAAAGTCCCTATGAATGAAGAATTGTTCAGTCTGCAGGCGGAAATTATCAAAGACCTGGCAGAGCAGGGGCCGTGCATTATTATAGGAAGAGGCGCAGACTATATCCTGCGTGAAAATGAGCGGATGCTCAGTGTCTTTATTCACGCCGACATGAAATTAAAGACGGACGTGGTCTGCAGGCACTACAATCTTTCCCGGGAGGAAGCGGTAGCGCTGATCCGCAAGACGGATAAGCAGCGCAGTGTGTACTATAATTATTATACCGAATATAAATGGGGCGATATGGACCATTATGATATCACGCTGGACAGAGGAAGACTGGGCATTGACAAATGTGCGGATATTCTGGAAATGATCTATCATTCTCTTTGAGGCTGAGCCGGTGCGTCGTAGCGGACCGGAAGGCACAAACAGGTGATATTGCAGGAGGATGGGAATGGCAATCGGAAGAGTAAAGGCATATTTCAGCCAATACGGGATGGAAAACAATATCCGTGAATTTGACGTATCCAGTGCGACAGTGGAACTTGCCGCGACGGCTCTGCACTGCGAGCCACAGCGGATCGCGAAGACGCTTTCTTTTCTGGTGGATGAAGATGCAGTGCTGGTGGTGACAGCCGGTGATGCGAAAATTGACAATTCGAAATACAAGGCGCAATTTGGAACAAAAGCAAAGATGCTGCCGCCGGAAGATGTGGAAACGCTGGTAGGCCATGCGGTGGGCGGTGTATGTCCTTTTGCGGTCAATGAGAGCGTGAAAGTATATCTCGATGTGTCGCTCAAACGTTTTGCAACTGTATTTCCTGCCTGCGGAAGTTCCAACAGCGCTATTGAACTTACGATTTCAGAACTGGAGGAGCATTCCGGGTATCGGGAATGGGTCGATGTGTGCAAAGGATATAGGAAATAAACGAATGAAACAATGATATTGGGGAGGGGTACGATGAAACAGCCTAAAAAAGAAAATTACAGAGGAAAAAAAATAGCGGATGAAATTCTCTGTCAGATTGGCGGAAGCGCCATTCTTGTGTTTTTACTGATAGCGGTTGTCGCGATCTGCATGGTGGGCTGGCTGAGCGTTACATCAAAAGAAACGGAGCTCATACAGGAGTCCAATGCAGCTGCAAACCAGCTGACGGGTTTTCTGGAGCAGTATATCAAAAGTGTGGAACAATTGTCTGTCAATCCGGATATCAAATCAGTCATGAAGGAAACGAAACCGGGTGATGATATCTGGCAGGCTGAAAAAATGGAAGCGGTCATGGAGAATCTGATCAATATATCCGGTACCGATTCCGAAAATGTGATGGCGGTATGGGTTTCTGATCTGGACGCAAGCGCGCTGGCGCAGTCTGACGGTTTTACAAGCGAAGAGGGATGGGACATTACGGGACGCGGATGGTACGGTTGTATTGAGACAAAGAAAACCATTCTGACAGAACCTTATGTGGATTCTTCGACCGGAAAGATGATTTTAAGCGCCGCCTCTCCGGTATATGATGACGCTACGGGAGATGTCCTCGGCGCAGTGGGGATGGATATAGCGCTGGATCATATGACGGAGATTATGAGCGGCTACCGGATCGGCCGGAACGGATATATGCTGTTGTTATCGGAAAGCGGTATGTTTCTGTATCATCCGCAGAGCGATATGATCCAGAAAAACATCAAAGATGTGGACATGTCTTCCAATGTGGTGGACGCAGTCATGTCAAACAAAAACGTATTTTTGAAATATAAAGCGGACGGCCACACAAAATACGGCTCGCTGCAGCATGCCGGAGATACGGGATATATCGTATTGAGCAGTCTTCCCATATCGGAATATTATGAAACGCTGCTTATGATGATCGTTACGCTTGTCATTCTTTTTGCCGTCGGCATCGTTCTGGTTGCTTTCAGCATAAAAAGGAGCGCCGCAAGTCTGACCAAACCGATTCTGGAATTGAATCATACGGCACAACAGCTTGCCGCGGGAAATCTGAACGTAGATATCCAAATCAAAAGTGAAGACGAGATCGGACAATTGGGGGACTCTTTTCAGAAGACGGTCAGCCGCCTGAAGGAGTACATTGTATACATAGATGAAACTGCGGAAGTGCTGTCTCAGATTGCGGACGGAAAGTTGAGCGTGCATCTGAAAAATGAGTATGTCGGCGAATTTCAAAAAATAAAAACGGCGCTGCTCAATATTTCCGATTCTATGAACGAGGTCATGATCGGGATCAATGCAAGCTCCGAACGGGTATCGGTTGGAGCTGCCGAACTTGCTTCTGCGTCACAGATTCTGGCGGAAGGAGCGGAAGAACAGGCGGCTTCTATTGAACAGATTGCGGCGACGACAAGTACTGTTGCAGACCAGGTGGAGAACAGCCGCGCGGAAGCGGAGGCTTCCGCCAAAGCAACCGCAGAGGCTGCCGTAATGATCGGGCAGAATCAGGAAAAGATGAAACTGATGATGGATGCCATGAATAAGATCCAGCAGACTTCCCAAAAGGTGGTTGGAATCATTCAGACAATTGAAGAGATTGCATCACAGACCAATCTGTTGTCATTAAACGCATCGATAGAAGCTGCCCGCGCCGGCGAGGCAGGAAGAGGTTTTGCAGTTGTCGCCGATGAAATCGGAAAACTGGCTTTGGAGAGCTCGAAAGCGGCTAATACAACAAAAGAGCTGATTGAGATTTCAATCGAAGAGATCAACAGAGGAAATACCATTGCGGTCAGCGCGATGGATTCGTTGAAAGAGTCGGTGAGCGTTGTAGGCCATGTAAATGAAATGATCCAGGAAACAGCGGAAAATGCGGCTGTCCAGGCAGAGAATATGAAGCAGCTCCGCGTGGGCATAGAGGAAATAACAAGCGGGATACAGGATAATTCCGCGGCCTCGCAGGAAACTTCCGCAACTTCCGAAGAGCTGGCTTCCCAGGCTGAGATATTGAATAAAATGGTGCAGAAATTCGAACTTAGTCAATAAAAAATTCTAAAATATAGAACTGCCACTCATGCAATGTGGGCGGCAGTTTTATTGTGCGCACTGCGGCGCGCGTTTCTAAAAAAGATAAGATGGTATGTCCTCCATAAGACAATGTTTCATTCTGTGAGTGACAGCTTACACATTTTTGGGGTGAAAGCAGGCCATTTTTTTAAAAATTATAATTTTTAGAATGAGAAAAACTATTCTGCATAACAAGCATATTGACATTGTGTCAGAAAAGATGTATGCTAAGAAAAATGACGCAGTGTCAGAATAAAAAGAGCAAAAAATTTTCTATCAATCTTGTAAGTGAAAAAATGCCGACGGAAAAATAAGGAGGTATGCCAATGCCCAAAGGTTCGCCGGAGCTGACCAACGCCCGAAAAGAAGAAATCATCAACGCCTGCGAAGAACTCTACAAGACCATGAGCTTTAAGGAGATCACAATCAAGGAAATCGGGAATGTTACCAGTTTTACCCGCACCTCAATCTATAATTATTTTCAGACGAAGGAAGAAATTTTTCTGGCGCTGTTGAAGCGGGAATACGAGCTGTGGATTGCCGCCCTGCGCCGGACGATGGCAGAGCGTACGACAATGACGAAGGATGAATTTGCAAAGATGCTGGCCCACTCTTTGGAGGATCGCGCCCAACTGCTTAAAATCATGTCCATGAACCACTACGATATGGAAACCGATAGCCGCCCGGAGCAGTTAAGAGAGTTCAAAGTGGCATACGGAAAGTCTATCCACACGGTTACGGCCTGTCTCGATCAATATTTTCCGAATATGGAGAGTACAGAGAAACAGAATTTTATCTACACGTTCTTTCCGTTCATGTTCGGTATCTATCCATACACTTTCGTCACCAAAAAGCAGAGGATAGCAATGGAGGAGGCAAACGTCAACTATGTTTTTATGACGATTTATGAAATTACTTACAACTTCGTAAAAAAATTATTGGGTTAGAAGGATTGGGAAGGAAGAGTGTTGCAATCAAAGGCGGCCGCATAAAAGAGGCTCTTCGAATATGCTGGCGGAGCAATTTATCAAGGGCGCACAGGAGACGGGGCAAGCCATTGTGGAACTGGACGCGGCGCATATCGGCTCTAATTGCCGCTGTATGGGATTTCTATCGGCTTGGAAAATCATTATAAATACCTAACAAGTAAAGGAGAGAAAGATTATGAGTAAAGTATTGGTAGCATATTTCAGTGCCAGCGGGACAACGGCGCATGTGGCAAAGGAGCTGGCACATGCAGCAGGTGCGGATATTTACGAAATCAGGCCGGCTGTGCCCTACACGGAAGTTGATCTGAACTGGATGGATAAGAAATCCCGCAGTTCCATTGAAATGAGCGATAAGGGCAGCCGCCCTGCTCTGGCGGACAAGGGCGCCAATATTGTGGCTTACGATACAATCCTGCTGGGCTTTCCTTATATGGAGTAAGGTTTTAAGCGTGTATTGTGTGTATAGTGTTAAAAATAGGAATTGTATACACAATTATAAGAAAATTGTGTATTGTGTTAATAGTTGTAAGCCTTTAGGATATGGTATTCTGGAGGCTTTTTTAACAAAATAGAGATAACTATTTATAATGGATTGTGCTTACAGAATTTGAGAGCAGATGCTGGTTGCTTTAGAAAGTTCATGTTATAACTGAATTATAAGTTCATTTCAATAGCTTTGTGAAAATGCTATAATTATTCCTATATATCGACATTTTGCAGGATAGGGAGGTATAAATTATGGGTATTGAATATGAATGTCGTAGGTTAAATATTAAGTTAGATGAAATGTGTTTAATATGTGAAAAAATTGGAGCCAGATATGTTGGGGTATATGTACAAAGAAGGTATGTTTACGATTTTTTACCTCCACAAAAAGGAAGGTGGATTAGATTAAGGACTAATGGGAATTTGACTACTCTTACTATAAAAGAAATAAAATCACTACGAATTGATGGGACTAAAGAATTAGAGGTTGAAGTATCTGATTTTGATGAAACTAATGTTATAATGAATAAATTGGGATATAAGGCAAGAACATATCAAGAAAATTTCAGGATGGAATATAAGTTAGGAGGGATTACTTTTGATATTGATAAATGGCCCGGAATACCACCATATATAGAAATTGAAGGGGAACATAAGGAAGACGTAGAACTTGCTTTAAATAAGTTGGGGTGGACTATTGATGATGTAACCGTATTAGATGTTGATAAGATATATAACGAGATTTATGGAATAAATTTGGACTCGATTAAATATTTACAATTTACGGATGACGAAAACAATTTAATAAAAAATTATATGGAGAAAAATAATGAATGAAATTAAGTTTAGTGTACTTAGCAACGAAGATGAAGATATAACGGAATTGTTTGAAGAACTTAAAGAGCATTTTGAATATTCATATTTTATCGATTCGGAAACAATGGGATCAGAAAAATATCAATTTATTTTAGGTAAAATTAAAGCTGGTGTGAAGGTTTTATCTGAAATAATTACTACTTGGTTAAAAGGAAATAGAACTGTTATAGAATTGAAAAGTGGTGATAAGAGCTTGTCATTTGATGGTAGTACACATATGTGGAGTAATGATGAAATAATGCAATTAATAGATCAATTTTTCGAGGGTTAAAGTATGAAGTGGTGTATTGTGGGGATTAGTCAATATATTGATGAAAATATACCAGACCTAATAGGTGTAGAGAATAGTGTCGAAAAATTAAATATGGCTTTGACAAAAGATATTGAAATTAATACGAAAGATATTCTTATTTTATCAAATGAAACAAGAGATGAAATAATTCAAAAAATGGGGGAATTTTTAGAAAAGGCTGAAGGAGAAGATTTCATTTTTTATTTTTGTGGACATGGTATGAAAGCTGGCAAAGAACTATATATGTTTGCTACAAATACATCTTTTCGTTCTGTTAAGATATCTTCTTTAAGATTTTCGGATATAAGTGAATTGCTTTCAGGCTATAAGTTAAAAAATACAATTACTGTATTAGATTGTTGCCATAGCGGTGCAGCAGCGTCAATGGGATTAGGTAGGAATACTGATAAGGCACAAGTAGACAATGTATGTCAAAGAAAAGGTAGTGTTGTTTTATGCTCATGTGGCCCTACACAGGAATCAAAACAATGTGAAATTGATAATAAAAAGTATGCTGTTTTTACATATTGTTTTGCTGAGGCAATTACAAGTGGTATGAAGAACAGAGGAAATTTTTTGTCTTTAATGGATTTAATGAAGGCAATTGAACCTAATTACATGAGGATTACTAACTGTCAACTCCATATTAAGGCGGCATCTGGAAGTGATAGTAAAAAAATAATTCCTAATGCAGATTATTTACGAAAACTTGGAAATGAAAAAATACAAGAATTATCGCAAATTAGAAAAAGCATTATAAATAAAGCAAAATCAGCGAAGGTATTATTAGTAAAAACGGCAATTATGTATCCAACAAAAGATAATGATTTTGGAATTCCATTGGGATTATGGGTTTTGAAAAATTATCTTTTACTTGCGATGCCAAATATTCAAGTAGATATTTTTGATGAAAGACTAGAAAGAAAAAGAGAAGCTGAAGATATTGCTTTTGAAGATAGAATTGAAGATTACGATGTGATTGGGATTAGCTTATGCTCATGTGAAGTTCCAATGGCGATAAAAAAATTTAGAATAGCCCATGAACAAGGAAAAGTGACCGTTGCAGGTGGGATATTTACTTTTACTAATGAAAAGTACTTACTTAATTATGATTGCATAGATTATGTTATTCCTGGTGTTGGAACGAAGCCATGGAAAGATTTGTTGAGTTCCTTGATAATTAGAGGAGATAGTACTGAACATATAAGAATAGATCATGTATTTACAAAGAATCATAAAACATCTATGTGGATAGCTAGTACACTGCCGAGAATGGAGTTTCATACATGGGATGATATTTTAGCGGAATATCAAAGTTATCTTTCTAGAGATGGAATGAATAAAATAGATATTTCAACATCACGCGGTTGTAATAAAAATTGTAGTTTTTGTTCTGTGAGAGCAGAAACCAGTCAACCCATTCTAAGCAAAAATATTGATTATATTAAAGAAGAAATTGATTATTTATATGGAAAAGGGATTCGATATTTTTCAATTAAAGATGAAGATTTTTGTTTACATGGTCATCAAAAGGTTAAAAAAATATTAGAATATTGTAAACAACAGTATACGGATATTCATTTTAAAATACGTATGCGCTTAGATTACTGGTTAAAAAATCCACCATATGATTATGAGTTACTAAAAAAATGGGGTGTTGAAGAAATACAATATGGAGTAGAATCGCCACAGAGTGATATATTGAAAGTTCTTCACAAGGGAATTGATGTTGAATATGACAAGATAGAATATATATTTAAGCAACATTTTGAAAATCAAATAACAGTTAATGCTTCATTGTTATTAGCAGTATCAACACTTGAGGATGAAAAATATTATAATAAATTATTAGATTTTATAAATAAATTTGTTGATACTAAGTATTTTAAACCGTATGTGAATTTTTTAACGCCCCATCCAATTAATTCACAAATAAGTTTTTCGAATCATAATATAGTTACTTCAGATTTAAATTATTATACGCATAAAGTCCCAGTTGCATATCCTGATGGCATTAAGCGTCCACAGAGAGAAAAAATGTTAAAAATTTATGATGATATTGTAAAAACAACACGGTCAGAAAATTACAATTGTCCCATCCCAGAGTCGGCTAGAGAGATTTTTCTTATTGGTAATACTATAGATAATGGAGAAATAATGTACTATTAGTAATGGGGGAAGTGTATGCTTAAGGAAAAAGGAACGAGATACATAATAAAAAAGGATAAATTAGTTGATGTATTGAGGGCAATACTCTCAATAGCTAAAGAAAATGTGGAAGAAATAGTTTTTGAAGGACTTATGCATAGAGCTATCTTTAAATTGAATTTATCATCAAGTCATGAGGGAGAAACGGCCTGGCTCAGAGTACGCTCAGGGGATGTGGATTGTGATGGGCAAACTAATTGTACTGTAACATTTAAAAAGAAGAACCATTCTATAGATGATACTCAGATGACAGAATTAGCTGTATCTGATTATTATACAGCGATTGATTTTTTTATGGAAATTGGGCATGTTTTGACATCTGTTCAGGAAACTTTACGTACCAAATATGTATTTCACTACGAAGGTGTTAAATATATAATTTGTTTTGATGAATGGCCTCATATAAAAGATATTTATTTTGTTACTGTTATTCCAGGAGATAGTGCTTCTTTGGATGAATTTAAAGGAGTATGTAATATGATAGGACTTGATAAATTGAATGAAAAATATAAAGTAGTAGATGTAGATGCTGTTTATAGAGAAATGTTTGGAAAAAGTGCAAGTGATATTCCAAATGTACGTTTTAATATGCCGATAGAGAAAGAAAAAGATAGCATAGATAATTAATTCTGGGTCTTACAATATGTAGCGAAGAAAGTATAATAACTGGCGTTAGTGATTTATTCAATAGCCAGTTATTTTTATGCAATGAAATAATATAAAAATTTTACACTGTTGGTTTGGAAACTAGTGTTATGGTTACGAATAAGGAGGGAAAGCGATATGGGATGGATACTGGGTATTACAGCAGCAGTAGGGATTCTTTTGACCGGAATAGCCGGACTCGCATGCGTAGCGGTGTACAGAGTCCGTGAATGTCAGAACGATTGAAAAGCTCCGTCCATCATGGCGGACAGAAACGGATCAGAAAGAAAAGGAGCGTATCATGATCAGACAGATCGAAAAAGAGGAACTCCGAACGATGCATGGCCGTGAGGGCCTGGTCCTCCAGGGCTGCGGCGGGGATCTGAAGGAGTGGACAGACGGGATCAACCAGATGCTGGAGCAGGAAGGGATCCTTCCCAAAGGGAAACGGCTGGATGATGTGGCGGTTTTCCGGAATGAGGGGATGACCAACCTGCTCTTTTTCTTTGGGGAAGAAAAGCTGGATATGGGGAAGCTGGCCGCCTGGCGGCTTAAGACCCGTTACCACTTTGGCAGCACATGGATGTCCGACTATATAGATAATCGGTTGGGAGGCTTTCTCCATGAAGCCGTGGCAGAGAAGCCGGACTGTGCGCTGATCGGTGAGGATGGGAACATCTTCAACCTGATGGGGATCGCGGCCCGGACCCTGCGGGAAAACGGCATGGAGGATAAGGCGGAGGAAATGGAGAAACGCATCACTGAAGGCGGATGCCAGGACTACTGTGAAACACTGAACATCATTGACCAGTACGTCACCATTACGGGAAAAGAAGAACCGGAGATGGGCGGGATGGAGATGGAATAGCTGCCTGACAGTGGCAGGATGGATAGGAGGCAATCGTGGAAGAAAGAGAACCCATCATAAAGATCCTGTACGAAAATACCACAAAGCCGATCAACCAGGTCTTATTCACCTTTCCGCTTTCCGGCAGGGAGAAGCCGGAGCAGAAGATGCTCGCTTTGACCAGAGGGCATGAGGGAAAGAGCAGCATCCCCTTCCGGATCGCAAAAGTGGAATCCCCCATCCCTGGCCTTGAACAGTATCTGCCTGCGGATGGCTGGTTCCAGGAGATCAGCTGCCTGGCAGAGAAGATCGGAAGGATGGACAGGGAAGAGCAGATGAAATTTTCCGGGATCCTGGACTGCCGCTCCGTCTCCACCATCGGGGATGTTCTGGAAGCGGCGGACAGCCTGCAGCTGTATGACTGCTTTCCCGGCGTGACCTGCAGCCGGGAGCTGGGAGGGTATGTGGTGGAGAACGGCATCATGGAGTTCCCCCGGAAGGTGTGGCCCTATCTGGACTACCATGGCATCGGGGAAGAATACTATGCGTCCCACAGCTGTGCCTATACAGAGTCCGGTCTTGTGGTGCGGAAAGAGGAAGCGCCGGAGATGGAAGAAGGACATGCTCAGGGGTTCCAGATACAGTAGTAGGGAGGAGGGAATGCATTGCGGATTTTTGTGAAAAGAGAAAACTGGGAGGATGGGATCTGGATGCGGCTTCCGGCTACAGAAGAGGAAGCAGAACAGGTCAGACGGAGTCTGGAGGAACAGCATCCATCGATCATGCTGCCCTTTATCGGAGCGGTGGATTCCAAATTTCCGGAACTGGAGAACCGTCTGGTGGGGGAAATAGTCTTTCCGACGAAAAACCTGGACCGTCTCAACCAGATGGCCGAAAGATTGGGGAGCCTGAACGGGGAGGAAGAGATGCTGTTCCGGGCAGCATTCCGGCTGGAAGCTCCCTATACAGCGGAGCAGATCCTGGAGACACTGGGGCATCTGGACTGCTACCGGCTCCATCCGGAGATTGGAAGTTTCGAGGAACTGGGGAGATACCTGTCACAGGAGGAGACCTCACAGCTTTCAGAGGGGCTGGAGGTTTATGTAGACTATGCAGGGATTGGCCGGCTCCGGCAGGAGGACCGGGGATATCTGACAGAGGGCGGATATGTGGAGAAACGGAAAGACCTCATGGAACAGACGGAAGCAGGGGAAGGGCAGAGCAGGGAAAAGGAATCGGAAACAGAAAAGAGGCAGGAAACAGAAAAAATGGAAAAGAAGCAGGGCGTTTTTTCGGTTACTCTGATCCGGGAATCCTTCACAGACCGTTATGTCCGGTTCGCACTTCCATTGCCGGAGCAGGAACTGGCAGAGAAAAAACGGCAGGCAGGGATCACACAAGAGCTCCCGGAAAGAGTGGAGATCTCCGCATCCATTGACGGCCTGCTGGAACATCTGCCGCCCGGCAGCACTCTGGAAGAACTGAACCAGGCGGCAAAGGTGATTGAAGAGATGGAGACGTGTTCCGGGATTGAATGGAAGCTGACATTTGCAGCACTGGAGGCGGAACTCCCCGGAACCATGAAGGAGTGCTGCTGTATCATCCAGAACCATCAGACCTACGAGCTTCTGCCATTTCCATTTTTGGTACCGGAAAGCTATGCACACTACCATCTGGAGCAGGAAGGCTTTTCTCTTCCGGAAGGACTGAAAGATCATTTCGATTACCGCAGATACGGGCAGGAGAAGATCCGGGAGACCGGGGCAGCGGAAACGTTCTATGGCGTGGTGGTCAACCGGGAACATCCGATCTGCCTGGACCACGGGGAAGGGCAGGAACTGAAGCTGTACAGCCCCCTGACCCTGACCACCTTTGCAGGGTATCCTCTTTTCCCTGCGCTCCTCCATGGGGAGAAGGTGCCGACATTCCAGACCGTGATCCGAAAGGAGATCGCAAAGGGCATGCGGGAGTATGGGGCAGGCGGTCTGGCGGAGACCCTCTATAACCGGCTCCTGTCGGGGAAGATCTCATCCATCGTCCCGGATGTGGAGGAACATCAGGGACAGCTGTGGGGAGTTGCCCGGATCAGTACCAGAGGAGAGCTGACCGAACGGGAGCTGGCAGGGCTTAAGGAGGAATGGAAGGAGATCGTCGCCCATGGCTGGGGAGACCTGTTTGCCAGCCGTACCCTGAATGCGGGGAATATCCGGTTCCACGCGGGGTTCTGGGATACGGAGCGGGGAGAAAACCTGTCTCTGATGACGGAGGAGGAGTTCGGAAGGGAGGTGGGCGGATTTGAGATAAGGATGTAAGAAAGGGCAGGTACAGAAAAGAAAATAAGGAAAGGACTGCGGCGCTGACGGACCAGCGCTTTTTTTGTGCGCACAAACAAGACCAGAAAGAAAGGAGGCGGGGTTCCTGGCCAGGGAAAAGATATCTGACTCCCTTTTGGATGGATTTAGAGCAGAAAGCGATCGAGCGGGTGAGGACGGCGTCCCAGATGTCCTTCGCCCTGTATGGAAGCCCCCTGGTGGTCACGGACAGTGGAGGGAAGGACAGCTGCGTGTGCCGGGAGATCGTAAGGCGGTCCGGCATCCCTTATGAGGTGCAGCACAACCTGACCACGGCGGACGCGCCCCAGACTATTTATTATGTGCGGGACACCTTCCGGAGACTGGAGGAGCAGGGAGTGCCCTGCAAGATCAATTATCCTGTGTATAAGGGAGGACGGGTCACCATGTGGACCCTGATCCCTTTGAAGAAATTCCCGCCCACCAGGCTGCAGCGGTACTGCTGTCAGGTGCTGAAGGAGGCCACCTGCCGGGACCGCTTCATCACCACCGGGGTGCGGTGGGCGGAGAGTGTGAAGCGCAGGAACAACCGGGGTGTGTATGAGAATTTCACGGCGAACCCGGAAAAGAAGATCATCCTGAACAATGACAACGATGAAAACCGGCGTCTGTTCGAGAGCTGCGCCTTAAAGGGCAAGCGGATCTGTAACCCCATCGTGGACTGGACGGACCGGGACGTATGGGACTATATCCGCAGCGAGCGGCTCCCCATGAACCCGCTGTATGAGATGGGCTTCTACCGCGTGGGCTGCATCGGCTGCCCCATGGCGGGGAAGACCCGGTGGAAGGAGTTCGCCCTGTTCCCCACCTACCGGCATGCCTATACGAAGGCTTTCGGGCGGATGCTGGAGGTGATCCACAGGGACGGCGGGAGGACCAAATGGCGGACGGCGGAGGACGTGTTTGCCTGGTGGATGGAGGATTTCCAGGTGGAGGGGCAGATGAGCCTGGAAGATTTTGAGGAATGGAGGAGTGGAAATGGAGAATAAGGAAACGAAAGCGCCGGTAACGATGCGGCTGTACAGTCCCCTGGTGGGCGGTTTGTATGACAGTGAGGATCACTGCACAACCATGGACGGCTATGCTCTGAGAGGGTATGACTGGACCATCCGGAAGGCGCTGAAGGAGGAGCTTTTGGAGGAGGGCAGGCCGGGGCTTGCGAGATATCTGGACGAGGGGGCTTTAAAAGAGAAGGTCCTTGGCATGCATCCGGCAGTGGAGATCTGGAACTACAGCCTGTGGGGAGTCCTGGAGGTGGAATGCCGGGAGGAGCTGTCCCCGGAGGAGACGGAAGAGCTGAAGCGGGAATGGTACGGGCAGATGACGGACGGCTGGGGAGAAGGGTTCGTTCAGCAGGACATCGAATGCGAGGAGGGCTGCCGGCTCTGTGTGGATTTTGGCGCGGCAGCGAGGAACCGGATCCAGACGGAACAGGAACTGAAAGGCATCGGGAGAGCGGAACAGGGACAGTCCACGGGGCAGGGTTTTCCCCGGATGGGCATGGTTTAGGAGGTGCGGGATTGTCAGGATGCTTCTTGCCAGGGACAGAACTGGGGAAACTGGAGGCCGGGATGCAGCAGATCCCCGGCTTCCAGCCGCGCCGGTGCGGGGTCATCCGGGGAAGGCCGGAGGAGACAGCAGATATGCCATACGGGGAGCTGGTGCTGCTCTTTGTGGGGGAGATCCCGCCCTCCCGGCTGGCGGCGCGTATCATCAATCTGAAAAACAGAGGGGAGGTGGCGGGATCCGTGTTTCGGAGCGGCCAGCATAAAAAGAGGTTCCGGGAGATCTGCGGGAACGGCGACTATGTATCTTTGTGCGCCGACCATGGCAGGGCGGCGGCCCTGTTCCTGCTGAGTGCGGACACTTTTTTATGGAACCAGGCAAAACCATGCATTACAAAAGACGGGATCCGGTACAGGGAGATGGCGGTCCACGGTATAGAACCGGATGGCTATGCCCTGTTGTGTGCCGCAAAGGAGATGTGCGGCGTCAGGCCGGGGCTGTCCTTATCGGAACTGGGGGACCCGGAGCTGATCAGTGACCGTCTCCTGCAGGTGATCTTAAGCGGCATCCTGATCAGTCGGCACGGGATCGGGATCACAGCAGAAAAAGAAGAGAAGAAGGGAAGGAGGCCGGGAAAGAAATGCTGAAACTGTATATCGGAAGGAACGCGGGCAGGACCATCTGCCTGTCGCTGCCAGAGTTCTATAAGGAAATGGATAAGGCCCTTGCGGAGTTCGGGGATGCCAGGCCGGAGGCACCGGTGCTGGTCCAGGAGGCACAGACAACGGTCCCCCATCTGGGAGAACGGCTCAAAGGGATTTCCTGTGAAAAGCAGGAAAACCGCCACGAACTGGATTTCCTGGCCAGACGGATCGGATATCTGACACAGACGGAACAGGACGTGTTCTCCGCAGCGCTCCGGATGGAGGAGCCGGGGACACTGGGAGAGATCATCAACCTCTCCTACAACTTGGACCAGTATGAGCTGATCCCCCACGGGACGGATCAGAGTGAGATATCCCGGATGATGCTGAAAAGGGATAAGGGTGTGGAGGTTCCTGCAGAGATCGCAGGATTCCTGGACCATGAAAGGGTGTCCTCCGCCTATTTCCTCCGCCATAAAGGGGAGTTCTCCCCCAGCGGGCTGGTTCTGAAAAAGGAAGGGGCTGTGCCGGAGGAAGTCTATGGGGACGGCAGGCACATCGGGTACATCTATCCGGGATATGAAAAGGGCAGCCTGGCCCTTCTGCATCTGTACCAGAAAGGATGCGGGAGTTCCTGCGGGGACTATGCCCTGTCGGTTCCGGCTCCCAGGGAACGGGTCGCGCTGGCAAGGGAACATTTCCGGGTAGAGAGCCTGGATGGATTAAGCTTTTTTACGTCCATTGTGGGGCGGGAGGATCTGACGGACTACCTGCCTGCCGGTCTGGGGGCGGAGGAGATCAATCAGGCGGCCACATTTTTCGTGGAAGAAGTGCTGGACGGGACAGAGGAACGGCTTTGGCAGCTGTATGCCGTGCTGGAGGCAGAGTGTCCCAGGACACTGGGAGAGGCGCTGGAGGCGGCAGGGAACCTGAAGGACTACCGTCTGTGTCCGGAAGGAGTGGACAGCCCGGAGGAGTATGTCCATCATATCCTGGAGGACAGCGAGGTCTACTACCTGGACGGGTTTATTGAGCAGTTCGTGGACATGGACCGTATGGCGAAGGCCCTGATGGAGGAGACCGGGGCGGTGGAAACCTCCCATGGCATCATAACAAGCGAAAAATGGCGCTTCCGGGACCTTTCCGGAGATCTGGTCACGACCCGCCTGTTCAGCCCGCTCCAGGGGGAGTTTTTTGAAGAGGATGAATGGGGAAACATGGGGGAGACACCGACCGTCCTGGATGGCCGGGACCTGATGCAGTACGCATCCGCTATACAGGAACGGGTGGCTGGGGAAGACTGGTCCCATGAGGGAGGCCGGGGACTGGCCATGTATCTGAACAACCAGCTGTTGAAACAGCGGGTGGCCAGCATGCTCCCCGGCATCGAGGAGGTGAACGGCTGTCTGTACGGGGTGATGACCGTGGTAAGCCATGGAGAGCTGACCCCGCAGGAGATGGAGGCGGTCATGGCAGGCTGGAGCGGCCAGGCTTCTGATGGCTGGGGGGAAGGCTTTGAGCAGCGGGAGATCGAGGCGGAAGAAGGGGAACTGTATGTCAGCTTCTGGCATTCCGGGGAGGACTTTGAGATCCTGCCGGAGGATGTGTTCCTGGACCGGCTCCGGGAGAGCAGCGGTCCCCAGATGGGAGGGATGTAGATGTATGTGACGATCGCAGCAACAAAATATGCAGACTGCCCGGAATACCGGGGAGCGGAGCTGAAAGTGCCTGCTGTCAGAGCACTGGTGCAGGATGCCATGGAACGGGCCAGGGTACCGGTGGATGGGGAGTACCGGATAATCACCTTCCGGAGATGGCCGGATTTCCTGCGGGAACGGCTGGCCAGGACAGAAGCGAAGGTGGAGGAGGTGAACTTTCTTGCCGGCAGGGTCAGGCAGATGGACCAGGAAGAAATTTCCCGGTATGAAGGGGTGCTGGCCTGTATCGAGACCGAGCGCAGGGGCCATGAATGCTCCATCAAAGACCTGATCAATGCCACCGAAAACCTGGAATACTTTGACTTCCTGCCCGGTATCGTGAAAGATACGGATCTGGGGGAGAACGCGCTGGACGGGGATTTTTTACGGATCCTGCAGGACCTGCCGGATGAAGTGATCGCCCTGATGGATCCGGCAAAGGTAGGGGCATATCTCAGACATTCGGAAAAGGGCGCGTTTACGAAGGAAGGCTACTGCTACCGCTCAAAAGAAGGCTGGCAGGAGATCTATGACGGTCAGGAGGTGCCGCTGCTGGAACCGGAGACAAAAACATTTTTGTCTGTACGTGTCGAGGAACGGGATCATCCGGAAAAGGGCGATGGGTGGTTTTTACTGCCCCGCAGAAGCGGGGAAATGACCTCTTTATGGAGTTTTCTTTCTACACCATGTCTGAGCGGATACAGGATCCTGGAGGTCAGCAGCATGATCCCTGCCTTTGAAGAACACATCGGTCCGGATGAGGACATGGAGGCGCTGAATGAGCTGGCAGGAAGAGTGGCGGAGATGACACAGGAGGAGCTTGTAAAATACAAGGCCGTCCTGGAGTTTGACGGCTGGAAAAGTGTGGAGAGGTGTCTCTGGCTTGCAGACCGGCTGGATGACTATGTGTTCGATCCCGGTCAGATCAGTTATGCAGGCTATGGGCGGGAATGTCTGGAGAACCTGGGCGTGGACTGTTCGGATCCGGCTTTTGAGAGATTCAGTTTTTATCAGTATGGAATGGAGCAGTATGAAGCGGCAGGCATGAAGCTGACATCCTACGGCGCGGTATCCCTGGACCGGGAACCGGAACTTTCAGAGACTCAGGAGGATGACGTGCAGATGGGAGGATGCGCCTGCCAGACCATGTGACAGACCGGAGCCAGGTGTCTGGTGATGAGGCAAAAGTGCAGTGGTTGGATGGATAAAAAAGAGGAGATTTATGTGTATCAGTAAATCAGAAGAAGGAGGTGGCAGAAGATCAACAGTTTTATCTCATGGGTCGGCGGGAAAAAGGCATTGCGGAAAGTGATCTATGACATGTTCCCCGCCCGCTACGACCGCTATATCGAGGTGTTCGGGGGAGGCGGCTGGGTGCTGTTCGGCAGGCCCCCGGACGGGAAGGTGATGGAGGTCTACAACGATTTCAACTCCAACCTGGCCAACCTGTATGCCTGTGTGAAGGGCCAGACCTGGGAGTTTCTGCGGGATCTGGGGTTCTTGCCGTTAAACAGCCGGGATGAATTTGGCGTGATCCGGCAGTTCCTGGACAAAGGGGAGTTCGATGCCCCTTTTATGGCCAGAGAGCTGGAGCTGGCAGAGCATAACCTGCCCGCGCCGGAGTTTGAAGACATCCGTTCCCTGATGCTTGAGAACGCCTCCCCCGGAGACGTGCGGCGGGCCGTGGCCTTTTATAAGCTGATCCGCTACAGTTACGGGAGCGGCTGCACTTCCTACGGCTGCCAGCCCTTTGATGTGCGCAGGACCTTCTCCCTGATCTGGGAGGCGTCCAGGCGGCTGGCGAACACGGTCATAGAGAACAAGGACTTTGAGGCGCTCATCCGCCAGTACGACCGGGAGAGCGCATTCATCTACTGCGACCCGCCCTATTACATGACGGAGGACCACTACACAGTGGAATTCCCGAAGCAGGACCATGTGCGCCTCCGGGACACGTTAAATGCCTGCCAGGGGAAATGGATGGTCAGCTACAACGACTGCGGCTATATCCGGGACCTGTATGAAGGGCGGCAGATCACGGCGGTGACCCGGATGAACAACCTGGCGCAGCGGTATGACAACGGCTGCGAGTACCCGGAGCTGATCATCACCAACTATGACCCGGAGGAGCAGAAGCTGGCCGGGCCGCAGCAGATGAGCCTGTTCGGGGACTGGATGCCGGGAGGTGAGAAAGATGGAGGGACTTGAACAGCTGAGATGGGCGGAGGCCCTGATCAGGGAGAAGACAGAAGGGAGACAGAAGCTCCTTACGGGCTGGGACGGGATGCCGGTGGTGCGGATCGAAGACGGATGCATGGTGGGGCTTTATTTTGCCCTCTTAAAGAACCAGAAAACAGGGCTTTATGACTGCCGTGTGAAGGGCTATATCCGCACCTGCGGGGGATACAACCCCAGCGCCCGGATGAAGGAGCTGACGGAGGAATGCGCCCGGATCGCGGCCCTTGTGGCGCAGCTGGAGGCGGCGGACATCCATGGGGACGGGGAGGCCGTGGCGGTATTCTGTGAGGAACTAAAAGAAAGGGGAGAAAGCCCTGGCGGGGAGGAAGGAGGTGGCTGATGTGGGATGGATCGAAGTGAGCGGGACAGTTGCCCAGGACGGGAGCGTCATCCTGCCGCCTGGGGTACTGGAGACCATGGGGGCAGGGCCGGGGGATGAGGTTTGCATCACCTGTGAAAGCCTGCGTCCTGTCCGGGCGGAGAACAGCTATGGGAGATTTTTTCTCTCTGCAGAAGGGTTCCGGAAGACGGAATGCATGGAGCTTTCAGGGGAGGCGGAGCTGAAGCTCCCCCATGCCCTGCTCCGGGAAGCCGGGATCCCCCTGGATGCGGAGCTTGTGGTCCGGACCGTGGAAGGTGCGGTCCTGATGGGGGCGGAGGAACCGCTGGCAGTGGTCCGGAAGCCCTTTTACGGGATGCTGCAGTTGCTGGACATGACAGAGAAGGAAGCTATGGAGATCCTGGAGAAAGGAGGATTTTTGGATGGGTAAGCCGGTATACAAGCTGCTGGACCAGAAAGGGCGGGTGCTGATCCCGAAGGAGATGCGGGCCGCAGCCGGGATGGAGTACGGGGACATCGTGGGCCTGGGGATAGCGGACGGAAAAGTGTCGGTGCGGAAGGTCAGCATCATCGAAGTAGGGGACCAGTCCCCGGAGGCAGTGGAAGCCTATGTGCGGGCGGCCATCCGGACCATGCCGGACGATACCCGCCTGAGCCTGATCTCCGACCTGTCCGGGCTGATGCGACAGAAGGAGGGATGAGGAAATGGAGAAGCAGACAGAAGAAAAAGAAGGGAAAAGGATCTATACGGCGGAGGACTGCGAAGGGACCGGAGACAGCCTTTCCTTAAAAGGGAAGGTCATCGTGCTCCGCCTGGATATGCTTCCTGGCCGTCCTGGGGACCAGCTTTATTTCTGCACAGGCGGGAACGGGGCCGGGCCGGATGCCAAAGGCCGTGTCGTGTCGGGGGTCAGCCTGGACAATGGGGAGGCGGCCCATTTCCGGCGCTCCCAGGTCCTGGGAGCCTTAAAGCCGGCACTCCTGCCGGAGCAGGCGAAGCTCCATCTGTCCCAGATCCGCCCCATCGGGGCGGTGCCGCTTCCTGGGCATGAGCCGCTTTACTCCGGGTACAGCTTCCTGGAGGACGGGCGCTATGCTGCAGGGGTATGGCTGTGCAGTGAGAAGGAGGCCATGGACTATGTGGAGATGCAGAAGCCCTACCAGCATAAGATCATGCTGTGTGACCGGGGCGATTTCTGCGTGATGGAGGTGGTGGCCGGGGAAATCGTGTTCCCGGACGAAGAAACTCTGAAAAAGAGGCAGGGGCAGGCGGATGGCGGGAGCATGGAGATCACTTAGGAGAGGAGGGATGCCCTGTGCGGGGGATACGCATGGAAAACGGAAGGATCCTGTACTTTGGGAACCTGGCCGGGTATGTCACCGGGAACAAGGCTGTGGTGGACCCGCTTTTTTCCGGTGACGGGCTGAACCGTTTTCTGGAGAAGCAGAAAGGGATCCGGGAGGTGGAATGGCGGGACGGCGTCTATGACCGCCTGATGAACGGGCAGGATGACCTGTCGGACGGCCCGGTGTTAAAGAACATCCGGATCTGGCAGCTGAAGCCGTCTGTGGACGTGCATATGAAATTTATCGGCTATGACCGGATGCGGGAACGGTTCGGGGAGCCTTCCCCGGAGGATTACCAGCTGGTGTTTGACGGGGAAGCCGAGACCAACAACCTGGAGGAGATCTACGACAAGTTCAGTACGGGCCTGCATCCTCCGGGATATACGGGCCATTCCCTGTCCATGTCAGACGTGATCGAGCTGTATGACGGGGAAGGCAGCGAATTCCATTATGTAGATGAACGGGGATTTAAGACCATCGCCTTTGGCGGACCGGAGCCGGTGCAGAGTCCCGTCATGCAGCTGTAGCGGCGACAATGGCGGCATGTCCGGGATCAGAAAACAAAGCCTGTATGGCAGAAAGAAAAGAGGAGGAACCATACCATGAAAAACAGGATCAGGAACTTAAAAGAAAAAGCATCCGGCAGGATCTTTGCGGGATATATGGCTCTTAGGGAGCAGAAAGGGGAGGGGTTCGTGGACACGGCCATCAAGATCCTGATGGCCGTGGTCATCGGAGCGCTGGTGCTGGCAGGTCTGTATGCCCTGTTTGACGAGACCGTGCTGCCGACCCTGATCCGCCGTGTGCAGGAGATGTTCAGCTACTCAGGCTGACGCAGAAAAGGAGGAGCA
>CAJUDS010000009.1 GCA_910585345.1 uncultured Lachnospiraceae bacterium | reverse complement strand
CCAGAGAAGGGGATGGGTGTTTGGTGGTTCCAGTGTTCGGTTTTGAGGGTACGGCAGGAAAAGGGAATAATCCTCGATAGCTCAATGGTAGAGCGCACGGCTGTTAACCGTGATGTTGTAGGTTCGAGCCCTACTCGGGGAGGGTGGAGGCGCCTTTGGGGGTGCTCCGGGAGTAACAGAAAGCAGGGGAAGGAAAAAGATCCCGCATAAGGCTCCGTGGTCAAGCGGTTAAGACATCGCCCTTTCACGGCGGTAACACGGGTTCGATTCCCGTCGGAGTCAGTTGAGAATATATGGCGCCATAGCCAAGTGGTAAGGCAAAGGTCTGCAACACCTCTATCACCAGTTCAAATCTGGTTGGCGCCTTTTGAAACCTCAGAAATAAATTCTGAGGTTTTCTTTTTTTCTTGACATCCGGTAAAAGACTTGTCAAAATAAATTTAGAGCGCAGCTTGTAATTTGTTTTCATTTTTAACAGAAATGCTATTAGCAGGCAAAACGGCATCAAAAACAGAGAAAGGAATGCATTATGAAATCAATTAAAGATTGTTATACGCTTTCAAATGGGATTCAGATTCCGTGTATGGGCTTTGGCACCTACAATGCCAAAGGGGGAGATAATTTAGCAATTAACCGCACCGCGATTGAGGCAGGCTATCGGTATTTTGATACGGCCTCTTTATATGAAACGGAACGGGTTCTTGGTCAGGCGATCAAAGAGAGCGGTATTCCTAGAAAGGAATTTTTCATAGTGTCGAAGCTCTGGAT
This sequence comes from uncultured Lachnospiraceae bacterium, assembly GCA_910585345.1. GTDB lineage: Bacteria > Bacillota > Clostridia > Lachnospirales > Lachnospiraceae > VSOB01. Next base: position 112,722 of record CAJUDS010000009.1, on the reverse strand, counting down.
TGATGAGCGAGGATACCATGAGGCGAAAGAGGCTTTTGCCAGGAGCTTGGACAGACTGGGAATGGATTATCTTGATTTATATTTAATTCATTGGCCCCGTGGTTCGGAAGGAGATGCAGATTGGAAGGAAAAGGACATTGATACTTGGAAGGCCATGGAAGAGCTTTATGACGAGGGAAAAGTAAGAGGACTGGGACTGAGCAATTTCCTTCCTCATCATTTGGATCTTATACTGCAGCATGGCAGAATAAAGCCTTTGGTTGACCAATTGGAGATTCATCCAGGTTATACCCAGGAGGGAGCGGTCCGATATTGTCAGGAAAATGACATCAGAGTGCAGGCGTGGAGTCCGCTTGGCAGAAGTGCGATGCTGGATAATCCTATTTTAAAAGTATATGCGGAGAAATATGGTAAATCAACGGCACAGATCTGCCTGCGTTTCCTGTTGCAGAAAGGCATTATTCCTTTGGTAAAGTCTTCCGCGATGGAAAGGATGAAGGAGAATCAGAATATATTTGATTTTGAGATCTCGACGGAGGATATGTCGATTCTGAACAACATGCCGCAAAATACATGGCTGGGAGAACATCCTGATTTTGCGATACCTAAGAAAAGAAGCAACTTTGCACAGTAGTATTGATAAAAAGCGGGTGGGTTTATGAAAAACGATGCGTTGGAACAATTAAAGAAAATAATGAAAGAAGCAAAACGTGCGGTATTTTTTGGCGGCGCCGGTGTCTCTACGGAAAGCGGTATTCCAGATTTCAGAAGCGTGGATGGACTGTATAATCAAAAATATGACTATCCGCCGGAGACGATTTTAAGCCATAGCTTTTATAAAAGATATACGTATGAATTTTATCGTTTCTACAGAGATAAAATGTTGTGTCTGTCTGCCAGGCCCAATGCGGCGCATTTGAAACTGGCGCAGTGGGAAAAAGAAGGGAAATTAAAGGCTGTCGTGACACAAAATATCGACGGTCTGCATCAGGCGGCAGGAAGCCGGAAAGTACTGGAGCTGCATGGAAGTGTGCATCGCAATTACTGTGAGAAGTGTCATAAATTTTATGACGCAGAATATATTTTACATTCTGAAGGCATACCCGTGTGTGAATGCGGCGGTACAATTAAACCGGATGTAGTGTTATACGAAGAGGGATTGGACAACCAGACGATTTCAGAAGCGGTTGCCTGTATCAGCGCAGCGGATGTGATGATTGTAGGCGGAACTTCCCTTGCCGTATATCCGGCAGCGGGGCTGCTTGACTATTATAAAGGCGATAAATTGGTACTAATTAATAAAACTGCAACAGCGCGGGATGGAATGGCTGATTTGGTGCTTCAGGGCAGTATAGGAGAAATTTTTTCACAGATGGATTAGCGGACAGAGAGCTGTTTTGACAGCGGGAAAGCCAAAAAGTCCGGCACATCCGCCGCAGGAGAGGGATTACTTAAATTATGGATTTCGAAGTAGGAGATGTTATAAAATTGAAGAAGCAACATCCTTGCGGTGCGAAGGAATGGGAGGTTCTCAGAGTGGGGGCGGATTTCAGGCTGAAGTGTAGAGGGTGTGGACGTCAAATTATGCTTGCAAGAAAATTAGTAGAAAAAAATACAAGGGAAGTGTACAAAAAAGCTTGAAAATACAGGATTTATATGGTAATATAAGAACCTGTGGTATATTTTATTCCTTGCTCCTTTTATGAAAAGGGGCCAGAGACCAAAAGGAGGTAGTTGGCATGAACAAGTATGAATTAGCCGTTGTTGTCAGTGCTAAAGTCGAAGATGATGAAAGAGCTGCCATTGTGGACAAATGCAAAGGGCTCATCGAAAGATTCGGTGGAACTGTTACAAACGTTGATGAATGGGGTAAGAAGAGACTGGCTTACGAAATTCAGAAAATGAAAGAAGCGTTCTACTATTTCATTCAGTTCGACGCTGAACCCACTGTTCCGGCGGAAATCGAATCCCGTGTCCGCATTATGGACAATGTGATCAGATATTTATGCGTTAGACAAGACGAGGCATAATAGAAAGTAGGGACTATATGAATAGAGTAATTCTTATGGGTAGATTAACGAGAGACCCCGAAATCCGGTATTCTCAGGGTGAGAGCGCCACAGCAGTTGCCAGATATACGCTGGCGGTAGATCGGCGTTTCAATAGAAACGGTGATGAAAACAATGCGGACTTTATCGGATGTGTTGCATTTGGCAGACAGGCGGAATTTGCTGAAAAATATCTGCATAAGGGAATCAAGATGCTTGTCTCAGGACGTATTCAGACAGGCAGTTATACCAATAAGGACGGTGTGAGAGTATATACGACCGATGTTGTAGTAGAAGATCAGGAATTTGCAGAGAGTAAAAATGCAAGTTCAGGGAATGAAGGCGGTTATCGTATTTCCGGCAATCGATCAGAGCCGGCTTCCGTAGCGGAAGGCTTTATGAACATTCCGGACGGTATTGATGAGGAACTGCCTTTCAATTGAGAAACAATCATTTAAAAGGAGGCATGCATCATGGCTTTTAATAAAGCAGAGAAATCAGATGGACCGATGAAGCGCAGAGGCGGTATGCGCAGAAGAAAAAAGGTTTGTGTATTTTGCGGAAAAGACAATGTAATAGACTATAAAGATACAAACAAATTAAAAAGATATGTGTCTGAAAGAGGAAAGATTCTTCCACGCCGCATTACAGGAAACTGTGCAAAACATCAGCGCGCACTTACCGTAGCAATAAAACGGGCAAGGCACATTGCATTGATGCCTTATGTTGCAGAATAATTGATAACGAAACGGGCCGGCTATCCTTTGGGATGGCCGGTTTTTGATATACCTTTTTATATAAATGAATACCTGGTTCGCGCCGTTTATACAGAAAATGACATAATTATACAAAACCTCCTTATTTTTAGCAGGATAATATTATGGCATTTAGTATGAATAGATGTTATAATAAGTATCATATTGTTTTAACATGCATATAAGTATGATAAATAAGATTACATGTAACGGACAAGTTTGTCCGGAGGTAAAAGGATGAAAAAGAGGATTAAGATAAAAGGAAGGCTGAGGGTTTACCTTCAGGGTTCCATTCTTCTTGGTATTATGCTGATACTGGTGAATCTCGTCATTTACCTGATGGATTATCGGTCAGGGTTAATGCTGACCGCTGCGTTATTGCTTTACTTTGCAGTTATTTTTGCATTGATGTTTTACAATAAGCCGATTATCATGAATGAACTGATCAGCTTTGCTACCCAATATGGACAAATTCAGAAACGGCTGCTGCGGGAAATGGAGATTCCTTATGCGTTACTGGATGAAAACGGCAGGGTTGTGTGGACTAATAAAGCATTTGAAAAGGTGATACATAAAGAAAAAGGTTATCATAAATCGATTGCTACAGTATTTCCGGATTTATCAAAGGACAGGCTTCCGGGGGAAGAAGAGGAAGCTGAGATGAATCTGGAATTTGAAGACGGCGAATATATGGTAAAGATGAAAAAGATATCCTTACAGGACATGGCGGTTAATAGTGATATCTTTCAGGAACCGGACTATAAAGGATATTTGATTGCACTTTATTTATATGATGAAACAGCTTTGAAAATTGCCTTGCGGGAAAATGACAACCAGTCGCTGGCAGTGGGAATGATTTACCTGGATAATTATGAGGAGGCGTTAGAAAGCGTTGAGGAAGTAAGGCGTTCCCTTCTGATAGCATTGATTGACAGGAAAGTCAATAAATATATTGCAGCTATGGATGGCATTACAAAAAAGCTGGAAAAGGATAAGTATCTGGTCATCCTTCGCAAAGAATCGGTTCTTCAACTGCAGGAGAGCAAATTTGACCTTCTGGATGACGTAAAAACTGTCAATATAGGAAACGGAATGGCAGTTACTTTGAGTATTGGCATCGGGCTTGACGGTTTAACTTATGCACAAAACTATGAATTTTCGAGAACAGCAATAGACCTGGCGCTGGGACGCGGCGGTGACCAGGCTGTGGTCAAGACATCGGGCTCTATAACTTATTATGGTGGGAAAAGCCAGCAGGTAGAAAAAAATACACGGGTAAAGGCCCGGGTAAAAGCGCATGCATTGAATGAGATCATTTCGTCTAAGGACAAGGTACTGGTCATGGGGCACAGACTTGCAGATGTGGACAGTTTTGGCGCTGCGGTTGGTATCTACCGGATTGCAAAATCTTTGGACAGAAAAGCGCATATTGTAATTAATGATATTACCACCTCTGTACGGCCGCTGCTGGATATGTTCAGGGATAATCCGGAATATGAAGAAGATATGATTATCAACAGTGCGCAGGCAGTTGAGGCTTCGGAGAACAATACGGTACTGATTGTAGTGGATGTTAATAAACCAAGCATTACGGAATGTCCGGAATTGCTACGGATCTGCAAATCAATTGTAGTATTGGATCATCACAGGCAGGGTTCGGAGACGATCGAAAATGCAACATTGTCTTATGTAGAGCCTTATGCATCATCGGCGTGTGAAATGGTAACGGAAATTCTGCAGTATATTAAAGAAGGAATCCGCCCCCGGAGTGAAGAAGCAGAGAGCATGTATGCGGGCATTATTATTGATACCAATAATTTCACAACCAAAACAGGCGTACGTACATTTGAGGCTGCGGCATACTTGAGAAGAAACGGCGCTGATGTGACGAAAGTACGGAAACTTTTTCGGGAAGATGCTTTGGAATATAAGACAAAAGCGGATGCGGTCCGGCAGGCGGAAATTTACAGAGGCTGTTACGCTATCTCCGTATGTTCCAGCGAAGGGGTGAAAAGCCCTACGATTCTTGGTGCGCAGGCGGCTAATGAACTGCTGAATATCAAAGGGATTAAAGCAAGCTTTATTATGACTGCGTATCAGGGTAAGATTTATATCAGCGCCCGTTCCATTGACGAGGTGAACGTGCAGGTTATTATGGAGCGTTTGGGCGGCGGTGGACACATTAACACGGCAGGAGCGCAAATGGAAGATATGCCGTTGGAAGAGGCAGTAAAAATAATGAAAAACACATTGGATAGAATGATAGAAGAGGGTGATTTGTCATGAAAATTATATTATTGCAGGATATAAAAAGTCTTGGAAAAAAAGGAGACATTGTAGAGGTCAATGACGGATATGCAAGAAACTATATTTTCCCCAAAAAATTAGGCGCGGAGGCAAATGGAAAAAATCTTAACGATTTGAAACTGCAGAAGGCAAAGGAAGAAAAGATCGCGCGCGAGCAGTTAGAGACGGCAGAGAATTTTGCGAAAGAGATGGCTGCGAAAGAGGTTATTGTAACAATAAAAGGCGGAGAGGGTGGCAGGGTATTCGGTTCTATATCATCAAAAGAGATTGCCCAGGCGGCCAAAACCCAGTGTGGTATGGAGATTGACAAAAAGAAAATACAACTTTCTGAGCCGATTAAAAATTTTGGTGTGTATGAAGTAGCAGTGAAACTGCATCCTAAAGTGACAGGAAAATTGAAAGTTAAGGTACAGGAAGACAGATAGAAGGGAACAGTATGGCAGCAACGATGGAAGAAGCATTGTTAAAAAGGGTATTGCCTCACAGTGTGGAAGCAGAGCAGTCGGTGATTGGCTCTATGATAATGGACAGAGAAGCCATCGTTGTAGCCTCAGGAATTCTCCGCGGAGAAGATTTTTACGGAAAGCAGTATGGGATCGTCTTTGAAGCGATGGTGGAACTGAATGATGAAGGGAAACCTGTTGACCTTATCACTTTGCAGGACAGGCTGAAGGAAAAAGATGTACCTCCGGAGGTCAGCAGTTTAGAATTTGTAAGAGATCTCATTACAGCGGTGCCTACTTCTGCGAATATCAGATACTATGCGAATATTGTATCTGAGAAAGCCACATTGCGTAAGCTGATTCGTCTCAATGAAGAAATTGCCAATACTTGTTATGCAGGAAAGGAAAGTCTGGAAACCATTTTAGAAGATACGGAGAAACGGGTTTTCGAATTGCTGCAGAAAAGAAACAGCAGCGACTATGTTCCTATCCGGGAAATTGTCATGAATGCCATTAACAAGATTGAGATTGCTTCTAAAAATAAAGGTGTGGTAACGGGTATTCCCACCGGATTTATTGATTTGGATTACAGGACGGCCGGGATGCAGCCCTCCGATCTGATTTTGGTAGCGGCGAGACCTTCTATGGGGAAAACTGCTTTTGTGCTAAACATTGCCCAGTATGTGGCGTTTAAACAGAAGCAGACGACAGCTATTTTCAGCCTGGAGATGTCCAAGGAACAGTTGGTTAACCGCCTATTTTCACTGGAATCCAAGGTGGATTCCCAGCATATTCGTACGGGGAATCTGACCGATACGGAGTGGGAACAGCTGATTGAAAGCGCTGGCATTATTGGAAAATCCGATTTGATTATTGATGATACACCAGGCATTGGCATTTCGGAGCTGCGTTCAAAATGTAGGAAATATAAATTAGAATTTGACCTGAAATTGATTATCATAGATTATTTGCAGCTGATGTCGGGCGGTGGACGGACAGATTCGAGACAACAGGAGATTTCTGATATTTCCCGTTCACTGAAGGCGCTTGCAAGGGAGCTGCAGGTTCCGGTGATTGCGTTGTCACAGCTTAGCCGCGCGGTGGAGCAGAGACCGGATCACAGACCGATGCTTTCCGATTTGCGAGAATCAGGTGCAATTGAACAGGATGCGGATGTCGTTATGTTTATTTACCGTGATGATTATTACAATAAAGACACAGAGATAAAGGGAGTTGCGGAAATTATCATTGCCAAGCAGAGAAATGGGCCGATTGGTACGGTAAATCTGGCATGGCTTCCGGATTATACCAAATTTGCCAATATACAAAAATAAGTATTTATAGTAACGACAAAAATATTTGCCGTTTACTATAATGGATGCACACATTCGCATAGAAAATTTCACTGCATTCGCAGCACGCGGGCGGCGCAAACGGAAACGCCTAAAGTCGTTTCTTATCATTATAAATTACATAAAAATATTCACTGACAAAAGAGGACGGGCATAGGATGCCGTACCTCTTTTTATTATTTTCACAAGGAGGAAGACGTATGGAACAGAAAATGTACATGATTTCGGATGCAGCAAAGCAAGTAGAGGTGGAAAGCCATGTCCTGCGCTATTGGGAGGATGAATTAGAGCTTCCAATCAAACGTAATAAGTTGGGGCATCGCTATTATACCGTAGATGATGTAAACCGGCTTAAGCGGGTGAAATCAATGAAAGAGCAGGGATTTCAGCTAAAGGCGATCCGGAGGGCTTTAAAACAGGAAATACAGGAAGAAGAAAAAAAGAATGCGGGAGCTGCGGAGGGAAAAACAGATGTAGAAAAGGAAGACGTAACCCCAAAGACTGTTGGTTCAAAACAGGAAAATCCGGTTTATGCAGAGAAAGATATGCCGGATGGAACGCCGCTGCAAAATACGCAAAAGGAAATGTATCCTGCCGCACAGCCTTTTTATACGGTAAAGGAACAAGACACATCGCATAAGGAAGATAAAACTTATCGTTTACAGATATTGCTTAAGAATATGATGGTTGAGGCCATTCAGGAAGAAAGCGAAAAGTTTTGCATGCAGATTAAGGAAAGCGTATTAAAAGAATTGGATTATCAGTTCAGAATGCAGGAGGAGAAGGAAGAGCAACGCGAGCTTGAACGAATCAAAAGAGAGGAAGAGCATTATAAAAAAATTGATGAAATGATACGGGAAAAAGTAGAGAAAAAGGAAAAAAGAAAAAAGCACTCATTTTTTTGAGTGCTTTTGCAACTTTCGATAAAAACGACTTATTCTTCTGAGATAGAACCTGTCGGGCAAGCGCCGGCACAAGAACCGCAGCTGATGCATTTATCAGGATCGATCTGGTACTGTGTATCGCCCATGCTAATAGCACCGACAGGGCATTGTCCTTCACAAGCTCCACAGCTTACACAACCGTCACTAATTACATATGCCATAATAAATATCCTCCTTAAGATTATATTGTGCTTGATGTTTTATATCAATTGCCGTAAGTTTATTTTAATACAAATATATGACGAATACAAGTAGAAAATGCAGGAAAAGCAATGCTTGTATGGGACAGCGCAACGTTATCGGCTGTTAAGCATCTGCATCCTCGGCACGTCTCGCTTTAATACCATTTACAATAACCTGTTTTTTCTCAATTACCTTGTTTTTGTCCATAGCTTCCACGCCATCCAGCTTATAGGGTATGCCCAGTTTCTCATACTTGGGTTTTCCCATCGTATGATAGGGAAGCACATCAAGGGCTTTTAATGTTTTTAACCCGCCAATGAAATATCCCAGCTTGTACAGGTCGGCATCCTGATCTGTAATACCGGGAACAACTACATGACGGATCCACAGATCAATACCCTTTTCGGAAAGATATTCAGCAAAAGCAAGTATTTTATCATTGGGCTGGGAAGTCAGTTCTTTGTGCTTTTCCGGATCAATATGCTTAATATCGAGCATGATCAAATCTGTGAGAGCCAGCAGTCTGTCCAGCTTTGCCATCCAGGAAGCATTTAAAGGGTTAAAAGCAATTCCGGAAGAATCAATGCAGGTATGAATGTTTTTTTCTTTTGCAAGTGTGAACAATTCTGTCAAAAAGTCAACCTGCATCAGTGGTTCGCCGCCAGTAACGGTAATGCCGCCGCCTTTATAGAAACTGACGTTTCTTTCATATTGTTCAATAATTTCAGAAGCCTCCATAATGGTTCCGGCGTTCATTTCCCATGTATCCGGGTTGTGACAATATGCACAACGCATAGGGCAGCCCTGTACGAACACAACAAAGCGGACGCCTGGTCCATCTACCGTACCGAAGGATTCCAGAGAATGGATTCTTCCACTCATGTAAATATACTCCTTTCTTATAAACGAAACCCCCGGAAAATTCCAGGGGTTTGGCTATATCCTGACTGTACCAAATATATCCTTGCAGTGATTAGATGCTCTCGTGGAATGTACGTGAGATAACGTCTGCCTGCTGCTCCGGCGTTAATTTGATAAAGTTAACTGCATATCCGGAAACACGAATTGTTAACTGCGGATAGTTTTCAGGATGTTTCTGAGCGTCTAATAACGTGTCTCTGTTTAATACGTTTACATTCAGATGATGACCGCCTTTTGTTGCATAGCCGTCCAGTAACGATACCAGGTTATCTACCTGAGCTGTACTTGTTGCCATAATAAATTCCTCCTTTAAAATCTGCTTACTGATAATCATCAAGACCCTGATGCAGGGTAGGTACACTGCATGCCAGAGGAGTTCTCGAACAATCCGTACACCCCATTGTCTGGACGGTGGCAGTTTCTTCACTTGTGAGATCAGTGTCTACATTTACATGTCCGACACCCATTGCCATACCGGAATCCAACATCTTTACAAGATCTTCGACTTTTTTATCATCCATTGCATTAACCTCCCTGCACTATAAGTCTGTTTATTATTTATTTAAATCAATTTCGATATCCCCTGCAAATACCTGATCCTCTTTACCAAGCGCCCCAGGAATGATGGTAAAGGTATTGGAGATACCATCCTGCGCATCTTTGAACGGAAGCTTGGATACGGAAGACAGAGATGCCACTGCACCATGGGTATCACGGCCATGCATCGGGTTAGCGCCCGGAGCAAACGGCTGTCCTTTTTTACGTCCGTCAGGCGTATTTCCGGTTGCCTTACCATAGGTTACATTGGATGTAATTGTAAGGATAGATGTAGTAGGAACACCGTTTCTGTAAGTATGATGTCTTCTGATAGCTGTCATGAATTTGTGAACAATATCCTGTGCGATCAGGTCAACGCGGTCATCATCGTTGCCATATTTCGGGAATTCACCAGTTGTCTTGAAGTCAACAATTACGCCATCCTCATCGCGGACTACTTCAACTTTCGCATATTTGATTGCGGATAAAGAGTCAGCTACGATAGAAAGGCCTGCAACGCCTGTTGCGAAATAACGTTTAACATCTCTGTCATGGAGAGCCATCTCTGCTCTCTCATAGCAGTATTTGTCATGCATATAATGGATGATATTCAGTGTGTTTACGTACACGTCAGCCTGCCATTCCATCATATCCATAAATTTAGCATATACATCATCATAATCCAGCACATCGCCGACTACAGGACGATATTTCGGTCCTACCTGTTTCTTTGTTACTTCGTCTACACCGCCGTTTAATGCATAGAGCAGACATTTTGCTAGGTTTGCACGCGCACCGAAGAACTGCATTTCTTTGCCGATAACCATGGAAGATACGCAGCATGCGATTCCATAGTCGTCGCCGTGCGTTACTCTCATCAGGTCATCATTCTCATACTGGATGGAAGATGTAGTGATGGAAATCTTAGCGCAGTATTTCTTGAAGTTTTCAGGAAGCCTTGTAGACCAGAGAACGGTCAGGTTTGGTTCAGGGCTGGCACCCAGATTTTCCAGAGTGTGCAGGTAACGGAAGCTCATCTTTGTAACCATATGGCGTCCATCAACACCAACACCTGCAAGAGACTCTGTTACCCATACGGGATCGCCTGCGAAAATCTGATTGTACTCAGGAGTACGTGCAAACTTAACCAGACGCAGCTTCATGATGAAGTGGTCAACAAATTCCTGAATCTGTTCTTCTGTAAAGGTACCATTCTTCAGATCTCTCTGTGCGTAGCAGTCAAGGAATGTGGATGTACGTCCAAGGGACATAGCAGCGCCATTCTGTTCCTTAACAGCGCACAGATAACCGAAGTAAACAGCCTGGATTGCTTCCTGTACGTTAGTAGCAGGCTTGGAAATATCGCAGCCATAGGAAGCAGCCATTTCTTTCATCAGTTTCAACGCCGTCATCTGCTCAGACAGCTCTTCGCGAAGGCGGATCACATCGTCGGTCATTACGCGTCCGGTAGAGTCTTTCTGCGCCTGTTTGTCTTCGATCAGATAGTCAATACCATATAAAGCGACACGTCTGTAGTCGCCGATAATACGACCGCGTCCGTATGCGTCCGGAAGACCTGTAATAATATGGGAAGAACGGCATGCTCTCATCTCCTGATTGTAAGCATCGAAGCATCCGGCATTGTGTGTTTTTCTGTGTGTGGAGAAAAATTCGCTGATCTCAGGATCAACTTCATAACCGTTGTCAGAGCAAGCCTTTTCTGCCATTCTGATACCGCCATAAGGCTGCAGAGAACGTTTAAAAGGTTTGTCTGTCTGGAAACCAACGATTGTCTCTTTGCTCTTGTCAAGATAACCCGGTCCATGGGAAGTGATTGTGGAAACCACTTTTGTGTCCATATCAAGAACGCCGCCTGCTTCACGCTCTTTTTTCTGTAAGTCAAGTACGATAGCCCACAGATCTTTTGTATTCTGTGTAGCGTCTGCCAGGAAGGACTCGTCTCCCTCATACTGGGTGTAGTTCCTCTGGATAAAGTCACGGACATTGACTTCAGTATCCCATTTTCCGCCTACAAAATCTTTCCATTCTGGTCTCATTTTGAAATAGCCTCCTATCAATTATTTTAGGTAAAACAACAGTTAATCTGATAAAATTATTATAAGTGCTAAGATGCGGAATCGTCAAGGACAGCCATGTATTTTTTTGTATACAAAACCATAAAAAGTATCTAAAATATATAAAAATTTGTGAAAAACGTGGATAACTTGATAATATGTGGTTAAAGTATTATAATAAAGAAGTATTTGGAAAGTTTATACAGGAGGTAGAAGAGATGGCAGGAATTACAAAAGACATGACCATTGGAGAGATCCTTCGGGTGAATCCTGAAGTTGCTCCGGTTTTGATGGAAGCGGGCATGCATTGCCTTGGCTGTCCGTCCGCACAGGGAGAGACGCTGGAAGAGGCGGCAATGGTCCATGGGATGGATATTGACGAGCTTATGAAACAGATCGCTGCAATGGCATAAGTCATACAAAAAGCGAAAGAAGCAGATCCTGTTATAAAGGGGCTGCTTCTTTTTTATCGCTGTTATTTGATTTAAATCAGTGCAAGAGACTGCAGCGCATTGTCAGCTATAAACAGATCGCAGTGCTCTTTCAGAAAGGCCTCGCCGGCAGAGGAATATTTGTCTGCAAAACCATATTCGGAAATGATGTTACATATTTTATTAAATTCTTCCGGTGTATGACTGCCTTTTGACAAAATCAGGGAATAGCAGCCCGCCCCTTCATTCTTATACAAAGAATTGATTCCGGTATAATAATGATTTAAAATATGAGCCAGACGGGTCAGTTCACTCAAATGCGGAAAAGAAAATACCTTTGTGATGTCTGTATTTGTAGTCAGAACAGGAGGTTCATCGTCATCCGCAAGATCAGATAAAGATGCTGCCAAGTCCATTGCCTGACCAGAATCCGTATCATAGGTGTTCCGGCATTTATTTTCGTGGATTTTCTTAAACAGGTCGAGTACGTCATCCGCACCTTCTAAATAGTGTTCGGAAGTCTCTTCGGTGCTGTCCTGTTCATTTGCGTCATGTACAGACGGGGCAAATTTGGAAAAACGGGTGTCCAGTTCTTCCGGATCTTCCACCTTTGTAATAATGAGAACAATGCATTCGGAATTTAACGGAATTGCCTCTATCATCAAGGGAATATTTTCTGCTTCAAAACCGCACTCAAAAGATGCCTGCTGCATCATATCACGGAACAGGGTTTTTGCTTTTTCAGTACCGTAAGCCAGTTCGCTGATTTTTAATTCCCGGTCAATAAGATCGGCTTTGGTCAAAGTACAACGAATCTGATGGTCATTCACTTTTTCAATTTTCATAAAATCACATCCTCGCTTATATGATACCATTTTACAGGTCTTTTGTAACTGGAAATTACTGTATTCCAGTAGTGTAGTAGAATCATTTCATTTTAATACAAGTATCTTATACTGATTAATTCCGCAAGTCAATAGCAGTATATACAGTTCACAAATTTTTCATAAAATATTAAAAAGTCTTGCCTTTGTTCTCTATTTACGTTATAATACGCATAGAGATGCTTTCGGACAATCAGTATTTGGAAGGAGGCATGGTGTTTTACCAAATCATCAGGCATATGTTACGTGCCTGTCTTGCATTAAGTCTTGAAACGGAAAGTTTCATCAACAGAACCTCTGCCGAGTGGCAGAAGGGAGTCTCATAAGCTTACGTGTCTGTACGGGGCATCAAAATTTTCCACTAATATCTTAATGTTATAATTCAATTTTTAGAAACAGTATTTCTTTTATTCTATGTTATAATACACGTCCATGCATCTCGTCAGAACTGTTTTATACCGTTTTTACCAAAAATTTATGAAGATCCCAAGGGATAAATATACCACAGATCATCTCCTTTTCGGGGTTTTCAAATATGGTGTACAAAGGAGGGATTCTATGTGTTGCAAGAAGATGAACTGCATAATATGAAAGAACGTCTGGAAGGAATTGCTAAAAAGGGTACGGAACTATATCTTGACGGGAAACCGATATCTGCCGAAGAACTGGCGCAGACCTGCTGTTTGAATGAAGAGGCTGTCTATATGCCGGATTATGTGCTTGGGCAGGACGGAAGACTGACACAACTCCGATATGATAAAATACGGCAGACCTGACATAGAACGGGTACAATGAATAAGGAAACGAATCACAGGAGCCTTTACGCTGACACGACATAGTACCTGTTAAAAAAACGAAAAACGTCAAAATTGGTAATGACGGTATCAGAATAGTCTGGTATAATGAGGACGATTGGAAAGGAGCTGGAGACGCAATGAAGAAAGTAATTCCGGTATTAGTTGCAATCGTCCTTATTTTTGTGATTATTGCAGCCAGTTTGGGAATGAAACTGATGGAAAAATATTCCTATTCAGAAGAGAGGGCAGATTTGGAAGAATATTTTAATCTGCAGAGCGAAGACGAAACAGGAATCGTGCTCCAGGATGAAATACTGGAGGATAAAGCGCTTTTCATAGATGGAATTTATTATTTTGCACTGGATACAGTACATCAGTATTTGAATGAACGGTTTTATGAGGATAAAGGGGAAGGGCTTCTGCTATATACTACGCCGCATGATATCATCAGGACGGATATCGGCAGCACGGTATTTGTACAGGACGGTGCACAACAGGAGGCCGGGTATGTGATCGCCAGATATGAGGGGGAAACCTTATATATTGCGGCAGATTATGTAAAGAGATTTACCAATTTTTCGTACGATGCATTTACACAGCCAAACCGGCTGCAGATTTATACGCAGTGGGGTGAACAGACAATGGCGGAGATCAACAGGGATACCCACATCCGCTATCAGGGAGGCGTAAAAAGCGAGATTTTGGCAGATGTGGAAAAGGGCAGGCCGGTAATGGTGCTGGAAGAAATGGATACATGGGTCAGGGTGAAATCAGATGCATTGATCGGTTATGTGGAAAAGAAAAGGCTGGGCAATATGCATACGGAGATGATGGAACCCGTGACGGATTACGAGGAACCGGTTTATACGAGCATTTCCAAAGATTATAAGATTTGTATGGCGTGGCATCAGGTAATGAACGCGAATGCAAATGCGACGCTGCCCGATGTGGTGTCAGGTACGCATGGATTGAACACAATCTCTCCCACTTGGTTTTCGTTAAGTGACAATGACGGTAACTTTACAAGTATTGCATCTGTAGATTATGTGGTGCAGGCGCACCAGATGGGGCTGGAAGTCTGGGGGCTGGTCGATAATTTCAACGATGCAGTCGATACGTACAGTGTATTGTCTTCTACTTCGAAAAGGGCGCATTTAATTGAGGGACTGATGCAGTCTGCCGCAACGTGCGGTCTGGACGGCATTAATATTGATTTTGAACAGTTGACTCCGGAAACAGGAGAGCACTTCGTGCAGTTTATCAGAGAACTTTCGATAGCCTGCCGTGCGGACGGGATTGTGCTCTCCATTGACAATTATGTACCGCTTGGCAATACGTCATATTATGGCAGGGCTGAACAAGGCGCGGTGGCAGACTATGTGATTATTATGGGATATGATGAACATTGGTCTGGCAGCCCGGAGGCGGGAAGCGTTGCATCAATCGATTTTGTGGAGGAAGGTATTCAGAAAACACTGGAAGAGGTTCCGGCAGAGAAGGTGATTAATGCAGTGCCTTTTTACACGAGAGTGTGGAGAACCTCTGGCGGGGAAGTTGCAAGCGATGCCGTCGGGATGAATGCTGCGGAGCGGTTTTTGGCAGATCACGGCGTTTCGGCGGCGTGGGATGAAACAACCTGCCAGAATTATGCCGAATTTGAGGAAGACGGGTGCCTGTACCAGGTGTGGTTGGAGGATGAGCAGTCAATAGAGGTGAAGCTGAACATAATGGCGAGATACCATCTGGCAGGAATGGGGGCATGGAAACTTGGATTTGAAAGACCGGCGGTCTGGAATGTAGTAGACGGATTTTTGTACGGATAGAAGTTTACAAATAAAACGAATCCGGTTGATCAGGAAAGAACGACGCAGAACAGAATTCCGCTTGCGGGATTCTGTTTTTCTGTTATTTTACATATGATAATAAAAAATGTTGAGATGATGGAATGATGGGTATACGAGGGGAGAGGATGGAGCGCTTCGGTGAGGCTGCCGTTTATCTGGCGATGGGCATTATGCTGATAATGACGGGGTTTCTTGCTGTGAAGGGTACGGCTGCGTTTGTAATGAGCGGAGATACGCAGGAGAAAAAACAGTGTATTGTCATAGATGCCGGACATGGGGGTGATGATCCGGGAAAGGTGGGAATCAATGGGGCGTTGGAAAAAGATATCAATCTGCAGATTGCGCAGAAACTGAAGATTTTGCTGGAGATGGAGGGCCTGGAAGTGATAATGACCCGCACGGATGGGGAAGGACTTTATGACAGCGGAGCAGAGAATAAAAAGGTGCAGGATATGAAACGCCGCATTGCGCTGATAGAGAAGACCGTTCCGGCGCTTACGGTCAGCATCCACCAAAACAGTTATCCGGAAGAATATGTGAAAGGGGCGCAGGTATTTTATTATAAGGATAGTGCGGACAGCAGACAGGCTGCGGAAATTATGCAAAATAGTCTGCGGGACAGACTTGATTCGGAAAACAGAAGGGAGGCCAAATCCAATACGAGCTATTATCTGCTGAAAAAAACGTCATCTCCTGTTATCATTGTGGAGTGCGGATTTTTGTCAAACCGGGAGGAGGCGGAGAAATTGTCTGATGAAGAATACCAGCAAAGAGTTGCATGGGCGGTTTTCATGGGTATTATGCAGACATTGCATGCGTGAGAGTAAAATGAAATTTGTTCTCTTTTCTGTAGAAGGAAACTGTGGTATACTACAATATTGAGGTAGACTTTCATGATGGAGACAAAATATGCCATTTTAACGGAAAAGCATATAGATAGAAAGATCATAAAAGAAGCAGGAAAAATTTTGCAAAAGGGCGGGCTGGTGGCATTTCCGACGGAAACAGTCTATGGGCTGGGCGGGGACGCTTTACAGAGGGAGTCGTCCCGAAAAATATATGCGGCCAAGGGCCGCCCGTCCGATAATCCCTTAATTGTTCATATATGCAGATGGAAGGCAGTGAAAAAAATTGCCGGTAAGATTCCGCAGGAGGCGGAAAAGCTGGCGGAGAATTTTTGGCCAGGACCGCTTACGATGATACTGGAAAAGTCCGAGGCAGTGCCGCTGGAAACGACAGGGGGACTTCAGACAGTGGCAGTCCGTATGCCGGAGAATAAAATTGCGTTGGCGCTGATTGCGGCGGCCGGGGGGTATGTTGCAGCGCCCAGTGCCAATCTTTCCGGCAAACCCAGTCCTACTCTGGCTGAACATGTCAGGGAGGATTTGGACGGAAAGATTGATATGATACTGGACGGTGGCGCAGTAGGCATTGGATTAGAGTCAACGATTGTGGATTTGACAGAAAACAGCCCTGTTATACTGCGTCCGGGCTATATTACAAAAGAGATGCTGGAGACGGTTCTGGGGATGGAAGTGGCTGTGGATGCCGCACTGGTGGATTCAAACGCAAAACAGGCGCCCAAAGCGCCCGGTATGAAATACAGACATTATGCGCCCCGCGGAGAACTGACGATTGTTACCGGGGAAGCGGCACATGTAACAGACGCCATATGCAGGCTGAGCAGGAAAAAGCGGCTGGAAGGGGAAAAGGTAGGCGTTATCTGTACGGACGAAACAAAGATGTTTTATGAAGCGGACTGCGTTGTCAGTGCGGGAGAAAAAACGGATACGGAGGAGATTGCCAGACATTTGTACGCGATTCTGCGGCAGTTTGACAGTGTAGGAATCACATGCATTTATTCAGAGGCTTTTTCGGGCAGAGGAATAGGACAGGCTGTTATGAACCGTCTTTTGAAAGCGGCGGGACATCATGTTGTAGAAGTATAATTTCAAAAAAAGGACAGGAGGAAGAGAAATGATAGCATTGGGAAGCGATCATGGCGGTTATGATCTGAAACAGGAAATCAAAAAGTATCTGGAAAAGGAAGGATATGAATACAGGGATTTTGGATGTGAAAATAAGGAATCATGCGATTATCCCGTATTTGGAAGAGCGGCGGCGCAGGCAGTGGCAGACGGGATATGCGAAAAGGGCATCATAATCTGTACAACAGGAATCGGTATTTCGATCACAGCCAATAAGGTGCCCGGTATTCGGTGCGCACTGTGCGCGGATTCCACTTCGGCCAGGTTGACCAGGCTGCATAATGATGCCAATGTGCTTGCGCTTGGCGCCGGCATTATAGGCACGAATCTGGCGCTGCAGATTGTGGAAACATTTTTGAATACCGATTTTTCGGGCGAAGAAAGACACAAGAGAAGAATTGATTTGATAGAAGGAAAATAGCAGATGAGCCGGAAGGAGGAAAAGATGGCAAAGACTGTGATCATGGATCATCCGCTGATTCAGCATAAAATTGGCTATATCAGAAGAAAAGATACCGGTACGAAGGACTTCCGACAGACAATTGGTGAAATTGCGATGCTGATCTGTTATGAGGCGACAAGGGAGCTGCAGTTGTCGGATGTGGAGATTGAGACGCCGGTAAGCCGGACGACGGTGAGGGCATTAAAAGGTAAAAAGATGGCGATTGTACCAATTCTGCGTGCCGGTCTGGGTATGGTGGACGGCATGCTGACCCTGATTCCGGCGGCAAAGGTAGGGCATATCGGACTTTACAGAGATCCGGATACGCTGGAACCGGTGGAGTATTACTGTAAGCTGCCAGCAGACTGTGCGGAAAGAGAAGTGTACGTAGTGGACCCGATGCTCGCTACGGGCGGTTCTGCTGTGGCTGCAATTCAAATGCTGAAAAAGAAAGGGTGCAGAAATATACATTTTATGTGTATTATTGCGGCGCCGGAAGGGGTCAGAAAGATGCAGGAGGCGCATCCGGATGTAGATATGTATATAGGCGCGTTGGATGAAAAGCTCAATGACCACGGATATATTGTACCCGGGCTTGGCGATGCGGGCGACCGGATTTTTGGAACGAAATAGTCGGGGGAAGGTATGAAAAGAAAGGACTATATTTCCTGGGACGAATATTTTATGGGGGTTTCTAAACTGTCCGGAATGCGTTCCAAGGACCCAAACACACAGGTAGGAGCCTGTATTGTAAGCGAAGACAATAAGATACTTTCCATGGGTTATAACGGGCTGCCGATCGGGTGTTCGGACGATGTGTTTCCGTGGGAGAGAGAAGGCAGTCTGCCAGACACCAAGTATGCGTATGTAACGCACAGCGAACTGAATGCGATTTTGAATTACAGAGGCGGGAGTCTGGCCGGGGCAAAGTTGTATGTTTCTCTCTTTCCGTGCAATGAGTGCGCAAAAGCAATTATTCAGGCGGGCATCAGAACGGTTATTTATGAATGCGACAAGTATGCCGACAGACCTTCTACGATAGCGTCCAAAAAGATGCTGGACGCGGCGGGCGTCAGATATTACCAGTACAGACAGACCGGACGTGAGATAAAACTGGAATTGTAAAAGGAAATGACCAGGAGGGATGAGGGGATGAGGCGTGCCGGCAGACAGATTGCTGCAGTGCTTTTTTTAGTAGTGGTGGTTGCCAGTGCTCCGCAGACGGTTCGGGCGACCAGCACACAGGAAAAACTGGATAAGGCAAAGCAGGAGAAACAACAGACAGAATCAGCCCTTCAGCAGACAAAGGAAAATATCCAGGGGATGCAGGGAGAGAAAGATTCCTTACAGGGCCAGCTTTCCATATTGAATGACAATCTGGAAGAGGTGAGCCGGAATCTGAGCAGGCTGGAAGGGGAGATCGCTGATAAGGAGCAGGAAATTTCCCGTACGGAAGAGGCGCTGGAAGAAGCGGAAGAGACTGTGGACTGGCAATATGACTGTATGAAAAAAAGGATCAAGTTCATTTATGAAAGGAGCGATGCTGTTTATCTGGAAATGCTTTTTTCATCCAATGGGCTGGGGGATTTTTTGAATAAGAGCCAGTATGTGGAACAGATTGCGGAATATGACCAAAAGATGCTGCAGGAGTACAGAGATACACAGAAAAAGATCGAGGAGACAAAAGAACAGCTTGTTGCACAGAAGTCTGAGCTGGATGAACTGAAGAAAGATACGGAAGCAGAGCAGAGCAGAGTTTCGGGTATGGTGAAAAATACTGCCAATCATATTGCAGGTTATGCGGATCAGATATCTGAGGCAGAAAATGTAGCGTTTGCCTATGAGACGCAGGTAAAAGAACAGGAGGCCAATATTGCGGCGCTGCAGAAGCAGCTTGCGGAAGAACAGGCTATGTCCCGCCTTGCTTCGCGCTCTTCCAAAAGAGATATTTCCGAGGTGACTTTTGCAGAAGGGGACCGTGAACTGCTGGCACAGCTGATTTATTGTGAAGCAGGCGGAGAACCGTACGAGGGCAAAGTAGCGGTAGGCGCGGTGGTAATCAACCGTGTATTGAGCTCGGTCTATCCGGACACGGTGGTTGGCGTTATTTATCAAAATAAACAGTTTTCACCGGTGGGAAGCGGCAGGCTGGCGCTTGCTCTGGCTGAGGGGCGTGCTACGCAGGCGTGCTATGATGCGGCGGATGAAGCGATGCGGGGCGTGACGAATGTAGGAAATTGTGTATATTTCAGGACGCCGATACCCGGATTGGAAGGAATTGCCATTGGAGGACATATTTTTTATTAAAAAATGCTCCGGCTGTCAAATAATTTTGATAGCCGGAGCCGGTAGTTTCAGCAAAAAGAATCCATGAGCGCGGTCAGCTCGCGGAGTCTGCCGTCATAAATACGGACAAGCAGGTTATTCAGGCTCCGCATGGCGGACTTAACCTGGGATTGTGCGATGGCGCCCATATCAAGCGCATCTGCAATTTCATCCAGATCTACTACTTTGACCAGACCGTCAGGATAGATAATCACATCTGCCAGCAGATCGGTGATAATCAGCTTTTGCCAGTCGGCAGAATATTCATGGCTAATAATGTCACAATAATAATAGAGGAGGGAACCGTCGAGACGGTAAAATTTGCTGATCTTATAGCCCTCTTGCAGAAAATAGCAGGAATAGCCGTGATGCAGATCTTTTTTTGGTTTCAGGGCATTCCATTTCGTTACAATGCGATCACTGTCCCAGAAGAGGATCAGGTCGTCTTTTAGTAAAATACATTCATTGGGAATGATTCTTTTCCGGTAAAGAAGCGGGTAGTCCATAGTGCCCTCCATCTGTATGAAATTATGCCGGTTCGGTTCATGATATAATCAAATGCTACACTTCGGAGATGTAAAAGTCAATGAAAAAATGCTACATTTTTCCTTTACAGAAAACAAACAATTGGATATAATTTGAAATGAGGGTTTTTAGTAAAAATGATTGGTGGGGAGAAGAAATCGAGAGGAAGAGATGTGAAATATAAAAAGACAGTCTATCAGGCGTTGGTGACCATCAGTCAGTTTGGTATTAACATGCTCGTCCCTATTTTTTTATGCTCATTTCTTGGTATTTTGCTGGACAAAAAATTGGGAACTTCTTATTTTATGATTTTTTTCTTCTTTGCAGGAGCGTTGGCAGGTTTCAGAAATGTGTTTTTGCTGGCAAAGAGAATTTATGATGATGAGGGGACACGGCCTTATGGAAGGAACGGCAGGAAAACGGGGAGTGATAAATGATACGCTGAGGGAGCTGCTGATTGGGATTCTGGCAGCAGGCGCCATGTTTCAGGCGGCGGGCGTATGGTTCGTGAAAAACAGGGTTTCTTATAGCGCGGGACTGTGGATTGGCACAGGGCTTGCATTGTTTTTGGCTTGGCATATGTGGAAGAGCATTGATGAGGCGTTAGACCTGGGAGAGACGGGGGCGCAGAAACGTATGCGCGGGCAGGCTGCTTTCCGGTATCTGGTAATTGTAATGGTACTTGCAGTGTTAATGTATACGGAGGGAGCCAGTCCGCTGGCTGCTTTTTTGGGGGTTATGTCATTAAAAGTAGCGGCGTATTTACAGCCTGTTACACATAAAGTTATTTTAAAATTAAGGAGGTGAGTATATGGGACAAGGAATTCTGTTATCCCAGGGGCCGGAAGTGGATTTTATGATTCATGGCGTGTTTTCCTATCATTTATTTGGACAGGAACTGTGGATAACAACTACGCATATTTGTATGACCATCGTACTGCTTGTAATCATTGCTTTTTGCATTGCGGCAAACCGGGCTGTCAAACATGCGTCCGAGGTGCCGGGTGGTTTTCAAAATGTAGTTGAGCTGGTCGTAGAAAAGCTGGACGGTATGGTGGAAGGCGTTATGGGCAAAAATGCCGCCGGATTTGCAAATTATATCGGCACTATTTTTATTTTTATATTTTTAAGTAATATTTCCGGCCTGTTTGGAATGCGGCCGCCTACAGCCGATTACGGGGTGACGCTGCCTTTGGGTATCATGACGTTTGCCATCATTCACTTTAATAAGTTTAAACACCAGAAGGTATCGGGAGTCATAAAGGGGCTGTGCGAGCCATGGGTGTTCTGGGCTCCCATCAATATCATCGGCGATGTGGCAGTGCCGATTTCTCTGTCGCTGCGTCTTTTTGCCAATGTGCTTTCTGGCACGGTTATGATGGCGCTTGTATATGCGCTGCTTTCCAGAGTGGCAATTATCTGGCCTGCAGCACTGCATGTATATTTTGATCTGTTTTCAGGAGCCATCCAGACATATGTATTTTGTATGCTGACAATGACATATGTCAATGATGCGATTGAAGGATAATAGTTTTAGGTAAAATGAAGGAGGAAACAAAAATGGAATTTAACACAAACTTTATTTTAGGATGCTCTGCAATTGGCGCGGGTCTTGCGGTTATCGCAGGTATCGGGCCTGGCGTAGGCCAGGGTATTGCAGCCGGACATGCTGCAGCGGCGGTGGGAAGGAACCCGGGCGCGAAGTCTGACATTACTTCTACCATGCTGCTGGGGCAGGCAGTTGCCGAGACAACAGGTCTTTATGGTTTGCTGATTGCGATGCTTCTGTTATTCGTAAAACCATTGATGCCATAAGAGGTCTCTTTAAAAAATCCTTGAAAGGAGGCAGACATGGATTCTTATTTATTTGACCTGACACCGCAGCTTCTTCATGACGCGGTTTTGAGCATGATTGCAGTGTTCACCCTGTTTTTGGTGGCGTCGCACTTCCTTTTTAATCCGGTACGTGAAATGATGCGTAAACGTCAGAATAAGATTAAAGACGAACTGGATGACGCGAAGAAGAACCAGGAAGCGGCGGAGAGTTTAAAGACGGAATATGAAGAGAAGCTCAGGAATATAGAAAAAGAGGCGGAAGAGATATTGAGCGCTGCCAGAAAAAAAGCACTGGCAAACGAAGCAAAGATTATAGCAGAGGCCAAAGAAGAAGCAGTGAGAATCAGGCAGCGTGCCGAAACAGAAGCAGAACTTGAAAAGAAAAAGGCGGCGGATGATGTGAAACGGGAAATGATATCTATCGCATCTCTTATGGCAGGCAAGGTGGTTGCCGCTTCGATTGATACGACGGTTCAGGACAGCCTGATTGAGGAAACATTGAAAGAAATAGGTGATACTACATGGCTAAGCTGATTTCGAAAACATATGGCGAGGCGCTTTTTGAACTTGCCGTAGAAGAGCAAAAAGTAGATTCTTTTATGGAAGAAATTCAGGCATTGCTGCAGATTCTTTCTGTGAATAAGGAACTGGGCAGTCTGATGAACCATCCTAAGATCAGCAAGGAAGAGAAGCTTCATGTCATGAAAAACATTTTTGAAGGCAGGATTGACAGCGAACTGCTGGGATTTCTTTCGTTGATCATTGCAAAAGACCGCTATGCCCAGGCAGAGGAGATTCTGCAGTATTTTCTTGATCAGGTAAAAGAACTGAAAGGAATCGGGGTTGCGTATATAACGACGCCGGAATCTCTGAAGAAAGAACAACGGCAGCAGATTGCGGCAAAACTGTTGCGGACAACAAAATATCAGCGGATGGAAATGCACTACAAGAGGGACAAGAGTCTGATTGGCGGGATTGTAATCCGTATCGGCGACAGGGTTGTGGACAGCAGTGTCAGGACGAAGCTGGATGAACTGCAGAAAAGCTTAATGAAGATACAGTTGACAGAATGAAAGTAAAATAGAATGGAGCAGTATTTGTGAAATGCTGTTCTGAATAGTAACAAGAAAGGTGCGTATAGATCTATGAATTTAAGACCAGAAGAGATTAGTGCGGTAATAAAGGATCAGATCAGGAGATATGCCTCAGAGCTGGAAGTATCCGATGTAGGTACGGTGATACAGGTTGCTGATGGTATCGCTCGTGTGCACGGACTGGAAAATGCAATGCAGGGGGAGCTCCTTGAGTTTCCCGGGGAAATATATGGAATGGTGCTTAATCTGGAAGAGGATAATGTAGGCGCCGTTCTGCTTGGCAGTCATAAAAATATCAATGAAGGTGACATCGTCAAGACAACCGGCAGGGTTGTGGAAGTACCTGTAGGCAATGCAATGCTGGGCCGTGTGGTGAATGCTCTTGGTCAGCCGATTGACGGAAAAGGTCCGGTGCAGACAGACAAATACCGTAAAATTGAAAGAGTGGCTTCCGGCGTTATTACAAGAAAATCTGTAGATACACCATTACAGACAGGTATTAAGGCGATTGACTCGATGGTTCCCATTGGAAGGGGACAGCGTGAGTTGATCATCGGCGACAGACAGACAGGGAAAACTGCCATTGCGATAGACACGATTATTAATCAGAAGGGGCAGAACGTAAAGTGCATTTATGTTGCCATCGGGCAGAAAGCCTCGACGGTTGCGGGCATTGTAAAGACATTGGAAGAGTTCGGGGCCATGAACTATACGACCGTGGTTGCGGCGACTGCCAGCGAACTGGCTCCATTGCAGTATATTGCGCCCTATTCCGGGTGTGCAATAGGTGAAGAGTGGATGGAGAACGGGGAAGATGTACTTATTATATATGATGATCTGAGTAAGCATGCTACAGCATATCGTACACTTTCTTTGCTGCTGAGACGTCCGCCAGGACGGGAAGCTTATCCGGGCGATGTATTTTATCTGCATTCCAGACTGCTTGAAAGAGCGGCGCGCATGAGTGAAGAATATGGCGGCGGTTCGCTGACGGCGCTGCCGATTATCGAAACACAGGCAGGCGATGTGTCTGCATATATTCCAACCAATGTAATTTCGATTACCGACGGGCAGATTTATCTGGAGACGGAGATGTTCAATGCTGGTTTCCGTCCTGCAGTCAATGCGGGGCTTTCAGTATCCCGTGTAGGTGGAGCCGCTCAAATTAAGGCAATGAAAAAGATTGCAGCACCTATCCGTGTCGATCTGGCGCAGTATCGTGAACTTGCCGCGTTTGCACAGTTTGGTTCCGAGCTGGATGCCGATACAAAGGAAAAACTGGCCCAGGGCGAGCGTATCAAAGAGATTTTGAAGCAGCCACAGTATAAGCCGATGCCGGTGGAATATCAGGTTATCATTATTTATGTGGCAACCAATAAATATCTGTTGGATGTACCGGTTGATGAAATTACGGAATTTGAAACAAATTTCTTTGAATACCTGGATACAAAATATCCGGAGATCCCGGAAAGTATTAGAAAAGAAAAAGTTATTTCCGAAGAAACAGAAAAACTGCTACAGAAAGCAATTGCAGAATTTAAAAAGTAAATGGAAGGGGTGATATGTTATGGCCTCGATGATAGATATTAAAAGACGGAAAGTCAGTATTCAGAGTACCCAGCAGATTACCAAAGCCATGAAGCTTGTTTCTACGGTGAAGCTCCAGAGAGCAAAAAGCCGCGCCGAGCAGTCAAAAGCTTATTTTGACTGTATGTATGAAACCGTTACGTCTATGCTTGCACGAACCGGACACAGCGATCATCCTTATTTGACGTCACGGCCTTCCGAAAAAAAGGCGGTGGTTATCATTACTTCCAACAGGGGGCTTGCAGGCGGCTACAATTCCAATGTAATCAAATTGATTACGAAGGGAGAGTTGCGAAAAGAAGATGTGGTCGTTTATGCAGTAGGCAAAAAAGGACGTGATACGCTTTCACGTTATGGATATGAAATCAGGGAAGATTTTTCCGATATGATTGAGGAGCCGCAGTATCCTGATGCAGTGCGGCTTGCAAAGACGCTGCTTTCGGCATACAGAAACGGTGAGATCGGAGAAATCTATCTGGCTTATACGGTATTTAAAAATACGGTCAGCCATGTCCCTACTCTTTTGAAGCTCCTTCCGGTAGAAACTGCTGCGGAGAAAGAAAGCAGTGACAGGGAAAGGGAAATTCCAATGAATTTTGAGCCGGAGGACGATGAGGCATTGGAGTTGATTATTCCCAAGTACGTGACAAGCCTGATTTATGGCGGGCTGGTAGAATCGGCAGCCAGCGAAAACGGTGCGAGGATGCAGGCAATGGATTCTGCGACAAGCAACGCTGAGGAAATGATCAGTAGTCTGACGCTTTTGTATAACAGAGCGCGTCAGGGTTCTATAACACAGGAATTGACAGAAATTATAGCTGGTGCGGAAGCAATCAGTTAGTCAAATACCCCGCGGCAGTTGCCAAATATCTGTGCAGGGACATCTGCTTGGCTCGTTGTTCGCGGAAATAAAGGAGTGAAACAGAAAATGGCAGAAGGAAACAAGGGAAAGATCACCCAGATTATCGGCGCTGTCCTGGACATTAAGTTTAATGAAGGAAAGCTTCCCGAGATTAATGAAGCAATCCGGATTCCGACAAAAGACGGCGGAAAACTGATTGTAGAGGTCGCACAGCATTTGGGTGACGATACGGTAAAATGTATTGCCATGGGTTCTACGGACGGTCTTGTAAGGGGCATGGAGGCTATTGCAACCGGAGCGCCTATTACGGTGCCGGTAGGTGAAAATACGTTGGGGCGTATTTTTAATGTGCTGGGAGAACCTATTGATAATAAACCGGCGCCTGTCGAGGTGGGGCATGAGCCGATTCACAGACCTGCACCGGCATTTGAGGAACAGGCAACGGAGACAGAGCTTTTGGAAACGGGCATCAAGGTTGTCGATCTGCTCTGCCCATATCAGAAGGGTGGCAAGATTGGTCTGTTCGGAGGCGCTGGCGTTGGGAAGACCGTATTGATTCAGGAGCTGATCCGCAACATTGCAACGGAACATGGCGGATACTCTGTATTTACTGGTGTTGGTGAACGTACGAGAGAAGGAAATGACCTGTATCATGAGATGCAGGAATCCGGCGTTATCGATAAGACGACAATGGTGTTTGGACAGATGAATGAGCCGCCGGGAGCCAGGATGCGGGTTGGCCTGACAGGTTTGACGATGGCAGAATATTTCCGTGACAAGGGCGGCAAAGACGTTTTGTTGTTTATTGATAATATTTTCCGGTTTACCCAGGCTGGTTCAGAAGTGTCGGCGTTGCTTGGGCGTATGCCTTCCGCAGTGGGATATCAGCCTACGCTGCAGACGGAGATGGGCGCTTTGCAGGAGCGTATCACGTCCACAAAGAATGGATCCATCACTTCCGTGCAGGCGGTTTATGTGCCTGCGGATGACTTGACAGATCCGGCACCGGCGACGACGTTTGCGCATTTGGATGCGACAACTGTGCTGTCACGTTCCATTGTGGAGCTGGGCATTTATCCTGCCGTGGATCCGCTGGAATCTACATCAAGAATCCTCGATCCCCGTATAGTAGGAGAGGAGCACTATAAGGTAGCCAGGGGCGTGCAGGAAATCTTACAGAAATATAAGGAACTTCAGGATATTATTGCAATTCTTGGTATGGATGAGTTGTCGGAAGACGATAAGCTGGTAGTAAGCCGGGCGAGGAAGGTGCAGAGATTTTTATCACAGCCGTTCTTTGTTGCGGGACAGTTTACAGGTCTGGAAGGCAAATATGTGCCGATTAATGAGACAATCCGCGGTTTTAGAGAGATCATTGAGGGAAAACATGATGATATTCCGGAAAGCCACTTCCTGAATGCAGGAACGATTGATGATGTATTAGCCCGTGTGAAGTAAGGGGTGAACATATGGCAGAAGGAAATAAGTTTTTACTAAAAATTATAACGCCTGACAGGATTTTTTATGAAGGCGAGGTTTCTATGGTTGAATTTAATACAACGGAAGGTGAAATCGGTATTTATAAAGAGCATGTACCGACAACTGTCATTATCGCACCGGGTATTTTGACGATCACAGAAGAGACAGAGCAGAAAGAAGCTGCGCTTCATGCAGGATTTTCAGAGATTTTGCAGGATAAAGTGACGATTATGGCGGAGATTGTAGAGTGGCCGAGTGAAATTGATCTGGAGAGAGCAGAGGATGCGCGACACAGGGCGGAAGAACGATTGGCCAGCAAAACTCCGGAAACAGATATTGCGAGAGCGGAAACGGCACTGCATAGAGCAATCGCCCGTATCGAAGTAGCTAAATAAATATAAAATTAAGACTTAACAAATAATCCAAAGAGTGGTTTCTAATAAACTGTCTTTGGATTATTTTTTGGAAGTTAAAAATAAAATAAATTGTAATGAAACAATAATCATTCCTTTTCTAATAGATATCCACTAATCAGGAAGTAAGTGTAGCAGTCGCCATTCTGGTCATAATTGAAGGATAATTCCTGCAGCCAGAGCGTATGTGTGGCATCTACCTCATATGTACGATGCTCCTTCAGACAGGATTGGATGGAATGGCTTTCATCTGCGTGTTTTCTGTAAAAATCAAATAATTTGATGAGATCGATCGTTAATTCCGGCTGTTGTGCTGACAACAGAGGATAAGCGGACAGAGGGATTTGGGAGTTCTCACCGTTTCCTTCGTCTATTGGCGCTCTTATCGACACTTTCACGGGATAACAATACTGGTATTCTGACACGTCAATCACGGCGGACGGCGATATGCCGCCATGAAAATTGATAATAGAGTCAGTATAGTCATCGAAGGGAGAAAGGTTCAGCACTTCCAGGCAGTTGCGGTCAGCAGTGGAAAGCTGGTCAAGCCAAGGGCAGCCATAATAGTCGTATTGCAGATAACAATAAGCCCCATATACCCGGTCAGCCACTTTTTCCTGGCGGCTGGCAGACGGATTCGGATTCTTCCGCGCGGAGACGATTGTCAGCCGTTCTTTTTCAGGCAGCGACAGATAACGGGCGACAATCTGCTTTTGGTTAAGAAAAGAGATATAGTTCATGTTGACAATTGGCATAACCCCAGCAATAAATATAAAAATAACTGCTGTTATCAACAGAAGATGAAGATGGGAAGGCTTGAAATAGTATAGGAACAGCGTCAGGCATTCAAAAATGAGCAGAGCCACAGCGGCATAGCGCATTGGTGTGACTCCGTTTTCATAGATGCGGACACCGATGGAATAAACCTGAAGAGGGAAAAACGGCAAAAAGAGAGCAGGCAGCCATCTGGTGATACGTGAAAGCAGGCGGTTCTCCTGATAATATTTGTTCATAATACAAGTAGGAATGGTCACGACAAATAGTAATGCGGTAATCCGAAAAATGGCATTAACTGGAATTTCCCAAAGGATCAGTATTTTCAGCATATAGGCATAGATGATAAGATAGGCGGTAATTACGATTGCGGTAAATATGTATTTGACGAGGACATTAATCAGAAGGCTGTCTTCCGGTTGTTCGGGATAGAAGGACAGCAGAAAGGAAGACATAAAATACATTCCGAATAACAGCAGTTGGGCGGATATCATGATTGTATAATCGAGATGAAATAAACCGCCTGCCATGCCGGTTATGATACTAATGCCGATTAAGAGGACGAACCAGGTGATACAATAGCGCAGCGTTTTGCTGAATACACGAATGAGGTATTCTTCAAAAGAGCAGGCTAGTTTCCTGTGGCAGAAATAGATGCTAAGACAAAACGGGATCAAAAAATAACAGGCGCAATAGGAAAAAAAGTAGTCGTTGAAATATTCATATTCGATGGTTTTGGACAAAAAGACGAACAGCGAGGATGGAATCAGATTGCAGACAATGAGCGCATAAAAATATTTTGAACGCGCTTTTCGCAAAAAGATAGATTCGATGAGAAAACTGCCAGAACCATAAAAGAATAAAAACAGCAGAACGAGTCCGATTTCCTCTTCCAGACTGTGATACAGGGAGAAAGTGAGGATTAAGGTAAAAAGCCAGATAGCGCCCAGTGTTGCCGGAAAATGATAAAGGTGAGAATAAATAAGCTTAAAAAATAATTTTTTTGCCATAGAAACCTCTTATTTAATGTTAATTTAATATTTAATAACCAATATTTATTGCTGATAAACAGATACAATTCAAAAGGTTATATCAAGATTATAACACTATTGGTGCAAAGAAAAGGGATATTAAGAAAATCTTAGGAAAATTCATTTTAAAATTCCGGTTGTCCTTTGATGTGAAACACAGTAAAATAGTAAGAAAATGGAAAATATAGATCAGGTGTGCAGCAGGAGAGCAGGGACAGGATGGAACAGCTTAAAAAAGTATTGGAGCAGTGTTTGACAGATGGCTTGTATCAGATTGTAGTCAGCAATCCCCGTAGAAAAGAAGGTGTACAAAAGATAAAAGTACGTCCCGTTATGATCAGAGGAGAATTGCTATATCAGGAGAGCAGGTTTATTGGGACGCAGGTATTTCACGAAAATGTACCGGCAGACAAATTAATAACGAATGTTATATATGAAGCGGAAACCGGATTCAGACAGGTGGAAATACGGGCGCGGGGATGGCAGGCAACTGCTCTTATAGGAAGAAAAGGCAATCTGACTTTGAAGAAAAAGAAAGCGGCGCAGATATGTCTGCCGGAACCAGAACATAACAGAAAGAAAAAGTATATACTGGATGAAAATGTGCCTGTTGGATTTTTACAGGATTTGGGCATACAGACGGCAAAGGGACATATAATAAAAGATAAATTTAATAAATTTAAACAGATTAACCGTTTTTTGGAGTTTATTGAGGATGTCTTACCTTCTTTTCCTTCGGAACGGCCTGTGAAAATAATCGATTTCGGCTGCGGGAAATCTTATTTAACTTTTGCTATGTATTATTATCTGAAGGTGTTAAAACAATATGATGTGGAGATTAACGGTCTGGACCGGAAAGCGGACGTGATTGATACCTGCAGCCGTTTAAGCGCAAAATATGGATACGAAAATCTGCATTTTCATCAGGGAGATATAAAGGACTATATGCAGACGGGCCGGGTGGATATGGTGGTAACGCTTCATGCGTGCGATACTGCTACGGACTATGCATTGGAGAAAGCGGTGAAATGGGGTGCGGAGGTGATTCTCTGCGTGCCTTGCTGTCAACATGAATTGAACGCACAGATGCAGTGCGCGCCCCTGCAGGAGATATTTTCTTATGGCCTGATCAAGGAACGGGCAGCGGCTCTGTTTACGGATGCTCTGCGTGGCCAACTGCTTGAGGCGAAAGGCTATGACGTACAAATCCTGGAGTTTATTGATATGGAACATACGCCGAAAAATATAATGCTTCGTTGTGTGAAGCGGCGGCGTGGCTGCAATGATGACGCAGAGCGGCAATACCGGCGCAGGAAAGAAGAACAGACGGCAGCGTGTATGGAATTTTTACAGGTGCAGCCGACATTGGCGAAACTTTTTCAGGAGTAACATTTTATGAAAAAAATTATTTTGCAGGTTGTGGTATGGCTCGCCACATTTTTTATCTCACTGTTTATTGTAAGCGGCTTTATGAACCAGGGCAATACAGACATGACAGTGGAAATGGGAAAAGCCACGCTCCCTCTGCTCTATATGGCGCAGGGGAATGACAGGATAAACTGTCTTCACGGCTATTTAAAAGAAATGCAGGACAGTACAATGCGGGATACGCTTACACCGCTGGCAGAGGGGAGAAAGGTATCCGTTACCGTTGAAAAAATGGGATGCGCGGTGAAAAGCATTGGGTTTGAGGTCAGGAGTATTGACGGAGAGCGTCTTGTAGAATCAACCGAGATCAGTCAGTATACGGAGGAGGAAGACAGAATTTTTCTGTCTTTTACAGTGAAGGATCTGATAGAAGACAATACAGAGTATAATTTAATTCTTTTGCTGGAGGACGACGAGGGCAGGATCATCCGCTACTATACAAGGATTATACAGGCGGATGATTATCATGTGGAAGAAAAGCTGGAATTTGTGAAAGATTTTCATAATAAAACATTTGATAAGGAAGCGGCGGAATCTTTGACGAAATATTTGGAATCCAATTCTGAAGGGGACAACAGCACATACAGCTATGTCGATATTCACAGCAGTTTTCAACAGATTACGTGGGGAGATCTGCATGTGACGCAGGAAGTGGAACCAACGTATTCTATTAAAGAGCTGGGTCCTTCAACGGCGAATGTAAACGTATCGTTTATGGTGAGTACCGGAGCGGGCAGCGAAAAGAATTATTATAATGTAGAGGAATATTTTCGGATCCGCTATACGGAAGAACGCATCTATCTGCTTAATTACCAGCGGGATATGCACCAGATATTTAAGCAGGAATCGGAAGCTTTGTTTGCCAATAATAAAATTATGCTTGGTATCAATGACCGCGATGTGGAAATGGCAGAAAGTGACGGGGGGAATGTGCTGGCATTTGTCAACGAAAACCGTCTGTACAGTTATAATATCAGCGATAATAAATTTGCATATCTGTTTGGGTTTTATGATGAAGACAATGCCGACCGCAGAACATTGTATCCGTCGCATGGCATTAAAATACTGAATGTCGATGAAACGGAAAATGTGCAGTTTCTTGTATATGGTTATATGAACAGAGGTAGACATGAGGGAGAAGTCGGCATTCAGGCTTATTATTATAACAGTATGCTGAATACGATCGAGGAAGAGGTGTTTATACCGGATAACCGTTCTTATGAACGGGTGCGGGCCGATGTGGAACAGCTTTCTTATGTGGATAATGACAATCATCTGTATTTGATGCTTGCAGGCAGTGTCTATGAAGTGGATCTGGAAAATAAAAGTTACAGAACAATTGTCGCGGATTTGCGGGAAGACAGTTATAAAATATCGGACAGCAATTTGATGATCGCATGGAAAAGTGGAGAGAATGCGGAAGGAAGCGAATTGACGCTTTTGAATCTCAGCACCAAGAAGCAAACCAAGATGAAACAGGGGAATACTATTCTTCTATCGCCACTGGGATTTATGGGGGAAGATTTGATCTATGGAATGACACGAGTGTCAGATATTGAAAAAGACAAAAGCGGTGAAGTAATCATTCCGATGTATGAGATTCGCATTCAGAATGAAAATGATGAAATATTAAAAAAGTATAGCCAAAAGGGCATCTATGTAGTGGGTGCAGAAATTAGAGATAATCAGATCAATCTGCAGCGTGTTGCGAAAAATGAAGAACTGGTGCAGTATACGCCGGTTGATGAAGACCAGATTATGAACAATGAAGAAGTGGAAAGAGGGGATAATGTTGTAGAGGCAGCAATCACGGAGGAGTATGAAACAGTGATACAGATTGCCGTTAAAAAAAATATTGATAAAAAAGGGATGAAATTTCTGACGCCGAAAGAGGTGCTTTTTGAAGGCGGCAGAGAAGTGGCTATTATACCCGAAGAAGCGGATACGGAACATTATTTTGTGTATGGTATCCGCGGAATAGAAGGAATCTTTACGGATGCTGGTAATGCTGTGACAAAAGGGACGGAGATTTCAGGTATTGTGGTCAATGACGCAGGAGCGTATGTATGGAGAGCAGGCGAAAGAAGCATCAAAAACCAGATCATGAAAATCAGCGGCGAGTCGGTGGATGAGGAAAGAAACAGCCTGGCAGTGTGTCTGGACACAATACTGGCCTATGAGGGCGTGGCACGAAATACGGCATACATGCTGCAGCGGGGCATGACCGCAGTGGAGATCCTGGAGAATAACCTGCCGGAGTCACAGGTATTGGAGTTGTCAGGCTGCTCTTTAAATTCGGTTTTATATTATGTGAACAGGGATATTCCGGTACTGGCCTCCCTGAATGATGGAACTGCCGTCCTGATCGTCGGTTTTAATGAGCTGAATACCGTTCTCATGGATCCGCTGACAGGCGAGGTATATAAAAAGGGAATGAACGATTCCAAAGAGTGGTTTGAGGAGAACGGCAACAGCTTTATCACATACATTCGCGATCTATAAGCGGTAAAAAAAAGATTGTCATCCGAAAATCCGGGTTCCATAACGCTGCAGTGTAAAAAACAGAACCATGCCGAGGATACCGCAGGAGATAATTTCTCCGACGCCAACGGTGATAAACAGATATGCCCAGGCATCGGAAAGACCGTAGCCATAGGGGGAAGTCAGCACATAAGGAACGATCAGGGCATTGGCGGCGATGGTGGGAACAGGGATAAGAAATTTGTATTTCCGTAAAAGCCGGGCGCCTATGGCGCCAATTAGAGTTGCAAGGCTTCCCATGACAATATCCAAAATGCAGCATCCGGTTAACAGATTGCTTAAAAAGCAGCCGATGAACAGACCGGGAACCGCGGCGGAAGTGAAGGCGGGAAGAATCGTAAGCATTTCGGAAAGGCGCACCTGTATGGCGCCTGAAGCCAGACCGAAGGCATTGACGATGAACGTCAACACTACATAAAGGGCAGCGATCATGGCTGCCTGTGTCAGAAACAGTACTTTTTTGTTTTTCATAGAACATTCTCCTTTAGTTTTGTTTTGCGCGGGCGGCGGGTAGAATTTTCGTCATAGCCGCATGAGCGAAAACTCGATGAGCGCCGCGCCAGTTGCGGGCTTTGCCTGTAACTGACGTCAGGAAGGTCTCGAACTGACGTTGTAATATGGAAAAGCCTTCGTTCCCACAGGCGGTATGCCAGATCGCTGTGCAGCGGATATTGGCGAAAGCAGCGGGAGATGATTTTCAAAGGTTTTCCGAATATTTATTATAATAAGAAGTAGGAAAAAGTCAAGTCCCGCCTAAATTTTGGGCGGGCAAAAACAGATGAGAGAAAGGGAAAGGTAAGATGAAGAAAAATTTAAGAAAGGTGGCGGCTTTTGCGGCAGCAGCAGTGATGGTATCCGGTTGTGTGATGACAGTACGGGCGGAACCGGCTGCGGTCAATGGCGTTGTGTTTGACGCGGAATATTATGCGGCGCACAATCCGGATGTCGTGGCAGTATTTGGAGCGGATGCAGGTGTATTGTTCCAGCATTATATGGCATTCGGGCAGGCGGAAGGCAGACTGCCCTATGAAATGGAAGATAAGACATCCAGTGATGCCGTTTCTGCAGAAGATGCTGCGAGAAATGCCATGTATGCGCTGCAGGAAGCCTATCCGGACGGAACCAGGTGGAATAATGACAATTACTATGCATGGAACGGCGGAATCTATGCAGGCGGCTATGGATGCGCAGGCTTTGCATTTATGCTCAGTGACGCTGCATTTGGCACCGCGCGTGCACGGGTATACCATGACGCCGGGGAGGTACGGACAGGGGATATTGCCAGGCTGGATGGAGACAGGCATTCGGTAATTATTTTGGAGGTGCATCCGGACAGCGTGACCGTGGCGGAAGGAAACTTCAACAATGCGGTGCACTGGGGAAGAAAGATTTCCCGCAGTGAGCTTGCGAAAGCGGACTATTTTTTGACAAGGTATTAAGCTAACAACACAATATATAGTGGTAAAGGGTAAAAAAGTGACTATATCTATTGTAACTGGGAAGAAAATGGAGGCATATAGGACGATTATCGTGTAAGATGATACGGAAAACGAGTCGATTTACGAAAAAACCAGATGACAGACTTGAAAAAGTACCTGAAAGTAGCTATTTGCCTCTTTGCAAATGGCTACTTTTTTACCCTTTTGCATTTACGTCCTGCAGTAAGGGGAAACATGAATACGGTGTCTGTGCCGTACCGCAGAAGGGTAATTTCTCTGCAAGACGCATAAATTGTGATTGTGGGGGATAGGCAGATATGTTATACTCTATATATTCATACACTAAAGTGAGGCTGCAATGCGGAGGGATATTATATGGCATCGATCGTCCATAATATGACGGCTATCAACGCCCAGAGGCAATTGAATATCAATACGCAGAAAAAGGCAA
The DNA here is from genome assembly GCA_910585345.1 of uncultured Lachnospiraceae bacterium. Taxonomy (GTDB): domain Bacteria; phylum Bacillota; class Clostridia; order Lachnospirales; family Lachnospiraceae; genus VSOB01. The sequence continues at coordinate 76,986 of CAJUDS010000009.1, read as the reverse complement.
AGCTGACGGAAAAGCTCTCTTCCGGTTATCAGGTCAACAGAGCGGCGGACGATGCTTCCGGCCTGGCGATTTCGGAGAAGATGAGAAAGCAGATCAGAGGACTGGAACAGGCTTCTGTCAATGCGCAGGACGGCGTATCTTATGTACAGGTGGCGGATGGCGCGCTGGCGGAAGTGCAGGAGATGCTGCAGCGGGTCAATGAGCTCTCGGTGAAAGCGGCGAACGGTACAAACTCTGTAGAAGACAGGGTCGCTATCAACCAGGAAATCCAGCAGCTAAAAGAGGAAATCAACCGGGTTTTTACGACGACAAAATATAACGAGCATCATATTTGGCGGCATCCGTCGGGTGAGCGGCAGATTGAAGTGGACCGTATCAGGATTCCTTTGGTTCAGGTCGATCAGAAGTTTGTCAGTAGTACGGTCACCAATACCAACAAAGCGGCTTTCCCGGAAAGCGGCTATCAGTTAAGCGCGGACGAAAATGGGATCAAAGTGAGTTGGCGGGCCTATAACGGCAATACCTACGAAAGTAGTTTAATTGACTGGAAGGATGATCTGGTCGGAGATTATACCATAGACTTAAAACAACATATGGATTTGACAGCGCACCCGGAAGTGCAGGGTATTGAGATGCAGTATAGTTTTACAGTCAACGAAGGCGCGACGCTGCAGGATGCAATCAATATAGTAAATGGCACTTTTATAGGTAACACGGAAAATACGCCGGAGCGGGTGACGGAACATCCTGCGGAAAATAACAACATCAGCTTTTCCGCCAATATCGATTATGATGCACTGCTGATTTCCGGCCGCGATTTTGAAAATCATACGGACAGCAAATATATTGAAGGCATTAATAATTATCAAAATATTACAAGCAATCCGGTGACGGGCAACAGCGGCGATCCATGGGAGTTTACGTTTACGATGCCGAATATCGGAACGGTAAAGGCAGAAGTAGATTATGTCCGGTATCATGGCGATTATCCTGCCTCCCATCAGGACAGCTATGGAGAGAATATCTGGTGGAAATGGGCTTACTATACGGATGGAACGCCATACAAGAGCACATACTATTATACGCCGACTCCTCCCAACGGCAGTTTAGATTCCATAGGCGGATCGATTGATAACGCAGGGCAACAGGCGCTGAAAAATGACCAGTACGGCGGCTGGGTAACGATCTATTTCGATCTGGTGGCGCAAAATGGCTGGACATGCGAAGACAAAGAGCCGGGAAGGCAAAATCTGGGGACTCTGACAATGAATGTTCCGATTTCACAGACAGATACGCAGGCAAGCATTCAACAGAAGCTCAGCAGTCTGACAGGTATCGATATTGACGATGGCGGTTGGAATTCCAGTATGACTGCGTGGAGTTATGCAAGGAACAGCGCTCAGCAGTCTGAGAAAGCGGTTTATCAAACGGTATATGAAAACAATGATGTGATTAATCTCAGAATCCATGCAGGTGCGGAAAGCGCGCTTGACAATAAGATTGAGCTTGCCTATGAAAATTTAAACATCGTTGATCTTGGCATGAAGGATACGAATGTGCTGACGGTGCGGGACGCGGAGCGGGCTATCGATTCGGTGGGGACTGCGCTGCATATGGTTTCTGCGCAGAGAAGTCTTTTCGGATCCTACCAGAACCGTTTGGAGCATACGATTGCCAACCTGGATAATGTCGTGGAAAATACGACAGCTGCAGAATCACTGATCCGGGATACCGATATGGCGAAAACAATGGTGCAGTTTTCCATTCACAATATACTGGACCAGGCGGGGCAGGCGATGCTGGCGCAAGCCAACCAGAGCCAGCAGGGAATCCTTTCTCTGCTTGGAGAATAGAGAAATTTTATACGGGATTCATGGCAGGCGGATTTTGACGCACTGCCCGTAAAAATATAAAACCGGCGGTTACAACTCGCCGGTTTTATATTTGGATACGACACGCTGAATGCGTTCGCTCGGGTCGAGCAGATCGCTGATAGAAGTATCGTGGTTGAGGGTGTCAATGATATAAGCGATATATTTACTCATATCACAGTTAATATACCATTCCCGTTCAAGAAGTTCCGGCGGCTGGTAAATCAGATTTGTAGTCAGGACTCTGTCGATCAGACCTTCTTTATAGGCCTGGTCGAATTTACACACACCATTGGTAAAAAGTCCGAAGGTAGCGCATATAAAGATTTTATTCGCTTTCCGTTCTTTGAGTGCGGCGGCTACCTCTAATACGCTTTCGCCGGAGGAAACCATATCGTCAATGATGATCATATCTTTGCCTTCCACACTGGTACCGAGAAATTCATGGGCGACAATGGGATTGCGTCCGTTGATTACTTTTGTGTAATCTCTTCTCTTGTAAAACATACCCATATCCAGGCCCAAGACGTTAGCGATATAGATTGCGCGGCTCATGCCGCCCTCATCGGGACTGATGACCATCATGTGGCTGGCGTCTATCTGCAGATCTTTTACATTGCGCAGCAGGCCTTTGATAAACTGGTAGGCAGGCTGCACGGTTTCGAAACCGTGCAGTGGAATGGCGTTCTGCACACGGGAATCGTGTGCGTCGAAAGTAATAATATTGTCCACTCCCATGGAAGTAAGCTCCTGAAGAGCGATTGCGCAGTCGAGAGACTCTCTGGCAGTCCGTTTGTGCTGTCTGCTTTCATACAGAAAGGGCATAATGACGGTAATTCTCCTTGCTTTACCCCCGACAGCGGATATAATGCGTTTTAAATCCTGATAGTGGTCGTCAGGAGACATATGGTTTTCATGGCCGCACAGGGAATAGGTAAGGCTGTAATTGCATACATCTACAAGAATGTACAGATCGCTGCCACGGACGGATTCAAGAATCACCCCTTTGGCTTCTCCGGATCCAAAGCGGGGTACTTTGGCGCCCAAAAGATAGGAATCACGTTGGTAGCCGGAAAAGGCAAGACTGTCTTTATGTTCGCTTTCCCGCTCGGTTCTCCACTTTACAAGATAGTAATCTATTTTCCGGCCAAGTTTCCGGCATCCTTCCAGCGGGATGACGCCAAGAGAACCTACGGGTATCGTTTCCAGGTTTCGTTTCTCCTCACGAGCCAGCATGTAAAAATCCTCACTTTCTGTTCATCATGGTTTTGCGGTACATCCGGATGTCCGGACCAGTGATTTTATACATATCATAGTTGCTTGTTATGCGTGAAAAAATGCGTTCGGAATATTTATTTCTTAAATCCTCCAGAGAAAGATTGGTAGAGATAAGTGTAGCTTTCCTGCGGAGATGCCTTTCGTTCAGACAGGAAAAAAGATGGGAAACGACATAGGCATTGGTATACTCCGTGCCAAGATCATCAATGACGAGCAGATCGCAATTATACAGATCCTGACTGATACCATACAGATCTTCGCGGGATTTCCCGGAATTGCCGGAAAGCGTATCAATGAGTCCACTGGCGCTGAAATATAGAACCAAATGCCCCTCTTCAATCAATTCCTTAGCAATACAATTGCTGAGAAAAGATTTTCCGGCGCCGACGGAACCATAAAAAAACAGGTTCCGGTATGTGGAAGAAAAGCGGTGTATAAAATCCCTGCATGCAGCGACCGTCTGCCGGAATCGTTCCAGATCTGCTCCCTCATAATACTCATAAGATAACACGGAAAAATTTTCTTTAGTAAGAGAATCCTTGATATTGGACTGTTCATATAGAAGCGATACGATCTTCTGTTTCAGGCATCTGCATTTCTGTCCGCCGATATATCCGGTATCTCTGCAGTGCGGACAGTCGTACTGCGGTTCCAGATAGTCTTCCGGATAACCTGCCGTACGCAGAAGCGTCCGCTTTTTTTCGGTAAGTTCTGTTAGTGTATGCTTTAAATCTAACAGGGCTTTATCATCTCCGTCAAGAAGTTTTTTTGCCTGGGCAACGGAAACAGAGGAAACAGAACGATCTATTTCCTCATATTCAGGTATTTTCTCATATATTTCATTCGTCCGTTCCAGCCGCTGACGCTGGGAACGGTTTTGTTTTTTTTCAAATTCACGAAAGATGGAGTCATACTGCTGGTTTGTCAGTGACACGGCACTTCTCCTTTAAGGTCTGTCAGTTGCTGAGTAATTTTTCTTCCAATGCATCGTAGTCGTAATCCCTTTGCGGGAACTGGTTAAACTGATTGTTTAAAACAGAAGAACGGGCTGGTGCAGATTTGCTTTTCTGGTAAGCAGCGTCCACTGTGCGGATATCGTCTACAGTATGTACATGGGCGCGATGCCAGCTTGCAAGTATACTGTCGGCGTATTCAAAACGATGTTTATCGGTTGCCAAAACGGTCCTCTCACAGGCGGTTTCGATCACGGCAAGCGTAAAACCAAATTCCTTTGTCCAGCGGTTAATGTAAGACGCCTCCTTGGGAGTAGGGCTGCCTGTTTTGCCGAGCGCCTTCATTACCGTGTAGATCGTTTTATCGTATTTCTTTGCAAATGACATAGCCTGTATAGGGGTGGAAATACGGTTTTCCGCCCAGCTCAGAGCTACTTTTTCGATATAACGGAAATCACGCTTGTCCTTTTCCACACAATACTGAATCAAATAGTCAATCAAGTCGGAAGAAAAATGCAGCTTATCGTAGATAAAAAGAACGGTCTTCATTTCGGTAGGCGTCAGTGGTTTGCCGATATATTGTTCTACGATAAACAATAACTGTTCTGTTTCCTGATTACTGCGGAAGGCTTTCAAGTCGTCCAGAGAATAGGAGGGTTTTTCCGGCGGCGTCTTTGTGGATGGCAGCGGTACAATGTCGGCAGGCTGTGGAGCGGAAGGATTCTGCATTTTATAATTCTGTGTCAGCAGACGGATACCGCATAAATTTTTAGAGGTATCATAGTCCAGGGCAAGCAGCAGCTTTTTTTCCCAGTATTTTAAAGCCCGTAATATGTCCTTCTCCGTATGGTTAAAGAGATCCGCCATATCGGAAATGCTGGTCGTACGGCCCGCCTGTATTGTGCGCAGCAGATATAAGTATACTTTAAGCTGCGCGTCGTTTGCCTCTGTCATGTACTGATCAATAAAACAGTTGGAAACTGTTGTACAGGCAGCAGTTTCCTCCTGATATATTGTTAATTTCCCCATATCATCACCTGATTTATATGTATTATTCAAAGCAAGGAAATTATAACACAGCAGGCTGGAAAATGAAACATTAAATTTTGCCGCAGGCCTTGTAAACACTGGATTTTTGGCAATTGTGGACAGTGTGGATACTGTGGATTGGAAAGACGTATATTTGCGCAGTCAGTTCTCATATAATAGTAAAAATCAGGAAAAAACAAGCATAGATACAAAATGAGGAGGTTCAAAAATATCCACATTTCCCAAACGCAAAACGGACGCCGGAAATGTGGATATTGTGGATAACTAAATACCAAGCAGGTTCTCCCCTATTTTTACGATATCTCCCGCTCCCATAGTTATCAACAAATCACCATCGCTGCAATTTTCCAGCAAAAAATTTTCAATTTCGTTGAAAGAGGGGAAATAAAAGCATTCTTTTCCTGCCGCGAGCAGTTCCTCCTGCAGTGTACGGGAGCTGATACCGAGCGTGTCTTTTTCGCGGGCGGCATAAATGTCTGCAAGTACAACTTTGTCAGCGAGAGAAAGCGCTTTGGCAAAGTCTGCAAGGAATGCTTTTGTGCGTGTATACGTATGGGGCTGAAAGACACACCACAGTGTTTTGTGAGGATAATTTGCCGCCGCGCGGAGAGTAGCGGTAATTTCTGTGGGATGATGCGCATAATCATCAATAATGGTAACGCCGCCGATCTGCCCTTTGACCTCAAAACGCCTGTCGGTGCCGTGGAAAGCAGCGAGCGCGTCAACTGCCGTCTGACGGGATATGGAAAGCGCGTCGGACAGGGCAATCGCGGCGAGCGCGTTCAATACATTGTGTTCACCGGGCACAGTCAGGGTAACAGTGTCACAACGGCCGGCCTTGTCACACAACACAAAAGAAGGACATGCCATATCATCAAAGGAGAGGTCTGCGTAGGAATAATCAAAAGATGGATCCGCACCATAGGTTAGGATGCGGCAATTCAGACCGTGCGTAATCGTATCCAGGCCCGGGATGCCTCCGTTGATAATTAAAAGTCCATCGTTCGGCAGAAGAGAAGCAAATTTATGAAAAGATTCACGGATTTCGTAAATATCGTGAAAGAAATCCATGTGATCTTCTTCTACATTAAGTATAATGCCGATTTTAGGGAAAAAACTGAGAAAGCTGTTTGTATATTCGCAGGCTTCAGTGACAAAATAATCGGATTTTCCTACACGGATATTGCCGCCGATTGACTGCAGAATACCACCAATAGAGAGTGTCGGATCTACACCGGCTTTCAACAGTATTTCGGAAACCATGGAAGTGGTAGTCGTTTTCCCGTGCGTGCCGCTGATGGCAACCGGTATTTTATAATTGCGCATCATCTGTCCGAGAAGCTGCGCCCTGGACAAAGAGGGAATCCCTTTTTCCGCCAGAGCGGCAAATTCAGGATTATCCTGTCGGATTGCGGCGGTATAGACGGCCAGATCAATATCGTCAGTGAGATTAGACGCTGCGTGCCTGTAAAAAATGGAAACGCCCTTGTGCTCGAGCATGTCTGTGAGGGCAGAATGTTTCATGTCGGAACCTGATATGGTAAAACCCTCTGCCAGCAGAATTTCGGCCAGACCGCTCATGCTGATACCGCCGATACCGATAAAATGTATATGAATGGGATGATCGAAATCAATTTGATACATAGTGTGTCCTCGCCTTAATTATTATAATGTTATTTATACATAATATTATACGCATGCGGAAAAGAAAAGACAAATCATTCTTTTTATTTGCAGGTTTTTTGCAAAAAAAGGAAGACGACATAAAATTTGTATAAATTGAATTGCATATGCGGAAAGAATAAAGGAAAAAAACGGTCAAAAAATACAGAAAAAATTTTATAACAAAGATAAATATTGTAAAAAATATACATAAATCTGACAAAAAAAGATAAATAATTTGTAAAAACAATTCACTTTTGCTTAGGATTGTGGTATATTGGTACTAAGATAAAATAAGAAATTGAAAGGGTTGTAAGGAGTGAAAATATGTATAAAAAAGAAATGATCGCTATGCTTTTGGCAGGCGGCCAGGGCAGCAGGCTGGGCGTGCTGACTTCCAAAGTGGCGAAACCGGCTGTGGCGTTTGGAGGGAAATACAGAATAATTGACTTTCCACTCAGCAATTGCATTAATTCGGGTGTAGATACGGTTGGCGTATTGACGCAGTATCAGCCGCTTCGCCTGAATTCTCATATTGGTATCGGCATTCCGTGGGATCTGGACCGTAACATCGGCGGTGTTTCGATTCTTCCGCCATATGAGAAAAGCAAAAACAGCGAATGGTATACCGGAACGGCCAACGCGATCTATCAGAATATTGATTATATGGAAAGCTATCATCCGGAATATGTATTGATTCTTTCCGGGGACCATATTTATAAAATGGATTATGAAGTGATGCTGGACTTTCATAAGGCAAACGGAGCAGAGGTTACCATTGCGGCAATGCCTGTGCCGATGGAAGAGGCAAAGCGGTTTGGCATCGTAATTACGGATGAAAATAAAAAAATAGAAGACTTTGAAGAGAAACCGGAGCATCCGAGAAGCAATCTGGCATCGATGGGCATCTATATTTTTAACTGGAAGACACTGAAGGAAGCGCTGATTACTATGGCTGAACAGCCGGCGCTTGATTTTGGCAAACACGTAATTCCCTATTGCCATAAAAAGGGCGCGCCGCTTTATGCGTATGAATTTAACGGCTATTGGAAGGATGTGGGGACGTTAAATTCTTATTGGGAAGCCAATATGGAACTGATTGATATCATTCCGGAATTTAACCTGTATGAAGAATACTGGAAAATTTATACACGCAGCGAGATTCTTCCGCCGCAATACATAGCGTCTGACAGCGTTGTGGAAAAGAGCATTATCGGGGAAGGGACTACAGTGCTTGGAAAAGTGTATAACTCGGTGATTGGCTGCGGCATTACGATTGGCGAGGGAACGGTGGTGCGCGATTCGATCATAATGAACCGCACAGAGATTGGAAACGGCTGTGAATTGAATAAGGCGATTATTGCAGAAGATGTCATGATCGGAAACAACGTGAAGCTGGGTGTGGGAGAAGAGGCTGAGAATGAGTCTGATCCTCATATTTATAATCATGGTATTGTAACAGTCGGGGAAAAGAGTGTAATACCGGATCATGTTTCGATTGGAAAAAATTCCGTTGTATTTGGAAAGACAAGTCAGAAAGATTATGAAAACGGATATCTGGCAAGCGGAAAAACAATGATTAAGGCAGGTGATGAGTCATGAGGGCAATCGGAATCGTATTGGCGGGCGGCAATAACCACCGTATGAAAGAGTTATCTAAGAAGCGGGCAGTTGCAGCAATGCCTATTGCGGGCAGTTACAGAAGCATTGATTTTGCATTGAGCAATATGTCCAATTCCCATATACAGAAGGTGGCGGTGCTGACCCAGTACAATGCGAGAAGTTTAAACGACCATTTAAGCTCTTCCAAATGGTGGGATTTTGGAAGGAAGCAGGGAGGTGTCTTTGTATTTACGCCTGTTGTGACAGCAGACCATAGTTCATGGTATAGAGGAACGGCGGATGCAATTTATCAAAATATTGATTTTTTAAAGAGCAGCCATGAGCCGTATGTGATCATTGCAAGTGGCGACTGCATCTACAAAATGGATTATAATAAGGTTTTGGAGTATCACATTGAGAAAAAGGCTGATATTACCGTAGTCTGCAGAGATATGGAAGCAGGCGCGGAGCTGGAACGATACGGAACGATTCGTATGAATGAAGAGAGCAGGATAGAGGAATATGAGGAGAAGCCAATTGTGGCCAAGTCCCAGACGATTTCCTGCGGAATCTATGTGATCAGAAGACGTCAGCTGATTGAACTGCTTGAGAAATGTGCCGAAGAAGACAGATATGATTTTGTGAAGGATGTCTTGGTCCGTTATCGCAATTTGAAACGGATCTATGGCTACAAGATAAAAAGCTACTGGAAAAATATTGCTTCAGTAGAAGATTATTTCAGTGCGAATATGGATTTTCTAAAACCGGATGTCCGCAATTATTTTTTCAAAGAATACCCGGATGTGTATTCCAAAGTAGACGATTTGCCGCCAGCTAAGTACAATGTAGGTTCTAACGTAAAGAACAGCCTGGTTTCCAGCGGTTGTATCATAAACGGAACAATAGAAAATTCGGTTGTATTTAAGAGTGCATTCATCGGCAATAACTGCACGATCAAAAATTCTATTATTTTAAATGACGTTTATATTGGAGATAACACTTATATTGAAAACTGCATCGTAGAGAGCCGCGACACTATACCGGCCAACTCCTGCTATAAAGGCGAAGATGGAATCAAGATCGTAATCGAGAAGAATATGAGGTACAAGTTCTAGTATCGTGTTAGGAGGTCAAGATGCGTGAAAATTACAGATGTACGAGTTCGTAAGATAACAAAAGAAGGTAAAATGAAAGCAATCGTATCCATTACGATTGACGATGAATTCGTAGTTCATGACATCAAGGTGATTGAAGGTGAGAAAGGGCTTTTCATTGCAATGCCAAGCAAGAAAGCCACGGATGGGGAGTATCGGGATATTGCCCATCCTATCAATTCAGAGACTAGAGAAGGCATACAAAAGATTATTTTGGAAAGTTACGAGCGCGCGTTGTCTGAACCAGACGGCGCGGAATAAAAAAGCATGGAGTAGGCACCGGGGAAAAGGAGTTGTCTTTTGACAACTCCTTTGTTATGATATAAAAGATTATCCTGAGATAATCCCTGAAGAAGTGAATGGGCACTACTATATAATATGAGGGAAGGCGTTGTGATGTATATTATTGCGGGGTTGGGAAATCCGGGAAAACAGTATGAGAATACGAGACATAATACCGGATTTTCAGTCATAGATGTTATAGCAGAGAGAAACGGAATTGCCGTTTTGGAGAAAAAGCATAAAGCGGTGATCGGTAAGGGATATATTGAGGGGCAGAAAGTAATTCTGGCAAAGCCGCAGACCTATATGAACTTGAGCGGAGAGAGTCTGCGGGAGTTGTCGACGTATTATAAAATAGATGAAAAAAAGGAACTGATTGTAATATACGATGATGTCAGCATGGATGTGGGACAATTGCGCATCCGCAAAAAAGGCAGCGCAGGAGGACATAACGGAATAAAAAATATCATTTCCCATTTTGGACATGATATTTTTCTGAGGATTAAAATAGGTGTGGGTGAAAAACCGAAAGAATATGATCTTGCGGATTATGTACTTGGGCATTTTACAGCGAAAGAAGAAAAAGAAATTGCCGCCAGCGCAATACTGGCAGAGGAAGCGGTGCGCCTTATGCTGCGGGGCGAGACGGACGCGGCGATGAATGCATATAACAAAAAAAGAGGTATAGCAGGTGAAAGTACTGAAAAAACCCTTTGAGGAAATGGGCGAATTTCCTCAAATCCGGGAATTGCTGCATCGGCCTGGTCAGACGGTCTGTCTGAACGGTTGTGTGGATTCTCAGAAAATGCATATGGTATATGGGATCAGCGATGGCTTTAAAAATAAGGTCATCGTTACTTTCAGTGATATCAGGGCGAAGGAAATCTATGAGGACTATAAGTTTTATGACAGAAACACGGTATTGTATCCTGCCAAAGACTTGATTTTTTACCAGGCAGACGTGCATGGGAATCGGTTGACGATAGAGCGGATGAAGGTACTGCGCCGTATTCTGGAAGGCGCTCCGATGACTGTGGTAACGACATTTGACAGCTTGATGGCATATCAGCCGCCTGTGGAAGTTCTAAAAAGGGGAATTGTGCGGATACAAAAAGGCGGTCAGTTGTCCGAACAGACGCTTGCGGAAACATTGTCCGCGACAGGCTATGAAAAGGTGTATCAGGTGGAAGGGCCGGGACAGTTTGCGATTCGCGGGGGCATTATCGATATTTTTGATTTGACAGAGAAAGATCCTTATCGAATCGAGTTATGGGGAGACGAGGTGGAATCTGTTCGCAGTTTTGATGTGTTGAGCCAGCGCTCTATAGAAAATCTGTCAGGCGTGGATATCTATCCCGCTACGGAAATCGTGCTTTTTGAAGATTGTGTGGAAAAGGGGATTGCAGCCATTGAAAAGGAAGAGGCGGCGGCCGAACAGGCGTTGCGGGAGCAATTCCGCACAGAAGAGGCGCACCGCTTGAAAATGCAGGTTAAGGAACTGAAGGAACAGATGGAAGAGTGTCGTGGTCTCGTCAATCTGGAAAGCTATATGCGGTATTTTTATAACAACTGTGTATCTTTTTTAGATTTTTTTGATCAGGATACCAGTCTGTTTGTACTGGATGAGCCTGCGCGCTTAAAAGAGCATGCGGATGCGGTAGAGCTGGAATTTCGTGAGAGTATGCTCCATAGGGCAGAGAAAGGATATGTGCTGCCAGGGCAGATGGATCTGCTGATGTCTGTGGAGCAGGCAGCTGCCAGGCTGGAAGGGTATCACACGGCGCAGCTTTCGACTATTTACCAGAAAAATACACTGCTTGCGCCTTGCGGCACATATACGGTAACGGCAAAATCGGCAGCGCCGTATAACAGCAGTTTCGAAACACTGGTAAAGGATCTGCGCCGTTATAAGAAAAATAAATACCGCGTCCTGCTGTTGTCCGGTTCCAGAACAAGAGCGAAACGTCTGGCTAAAGATTTGGCTGACCAGGAACTGACAGCGTTTTACAGTGAGGATCCGGAAAGGGAATTGGCGGACGGAGAAATTATGACCTGTTATGGGCATGTGCGCAGAGGGTTTGAGTACCCGCTGCTGAAGTATGTCATTCTCTCCGAGAGTGATATATTTGGGACAGACCAGAGAAAGAAGCGGAAGCGGCAGAGAAGATACGAAGGCCAGAAAATCAACGATTTTACGGAACTGAAAGTCGGGGATTATGTAGTGCATGAAAGTCATGGGCTTGGCATTTATAAAGGAATTGAGAAAGTAGAAATAGAAAATGTAGTGAAAGATTATATGAAGATTGAGTATCGGGACGGCGGTAATCTTTATATTCTTGCCACCGGATTTGATGTCATTCAAAAGTATGCTTCCGCAGATGCAAAAGCGCCGAAATTAAACAAGCTGGGCACGCAGGAATGGAATCGTACAAGGAGCCGGGTACGCAGCGCTGTGGAGGAGATAGCAAAAGACCTTGTAGAATTGTATGCTGCGCGGCAGCAGAAATCCGGTTTTCGCTTTGACAAAGACAGTATATGGCAAAAGGAATTCGAGGAGATGTTTCCGTTTGAGGAAACGGAAGACCAGCTGGCAGCCATAGATGCGACTAAGGCAGATATGGAAAGCGGAAAAATTATGGACCGCCTGATTTGCGGGGATGTTGGATATGGCAAGACGGAAATTGCTATCCGAGCAGCATTCAAAGCGGTACAAAGTGGAAAACAGGTCGTATTTCTGGTGCCGACCACAATACTGGCACAACAGCATTATAATACATTTATGCAGCGCATGAAGGATTTTCCTGTCCGGGTAGATTTGCTTTCCAGATTCCGTACGGCCGGGGAACAGAAAAAGACAGTGGAAGACTTAAAAAAGGGGCTGGTGGACATTGTCATTGGCACACACAGGGTGTTATCCGCAGATATCTGTTATAAAGATCTTGGTCTTTTGATTATTGACGAGGAACAGCGTTTTGGCGTAACTCATAAGGAAAAGATTAAGCAGTTGAAAGAAAACATCGATGTTCTGACGTTGACGGCAACGCCAATTCCCCGCACGCTTCATATGAGTCTTGTCGGTATCCGCGATATGAGCGTATTGGATGAAGCGCCAGGGGAAAGAGTGCCAATACAGACGTATGTGATGGAATATAATGAAGAGATGGTGCGTGAGGCGATTGTCAGAGAACTTTCCAGAATGGGACAGGTTTATTATGTATATAACAGAGTCAATACGATAGCGGATATGGCGGCTGCTCTCAGCCGGCTGGTGCCGGAAGCGACGGTGGCGTTTGCGCATGGACAGATGAAGGAACGGGAACTGGAAAAGATTATGTATGATTTTATTGATGGTCAGATCGATGTTCTGGTTTCCACTACGATTATAGAAACCGGCCTGGATATTTCTAATGTAAATACAATGATTATCCATGATTCGGATCATATGGGGCTGTCCCAGCTCTACCAGCTGCGGGGACGGGTAGGGCGGTCGAACCGTACGGCGTATGCTTTTTTGATGTATCGCAAAGATAAGATGCTAAAAGAAGTGGCGGAAAAGAGGCTGCAGGCAATCCGGGAATTTACCGATCTTGGCAGCGGTTTTAAGATAGCTATGCGTGATTTGGAAATCAGAGGGGCCGGCAGTCTTTTGGGCCGGCGTCAGCATGGACATATGGAAGCTGTAGGGTATGATCTTTACTGTAAAATGCTAAACGAGGCGGTGAAGCATTTGAAAGGAGAAGAGACGGAGGCGGACTTTCCTACTACAGTGGAACTGGACGTAGACGCCTATATTCCGCCGTCCTATATTATGAACGAGGTGCAGAAACTGGATATTTATAAACGGATTGCAGGTATCGCGGACGACGCAGAATATGCGGACATGAAGGAAGAGCTGATGGACCGCTTCGGAGAAATACCGAGGTCCGCAGAAAATCTGCTCCGCATTGCGCTGATCAGGAAACAGGCGCATGAATTGTATCTGTCGGAGGTACAGGGGAAAAATGAAGTTCTGACGTTTACTTTTACACAGAATGCTTCTATTGGGATCGAACGCCTGCCGGAACTGCTGCGGCGGTATGGGAAAAAAATGACATTTTGTCCCAAAGGAGATCCGTATCTGCAGTACCGTTACAAAAAATGCGGGTTTGTGGAAAAAGACGGGGAAATGCTTTTGGCATTGACCGAAGGCATTTTGCGGGACATGAAAGAGCTTCTTACGGTTCCTGTGTGATGTGCCCGGACGGCGGTCTGCTGTGGAAAGGGAACTTTTTGCATATTGAAAATACGGCTCAAATTATTTCCGGCAGAAACCGCGCTAAAATACGAAAAGCGGTTGAAAGCAGTTTGGTATTGTACTAAAATGGAAACAAAGAAAGACTGACAGCGGCAGGGTTGAAAGCAGATCTTTCAACCTTCTTTTGCAGGACGACTGTACATGCATGCAAGTCTGTTGATCCATGGAGGAGATTATGAAAAAAATAGCGTTTAAGTTTTTGGCAGTAATTGGAGTACTGGTGGCAATTTCGCTGCTGTCATTACGGATTCTGAGTGTGAACATAAAAACGATTAATCAGGAAAGTGCAAACCTTCTGGACAAGCAGGTACAGGATCTCAATCTGATTCAGACCATTAACAGAGATTATGAAGAGATTTATCGTGTAACGTTGTGCCATGCAATGACAAATGCGGAATCTTCCATGCGTTCTTATGAGAAACAGATTGATGCGGGAAAGGAAGAGCTGCTGTCCAGTATGGAACAATACAAAGCAGGCATTACAGATGATGATATAGCGGTTGTATTTGTAAATTTTGAGGATAAGGTTAATGCTTTTTTGAATACGGTGGACAGTATTGTATCAAACAGCGCCGGCGGCAAAAAAGAAATGGCGATTATTTATATTAATAATACATTAGGTGTGTCAGTCAGTAACCTGGAGGGATGCATTGCACAATTGAAGGAATATACAAATCAGGAATTTGAGACGGGATATGCCAGTCTGCTGGAAACGACGGCAGCCAGCAATCGGGTGATTACCTTTGCAACGGCATTTATGCTGATTGCCACCGTATTGGTCTATCTGATTGCCAATCTGCTGATTGTCAGACCGATCAATATGACAACGAAACGGCTGCAGGAAATGATACAATCCATACAAGAAAAGAATATGGATTTGAGCAAACGGATTAAGGTGAGAACAAAGGATGAAACGGCCGTGCTCACTTCCGGTATTAATCAGTTTTTGGAAATACTGGAAAATATGATTCAGAATATCCAGATTTGTACGTTACATATTGCAGAGGCTGAGAAAAATGTGTTTAAACAGGTGGAAAAGACACAGGAGGAGGCCGACGATACTTCCAGTACGATGGAAGAACTGGCTGCGGGGATGGAGGAGGTCACGGCAACCGCTTCCGTTCTGACTGAGCATGCAAAAGGGGCAAAGCAGTCCGTGCAGAATGTAACGTCTGATGTAGAAGATGGTTTCCACTTTGCAGAGGATATGAAGGAACGGGCAGACCATTTGCGGACACAGGCTGTGGAGAGCAAACGTTCCGCGGCGGAAGTGATTACAGAGATCGATAAGGCGCTTGTCCAGTCCGTGGAAGATAGTCGGCAGATTGAGAGCATTGCCGATCTTACGGATGAGATTCTGGGCATAGCGGCACAGACAAATCTACTGGCGCTGAATGCTTCGATTGAAGCGTCCAGAGCAGGAGAAGCAGGAAGGGGATTTGCCGTAGTGGCGGATGAAATCAGAATGCTGGCTGACAGCAGTAAGGAAACCGCCAATAATATACAGGCAATCTCAGCAAGCGCGGTAAACGGTGTGACTGCATTGTCTAAAAATGCATCGAGATTGTTGGAATTCGTGAATGAAAAGGTAATGCCGGATTATGACGAACTGGAAAATACAGGAGTACAATATTTAAAAGACGCCACAAAAGTTTCGGGCATAATGGATAAAATATCAGAGAGTACAGGATTAATGAATGAAACGATTCAGGAAGTGGTAACATCGAATGAAGGCATTGCCGATACGATGGAACAGAATTCAGTTGGCATAGGAAATGTGGCGCACAATACGACAGAGCTTGCAAGGAATATGAAAGAGATTTTCAAAGCGCTTGAAAGTGTGGAGAGAATTACAGGCGAACTTGCCGGACAGACGGAAATGTTTCATATTGGTGTGCATAGGAAAAACTATCTATGAGAGAACGCAAAACAATTTTGATCGTTGCATCTTCGGAAGAAGACAGAGAGAAGATCGGGAAAATATTAAATAAAGACAGAGAGTATGAAGTCCTGGAAGCATCTGACGGGCGTAAGGCACAGGATATACTGGATACAAGAAACGATATCGATTTGATTTTTGTTGATATTATACTGCCGGAAACAGATGGCTTTCAATTTTTGGAACGTGTGAAAAAAAACGGAGGGACTGCGCATATCCCTGTAGTCGTCAACGCGCTTTCGGCAATGAATGGGCAGATCGAAAAGGCGCTTTCCTTAGGAGCGGAGGACTTTATTCTCAAGCCTTACTATGACAAAGCGCTCAGAAACAGGGCGGGAAGCGTTATTAATCGTGCGTTCCATGACAGGGATTCCTTTACAGGGTTGTATACTGCGCTGACATTTTATGGCCGGACGAAGGATATGCTCTTAAAAAACAGTGATATTCCGTATGTGATGATGTATTTTAACATCAAAGGCTTTACGGTAGTGAATGATTTTTACGGCAATGAAAAGGGTGATATCATACTTCTGGAATTTTCCGCAATATTGCGGGAAGGAATCGGTGTGAAAGGCACATATGGAAGGATTATTGCCGATAACTTTGTCTGCTGCATTCCTAATGTCAGGGGAAATGAAGAAGTGCGTTTTTTCCGGTATGTGGAAGAGCGGATGGAAACGCTGCGTAAGGAGTGTCATTTCAATTTGGAATGCGGTATTTATAAAATCGACGATACTGAACTGCCGGTTTCCGTCATGTGTGACCGCGCCAAATTTTCATTGATGGATATTGAGAAAAAGCGCGGAGAACGGTATGCTTATTATAATGTAGAAATGGCAGAGCGCTACCGGAATGAACAGCGTATCATTGCAGACATGGAACAGGCTTTGGAAGAGAGACAGTTTTATGTGATGCTGCAGCCGATTTATGACGCGCGTACAGAGCGCCCAATCAGTGCAGAGGCGTTGGTGCGTTGGAAGCATCCTGAGATGGGTGTGATCAAACCGAGCGTTTTTGTGCCTCTTTTTGAAAAAAATGGCTTTATCAGGCAGTTAGATCTATATACATGGGAAGAAGTATGCAAACTTTTGGCAAGAATGCAGAGAAATGGCAGTGCGGTGCCAATTTCTGTAAATGTGTCCAGGGTGGATTTATATAATCCGGGGATCGGAAATGCCATTGAAGCGCTTTTGCAGAAATACCAGATACCGAAAAATCTACTGCGGCTGGAAATTACGGAAAGCGCATATACCGAAAAGCCAAGAGAGTTCATAACGCTCGTATCAAATCTGCAGGAGCGTGGGTTTGAGCTTTTGATGGATGATTTCGGAAGCGGTTATTCTTCTTTAAATATGTTGAAAGAGATGCCGATTGATACGCTGAAAATTGATATGCAGTTTATGGAAGAACTCTCTTCTTCCCAGAGAGCAGGAAATATACTGATCAGCATTGTCCGTATGGCAAGACTATTACAGATCAGCACGGTAGCGGAAGGAATCGAAACAAGAGAACAGTTAGAATTTTTGCAGAATGTGGGCTGTGATAAGATACAGGGCTATTATTTTGCAAAACCTCTGATGATTGAAGAATATGAAAAGCTGATGGCGCAGGAAGCATTGCATACTGACAAGGAGAATGTATACAAAAAAGGCATTTTGCTTGTGGATGATGTGCGGATGCTGCGTTGTTCCCTGCGGGATGCGCTTGGGAGCTCGTACCGTTATTTTGAGGCGGGAAATGGGCGGGAAGCCTTAGAAATATTAAACGAGTCGGTAAGAAATATCAGTATTATTATAACGGATATTTTTATGCCGGAGATGGACGGATTTGAGCTGATTCAAAAATTACAGGGAAATTCTGTTTTTTCGCATATACCGATTATTGTCATTACTGCCAGTGAAGAGCGTGAAAACGAGATAAAAGCATTGGAATACGGGGCTGTGGATGTGATTACCAAACCCTACGATCCTGTGATTGTAAGCCAGCGTGTGAAAAATGTAATGAAAATGTCGGAAACAGAATGGCTGCAGATGGAGATGAAGCTGATGAACGGCAGTGTGATCTCATAGCGCAGTTCAATAGCAGTGGGATGCTTTCTGAAAATATAGCAGGTATAAAAAACCTCCACTTACAAATAATAGTACCACAAAGTATTTGCAAGAAAGACAGAGTCAATGGAGGAAGCATAACTATGAAAGCAACGGGAATTGTTAGAAGAATAGATGATTTGGGACGCATTGTGATACCGAAGGAGATCAGGAGGACGCTTCGCATCCGGGAGAGCGATCCGCTGGAAATTTTTACTGACAGAGAGGGAGAAATTATATTAAAAAAGTATTCGCCAATCGGTGAGATGAATACGTTTGCAAAACAATATGCAGAAAGTCTGGCCCAGGTGTCGGGGCATGCGGCGATCATTGCCGACAGAGACCAGTTTATCGCGGCCTCAGGCGGGTATAAAAATGCTATCGGCAAATCCATCAGCAAGGAACTGGAAGAGCGGCTGGATAAACGTGAATCGTTTCTCTCTTCCAGGGGAGAACGGAACTTCATACAGATTTTTGACGGAGAGGACGGCGCATATGTACATGAAGCGATTGGAGTGATTATCTGTGAAGGGGATGTGATTGGAGCAGTCATTTTGTTAAATGACGACAGCAAAAGTAAGATGGGGGAAGTGGAAAAGAAACTGATCTTGTCTGCGGCGGCATTTTTGGGGCGGCAGATGCAGGGCTGACAAAGTTGGTAGAAATAGTAATGAAATAGGGCCGTTGTCAGGTGGAGACAACGGCCCAAAGTTTTTATTTTTATAATACAAGCTGTTTATTGGCTCATCTGGTCGAGCAGGCTGATTTTCATATCGTATAACTTCTTTGAAAGATCGACATAGACATTGTGCGGGTTTACGAGCCGTCTTGTTTCGTCCCACAGGGTGTTTAGCTCTTTCTGGCAGTATTCTCTGATCTCCATGGTTTTCGGTGTTTCATAAATACATTCGCCGTTCCTGAATACAGGAACCATAATTTCGCGCAACGTGTAAGTGCCGGGCGCCAGCCTTGTCTTTTTCCAAGGCGCGTGGGGATCGAACAGGAGTAAGGGCTCGTCTTCGGCGTATGCTTCATCGACGAGACAAATCAAATCGGCTTTGATTTTACCGCTTTCTTTTTCATAGACACGGTAGATTGTCTTGTTGCCGGGATTTGTAATTTTCTCCGTATTTTCTGACAGCTTTATTTTAGGAATGAAGCTGCCGTCCTTTTTCATGACTGCTGCCAGTTTATATACACCGCCAAAAGAGGGACAGTCTTTGGAAGTAATCAGATTTGTGCCGACTCCCCAGGAAGTGATAGCGGCTCCCTGTGCCTTTAAACTGTCGATCAGAAATTCATCCAGATCGTTGGAAGCGGATATTACAGCGTCGGGGAAACCTGCCGCATCCAGCATTTTACGTGCTTTTTTTGACAGATAAGCGAGATCGCCGCTGTCAAGACGGATGCCGTAAAAGGTGAGAGGGATACCGGCCTGCCTCATTTCCCGGAATACGCGGATGGCGTTGGGTACACCGGATTTGAGCGTATCATAGGTGTCTGCCAGCAGAATGCATGCGGAAGGGTACATGTCCGCATAGGTTTTAAATGCCGTATATTCATCAGGAAAACTCATAATCCAGCTATGGGCGTGGGTGCCTTTGACAGGGATGTCAAAAAGCTGTCCGGCCAGGACATTGCTTGTACCTGTACAACCGCCGATCACAGCCGCTCTCGCACCGTAAATACCTGCATCGGGTCCCTGTGCCCGCCGCAGACCGAATTCCATAATACCGTCTCCTCTTGCCGCGTAGCAGACACGGGATGCTTTTGTGGCAATCAGACATTGGTGGTTGAGAATGGTTAAAATAGCCGTTTCCACTAACTGCGCTTCCATAATCGGGGCAATCACTTTAACCAGCGGTTCTCGGGGGAAGATCACAGTGCCTTCCGGAATGGCATAGATATCGCCTCTGAAATGAAACGTTTCCAGATAATCCAGAAAGTCTTTGTCAAAAATACCAAGACTTGCGAGATAATCAATATCCTGCCTGGAAAAATGCAGATTTTTAATATAGTTTATAACTTGTTCCAGACCGGCAGAGATGGCGTAGCCGCTGTCTAAAGGATTGTTGCGGTAGAATACGTCGAAAATAACGGTTTCGTTCTGGTCTTTGTGTCGGAAATATCCCTGCATCATCGTCAATTCGTACAGATCGGTCATGAGGGTCAGGTTTTGTCTGTCCATAATGCACCTCCTACATGCTTTCCCTCTATCATAGAAGAAGTGGGGAAAGAAATCAATCCCATTGCTGAAAATCGAAAGAGAAACTTCATCTTGACAAACAGGAGATGATTTACTATATTAATAATCGGTATTAGGGAGTAGCTTGCGTGGTTAATACGAACTGCGTAGTGTGTTTCGTCAATACAAGGGGAGGACCCTTCGGAGCATATTATAAAAAGCGAGACTTTTACTGCATAGAATTGCAGTAAAATCTCGCTTTTTTTATTCCCCGGCAAACTGTATCAGGAGCGGGCCATATGAAACACAAAACCCGGAAGAGGTATTTACGTGAACGCTGCGTGTAAAAAATAATATTGGCGGAGGGAAAGGTATGATAGGATTACATTTATTATTGCTTGGGATGGGATTTATCTCTTTAATAAAAGGGGCTGATTTCTTTGTAGATGGGAGTTCCGCCCTTGCGGGAAACTTTAAGATATCGAAAGTCATTATTGGACTGACGATTGTAGCGATGGGCACAAGCGCGCCCGAATTGGCGGTGAGCGCCTTGGCGGCGCTGCAGGGCGCAAATGAGATCGCATTAAGTAATGTGGCCGGTTCCAATACATTTAATCTGCTTGGCGTATTGGGCATTTGTGCGGTTATCCATCCGGTGCCGGTAGATCAGGTGATTTTAAAAAGAGATTTTCCTATTTCTATTGTATCGACTGTGCTGCTGTTATTGCTGACCAGCGCCGGAGTATTGTTTGACGGAGCGTTTCTGCGATGTGAAATGGAAGAAATTGTAGGCAGCGTGGGCAGATTCACGGGTGTCGTTTTACTCGCTTTCTTTTGCGGCTATCTATTTTATCTCATAGCGGATGCGAAGAAAAAGGCAGGGAATGAGGAATTCGGAGAAAAAATTCCCCTCTGGAAGTGTGTCGTGTTAATTTTATTGGGCTTAGCTTTGATTATTGGAGGCGGGCAGGCAGTTATCTATGGAGCCAGGACAGTGGCAAAGGCTTTTGGGATGTCGGAAACTTTAACAGGGCTTACGATAGTCGCCGTGGGCACGTCGCTGCCGGAACTGGTTACATCTGTAGTTGCGGCTAAAAAGGGAGAAGCCGGCCTTGCAGTTGGAAATATCGTCGGTTCCAACATATTTAATGTTTTATTTATACTAGGCATTTCTTCGGCAATTCATCCCATTGGGGTCAATACAGCATCGATCTATGATATGCTTATATTGAGCGGGATAAGTATTTTAGTGTATCTCTTTTCAAAAAAAGGAAAGGTGATTACCCGGGTGGGAGGAATTATGATGCTTTTGACCTATGCGGCAGAAATGATATTTGCGGTTATACGGTAGAGCGGTTTTTATGCGCAATAGGACTGGTATGCAGACAATCATTTCTACGATTGATAGAAGAAAGAAACTGTATTTGCTCTTGACATCGCCAAAATCCTGGCTTTATAATACAACAAGAGAAAGACGATGACGAAGACAGTAGGCATTTTCCAAACGTGCCAGAGAGCCGGGGAT
Source organism: uncultured Lachnospiraceae bacterium (assembly GCA_910585345.1). Taxonomy (GTDB): domain Bacteria; phylum Bacillota; class Clostridia; order Lachnospirales; family Lachnospiraceae; genus VSOB01. Next base: position 55,104 of record CAJUDS010000009.1, on the reverse strand, counting down.
GGTGTGAACCCGGTACCAGTAGGAAATGGCTGAATATCACTTCTGAGTCCCGGCGTTGAAATGCGTGGTGATTGCAGCAGAGTAAATGGCGGCGGAATTCCTCCGTTATGGGAAGCCATATAAAACGGGATGAGCATAGGGAGATAGCCGTATGCGCAAATGCCGGGAGTATGCGTAACGGGTGGTAACACGGAGATTTTATCCATGTCCTTTTACGGACATGGATTTTTTGCGTTAACAATGAGCCGGGCGGAAATGCGGAGCATTTTCGAAAGGAAACGAGAAGAGGAAACGGCAAATTTATTTGCCGGCGGCTGTTCGCTGTTTCCGATGGAAATGGAACCATTTCCATCCGGCTCATGTCGCAGAAACGAGAGAAATCGCAGAAAGATTTCTCGAGTCAGGTGTATTGTACCGGGCGGAAATGCGGAGCATTTTCGGAAAAGAAACGGCAGTTAAAAAATGGAGGGAAAATGGATGTACCAAAAGGTATCGACAGATTTAAACTTTGTTGAAAGAGAAAAAGAAATCGAAAAATTCTGGCGGGAAAATGATATTTTCAAAAAAAGTATGGAAAGCCGGAAAGAGGGTGAGACCTATACGTTTTATGACGGACCGCCGACTGCTAACGGCAAGCCGCACATCGGCCATGTGCTGACGCGTGTGATCAAAGACATGATTCCCCGCTACAGGACAATGAAGGGGTATATGGTACCGAGAAAGGCGGGCTGGGATACCCATGGCCTGCCGGTGGAGCTGGAAGTGGAAAAACTGCTGGGCCTGGACGGCAAAGAGCAGATCGAAGAGTACGGCCTTGATCCGTTTATTTCCAAATGTAAGGAGAGCGTATGGAAATACAAGGGCATGTGGGAGGATTTTTCCGGTACAGTAGGATTTTGGGCCGATATGGATGATCCGTATGTGACCTATCACGATGATTATATTGAGTCTGAGTGGTGGGCTTTAAAAGAGATCTGGAAGAAGGGACTGCTATACAAAGGCTTTAAAATTGTACCTTACTGTCCGCGGTGCGGGACGCCGCTTTCCTCGCATGAGGTGGCACAGGGGTATAAGGCGGTGAAAGAGCGCTCGGCGGTCGTACGCTTCCGGGTGGCCGGAGAAGAGGCGTATTTCCTAGCGTGGACGACGACGCCGTGGACACTGCCGTCCAATGTGGCGCTCTGCGTAAATCCGGATGAGACTTATGTGAAAGTGAAGGCGGCGGACGGTTATACCTATTATATGGCGCAGGCGCTGCTGGATAAAGTGCTCGGCAGGCTGGCGGATACGGAAAACGGACGGGCGGCTTACGAGGTTTTGGAGACGTATACGGGAAAAGATTTGGAATATAAAGAGTATGAACCTCTGTTTGCCTGTGCGGGGGAGGCTGCGGCAAAGCAGCGGAAAAAAGGACATTATGTGACATGCGACAGTTATGTAACGATGTCGGACGGTACGGGAATCGTCCACATCGCACCGGCTTTCGGGGAAGACGACGCACAGGTGGGCAGAAAATATGATCTTCCGTTTGTACAGTTTGTAGACGGCAGAGGCAATATGACGGAGGAGACTCCTTATGGAGGAAAGTTTGTCAAAGACGCGGATCCGGATATTTTAAAAGATTTGGACAAAGAAGGCAAATTGTTTGACGCGCCGAAATTTGAGCATGATTATCCGTTCTGCTGGCGGTGTGACACGCCGCTGATCTATTATGCGCGGGAGTCCTGGTTTATCAAAATGACAGCGGTGCGCGAAGACCTGATCCGCAATAACAATACGATCAACTGGATACCGGAGTCGATCGGCAAGGGGCGTTTTGGCGACTGGCTGGAAAATATTCAGGACTGGGGCATTTCCCGTAACCGGTATTGGGGAACGCCGCTGAATGTATGGGAGTGCGGATGCGGCCATATGCATGCCATCGGAAGCCGGGAAGAGCTGGAACAGATGAGCGGTAATCCAAAGGCGCGCACGGTAGAGCTTCACCGGCCGTATATTGATGAAATTACAGTGAAGTGCCCGCAGTGCGGCGGAGAAATGCATCGCGTACCAGAGGTAATCGACTGCTGGTTTGATTCTGGCGCCATGCCGTTTGCACAGCATCATTACCCGTTTGAAAACAAAGAGCTGTTTGCGCAGCAGTTCCCGGCGCAGTTCATTTCTGAAGCAGTGGACCAGACAAGGGGCTGGTTTTATTCGCTGCTGGCGGAGTCGACCCTGTTGTTTAACAAGGCGCCTTATGAAAATGTGATTGTCCTCGGTCATGTGCAGGATGAAAACGGTCAGAAGATGAGTAAATCGAAGGGGAATGCGGTAGATCCTTTTGACGCGCTTGCACAGTATGGCGCAGACGCTATCCGCTGGTATTTTTATATCAATTCCGCACCATGGCTTCCGAACCGTTTCCATGGCAAAGCGGTAATGGAAGGGCAGCGTAAGTTTATGGGTACGCTGTGGAATACGTATGCATTTTTTGTGTTGTATGCCAATATTGACGGCTTTGACGCCACACAGTATAAACTGGAATATGAAAAACTGCCGGTGATGGATAAATGGCTTTTATCAAAGATGAATACTCTTGTGAAAGAGGTTGACTACGATCTGGAAAATTACCGTATTCCGGAAGCAGCCAGGGCTCTGCAGGATTTTGTGGATGAGATGAGCAACTGGTATGTAAGGCGGGGGAGAGAGCGGTTCTGGGCCAAAGGAATGGAGCAGGATAAGATCAATGCCTATATGAGCCTGTATACGGCGCTGGTAACGGTTGCCAAGGCAGCCGCACCGATGATCCCCTTTATGACAGAGCAGATCTATCAGAATCTTGTGAGAAGTATAGACCAGTCGGCGCCGGAAAGTATTCATTTATGTGATTTTCCGGCAGCGGATGAGTCTGTAATTGACAAAAAACTGGAAGAGGACATGGAATCCGTGCTGGAGACAGTTGTGCTGGGACGGGCGGCGAGAAATACTGCCGGTATCAAAAACCGTCAGCCGATCGGCAGGATGTATGTGAAGGCGCAGGAAGAGTTATCCGATTTCTATCAGGAAATTATAGAAGACGAACTGAATGTAAAAGAAGTCGTTTATTCCCAGGATGTAAGGGACTTTACCTCTTATACTTTCAAGCCGCAGCTAAAGACACTGGGGAGACGCTTTGGCAGGCAGATTAATGCTTTGAAGGAAGTGCTGGCAGGTTTAAACGGCAATAAAGCCATGGACGAGATCAATGAAAAAGGCACGCTTACCGTAACACTGGATGGGAAAAAAGAGGTACTGGAAAAAGAAGATCTGCTGATTGACGCAGCCCAGGTGGAAGGCTTTGTGTCAGAAAGTTACGGCGGCATTACGGTAGTGCTGGACACCAAGTTGTCTGAAGCGCTGCGCGAGGAAGGATTTGTATATGAAGTGATCAGTAAAATTCAGACGATGCGCAAAGAGGCAGGCTTTGAGGTTATGGATCATATTATTGTAACACTACAGGGGAATGAAAAGATTGCAGCGATTGTGCGCAAAAATGCGCAGGGAATCAGCGGTAAGGTTCTGGCAGAGGAAATTGTGTATGACAGAGCGGCCGTTCACAGCAAAGCGTGGGATATCAATGGGGAAAATGTAACCATTGGCGTGGAAAAATGTTAAATACAATACTTGCAAATATTTATGCAAACTGGCATAATGAAGAAAAAACGGATGATTGCGAAGCGGTTACATGGTTTCGCAATCATCTGAAGTAAAGGAGAAATAAGAGGAGAACATCATGCTTAAGAAACAAGTGAAAAAATTGAGTTTTGACAAGGAATTGTTTAAACGCAGTGTATTGTATAATGTAAAAACATTGTATCGCAAGACGATGGAGGAGGCGACCCCGCAGCAAATATTCCAGGCGGTTTCCTATGCCATCAAAGACGCCATTGTGGATCATTGGATGGACAGCCAAAAGGCGTATGAAAAGCAGGACGTAAAGATTGTTTATTATATGTCGATGGAATTTCTGATGGGACGCGCTCTGGGGAATAACATGATCAATCTGCAGGCATATCAGGATGCCGCAGAGGCGTTGGAAGAACTGGGTGTGGATATCAATTTGATTGAGGATCAGGAGCCTGATCCGGCTCTGGGCAATGGCGGTCTGGGCCGTCTGGCCGCTTGTTTTCTGGATTCTCTTGCAACGCTGGGCTATGCTGCGTACGGATGCGGCATTCGCTATCATTATGGCATGTTCAAGCAGGAAATCAGGGACGGCTATCAGGTAGAGGTGCCGGACAACTGGCTCGTTGACGGCAATCCTTTTGAACTGCGTCGGCCGGAATATGCCAAAGTCGTAAAATTCGGCGGTTATGTGACGGTGCGCACTGACGAAAAGGGCAGACAGCACTTTGTGCAGGAAGGATATCAGTCCGTACAGGCGATTCCGTATGACCTGCCAATTATCGGCTATGGCAACGGCAATGTAAATACGCTCCGTATCTGGGATGCACAGGCGATCGAGAGTTTCAAGCTTAATTCCTTTGACAAAGGGGATTACCAGAAGGCTGTGGAAGAAGAAAACCTGGCGAGAAATATTGTAGAAGTGTTATATCCAAACGACAACCATTATGCGGGAAAAGAACTGCGTCTGAAACAACAGTATTTCTTTATTTCCGCTTCCGTGCAGGAAGCCGTATCGAAATATATGAGAAGCCATTCTGACGTGCGTAAATTCTACGAGAAGGCTACATTCCAGTTAAACGATACCCATCCGACGGTTGCGGTTGCGGAATTGATGCGGCTGCTCATGGATGAATACTATCTGACCTGGGATGAAGCATGGGACGTTACGACGAAGACATGCGCCTATACGAACCATACGATTATGGCGGAAGCGCTGGAAAAGTGGCCGATTGAGTTGTTCTCAAGACTGCTTCCCCGTATTTATCAGATTATTGAAGAGATTAACCGCAGATTTATTATTGAGATCCAGAAAAAATATCCGGGCGACAATAACAAGATTGCCAAAATGGCGATTATTTATGACGGCCAGGTAAAGATGGCGCATTTGGCGATCGCTGCCGGATATTCGGTTAACGGTGTGGCAAGGCTGCATACGGAGATCCTGAAGAAACAGGAGCTTCGTGACTTCTATGAAATGATGCCTGAAAAATTTAACAATAAGACAAACGGCATTACGCAGCGGCGTTTCCTGCTGCACGGCAATCCGCTGCTTGCGAAATGGGTGACGGAGAAGGTCGGCGACGAATGGATCACCAACCTGCCGGCAATCAGCAAACTGGCGCTCTATGCGGAGGACAAAAAAGCGCAGCATGAGTTTATGAATATTAAATACCGCAATAAGGTGCGCCTTGCCGCGTATATTAAAGAGCATAACGGCGTTGATGTAGATCCACGCTCTATCTTTGACGTACAGGTGAAGAGACTTCATGAATACAAGAGGCAGCTTTTGAATATTCTCCATGTCATGTATCTTTATAATCAGATTAAAGATAATCCGGAGATGGAATTTTATCCGCGGACCTTTATTTTTGGCGCAAAGGCGGCGGCCGGGTATAAGATTGCAAAACTGACAATTAAGCTGATTACTTCCGTTGCGGATGTGGTAAACAATGATCCGGATATCCAGGGTAAGTTAAAGGTTGTATTTATTGAGAACTACAGGGTATCCAATGCGGAATGGATTTTTGCGGCGGCAGATGTGTCCGAACAGATTTCCACTGCCAGCAAAGAGGCTTCCGGTACAGGCAATATGAAGTTTATGCTCAACGGCGCGCTGACCCTGGGGACGATGGACGGCGCCAATGTGGAGATTGTGGAAGAAGTAGGAGAAGAAAATGCGTTTATTTTCGGACTGAGTTCGGATGAAGTGATTCAGTATGAGAATTATGGCGGATATGATCCGATGGAGATTTTTAATAATGATCCGGATATCCGCAGAGTGCTGATGCAGCTGATCAACGGCACATTTTCTCACGACAATCCCGAGCTTTTCAGAGACCTGTACAATTCACTCTTAAATAAATTGAGCACTTCCAAGGCGGATACTTATTTTATCTTGAAAGATTTCCGCGCATATGCGCAGGCGCAGAAGAAAGTGGAAGAGGCGTACCGTAATGAAGCGGGATGGGCCAAGAGCGCAATTTTAAATGTAGCATGTTCCGGGAAATTTACTTCCGACCGTACGATCCAGGAATATGTGGACGAAATATGGCACTTGGATAAGGTTGTATTATAAAGGAACGATTTAAAATTATAGGAGGCAGAAAGATGATACGTTTATCCGAGGGCGGCGCTTACCTTATAAACGGGACACAGATTGTAGAAGACTCCATTCAGGCCTGCGGGGAAATCCGCAGCCTGACGGGCAGAGACATTACAAAAGAGGAAGCCGCCGGACAGACGATGGCGTATGGGATTTTGAAAGCCCATAATACGTCGGGCAGTATGGAAAAGCTGAAAATCCGCTTTGACAAACTGACTTCGCATGACATTACGTTTGTGGGAATTATACAGACAGCAAGGGCGTCAGGGCTGGAAAAGTTTCCGATGCCTTACGTACTGACGAACTGTCATAATTCATTGTGTGCCGTGGGCGGTACAATCAATGAGGACGATCATATGTTTGGCCTGTCATGCGCCAAAAAGTATGGCGGCGTCTATGTGCCGCCCCACCAGGCTGTCATCCATCAGTATGCCAGGGAAATGCTGGCGGGCGGAGGGAAGATGATTCTCGGCTCCGACAGTCATACCCGTTACGGGGCTCTCGGCACAATGGCAATGGGTGAAGGCGGGCCGGAGCTGGTAAAACAGCTTCTGAACCAGACATATGATATCAATATGCCGCAGGTGGTGGCCGTCTATCTGACAGGAGAACCGAGGCAGGGCGTGGGTCCGCAGGACGTGGCGCTTGCCATCATCGGCGCTGTGTTTGAAAGCGGATATGTCAATAATAAAGTGATGGAATTTGTCGGTCCGGGCGTTGCAAATCTAAGTGCGGATTTCCGTATCGGCGTGGATGTAATGACGACAGAAACGACCTGCCTGTCGTCTATCTGGATAACGGATGAAAAAATCCGTGAGTTTTATGAGATTCATGGCAGAAAAGAGGATTTTGCAGAGCTTGCTCCCGGCGAGGTGGCTTATTATGACGGTTTGGTAACGGTGGAGCTTGACAAAATTGAGCCTATGATCGCCATGCCGTTTCATCCCAGCAATACGTATACCGTTGACGAGGTGCGGCGCAATCCATATGATGTGATAGCGGATGTGGAGAAACAGGCGCTTGTCAGTCTGGGCGGCGCGGTTGCGTACTCTTTGCAGGATAAGGTCCGGGACGGTAAGTTTTGTGTGGATCAGGGTATTATAGCAGGCTGTGCAGGCGGCGGATTTGAAAATATCTGTGCGGCGGCGGATATTCTGCGAGGCTCCAATATCGGTTCCGGCGGGTTTACGTTGAGCGTATATCCGGCTTCGATGCCAATTTATATGGAATTGATTAAAAACGGCTGTGCAGCGGCAATTTTGGAAACAGGAGCAGTGCTGAAAACCGCGTTCTGCGGTCCCTGCTTTGGCGCGGGAGATACACCGGCAAACAATGCGTTCAGCATCAGGCATTCTACCAGAAACTTTCCGAACAGAGAAGGGTCCAAACTGCAGAACGGTCAAATCTCTTCCGTTGCCTTAATGGATGCCAGGTCGATTGCCGCTACGGCGGCCAATAAAGGTGTACTGACACCGGCGACAGAGTTTGAAGGCACATGGAACCATTACCGGTACTATTTTGATTCTCAAATATATAAAAACCGTGTGTTTGATTCCAGGGGAGTGGCTGACCCTTCCGTAGAGATTCAGCTCGGACCGAATATCAAAGACTGGCCGGAGATGATGGAATTACCGGAAAACCTGCTGCTGCGCGTAACTGCGGAAATCCATGATCCGGTCACCACGACGGATGAGCTGATTCCTTCTGGGGAGACCTCTTCTTACCGCTCCAATCCTCTGGGACTGGCGGAATTTACATTGTCCAGAAAAGCGCCGGAATATGTAGAGCTTGCAAAGGATATTCAAATTGCGCAGAAGGCGGTGTCGGAGGGAAAATGCCCGTTGGAAGCAAAGCCGGAATTAAAGGAAATCATGGATGTTGTGAAGAAGCAGTTCCCGGATGCGGGGGCGGGCAATATGGGATTCGGTTCCACGATCTTTGCAGTAAAGCCGGGAGACGGTTCGGCAAGGGAGCAGGCGGCCTCCTGCCAGAAAGTACTGGGCGGCTGGGCGAACATTGCCAATGGGTATGCCACCAAACGGTATCGTTCCAATCTGATCAACTGGGGAATGCTTCCGTTTCTGATCGACAGCGGCGAGCTCCCGTTCCACCAACTGGACTATCTGTTTATTCCGGGTATCAGAAAAGCCGTGTCAAAAGCGCAGAGTGAGATTACGGCCTATGTCGTAAAGGGAAATGGATTGTCGCCGTTCACACTGCGTCTGGGTGAGATGACAGAGGAAGAAAGACAGATTGTCTTGAAGGGCTGTCTGATTAATTACAATAGAGTCTAAAGTTTTTGCGGGCGGTGTCGATATATAAAGCACAGAAGGAAACGTATGGCCAACAGTTTTTTCTGAATAAAATATATGACACTGATAGACCACGGATGGTATTTGATAAGGAACAGGAGGTTCCTTATTAAATGCCATTTTTTATATCAGAGAATGGGGGTAAGATTGCGAATTGGTTCCAGTGCAATAGGAATGGATTCCGCCAGAAGTTTTCATTCTGTCACCAGAAAAACTTCTGCGTTTGTGAGCCAGAGATTTACTGGCAGTCTGGAAAGAAGGAATGGAAATCTGAATTTCCAGGGGATGCTTTTAGGAAGTGACAAAGATGAAGGAAAGAAAGCCGGAAAAGGAAACGGGGGTGAGCAGCAGCTCTCTTTACGCAACAGATTTCATTCTACCGGCATTACAAGAATTTCCAACAGGGAGGAATTGGAGGCCCTTGACAGAATCAGACAGCAGTGCATCCAGTATTTGATGGGGCTTTTTACAGGTCCGGCGCGCAAAAAGAACAGTCTGTCCGGGAGCGTTTCGGAAAACAGCAATGTTTCCGTGAGGAATGCAGGCGTAACGACTACGGTTTTTTCCAGTACATTCAGTGAAACATATATGGAGCAGGAGGCTACTTCCTTTCAGACGACGGGGAAAGTGGTAACCGCTGACGGGCGGACCATTGATTTTAATCTGGAGATGGAGATGAGCCGCAGCTTCCAGCAGACATATGAGGAAACTTATGAAATGATGTACCGCAGCGTCAATACATGCGATCCGCTTGTGATCAATCTTGACAGCAACATTGCTTCGGTATCCGATCAGAAATTTCTATTTGATATTGACGGCGACGGCATTCTGGACCGTATATCCCAGCTCGGCGCTGGCAGCGGATATCTGGCTCTGGACAGAAATGAAGATGGAAAAATCAATGATGGAACCGAATTGTTCGGACCGCAGACAGGCAACGGGTTTGCCGATCTGGCGAAGTATGACGACGACGGCAATGGCTGGATCGACGAAAACGATAAGATTTGGGAGAAGCTGTTAATTTGGACGAAGGACGAGAATGGAAAGGATCAGTTGTATCATCTTTCTGAAAAAGGAATCGGCGCTATCTGTCTGCAGAATCAGTCTACCAATTTTTCTCTGAATTCTCTGCGGGATAACCAGACAAATGGTATCATACGCAGTACGGGCATCTTTCTCTATGAGAATGGCGGTGTAGGAACGGTTCAGCATGTCGATATGGCAAAATAAAGAATAAAGGTATGGGAAAACCTCATAAAATAGAGCAGAGAGCTGTTTTGACGAGGTTTTTATGAGACAGAACAATAAAAAAAGAACTGCATTGGGTGGAAGAAAGCAATCACCGGCGGTTCTTTTTTTAATAGGACTGACCCTCCTGTATTTCATTATTCAAGGCAGGTTTTTGACAGAGGAGGAGGAAGAAGCTTATGAGAGCAGCTGCGTGGTGGTGAAAGAAAGTCTGGCGGGAGAGGAGGAGATTCCTCTGGAGGAGTATTTGATCGGTGCGCTGGCGGTCAGCGTACCGGAAGATTTTGAGCCGGAGGCATGCAAGGCGCAGGCGGTTGTTTTGCGCACCAATGCGGAGTGTGTCGCGCTGGAAAACGAAAGTAGACGTATTCCGTATGAGGCGCTTTTGCAGGAAAGTCTGACAGTGGAAGAAATCTATGAGAAATGGGGGAGCGGCGGAGAAGAGCGGTTTCAGAAAATTAAAACGGCGGTAGAGGAGACAAGGGGGCAGATATGCTGTTATCAGGGTGTTCCTGTAGAATTACCCTTTTTTCCGCTAAGCGCCGGGAAAACAAGAAATTCAGACGAAATAATAAAAGACGGACAATTTTCTTATTTACAGTCCGTTGCCTGTGAGGAGGATGTATTTGCACTGGACTACATACAGGAGCATCCGGTCAGTGAGAAGCAGTTGAACCGGATGCTGCAGCGGATATTTGAAACAAATGAAAAAATTTCATGGAAGGAAATCCATTACACAAAAGACAGTGCAGGATATGTGACGGAAGTTGCATGGAATGAAAAAACGGTTTTGGGGGAATACTTTCGGAAAGAATTGGGATTGGCATCTGCTTTTTTTTCAATTGAAGAGAAGGGACAGGAGCTGTGTATTGTAACGAAGGGAGAAGGGCATGGATTGGGCGTAAGCCTTTACACGGCAAATTATATGGCGGCGAATGGAAAAGATTACAGGGAAATACTGCGTTATTTTTTTCCATCCTGTGAAATTATAAAAAATTGAATAAAGAAACCGGAAGTGGTAAGACTAGGGGTGAGGTGATAAGCATGAGAAGAAATCGTTCCACAATGAGAAAAGAAAGAATTATTATGTTGGTTTCTTCGGTATTTGTCCTGACTGCTTTGACTATGACCGGTTTTTATGTAAAAGAAAAAAATGAGGCAGAAAAAGACGGTTATGTAGTGGATATGAGCGCTTTGGAGCAAAAGACCGAAGATAAAACAAAAGAAATTGCCAAGGCAATGGAAGAAGACGCATCACAAAGCGATGATCTGGATTACGACCCAAACTTCCAGGAAGCTTCCTCCGGTGATGTGACGAACGCATGGGACAGCACCAGAGAGGAGGAGGGAACGGAAACTGAGAATCCAGAGACCGAGACTGCAAATAAGGACATTGCCAGCGAGGGTATGGAAGATGCAGAACTGACAAACGGTTTAAATGTGGAAAGCACGGATGAAGAAGGTGCGCAAAGCGCTGTCATGGAAGAAGAAGCGGCTAAGACAGCTTCCACGGATGTGGCGAAAGCTTTGTCTTTTCATGAAAAGGACAATCTTGCCTGGCCGGTAGCAGGCAATGTGCTGATCAATTACAGTATGGATAAGACAGTTTATTTCCCTACGCTGCAGCAGTATAAGTATAATCCCGCTATTGTGATTGCAGCTTCGGAAGGCGAAAATATAACGGCTTCTGCGGACGGGAAGGTATTGTCGGTATTTGAAGATGCGGAGATCGGACATGCAGTTACTATTGACATTGGAAGCGGTTATGAATTGACCTACGGACAGTTAAAGGATATTATGGTATTACAGGGGGATGTGGTCAGCTCCGGTGATGTGATTGGGGCAGTGGCGGAACCTACGAAATATTATAGTGTGGAAGGACCGAATGTCTATTTCAAACTGACGAAAGACGGCGCGCCTGTCAATCCTCTGAGCTGTCTGGAATAGAGACAGGCATAAGGAAAAAGTCTGAAGCAGAACTTCCCAATCGGTCTGAATGAAGCACTTAACGCTTCAGGAGGAAACAATGGAATGCTATACGTATATAGTGGAATGCAGCGACGGGACTCTGTATACCGGATGGACGAATGACCTGCAGAAGAGAATACAGGTTCACAATGCCGGGAAAGGCGCTAAGTATACAAAAAGCCGTACACCGGTAAAGCTGGTATATTGTGAGTCCTTTTCCACAAAAGAAGAGGCTATGCGCCGGGAATATGAAGTGAAACACTATACAAGAAAAGAAAAGGAAGCTTTGTTTCGGAGAAAAGAATAATATGGTAAAAAAGAAGCATACTACTTCACTGACAGAAAGAGGTGATAGTATGCTTTTTATTGCAAACGGAACTGTGTATCCGATGGCCGCAGGCCTGCCGGAAAAGCTGGAAAATGGTTGTGTTGCGGTCGAAGATGGAAAAATAGTGCGCATAGGGTGCGGGTTTTCCTATGAAGATGTGTGCCGTGAGAGGGAACGCACAAAGGAAGAGCGGCAAAAAGATATTTATATTGATGCAGGGGGCAACTGGGTTTTGCCGGGAATCATTGAAGCGCACTGTCATATGGGTATTACGGAGGAAAAAAAAGGGAAGGAAGGAGACGACTGTAATGAGACAGTGGATCCGATTACGCCACAACTCCGCGCCATTGATGCGATTAACAGCATGGACGCAGCGTTTGACGATGCGGTGCGGGCGGGGATTACATCAGCGATGATAGGACCTGGCAGCTCTAATGTAGTAGGCGGGCAGTTTGCTTTTGTAAAAACAAAGGGCAGAAGAATTGACGATCTGGTTGTGCTGGCGCCCGCGGCCATGAAAGTGGCGTTTGGAGAAAATCCCAAGGTCAATTATGGCGGTCAGGAAAAGTCACCTTCCACACGTATGGCGATTGCGGCAATGCTGCGGGAGGAATTGACGAAGGCGGCTGCCTATCGGAAAGAAAAGGAAAAAGGCAGAGAAGATTTTAAAGCGGACTTCCACTATGAAGCCTGGCTGTCCGTTCTGGAAGGAAAGATTCCATTGAAGGCGCATGTGCACAGGGTGGATGATATTTTTACGGCAATTCGTATTGCCAGGGAATTTGGTCTTTCCATGACGCTGGATCACTGCAGTGAGGGACATTTGATCGCAGACGAGATAAGAGAATCGGGTTTCCCGGCTATTGTAGGGCCTGATCTGGCCAGCCGCAGTAAGATAGAGGTGCAGAATGTAGCTTTTAAAACGGCGGGGATTCTGCACGCGCATGGCATCCTCACAGCGATTACTACCGACCATCCTGTTTCTATCATAACGTCACTGCCTGTCTGCGCGGGGTTTGCTGTGAAGGCCGGACTGCCTTTGATGGAGGGTCTGCGTGCGATCACGGTTAACGCGGCGCGGATTTGTAATGTTGACAGCCGCGTGGGAAGCCTGGAGGAAGGTAAGGATGCGGACATTGCTATTTTTGACGGCAATCCGATGGAGGTATTTACGAATACGCTGATGACCATCATAAATGGTGAAATTGTGTATCAAAACGAACGCGGCGGGCTGGTGGTATGAACTGCATAATTCCTCGTTTGTGCATATTTGCTCTCTTTACCAAAATGGGGAAAAATAGTATACTATAACAATGAAATATAATGGTAAGAAACACAGATCCAATCGAATGATTACAGTATGCCTGTGCATAGGGCTGCTTTTATCCGGCTGTAGCAGCAGGGGAGCAGATTATGCGCTTGGAACGGGAGATCATGGCCTTGTGATGCCCGAAGGAGAGACAGAGGCTTCTTATGAAGTGCCGACAGTGGGCCCGAATGTATTTGTAGACTGTCTCGGATATGAGCCTGACAGTGAGAAGATCGTGATTTTCAGGGGAGAGGAAATACCGGAGACTTTTGAGATACGGGACGCGGAAAGCCGGGAGACGGTATACACCGGAAAAGTAAAAAACAGAGGAACTGTTGAATCGCCGGGAGAATATAATTATTACGGGGATTTTTCCGGCTTGAAAGAGCCCGGTAATTACTATGTACAGATAGATACTTACGGAGAATCGTATCCTTTTGTAATTCATGACAATCTTTATTATTCTCTTTTCAAACGTTCCTGTGAGAAATTGTATGCTCTGAGAAGCGCCGCCGGAGAAGGAGCCGGCTGGAACATAAAGGGAACGGGAGAGAAGAAAGAAATCGATGTATGCCAGTGTATGTATAAACTTTTATTTTCCTATGAGATGTTTCCGGGCGTGTATACGGACGATATGGGAATCCCGGAAAGCGGCAATGGGGTGCCGGATATCTTGGACGAATGTCGATATGAGGCGGAGTGGCTGCTTCGCCGGGCACAGGCAGATTCTGAGGGCAGCGGCATATCCTGCTGCTACCGGGCAGCGGTACTCTCGAAGTATGCATATCTGACTAAAAATATGGATGCATCGTTTGCCGGTGAATGTCAAAAAGCTGCGGAAGCGGCCTGGAAGAATGTCAGCAAAGATCTGGCTGTGCCGGACGACCTGGTTGTGCTTGCAGCATCTGAGTTATACAGAGTTACGGGCAGCAGACAATATCTTAGTCCGGCAGAGGAGTATTTGAGAAACAGCGCGGAGAAGACAGGGAGGTTATCGGAACCGGAGTTTTTCGGCGGGGTAACTTATATGAATACCAGGAGCCAGGTGGATGTGGATTTATGCGATGTCATCATTAAAAAAATAATGCAGGAGGCAGAGGAGATCGCGGAAAAGTCCAAGACAGACAGCTTTTTTGTGTATGCCGGAGACGGGGAGGCAGACAGAGAGACTTTATTGGGAGAAATGCTGCGTATCTGTGTCGTAAACCATGTGATTACCAACCATGAATATAACAGAGTGATTGAAAACCACTTTCATTATCTGATGGGCCGCAATCCGGAGAGTGTGTGCCATGTATCCTATTGGGAAGGCCAGACGATAGAAAGCGGAGATATTATGGAAGACCCGGTGCAGAATGCGTCGTTTATTTTTATGTTAAGTGAGCTGCTTAGCAATCAATAACAGGGAAAACAGGAGGAGAGTGTATGAAAATTGTGGTGTTGGCAGGGGGAATCAGTATGGAAAGGGATGTATCCCTTTGTTCCGGAGCAATGATTTACAAAGCGCTTTGCAGCAGAGGACATCAAGCAGTGCTTTTGGACGTATATCTGGGTTATGAAGGGGATGGATGCGAGGATATATTTTCTGTGCGGAAAGACTGGGCAGCGGATATGGGAACGATCAATGCTGCCAGACCGGATACGCAGCAGATCAAAGCCATGCGGCCGGATGGGGAAAAGAACTTTTTCGGCCCCAATGTAATTGGGATTTGCCAGCAGGCAGACATTGTGTTTATGGCGCTTCATGGGGAGAATGGTGAAAACGGAAAGATTCAGGCGGCGTTTGATCTACTGGGCATTCGGTATACAGGAACAGACTATGTGAGCAGCGCGCTTGCTATGGATAAAGCGCTGGCAAAGGAACTGTTTTTTCAAAACGATATTCCGACACCGCGCAGTTTTTCACTGAAAGCCGGTGAAACAGAGCCAAAGGAAGTTGTGTATCCCTGTGTGGTAAAGGTGTGCAGCGGAGGTTCCAGCGTGGGTGTATACATATGTCAGGATGCAAAAGAGTATGAGGCGGCAAAGAGAGAAGCTTTTACCTATGAAGGGGAAATACTGATAGAGCAGTATATCAAAGGACGGGAATTTTCCGTAGGCGTGATCGAGGGAAGAGCGCTGCCAGTCATTGAGATAGCGCCTCTTGAAGGGTTTTATGACTATAAAAATAAATACCAGCCAGGCAGCGCCGTGGAAACGTGTCCTGCTGAGATCCCAGAGAAGGTGGAAAGAAAGATGCGTGCGGCTGCCGAAGCCGTATTTCAGGCGCTGCGCCTGAAGACATATGCGCGTATGGACTTTATGATGGACGATAAAG
The DNA here is from genome assembly GCA_910585345.1 of uncultured Lachnospiraceae bacterium. Taxonomy (GTDB): domain Bacteria; phylum Bacillota; class Clostridia; order Lachnospirales; family Lachnospiraceae; genus VSOB01. The sequence goes on along the minus strand of CAJUDS010000009.1, from coordinate 39,372 downwards.
AAGAAATATATTGTCTGGAAGCCAATACGCTGCCAGGCATGACACCCACGTCACTGTTACCCCAGGAGGCACAGGCAGAGGGGATGGATTATGCGACTTTATGCGAACATTTAATTGCGGTATCGCTGAGAAAATATGAGAAGTAATGGTAAGGAAGTAATTGTATGGAAAATATGACACTGGAACAGATCATACGGTCATGTCATGGTACATATAGAGGAAAGGAAGCCGACAGAAAGAAAGAGGTACAGGGAGTTGTACTGGACTCCCGTCAGGCAGAGCGGGATTATTGCTTTATCGCCACAAAAGGAGAGCGTGTAGACGGACACAGATTTATACCGGAAGTCATTGAAAAAGGGGCATCCTGTATTATTTGCGAATATATTCCGGAAGGGGCGGAAGGAAATTTTATTGTCGTACAGGACTCTTTTCAGGCTCTGAAAGATGTGGCGGAGTATTACCGGAGTACGCTGCGGATTCCTGTTATTGGGATTACGGGAAGCGTGGGAAAAACAAGTACGAAAGAGTTTATCGCGGGGGTATTGTCTCAAAAGTACCATGTGCTGAAGACAGAGGGTAATTTTAACAATGAAGTGGGGGTGCCTCTTTCGCTGCTGCGTATACGAAAGGAGCATGAGATTGCCGTATTGGAAATGGGCATTAACCATTTTGGGGAGATGCACCGTCTCAGTAAAATGGTAAAACCTGATACGTGCGTCATAACCAATATTGGAGAATGCCATCTGGAATTTTTGAAATCCAGAGAGGGCGTACTGCGGGCAAAATCAGAGATTTTTGACTATCTGAGTAAAAACGGCACGGTGTATGTCAACGGAGATGACGACATGCTGCAGACGATAGAGCGCGTAAAACATAAAAAACCTGTCCGGTTTGGCATGGGCCGTCAGAATGATTATTATGCGGAGATTGTGAAAAGCAGAGGGCTGCTTGGCAGCGACATAGTAATCCATAAACAGGAAGGCGTTAGTTTTCATGCGGCAGTTCATCTGGCCGGAGAACATATGGTACGGAATGCGCTGGCGGCTACCGCGGTCGGTGAGCAGTATGGCATGTCGCCGGAAGAGATTGCAGAAGGAATCGCCAGTATTATGCCGGTAGGAGGCCGGAGCAATATTCTCAGATGCGGCAGGTTTACGCTGATCGACGACTGCTATAACGCCAATCCGGTATCTATGCGCGCAGCGCTGGATATGCTGGGTTCTGCCGGTGGGTGTACTGTGGCAATTTTGGGAGACATGGGTGAGCTGGGAGAGAATGAAGTAAGATTTCACAGAGAAATTGGCGCTTATGCGGTTAATAAAAAAATAACCGGGCTGATCTGCGTAGGCAGACTTGCACGGTATATGTATCAGGGCGGTTGCAAGGCGAAAGAAAGGACAATAAATAATACATTTGTCCAGTATTATGAGACATTGGATACAATGTTGGAGAGAATAGAAAACGGAAAATTATTTACCGGCGAGATGACTGTGCTGATCAAGGCGTCCCATAGTATGCAGTTTTCCAAAATTGTGGAAGCGATTAGAGGAAACAGTTAAAGAGAGGCTCTATTCTTAATATACATGTTAAGAATTTTCCTGCGCACATAGTCTCCTAAAAACTTCCGTTCTTCTTTGGACAGATCTTCCAAAAGAATTGGTTTTCCAAATTCAATGATGACATGGGATTTTTTCATAAAAGGCAGGTGATCCTCCCAGATAGCGCCGGTATTGCAGATGCTGATGGGGATGATAGGGCACTTTGCCTTTTCTGCCATGCGGAAGCTTCCCTCACGGAAGGGAAGAAGTTCGTCCGGATTGGTACCTCTTGTTCCTTCCGGAAAAATGCAGATGGAAATGCCGGATTTGATCTCGTCAATACCCTTGATAATTGCTTTCATACCTTCTTTTATATTTTTTCTGTCCAGAAAAAGACAGTGGATATTGCTCATCCATGTGGATAAAAGAGGGATTTTAACCATCTCAACTTTGGCAACATATCCGGTAGGGCGAGGAAAACGAAGATACGTAAGGACGATATCAAAATAGCTTCTATGATTGCTGACATAGAGAAAAGAACCTTCCGCGGGGATATTTTCCGTGCCAATATAGTCTACCTGTACGCCTGCAAGGGATGCGCAGCGTCCAAAGGCCCATTGGATGACAGCCTGACAGCTCCTGTCTTTGAGAGCGGGATTATATTTTCCGATGATCCATTCTATAATCAGCAGCGGAATGCTGAGTATTAAAAAGAGAATAACAAAGCCTGATGTTAAAAGAAAACGAATCATGTAAATACCTCCTTGGTCCGGAAATATAAAATAAAAAATTTCCGTACATATGATTTATTATATCCAAGGGGGCTTTGATGTGCAACGGATTCCAGGTTATAAAAATACAAAATAAATAATTTGTATTTTTATAAAGGCACAAGGCATGTAAAACCAGTCATAATTTTGGCAGAAATGCCGTATATTGGATAGAAAAAGCAGACGGATGTGTGAAAATGTGGAAAAAGATCATACAGGTGGCGGCGCTGGCATTTCTGGTACTTGGAATCATGGGATGCGGTGAAACACAGGATAAGACAGAGAAACTACAGGATCTGAAATTTACGGTGATGTCTGAAGAACAGATTCCGGAAGAACTGCAGGATATCATCAGTGAGAAAAAGGAAAGCAGTTTTAAACTAACGTTTACGGATGAAAATGATATGTATATTTGTGTGGGTTATGGAAAACAGCCTACGGGAGGGTACAGCATCTCTGTTACGGAATTGTATGAGACGGAAAATGCCGTATATATTCATACGAATCTTTTAGGACCTTCTGCGGGAGAAACAAAAAAAGAGAGCCCGTCGTATCCTTACGTGGCAGTCAGACTAAAGAAGCTGGATAAGACAGTTGTCTTTACATAATGCTTTTTATATAATAAAGGGAAGGCAGAGGAAGGCGAAGGAGAAAAGAGATGATTCTGGTCAAAGATGCATTTATGATAGATCCCCGTACGGGCCGGGAAGGGAGACAGGATATTCTGACGGAGAAAGGCAGAATATGCAGAATCGGCAGTGCAGCGGAGTGGGAAAGTATCATGCGCGGTTTTCGTGTGGAAACATACGATGCCCGGGGACTGGTTGCCGCACCGGGATTGATAGATGTGCATGTGCATTTCCGGGACCCGGGCTTTACCTATAAAGAAGATATTGAGAGCGGAAGCCGGGCGGCGGCAAAGGGCGGTTTTACGACGGTAGTGCTGATGGCAAATACAAAACCTGCGGTGGACAATGAAGAAACGCTTTCGTATGTGTTGGAGAAAGGAAAAAAGACGGGGATTCATGTGGAGAGCTGCTGCGCTATAACAAAGGGACTGCGTGGAAAAGAATTGACGGATATGCGGAAACTGCTGGAAGCCGGGGCGGCGGGATTTACGGACGATGGGATTGCGCTGCTGGAAGAGGCGGTTGCGCTTGAAGCGATGGAGGAGGCGGCGGCGCTTGGAGCAGTGCTGAGTTTTCATGAGGAAGACCCGTCTTTTATTTTGGAGCATGGCATTCATGCGGGGAGAGCCGCGGCATATTTTGGAATCGGCGGCGCAAGGCGCGAGGCGGAAATCTGTATGACAGAGCGGGATATCCGTCTGGCTGACAGGACTGGTGCCACTGTGAATATCCAGCATATCAGTACCAAAGAGGCGGTGGATATGGTACGGAAGGCAAAGAAAAAAGGGATTCGTATTCACGCGGAGGCTTCACCCCATCATTTTACCCTGACGGAAGAGGCGGCAATGCAGTATGGCAGTCTCGCGAAAATGAATCCGCCGCTGCGTGAAGAGACGGACAGGCTGGCTATCATAGAAGGGCTGCGGGATGGAACGATTGATCTGATTGCAACAGATCATGCGCCGCACAGTACGGAAGAGAAGGCCAGACCGCTGACGGAAGCGCCAAGCGGCATCATTGGATTGGAAACAGCGCTTTCACTGGGAATTATGAGCCTCGTTGAGCCGGGATATCTGACAATGACTGAACTGCTGCGGAAGCTGACATGGAATCCGGCGGTATTATATGGGTTTGACAGAGGCTATCTGGCAGAAGGCGGACCGGCTGACATCACAGTGTTTGACCCGCAGGAAACTTACACGGCTGACAGCTTCGCGTCGAAATCCTGTAACTCTCCTTTTCGGGGAACAAAACTGACCGGAAAGGTAAAGTGTACGATCTGCGGCGGCAGGATCGTCTACCGGGAATCGCGGTAGAACGGCAATGGGGAAGAAAGGAAACGATATGGGACAGAAGAGAAAAGAAAGAGGAAGAGTGCTTTCACAGAAGGAAATCGCACCGGGCATTTTTGATTTGTGGATTGGATGCAGTGTGGCGGCGCAGGCGGCTCCCGGACAGTTTATGATGGTATATCCGAAAGCGGAGAGCACAATTCTGCCAAGACCGATCAGTATCTGTGAGATTGACAGACAAAGGGGAGCGGTTCGTATCGTATATCGGATTGCCGGAAGGGGAACGCGGGAATTTTCGGGTTACGGAGAAGGAGACGCTATAGCAGTCATGGGTCCGCTCGGCAACGGCTTTCCAATGGAAGCGGCGATGGGAAAGCGCGTATTTCTGATTGGCGGTGGTATCGGCATCCCGCCGCTTTTGCAGCTTGCCAAAGAGCTGACATGTGAAAAGCAGATTCTTGCAGGTTACCGGGACAGGCATCTGTTTTTAAAAGGAGATTTGGAACGGCATGGGGTATTTTATACGGCTACAGAGGACGGAAGCGCGGGCACAAAAGGGAATGTATTGGACGCGGTCAGGGAGAATGGTCTGGATGCGGATTTGGTTTATGCCTGCGGCCCGCTGCCGATGCTCCGGGCTGTGAAAGACTATGCAGCGGGAAAGGGAATTATAGCTTATATTTCTCTGGAAGAGCGGATGGCGTGCGGTGTGGGCGCCTGCCTTGGGTGTGTCTGCAGAACGACAGAGAAGGACAGCCATTCTCACGTAAAAAATGCTAGGGTTTGTACGGAAGGCCCGGTATTTGCGGCAGAGGAGGTGGATATCTGAGATGAATACGGCAGTGACAATAGCAGGAGTTACATTTAAAAATCCGGTGTTGACAGCGTCCGGCACGTTTGGATCCGGTATGGAATATGGAGAATTTGTGGATTTGAATCGTCTTGGCGGGATCGTGACCAAAGGGGTTTCGTCTGTGCCATGGCCGGGCAATCCTGTGCCGCGGGTGGCGGAAGTATATGGCGGTATGCTGAATGCGATCGGCCTGCAAAACCCGGGTATTTCTGTGTTTATGGAACGTGATTTACCATTTCTGGCCCGGTATGATACCAATGTGATTGTGAACATATGCGGGAAAACGATAGGCGAATATGTGGATGTGGTTGAAAAACTGCGGGATACGGAGGCTGCTATGCTGGAGATCAATGTATCGTGTCCCAATGTTAAGGAAGGCGCTATCGCTTTCGGACAAAACGCTGACAGTCTGTATGAAATCACGTCGCGCATTAAGGAAAGAGCCCGGCAGCCGATTATTATGAAGCTGAGTCCTAATGTGACGGATATCACGGAGATGGCGAGGGCGGCGGAGGCGGCGGGAGCCGACGCGATCTCTCTGATCAATACGATTACCGGCATGAAAATCGACATTCATAAAAAAAGGTTTGTGCTGGCAAATAAAACGGGCGGCATGTCAGGACCGGCTGTCAAACCAATAGCGGTACGGATGGTATACCAGTGTGCAGAAGCGGTGAAGATTCCCATAATCGGTATGGGCGGTATCTCGAACGGTGAGGACGCTATTGAATTTCTGATGGCAGGCGCGACAGCAGTTAGCGTAGGCGCTATGAATTTTGTCAATCCCTGCGCCACGATGGAGGTGCTGGAAGGGATAGAGGCATATATGGGCCAGTATGGCATAACTGATATCCATGAAATTATCGGGTGTGTAAAATAGGAATAAAGAGCCTTCATGCTTCATACTTTAGTGTAAGGAAAAGCATGGAGGTATTTTTAATGGAGTTAATCAAAAAGAATATACATATGGATCGTATAAAGTGTAAAGCGGCAACACAGATCACACTGGAAGATGACCGGAATGTGCCGGACCAGAAGCCGGATATGGAAAGACTTATTCTGCAAAAAGGAGAAATAAAGACAGAAGAAATAAAGGCGGCGGAAGATCATGTAAACGTAAAGGGGAAGCTTGTATTCAGCATTTTGTATGTGACGGACGAAGGGAATGTAAGCCGGGTAGACGGACAGCTTCCTTATGAAGAACAGGTGTATATGGAAGGAGTACGCAGCGGCGATACTGTAGAGGTGAGGCCGGAATTGGAAAACATGAGCATTGACATGATCAACTCCAGAAAATTAAGCGTACGTGCACTGCTGTCACTGAGTCTTTGTGTAGAGGAATTATATGATGAAGAAATGGCGGTGGAGCTATATCATGAAGAACCGATTGAAACAAAGAAAAAACTGCTTACCATAGCGGAGATTGCAATTCAGAAAAAAGATATCCTGCGATTTAAGGAAGAAATTGAGATGCCGCAGAGTTTTCCCAATATTTTTGAGATTATATGGGAGGACGTGCGGATATCGGGTATGGGATTTGAGGCGCTCAATGGGCAGATTGCCGCCCAGGGTGAGATACAGGCGTTTTTCCTGTACGAGGGAGAAGGAGAGGAACGTCCGCTGAAATGTTATGAGAAAACGATACCGTTTCGGGAGACGATAGAATGTCAGGGATGCAGCGAGGCCATGATTCCGGACATTTCTTATCATGTCAGTCACAGTGAAACAGAGGCAAGAGCGGATTTTGACGGAGAGGAGAGAGTGGCCTGCCTGGATTTGGTACTGGATTTGGATATTAAGATGTACGAAGAGGAACAGATAGAAGCGCTCCGCGACGTATATGGCGTATCCAAAGACGTGCAGGCGGTTACAAAACAGGGGAGCTTTAGCCGTATGCTGGTACGTACATCGGGCAGGACAAAACTGACGGAACAGGTCAGTCTGCCGGCAGGTGTGCCGGAGCTGGGTGAAATCTGCCACAGCAGCGGAGAAATTATGATGGATTCCATGGAACTGACGGAAAATGGCATGGAACTGGCGGGCACCCTGGCTGTGGAAATATTGTATACGGCCGGCGACGAAAAAGGACTGTTTTCTTTTCAGACAGAGCTGCCATTTCAATATGAAATGGAGGCGCAGGATCTTGGTGAGGCGTGCAGCTATGATGTAAAACCTTCTGTCGAACAGCTGACGGTAGCCGTCCTAGGCAGTGGTGAGCTGGATGTGAAAGCAGTGCTTGGGTTTGGCCTGCTTGGTTTCTGCAGTATGGAAGAGAATACGATTACGGATATTTCGATTACGGAACCGGATTTAAACGTACTCAAAGATCTGCCGGGGATTGTAGCTTATATCGCAAAGGAGGGAGACGATCTCTGGAATCTGGGGAAACGATATTATGTGCCGTTGGAACAGATTCGGGAAATGAACCATCTGAGCGGAGATATACTGAAGGCGGGGGAGAAAATATTAATTGTGAGATAAGTAAAAACGCGAGACGGTAAATCCGTCTCGCGTTGTAAGTAATTGCCGATTAAGCCTGCGACTCTGTTGCATTCTCCACAGTATTGGTTTTTTTGGATTCTTCGGCCCATTTGTCGAATTTTTCCATTACGGCGTCATATGTTTTAGATGAGATAGAGGGCAGATCTTTTCCCCATGTTCCTGTTGCTTGCTTGAATCCTTTGATAAAAGCATTTTTCATGTCCTCGATTTTGTCAGGATCACCGCCGGACAACGCCTTTGCAAAATCCAGAATGCGGTCAGACGTTTGATTGACACCCCAATATCCGTCCTCTGCAATATCAGCCTGCGCTTTTGCCTTCGTGGCAGCGTCAACTGTGAAATTACCGCCTGCCAGGAATTTCCACATGCTGTCATTGTTGGCAGTGCCAAACGCAGTTCCCTGCTGCATCATCATCTTTTCTACCAAATTCCGCATCTGTGCGGTACGGGCTTCCGCATCCGCTTTTAATTTGGCTACAAGTTCTGTATTGGGCTTGTATGTTTTCTTTGCAGAATCCGTTTTGGTTTCTTCTGATTTCTCATAAACGACGCCACTGTTATTTTTGGAAGAAGTATCTTCCGCTTTTACATCGGCGGCCGCATTGTTCGTACCTGTACTGGTATTCGTATAGGTGTTATAATCTACGCTGTTTCCTGATGTAACTCCGTTTACACTCATGTTGATAACCTCCTTGTCCGTGCTGATACGTCCTGTATCAATTTTTGCTGATATTGTTTCATTTCTACTGCTTATATCGGCTAAACGGAAAGGATTGTTTATAGCAGCATTGATTTTTTGCAGGAAATTGTATATAATGATACACAATCTGGTGTATACAAAGTACAAATGGAGATGTGGGGATGAAAGCATTTACATTAAAGGCAATGGCGAAAGTAAATCTGGGTCTGGACGTGGTGCGCCGTATGGAAAGCGGATACCACGAGGTGAGGATGATTATGCAGACGGTAGATCTGTATGACGAGCTGACATTTGAACGGACACGGGAAGGGATTTGTCTGGAAACTGACAACCGGGAGCTGCCCACAGATGAACGAAATCTGGTGATTCGAACAGTCAAACGTGTGATGCAGGAGCATGCTTTTTTAGGCGGGGTAAAAATTACGCTGAAGAAAAGGATTCCCATGGCAGCAGGCATGGCAGGAGGCAGCAGTGATGCTGCGGCGACATTTCATGGGCTGAACAGACTGTTTTCTCTCGGCATGGGGATGGAAGAGATGAAAAAACTGGCGGTGCAGATCGGGGCGGATGTGCCATATTGCCTTGTAGGCGGTACGATGCGTGCGGAAGGGATCGGGGAAATCCTGACGCCGCTGCCGGATGTGCCGGATGCGTATCTTGCAGTGGTCAAACCGGACTTCGCGGTTTCTACAAAATATGTGTATGAAAATCTGCATGTGGAGACAAGGGACCGTCATCCTGATATCGACGGTGTGGAAGCGGCAATCCGCAGAGGCGATTTGTATGGAATGTGTGCGCACATGGAAAATATTCTGGAGACAGTGGTAGAGAAAGAATACCCTGTCATTGCGCAGATCAAGGGAAAACTCATGGAAAATGAGGCTGTGGGCGCGTTAATGAGCGGCAGCGGTCCTACGGTGTTCGGTATTTTCAAGGACAGAGAGGCGGCGGAACGGGCTTGCAGAAGAGTTCAGGCATGCGGACTCGCAAAACATGTATTTTCCACTGTATTTACGGGAACAACATGTATCGAAATGTAATGGGGGATATAAATGAAAGAGGAAAATCTGCAGGTGAATATGGATGAGTTCCTGCCTTTGCGGGATGTTGTATTCAAGACTTTGCGAAAAGGGATTCTGACAGGGGAATTAAAACCGGGAGAGCGGCTGATGGAAATCCATCTGGCAAAGCGGCTGGGTGTGAGCCGGACGCCGATCAGGGAAGCGATACGGAAGCTGGAACTGGAAGGATTGGTGACGATGATTCCGAGAAGGGGAGCGGAGGTTGCCAATATTACGGAAAAAAATCTGCAGGATGTGCTGGAAGTCAGGCAGGCTCTGGAAAGCCTGGCGATTGAGTTGGCCTGTGAGAGAATTACGGAAGAGAAAAAGCAGGAACTGGAAAAGCGGCTTTGCCAGGTGGAAACTGCGGTGCATACAGGAGATACAGGCGCGATAGCGAGCGCAGACGTAGCTTTTCATGATGCGATTGTGGAGGCTTCAGGAAATGTCAGGCTCACGCAGCTCGTGAGCAATCTGGGAGAGCAGATGTACCGTTACCGGTTTGAATATATTAAAGACGTGAGTAAACATCCGCAGATTATGCAGGAACACAGAATGATGTTTGAAAGCATTATGGAAAAGGATAAAAGAAAGGCAGCACAGACCGTAAAGACGCATATTGATAACCAGGAAGAGGCTATTATGCGGAAAATAAAGAAAGAGCATGGGGTGGAAAAAATGGCTGCGGCTGAATAAAAAACGAAAAAATGGCGAAGCTTTCCATAAAAGAAACAAAAGGAGAGCGGCGTCATGAGAGCATGTATAAAAAAATGCGGTATTCACATATATATAGGACAGTTGGCCCTTCTGGCCATATTATCTGCAGGATGGTGGGGGATTTTGTATCCGAATTTCAGTCTGACAGAAGATACCTTTCAGGCAGTTTGGGAAGAGACAGAGGCAGAAAAAGATGCCGGGAATAGAGGTACAGAAAAATGCCCGGCATTGTCCGGTACGGAAGCGTTTTTCTCCATGCTGGAGGCAGAACCTGGCAGGGTGAAGATTAAAAGCAGATTTGTGGAAGCAGTTCTGGGGATAAGAGGAAAAGAGGATGAATAATAGTGCACCAATAGGAGTTTTCGACTCGGGAATCGGAGGACTTACCGTAGTGCGGGAGATTATGCGTCAGATTCCCAATGAGAGAATTGTTTATTTTGGAGATACGGCGAGGGTACCGTACGGTACGAAATCAAAGGAGACAGTAACCAGATATTCCAGACAGATTGTCCGTTTTTTAAAAAAGCAGGACGTAAAGGCAATTGTGGCTGCCTGTAATACGGTGAGCGCCTATGCGCTGGATGAGATTGAAAAAGAGGCGGATATACCGGTGATCGGTGTCGTAAAGCCAGGGGCAAGGGTTGCGGCTGATACGACAAAAAATAGAAAAATAGGCGTGATTGGCACGGAAGCCACTATAGGAAGCCGGATTTATACCCGATACATAAAAGAGATAAACCCCGATGCAGAAGTATTAGGCAAAGCCTGTCCCCTGTTTGTGTCACTGGTGGAGGAAGGGCTGCTGAATGACCCTGTTACAGACGAGATTGCCATGCGGTATTTGAGCAGTCTGATTGACAGTGGGATTGATACTTTGATATTAGGTTGTACACATTACCCTCTCATCCGCTCTACGGTGGGAAAAGTAATGGGAGAAGGCGTGACGCTTGTCAATCCCGCGTATGAAACGGCGCGGGAATTGAGAAAACTATTGGAACAGGAAAAAATGCTGAATGGACAAAGCCATGAGCTTGGTACGAATCAGTATCGTTTTTTTGTGAGCGACGGTGCGGAGAGATTTATAAAATTTGCGAATTCCATTATCAAATATGGCATTCTTTCAGCAAAAACAATCAATATAGAAGAATTTTAGAGGTAGCATATGACAAAAGATGTACTGCTCTCCATACGAGGGCTGCAGTTTGAAGGCGCAGACGAGGCAAATGATCTGGAAACGATAACGGCGGCGGAATACTATAAAAGAAACAATAACCATTATGTTATTTATGAGGAAGCTACAGAAGGTTTTCGTGATATCACAAAAAATATTATCAAATGGAACGGACAGACACTTGATCTGACAAAACGCGGACTGATCAATGTGCATATGATATTTGAGGAAAAAAAGAAAAATATGACGGACTACCGGACACCGTTCGGCAGTATCCTGATCGGTATTGATACGCGTCAGATTCAGGTCGAGGAAGAGGAAGCACAGATTCATGTAGATGTGGATTATGCTCTGGAAATCAATTACGAGCATTTGGCTGACTGTAAAATATCCATGGATGTGAGGGCTAAAGAAGAAAGAAAAATCCCGGCACATGAAGTGCAGGGATTCTTTCCAGGATGATTTATTTGATTGGTTTTGCACCGGCTTTTTCCTGTGCCTTTTCCAGAGCACGCTTGAAAAAGCCTTTCTTTTTCGGCTGTTGCTGAATCGGTTTTCCGTGGAGCCCTCTTACGCTTATGATGTAAATGCCGCTTACCATGGCCTTTACTTCTTTCTTCACCGGAACAGAATCAAAAATTTTCTCATCGCATATAAGGGACATCATCTGAGGCCCTACTTTTGCTTTGACAATGGGCATTTTAGACCGGCGCAGATACTTGGGCGTCTGGTCGATCACAAACTGTGGCAGCCCCGAGTCTTTCAGGGGCATTCGTTTTTTGTCGATAATCAGCATGGTGACGGACTGCTTATTGGCTTCGATCTGCGCCTGCTGCTCTTCCTGTTTTTTCTGTGCTTTTTTTCCTAAAAAATAGAGAACTACTACGGCAATGATAAGAACCGCCAATATAGATAATAATACAATTGTTCCTGTACTCACGGCATACCTCCTGCAATTTAATACCGCACTTATTTTACCATTTTTTTGTGGAGAAAGCAAGAAGTCATGTTATACTTATCCTGACCGGAGGTAATTTTATGGATATGATATACAAAACGGCATGGGACATACTGATATTTCCGTTCCGGCATCTTCTGATCATCAATTGTATCCTGTCGATTGTCATTATATTTTTTCAGCGCAAAAATCCAACGTCTGTGTGGACATGGCTGCTGCTGTTATATTTCATTCCGATTGTGGGGTTCATTTTTTATCTGCTGATCGGCGGCGACATGCATAAGAGTAAGATGTTTCATACGAAAGAGGTGGAGGACCACATCCATGAGGCAATCAGCAGCCAGGAGGCAAGTATACGGACGAAAGCGCTGCAGGAAAGTTCTCCCCATCTGAAAAAGTATTCGGATCTGATTTACTATAATCTGGAGAGTGCGGGTTCGGTACTGACGGACAATAACCGGGTGAAGATTTTTACGGACGGCAATGAGAAATTCGGCGCACTGCTTGAGGATATGCGCAATGCCAGAGAATTTATTCATATGCAGTATTATATTATAAAAGATGATGTGTTGTTCAGCCGCATCAAAGATATATTGGTGGAAAAAGCGAGGGAAGGCGTAGAGATTCGTATTTTGTGCGATGGGATGGGAGGGCGGTTCATTTCTGGCAGATGCTGGAAAAGATTACGTTCCTGCGGCATCCATACGGCGATCTTTTTTCCGCCGCTGCTGGGAAGGCTGAATCTGCGCATGAATTACCGCAATCACAGGAAAATTGCCGTGATTGACGGTATGATCGGTTATGTGGGCGGCTTTAATGTGGGAAAAGAATACATTGGTCTGGATGATAAGTTTGGCTATTGGCGCGATACCCATCTGCGTATTGAAGGGGCGGCGGCCGCCAGTCTGGCGCTGCGGTTTATTCTGGATTGGAACTATGCGGCCGGCAAAAATCTGTTGAATGAAAGTGATGAAGAAAAATATTTCAAACATCCGCAGGAAAAACTGGGCAGCAGTCAGATACAGATTATTTCCAGCGGTCCTGATTCCAAGCTGCAGAATATCAGAAACAATTACCTGCGTCTGATTCACAAAGCGGAAAAAAGCATTTATATCCAGACGCCGTATTTTGTTCCGGATGATGCGGTTTTTAACGCGCTGATTGTAGCGGCGTATTCCGGCGTGTCGGTTAATGTTATGATTCCCTGTAAACCGGATCATCCGTTTGTTTACTGGGCCACATACTCTTATATCGGCGATCTGGTCATGGCAGGCGCCAACTGCTATACGTATGACAACGGATTTCTGCATGCCAAAGGATTGATTGTTGACAGTCAGGTGTACTGCTATGGCACGGCTAATATGGATATCCGCAGTTTCTGTTTGAATTTTGAGGTGAATGCAGTGGTATATGATGAGCGGGAAGCGGAGAGAATGGAAGAAGCCTTTCATAAAGATCTGGAAGTGTGTACACAAATTACAAAAGACTTGTATGCCGGGCGCCGTCTGCCCGTCCGTTTTAAAGAGCAGGTGAGCAGACTGCTGTCTCCCTTGTTGTAAAAAAACTGTTTTTGTGCTAAAATAATGAGCTATAAATCGGCGATTTGCGTAATTTATCTGAAATATTATGGAGAAGAAGAATGAAAAAGAAAGCAGCATTGTTTTTCAGTATGATTTTTGCGGCAGTGTGTCTGGGCGGGTGCGGCAATGAATATACTACACTGGCCGAAATGAATACGAACCGGTATGTGGAGCTTGGTCAATATAAGGGGCTGGAAATTTCGGTGCCTGTGATGGAAGTGACGCAGGACTATGTGGACAATTATATTGGCGTTGTGCTGAGCAATCATGTGACATGGGAAAAAGCGGGAGAGGATTATCCGGCGCAGATGGGTGATACGGTCACAATTGATTATGTAGGGAAAATAGACGGGGAGCCGTTTGAACGGGGCGCAGACCAGAATTATGATCTGATGCTTGGTTCCGGAGATTTTATTCCTGGTTTTGAGTCCGGCCTTGTGGGCGTCAGAGCTGGGGAAACAAGAGATGTGCCTGTCACATTTCCCGACCCCTATCTGAACAATCCGGATATGTCGGGTGTGGATACTGTCTTTACGGTGACGGTGCACAGCGTCAGTGCGAGACATCTGCCGGAATTGACGGATGATTTTGTGAAATCTCTGGATGTGGGCTGCAGTACGGTGGAGGAGTACCGTGCCTATGTGTTTGATCTGGGACAGAAAGAAGCGCAGGAAACATACGACAGAAATGTGGAAGATGCGCTGGTCAGTAAGGTGATGGCGGGTTGCACGTTCCGGGAGCCTCCCAAAGCAATGGTGGATGAGTATTATGACAGAGTTGTCAGAAATATGACAAAAATTGCCGGTATGAGCAATATGAGCTTTGAGACATTCATAACGGGATATTATGGAATCACGATGGAAGAGTTTGAAGAAGAGGCAAGAGCGGGAGCCAGAGCATCCTGCCAGGAATCCATAATGCTGCAGGCGATTGCCAATGAAGAGAACATTGCGGTCAGTCAGGAGGAGATTGACGCCGCGATTGCGGAAGGCGTGGAAAAGGGAGGATATGCGGATGCGGATGAGCTGATAGCCGACAGAGGCGAGGATAATTTTGAGGACTATGTGATGTGCGATAAGGTTTTGACGCTGCTCAAGGAAAATGCGGTAATTACCAACTATGAATAAAGGGAACGGGAGAAATGAAATGGAATTGACAACAATTAAAGAACTGTATCATGAGAGAGAAAAATTTATTGGAAAAAGAATAACTGTGGGCGGCTGGGTCAGAAGCATCCGTGATTCCAAAACATTTGGGTTTATTGTACTGAGCGACGGTTCATTTTTTGAGCCGCTGCAGATTGTGTACGGAGACGGACTGGATAATTTTTCAGCAATCTGCAGGCTGAATGTGGGCAGTGCGCTTGTTGTGACAGGTATGCTTGTGGAAACGCCAAAAGCAAAGCAGCCTTTTGAGATTCAGGCGGAGCGGGTGGACGTTGAAGGGGAGTCTACTGCGGACTATCCTTTGCAGAAAAAACGTCACAGTATGGAATATCTGCGTACGATTACGCATCTGCGTCCGAGGACGAATACATTCCAGGCGGTGTTCCGGGTACGTTCTCTGACGGCTTATGCCATCCACCGCTTTTTCCAGGAAAGAGGATTTGTCTATGTGCATACGCCGTTGATTACCGGGAGCGACTGTGAAGGAGCGGGAGAAATGTTTCAGGTAACGACGCTGGATATGAAGGAACCTCCAATGACGAAGGATGGACAGATTGATTACAGCCAGGACTTTTTTGGCAAAGAAACCAACCTGACTGTCAGCGGACAATTAAATGTAGAGACTTTTGCCATGGCATTTAAAAACGTATATACGTTTGGGCCTACGTTCCGTGCGGAAAACTCTAATACTACCCGCCATGCTGCGGAGTTCTGGATGATTGAGCCGGAAATGGCATTTGCGGACCTGAGAGATGATATGGCGCTGGCAGAGAGCATGATTAAATATATTATCCGTTATGTGCTGGAAAATGCGCCGGAGGAAATGAATTTCTTTCATCAATTTGTAGATAAGGGACTGCTGGAACGTCTGCACCATGTAATGGAATCGGATTTTGGCCATGTGACTTATACGGAGGCAATTCAGATTCTGGAACAGCATAATGATGAATTTGAGTATAAAGTATTTTGGGGATGCGATCTGCAGACGGAGCATGAACGTTTCCTGACGGAAAAAGAGTTTAAACGCCCTGTTTTTGTGACAGATTATCCAAAGGAAATCAAGGCGTTCTACATGAAGATGAACGAGGATGGAAAGACCGTGGCGGCTATGGACTGTCTTGTTCCTGGTATTGGTGAGATCATTGGCGGCAGTCAGAGAGAAGACAGCCTGGAGCTTTTGGAGAAACGCATGGAAGAACTGGGACTCAAAAAAGAGGACTATGACTTTTATCTGGACCTGCGCAAATACGGCAGTGCAAGACATGCAGGATTCGGCCTTGGTTTTGAAAGATGTGTCATGTATTTGACGGGGATGGGAAATATCCGTGATGTGGTGCCCTTTCCCAGGACGGTAAAAAACTGTGAACTGTAATTAGGAAGGGATTGTAAATTGCCTTTGGATGCGGTAGTAAGCAGCCAAAGGACAGGAGGCGTACATGAAGAAAAAATTGCTCTGTGGGCTGCTGACAATTGCGGTAAGCCTGTCGCTGGCAATACCTGCGCAGGCGGCCACCATTGCGGAACTGAAACAGCAGTTGGCGGAAACCCAGAGTCAGCTGAATGCGATCAATGGTCAGGCGTCCGGTCTGGAAGGAGAAAAGGATGCTGTGGAGGAGGAGATCGATGCGCTGGATGGCACGCTGGTAGAATTGATGAGCAGTATTGGCTTACTGGAAGAGGAGATTGAGGCGAAAAAAGAAGAGATTGAAATCGCACAGGCTGATCTGGATGCGGCGGTGGTCAGGGAAGAAGAACAGTACCAGGCCATGAAGAAGCGGATCAAGTTCATGTATGAAAAGGGCAATACGACCTATGTGCAGCTTCTGTTTGAATCAAAAAACATCAGTGATATGATGAACAAAGCAGAATACATAGAAAAATTGTATGAATATGACAGAAGACTCCTAAGGGAATATCAGGAAGTGCGGCAGGAGGTTGCAGACCTGAAGGAGGCGCTGGAAGAAGAAAAATCAGATCTGGAAGCGGAAGAATATGAACTGAAGGAAGAGCAGGAGGCGCTGGAAGCGGCTCTGGAGCAAAAGAAGGCGGAAGCTGAGAATTTTGAAGTGCAGATCGCGCAGATACGGCAGTCGGCGGCGCAATATAAAGCGCTGATCAAGCAGCAGACATCGCAGATCAAACAATTGGAGGCAGAGGAAGCCGCGCGCAGAGCCAAAGAGGAAGCGGAGCGGAAGGCCCGGGAGGAAGCCAAAAAGAAGAACAACGGCCAGTCCGGTGGAGAAACAGAAAAAAAACCGCCGTCTAAGTCGCCGGGAACAGCCAGTGCGGAGGTTGTTTCTATGATTAACAGCGCGTCGGGAAGCGCTAAGGGGAAAGAAATCGCTTCCTATGCGTGTCGGTTTATCGGGAATCCTTATGTGCCAGGTGGGACAAGCCTGACAAACGGGGCTGATTGCTCCGGCTTTACACAGGCTGTATACAGAGATTTCGGGATTTCCATTCCCCGCAATTCCACATCGCAGAGAAGCTATGGCACAAGCGTATCTTATGCGGATGCCCAACCGGGAGATATCATCTGTTATGCCGGCCATGTGGGAATGTATATAGGCAACGGTTATATTGTGCACGCCAGCACACAAAAGACAGGGATTAAAATTACACCTGCTACCTATAAAGAAATCTTGTCGGTGCGCAGAGTCGTATGATGGGGAGATCATAAGAGATGGGGAAGAAATTATCGGGCAGTCTGTATGTGACGATGCTCATGATGACAGTGTTGCCTGTGGCATTCCTGGGGATTGCCATTACGATATTCTGTTCCGGCTGGTACATCCAGGCGATCCACGGACAGATCGAGTCAGAATTGGAGAACATATGTAATTTAACACTTGCGGAGATAGATGTCCTTTACCCGGGCGACTATATGCTGGAAGGGGCTGAGGCGTCTTCGCTGCGCAAAGGGAACGCTGTCCTGGAAGACGCCCATAAAGTAATGGACCAGGTAAAAGAGGAAACCGGGATTGACTTAACGCTTTTTTACCATGATACAAGAGTACTGACGACGATCAGAGATGAGAACGGAGACCGGATTGTGGGAAGCCATAGCAGCGCTATTGTTGCGCAGCAGGTGTATGAAGCGGGTGTCCCGGGGTTTTATGCAAGAGCTGATGTGATGGGGGAGAACTACTTTTCATATTACAGGCCGGTTTGCAATTCCGATGGGAATTGCGTGGGAATGATGTTTGCGGGCAAGCCGTCGCGGGAAATATCGCGGACGATCCGTTATTCCTTTATTCCGGCGGCTCTTATGATTGCCTGCATTGTGTTTGCGGCAGGATGTATCTGCTTCCGATGGTCGTGCAGGGTCATATCCCATATTCATATGATTCAGGATTTTCTTACCGCGATGTCGGAAGGGAGGTTTTCGGCGGAAATGAATCCGCTGATTATGAAGCGGAACGACGAGATTGGAAGAATGGGGAATTCGGCCGTGCAAATGCAGCATTCTATCCGCAATTTGGTGGAAAAGGATGCGCTGACCGGTTTGAATAACAGACGTTTCGGAATAGAAAAGCTGGATGAGACACAGAAAAATGCCAGAATAGATGGAAAACCATTTTCTGTGGCGTTGGGAGATATCGATTTTTTTAAAAAAATCAATGATACATACGGGCATGACTGCGGAGATTTGGTTTTAAAAGAGGTGTCCGCTCTTCTTTGCAGGCATATGGAAGGAAAGGGTTTTGCCGTCCGGTGGGGAGGCGAAGAGTTTTTGTTGGTGTATACAAGGTTACATGCGAAGGAAGCTGCGGAACATGTGGAAGAGATCTTGAAAGAGATCAGACTGCTTCGTATTCCATACGGAGACTGCACGGTTTGCCTGACGATGTCCTTCGGTGTGACAGAAGGGGGCATCAACGAGAAAGCAGATGTGTTTATCAAAGTGGCGGATGATAAATTATATTATGGAAAGCGGCATGGAAGAAATCAGGTGATCTGCCGTCTGCCGGAAGAAAGGAATGGGGATGGAATGGAAACAACTTCTCTGTGATGACAGAATCCGGAGTTACCGCAGCAGAAATTCTAACGATCTGCGTACAGAATTTGAAAAAGATTATCATAGAATTATACAGAGCGCTTCTTTTCGGAGACTGCAGGACAAAACGCAGGTATTCCCATTGGACAGAAGCGATTTTATTAGAACGAGGCTGACACATTCTCTGGAAGTTTCTTCTTATGGGAAATCCCTGGGACAAAACATTGCGCAAAATATTAGGAAGGTGATCGGCGACACCGGTTTTTGTCCGGAGTATGGAGCAGATATCTGTGATATTCTGCAATGCGCGGGACTGCTTCATGACATTGGGAATCCTCCTTTTGGCCATTTTGGGGAAACTGTGATCAGGGACTGGTTTTCGAGACATCTGCCGGAGCTTACTTATCATGGAAAAAAGCTGACAGAGTTTTTGACGCCGCAGATGCAGGAGGATTTTTATGCGTTTGAGGGCAATACGCAGGCGCTGCGGCTTGTAACAAAGCTGCATTATCTGGTGGATGAGCATGGTATGAATCTGACGAAGGCATTGCTGGCAACGATTATTAAATACCCGGTTTCTTCGTTAGAGATCGACAGAGAGAGCGGGGATATCCGAACAAAGAAAATGGGGTATTTTTATGCGGACAGGGAGGTTTTTGCAGATATTGAGAAATCGCTTGGGCTGAACGGCAGCAGACATCCGCTTGCCTATGTGCTGGAAGCAGCCGACGATATCGCATATTTGACGGCCGATATAGAGGACGCATTCAAAAAGGGGTGTATCACATTTTCAGATTTGGTGAAGGAGCTGAAAGCAGCAGGTGAGAACGCGCCGGATGCCGGAGGGTATCTTGCATTGGTGCAGCGTCTGGAAGATAAATATGCGCGGGCGCTGGAAAGAGGCGAGGAGTCGCCTGAGATGTATGCAGTACAGAATTGGATCGTGCAGGTACAGGGGCATCTGATCAGTTGTGCGACTGCAGGCTTTACCGGCAACTATAAGGCGATTATGGCAGGCCGGCATACAAAGGAGCTGCTTTTGGGCACGCCGGGGGAATTGACGGCGCGGGTGCTGGGAGATATTGCATACCGCTATGCATTTGTGTCCAGACCGATTCTGAAACTGGAGATCGCGGCGGAAAAAATATTGAATTTTCTGTTAGATGCATTTGTGAACGCAGCGCTTTATTATGATACGGAGACAAAAATGACAGCCGTACAGGAGAAGCTGATGGCGCTGATCTCAGAAAACTACCGCACAATTTATAAACGATATGCGAAAGACAAACCGGAAGCGGAAAAATTATACCTGCGGCTGTTGCTTGTGACCGATGATATCTGCGGTATGACAGACAGCTATGCCAAAAGGTTGTATCAGGAATTGAGCGGTCAGTGGCAGGGGTGAAACGGTTACGCCCCTTTGCGGTAAATGATTTTCTGGGTAAATAAATCTTTCCAGATCACGGGATGGAACAGAATCAACAATGGAAACAGTTCCAGGCGGCCTGCCAGCATATCGAACATCAGCACATATTTGGAAAACGGTGTAAAGAGGCCGAAATTCTGCGTAGGTCCAACCATTTCCAATCCGGGGCCTATATTATTGATGGTGGCGGCTACGGCGGTAAAATTGGTGATCAGATCTTTCCCTTCGAAGGAAACTGCCAGTACGGAAGCAGAAAAAATAATCATAAAAGTAATGAAATAAACATTGGTGGAACGCACGACCTCATGTTCGACAGGCTTGCCTTCCACTTTAATTTTTTTAATACTTTTTGGGTGAATATAGGAAGTGAGTTCTTTGCCAAGCGTTTTTACGAGGATCACAAAACGGGATACCTTGATACCGCCGCCTGTACTGCCTGCGCAGGCGCCGATGAACATCAGCAGAACGAGCACTGTTTTACTGGCCTGTGACCAGAGGTCAAAATCAGTCGTCGAGTAGCCGGTGGTGGTAATTATGGAGGCTACCTGGAAAGCGGCATGGGTCAGGGCGTCAAATGCGCTGCCATAGACACGAAGTACCTGAAAAAAGATAATAGCGACAGCAGCGGCGATAATACCCAGATAGCAGCGCACTTCCTCGATGGAAAAGGCTTTTTTAAAATGATGGAACAGGATTAAATAATAAGCATTAAAATTCACGCCGAACAGGATCATGAAGATTGTGACAATCCACTGGATGTAAGCCGAGTACCCCATCATACTGTCATTTTTGATGCCGAACCCTCCGGTGCCGGCCGTTCCCATCGTGGTGGTGAGCGCATCAAAAAAGGGCATGCGTCCGGCTACAAGCAAAAGGAGTTCGAGAATGGTCATACCAAAATAGATGATATAAAGAATCCTTGCAGTGTATTTAAGCTTGGGGACGAGCTTCCCGACAGAAGGCCCCGGGCTTTCTGCCCGCATCAGATTAATGTGGGAACCGCCGCTTAGAGGAATGATTGCCAGAAGGAATACAAGTACGCCCATGCCGCCGATCCAATGGGTGAAGCTGCGCCAGAAGAGGGCGGCGTGAGAGAGAGCCTCCACATCACTCAAAATACTGGCTCCGGTAGTGGTAAAACCGGAAATCGTCTCAAACAGAGCATCTGTGAGTGAAGGAATCTCTCCGGAAAGCCAAAAAGGCAGGGCACCGAAGAAACTGAGGAAAACCCAGCTCAGCGAAGTGGCGACACAGCCTTCTTTTAAATAAAAGACAAAGGTTTTTGGTTTTCTGCGTGTCATCAGCAGGCCCAGCAGGAAGCAGAAAGCTGCCACTGCGAAATAATAAACGCCTACGGCTTCCCGGTAAATGACGGCAGTCATAACGGGCAGGAGCAGAAGGACCGCTTCTATTTTTAATACACTTCCCAGAATATAACGAATGATAGAACTGTTCATAGTTGCCTCCGCTATTTTAAAATATCCTGAATGTCATTAAAACCCGTGTGGGTTGTGACAATCATAACGGTATCCCCGACTTCAATAGAATCATGGCCGCTGGGGATAATGATGTCGCCATGCCGGTTGATAAAGGAAATCAGCAAATCTTTTTTCAGGGAGAGATCTTTTAAAGGAATACCGGTCACGCCGGATTTCTCATAAACGAGAAATTCGATGGCTTCCACGCGGTGGTCGAACATGTGGTAGAGCGTTTCGATATTACTGTCCATAGAATCTTTTTTTGCCCGGACATATGCGATAATGGCTTCAGATGTAATGTATCTTGGATAGATTACGCTGCCCAGATCCAGACTGTTGATTACTTCCCGGAAGGCGATCCGGTTGATTTTTGTAATAATTTTGGCGTTGGACATGCGTCTTGCGTATAACGTCAGCATGATGTTTTCTTCATCGATGCCTGTCAAAGGGACGAATGATTCGACATACTCGATGCCTTCTTCCTTCAATAGCTCTTCATCCGTACCGTCTCCGTTGATAATAATCGCTTTCGGCAGTAGAATACTAAGTCTTTCACAGCGTTCCCGGTCTCTTTCTATAATTTTAACAGAGATACCCATATGAAGAAGCTGGTTGGCCAGATAGTAGGCGGCTTTTCCGCCGCCGATAATCATGGTGCCTTTCACCTGATTGGTCTTAAAACCGATGTGCTTTAAAAACGCTTTTGCCATCATTCTGGATGCCACAAAGGAGACGACATCCCCGGCCTCCACACGGAAATTTCCGGAAGGGATATAAACTTCACCGTCGCGCTCCACCGCGCAGATCAATATATTTTCGGTAATGTCTTTCCCCAATTGGGCAATGGGCATGCCGGCAAGTTTATTTCCTTCCGGCACCTTGAATTTTACCATCTCTGCCTGTCCGTGTGCAAAAGTATTGATTTCCAGTGCGGTAGGCATATAAAGAATGCGCGCCGCTTCCCGTGAGGCTTCCAGCTCCGGATTAATGATCATGGCAAGTCCCAGTTTTTCGCGCAGATATCCGACTTCTCTGCTATAGTCAGGATTACGTACACGGGCAATGGCAGCGCAGTTGCCGACTTGTTTGGCAACCGTACAACACAGAAGATTCAGTTCATCGGAATCGGTCACTGCAATGATCAAATCCGCGTTTTCGATACCGGCTTCCATCTGTACGCCATAGCTGGCGCCGTTGCCGGGAAGTCCCATCACGTCATAAAGGCTGCTCATGGTCTGTACCTTTTCAGCGCTTTTATCAATAATGATAATATCATGGCCTTCGCGGGAAAGCTGTTCGATCAGGGTCATACCTACTTTGCCGCAGCCTACGATAATGATCCGGAGGCCTTTGGGCGGATTCTTTTTTGATTTCATGAACATACTGATACCCTCCATATAATTCTATAATATACCATTATTAGTGAAAAAAAGCACTATTAATTTTTATGTGCGGTAATGTGCATATTATTCGGCGTTCGTGCTGCTTTTTACCTGGCGGCAGTATGTCCGGGATAAATGCGGAATCATAAAAAAAGAGAAGTTCTTCGTAAGATAACGGAAGAAAAAAGCAAAGAGGGGATGTTACATTGAAGAAAGAATATATGGGAACGTTAACAGGAGGTTAAGGAAATGAAAGAGAGAGCCATGGATTTGAAACTGGTTGTAAGACCGATTGTCGGGTGCCTGACACACTCGCACTTTTGGGAAGGGCCCTGCCGTGCGGGACGCAGGGAAGATATGACACAGGAGGCGGAAGCAAAGGCGGCCGACCGGGCATACGCCGAGGCGGTGAAGCTTCTGGAATCAGCGACGGATGAGATTCGCTTTCTGGATGCGGTGGATGCGAGATATGATGAGAAATTTGTAGTGGGGGAAGAAGTATTTGCGCAGATCGAAGAAGAGATAGAAAAGGTGGATTTCTTTCTGTGTATGAATTGGAGAATTCCGAAGCTGGAGCGGTATGGAAAACCGGTGGTAATTCTGCAGAATGGAAATGAAGGAATTGATTTTGCGGCATATTGCCGTTCAATCGGATTAGAGGCTTATGTTGCAATGGACCTGCAGGATCTGAATGAAATCGCACATATTTTGTGGGTGAGAAAAGCTGTGGCGAATACAAGGGCGCTTGTACTGACAGCGGGAGGGCAGCCTACATTCGGTATTCAGAGTCTGATTCGGGATCCTGAAATATTGCGGCAAAAATACGGGTTTGAGGTGGTAAAGCTTCCGTATACGGCGATCGTGCCTTATATGGAAGACATTACGGATGAACAGGCAAGGCCTGTTGCGGACAAAATTATCAATGGCTCTAAAGATACAAAGGTGAATACAGAATGGTTCCTGAATGACATCAAATATTATATGGCGGCAAAGAAGATGATGGATGTGTATCAGTGTAACGCATTTTCCACGGCATGTCATGAGCTGTGCACTTCTGAAATCCCGCAGAAAATGAAGTTTACGCCATGCATATGCCATTCTCTGTTGAAAGACGAGGGGATTCCAAGCGGATGTGAGGAGGACTTGAACGCAATGATGGCAATGCTGATTATGCAGTACAGTGCAAACCGTCCGGCATTTATGGGCAATCCGAATCATGAGACAGACGAACTTCTGCGTATACATCATGCCGTACCGGCATTATGCATGAATGGGTATGGTACGGAGCCGCTGCAGTATAAGCTGTGGGCGTTTACAGGACAAGGATTCGGGGGAAAGCTGCAGGTAGATTTCACAGAGAATAAAGAGGAGTATGTGACGCTGGGAAGATTTAATCCGGCGGGGGATACGATTTGCGTGAAGGTCGGAGAGGTAATCCGCTCCGAATATGATGAGGTGTACTGCAGTCCATACTATTATATCAAGATGGATGACGCCAGGACATACATGCACAATCTGGCGGGTTTTGGGCATCATCAGGTGTTGATTTTCGGCAATTACATGGAACAGATAAAAAAGATTGCCGGGGTGATGGGATTCAAAGTACTGGAAGGATAAAGTCTGGAAGAGAGGGCTTTTGAATCTGCCCGGATGCAGTTGTAAAAGTGTCAGGAGGAGGAAGGGATGATTTATCTGAATCAGGCTGCTACGACCTATCCGAAACCGCAGTGTGTGCTGGATGCACACACTGCATCTTTCTCTGCACAACCTGCGGGACAGTTCCGCAGCAGCGCAGCGGAAGCGGATATATTGGAAAAGTGCCGCAGGAATCTGGGGACGCTTTTAGGGATAGAAGAGTATGACCGTATTTTCTTTTCGTCCGGTGCGACAGATTCCGCCAATGCGCTGATCTATGGTCTGCCGCTGAAAGGCAGAAACGTTGTCGCGACACAAACGGAACATAACAGTATCCTGCGGCCGCTTATGAATCTAAAAGAACAAGTGGGAAGTGTGACGATAGTTCCCTGTAACGCTGATGGCCGGGTAGAGCCACAGATGGTCGAAAAGGCAATCACGAAGGAAACAGCGGCGGTTTTTGTCAATCACTGTTCCAACGTGACAGGTATGGTACAGGATATTCGGGCAATCAGCGAAATTACCAAAAGA
This sequence comes from uncultured Lachnospiraceae bacterium, assembly GCA_910585345.1. Classification (GTDB taxonomy): domain Bacteria; phylum Bacillota; class Clostridia; order Lachnospirales; family Lachnospiraceae; genus VSOB01. Next base: position 13,986 of record CAJUDS010000009.1, on the reverse strand, counting down.
AAGGGAATTTACCTTGTTGTGGATGCATCGCAGAGCGCAGGCTGTATTCCGCTGCAGGCAGACCGGTGGGGAATAGATATCTTGATTTTTACCGGACATAAAGGTCTCTTCGGGGCACAGGGAACGGGCGGATATTATGTGCGTCGGGCTGTTTCTCTAACACCGTACAGATATGGCGGAACGGGCAGAGACAGCAGTCGTCTGACGTACGAAGACGGCGCGTATGAGTATGAAACGGGAACACAAAATGCGCCGGGCCTTGCGGCGCTTTGCGCAGGAGTGGAATATGTGCTGGGGCGGGGTGTGGAAAATATTGCTGACAAGGAGCGGAGGATGATGAAAGCGCTTTATGCGGGACTGCAGGAGATCCCGGGAATCCGGTTGTATGGCAGTGCACAGAGCAATCAAGGGCCGGTAATGAGTTTTACATGTGAAGGACTTGCACCCTCTGATATCGGATACATTCTGCAGAATGGATATGGCATTACCGTACGTACGGGGCTGCACTGTGCGCCTCTGATTCATGAAGCAATGGGAACCTGCCGACAGGGCACTGTACGGGTGAGTATTTCAGATCTGACCAAGGAAGCCGATGTCCAGGCGCTGTTGGAAGCAATGCGGGAAATCTGTTCGGCAGCGGAGGCTGGCTTATGAGAATCATTGAGAAAATAGAGTCGCGTGAACGGTGCGCGGAGGCGGGATGGTTTGCGTATGATTATCTGCTGGATGAGGCGCTTAATGCAAAGACTATTGGGGCATTGAGACCAATGGGAAACTTTGTCTATCTGCGTATGCTGGCCAGGCCCTTTTTTAAGATTGAATCTGATTATTTTATGATTAAGGGAGTAGAGGGCGATCATTTTTTCCGGGTGGCAGTGCATGATGCGCATAGAGGAGAGTTGAAAAAAATAGAGGAATTTGTGGCCAGGGTTGTGCAAAAGGACGGACAAAGAGAGACGGACGGGTTAAAATTTGACAAAGATTAGACGGCGTTATACATGTATAATAAACAAAATTACTGATATGATAGTAGAAATAGCAAGAGAAGGGGGTTATCAAGAGTGAAAAAACGTATTATAACATTGATATTGAGTGGATTGCTGGCAGTTTCCATGCTGACCGCCTGCGGGGGAGCAAAGTCCGGGGACAGTGACGGCGGCAGTGCGGAGGAATCAGACAAAAGCAGCGGCGGAGCGATAACAATATCGATTATGGCAAGTCAGGACTGGGTATATGATGCAGAAATGCAGCTCGGAAAGGAATTTGAGGAAGAGACAGGAATTAAAGTAGATTATCAGATTGTGCCGTCGGATCAGTATTACAATCTGTTGATGACAAAGTTAAACAGTGGAGAGGGGCCGGATATTTTCGGCGGACAATCCGGTTCTTATGACTTGGTGTCACAGTATAATATTTCGGAAAATGCGGTGGATTTGTCTAACGAGCCATGGGTGTCATACTACAATGAACTTTCGCGTGTACAGACTTCGGTTGACGGCGTAAACTATGGCGCTACCTATTTTGATACAACAACGGACTATTACATGGTTTATAACAAGAAGATTTTTGAGGAAAACGGTCTGGGAGTTCCGGCTACATTTGAAGAGTTTGAAGCAGTGTGCCAGAAATTGCTGGAGAATGGTGTAACGCCGGTATTTGAGCCGGTCGGCGACGGATGGCATCATGTGATGTGGTTTTGTGAAATCGGCGGAAAGTATGAAGATCTGCTTCCCGGAATCGTAGACAAACTTAACAATAACGAGGTAACCTTTGCGGAAGTCCCCGAGTTTAAGACGGCGTTAGAGCAGCTCAACGGATTGGCGCAAAAGGGATACTTTGGAGATAATTATCTGTCTGACGAGTATGCGGATCTGCCGGCAATTATGGCGGCTGGGGAATATGCAATGGCGGTCTGCAAGCCAGGTTCCATTGCCGAGATCGTGGAAGCCTCGGCAGGCGTTTATACAGAGGATGATTTTGGCATGTTCCTGATTCCGGTTCTGGATAACGATGTGCTCAACGAGCATCCGTGCGGACCGTCCAGATTTATCTATTCCGGTTCTTCGCATATTGAGGAAGCAAAGAAGTACCTGGAATATATTACGACGAAAGAAAGTCTGCAGTATATGATTGAGAATGAGGCAAAAGTGGAGAATCTGCCGTATGATGCGGGCCAGGAACCGGCATATAGCAAAGCGACACAGGACTTTCTTGCCTCTTTTGATAAATCAGGCGCAGTATTCCAGGATACGATCAAATACCTGAATCCGCAGTGGATGGAGCTTGGACAGGATATTGTGTCTATGTTCATCGGGGACATGACGCCGGACGATGTGTTGAAGCAGATCGACGGAAGAAGGGCAACACAGGCGGAAGCTGCAGGAGACGAGGCCTGGAAATAAAAATAAATGATAAGAAGATTAAAAACCGCTGCGGCGCAATGGAAGTTGCCGCGGCGGTTTTTTATAACCGGAAGATATCAGCCCTGTTTCTGCCTGCGGTAGGCGGTAGGATTCATTCCCGTATGCTTGCGGAATGTTTTGCTGAAATGGAACTGGTCCGGATAGCCTACCTGTATTCCTATCTCCCGAATGGGGAGTGATGTGTCCGCAAGCAGGCGTTTGGCTTCGTGAATGCGAATATCCGTCAGGTATTTGGAGGGGGTTTCTCCTTTGTAACGGTTAAACAATTTTGTCAGATAAGCGGAGGTAAAGCCGTTGGCGGCGGAAAAGGAGCTGATGTCGATGCTGTCCATATAATGTTCCCGCATATACAATACGGTGTATTCCACAATCTGTTCTACGGATTTTCCGACAAGCGTGGAATCCTCGTCCAGTTCACAATATTTTTGAAGCTGCAGGCGTACGTGACTGAGAGCACTTTCGAGATCTTCGGTCGATACGGGTTTTAGCATATAATCAAAGACACCCTGTTTCAATGCCTCCTGGGCATAACTGAAGTCTGCATACCCGGTAAGAATCATTGTAAAAATATGCGGATACTGTTCATGGATGCGCCTGGCAAGGGCCAGGCCGTCCATGGCGGGCATGCGGATATCCGTGATGACAAGATGAATGTTCTCGGTTTTGAGACACTGCAGCGCCTCCTCTCCGTTGGATACCTGACAGGTCACCCGAAAGCCGGAGTCGAGCGCGTCAATACTGTTGGAAAGGGACTGGCGCAGGAGGATTTCATCTTCTGCAAGCAATATATTATAGTGGCTTAGTTTTTTCATCGAACAGACCTCCTATTTTAACGATTGCACCGCCTTGGGGCAGAGTGCCGAAATCAAAAATAAACGAAATGCCGTAAATTAGATAAAAACGGATGAAGATATTGAGGATTCCCATGCCGTTCAATTCCAGGCTTGGCAGCAGTCCATGCTGCAGAATCCGGTCCATCTGGCAGCGGAGCCGTTGGGCGGTTTCTTTGTCAAATCCCAGTCCGTTGTCTTTTACCTCAATATACCAGCATGTCTCATCAATATAGCCATGGATGGTAATGTGCCATGGCGGAGAAATCTGAGTAGAAAATTTCGCAGCGTTTTCCACAAGAAGCTGAATACATAGCTTGGGAATGGGAAGATCGAGCATACTGTCGTCTACGTCAAACTCGTACTGAAGCGAGTCGCCAAAGCGAAGTTTCATACATTTCAGATAGAGATCGCAGTGTTCAAGTTCTTCCTCCACCGAGGAAACCTGTTCTTTATTAGAGGATATGTAGCGGAGGATAGAGGAGACATCCCGGCACATCTGGGCTACTGGTTTTGTCAGTCCTTCCTCTGCCATTGCTGCAATATTCAAAAGAGAATTGTGCAGAAAATGAGGGTTCATCTGCGACTGCAGCGCCAGCATTTGTGCCTGAAGTTCCTGCTCTCTGAGCAGCAGCATGGAATCGGTTGCATTTTTCAGAGAGCGGATTGCTTCATTGAGGGAGGCGCGCAGTTTTTCGATCTCAATAATTCCGGAATCTTCCATCCTGATTTCATGGAACTGCTGCTGCGGATCCATGTGAGAGAGAAAATGATAAATGTTCTTGATCGGCGCGCTTATTTTCTTTGAGATGGCATTGGCGAAAATCAGGCACAAAACAAAGAGCAGGAGAAAGATGAAAATTATCCAGAACAACGATTGATATACCGGGGTCAGAAATTCGGCGCAGTCGACGGCCGCGGCTACTGTGAATCCGCAATAATCCGCCTCAGAAAAGCAGACATATTCCCGTGTATTCTCACAGGGATTGAAGATTTCGAGACTTTCAGAGGACTTATGGGGAAAATAGAAGTACTGTTCCGCCTTTTTTTCCCCGGCAAGCGGAAATAGAAGACGGCCGTCGCTGTCATAGACAGCCACATGAATATCATAGCTGCTGTTAGGCGCATAGGCATGGCGGAACAGGATGTCGTAGTATTTCATGACCTCTATAAAACCTTCCGGATGCATATATTCGTTATAATACATACGATAGAGAGAAAGATAATATCTGTTGCTTTCTGTGCCCGCGCTTTCAGAAAACAGGGAATTGGTTTGCGCCGGGGGAATATAGCGGTGTCCGTGGCAGCCCGCAGCCGCTTCAAACCAGGGCTGCTCCGGGGCGTTTTTATAGAGTTCGCCTGTATAATTTCCGGCTCCGTAGGAGCCGCCGGTAAATCCATAAAGATTGATCTGACGGATTGAAAAGTCAACGCCCTTGATTGCTGTAATGGCATTTGCCAGTGTGCTTTTTAACCGGCTGCGGTCATAGGGCGATGCATAGGTATTGTTTATGTAAGCGGCAAAGCTGCTTTTGACAGAGGTAGAATGGATTGCATTCAGACAGATGGTGTCCATCTGGCTGATCTGCATATCAATATCTTCCGCGATGGCGGCGCATGTCTTCTCTACTTCCCGTTCTGCGTTTGCGCGCAGATTTCTGTACTGAATGAGGGATAAAACGGCAGCGGATGCACAGAGCATACCGAGCATAATGACAATGAAGTGGGAATAAAGAATTTTTTGGATGCTTTTGTGTTTGGTGCGCATAGCAGTTTTCTCCGGGTATTGTAAAAGATTGTACGATAAGAAAAGTATAACATATTGTGCAGAGTTCGTCACAAAATGGTTAAAAATATACATAAAATGACCTGCTATATGCATGGGAAGGCAGAGACGTATTGTATAAGATAGATAAAAAAGAAGGAAACGGGGGAAACATTTTGTGAAAAAAGAAAGAATTTATCCATGGTATTTTGCGGCGGGGGCTATATTTCTCTATACGGCTTTGTGCGTAATACCGGGAATTATCGGCATCGGATATTCCTTTACAGACTGGTCTGCATATGCAAAAGAGGTGCATTTTGCCGGGCTGAAAAATTTTAAGGAGATTTTCAGTGCGGATACCAATTATCTGAAGTATATTACGAACACACTCTTATTTACCGTAGTGACGACAGCGGCCAAAAGCGGCCTGGGTCTGCTTTTTGCACTGGCGCTGAGCAAAAACATCAAAATGAAGAACTTTCACAGGGGGGTTATGTATATGCCTTCCGTACTGTCGATTCTCATTATCGGCCTGGTATTTACATCTATTTTAAATCCCAAAACAGGGCTCCTGAATGAGACGCTGCGGGCGGCAGGGATGGATTCTCTCACGCAGCAGTGGCTGACAAATCCGAAAATTGCTTTCTGGTCGGTTATGGGAGTGGATATCTGGCGGGGCACAGGATACATTATGACGATGCTGATTGTGGGGATACTGGCAATTCCGCAGGTGTATTATGAGGCGTCCAGTATAGACGGCGCCAATGGCTGGAATAAGTTTTTGCATATTACGCTTCCCATGCTGCGGCAGACGATGGCGGTAACAATCGTACTAAACGTATTATATGGCATGAAAGTATTTGATATGGTATATGCATTGACAAACGGCGGTCCCGGACATACCACGGAGGTAATGTATACGGCGGTGTTCAAACAATTTTCACAGGGTTTGTATGCAGAAGGAACAACGATCAGTTCGGTTATGTTTATCTTTATGGTAATCACAGGATTTTTTATGATTAAGATTCTGACAAAAGATGAAGTTGTGGAAGGATAGAAAAGACTGACAGGAAAGGAACGGATGCAATATGAATGGAAAAAAGAAAAAAACAGCGGTGAATGTGCTGAAAAATGTTCTGGCATGGATGGTGTCTTTGATTATGCTGATACCGCTTGTATTAATTGTAGTGAATGCGTTTAAACCGGATGCGGAAGCATTGACGCTTACATTGTCCCTTCCGGAGACATGGACGTTTTCAAATTTTGCCACGGTTATTGAAAAGGGAAAGCTGATCCGCAGTTTTCTCAACAGTCTGTTGTATGCGGGATGCGCTACGGTAATCGCAGTGGTGCTTGGTTCGATGGCGGCTTACATATTTTCCAGAAGGAGAGACCGTTTCAACAACAGTGTTTATATGTATATGGTGCTGGGAATTGTCATTCCCATTAATTATGTGGCATTGATGAAAGTGATGCAGGTGACGCATCTGAATAATTCCGTACCGGGAATCATTTTGTTGTATGCGGCGACACAGCTGCCGTTTACGGTATTTCTAATTTATGGTTTTGTGTCCAAAGTGCCAACAGATCTGGATGAGGCGGCAGTGATTGATGGCTGCGGCCCGGTACGCCTGTATTTTAATATTATACTTCCCATGCTGCGGTCAAGCATGGTAACGGCGGCAGTGTTGTGTTTTCTTAATACATGGAATGAATTTGTTATGCCATTGTATTTTCTAAATTCCTCGGAGAAATGGCCGATGACGCTGGCAGTCTATAATTTCTTTGGACAGTATGAAAAAAGCTGGAATCTGATTTGTGCAGATATTCTGCTCACCTGTCTGCCGGTTATTATTATGTACCTTGTCTGTCAGAAATATATCGTAGGCGGACAGACGGCAGGAGCAGTCAAGGGGTAGACATGGAAGCGCGGCAGAAGGAAACGGGTAATATTCAAGATTTGAATGGTAAAAATAGGTGTTTCGTAATGGTATGTCTATGGACAGCACAGAAAGGTGGAAAAGTTGAGAATACAATCGTGTACCGTATGTGAAACGGGGAAGTCTGTCAGACTGAAGACGGATCAGGGAAATCTGATATTATTTGGGGTAGCGGAAAATATTGTACGTTGCGTCTATACGAAACGGGAAGAAGTGCTTCCGGTATCGCCGGTTGGCGTCAGTACGGGAGGCGGCGTATTGCTGGACGTCAGTGAATCCGGCGATCTGTACGAGATTGGAACGGACAGGCTATGTGTGCAGGTGGAAAAAAAGAGCGGATATTTTACGTGGAAGAACAGAGAAAATGGGGAAACGCTGTTGCAGGAGAGGGGCAGAGAACTGTCAAAGACGCCTTTGCTGGTGTATACAACAGGAGAGGAAGAGCCTGTAATCCGCCGTGTCGTGACGGTCGACGGGGAACGGAATTTTGTGGAGAACTTGAAGCCGTCGACAGATCATATGGTGTACCGGGCGAAGCTCTATTTCCGGTGGGAGCCGGAAGAAGGCGTTTACGGACTGGGCCAGGGGGAGGAAGGCATTTTTAATTACCGGGACAGTGTGCAGTATCTGTATCAGCACAACATGCGTATTCCGATTCCGTTTTTATTATCGGATCGTCATTACGGCATATTGGCGGATTGCGGCAGCCTGATGACGTTTCAGGATGACTGTAGAGGATCCTGGTTGTATCTGGATGCGGTGGAACAGTTGGACTATTATCTGATTGCAGGCAGCAGCGCGGATGAAATTATCGCCGGTTATCGGATGCTGACGGGGAAGGCGGTTATGCTGCCGAAATGGGCATTTGGCTATGTGCAGTCAAAAGAAGCCTATCATACACAGGCTGAGGTTGTTTCGGTAGCGGAGGAATACCGCAGGCGAAAAATAGGACTGGACTGTGTAGTGCAGGACTGGAATACCTGGGAAGACGGTGCCTGGGGAAATAAAAAAGTGGATCGGAAGCGGTATCCCGATCTGGGTGAAATGAACAGGAGGCTTCATGCGCTGCATGTGCATTCGATGGTATCTGTATGGCCCAACATGAACGCAGGCACGGAAAATTATGAGGAAATGAAAGAGGCCGGATATCTGCTGAATGATTACGCCACTTATAATGCATTTGATAAAAAGGCGCGCGAACTGTATTGGAAACAGGCGGAAGAGGAATTGTTCTCAGGAGGGTTTGATGCCTGGTGGTGTGATTCTACGGAGCCTTTTTCGGGACCTGACTGGAACGGGGAATTTCTGCGGGAGCCATGGGAACGGTATTTTCTGGTAGGGGAAGAGCATAAGAAATTTCTGAGAGCAGACCGGGCGAATCTGTACGCGGCGGCACATGCAAAAGGGATCTATGAAAATCAGAGAAAGACGGCTCCGGATAAGCGTGTCTTGAATCTGACAAGATCAGGGTACGCTTCTATCCAGAAATATGGAACAATGTTGTGGTCTGGTGATATTACGGCCACATGGGAAACGCTGCGACGACAGATCCGGGAAGGGCTGAGTATGGCGGCAAGCGGCATGCCGTACTGGACACTTGATATCGGCGGATTTTTTACCGTAAATGAAAACTGGAAAAACCGGGGCTGTGGTTGTAACAGAGACGCTTCGGCGAAATGGTTCTGGCGGGGGGATTATGAAAATGGCGTAGAGGATTATGGATACAGGGAATTGTATGTGCGCTGGTTTGAATTTGGCGTATTTCTGCCGATGTTTCGTTCCCACGGAACGGATACGCCTCGGGAAATATGGAATTTTGGGAAACCGGGAGAAATATTTTATGATGCGCTGGTCAGCGCAATAGAATTGCGGTACAGACTGATGCCGTATATTTATTCTATGGCAGGCCGGGTGTGGCTGAGAGACGGCACAATGATGCGGCCGCTTATATTTGATTTTCCTGCCGATGCGGAGATAGCGGCTGGCAGAGAATATATGTTTGGAGACAGCCTGCTGGTCTGCCCGGTAACGGAGCCAATGTATTATGGACCGGGAGGACAAAAGCTGGAAAAGGATAAAACGTGGGAATGTTATCTCCCACAAGGCAGCATGTGGCATGATTTCCATACGGGCCGACAGTATGAAGGCGGTCAGTGGGTAAAAGTCGATGCGAAAATCGGCAGGATTCCTGTGTTTGTAAAAGCGGGTTCGGTTATTCCAATGGAGAGGCGTCTGCAATATGCGGAGGAAGTCGTGGAGACGCCGCTAGAGTTGTATGTGTATGGCGGTACGGACGGTTATTATGAGTTGTATGAGGATGCAGGGGACGGTTACGGGTATGAAGAGGGATACTATAATCTGATTCCGATCCGCTGGAATGAAAAACGCCAGGAGCTGACTGTGGGTTCATCAGAGTATGCTTTTCCCCAGAGTATGCGTGGAAGAAGGTGCGAGGTTATTGCAGGACAGAGGCGTGGGGGGTTTCTATATGAAGGAAAAGAAGTGACGATATGCTTGTAGCGGAGGATGTAAAAAAATTGCCGGCGGAATTTCCGCTTGCAGTCCAGCATTACTGTCAGAAGCGGCAGGAATGGAAAAGCAATCTGTCGCATTGGCATAATTTTTATGAAATTACCTGTGTGGAGGAAGGCAGCGCCTGTTACGAGGTGGACGGTCATACGTATGAGGTAAAGCCGGGCGATGTAATTGTATTTGGCAGCAGCGAGTCTCACAGGTGGGAAGTCCTTTCCGAGGAAGTGCGTATGACAGTGCTGGCGTTTGCCGCCAGCCTGATCAGCGATGGCAGCAGAATGCTGGATATGGATTATCTGGCGCCGTTTCTCGACCGGGGGACTGATTTTCAGCACCGTATTTCGGCGGCGGAACCGTATACAAAAGAGATTAAGCGGCTATTGGATGAGATCAGTGAAGAAAACTACTGCGGACAGGCGGGGAGCCGGCTGATGATCAAAGCGGATCTGCTGAAAATCCTGACTCTCCTTGTGCGTCATTATGAACGGGATGACGCACAGGCGGAGTTTCTGGCAGAAAGAAAGGTTTCTGCCAGGAGGATTGAACAGGCGTTTGTCTATATCAAAAAGAACTACAGAAATAAAGTGACTCTGGAAGAGGCGGCGGCAACCGTATGCATGAGTCCCAATTATTTCTCCGGGTATTTTAAAAAGACTGCCGGATGCAGTTTTCAGGAGTATGTGATTAGAATCAGGATGGAAAAGGCAAGGGAACTGCTGCATCATTCCTCAGAGGGCATTCTGCAAATTGCGCAGGAGTGCGGTATCTCCAATACGGCAAATTTTTATAGATTATATAAGAAGTACTATGGGATAGCGCCGGGGGAGGAACGAAGCCGCCGTGACTTTGGCGCAAGGCCTGTGAGAATGAAAATAAGCAAGTCATAGTGGTGTATTTCCCTGCATACATTGTAAAAACAATGTGTTCAGGGGGATTTCCTTTGAAGGATTATATCGAGGAAAGGGCAGTCGGCATCGCCAAATTTATCATTGAAAATAACGCGACTGTCCGCCAGACTGCCAGACAGTTTGGAATTAGCAAGAGTACGGTACATAAAGACGTAACGGAACGGCTTATGCAGATTAATCCATCCCTTGCCAAAGAAGCAAGAAAAGTGCTGGATGTGAATAAATCGGAGCGGCATATAAGGGGCGGTCTGGCAACGAGGGAAAAATATCTGCATATACAGAAGGATTAGAAAAGGATATCAAAAGAGGTAATGGCGTTTCAGCTATGGGAAATAGCGGAACGTCATTTTTTATCGTTATAGGGACTGCTGGTTCTCTTTTTCTGGACAACAAAGAAATTATGCAAAAGCAGAGAGGATTTGTTATAATGAAACCATTATAAATTATTGTAAAGTTTATCGTTATTTATTTACGGGAGATCGAAATGAAAATTGACAGAGACGTGGTAGTGAAAAGATTTGAACAGTATACGGAAGCATATGATGCGAATAATGAAAAAATAGCGTTAAAAATAGGACATACCTATCGGGTCGCGGATTTATGTGAACAGATAGCGTGCGCAGAAGGTATGGACGGCGCTGATGCGGATCTGGCATGGCTGCTGGGCATGCTCCATGACATTGGGCGTTTTGAACAGCTGAGAAAATATAACACTTTTATTGATGCGGAATCGGTAAGTCATGCGGCGCTGGGTGCGGAGATATTGTTTGGCGGAAAACAGGAAGAGAAGGGACGGGAAGGTGGTATAATTCGTGAATTTGTGCCGGATTCGTCAGAAGATGTTTTGCTGGAACTGGCAGTCCGTCTGCACAGTGCGTATCGTGTGCCTGCGAATCAGGATGCGAGGACAGTAAAGTTCTGCCATATTTTAAGAGATGCGGATAAAATAGACATTCAGCGGGTAAATATAGAAACGCCGCTGGAGGAAATTTATAATACCACTGCCGAAGAACTGTATCATGCGGAGATAACAAAGGAAGTGGCGGACGGTTTTTATGAACATCATGCGATACGCAGCAGTCTGAAGCGGACTTTGGCAGATCATATAGTAGGGCATGTCTCTCTGCTCTATGAACTGGTATATCCCGAGAGTATCCGTCTTGTGAACGAGCAGGGCTATTGGAAAAAGTTAATTGCTTTTCCATCCCAAAATCCCAGGACAGCCAAACAGCTGAAATTGCTGTCAGAAGAAATGCAGCGATATCTGGAAAGTAAAAAACAAGGTTAGTTGTTTTTCATAGATTCCCTTATGCTATACTACTTGTAAAGATAAGAAGGCAACTCTATAATAGAAACAATCAGGTACGACAGGAGGAAGTGAGCAATGGAACAGGAAAAAGTGATTGTGATTGATTTCGGCGGTCAATATAATCAGCTTGTAGCCAGACGTGTGCGGGAGTGTAATGTGTATTGTGAGATTTATTCTTACAAGACAGATTTGGGGCAGATCCGGTCGATGCGTCCCAAAGGAATCATTTTAACAGGAGGCCCGAACAGCTGCTATGCGGAAGGGGCGGCAACCTGTGAAAAAGAATTGTTTGAGATGGGGATTCCGGTACTGGGCCTGTGCTATGGCGCCCAGCTTATGATGCATGTACTGGGCGGCAAAGTGGAGAAAGCGCCGGTGCGGGAATACGGAAAAACGGAAGTAAAAGTGGAGCAGGACTCCCCTCTGTTTGCGGATGTTTCCCAGAATACCATTTGCTGGATGAGCCATTTTGATTATATTTCCCGGCCTGCGCCCGGATTTTCCGTGGTGGCGCATACAACCGACTGTCCGGTGGCAGCGGCAGAGAATCGGGAAAAAAACCTGTATGCCATTCAGTTCCACCCGGAAGTGCTTCATACGCTGGAAGGGACGAAGATACTTGGTAACTTTGTCAGAACGATATGCGGCTGCGGCGGAAGCTGGCGGATGGATTCTTTTGTGGAAAATTCCATTGCGGAAATCAGAAATAAAGTAGGAAACGGTAAAGCGCTGTGCGCTTTGTCAGGCGGTGTGGACTCTTCTGTGGCTGCCGTTATGATGGCGAAAGCAATAGGAAGCCAGCTTACCTGTGTCTTTGTGGATCATGGCCTTTTACGGAAAAGAGAAGGAGACGAGGTCGAGGAAGTATTTGGTGAAAACGGGCCGTATCAGTTAAATTTTATTCGGGTGAACGCACAGGAGCGTTTTTATAGGAAACTGTCAGGTGTAACAGAGCCGGAACAGAAACGAAAAATAATCGGAGAAGAATTTATCCGTGTGTTTGAAGAAGAAGCAAAAAAGATCGGCGCGGTGGATTACCTCGTACAGGGTACAATCTATCCCGACGTGGTGGAAAGCGGGCTGGGCGGAGAATCGGCTGTGATCAAATCCCATCATAATGTAGGCGGGCTGCCGGAATGTGTGGATTTCAAGGAAATCATCGAGCCGCTGCGCAGTCTCTTCAAAGATGAGGTCAGAAAGGCTGGACTGGAACTGGGTATTCCGGAACATCTGGTATTCAGACAGCCATTCCCGGGGCCGGGGTTAGGGATACGGATCATCGGTGAAGTAAATGCCGAAAAAGTAAGGATCGTACAGGATGCGGATGCCATCTACCGGGAGGAAATCGCGAAAGCCGGTCTGGACCGGACAATCGGACAGTACTTCGCAGCGCTGACCAATATGCGTTCCGTAGGCGTGATGGGGGACGAGCGGACCTACGATTATGCTGTGGCGCTTCGCGCCGTGAATACAGTAGACTTTATGACAGCAGAGAGTGCTGAAATTCCCTGGGAAGTCCTGCAGACTGTTATGAGCAGGATCATCAATGAGGTAAGGGGCGTGAACCGGGTGTTCTATGACCTGACCAGTAAGCCGCCGGGGACGATTGAGTTCGAGTAACGGATAAAATCCCGGAAATGCTGATAAAATGGGCATTTCCGGGATTGCTTTATGCCTGTTGGCTCTAAAATGGCTCTAATTATTTGATGAATACTGGATTTCGGGCGGGTATCGTGATACCTGCAAACAAATTTAAAGAACTAATTGCCATTCATATATCTTCGTGTTACAATACATCTACGGAAAGTACCCATGACAGGGTGGTAGCCTCCCGAGTTTATGAAAACCGGCGTGCCGGAATACATAGGAAGGGAGGTGGCGCCGATGACAGCTTTTGAAATCATTTCGATTTTCATTGGAATATTAGCATTGCTGATGTCCTTTGGTAGCTTAATTGTTGCGTTGCTTGCCTTTCTCGATAAGAGAAACAACAAGCGAAAATAAAAATGCCTATCCTGTCTGCCAACAGGATAGGCGGTGTCCGTAAGGACATTCTTTAGCCTTAACTCGGAGCATCCACTTTGGAGTGGGTGCTTTCCCTTTGTATTGTTATAATACCATTGAATGTGAAATGTTTCAAGGGATTTCCGCTAAAAAATATAGATAATTGTTTAGTAGTTACAATTCACACTCATGCCAGTTTATATCAGCTTATAGGTTACTGTGTTGTGATAAAGTAAAGTTGTAACAGAAGTGACTAATAAGATATAATCCAACTA
>CAJUDS010000008.1:6015-118141 GCA_910585345.1 uncultured Lachnospiraceae bacterium | reverse complement strand
GGAATAGTGTGGTGCTGGCGGTCTATCTCTTGTTTTCGGTTGCTTGCTTCTTTACCGTACATGAGCATTAACATAAGTAATCTAATACAAATAACAATTATAGATATGATAATTGCATATTTTTCGCCTAATATATCCACTGGTAAACGATCTGACTTACATCTATCTTCTTCAATCCCCCTAATATCATTCCATTGATAACGTGCTTGATAAAGTAAAAAATCCATAGCAACTATTGATAAAATAAGAAGGTCAAACTTCTCTTTAATCTTATCTACATTTATGTATCCCTCAACTAAAATTATACCTAAAATAAAGCCCAAAATAATTAAAAACATTTTTTGCAGATCTTTAACTTTAGGATAAATAAAATACATTAATACTTTAACTAATTTATTTATCTTTGTATTTTTATTTTCTCTTTCTTCCTTTTGTTTTAAACGTGTTTTCTTCTTATCTAAAGATACTAAATATATTTTTTCCGAAATTCGTTTTCCCTTAAAACAAATAATTATATATGAAATTAAACAAATAAAGAAGACTAAAGACAGAAAAATTATTGATATTTTATCTATGATTGTATGTTTATTTAATTTATAATATAAAAAAAACGTTACTCCAACACTAAATATTAATGCAGATACAACTGATAAAGAATATGCAAAATAGTGTAATATCGCATATTTTGAGCGTAAATGTAATGGATTTCTTGTCATTATTGGTGATGTAAAGCTCATCCAATGTACTAAACTTACTTTGTCAATATCGTTACTACAATTTAATAATGATAAATCATCTTCCAGTTTTTGAATATAATGATACCTTAAAACATTACCAATACCTAATGTTACTATATATGAACATGTTGTACAAAAAACAATATTGCTCAAGAGAAACAATGCTTCTTTACTTACAATACTATCTTCACCAAAAATGGAAGCCCCTAATATAACACCCAAGATAGTTCCTGCTGTAGAAATAATTTGAACCACTTGATTCTGACTGTTTCTCTCATCTTCTCTGCATTCACTAATTTCATTTAAAATTTCATTAGCAATTTGATTATCCATATTTTCTTTCTATATTTGATTATCCGAATATAATTCCAACTATCTTTCATATCATAATGTTTAAATTACCCTAACAATTACAATACGCTTCCATTTAGATTATACCACAAGCACAACACAGGTACCAAAAATATTTTCACTCTCTTTATCTCCTGACCAGACCACATCTTGCGTTATAACTGTACTTCTCCCCTGATTTCTTTCAGGAGGTTGTCAATCCTATAGGCTGACATATGATCACAGCCCTTCTTTATTTCTTCAACGCAGGAATCAAACCTTTCCCTGTCATTATAATAAAGGACATAAATCATATTATAATATGTATAATAATCTTCCGACAATATATCCCCTATTGGAAAAGAGCTGCTGTTATACAAAACTGCAATGTTCTCTGCTATGATTTTCCGATAGGTGGTATTATTAAAATATTGTCTCAGTTTATAGGAATATTCATATGCTTCTTTTCCCGTCACCTTTTTTGCCAGCCCTTTAATAAATGCTTTGATCATTGCAGTTCCCACAATGCCGCGTTCTTCTTTGTAAATCCGCTTTATCTGATCAGAAGAAAGATGCCATATGTCATAATAATTGATATAATTATCCTCTCCCGCCATTACCTTACTCCACAGCATATCATGCAGTTTCTTTCTAAGTTCCTCCAATTCCTGCCGGTTTTCCTGTTTTATGATATCACTCCAAAATGCGTATTCATCCGCATGTTTCAGCAGCCAGTATACGGAATCCGCCTGCAGCGCCTTTTGATAAATCTCCGGCAACAGCAGTCTGATCTCTTCATCCGTTTTATAGAAATTGGATTTCTTCCCCGCCTCCAAAAATAATTGATATTCTGTCTCTATTTCATCCTTTGATAATGCCGTTTCGTTATTATAATATTTAAGAAGCATCGTAAGCAGGCTTTTGCTGCTCTTTATGGAAGCCAGATAATTCGAAACTCTGTATTCCAGGTTGTTCCTTATCTCATCATACGCACTCTTGTCCTCTTTTTTATCCACTTCCTTGTAATACAGCCTGTCAATGGATTCCACCACAATGGCAAAACAGATCAAACGAACCTCTTCCAGAAAATGCTGGTTTTTTATCGTTTCAAAATGCAGTATCACATCGTCATAGAAATTTTGTGCTTTCTGAAGCGTGCGCAGATTTTTTACCTGATGGACCGACAAAAAATCCTCTATAAATCCGGCATGAATGCCCAGTTTACTCCACTCCACTTTATCAGGTCTTTCCGTGATATGATAAATCCTGTCAATTACTTTCTCATTGTATTTTTCAAATATAGTCCTGTTGAAATCTGTTAATTCTCTCAAATTCGCCGCAATAATTATTTTTATGTAATGACACTGCTTCAGTTCTTCAACAATGCCGAGAACATTTTCCAAATCTACCTTATTGCTGATCCTTTCCAAATCATCAATGACGATAAAATGCCACGAGTGAAACTTCTTCGACAACAGAAGAAATAATTCTCTTTCTTTTGCAACACTGCTCACTATGTCTTTCGCAAAACCCACCTTATCACTAATTGCCGATATGCTTTCCAATATGCCTGCTGCGGTTTCACTGACCTTTCCCGCCATACTGTTTTTCAGCGCCAGCTGGAAGAATGCCTCATGGTATATCTGCCGGCCGCCTTCCAGACCAAACATAGATATCCTGCACACATTCTCACAATCCTTTAATGTCTCATCAATCGCATAGGTCTTGCCAATTCCCCATTTTCCATCAAATAAGATACACTGATACGGTAACTCATTCAGTTTTCCTATTATCTCTTTGATACAATCCGCCTTCACTTGAAACCTCTGCCTGTTCTTCTTGTATACAAAATCCCCTGCCCTGATGCCGCCGGGATACAAACGCTCAGTAAATTCTCTTATTCACAACTATTATCATGATATCCTGACTATATTTTTTAATCTATAGGACAACATAAAAAATCAAACATCCCATCTTCTAAGGAACGCTCCTGTATACTTCTGTGTAAATCACCGATGATTCCCCTTTTCCACACAGGGTATTTTCATAATTTACAGAAGTATTTTTGTACCTTAGAAGAATTTAAATATTTTATGGAATCCCTCAGCTGTCAACCTCAAATATATAACTCATTTTCTTTTCTTACCGAACAGACCTTTTTCATTGCCAATGCTGCGGCGGAAACCATAGCTGCATTCACTTTACGAGCTGAGCAGGGGCACCGTACGACACAACGCATACATGAAATACATTTTTTGCTGTCTGCCATTTTTAGATTCTCTTTGCCGATTGCCTGTGCCGGACACCGCTTCGCACAAAGCCCGCAATTTGTGCAGTTGTTATTCGCTTTTGGAACCAAACCGGCTCCGCTCATTTTTTTATAGGGGCGATTACCTGGAATTTGCGGCGCAGGAAACCGGGTAGAATCACTATTTATTTTTTCAAAAACTTTTTTTGCAAAACTGCTTAACTCACTCTTGTCTTTTGCATCCGGTCTGCCCGACGCGTACTGGTGCATGATAGAATGCTCTGCAACGGCAGCAATCGCAGCAATTACTTTAAAACCGCTTTTTTCCGCAACATCATTTAATTCAACTAAGGTATCCTCATATGCTCTGTTTCCATACACACAAACAATCACGCACGGCGTATGATTCCCATGAATGCTGGAAATTCTTTCAGCGGCAAGACTTGGCACACGTCCGCCATAAGAGGGGACTGCAATCACTGCAATATCGTCTGCTTCTAAGCTAAGTGAAGAATAATCTGTTTCCGCATTGGATAAATCAATTTTATTCACAGGCGCTGCCCATGCTTTCGTTATAATTTCTGCAACTTTGTCAGTTCCTCCTGTTGGACTGAAAACAATTTGTGAGACTTTCACATCCATACCTCCTATCATTTTTAGATTTACCCCATTATAGCAGTGTTTTGGTGTAATGTCAAAATTTACACCATTGCAAACATGTGATATAATCTTACATGGAGAGGAGAAACGCCATGCATATCAGTACAAAATGTTCCGTTGCTATTCATTGCCTTGTTTTTATTTTTGAATATGGAAATACGAAAAAAGTAACCAGTGACCTTTTATCATTATCCACAGGAATTAACCCTGTAACAATCCGAAAAATTATAAGCTCGCTGAAAAAAGACGGTATCATATCTGTTAAATTTGGTACAGGCGGCACAACACTGAACTGTCCGCCAAACGAAATTACTTTATATCGCATTTGCAAGGCAATCGAACCAGACTTCGCTTCCAAATTGATTGGACTCCATCCGTTGCCTTCACCCTTATGTCCCATAGGGAAAAATATACATCATGTATTGCATTGTTCTTATCAGAAAATCAGCAATGATTTGTGTGAAAGCCTGAAACATATTACATTTGATAATATAATTTGTGACTATCATCAAATTCAACATGACTACAAATAAATCATATTTTCAACCACAGTCTCTGTCAAATCACCTACAAAACGTAACGTACAGAAGAGTTAACGGCAATGGAAGCAGACGGGCTTGTTATCCGCAAAGAATACCCGCAGATACCGCCAGAAATTGCGTATAATCTTTCAAATAAAGGGCGTCCCCTTCTCCCAATTATGGAAAGTATGTGTCAATGGGGAACGGAAGTTACAATATCAAAGAAGTGGCTTTGACCGCCGGTCTCTGCGATCAAAGCCACTTCCTATAAAGTTCGAACTACACTTCTGAAACCCATGTAAAGTTTTCCGTTCCGGCGCCAAGCTCAAAATGATACTTCACCAGTCCTTTGTCTGCTCCGGTGAATATTCCGTTGTCACAGCAAATAGACACCTGATCTTTCTCCCCTTTGATTAAAAACGCCTGTCTGCCCAGTGCGGTAGGAGCCAGAAGCGCGGCCTCCACACCGCTTTGAAACCACTTTGGAGCCGTTCCCATATAGGAACTGACCTCCTCCGGTTTCTTCGTCTTATGCGGCTTCCCCTGGACAGCTCCGTATCCTGCCGCAATCACACCGATCACCCTGGCCCCTGCTGCCGCCTCTGCCATCTTTTTGTGGTTGTAAGTGCCTCCTGCCCACCATGTATTCAGGCCCAGTGTCTGCGCATATAGCATCAGATCGGCTCCGCAGTACCCAAGTCTCTCATCCAGCTCCGGTTGGTCCCCGCCTGCCATGATAAAATAATTTCTCACTCCTTTGGCCAGAAACAGCCTGACCGCTGCCGGAAATGCACCGGCATCCTCCGTCATCAGCCTGATTGCCAGATGATCTCTTTTATTATGCGCTTCCATCCGCCTGCTTAACTGCCTGATAATCTCTGCAGGAATTGGGATTTCTCTGTATTTTCGCACCGTATGCCGCCTGTTCATGGCTTCTTTCATCGTCATATCATGCAATCTTCCACCTCTTATTTTTATCCTGCCGCTCTTTATCTGCGCACCCATTTACCGAAAAGTGTCTTTTTATAATTGCGCAGTTCTGCCTTGGCTTCCTGGTTGTCCCCGGCTTTCAGCAGATATTCCACGCCCTTTTTGATATCCGCCGGTACGCCCAGCCCCTGTCCATAGATCACGCCCAGCATATAGAACGCCTCCTGATTGGTCCAGTTTACCTGTTCCAGAAACTCTCTGGCTTTCCCATAATCCTGTCCGGTTCCCCAGCCGCGGAAATAGCATTTCCCCAGATAGCATACGCCATATTTCGTCCCGTGCGTGTAGCCGTACTGCAAAAGCCGGAACGCCTGATGATACTCTTTTTCAACGCCCGTTCCTTCATAGTACATAGCGCCCAGACGGTTCGCGCAGCCGATCTTCTTACCGCTGTCTTTTTTCTGTTCCAATCCCTTCTGATAACACTGCGCCGCATACGACAAATCTTTCACCGTTCCCCGGCCTTCTTCATATGCGCGGCCGACACAGTACCAGCATTCCTTTTGACCGCCTTCGGCCGCCAGTTTATACCAATGCAGCGCTTCCTCATATTTCTCTTCCTTCTCAAGCTCTTCCGCATAAATCCATTGATGGACAGGATAGCCCATCTCTGCGCCGGTCCGGTAAAGACCGCGGGCCAGCTCCGGACGGGGTGCGATCAGATCTTCATCTCCCTCGGAATAATAACGGTTCAGATTGTTGGCCGCAAGATACATGCCGCCCCGGAATGCTTTCCAAAACCAATCCTCACACTTGGCTATATTTTCCCGTAAATACTCCCTGTATGCAGTTTCATTCTGAAACAGCTCCCGCCTTTTCCCCTGAATGCGTATAAAGTCCCACCAGAAATAAGTATTCGCCACCGTATACTGGCAAAAGGCATCCCCCATTTCGGCTTTGGCAAGCACATTGTCAAAAGCCTCCTGCAGACTCCCAAAAGGCATTTTTCTCTTCAGTGCCGGTTTCAGTTCACCGGTCCGCATGGCAACCATCACGCCGATTGCGCTGCCCTGCTCCACCGACCTGCGAATCAACATTGTCGCTTTCTCGTCGTCCTCCGGAAAATCATGCCCGCTCCACACATACTGGATGCCGCAGTAGCATCTTGCCAGAATACAGGACGCATCCCCGTCGCCCGCCATCGAAGCCTGCTCCAAAAGCGCAAGCCCCTCCGCGCCTTTGCCTGAACGCAGATCATAATAAATATACCGAAGCGCCTGCTCCACCGCATCACTAAAACATTTTCCCATATCCTTCCCCTCTCCTGCTTTGTCCGGCTGCCGTCCGGTTAAACCGTCGGCCGTTTCCTTTTGATTTTTGATCCGACATTATTGTACCACATATGGCAACAGCTGGAAAGACGCCGCAGACGCAAGACACGGAAATCAAATATTTGCCCACAAAATGGAAAATTGATTTCCGTGGACGCAAGAATCCTTGCGTTTCGGCTAAAACGGGGAAATTCATAAAAAGAACCGTATTGAGAAAATAAGGAGACTTATGATACTATAATGAAAAATAGGAAAAAGGAAGAAAAAATGAAGAATTTACGAAAGATGGCAGTGACTACCATTTTGCTGATACTTGTATTTATGGTGATTGCATTGTTTCAATTTCAGAAAGATGATGAAATGACCCTGCTGCCCGATCAGTTTGAAATATTTTGGAATGAGGGTTGGAGCGTCTTTTTCCTGGACAGCGCAAAGACCACCGGTGCACAATTACAGGAGTCCGGTATCACGGAAAAGCTGATTGATGAAGCGCTGGCAGCGGAAAAGGGACAGGAAATAACGCTGCCGTTTACAGGAAAAAGCGGCGCCGGCGATATCGTCATTTTCCAAAACACACTGCGCGAAGAATATGCAGGCCTGACGCTTAACTTTTCTTCCACAGATACAAATGTGCGTGTGGTTTTGGACGGCGAAGTGATCTATCAATATGAAACCGGCAAAGATACCTCCGGAAAATTAACCGAAAGTGACGAACACTTTGTTAATATTCCGGGCGTTGTACACGATGGCAGACTGCGGATTGAGATCACATCCCCGCATCCGGATGCCGCCGCCACGCTTGACAGTGTCAAAATTGAGACGCGGGACGTGGTAGTGATCGGGCTCGTCGGAAACAATATCGCCGATATCGGCTGCTGTCTGCTGATTGTCATCATGGCAATCATCATGTTCGTCCTTGCACTGATACGCTGGTATACACACCAGCCGGACCGCGGCGAACTGTTTCTCGGCCTGGTGGGGCTGGCCGCCGGAATCTATTGTTTTATCGGCACAGACACGCTGAGCATATTTTACGACGTACAGGAAGCCTATGAGATGCAGGAATATCTGATTCTTCTGCTCCCATTGTTTTTAACACTGTATTTCGAACGCAATCTGCATACGATATATCCGCACCGTTTTTCCGCGCTGATCTGGCTTACTACCGGAAACGCCGCGCTGCAGATTCTGCTGCATCTGCTCGATATCTGTCATTTGCGCAATATGGTAAATATATCTGCCGCCGCACTGGGCCTGATCTGTATCACCGCCATCGTCAGCCTGATACAGCTTGACTGCAAAAATATGTATTACCTGACCATATTATCCGTCTTTTCCATGCTCATCCTGCTGGCGGGAGGCATTGCAAATGTGATTTTGAACACCCTGCTCGAAAATCCCCGCGGTAACGCCGCAGGACAGTATAGTATGACCCTGTTCGGCATCATAATGGCTGTCATGCATATCCTGCAGATTTCCAAAGAATACCGGGCCAACGCGGAGGAGCATGCACGCCTTTTGAAAGAAAAAGTAAAGGCTGCCAGACAACAGAATGTACAACTGGCGCTGGCCAAAAAAGAAGCTGACGCCGCAAAACAGGACGCCATGGCTGCAAACGAAGCAAAAGGAAAGTTTCTTGCACATATGTCCCATGAAATCCGCACGCCCATCAATGCGGTGCTCGGTATGGATGAAATGATTCTGCGGGAAACAAAAGACCCGACTATAAAAGAATATGCCATGGATATCTATCTGGCCGGTCAGACTCTGCTGTCATTGATTAACGATATTCTGGATTTCTCAAAAATCGATTCCGGAAAAATGGAAATCGTGCCAGTGGATTATGATACCAGCAGCCTGATTCATGATCTTACCAGCATGACATCGCAACGGATCAAAGACAAAAATATCCGTTTTGAAGTAGAAATCGACCATGAAATTCCTTCTCGTTTATACGGCGACGATGTACGGATCCGCCAGATATTGACCAATATCCTCACCAACGCAGTCAAATACACTGCGGAAGGCACGATATGGCTGCGGATCCGTAACCATACAACGGAGGATACGGCAGTTCTTTCCATTGAAGTGGAGGATACCGGCATCGGCATCAAAGAAGAAGATCTGCCTAAACTTTCCGCCGAATTTGAACGGATTGAAGAAGACCGAAACCGCAATATCGAAGGCACCGGTCTTGGCATGAATATTACGACCCGGCTTCTGGCGCTGCTCGGCAGCAGACTGCATGTTGAAAGTACCTACGGAAAGGGATCAAAGTTCTACTTTACGCTGAAGCAGAAGATTATGGACCCTACCCCCATCGGAAATTTTGAATCCAGAATCCATCAGATTACGGAAAATTACAACTATCGCACCGCGCTCTGCGCACCGGACGCCAGCATACTGGTCGTAGATGATAACGCCGTCAACCGCAAAGTACTGCGCAGCCTGTTAAAAGAGACGCAGATACAGATCACCGATGCCGAAAGCGGTATGAAATGTCTGGAACTCGTTGAAAAAAAACACTTTGATCTGATCTTTCTCGATCATATGATGCCTGAAATGGATGGTGTGGAAACGCTTCACCGCATCAGAAAACTCCCCGCCTGTCCCTGCCACAATACGCCAATTGTCGTATTGACCGCAAACGCAGTGTCCGGCGCAAAAGAAAAATACTTTGCAGAAGGTTTTGACGGCTTCCTCTCCAAACCCATTGTCCCGGAAAAACTGGAAAACATGATCCAGCAGATGCTGCCGGATGAGCTGCAGCGCAAGACATGGACTGACAATACCGCTTCCGGCGATTCCAATACGATCCTGCCGCCGGATGACGGGATGGGTATGCCGGAAAATCTTCCATTCGTTGACGGGCTGGACTGGCAGTATGCCTGGCTGCATCTGCCGGATACGGAGCTGCTTGCCTATACGGTAAAAGAATTTTACGCCCAGATCGATTCCGCGGCAGACCGCCTGCAGCAGGCCTTTCATCTGGCTGCGGAACAAGGACAATTGGACCAGTACCGCATCCAGGTACATGCTATGAAAAGCCTTGCTTCCACCATAGGAATCATTTCGCTGTCCGGCCTTGCAAAGATATTGGAATATGCGGCAAAAGATGGTAAAATAGAGTTGATCCTGTCTATGACAACGCCATTTCTGGAAGAATGGCGCAGCTACCGCCAGAAACTGCAGGGTGTCTTTGGCATACAGGCTGCGGCCGGAAAAGAAATCACCGACCCTTCCGTCATACGGGCATTGGTGGAAATGGTACGCATCGGCATGCAGGAGATGGATATCGACCAGGCAGACCAGGCAGTCAGCCAATTGCTGGCATACGAATATCCTCCGGAAACAGAACAAAACATCCGCAGGCTCTCTGAGGCAGTGACAAATCTTGATCCCAAAGAAACAGAACGCCTTGCGTCTCTGCTGATGAAACAGATAGAAAGGTAAACCGGTATTGTAAGAATGGAAATGAAAAAAATATTATTAGTTGGAAAGTTTAATACTGTCATGAAACAAACCAATACATTTTTATCACAGTTTTTTCACGTACAGCTATGTTCTGAAAATACGGATGTTTTGGACGGAATGCTGAAAATTGTAAATCCCGACCTCGTTTTGATTAGCCTGATCGGCACATATAACATTGATACCTCTATCTTTTTTCTGTTAAGCGACCGCTACCCACACATTCCTGTACTGACAATCGGCACAAAAGAGGAAAGCAGCGCCTTTTTTAAGTATTATGAAGACAGCCAGTTTGAAAACCTGATCCGTCCGGTGGAAAATACGATGATTATGGAAGCCATATGCAGAAGACTTGACATAAACGGCAGAGAACTGGAAAAAACCGCGGCGGAAGAAAAAAAGCACGAGCTGAATAAAAAACGGATTTTGGTTGTGGACGATAATGGCACCGCGCTCCGAACCATGAAAGCGATGCTCGCAGAACAATATGATGTAGCCCTGGCAATCTCCGGCGCACAGGCTATGACCTCCATCGGAAAAAAGCGGCCTGACCTGATTTTACTTGATTATGAAATGCCCGTCTGCGACGGAAAAATGACGCTTGAAATGATACGCTCGGATGATGAGCTGAAAAATATTCCGGTTGTATTTTTGACCGCCATTAACGACCGGGCAAACATCGAAGCCGTATTGAAATTAAAACCGGCGGGATACTTTCTAAAACCCGCCGTTAAGGAACGGCTGCTTGCAGAAATCAACAGAATCCTGGCCTCCCCGCCTGATACCTCCGAACTTTCAGAATAACCTCCGGCAGTAACCGCCGTTTATTGTTCATATATTATGCAAGATGTCTCCAATTACTTGCTTTCAACCATTACTTTATGTTAAATTTATAGTAATACCTCCACATTTGTGTATTTTCATCTTTCAGGATAAAACAAAGTGAAAATGACTGGCAGCTTACATTTACTTTTGCGGAGGATGACAATACAACATTGACTATGCCATACGAGGGGGAAAACTATGAATCAAAAATCCAACAGAAAAAAGGGCGTCGGTATACTGATTAAACTGGTTATGATGTGCGCTCTGCCAATGATTATTCTGGAAATAGTCATCACGCTTTATTCCATGAACGCCCTGCGTAAAGGTATGCAGGACGAAGCGTTCATCGGATTAGACATGCTTTGTCAATCGGTTACTTCCGCCTATCAGGCGCTGGATCCCGGTGATTACCGCATGGAAGGCGACTTGCTTTACAAAGGAGATTACTGCATTACCTCGCAGGAGGACGTTATTGACAGCTTTGTAGCCGGTTCTGACGCAGACATTACCATATTGTACGGTGACACGAGGAGAGCGACTTCCCTCATCGACACCCAGTCCGGGAAACGTATCATCGGAACTACGGCGTCCGGCGTCGTAGTCGATACCGTGCTGAAAAAAGGACAGGACTACCGTACTGCGGACATTATGATTAACAATGAAAAATATTATGCCTACTACAAACCGCTGAAAAACAGCGACGGACAGATTGTCGGCATGGTTTTTGCAGGAGAACCCAGCAGAGACGTCGACGCAGTGATCGCCGACAGGACCTCCGGCATTATCATGATCGCTGTCTGTATTCTAATCGTTTCCCTTGCCTTCTGCATTATACTTGTAAGAAAAATCGCCGTTATCGTTGTTCATGCCGGCGATATGCTTGTCAGACTTTCGGACGGCCAGCTGCGTATGAAGCATGATAAAAAAGCCGAACGAATCAGCAAAAACGCGCAAAAAAGAGGCGATGAAATCGGCCTGATGGTTTCTTCCATGTATGGTCTGGTAGAAAAACTGCAGACGATGGTCGGCAATATTAAGACTACCATAGAAAATCTGCAGCAGTCCGGAGATTCTATGAAATCCCTTGCCTCTCAGACAAATACAACGGCAGATGAAATCGCACAGGCAATTGAAGACATCGCCAAAGGCGCTGCAACACAGGCGCAGGATATCGAGTCAGCCACAACCCAGATAACCCACATGGGAGCTATGATCGAAAGCATCGTTTCCGGTGTACAGGAGCTTGACAGAGTGTCCATGAACATTAAAAAAGCTGATGATGAATCGGAGCTGATTATCAATGAATTGGGACTGTCCAATGACAGAACACTCGAAGCAATTAAAAAAATAGACACGTCCGTACATACTACCAATGAGTCCGTCGGAAAGATTCAGGAGGCCGTCAACCTTATCACCGACATCGCCAGCGAAACAAGTTTACTTTCCCTGAACGCCAGCATTGAAGCGGCAAGGGCCGGAGAAGCGGGACGAGGATTTGCAGTAGTTGCTTCCCAGATTTCCAAACTCTCTGAAGACTCTAACAGCTCCGCACAAACGATAGAAACAATTATTCAACAGTTATCCGCAGATTCAAAAGCCTCTGTTGAAATTATGGCGGAAGTAGGACAGATTATCGCTGAACAGCAAAAGAAACTGAACGAGACAAAGGAAAAATTTGCAGATGTCAGCAAAGGCATTGAAATCTCTATTGCCGAAACAGAAAATGTGTATACCCAGACAAAGGACTGTGACCGGACAAGAATCAAAGTAACCGACATCATTCAAAATCTTTCTGCTGTTGCAGACAAAAACGCAATGTCAACACAGCAGACCAATGCCTCTATGGAGGAAATGAACGCAACCATTAATCTCCTTGCCCAATCTGCAAAAGATTTGAAAGATATTGCAGATCAGCTGCAGAGAGAGGTTTCCTTCTTCCAGATTTAATCCACAAACCACAAAATGAAAAACAAAACGGCGGAACCGTCATTACAACCGGTTCCGCCATATTTTATATCTTTCTTCTTTTCTTTTCCGCCATCATATTCTGACTGGCATAACGCTTATTTTTTTCTGATCTGGAACTGCGCTGTCAGCTCTTTCAGCAACTCCGCCTGTGCTGCCAGCTCCTGACTTGCCGATGCATTCGCTTCCGTAGAAGCAGAGTTAGCGACTACCATATCGGACACATGATCCACTTCTTTTTTAATCTGTGCCATCATATCGGATTCTTCCTGCGTATTTTTAGATACCACCTCTACTTTATCGGAAATCCGCAGCGTCGCACCGATAATTTCATCCAGTGTCGCTACGCTTTCCTCCACTTTCTGATTTCCAAGATCGACCGCTTCAATCGTATCCGCAATCAGTTCGCTGATATTTCTCGATGCCTCTGCGGAATGCTGTGCCAAAGCCTGTATTTCGCTGGCAACTACGCCAAAACCTGCGCCTGCGCTTCCCGCCCGCGATGCCTCTATCGTTGCGTTTAATGCCAAAAGGTTGGTCTGCGCCGCAATATCGTCCATTGTACTGACGATATCTTTTATCTCTTCCGCCCTCACCGAGATCTGGTCCATAGCGCCGGACATCTCCTGCATCTTATCCTTTTCTCCCATCATGTCCTGACTGGTTGTCGACACGATTTCATTAATCTCGCTCATGTTGCGGGCAATCACCTGTATACTGCCTGCCATATCCGCTGTCTTTTCCGACAGTGTCTTGACACTGTCAGCCTGCTCCATGGCGCCCGCCGCCAAATCCTGCACGGAATTGGAAATATGCTCGGAGCTTGCCGCCACAGATCCCGCCACGTTTTCCACTTCCCAGAGAATCGCGCTGATCTTTTCCGCAAAAGTGGTAATCGACCGCTCGATCTGTTCAAAATCGCCGATAAACTTCACCGTACTGTTTGCCGCCAGATTTCCCTTGGCAAATTCATTCATACCGCGGTTTATGGCATAAATATATTTACCAAGTTCTTCAATCGAGGCATTCAGGCTTTCCCGCAAGTCCACAATTTCCTTTACCGTGCCGGAAGCCGCGAAGGCCACATTCAGCCGTCCTTTGGACAGTTCCACCGTTCCGCGGACAATTTTCTTTAGATTTACCGTAATCTCATTGCTCAGGAAACGGTACAACATGCCGATGCACCATGCCACAACCATAACATCCAGGAAACATACGATACCGCAGATTGCCAGCAGACCATAAAACTCTTTCTGTTTCTTTTCAATTCTCTCCGACCGGTCGGCGATCTCCGCATCCAGCCTCTGCACCAACTTCTCAATGGCCGGCATCGTCGTATCCAGGAAAATCTTCTTTTTTCCTTCGCTGTCATTTTCGCCTAAGCCGAATATCTCGCCTGCGGACGCATGGATCTGGTTATGAAAAGGCTCCACTTCCTGTACGAATTTCTGGAAATCCGCGTCGTTTTTCCATTCCTCACCGTAAATAAACTTACCGAAGGCACAGGCTGTCGGATCATCGCTGCCTGTAAACTCCTGGCCATAATTTAATGACAGTAACAGATTGTTACTCCATTTGTAATGGGCTGTCTCCGCCTTATGCAGCTGACTGCTGCAGTTTACCTGCTCATTGATTGCCTGATTGGCCTTTCCAATCCCGCATACACATCCTATGATGATAACAAGAAGCAGAATGACAGAGATTAAAATCCTCCCAAAGTATTTGATAAGCTCTTTTTTCAGTGTCCTGATTTCTTCATTTTTCATGGATTGTATTTCCTCATTTTCTCAATCGTTTTTCACTTTTATCATAACAGAAATTGAGGAACAACACAACACATATTACTCATTTGACTTTCCCTATTTTTTTCAAACCCGCCTCTGCCAGAGTTCTGCCCGGAAAAAATGAGAAAGTAAAAAATACTGCCTGCCAGTTATTTCCTGACGCCCTACAGAAATCCCATCCGCAGAAACGCACGATAGATGCCATCGTCCCGTACATCTTCGCACACCTGGTCGGCTGCCTGTTTCAGCTCTTCACAGGCGTTGCCCATTGCAATACTTACCCCGGCGGTCTGTATCATTTCATAATCGTTCATACTGTCTCCAAATGCAACCGTATCCGCAAGGCCAGAGCCATAGTACCCGCAAATCAGTTCCATCCCTTTCCCCTTGTCAATCCCTTTGGGAACGATTTCCCCGTTCAGGCACACAGAACCTTCCGCATAGGGATGAACCGCATAGACAAACCGGTCTCCCAGATATCGTTTTGTCTCTTCGATTGCCTTGCGGTCCATACCTGTAAAGCATATTTTATATGCCCCCCTGCGGGGATATCGGTTATACGGCAGTACCGGAATTCCTTTTTCAATCTCTTTCTGCATACGGATCAGCTCCGAATTGGCTGGATCGGGTTTTGCCGACCGCAGAAGTTTCTCCATCTGCGGATCAGTATAAATCCCTTCCTTACTCTCTATCCGGCAGTAAATCCCATGCGCATGAAATACGGAAAGGCACTCCTGTATCGTTGTCTCCGGGAGAATACTCTCAAAAAGTACCTTATGCTCCGTTTCCACATACCCGCCGGCGCTGGCAATCACACCGTCAAACCCCACATCCAGCACATCTCTTCCTATAATTGCCATATTCCTTCCGGTACACAAGAATACTTTATGCCCGTTTTCTCTTGCTCCGCGCACCGCCCTGGCTGTAAGCGCGGACGGCGCCTCAAAATCCGTAACAAGCGTACCGTCGATGTCCAAAAAAATTAACTTTCTCTTCATAACCCGTCACCACTTCCCGTTATCCTCATCCTTTTCCCGTCCGGACTCCGCCATCTGCCTGTACCGCGTTCCATCAGTTTCCGGCCGCCGTACGCACAGTCACTGTCTTTGTTTGCGCTGACACCCGCCCAGGCTGTGCTTTTTCCAGTCTCTTTTCTTCCGGCAAATCCGTAAATATCATCGGGATTACCGTATCATATCCCGCTTTTGCAATCTGTTCCTGATCGAATTCAACCAAAAGCTGCCCTTTCTTTACAGAGTCTTTGTCCTTCACATGTGTCGTAAAATATTTTCCCTGCAGGTTTACCGTATCTACTCCAATATGAATCAAAACTTCCGTTCCGTATGTACTGGCAAAACAAAGCGCATGCTTCGTATCAAAGACACTCACAATCGTACCGTCCGCAGGCGCGTATACTTTTCCCGTCTCCGGTATCACCGCCACACCGTCTCCTAATACTTTACTGGCAAAGGTGTCATCTTTCACCTCCTCCATGGCGATCATCTGTCCGTCCGCGTATCCAAAAAAGAATTCTTCTTCCGGCATCCGTACTGCTTCTTTGCAGCTTTCCTCCGCTTCCTCTGCCCGTCCGCCGCCGACCGTTCCCGGGTCCGCCGACTCATCCACAACTTTATCCATAAACCTTCCCAAAACCAATGTCATGATAAACCCGCCGACAATTGCAATTCCATGTGCAATGATATAATTCACATATCCGTTGCCCGCCGGGTCTGCAAGTGCGATGCCCGGCAGCACGGTTGTGCCAAAACCTACTGCGGCAAGATTAGTCAGGTAAACGACAATACCTCCCAGCGCACCACCGATGCACCCGCCGATAATCGGGAAACGGTATCTCAAGTTAATACCAAATAACGCCGGTTCCGTAATGCCAAACAGTACGGATACAAAACTGGGTATGCACAATTCCCTTGTTTTTACATTTTTCCTGTGTCTGACAAGATAACCAAGCACCGCGCCGCCCTGTGCGATAATCGCTACGGACATAAGGGGATTCAGGAAGTTTCTGCCCGTGTCCGCCAAAAGCTGCGCTTCAATCGCTCCAAAAATATGGTGCAGACCTGTGATAACCACCAACTGCTGCAGACCTGAAAAAACGGCATAACCAAACACGCCCAGGTTCTGCGTCATCCACACAAGCGCGTTCGTAATCCCCGTAGAGAGTCCTCGGCCCGCCGGTCCGATTACCGTGAACAAAAGCACCGCGCCTACCAGCGTCGTCAACAGCGGGGACAGCAAAAGCCGTATTACCTCCGGCACCTTCTTTTCAAAGAATATATCAAGCTTTGCCGTCACAAACCCCATGAGAAGAGCCACGATGATACCGCCCTGGAAGCCGATTAAATCCACGCCGAATCCAAAAATATGTAACGTTGTGACTTCTACCGTGCCCTGCGCGGCGGCATATGCATTGGCCAGACTATCGCTGAGCATAATGCATCCCATGACAATCCCCAGGATAGGTCTGCCGCCAAATCTTTTACAGGCGCTATATGCCACCGCAAGCGGCAGAAAACCAAAAATAGCGCCGGAAGATATATTAATCAGCCTGTTGATCCCGTATAGCGTGTCGTTTGCCTGTACAAACGCTATGTTACCCAGTACCCCTGACAGTCCCGTAAGAAGCGCTGCCGCAAGAATGCCGGGCATAATGTCCACAAATACGTCCGATAACGCCTTGATAATACGCTGAAGCGGGTTCATTTTTTGATTGGCCACCGTTTTCAGATCGCTCAGACTCATGTTTTTCATATGATTGTGTTCCGCGAACACCTCGTATACATCGTTTACCAGGCCGGCGCCAAATATAATCTGCACCTGGTCGCCCGCCACAAATACACCCTTCGCAAGGTCGACATCTTCAATCGCTTTCAAATCCGCCAGATCATTGTCATTCAAAACAATCCTCAGACGTGTCGCGCAGTGCGCTACACCCTGTATATTTTCTCTGCCGCCAACCAATTTTGTAAGCTCTATGGATATTTTTTCATATCTCTGCCGCTTATTCGCATCCATACAATGCTCCTCCTTCTCTTTTTCCGCAAAAGCATCCGCTCTCCATTTCCTGTGGCCACAGTAACGGAACTTCCTAATCCGCTTTTTTCTTTGTCTTGCAATATTTATTATAACTGACTATACTGGAAAATATATGGATACATGTGACATTGACATTGCACATTATGACTTGTTGATAAGGACTATGACCGACAATGCCCGGCCGACTGCCGGAAAGGAGAGTTTCATGCGGGACTATCATTTTTCCAATGATTTTTTCAGAAATATCGATGCAATGATTTACACCTGCGGCTATGAAAACTGCGCGCCGGGGCATAGTTACGGACCAATCCTGCGCAATGGCTACCTGATTCACTATGTGCTCGACGGCTGCGGTATTTACAAAGCACGTGGAAAACTGTTCCGGCTCCGGGCAGGGGACGCCTTTCTCATCTGCCCCGGGGAACTCATCTATTATGAGGCTGATATACACACACCATGGAGTTATACTTGGATCGGTATGCAGGGCATTAAAGTAAAAGGGTATCTGGAACGCACGTCTCTCTTAGACAGCCTGGTCATCCACTATGGAGATGACGGCCAGATGCGGCTCTGCCATGAAAAAATGTTCGAGGCGGACAAACTGTCACAAAACCGTGACCTGATGATGAACAGTATCATGTATGAATATCTCTTCCTTCTGGCCCGCAAATTTCCAAACGAGATACCCCGTACCGACGAAAAACAATCCAGCTACGTGGAAGAAGCGCTGAAATACATTGAAGGCCGCTACTGTGATCCCATCACCGTTCAGGAAATTGCCGATCATCTGAATATCAACCGTTCTTACCTTCACCGCCTGTTTAAATCGTTTACCGGCTCTTCCATACAGAATTATCTGCTTGATTACAGGCTGCGTCAGGCATGTATTCTGCTGAAAGATACGTCTCTCTCTGTCCGCTCCATCGCGCATACTACAGGGTATACAGATCCCCTCTATTTTTCCAGGATATTCCACAGGAAAATGGGGGTAAGCCCAAGCGGCTACCGAAAACAGCAGCAATGACTTCCGGTATGCGACACCTCCGCCATTCTAAAAAGCGGCACATACCGTCTACTCCTTCCCGCTGCGGGCCGCTCCCCTGTCCTTCAGCAGCTGCATGCCAAACACAAGCGCCGCTCCCGCAATACAGGCAGAGACATGGAAAGTATCGGGGCTTAAAGCCGCCTGCGGCATTTCCAATGTCGTGGGACCCACCACAATCGTGTAAAACGAACCGCTCATCATGCCTAAAATCATATATACCATCTGCGGACGGAATCTTTGCAGACAAACCTGAATCGCTTTTACAACCGTCAGCGCTCCGGCCAGTATCCCGCAGCCGAAAAACGCCAGAGAAGGCACATAAGAAAAATCAAGAGAAAATACGCCCCTGACCGCCGTTATAACCGGAATATACGCCCCGAATATGAGAAGAAGCGTAGAACCTGATATGCCCGGCAAAAACATAGAAGAAATCGCCGCCATGCCGATGAAAAACAATTTCACCGCCCCGGCTGCAGAAAACTGCCCCAAATCTATCGTACTGCCGCCCAGTCTGCCGTTGAGCCAGGTAATTCCCACAACCAAAAAAAGACCAAAAAGAAAAAAGCCAATCCCTTTTGCCACTTGCCTGATGCAGTCTTTCTCCTCCCTGACGATTAACGGCACCGCGCCGCCTATAAAACCGATAAACAGCGAGCTGACCAGATAAATATGATTTTCGAACAACGCCGACAGCGCAAACACAGCCAAAATCATCCCGGCGGCCCAGCCTGTCCCCATCTTTGCCAGATAGCGCAGCGCATCTTTTTTCTGCTGTCTTTTTCCGTAGGCAAAATCATGAATAGAGCCGATAAAACAATCATAAAAACCCATAATAAATGCAACCGTACCACCGGATACCCCCGGCACACTGTCTGCAAGAGCCATACAGAATCCGTCCATTCCCTCTCTCAACATAAAAAAACCTCCTGTTGCTTTGCTTCGTTATCCGCTACCAGCCATATCAGACAAACAGACGAAACTTCACAAAAGCGGCGCATAGTGCTGCAAAACCGCATGATATGACTTATCATAGTATTCTGATAACAGCTCACAATTAAACAGGAGAAATATGGAAACAGGCACCCATGCCGCCCGGCAGGATGCCTGTTTGTCATATATTTGAATTTACTGGTTAATCCGCATATCGGACGCTGTGGCTTTGATGCCCCGCCGCTCCACATACCCCGTAAGCAGCATGGTAAGCGCGCCATCCCCTGTCACATTGCAGGCGGTGCCAAAGCTGTCCTGCAGCGCAAAGATCGTCAGCATCAGCGCCGTTCCCATACCGTCAAACTGCAGCACTCCCGTGATCAGCCCCAGGGAAGCCATAACCGTCCCGCCCGGCACGCCCGGTGCACCTACTGCAAACACGCCCAGCAGCACACAGAACAAAATCATTGTTCCCAGAGAGGGAATGCTTCCGTAAAGGATTTTGGATATCGTCATGACAAAAAATACTTCTGTTAACACCGAACCGCACAAATGGATGTTGGCAAACAACGGGATACCAAAATCCACCATATCATCCCGCAGCGCTGCCTTAGACTTTTTGGCGCAGCGCAGCGCCACTGCCAGCGTAGCCGCAGACGACATCGTCCCTACTGCCGTAAGATAAGCGGGCCCATAATTTTTCAGCACGGCAAGCGGATTTTTCCCGGAATAAACCCCTCCTATGACATAGAGCAGCGCCAGCCAGATATAATGCCCCACCATCACAATCAGCACAACTTCAATAAATACAGGGAGTTGTACGGTGATCGTCCCTTCATAGGCCAGCGCGCAAAACGTAAAAGCGATATAAACCGGCAGAACAGGAATCACAATCTTTGTCACTACGCTAAGCACGATCTTCTGAAACTCATCCAAAAGTTGTGTAAAAACCGCCGCTTTTGTCCATGTCGCCGCAAGCCCCAGCAGCAGTGACAGCACAAGCGCGCTCATCACCGGCATGATCTGCGGAATGTCCAATTGGAATACAACCTCCGGCAGCTCCTTTAATCCCTCCACTTCCGTGACAATCGACAGATGTGGAATCAGCCCGTATCCTGCCAGCATGGAAAACAGCGCTGCGCCCAGAGAAGACAGATAAGCCGCCGCTACCGCAACGCCGAGCAGCCTTGTGGCATTCTGCCCCAGCTTTGTAATCGACGGCGCAATAAAACCGATGATAATCAGCGGTACACAGAATAAAATCAACTGATTCAGAATGTATCTGATGGAAACGACGACAAGCATAATCTGTTCATTGGCGGCCAGGCCGATGAAAATGCCCAGAACAACACCGATCAACAGTCTCACCGGCAGACTGGTTACTATTTTTTTCATCTTATTTCTCCCTCACATTTTTAACTGTTTTCTATATACTATACTCCATCCGCGCAGAAAATGCGATAGAAATATTGCCGCATTTTTACATAGTTTCCGCAAATACGGCAATACTGGTAAACATACAAATATCATACATTCTAATCATACGGAGGACACTATGAAAATAACCGATAAAAAGAAGCCTGTGGATACCGTTCCCAAAGGGGTCTGGGAAGCCAGCCGTCCTGTAACGGACAAACAGCCAGACACTTTCACTCCTGTTTCTGATTTACAGGGAAACGGCTATCCTGTCAATCAGCAAAGCCAAAATCCCCGCGGCAGGGCGACGGAGCATCAAGCTTCCTCCAGATAATCCAGTATCGCTTCCAGCGACTTTATCTTTTTGGAAATCTGTTGGCCGTATCCCGTATTGCCATGCTCT
This sequence comes from uncultured Lachnospiraceae bacterium, assembly GCA_910585345.1. GTDB lineage: Bacteria > Bacillota > Clostridia > Lachnospirales > Lachnospiraceae > VSOB01. Next base: position 96,491 of record CAJUDS010000008.1, on the reverse strand, counting down.
GTCCGCGCCATCTGAATCAAAAAAGAACGCCAGCCCGCAGTATAATGCGTCAAACTGCTGACGTCCCCAAAGACAAGCTGTGAGCCGTCTGCCTTCTTCATCCTGCTTTTATTGAGATTCGCAAGGATTCTCTGCAGATCAGTTTTCTCCTTATTGATCCGGAACCGTCCGTTCCCATATCCGGTTCTGTCGTCAAACTGATAAATCACTTCATTAATATTCCGCAGTTTTTTGCGTGACAAATGCACGTCCTCATGCACCACATAACCGGACAGAGAGATCTCTCCCTCTGTAAAAATCGTTTTGCTTTCATTACAGGCAAAACCATTTTCCTGCAGAATATGACAGATCATCCGCTTAAAATTCTTATTTTGGCCAAAATCAAAGCCTGTCGAAGAAAACAGCATGTCATCCGCATACCGGGTATAATAAATCGCCCGTTTTCTCTCTTTCTGATAGGCTCTGCAGTATTTGCGGATCCTCTGGTCCATACGCCGCAGCGCCAGATTCGATATCGCCGGCGAAGTGGCAAAACCCTGGGGAACCCTGTCATGCCAGGTGCAGAGCTCCGCGATATGATACGCGGTCCCCGCCTGCGCAAAAGGCTCCAGACCCGCCAGCAAAAACTCTTTGGTGATAGACCCAAAAAAGTCGGTAATATCCAGCCGCAGAAAAAATTCATGCCCCGCATGCTCCGCCAGAAAATCAACATACGAACTGCCTTTGATAAACCCTTTCGCGGAAACGGAAACCGGCAGCGCCGATAAAAAGTTTTTCTGTATCCTCTTATGCAGACGAAACAGCACGGAACCCGGCTGCACCGATACGATCGTGCGGTATCCGTCCTTTTTGGGTATTCTGCTCTCCTGGCACAAAAGCTCTTTACGGAATATGGCATCCCCCAATTCCGTTTCACTGCATTCCAGTATCTTGCGCAGAAAATATTCCTGTGAATAGATTCTCATAGAACTCCTTTGTACGTTGTGAATTTATAAAAAACAGACAGGCACTCTCTTAAAAATTCGTCAGAATGTCAACGTATCCGGCTTCTCCGAAGCCGGATACGGAGCGCGGCTGCAACACATCCGCAATTAAGTCATCGAGCGCTGCCACACGCCCCGGCTCTTTGAGGCTGCCAGGCCTCCTCGGGGCTCCTCCTTTTACCGGAAAAAGTAGGATTGCTGCCTGTCTGTTCTTTATGCATAATAACGATGGTATAACCTGTCCACGGAGTCGATAAATCCGTATAATTCAGGAAAATCCCCGCAAAACCGCCGGGCCAGCACGTTTCTCCTGACCGGATTGGCGCACCACTCGCCAAACCGCCGCTCTTTCATCTTCTCCCTGGGAATCCGCGTCATTTTGGAAAAATAATATTCCAGCCAGCCGCTGACCCAGTCCGTCTTGGCGATAGCATGGCCTTTCAGCGCTTTCCGCAGCTCCGGATAAAGTTTTTTGTTTTTATTGAGAACCGCAGTGCTTTTCAGCAGAAAATCACTTTTCCCATGGAAAAGCAGCCGCAGGAAATTCACCTGATCCGTTTCATTATACAACAAAGAAAACGCCTTTTCCACATGTTTCCATTTCCCGGTATCGGTTAAATACTGTATGAGCAGACCATAGTTATCCCGGTTTACCAGAGCGCCTTCAATGGTGGTTTTCACCGGAAAAATCTGATAATTACCATAATATGCCTGTATCGTTCCGATCAGTTCCCCATAGGCGGGGTCTTCCGATGCGTAAAAAGGCAGGCGGTAAGAAAATCTGCACCGAGCGCACATTGCCTCTATCCGTTTCCTCTTGGGAACGGTGGCATTGCGCTTTTCCCCGTAATAGTATTTTTCCCTCCGCGCAACGTACTGATATTCCTCTTTCCATATCATAATGTTGTGGACATCATCCCACTGCAATATTTTATCCATATCAAGAAGCGCGGCCATCGGCACATTATAATGTCTTGTCGTCGTGTCGATCATGCGGTAAATCACCTTATCGCTCAGCCCTTTGATCACCTCCGCCTCTTTCAACACCGGAAAAAGCATCTTTAAGTACGGATTCTGCAGCAGTTCCAGTTCTGTTTCCCCTTCCACCAACAGGAGCATTTTAGCAAAAAAAGCATTGGCGTGGTGCTCCGTCAGAAAATATTTCTCCCGCTTTTCCTCCTTTGCAAACATACTGAGCAGACACAGCCGCGAGTACGCGCCCCGCTTGTACACCTGGTATATCGCACAGTTGTCGTGTTCCTTCACAAGAATATTTTTTACGAATCTGGGAGAATGGGTGGCCGCTAAAACGGTTATGTCGTCAATGCAGTCGAAAAGTACGTCCGCCAGCTCGTCAATCATATGGAAATGCAGTGAAATTTCCGGCTCATCCATCAAAAACACAGGTTCTTTCATCTTGGTGCGCCCCATGGCGCTCAGTACATATAACAGCAGACTGATATAATTGTAACTGTTCGTTCCATTGGAAAAGCTGTCCAGCCTGCGCCCGGCATAGGAAAACTGACTGCCACTGTAATACATCTTTGCCATATTTGCTGAAAATTCACTGACCGAAAACTTCACCGGCCTGATCTGCAGACGGGCGAACACATCGTCCAGCAGCTCCAGTCTCCTTTTCATGCGGCCATCTTCCGCCTTCACCGCAGCAGACACGCTCTCATGCATCTCTTCATTTTCTTTCGACGTCAGTTTGACCAGATCACCGATGTCGTCCCATAAATCCTCCCAGTCCACCAGATTGATTTCCCGTGCATCCAGTTTATAGAGAGGATACAGATGATACAACACTTTTCTCTTCTCAATGCCATGGCTCCATGTGATCCTGCCGTCTTTCACCTGCGACATCGTCAGCGTGATCCTGCCGTTTTCCGCCATTCCTCCGATCACATTATAATAGCCCAGATACTTATCTTTTTTCTCCTTCCTGTTCTTCCTGCTGCGCATCAGCAGTTTTCCCATATCATAAGTCAACGCAATTTCAATCTGATCATTCAGCGGATTGTTTTCATCAAAAACATGATAAGAAGGTTTCTGTGAAATCATATTGGCATAAAAATAGACAACGGCAGACAAAATATTTGTCTTCCCGCTGCCATTCTCACCCAATAACAGATTCATCTGCTTCAAATTCAATTTATAGTCCCGAATACACTTGTAGTTTTTAATATGTATGATTTCCAGCCCCATCGCTTCACCCTTTTCTCTTTTGTACCCATCGGGATTGTCTTTCATTATACTATAAGGGCCGGATTTTGTGAACAGGAAATCCGCTTTCTCCGCGGAAATCAATTTTCCGTTTTTCGGCACAAATAGATTCATTCATGTTCCAGGTTACGGATATAAGAATCTCTAAGTGTCCTGAAAATGCAACGGAATTTTTAACGCAGGCGGCCTTCACGTGCCCGGACGACGCGTGCAGGCCCTCTGCAATTCCCTCTATCTCCTGTAATCATATAAGTGCGATGATCCCGAAGAAACACTGCCGTCGGCATTATAATGGCTGGAAAGGCTTTCCGCATTTGCTTTCGCAACATCCGTAATTTTATCCGCCGCAGCCAATACCTTGCCTGCAAGACCGTCCGCTCCTGTCAGCGCCTTTTCCAGACTGTCAATATCAGCCGCTTTCAGCTTCTCGGCATTTACTTTCAGTTTACCGTCCTTTGATACGCTGATGCCGATTGCATCCAGACCTTTGCTGCCGGCAACCGTCTCCTGCAGCATCTTACAGTAATATTGATCAAGCGCACTGGAAGAAGAGCGCAGCACATCCAACGTTTCATTATAGCTTTTTACCAGGATATCCACACTTTTACGGATTTCTTCCGTATCCCCGCTCTGCCTTGCCTTGGCAAACAGGGAATCTTCCCCCTCCTGTGTAAGAGCCTGCGCTTTCTGCAGAAGCTGTCCCGCAGCCTTCTCCAGCTTTTCATATCCGTTCTGTGATTTCTGTACCTTTTGGGACTGGTCGTTTTTACTGTTGCTCAATATCCCCAGCAGATTATTGCTGCCGCTTGTTCCTTTCACATAATCCAGCAGCGTATTGGCGTTTGTCGGCACGCCCGCTTTCACCGCCGCATCGTTTACCATTCTTGTTGTGACCCTCATACATCTTCCTCCTTTTCCTGTCATAAAATGCGGATACCGTCTCTATCCTTCCTCAGAAGCATAGTCCAGATACGCTCTGGCAAAATCCTGATGCTTATATTTGGATATGAGCAGTTCATCTCCGTTTTTCATCCTTACCTGTGTGCGGTCATACTGTTCCACATATTTCATATTGACCAGATAGCCTCTGTGGATTCGGAAAAAATGATGTCCCAGTTCCTTTTCCAATTCACCGATTTTGCCATAGTACTCAATTTTTTCCTGCCCGAGAGATAAAATAACCTTACGGCTGCTGCTTTCTATATAATAGATTTCATCCGTCGGTATCCGTCTTTTCCTGCTGCCGCTTCGCACCAGTATTTCTTTTACAGACGGCCGCTTCTGTTCCATCAGATACCCATACTCCCGTACCGCCTGCGCAAATACATCGCTAAACTGCCGTTCTCCCACCGGTTTCATGATGAATTGGAACGCATTGACGGAAAAAGCCTCCGGCATATACTGGGGATATCCTGTCACAAAGATCAGTAGCGGAAGACTCCCCCATACTGCCTCATGACGGCTGCGCGTTCTCTCCCTGAACTGTCTTGCCACAGTCATCCCATCCACATCTTTCAATTCGATATCCAGAAAAAGAATATCTATCTGTAGCTCCCCTTCCGGATACTGCAGCAGTTCCTGACCCGAAGCAAACTCTGCAATCCGGCATCCTATATCCTGTTTTCCGATCAGACTCCGTATGTATATGCGCACGCTCTCTTCATCATCGCAAATCCCAATAGTAAGCATTCCTACCTCGTGTTTGTGGGCCTTATCCATAAGACATTTTTTGATTCACCTATATTATCGACACAAATCCGCCAAAACGTTTGCCCTTGTAACGACTGGTCAATTTTCCGTAATAACTGGAATATCAGGCTTTGCTTTACGATTCACGTCCCAATTTGCAATTCCGGTACTATTCACACTATTGAGATACTATTCACGCGGCATTCAGGTATTACTTCGCAAAAAAAGACACATTCTGCACCAGCAGCATATAACAAACCGTTCCGCCGGCTATGGAAAGCAGCATCTGCCTCTTCCAAAGATGCAGGAGCACGACAACCGCAATACAGACCAGCTCCGGTATCCCATGGCTGCCTGTCAATACACTGACGTCTTTCAGGCAGTAAACAACGAGCAGACCAAATACTGCAGGCGGAAGAACTTTGCCAAGATACTGTACATACGCAGGCGTTGGTCTGCCCGCCGGAAAGACAAGGAACGGAAGAAATCTGGTCAATGCCGTTCCAAGCGCCACCACTGCGATCGTAATCATCTGCTGCGTAAATGTCATCTGCATTTTACACCGCCTCCTTTTTCCAGCCTTTTCCTAAGCAGCGTCAATACGCCCAGCATAACTGCCATCGCAGGAAGGATAAAGTGATCCGCTCCAAAGACGGCCAGACACAGCAGAGAAACGCCAAGCCCCGCCAGTGCGCTCGTATGTTCCTTCTCCTTCCGCCATTGTTCCAGAAAGATCACAACAAACATAGCCGTCATCACAAATTCCAGCCCTTCCAAATTAAAATGAAGCAGAGAGCCAGACAGCCCGCCAAGTGTCGCGCCCAAAACCCAGTAAAAGTGGTTCAGCAGCGTAACAAAAAACAGAAACCACCCTTTGTCAACATCTTCCGGAATCTCAGCCGCATAGTTGATCGAAAAACTCTCGTCACACATTCCGTAAATAAGATAAATATCTTTCGGCCCATTTCCACGGTACCGGTCCAGCATGGAAAGACCATAAAACAGATGTCTGGCATTTACCATAAGCGTTATCGCCAGAGCCTGCAGCGGATGAAAAGCCCCCAGCAGCATATTCACGGTTATAAATTCTACAGAGCCTGCAAAAATCAGCAGGCTCATAAGCATAGGATACCAAAATTCAAAACCAGACACACGCATATAAATCCCGTATGTCAGGCCCAAAAAACAGAATCCCGCAAAGATCGGAATCGTATGGGGAAACGCCGCCTGTAACGCGCGTCTTAGTTTCCCTTTTTCTCTCATAAACATCCTCCTACATGGATATCCATCCGCACACGTTGGCGATCGAACTCAATAATATCACGACAATACAGACCGGAGCCAGATAGCGCATAAACACGCAATAAAGCTTTCTGCGCCGAAAAGCGGAAGACTGTTCTACCTCCTCCACAATTTTCGCAAGCCCGACCACTCGGGTAATCAGAAGACAGGTAGCCAAAGCCGCAAGCGGCATCATCAGAGAATTGGTCAGAAAGTCAAAAAAATCAAGAATCGACATGCCAAGTATGGAAATAAAATCCAATACGCCGAAACCGAGAGCTGAAGCCGAACCAAACAAAACGATAATCACACTGATCAGCAGCGTCGCTTTCCGGCGGCTGAGACCAAGCTGGTCTTCAAACGTGGAAACGCCTGATTCCGCCAGAGAAATCGCACTTGTCAGGGCTGCAAGCAACACAAGCAGGAAAAACATAATCCCCGCCCCGGTTCCAAATCCCATACTGGCAAATACCTTCGGAATCGTAATAAACATCAGTGACGGCCCCGCTTTTAACGTAGCCGCATCACCGCCCGAAAATGCAAAGACAGCCGGAATAATCATCAATCCTGCCAACATGGCGATCGCCGTATCAAATACCTCCACCTGCGTGGTTGATTTTTCGATATCGACATCTTTTTTCATATAAGAACCGTATGTATACAAAATACCCATTGCAATTGACAGAGAATAAAACATCTGCCCCATAGCGGCAACCACTGTCATCCACGAAAAATTGTCCACATTCGGAATCAGGAAATACTTCACACCTTCCCATGCACCCGGTCTGGTTATCGAATAACCCGCCACAAAAACAGCCAAAATCACAAGCAATGGCATCATCACCTTGGAAACGCGTTCTATCCCCTGCTTCACACCGCCGAGCAGCACTGCCGCCACTGCCAGGCCAAACAGCAGAAACCAGATTTCCGAAGACACCCCATCCGCAATAAAGCTGGGAAAATAATCGTCTAACGCCAGTTCCACAGTGTTTCCGCGCAGATATTCAAACAAATATTTTGTAACCCATCCTCCAATGACACTATAATACGGTACGATCAGCATCGGAATTACCGCATTCATCCATCCCCCAAAACGGAACGGAACACTTTTTCCAAATCTTCTGAACGCGCCCGCCGGGCTCTGCCTTGTCATACGCCCCAGCGCGGTTTCCGATACGATCAGCGCATAGCCAAACGTTACCATTAGAATCAAATAAACAAAAAGAAAAATCCCGCCTCCGTACCTGGCCGCCAGATACGGAAAACGCCAGATATTTCCAAGCCCCACAGACGCGCCTGCAACTGTCAGAACATACCCCACCTTTCCGGAAAAACTGCTGCGTGACGCTGTCGGCTGCTGCGGGCTTTTGATCTGTTCAGCTTCTTTCATTTCCATAACCTCCTTCAAACGCTTTATTTTCTATATCATAACATCTATTCCACATATAATGCCAGCTTTTCCGCATCCAATCCTAGTTTCCCCGCCTTTGGACGGACGCGGGTCCGCAAACCAATGCCGAACGGATTTCTCTTCCCCATGTCTCTGTCAGCCGTTCCAGACTCCATGCGGCATTGGCAGGACTGGTGGACGGCAGCCTGCATACCGCAGGCTGTCCTTCTCTTTTACAATATTTCAAAAACAACTGGTACGCCTTATCCCCATTGGCAAAAATACGCCGGACAGGCGCCTTTGTCAAAATCACATCCATGTCATTGCCCTCCACATTTTTAATCGTACTGTCTGAAGAACCGATAATATCACAGGAGGCGACCACATCCCAGACGGCAGTATGATTTTCCAGCAGAAATGCCTTTTTTTCTTCTATTGTAACAGGCACGTCATTACCAAAAACAGATGCCAGCACTTTCCAAAAACGGTTCTGCGGATGTCCATAGTAAAATTGGTTCTCTCTTGATTTCACGGACGGGAAAGAACCCAAAATCAAAATCTCCGCCTTTTCGTCAAAAACCGGCGCAAATGTATGCGCCACATGGATATATTCCGCCATTTTCATCCCCCATCCGCACCGTCACTCCCGGCGCCGTATTCTCTGAAACGTCATCGCATCCACGTAACGCGCCGCAAATTCCGGCTGCTCCGCCAGATTCAGACAGTGGCTGATTTCTATAATATGCTGCAGCTTTTTTTCTTCCATACCGTCATCCCAGACGACTGTTCCCCTCTCCCCGTTTTGGAAAACAGCCTTTCCCGTCAGTCTGCCATACCGCACCGCCCCCGCCAGAGAAGTGTTGCCCACCGCCTGGCATTTCTCTTGTAAAACCGCCGGTATCAAACCAATGCCCACTGCTTTATCCACATCCAGATAGTAGCCAAATCCGCCAGCCAGATATACGTGCGCAATCCTGTCCCATAAACCCATTCTCTCCAACAGGATTTCGACGCCCGTGCAGATTGCCGCTTTGGCCATCTGCAGATTACGAATATCCTGCTGGCGGATCACTACCCCGCCCGTCCGGTATCCCTCCGTAAACCAAGGCTCCTGCAGCAGCCCGCTCTCGTCCATGATGCCGTCTGCTAACAGATCAAAGGCAATAGCCGTCAAGTCCGTTCCCAGTATGTGCGGACAGACACTTCCCTCGAAAGCAGAGCCTGCCGCCGCCGCAGTGCACAGTATTCTGTCGCTGTTGCCAACGGCCATCTCTCCATTTGTCCCCAAATCAATAAATAACGAATGTTCTTTATTATTTGCCATGCCGCAGGCATACATGCCGGATACGATATCAGCTCCGACAAAAGCCGAAATACCCGGCATAAAAAGCGCCGGGTATCCGCAGAGATCGAAGCGGGAACTGCCGATGTGATATGGTGTAAACGGCGCTCTCCCTAGGCTGCCCGCCGGATAGCCAAGCAGGATATGTCCCATGGCCGTATTGCCGGAAATGATAATCCGCTCCGGCCGGCCTTTCTCTTCCATCTGCAGCAGCCCTTTTTTCAGTTCAGCCGTCAGCGCTTCCTGCAGCGCCCCTGCCTTTCCGTTTTCCGCTGCCAAAATCCTTGACAGTACATCGGCCCCATAAGCCCGCTGTGGATTTTGAAAAGCATACGTATGCACGCAATCACCCGTTACCAAATCAATTAATTGCATAACAACCGTTGTTGTTCCCAGATCTACGGCACAAAATAATCTGCGCGCGCCATCCCTCACAGCATCCTTTTCCCATGCTCCTGCTTCAATATGCGCCACAGCGGCAGCCGTTTCCTCCTTTGTCACAGAAGCTGTCACGATCTTTGCCTCCCGGCCTTTGGCAAAGCAAATCTCTACTTCGCCGTCGGCACAGGGTCTGGCCGTACACGCAAGGCGATACCCCTCTCTGAGTTCCACGGGTGTCAGAAACCTCCTGTCAGCAGAAGAAGGCAAGGGAGCCTGTGACAAAAAACGCACTCTGCATCTCCCGCATCTCCCTGTGCCGCCGCACAATCCGCTCCGGCCAGCCAGCTCCGGCCATGCTGCAAGGATCTGCTCAAACAGGCTTCCCGCCCCTTTTTGAAAATGTATCCTTCTACACAAACTGATTTCTCTCCCTGTCATAATGATACTCTATACTGCGAAGCCTTTCCAAGATCTCAGCCTCAGACACATCCAGGTCTTCGCACAACTTTTCCAGGGAATCATAATAATCCCGCAGTTTTAAATTTACGAAACTCAGCAGCATAACCGGATCTTTCGGTATCCTGTCCATACAATCATCTCCTTAAAGGTTTATTATAACACAAATAAATTCGTTTGCGTTTCCTCATTTTTGTGCAAGACTGCTGCTGCGGGGATTTTGCACAAACAGAACAATGCTGTGTAAAAATGGGGAAACTCGAAAGAAATTCATCCTTGACATTTTTTCCATCTCTGTGTATAGTGATTTTGAAATTATAGGAAACGACCGAAGTCGTTTTCGATACATACAAATACACAAAAAACATTTACACGCTAGGGGCGCTTTTTGCTGAGATGAAACGGGCAACGCCGTTTCAGACCCTCATTACTTGAACCGGACAATACCGGCGTAAGGAAGCGGAGCATATCTTATAGATGCTCTACTGTCAGTAAGCCCCTCTTTTTGTCGTAATGCAAAGGAGGATTTTTTTATGCTGTATGATGTGATTACAAACGAATGGGGCGAGACCACTTATGTGCCTACAACCCTTGGCAATGTCCTGCTGGCAGCAGCAATCATTGCCCTCCTGTCAGCTGCCATGCTTTTTGCAGGCAGAAAACGCAGAAAACTTTCACCGCGCCAGCTTGCCTTCTGCGCCGCTTCTGTCGCGCTTGGCACGGTTCTTTCCAATCTGAAACTGCTGCATTTTCCTACCGGCGGCTCCATCACCCTCCTGTCCATGCTGGTTGTCTCTCTTCCCGGCTACTGGTTTGGTCTGGGCGCGGGCCTCATGAGCGGTATCGCCTACGGCGTGCTGCAGATGCTGATCGATCCGTACATTCTCTTTCCCGCCCAGCTCATCGTGGACTATCTGCTCGCTTTCGGCGCATTAGGCATTTCCGGACTGTTTACAAATGCAAAATACGGCCTTATCAAAGGCTATATCGCCGGCGTTCTGGGCAGATATCTGTTTGCCGTCGTCTCCGGCTGGATCTTTTTCGGCACTTATGCCTGGGAAGGCTGGCATGCGCTTCCCTATTCGCTTGTGTATAACGGTATTTATATTTTTTCCGAAGCTGCCGTTACCCTTGTCCTGCTTACGCTCCCTCCCGTTAGAAATGCCATGGCGCAAGTGAAAAAAACTGCCGTGGGATTCCACGGCAGCTGATAAGCACGGTCAGGCGCTTTTCCTAACGGGCGGCTTTCTCCTCCTCATTTACCGGATATCTGTTTTATCCGGACGGCGCATCCACATACTTCGGCTCCTCCACATGGAATCCCTGCCGCTTTAGCATTTCCGTATCCATTACGTGGCGGTTATCCATCGTTTTCATAATATCCGTAATCTCAATCTTTCGATTTCCCGGAAGGCTGAGATCCACGATCGTATTATCCCGAAAGTTCAGCAGCACAGGACGCAGAATGTCCGCCGGATTCGCACTGATCACCAGCGCCTTTTCTTTGTTACTTAGTTCCACACTCGTACCGGGAGCCAGGATATGGATAGATGCAATCAACGCAGCGACCACATCTTCATCATAAACCTGGGGATGATCCAGAAGATGCCGCAGTGCAGCTACTTCGGAAGCAGGACTCTGCCCAAACTGCATGGCAGTCATCTGGTCAAAGGTCTGCGCCACGATCATGATTCTGGCCTCCGGCGCGATCTGTCCGCCCGGTTTACGCCCCTCCTGAAAATCCCGAATGAAACGGTAGCACTGGCTGCAAATCCTTTTTACCGACGGGTCGTCCGCGTAAACCTCGTCCAGAATGCGGAAACCTTCCGACTGCTTTGCATCCAGAATCTTTTTTTCCTCTTCATTCAGATCGTTTTTGCCGATCAGTTCTCTTGGCAGCTTCAGCTGCCCGACGTCATGCAATACCGCCGCCCTGATCACAGAATGCTGTCGCTGCGCCCCCACCTGCAGTACGTGGCTCAGCATGGCGCAGAGCATAGCCACATTGAGAGAATGCTTATAGAGATAGTCTTCTCTGCTGCGCAGCCCCTGGATAAAATTGATTTTATGATCCAGGCTGCCATAGCCTTTGGTAATATTGCTGACGATCGTCTCAATCTTCCCCGCTTTGCGGGTTCCCCACATCCGCTTCATCTCTTCTTCAATGCCAAAAACCTGCATCATCTGGAACCGTTCGAATTCAATATCGTCTTCCGTCATCGGCGGAACAGGTTCCGCGGGCTCAAGAATAAAGATGCCAATCAACCCAAAAGCCTTGATGCTCATAATCCCTTGTCCAGTCAGTTTGGAATTCCGCTCATACAGGAGCACGCCGTTGCGGTTATAAATCGGCCGTGCCAGCCTCATCCCCACTTTCAGGTCCTCGCTTTTCACAAACTGCATCTCCCCACCCCTTTCGCCCGATCGTCTTGTATTTTATTTATTATAACAGACCGCCGGACAAAATAAAACGGCGCACACATATCTTTTTTACGAAAAAAAATCCGGATAGGGTGGTGCCGCCGTCCCTGTCCGGATCTTATCTTCTATCTTTTCTTCTATCTATATTCTGTCTACTGCATTTTTTTCAGCTGAAATTGATTGACAAGCTCATGCAGGCGTTTTGACTGTTTGGATAATTTTTCACTCGTCAGCGCGCTCTCATGCGCAGCTTCTATATTAGCCTGCACCACGCTTTCTATCTGGTCTACACTCTTTGTCACTTCCTGGAGAATATTTTTCTGATTTTGGGAAGCATCGCTGATCTTGATAACGGAACCTGCTATTTCCTTTGCTCCCTCTACAACCGCAGCCAGCGAATGTGCCGTTTCATCGGCGATCGCAACGCCGTTTTTCACTGCGGCCAGCGAATGTTCTATCAGAGCCGTTGTCTGGCTGACCGAATCAGTGCTCTTCGCTGCCAGTTCACGAATTTCATTGGCCACGACGGCAAACCCTTTCCCTGCCTCTCCTGCCCTGGCCGCCTCGATCGATGCATTCAAAGACAGCAGATTCGTCTGGTCCGCTATATCCTCTATTGTCTTGATAATCGCCTCAATCCCTGCAGACGACTCACGGATCTCAGACATTGCCTGGATCAGTTTATCCATTTCCTCATTGCTCTTCTCAATCCGCTCACTCACTCCCGTAGCGTTCTGGCTCATCTTTTCAGCATCATCCGCATTCGACGTAATATCCGCCGCCAGTCTTTCCATTGCAGCCGCCAGCTTTTCTATCGCTTCCGCCTGTTCCCCGGCTCCTCTCGAAAGCGCCTGCGCGCCGCTTGATACATTTACGGAATCCGATGCCACATCATCTGCAGAAAGGATAATCTGGCGCAGCGTGCTGTTCAATGAAACAACAATTTTCTCAATGGATGTCTGGATCGGAATAAAATCACCAATATATTTCTGCATAATGCTGACATCCATATTGTTTTCCGCCATCAGCGATAACTGCCGCGAAATATCCTGAACATAATTATTTACCGTAGTACTGATATGATTCAACGCCTTTGCCACACGGCCCAGCTCGTCATTGGTATCCACAGCGATATTGATCTGCAGATTTCCCTCTTCCAGCTGGGAAGCACCATCGAGAATCTTCTGTACCGGAGACAAATATTTCTCAATAATACGGTAGATGGTGTATAACAGTATCACACCGAACAAAATCACCACGGCGATCAGCTTCACCGTATCTTTGATCAGAGCTGCGTTATACTCGCTTCTGTCTATGGCCAGATACAATGTCCAGTAATTGCCGCTGTCCAGTTTCAGCGGAACGGTAACGGCGACTCCCCTCTTTCCGGTGGCATAATTTTGGACTTTGTTATTCACTACCGAAATACTGTTTATGTACTTACCTTCCTGCATGCCTTTCAGTTCTTCCGTATCCGCCAAAACCGTATGATATCCTGTTTCCGACGCATGCTTACCGACTCTGGAAGGATCGCTCGTATCCAACAACACCGTTCCGTCCTCGGCAAGCGCTATCATGTGCGTCGAGTTATAACCGGTAGCCGCATACTGCTGTGTCTGCATATCGGCAAGTGCTACATCACACCCCGCTACCCCGAGAAACTTTCCTTCCGCATCGTATACCGGCGCGATTATGCTGATCATCATAATATCTTTCCCGCGAAGCTGATACACGTATGGTTCCATCACATATACTTCGCCGGAAGATTTAATGGTTTTATAATATTCCTTATCAAAATTATCGAAAGCATCTTCATGCTTTTCAAAAGTTACATCCGTGCCGTTTTCATCCAAATAGGCAATTGCTTCATAAGCGATCTCTCTGTGATGCTCGCTGTAAGGCGCTCCGTTGGCATCTGCAATGGCATTCTGTTCGAAATATGCAAAAACCGTAGTAAAATTCTCATCTCCAAGCAGCACTCCGGCCAGCGCGTTGTCAATAGCGTCACGCTGCTCCTCTGGTGGCAGCGCGGAAATATTTTTCAGCGAATTTGCAAATCCCACTGTCTTTCCATATGCGCCTTCTATCGAATTTTCTATTAAAAAAGCATTCTCATAAGCAACCGATATGAGCTTGCCATCTGTAATCTCTTCCAGAGAACGCATGGATAGAAAAGCTGAAGTGGTAACAATCAGAAAAAATAAAACCGCAACGATAATAACCAGCTTGGAAATAATTTTCTTGCTAAGACTGTCAGATAATGTAACCCCTGTGTTTTCCTTCTTTTGTGACATAAAAAAAAGCCTCCTTCTTAAAAAATATAAATTGGGAAACAATTATTTACATCATAATGGAAATTACAGGAAAAGTCAATTTACAATTCCTTAAATTTTTCATTTTCCGGCAACATGATATTGCCAGGATTTCGCACGAACAGAGCATTCGTGCGAAATCCCATGAAAAGCAGCCTGATAAATCCGCAGCTACTGTATCCCCAGATTGGTATAGCCCATCAAACTCTCATCGACCGCTCTGGCGGCTTCCCTTCCTTCCCGGATGGCCCACACGACAAGAGACTGGCCTCTATGCATATCTCCGGTGGTAAATACATTTTCCACGTTCGTTTTATACTGCCCCGGGGCTGTTTTCACGTTTGTCCGCTCATTTACCTCCACGCCAAAGGCATCCGTCACATACTTTTCACTTCCCAGAAAACCTGCCGCAATCAATACGATCTGCGCGTCCAGCACCTGTTCGCTGCCCGGTATCTCCTTCATGCTCATGCGCCCCGTTGAAGCGTCCTTTTCCCATGCCAGTCTGACAATCCTGACGCCTTTCAACTTACCATTTTTGTCCTTCAAAAATTCTTTGACAGTAGCCTCGTAAATACGCGGGTCATGTCCGAACAGCGCGATCGCTTCTTCCTGCCCGTAATCCGTCTTGCAGATCTTCGGCCACTGCGGCCATGGATTGTCCTGCGCGCGCTCGTTTGGCGCCTTTGGCATCATCTCAATCTGTGTCACAGACCGGCAGCCGTGACGGATGGAAGTGCCAACGCAGTCGTTTCCGGTATCGCCGCCGCCGATAATCACTACGTCTTTGCCCTTTGTGTTGATAAACTTTTTATCCCCAAAATCAGAATCCAGGAGACTTTTTGTATTGGCCTTCAGAAAATCCACCGCAAAATAGATACCGTCCGCTTCTCTGCCCGGCGCCTGAATATCCCGCGGATTGGACGAACCGCAGGCAAGCACAATCCTGTCGTATTCTTTTAACAGCTGGCCCGCTTTCACGTCTCTGCCCACATCCGTATTTGTGACAAAAACAACGCCTTCCTGTTCCATCATCCTGACCTTGCGCTCCACGATCTGTTTTTCCAGCTTCATATTCGGAATACCATACATCAGCAGCCCGCCGATCCGGTCAGCGCGTTCCAACACCGTCACGCTGTGCCCCCGCTTATTGAGCTGGTCGGCCGCAGCCAGCCCCGCGGGCCCGCTCCCGACCACCGCCACCTTTTTCCCTGTCCGCACTTTCGGCGGCCTGGCAGCGGCATAGCCCTTCGCATATGCATTTTCGATAATAGCATATTCATTTTCCTTCGTAGCCACCGGATCACCGTGCAGTCCGCACGTACATGCATTTTCACAGAGCGCCGGACATACCCGGGAAGTAAACTCCGGAAAATTGTTCGTCTTTTTCAGCCTGTTATATGCCTGCTCCCAATTGCCCGTATACACCAGATCATTCCACTCCGGCACCAGATTGTGCAGCGGACAGCCGCTGGCCATACCGCCAATCATCATACCCGACTGGCAGAAGGGAACGCCGCATTCCATACAGCGCGCACCCTGCAGCTGCTGCTCCTCCTGCGGAAGATGCGTATGGAACTCCTGAAAATGCCTGATTCTTGATTTGGGCGCTTCCGCCTTTGCTGTGCTGCGTTGATACTCCATAAACCCTGTCGGTTTTCCCATCGCTCTCCCCTCCTTACTTTCTCATATTTGCATAAAATGCCTCAATTTGCGCCTGCTCCGCAGACAGTCCCTTTTCTTCCATCTGTACGATCGTTTTCAGCATCCTGTCATAATCATAAGGGATAATCTTTTTGAATTTCGGCAGATATGCGCCGAAATTCTCCAATATTTTTTTGCCTTTTTCCGACCTGGTATACGCCACATGTTCCCTGATCATATCCTTTAATTCCAATACGTCGTATTTGGATGTGATCTCGGCGGAATATACCATCTCCTTATTTACCCGCATATACAGGTCATTATCCTCATCCAGTACATAAGCGATACCGCCGCTCATACCCGCCGCAAAATTTTTGCCCGTTTTGCCGAGAATCACCACCCGGCCGCCGGTCATATATTCACAGCCGTGATCTCCCACGCCCTCCGCCACTGCGATGGCGCCGGAGTTGCGGACACAGAAACGCTCGCCGGCCACGCCGCCTATAAATGCCTTGCCGCTCGTCGCCCCATAAAGCGCCACATTGCCGATAATAATGTTTTCATCGTGCCGGAAACGGCTCTCCGCAGGCGGATAGACAATCAGCTTGCCGCCGGACAATCCTTTGCCGAAATAGTCGTTACTGTCTCCCGACAGCTCCAACGTCAGCCCTTTGGGAATAAAAGCGCCGAAGCTCTGACCGCCTGCGCCCCGGCAGACCACGCGATACGTGTCCTCCGCCAGCGTATCCCCAAACCTTTTCGTAATTTCCGAACCCAATATGGTGCCGAAGGCGCGGTCCGTATTCCCGACCTCTACTTCAATGCTCCGCTTCTGTCCGCTCTCCATCGCTTTCCGAAGCTGCCGCAGCAGTATCTTTTCATCCTTTGTTTTTTCCAGAGCAAAGTCATAGACCTGTTTGGGATCAAAGATTACCTTTTCTTTGCCGCCCGCATAAGGGTTATGCAGAATATTGCTTAAATCTACTTTAGCTGCCTGTTCGCTGAGGTGTTCCTTTCTTTTGAGCAGTTCGGTATGCCCCACCAGTTCATCCACCGTGCGCACGCCCAGTTTCGCCATGTATTCCCGCAGTTCCTGCGCGATAAAACGCATAAAATTGACAACATACTCCGGCTTTCCGCGGAAATTCCTGCGCAGCTCCGGATTCTGTGTGGCAACCCCCACCGGACAGGTATCCAGATTGCATACACGCATCATGACACAGCCCATTGTCACAAGCGGGGCCGTCGCAAAGCCAAACTCTTCCGCGCCCAGAATGGCCGCAATCGCCACGTCCCTTCCGCTCATCAGCTTGCCGTCCGTCTCAATCCGTACTTTGCTGCGCAGCCCGTTCATGATCAGGGTCTGGTGTGTCTCCGCCAGCCCCAGTTCCCAGGGAAGTCCCGCATTGTGGATAGAGCTCCTTGGCGCCGCTCCCGTACCGCCGTCATAACCCGACACCAGGATGACCTGCGCCCCCGCCTTGGCAACGCCCGCCGCCACTGTGCCTACACCGGCTTCCGATACCAGCTTCACGGAAATACGGGCATTTTGATTGGAATTTTTCAAATCGTATATTAACTGCGCCAAATCCTCAATCGAATAAATATCGTGATGCGGCGGTGGTGAGATCAGACCCACTCCCGGCGTGGAGTGTCGCGTTTTTGCAATCCACGGATATACCTTGCCCCCCGGCAGATGGCCGCCTTCTCCCGGCTTCGCCCCCTGGGCCATCTTAATCTGTATCTCCTGTGCGCTGACAAGATACCGGCTCGTCACGCCGAACCGGCCGCTGGCCACCTGTTTGATGGCCGAGCAGCGGCTGTGTTCTGAGAAACCTTCCTCCAGACGGTCCGTCTCTTCGCCGCCTTCCCCGGAATTGGATTTCCCATGGATGCTGTTCATGGCCTTGGCCAGTGTCTCATGCGCCTCCTTGGATATCGATCCGTACGACATAGCGCCGGTTTTAAATCTCGTTACGATCGAGTCAACACTCTCCACTTCCTCAATGGGAACCGGCTTTTTCGCATATTGAAAGTCCATCAGTCCGCGCAGATTTTTCACACTGTCCTGCGCGTTCACAAGCGCGGTATACTGTTTAAACAGTTCATAATCGCCCCGCCTCGTCGATTCCTGCAGCAGATGAATGGTTGCCGGATTATAAAGATGTTCCTCGCCGCCGCTGCGCATCTTATGGCTGCCGGGACTGTCAAGCGTCAAATCATTTTCCAGACCCAGCGGATCAAACGCCTTGGAATGAAGCTGGTCCTGCTGCCTCTCGATATCCTGCAGCGTGATGCCGCCCACACGACTGACCGTATTCGTAAAATATTTATTGATCACATCATTGTCAATCCCAATGGCTTCAAAAATCTGTGATCCTTTGTAAGATTGTATCGTCGAAATGCCCATCTTGGAAGCGATTTTCACGATGCCGTGCAGCACCGCATTGCTATAATCATCAACCGCCGCATAATAATCTTTGTCAAGCATCCGGTTGTCAATCAATTCCCGAATGGATTCCAGCGCCAGATACGGATTTACCGCACAGGCACCATAGCCAAGCAGCGTGGCAAAATCATGAATCTCCCGCGGCTCCCCGGATTCCAGTATCAACGCCACACTTGTCCGCTTCTTTGTCTTTACCAGATATTGATTGAGTGCGGATACCGCAAGCAGCGACGGAATGGCCACATGATTCTCATCCACGCCTCTGTCGGTCAGAATGATAATATTGACACCGTCTCTGTAAGCTCTGTCCACCTCTACAAAGAGGCGCTCAATGGCTCGTTCCAGACTGGTATTTTTATAATATAGGATGGGCACCTCTTCCACCTTAAAACCTTCCGCCTTCATTGCCTTGATTTTCAGCAGATCGGTATTGGTCAAAATGGGGTTATTCACTTTCAGGATATTACAGTTTTTTGGCGTCTCTTCCAGCACATTGCCTTCCTTGCCGATGTAAACAGTGGTAGAGGTGACGATCTCCTCCCGGATAGCGTCGATCGGTGGATTCGTAACCTGGGCAAAGAGCTGTTTGAAATAGTGAAACAGCGGATGGTATGTCCTGCTCAGCACCGGAATCGGCGTATCCACTCCCATCGCCGCAATGGCCTCCGAACCGCCGCGGGCCATCGGCAGGATGCTCGTGCGAAATTCATCATACGTATAGCCGAACGCCTTCTGCATCCGCTGCCTCTCTTCGTACGTAAATTCCGGCACACGCCGGTTGGGAATCTTCAGATCTTTCAGCGCGATCATATTGCTGTCCAGCCATTCTCCATACGGCTGTCTGGACGCATACATCTCCTTCAGGCTGTCGTCGTCAATCACCTTACCTTGTATGGTATCCACAAGCAGCATCTTACCCGGATGAAGCCGTTCCTTTTTCACGATGCGGGCAGGATCAATATCCAGCACGCCAACCTCCGAAGACAGTATCAGCTGATCATCATCCGTTATATAGTATCTGGACGGACGAAGTCCGTTGCGGTCGAGCACCGCTCCCATCATATCCCCGTCGGAAAATACGATCGATGCGGGACCGTCCCACGGCTCCATCATCGTGGCATAATATTGATAAAAATCTTTCTTTTTCTGGCTCATAGCGCGGTTATTGGCCCAGGGCTCCGGAATGGTAACCATGACCGCCAGCGGCAGGTCCATACCGCTCATTACAAGAAATTCCAGCGTATTGTCCAGCATGGCGGAATCAGAGCCGGACGCATTCACTGCAGGAAGCACTTTGTGCAGCAGTCCATGCAGATGTTCGGACTCCATATTTTCCTCTCTGGCCAGCATCTTGTCCGCATTGCCGCGGATGGTATTGATCTCGCCATTGTGCACAATCAGGCGGTTGGGATGGGCTCTTTCCCAGCTCGGATTCGTATTGGTGGAAAAGCGCGAATGTACCATGGCAATGGCGGAATCATACTCCGGGCTCTGCAGATCCCGGAAAAAAGTGCGCAGCTGTCCGACAAGAAACATCCCCTTATATACAATCGTCCTGCTGGAAAGCGAAACCACATAGGTGTTATCTGTGGACTGTTCAAAAATACGTCTCACAATATATAACAGACGGTCAAAGTCAAGACCCTTTTTCACAGGATCCGGTTTCCTGATAAACGCCTGCATAATACAGGGCATACACTCCAGCGCCTTATGGCCCAGTACCTCCGGGGCAGTGGGAACCTGACGCCAGCCCAGAAATTCCAGACCTTCTTTTTGAACGATAATCTCAAACATTTTTTTTGACTGGTTCCGCTTCAGCTCGTCCTGGGGGAGGAAAAACATGCCGATTCCGTACTCTCTCTCCCCGCCCAGGCTGATTCCAAGCGGTTTGACCACTCTGGAAAAGAATCTGTGCGAAATCTGTACCAAAATCCCTACGCCGTCCCCGGTCTTGCCCTCTGCATCTTTTCCTGCCCTGTGCTCTAAATTCTCCACAATTTTCAGAGAATTTTCCACGATTTCATGGCTTTTCATTCCCCTGATATTGACACACGCGCCAATGCCGCAGTTATCATGTTCAAACTCTTCTCTGTACAAAGGCGCTGCAGGTCTGCTATTTGCTGCGTCAAACATAGATTCACCTTGTCCTTTCCTTTTTTACACAAAAACCGAAGATGTCGCCTGCGTCTTTGCAGTTTCCATCTTCGGATTTTTCTCTTTTTCTTATTCAACTCCGGGGATTATCATACACTATTTCTTTGTGGTTGTAAACTATATTTTTCTTCAAACCGGAATCTGCCATATCTTTCCGCATAGATCCGCTTTGCGATTTCAGTATACTTTTCAACAAATTCTGTTTTCCCGTTCGTATACCTGTCTCTGTTATATTCGTATTTTTTCCATAATTGAAATTTTATTTTCTCATATTGCTTTGCGGTGTCGGGATGTGCGATAAGATAATCTCTAAAATACAATTCATCATGATCTCCCAAAACCCTCACGTGCAGATGAAATACCCTTTCGGCAAATCCATTTTCAGTATATCCCTTGTTAAAAGAAACCCTGTCTGAACTTTGAGACATACAGACGTAGCCGCTATGTTCAATCGAATTTTTATAACACAATAAATCATCCGCTTTCGCAACTTCCACGAGAATATCCACAATCGGCTTCGCCCAAATAGACGCGACAGCCGTACTGCCTATATGGCTAATTTTTTCAACCTGTGGCAGCGCAGTTTTCAGAACATCTTCTTCCTCAAAATACCATTCTCTCCAATAAGGTTTATGCTCTGTTAAACATATCGGAAACAACCGCCACAATTCCTCTAAAGTCATTTCTGTTAATTTCTTTCCCATTGTCCGCTCCTTTGGACGTTAAGCAGGCTCACAACCGAAATTATCAAAAAAACAGCGCAGTTTACCGGCGTTCCCACAGACGCCGAAATCTCTCTGTGATAAGTAAGCACAAACACAATGCTGTTCGCCATACCGTGGACAAATACCGGTATTCTGAAATCCCCGGTTATTTCATAGCTATAAGCAATCAGCGCCCCAAGCAGCGCCCCATAGGCGCCCTGTACTACATTGCCGTGATAAGCGCCGAACAATATGGAGGAAATCACTCTTGCGGCAGCCACCGGAAAATATTTTTTCATCCTATTATAAATCAATCCCCGAAACAGCATTTCTTCCGCAAGCGGTGAAACAAATCCGTACAAAACCAATCCCTGCAGCAGCGGTATCTGGTACTGCGTCTCCTGCACCTGTGTATATTGATGCGAAATTGACGTAATCCCGCACAAAGTAAAGAGAATATTCACGCCAAGCGCCGCCGTCGCCGCCAGAACGCCAAATGTCAGAAACGAAGCGCCCGTTCTGCTCCGCCACTTGGTTTTTTCCTTCCGAAACAGCGGAAACAAAATCCCCGCGCCTGTCAGCATCGAACAGGCTCTTGCCAGATTCGCCAGCGCCGTACTGTTTCCATAGAGCCAGCCGCTGGCCTCCTCCCCCGTCTGGGAGAAAATCTGCACTATCGTCACGATCACCATATAACACAGATTATACCCCAGATAATAGAGAATAAAAGGAAATAAAATATTCCAGGTCTTTAAAAACGGGCTGATCCTATCACCCTCCGTTTCCCCGCCGCTGTCCGCGCTTTGTCCTTCTCCACCGGCTTTCGTTTTTCCGGGCAAACGGCCGTCCAGCAGAAATTTTTCCAGCTGTCTGACCGATTTTGCGATAAAATCCGCGCCGGCTGCTTCCAGCTCGCCCTTCTGCGCATAGCCATAGGAAACACCTATGGCCGTAAGACCAAACTCTTTCGCGCCGTAAATGTCAAATTTCCGGTCGCCTACCATAGCGCACGTTTGCGCGCCTATCGGCACACGCTCCGCCGCGGCGTTTTCATCGGCCTGCACCGTGTGAGCCGCGGCCGCATCCGCGCCTGCCTCTCCCGCCTGCCCTCCGGCAGCTCCGGCGCCCTTCTCCCTCTCCTCAGCTGCCTGCAGGCGCAGCAGCGCTTCCCGCACCACTTCCTCTTTTTGGCTGCGCGTTCCGTCCGGAAGACTGCCTGTCACCACATCAAAATAAGCTGCCAGCGCAAAATGATCTAAAATCTGCCGCACAAAGGGTTCCGGCTTACTGGATGCCACTGCCAGCTTCATACCCGCTTCCCGCAGACGGCCAAGCATTTCCCCGATGCCCGGATAAACTTTATTTTCAAAAATTCCAATCGGCGCAAAACGTTTCCGGTAATCGGCGCAGGCCATCGCCGCTTCTTCTTCCGTCATGCCGTAAAATTCCATAAAGCCATCCTGCAGCGGCGGACCGATAAACGGCTCCAGCTTATCCAGGTCAGGTTCATGGATGCCCTGTCGGCGCAGCGCAAACTGTACGCTTTTGGTAATGCCTTCCTTCGGATCCGTCAATGTCCCATCCAGATCAAATAATACATACTGAAACATAATCTATCCCTATCCTGTCTGTCATTTTACCATCCATTATAATACAAAACAGGACAAATAAAAACCTCTTAAAAGTTGGCAGCACGGGAATCAATTCTTCGTTCATTGGACAAATAGATTGAGGCGTGTTCCATTGTGAAGGATATTAGAAACGCTTCGTGTCCAGCCCTATGCCAGCAGTTTCCGGACAGGGATGTCCGGAAAAGGCCGCCCGCACCCGGACGGCGCGTAAAGGCCGCCTGCGTTAAAATTCCATAACCTTTTCCGGACACTTAGAGTTTCTTATATCCGTAACCTGGAACACGAATCAAATATTTGTGCACAAAAGCGAAAAATTGATTCCGTGAATTGGCAGCCACGCCAAACGCATAAATCCGGCTTGCGCATTTTTAAAATCCTGCCATCATCAGCCCCATCAATTGATCCCTCTGCACGGCATCGGTTTTTCCTTTGATTTTTGACGCCATACCGTCCAGTTCCACCTCGCTGGCCGCAGCCCGCATCAGCTTTTCCTGAAATTCCTGACGCTCCTTCTGCGCTTCTTCCGCCCTTCTTTCCGCCTGCGCACGGCTGCGCAGTTTTACCGCGCTTTCCATAGAATCCAATACCTGTGTCAAATCCATCGTCATCTTTCCTGCCTCCTATTCCCCTGAAAAATTCCACACCGCATAAAAATGGCGCCCGGATATCAGATATCGGAAAGGCGCCATCCATTGCACAATTTTCTGTTATATGATTTATATCGGTCTTTTCAGCGGTTTCTTTAGGGAAAAATGCCTTTTACTCTTCTACCTCCCGCAGCAGCCGGTCAATTTTCTCTCTCTGCTCTCTGCTGACTCCAAACCCGGTAAAGGGCCCCCAAGTCATTTCTTCCAGCGTGCACAACTCGTCTTCAAACGGCACTTCCGCCAGTTTATATTCTCTCTGCAGAATCTCCCAAGTCTTCGGGTTCGCTTTCAGTTCTTCCCAGGTGGAATCCAGACTGTAAATTTTCCGGTAGGGAACGGCAGGCTCGTAGCAAAATTCATAGCTTCCTGCCCCGGCTGTAAACACCACATTTTTTCCATCCTGACGGATGCCCTCTACCGCAGCGTCTTCCTGGCGGATCACATCAGCCGAAGCATCCGGCAGCACAATCTCCGCCTCCGTATCAAACGGCACCACAAACCGGAATTTTAGCAGCTTCCCGGCAATCTCCCAGGAGGATTCGATCGTACCCGATGCGGAACGGAGTCTGGTATCGCACCTGCCGATCCGGTAATCCGGCATCGGCGCAATTCGGAATTTCTTAAAACCCGCTCCCTCCTCACAGGGATTGATACCGGCCATATTGCGGAACATCCATTCTACAATGGATCCATACGAATAGTGATTCAGCGAGTTCATTGCCGTGCCGCTGATTTTGCCGTCCGGCGTCACGGAATTCCACCGCTCCCAGATAGTCGTCGCTCCCATCAGCACTTCATAGAGCCAGCCCGGATATCCCTTTTCCAACAACAGATGATAGGCCAGTCCGTTCATTCCATTTTCCGACAGCATCCGGCACAGATAGGGTGTGCCCACAAATCCCGTGTCTAGATGGTAAAAATTCTTTTTCAGCCTGTTCAGCAGACCCCGGCAGACCGTTTCATAGGCGAAATCCGGCGTCAGCCCCATATAGAGGACGACCACATACGCGGTCGTCGTATCGACCGCCAGCCTTCCGGCCGGAGTAAAATACTCTCTGATAAAAGCGTCATAAATCTCCCGCGCCAGTTTTTTGTATGTATCCGCATCTTCTTTCTTCCCCAAAACTGCGGCCGTTTTGGCAACAATACCCGCAGAATAATAATAATAAGCCGATGCAATAAAGTTCGGATCCGTCGCGCCGTAAACACCGCCGGGATAATTTCCATCCAGCGCCAGCCAGTCCGCATAATGCGTGCCTGTCATCCACAGACGCTTCGACCCGTCTTTGTCGTCCTCCCGCTTCATGTAGTCCACCCAGCCCTTCATGCTTTCATACTGGCGGCGCAGAATATTTTTATCGCCATAGTGCAGATATACATTCCAGGGGATGACCGTCGCGGCATCCGCCCAGGCAGTGGAAGCGTCCCCGGGGTAATTGGCTACCGGCACGACATCCGGCACGCTGCCGCCCAGCTTCCTCTGCTCCGCATAGAGGTCACGTCCATATTTTGTATAGAACGCAAATGTATCCATAAAATAGCAGGCAGTCCCGGAAAAGATCTGGGCGTCGCCCGTCCACCCGTACCGTTCGTCACGCTGCGGACAGTCTGTCGGCACATCAAGAAAATTGCCTTTCATCCCCCATTTTGCATTGCACACAAGTCTGTTGACCAGCGGATCGGAAGTCGTAATCTCTCCCAGTTCTTCCATATCCGAGTGAATCACCAGGCCGCGGAAATCCTCAGGATTCACCTCGCCTTCCCAGCCCGTCACCTTTACAAACCGGAAACCGTAGAATGTGAAATGCTGGCGCACATCCCGCTCTTTTCCGTCCGCGATATAAATAAATTCCGCTCTCGCCGTACGCAGATTATCATGATAGAAATTACCGTCCTGCAAAATTTCCCCAAACTGGAAATACAGTTTTGTTCCGGCAGGCGCTTTGCAGTGAAACTGCAGCCAGCCAACCATATTCTGCCCCAGATCGAGGACCGTCTCACCGGCAGGCGTATGCAGTACTGCAATCGGTTTCATCTGCTCATGAACCGTAATCGGCGGGGAAAGTCTCGGTGAGAGACGGTCAAATCCCAACGCAATCCTCTCTGTCCCGAATGTTTCACTCGTATCCAGCGTCATATCATACGTCTCTCCGCAGTAAATTCCGCTGGATACGACTTTGCTCTTTCTCGCCTTCCAGCTCTCATCCGTACCGAAAACCTGCTGCGTGCCGTCCTCATACCAGACATAAATTTCCGCCAGCGCCGCCAGACGGTCGCCGTAGTTTTCCGGATTTTTCCGCAGACCGTAATCTCCCTTATACCAGCCGTCTCCCAGCGCAAGTTCGACACGGTTTGTCCCTGCCCGCAGCTGCAGTTCAAACGTCTGATACTGAATCCAACTGTCATAATCGCAAAATCCCGGCAGAAGACACTCGTCGCCCTGTTTCCTTCCATTTACATAAAGTTCATACAGGCCCAGTCCCGTTACATATGCCCTTGCTTTTGCCACAGGCTTTTCGATTACAATCTCCTGCCAGATAACCGCCTGCACATCCTTTCCGGCCTGCGGCGTAATCCATTCTGCCTGCCAGTCACAGTCATGCCCTGTCACCGTTTTCGCCGTCTCAAACCACTGCACATCGCCAAAAGCGCTGTCGCCCGTCTCGTCCGCCGCACAGACCCGCCAATAATATCTTGTCTGCGGACATAAAATTATGGGCAGTTCAAATCCGGTGCTGACAAGCGCGGCGCACTCCCCGCTGTCATACAAAATATCTGAAAAATCTTCCTGCAGGGAAACCTGCACGCGCCCCCAGATCTGGCGTTTTCCAGCCGCCTCGGTTACCACATAAGAAACCGTGGGATTCGCCAGATCATACCCCACCGGGTTTGTCAGATGATTTATTTTTAAATGCTCGATCTTCATACTTTCTTCCTTTCTCAGTTATTTTCCTTTTCCCTGTTGCGAAACTGTCACCGCAGCAAATCTCCGGCCCCTGTCAAACGTTTGCTTCCTGCAAAACGCACCGTTCATAATCCCGTAACCAGCGTTTTCTGCCCGACTGTCACACAGAAGCCCTGGCCGTGCGGCACATTTTCCATTTCAAAGAGCAGGTCTTCCGAATATAGCAGCAGGCATCTTGCATAAGTATTTACAATTCCCATTCCGCCGATTTCCATCTCCGCAGGTATCCCCCGTTCCAGAATGCCCCTGCGTATTTCCTCCAATCTGCCGCGCAGATCCAGCAGGTCCGGTTCCGATATGCCGGGTCCGTTATCCTCCACCCGGATGGTCCAGCTTCCTTCCCGCTTTCTCCCCATTAGCAAAATGCGGATTGTGCGGTCCATATTCCGCGAACTGTGTTTTACGCAATTTTCCACCAACTGCTGCAGCGTCATTTTCGGTATGATCCGTTTTCTAATCTCCTCCTCTACGTCGATAACCACTTCCAGCCGATTGCCATAGCGGGCTTTTAAAAGGTAAAAGTAACTGTCGAGATATTCCAATTCCTTTTCTACCGAAGCATACCGCTCTTTATTGTTTGTGGAATACCGGAGTATATTTCCCAGACAGCCACACATCTCACAGATCGTCTCATCGTTATCCAATACTGCACGGGAAGAAATCGTATTCAGTACGTTATAGATAAAATGTGGATTTACCTGCGCCTGCAGCGTATCAAACTGCGCCTGCAGCTGCAGCATCGCCGCCTGTTTTTCTTTTTGCAGCGCTTTATCCAGCCGCGCCATCATCGCCTGATACGCGCGGATCAGTTCCTGAAATTCATCGGTGTATCCGTCTTCCTCTAAACGCTGATGATCCTGCAGATTTTCAATATTGGTATTTTCCACCGTTTCCTGAAGACGTTTTACCGGCCTGGTCAGGACTCCCGCCCAGAAAACGATCATCGCCAGACTGATGCCGAATGTCGCCAATGTCGCCAGAGCAGCTATGGAAAAAAGCCGCCACATCTCCTTTTCCAGCAGATAATTCTTTTTATAAGCCAATACCGTCAGATCAAATTCCGATGATGCGGATTTTGTGTAAATCATCCCTTTATCTGTCAGCACCATGTCGTCCTGCAGCTCTTTGATCCGCTCGCAGTCGGATTCCGACAGTTCTGTCCCATATCCTTTCTCACTGGCATAGAGAAGCTCTCCGCCGTTCGCAACAACCAGAAAATGAATATCCGGGTCAGACAATTCCAGAGACTGCAGGCTGTCCACTCTGCTCTCTACTTCCAGAAAGCCCATCCCCTCTCCCCGCAGCGCTTTCATCAAGGAATAGACAAGAACCGTATCATTGGAACTCCAATAGTCCGGATGGACAGACACGATCACCGACTCGCCCGCCGCTGCGCTCACCGGCTCCAAATAGGGGATATCCTCTACCAGGAACTCCGAGATAATCCTCTGTGTCGGCATATCTCCACTCCCTGTCGTGTAAATGGCGCTGCTTGTCACAAACGAATTTTGATTGAAAAAAACTGTCCGATAAGAATTTTTCATAATATATTCCGTACTAAGGCCCATGCTAAGATTGGATTTTGCATCGAGAACATACCTGTTGGGAGCATTCCCGTCCCCGGCTTTTGCCAGCCATGTAATACTCTCAAGCAGGACGGAGTCTGACAGGATATACTGCATGATCGCATCCATCCTACCCAGTCTTTCATCCATCTGTGTTACACAGGACTTTGCCGAAACCCGGAGATTATTTTTCTGGCTGGTCATTTCGTACTGCAGACTGATCCTGGCCACCGCAATGCCCAGAATCAGACTGGTTAAAAACGCGACTGTCGTATATGCAAGCACCATTTTGCTGCGAAACTTCATGGCAGTTACCTTATCCTTTTACAGAACCAGCGACCATACCGTCCACGATCTTTTTGTTGAAAATAATAAACAGAATCAGCATCGGAACCGTGATGATAATGATATCGGCAAACAAAAGATTATAGCTGCTTGCCAGCTGTCCCTGGTAGTTATACAAAGTCAGCTGAACGGTCGTATTCTCAGCGCCTGGCAGAAAATACAACGGATTGGTAAAATCATTGAATGTCTGTACGCCGACCAGAATGATCAGTGTCGCCTGAATCGGCTTCAGCAGCGGAAAAATCACTTTCCAGAAAATCTGCCATCTGCTGCAGCCGTCAATTCTGGCCGCTTCCTCCAGCTCCCGCGGGATGGACGCCATATAGCCTCTGTATAACATGATCGCAAACGGCGTCTGCAGGGCAATCTCTATCATAACCATCGAAAACATCGTCTTATAAATGTGCAGGCTTTGCAGCAGATGGATCGTCGGCAGAATCGCCGCCGGTATCATCAATCCCAGCATAATCAATGCCTGAACGCCGTTCATCAGCTTATCCCGTCTTCTCTGTACTACATAAGCGGCCATCGCTGCCGTTACCAAAAGCCCCAGTACGGTGAAGAGTGTCAATAATCCACTGTTTTTAAACGCTGTCACCAACTGGTAATTTCCATGTTGAAACACTTCCCTATAATTTTCAAAATGCAGTTCCTTTGGCCAGCTGATCGACAGTTTGTTCGCTTCCGCCTTGGACTTCAAAGACTGTACAAGCATAAAATAAAACGGAACGAGGAAAAGAATGCCTGTCACAAGCACGCCCAGGATATCTCCAAGCAGAAGGAGCCTTTTTTGTTTTTTCATCCCTGAATAGCCTCCTCTCTCTTATTCAGCAAATGCTGCAGCGGAAATGCGATCACGGAAATCAGAATCAGCATAACCACGTTGCCTGCCGTGGAAAGCCCGTAAAATCCCGCCGCGTACTGTTTATAGATCACAGATGCCAGCACGTCCGTTGCAAAGCCGGGTCCGCCTCCTGTCATTGCCCAGATCAGATCAAATGAACGCAGTCCGCCGATCAGAGAAAGGATAATGATCGAATTTTGGGAAGGCGCAACCAGAGGAAGCGTAATATGTTTCAGCTTCTGCCATCCGGTCGCCCCGTCGATCGAGGCAGCTTCATAATACGTTTTGTCAATCGACTGGATGCCCGCGATATAGATCACAACGGAAATGGAAAGACCTTTCCACACATCCGTCAGGATAATACTGAAAAGCGCTATATTCGGATTGCCCAAAAAGTCAACGGGCGTTCCGCCCAGCGCCTGAAGCGCCACATTCAATAAGCCTTTCGTCGGATGCATCATGTAAGAAAAGGCAAGCCCGACTGCCATCATGGAAACCAAGTTGGGGAAAAATACCGCAGAGCGGATAAATCCCTTAGTCTTAATATTACTGGTCAGGAATACTGCGATAAAAAATGCGAGAACCACTTTCAGCGCGCTTGTCCCAAACGCATAGAGCAGCGTATGTACCACGGAAGAACTCATAGAATGTTCGGAAAAGAAAAGTTTATAGTTGTCAAGTCCACAGAATTTTGCTGTCTCAAAGTTCCATACGGTCAAACTGTAATACAGGGAAGAAATGATCGGCCACAGGAAAAAAATACAGAAAATGATCAGGGACGGAAGGACGAACCAAATAGGGTATAGACTTCGTTCCTTACTGGTTTTCATACAATTACCTCCTGTAAAGAAATGGCCGCCCGGCATTTCAGGCGGCCCCTTCGTTTTCTCTGTCTGTCAGAATATTATTCCCAATTGTAGCCAAGCTGAACCGCGGACTTTTTGCAGTCGTCGTCATACATTGCAGCCGCTTCCTCTCCTGTCATCTGCCCCAGCCCCACTGCCGTGGTCATCTGTTCACAGGCTGTCCCTTTGATCGGAGACTGGTACTCAAGTGCCGGTACTGTCTTTCCTTCGTCAAAATATTTCTGCATGTCTACACGTACTGCGCTGCATACCGACTCTGGCAGCTCATACCCTTTGATACACGAAGGCCCGTTCGCCCCATATGTCCCAAAATAGAGATCCAGCGCTTCTTCACTGTAATAAAATTCAAGGAATGCTTTTACCGCATCAATATGTTCGCTGTCCTTGCTGACATACCAGCTCATCGGCTCCCAAACGGTTAGTCCGTGGTTGCCCGCGTCATCGCCCGGCACACCAAATACACCGATATCATCCGGATTTTCTACATTTTCCAGAACAAGAGGAAGCTGCTGGGTCAAAATAAACCAGTGTGTCGCTTCACCTGTGCCAATCGCAAAATTTCCGTCTGTTACAGTCGCCGCCGATTTATCAGCATTCAAATACTCTACCAAGTCTTCATATTTTGTCCAGCTTCTGGTTGCTGCAGGAACAGATGCATATTTGGCAGTTCCATTCGTATAATCCTCTGCGAAAGACGGTTCTGCTGCCGCAACATTGTAGTAGTCGCCAAGAAACAGAACCTGTGTCGCCCAGGTTTCTCCTCCGGTAAAATAAACCGGCGTCTTACCCGCATCTGCCAGTGCCCTGCAGTTTGCCAGAAAATCATCCCACGTATCGGGAACTTCCAGGCCCAGTTCTTCATAATGCGGCTTATAATAAATGACCGCGCCCGCCTGTGTCGAAGACTGGGGCGCTCCGTATATAGCGCCATCGATCGTAACGGAACTCAAAAATGCGTCGTCAAACTTCTCAATAATTTCCCAGTCAGAAATATCAAGGAATCCACGGGACGGGTTCAGCTCATGCAGTTTAGAACCGGAATTCCAAACCATTAAATCAGGCAGATCACCTGATGCCATTCTTGTTTTGATAATATTGTCGCCTTCAGAACCGCCCGGATTGACTTCCACCTCAAATTCCATCCCCAGCTTTTCCGTCGCCGCTGCCATAACAGCCTGCGTACCTGCATTGTTCTCGGCATTTCCGCCCCACCATTTGATGGTAACGCCCGCATATGGTTTTTCACCGGAAGCATCCGCCGCAGAACCGGCAGCGTCCGCTTCGGAACCGGCATTATCTGCTGCCGGCGCATCCGGCGTTGTCTCTGTTCCCCCGCCGGAGCTTGTGCAGCCGGTCAGAACCAGTCCTATTGTCATCACTCCCGTCAGAAGCAGGGGCAGTACTTTCTTTCTCATACATCAAATCCTCCTTTGTATTTTATTTATTTTCAATATGCTTTCATTCTAGTCATTGAAATCTAAAAAGTACATGGAGGATTCAAAACATACATTTGAAAATCTGAAACTAAACGGCCATACAAACCGTATGGCCGCTTTCCTGTCAAATTGTCTTTCCTTACCCCGCCGTTTATTTCAGATAATCCGCCGGACTCTGCCCCGTATAGGAGCGAAAGATCCTGCTGAAATAAAACTGGTCCCGGTAACCCACCAGTTCTGCAATGTCTCTGACAAGCAGTTCGCTGCTTTCCTCCATCAGTTTCTTCGCCCGCTCCATACGGATACCGGTCAGATACTGGTTGTATGACTGTCTTGTATATTTACGGAACAGTTTACTCATATAAGCCTGCGAGATCGCAAACAGACCGGAAATTTCCTGCAGAGAAAGCGGCTCGGATAAATGTTCCTGTAGATAAATCTCAATGTTGCGAAAAAATTCCGGCGAATCGACCTTGTGGTTTTCTCTGTCTCCTTCCGGCAGCCGGTAAAAGAAAGTATAAAGGTTCTGCAGCAGCATTTCCATACTCGTGGAATAGTAAAAAATATCTTCCAGCTGGTACTCGCTCTCGATCAGTGACTCATCGTCCCTGATCTCCATTCTGATGAATTTCAGCAGCCTTCTGGTCGCCTGTTCCAGCCAGATCTGCGGATGCCTTTCTTTCTCCCAGCGTTCGAAGGCTTTGGCAATGCATTTCTTAAGCTGGGCATATTTTTCCATTTTGACATACTGCTCCATTTCCTGCAAAAGTCCCGACAACTCCGTAATATCCGGCGAAGGCAGTCTTCCCGCCAGAAGCCGTTTCTGATCCAGATTCACTGCCTGGGATAGCCCGACCGTGCTGAGTGTATCCAGCCAATAATACAAATCCCTTATCTTGCCGGATATCTCCGGACCGGTAAAAGCCTCTCCGTAATACAGAAGCGTCGTGTAAGAGCCTTCCGTTTTCTGCCGCCGTTCCACTCTCGTCATATAATCTAACAGCGTCTGCTGTCCCAGCACTTCCTTCGGAATCAGGAACAGTTCCTCCATATTGTCACGGCCATAGACGGAATAGGCTTCATCAATCGTGCTGTACAATTCAGGCTCCTTAGAAGGCGAATACCTTCTTGGAAGCCCGTTTTCCCGCAAAAGCGCCGCATAAAATTCATCCTGCGGAAAAAATTTGCGAATTTCTTCCAGCGCGATCGTTTCTCCCACACAGAGCTTGCGAAAAACTTCCGTCCGTCTGTCATAATAAAGTCTGCGCAGTTTTTCTTCCACATTTTTCATCGTACACAACATCTGTGAGGGCACAATGGGCTTTGTCAGATAATCCAGCACGCCGTTGCGGAAAGCGTCTCTTGCATATTCAAAATCCTGATATCCGCTTATAATGACAAAACACAGATGCGGCATCCTTACGCTTGCCTGACGGACCAGTTCCAGCCCGCTCATCAAAGGCATCTCCACATCCGTCAGAACCAGATCCGGCGAAGTTTCCGCAATCCGTTTGAGCGCCTCCCTTCCGTTCCCCGCTGTGCCAACAAGCTGAAAAACCGGAAAATGCTGTTCTAAAATACGGCAGATTGCTTTCACCGCCATCTCCTCGTCATCCACTACAATCACTTTATAAACTGTTCCGTTAACTCCCACTGTCCTGCCCCCATTCCAGGCCCTACGGCCGTTTCCTATGCGGTATCCGTCTTTTCTTCCAGTTTACCACGCCGCCGCCCGCCTGTATAGACTGCGCCCGGACGCAACACGGAAATCAATTTTACGCTCACTGGCACAAATAGATTGATGAGTGTTCCATTGTGAAGGATATTAGAAGCTCTTAGTGTTCTGCCCTCTGCCAGCAGTTCCCGGACAGGGAGGTCCGGGAAAGGCCGCTCGCGCCCGGATGGCGCGTTCGGTCCGTCTGCGTTATAAATTTCGCTGCATTTTCGGGACACTTAGAGATTCTTATATCCGTAACCTGGAACACGAATGAATCTATTTGTGCCGAAAATCGGAAAATTAATTTCCGTGTGGACGCAGTCGGATCGGGAAGACTTTCCCTACCCGCGCGCCGCCCGTGTGCCGCCTTAGCGGCATATTTCATCTGCACGGGCCTGGGCATGAACAAGGCACAGGTATTCCCATACCTGTGCCCTCACTTGGCATCATGCCCGCTCAGCAGTCAGCTCCCCGTCTTTTACATCAATGCGGATCGTATCGCCACTGCCCACCGCATCGGAGAGAATCAGCTTTGCCGATAATGTCTCCACATATTTCTGAATATAACGCTTCAACGGCCTTGCGCCATAGATAGGATCATACGCATTCTCCACGATAAAATCCTCTGCCTTTTGCGTGACTGTAACCGAAAGCTCTCTGTCTGCCAGCCGTCTGTTCAGATCGGCAATAATCAGATGGATAATGCCGCCGATATTGTTCTTTGTCAAAGGTTTAAATAAAATCGTCTCGTCCAGACGGTTTAAAAATTCCGGCCGGAAAGAAGCATGCAGTTCTTCCATCACCCTTGCCTGCGCCTGCGCGTTGATCGAACCGTCTGCGTCAATGCCTTCCAGCAAATGCGGCGCGCCGATATTGGAGGTCATAATCAAAATCGTATTTTTGAAATCTACCGTCCTCCCCTGGGAATCGGTTATCCGTCCGTCGTCCAGCACCTGCAGCAGCACATTAAAGACATCCGGATGCGCTTTCTCAATCTCATCAAAGAGAACGACCGAATACGGTTTCCTTCTGACGGCTTCCGTAAGCTGTCCGCCCTCGTCATAGCCCACATATCCGGGAGGCGCTCCGATCAGACGGGACACCGAATATTTCTCCATATATTCGCTCATATCAATGCGCACCATACTGTTTTCATCGTCAAACAGCGCCGCCGCCAGCGCTTTGGCCAGCTCTGTTTTACCTACCCCGGTAGGCCCCAGGAACAAAAACGAACCGATCGGTTTGCTCGGATCTTTGATGCCTGCTTTGGAACGGATGATGGCCTCCGTCACCTTTGTTACGCCTTCCTCCTGCCCCACTACCCGTTTATGCAGCTCTTCATCAAGATGCAGCGTCTTATTCCGCTCGCTTTCCGTCAGTTTGGCAACAGGGATGCCCGTCCATCTGGAAATGATTTTAGCGATTTCCTCTTCCGACACATTTTCATGTACAAGGGAAAGCTCCTGGCTTTTGATATTCTCCTCTTCGATTTCAAGCTGTTTTTTCAAAGCGGGCAGTCTGCCATAGGACAGTTCCGCTGCTTTTTCCAGATTCCCTTCCCGCTGGGCAATCTGGATTTCATTGTTGATCCCGCCGATTTCTTCACGCAGTTTCGACAGCTTTTCAATAGAGGCTTTTTCATTATCCCACTGCGCTTTGCGGTTTTGAAATTCCGCTTTCCATTCTGCCAGTTCTTTCTGCAGCGCTTCCAGTCTGTCTTTGCTTAATCGGTCATCCTCTTTTTTCAGAGCCGCTTCCTCAATTTCCATCTGCATCACTTTTCGCTGCAGTTCGTCCAGCTCCGTCGGCATCGAATCCAGCTCCGTCTTAATCAGGGCGCAGGCTTCATCAACGAGATCAATCGCCTTATCCGGCAGAAACCGGTCCGAAATATAGCGGTTGGAAAGCACCGCCGCACTGACAAGCGCCGCATCCATAATTTTCACGCCGTGGAATACCTCATACCGCTCTTTCAGGCCGCGCAGGATGGAAATTGTATCTTCCACAGTCGGCTCCGCCACCATAACAGGCTGGAACCGACGCTCCAATGCAGCGTCTTTTTCAATGTACTGTCTGTATTCGTCTAAAGTCGTCGCACCGATACAATGCAGTTCTCCTCTCGCAAGCATCGGCTTTAGCATATTGCCTGCATCCAGCGCGCCGTCCGTCTTTCCTGCACCCACAATCGTGTGCAGCTCATCGATAAACAGAATAATCTGCCCACTGCTGTTTTTCACATCTTCCAGCACCGCCTTCAGACGCTCTTCAAACTCGCCTCTGTATTTGGCGCCCGCCACAAGCGCCCCCATATCGAGCGCAAATATTTTTTTATCCTTTAATCCCTGCGGCACGTCGCCGCGGACAATCCGCTGTGCAAGACCCTCGACCACCGCCGTTTTGCCTACGCCCGGCTCTCCAATCAGCACCGGATTGTTTTTTGTCTTACGGGAAAGAATGCGGATAATATTCCGTATTTCACTGTCCCGTCCGATCACCGGATCCAGCTTCTGGTTTCTCGCCTTTTCCACCAGGTCCTGTCCGTACTTTTCCAACGTATCATAAGTTGCTTCCGGGTTATCGCTTGTTACCCGCTGGTTGCCCCTGACTGTGGAAAGCGCCTGCAGGAACCGCTCTCTTGTAATACCGTACTCCTTCCAGATGGCTTTCATTTCCCGGTTGGGATGTTCCAGCATCGTCAGAAACAGATGTTCTACGGACACATATTCATCCCCCATCCGCTTTGCCTCATCTTCCGCGCTGACAAGTACCTTGTTCAGATCCTTTCCGATATAAACCTGTCCGCCTTGTACCTTCACCCGCTTCTCTAACGCCTGTTTGGCGCGGTTGATGAAATGAGGCGTATTGATCTCCATCTTTTCAATCAATTTCAGAATCAGACTGTCTTCTATCGTCAGAAGGCTGTACAAAAGATGTTCCTGCTCGATTTCCTGATTGCCATATTCATAGGCCAGTTTTTCGCACTGTTCCACAGCCTGCATGGATTTCTGCGTAAATTTAGAAATATTCATAACAAAGCCCTCCTTTTCTTTTAGTGTTTCCCTGTTCTATTGTTTATATAACAATTTTCTTACAGTGTCACTATAGCACGGGTTGTTAGCACTGTCAATAGGTGAGTGCTAAAATTGCTGAAATTTTTAAGAAAGAAATTTATGAGAGCAGTTTATTTTATAATGATAAATAAAATAGAGAGGAACACTTTTTTTAAAAAGAAAGGCCGTAAAAACGGCCTTCCCATTCTATCATCTCATTCACAGGGATAGCGCATGCCCCATGTCTGCCGAATATCATCCATCAGTTTCATTACCCGCAGCGTCTCACTGTGCGGCATTTCCCTGCACTCTGTCTGTCCGTTGCGTATCGCCTCCATGCAGGCAATTGCCTCATATTCATAACCGTTGATCTGCTCCGGCACACTGTATCGTGCCGTCATCCTGCGGTCCAGATCAAAGACGCGAATCTCCTCACAATTGTTAATGTTCTGCACTTCAATATATCCCCTGTCCCCATTGATTACACCCTGGCGGTCTGTCTGAGCCAACATATTGCTGTGCAGCGCCGCCATTTTGCCGCCGGCAAAAGTCAGCGTTATGCTGTTCTGCCAGTCCACGCCAAGCGGCGACATCACCGCAGTGGAAGTCACTCCGGTAACCTCCTGGTGGAATACCATCAGCGCAAAATTAATCGGATAGACGCCCAGGTCTAAAAGCGCCCCTCCCGCCAGTTCCGGCTTCTGCAGCCGTTCCACATCCGCCAGCACATAACCAAGATTGGCCGTCAGGGAAGTCACCTGACCGATTACGCCGCTTCCAACCAGATCATCGATCATTTTCCTGCTGGGCATATACCGCGTCCATATTGCTTCCGTCAAAAGCAGTCCCTTTTCTTCCGATCTATGTATCAGCTCCTGCGCCTGGCGGGCATTGACCGTAAACGCCTTTTCCACCAGTACATGTTTTCCATGCTCCAGACACATTTTGGCATGGTCATAATGATGCGAATGCGGCGACGCCACATAGACAAGTTCCGTCTCAGGGTCTTCCAGCATTTCTTCATAGCAGCCGTACGCCTTTTGAAATCCCCACTTCCCGGCAAAGGCCTGCGCCTTTTCAAGACTTCTGGAAGCCACCGCGTACCGCTCCATGCCCGCAATGCCCGACACTGCCTCCGCCATTTTTTCCGCAATACCTCCGGCCGCCAAAATTGCAAACTTCATATCTTTTCCTCCTGTTTTCTTTTTTATCCGCCCAGCGTCACGTCCTGCCCGCCATACCAGACAAGAGCCCGCCAAAAATCCTCTTCCGTAAAATCAGGCCACAGCTTATCCTCCACGTAGAAATCGGCATACACCG
Source organism: uncultured Lachnospiraceae bacterium (assembly GCA_910585345.1). Lineage (GTDB taxonomy): Bacteria > Bacillota > Clostridia > Lachnospirales > Lachnospiraceae > VSOB01. Next base: position 58,673 of record CAJUDS010000008.1, on the reverse strand, counting down.
ACTGAATCGGCAGAAAACCGGATAACCGCCGCATCCCACCCCAGCGAATAACCAGATCAACCCGGGATATGTCATGGGAAAAGGGCCTGCCGTCCGTCTGCATATGAGATAAATCCCACTGCCAGCCATAGTTTACAAGAAAATTGACCCGTATGCCGCCGCCATGGACCTCAGTACGTTCCGTATACCGCAGCAGTTCCTGCGGAAAGCACCGGGAATGGCTGTCGCCTATGACAAGCAGCTCCGCGCCTTCCCCTGCAAGCAGCTCCACAGCATCCACACATGCCCGGCGAAATGCCTGAAACTGCTTTGCAGGCCGTTTGCAGTTATCCACTGTAAAGCCATAGTACGTGATCTCCCGGATTCCCGCTTCCTTTGCCAGACGCAGCAGCGCAAGCCCCGGCGCCAGACCATAAGCATACCCGTCCTGTTTTTCCATCCCATGTAGTTTTGCCCATCGGCGGTTACCATCCGGTATGATACCGATATGTTCCGGTTTCTTTTTACGCATCATACATCACCCTATGATGAGTATTGCCAGCGGACAGGAAATTAATTCCTAACCGCGCCCTGTTCTGTTGTCATTGCCGTAAAAAACGCGCCTGCTCTACCATTCCACCCCCGTCCGCGCCTTTATCCCATTCCCATACGGGTGCCGGACACAATGGATTTCCGAAATATAATCGCTGCATTCCATCAGTTTTGCAGGCGGCTTCCTGCCTGTCATGATGATTTCCGTCTCCGCCCCCCTGCCGCAGGCAAGTATATGATCTAACCGCTCTGTATCCGCCACTCCATATCGGCAGGCATGGGTGATTTCATCCAATACGACAAAATCTGCGCGCCCATTTTCCAAAGCGCCCACAATCTCATCCAGCATCCCGTTATGTATAGCAGCAAGTTCTATTTTCTGCCGGAGCGTCATAGAAGAAAAAAAGGGGAAATCCCGGCGGCTGCGCAGTATCCGCACACCGTCCAGCCGGGAAAGGACACTGATTTCACCCGTTTCCTGTCCTTTTAGGAACTGGGCGAACAAAATCTTCCTGCCTCTTCCCGCTGCCCTGACCGCCGCGCCCACGGCAGCCGTTGTCTTACCTTTTCCATCTCCGCAATATAGTTGGATCATCCGCTCTCTCCCATCTCCCGGCTTCCCAATATCATCCGGTAACCATAATTATAATTTTCACTTCCGGGCGTCTGCGCTTTTGTATGGACTGACTGTCTGTATGGACAATCTGCCCTCTCACAGTTCCCGCATATACCGCATTCCATTTTTTTCTCCCCCAGGCCGCCCAAAAACACGACGCTTTTCCTCGGACATAGTACATAGGAAGCATTACAGGAAATGGGAAAGCTGCTGTCGCCATCTGCCAGCCCCCGCACAATATCGCCGGTCTTTTGCATCGGCAGCTGCGAACCCGGAAACGCAAATGTGCGCAAAAACAGGCCCGTTTCCTGCCACAGGAAACGTCCCAGAGCCTCATAGCATTTCTCCAGAAGGGTGTTGCCAATGCATTCCAGGATATAAGACTCTGTTACTGCTTCTACGCTGCCATACAAATCCTGCAGCAGGTCTATCTTATCTCCCAGTGTTACTGCACACAATACCGCGTCAGCCGCCGCCTCTTTTGTCTGTGCAGACACAGGCGCCGAAAACCATGCCTGCGCCTGCACAAGCGGAAGCGCCGCCTCATATAAGATATCAATCTGATGCAGCGCCTCTCCGGCAAAATGATAACGGTCCGCCATCCGCTTTCTATCTTCTTTTGTCAGACTGACAGACAATTTCTCTTTATTCATTCCCATTCCCTTTTCATGCCCGAAGCGACCGCATCGCATTCAGTATCGCAATCACCGCCACACCTACATCACCGAATACAGCCACCCACATTGACGCCAGACCACAGGCGGCCAGAATAAGAATACATACTTTAACACCGATTGCAAAAATAATATTCTGGCGGACTATCGCCAGCGTCCGTCTGGAAATCTCCATTGCTCTCGCTATTTTGGACGGCTCGTCTGTCATAATGACAACATCCGCGGCCTCAATCGCCGCATCGCTGCCCAATCCGCCCATGGCAATGCCAATATCAGAGCGGGCAAGCACAGGCGCATCATTCATACCATCTCCCACAAACACCAGTTTCCCTTTTTCAGATTTACGCTGCAGCAGTTCTTCCATCCGCGCTACTTTATCGCCGGGAAGAAGCTGCGCATAGACATGACGGATGCCCACTTCCTTCGCCACAGCCAAAGCTGTCTCTCTGCGGTCGCCGGTCAGCATCACGATGTCTTTGATGCCGGAATCCGTCAGTCTGGCAACGGCTTCCCGGGCATCCGGTCTGACCTGATCCGCTATCACGATATGCCCCAGATACTGACCGTCACACGCCGCATATACCACTGTTCCTACTGCATCCGCCATCTCGCACGAAATTCCGCTGCGTTCCATATGCCGCAGATTGCCGGCCACAATCCGTTTCCCGTCAACCACAGCGCTGACCCCGAATCCTGCCGTTTCTTCCTGTTCGGTGATTCTCTCCCCGGCGATTTCTTTCCCATACGCCTGCAGCAGAGAACGGGAAATGGGATGATTCGAACCGCTCTCCGCATAAGCGGTCAGCTCCAACAGACGCGCGGCGGCCTGCTCCTTTTCTCCGTCACTGCCGGCAGGCAGTCCGGCCGGTACGATCCGGCTGACTACAAAATTTCCTTTTGTCAAAGTACCTGTCTTATCCATAACGACGATTTCCGCTTTGGAAAGCGCTTCCAGATAATTGCTGCCCTTGATCAGGATGCCCGCTTTCCCCGCTCCGCCAAGTCCCCCGAAAAAGCTCAGAGGAATCGAAATTACAAGTGCGCAGGGACAGGATACCACCAGAAAAGACAGAGCCCTGTAGATCCATACATACCAGTCTCCTCCCGTTATCAGAGGCGGCAGTATGGCAAGCGCTGCGGCAAGCCCCACTACCACGGGAGTATAATAGCGGGCAAACTTCGAAATGAAATTCTCGCTCTCTGCCTTCCTGCTGCCGGCGTTCTCCACCAGTTCTAAAATCTTTGTCACGGTAGACGCCCCATATTCCTTTGTCACGCGAATCCCTATCACACCGGACTGGTTTACACAGCCGCTGATCACATCGTCTCCTACCCCTGCTTCTCGCGGAAGGCTCTCTCCTGTCAAAGCCATCGTATCCAGCGTCGTATTTCCCTGTATCACTGTCCCATCCAGCGGAATACGCTCTCCCGGCTTTACCGTGATGATCTCTCCCGGCTTCACCTCTTCGGGCGAGACTGTCACTGTCTCTTTGCCGCGTATTACATTGGCATAATCCGGCCTGATATCCATCAGATCGCGGATAGATTTCCGTGATTTATTAACCGCGTACGCCTGAAACCATTCCCCTACCTGATAAAAGAGCATTACGGCCGCTCCTTCCGGATACTCTCCCACTAGAAAAGCGCCCGTTGTCGCTATCGTCATCAGAAAATTTTCATCAAATATCTGTCCCTGGGTAATATTCATAGCTGCCTTTTTGATCACGTCGCCGCCGCTCACCAAAAAGGCAGCTAAAAAGGCGGCTAACGGAGCGTTGGGCCACACTGTACCCCACGTCCTGTCAACAAAAAGGGCCGCTGCAAACAAAACCATTCCGCAAATAATTCTGGTCAGCCTTTTTTTTAACTTCTTTGTCATCTTTTTCGCCTCTATTTTTCAATCACTGTGACATCCGGTTCATATTTTTTGACAATCCTCTTTACTTCTTTTGTCAGTTTCCCGGCCTTTGCATCTTCTATCTCCACAACCAGCTTCTGCGTCAACAGTGTTACCGTGCTCTTTTTAACGCCTTCCAGTTTCGCCACATCTGCCTCAATCTTGCCCGCACAGTGTGCGCAGTCCAAATCCTCTAAAATATACGTCCTAATCATCACAAATTCCTCCTTTTTCTCTGTTTACTCTTCTATATGCTCCATTCCCTGACTCAGAATCGTCGTGATATGTCCGTCTGACAGGGAATAAAATACTGTCTTGCCCTCCCGCCTGTTTTTCACCAAAGCCATCTGTTTCAATAACCTGAGCTGGTGGGAAATAGCGGACTGCGTCATATCCAATACCTGCGCCAGGTCACAGACACACATTTCCGAACAGAGCAGTGCATACAAAATACGTATTCTCGTCACATCCCCAAACACTTTGAAAAAAGCCGCCAGATCACTTAGCTTTTCTTCTTCCGGTATCCGCCTGGCAACCCGGTTTTTCAGCTCTTCATGTACATGCATACATTCGCACCGCTCGATTGTCACATCCTCTTCCCTCAATACTGTTTCCTCCCTCCCAATGCTGTCTGTTCATATGAATAATTGTTCATATGTTCATTATATTACAAAAATTAAATTTGTCAATCCTATTTTCTTTTCGCGTTTTCCTGCCTAAAGTCGGTTCCTATCATTTTTAGTACTTGACATTGCATAGTAGTATGTATAATATAGTATTATGGTTATATAACCCAGGCACCGCATACTGACAAAGGCAGGTAAATACATGAACCCACAATTAAAAAAAGGGATTCTGGAACTCATTGTCCTGGAATCAGTCCGGCAGAAAGATATGTATGGATATGAATTGGTACAGGAAGTCTCAAAAGTAGTGGATGTAAATGAGGGGACCATCTACCCGCTGCTGAAACGGCTGACCAATGAGCACTATTTCGAAACTTATCTGCGGGAGTCTACCGAAGGCCCGCCCCGGAAGTATTACCATCTGACTGCCGCCGGTGTATTATACCGGGACTGTCTGGAAGAAGAATGGAACGCACTCTCAAAAAATATGGAACGATTTCTAAAGGAGACACGACATGGATAAAAATACTTTTCTCAAAAAGCTGGAACAAATGCTTTCCGTTCTCCAGGAGGATGAGCTAAAAGATATTATCAGTGAATATGAGCAGCATATTGATCTGCGGGTACAAAGCGGTCTGTCCGAGGCTGAAGCCATCCGCGACTTTGGCAGCCTGTCTGAACTGACAGCCGATATTCTAAACGCCTATCATGTCCGTGCAGACTATGCCCAAAAAGCGCCTGCCGAAAAAAAACGTATCGTCGGCAGAAAAAAGAAATCCGGAAAAGAACTGCTGCACCAGAAAGTAAGGCAATGCCGGGAAGCTGCCGCAAATGCGATAAGACACTGGAAAAGCATGCTTTCCAGAATTTCCGCTCTTCCCGGGTGCCGATCCGTAAAACCATCCTCTCCGGCGCGGACAGACGGCGCACAGCCGCCAACATCTTTTCCCGCCCTGTTTCTGAAAAAATCCTGCCGCAGTTTTCTCTCTTTACTGCGCTGGATAAAAAAGGCGCTTTTACGGGCTGCCCTGCTCTGCCTGCGGCTGGCCCGCTGGAGTGTCAGATTTGTCTGGAATACCGTATGGACCGGGCTGGCGGCGCTTTTTGTCTGCCTGGGACTTTTGAGTCTGTTTCTTTTCGGTATTTTGATGATATTAACAATACAACAGTATCCTATGAACGGTATTATGATCGGCTGTCTGGGAACGGTACTCTGTATGTTCTCCGCCGCAGGACTGAGCGTCACATTCGTGCGAAAAAACAGACACAGACACAAACCGGAACAAAAAATGCAATATCTCGAAATAGAAGGGGGACAATATGAGTAGAGTACAAAAAATTCTGGCAGGTATCTTTCTCACAGGCGTCCTGCTTGGAGGCATCGGTACCGGTGTAGCGCTGGCCGAATCTTCATCCTTTACATATGTCGGCAAAAAGCAGCTTGGAGCCGAAAATTTAATTACAAAAACACTGGATTTCACGTATGACGCGAAAAAAGGCGCTTTGGTTCTGGCTCCTTTTTACTGGGAAAACAATCCTCCCGGCAGCAAAATACAGACAGATAACCGTGTGCCTTCCGGCACAGTCCGCTATATCGTCACATACAACAAAGAAACCGTTGAACCTGTCCTGTTATTCCACAAATATGAAACACAGGAGACCATGGAAATGAGTCCGGAAGCAGCAGCCGAATTTACAACGGAGAATCCGCAGGCGTCCGCACAGGGGTATCTGGAACTGTATCCCAATTATATTGGCGACAGCTTTACCCTGTTCATGGAAACCAAAGATCAGTTTCTTTCCGAATTTCGGCAGAAGAAAATTTCCAATTATGATGTTCTCTATATTACAGACGTGAAAATTAAAATCAATCCCGCGGATATGGAACAAATTACGGATTAGAACCTATCAGGTAAAAAAGCATCTGTAGCGGAGCAGTTCTCCGGTTACAGATGCTTAAGGCACCAGTATTTTCACATCCGGCATCTCTCCTACCAGCTCTTTGGCACGCTCGATCGCCGTATCGTGAATGCAAATAATAAATATGATTTTTTCCTTTGTTTCCGCATCAAACATTCTTTTAAAAAACTTCTGCTCCTGCCATTTCACAAAATAAGAAATTCTGTTTTTCAGAAGGAGCTTTTCAATCTCTTCTTTCTGTTTCAAATTATAGACCTTGCAGAACGCTACCTCATTGTTCACTCTTACACTTGTCAGCTCCGTGGATTCCGCTCCCCGCACGCTGTTTGAAATTTGATTGGAATTGCGGCTTCCTCTCATTCCCGTATACCTCGCCACTGCTATCATGCCTCCAAAACTGACATATTATCTATCACGTCAAAGCCGTTTTCCCATCCCGGCTGCCGTCTCTCTGATTTTGCCGGCTGCTGCCCGCCCGCCTCTGTCGCAGGCTGCCTCATAACCCTCGCCGCCCGCATCCTGCCCAATGCCATCTGGGAAGCAAAGATTCCCGCAAAATCCCGGCTCGTTCCCGGCCTGAGCGGATTTGTGTTATGAGATGAATCCGTATAATCCGTTTTACTCTGCAGCACATCGTCCGGAATCTTATGGACTCTTCCCAGACTTCTTGCGCTGACATAATTGGTATTATAAACAAACGTAGGATATATGGAACCGATCCGCATACAATGCTCCTTTCCGGGCTTTCGCAGTGCCAAACTCGAAATCCCTTCGGGCTTTCTCTTTCACGGCCTGCCTTCTTTCTCCTTTTCGCAGTGCCGAACTCGAAATCCCTTCGGGCTTTCTCTTTCACAGCCTGCCTTCTTTCTCCTTTTCGCAGTGCTGAATTCGAAATCCCTTCGGGCTTTCTCTTTCACGGCTTTCGCCGTATGGAACTGTCCGCAAACAGACCCGTCTGCAGGCAGCCGGTCTGTTTCCGTCCACTTCCGCACTGCTCAATGCTTACGTGTATTTTACCACTTTATTTTGGGGACTGCAATCATAAAAATAAATCCAATCAAAGCGCCCATGCAGTTGAGAAGAATGTCGTCCACATCAAAGGCGCCAAACGCGCTCAACAGTTGAAACAGTTCTATACTTGTCACAAACAAAAACACTGATGGCAGAAAAATAAAATAATCTTTCTTTTTCGGAAATGCCAGGGGGTATAACATGCCATAGGGAATGAATACCAGTATATTCCCAAACAGGTTTTCAAAACTGTTGAGTCTGTCATAATACCGGATATACATACGGATTGTCTTAAACAATGTAAAATTGGCGCTGCTCAGCCCTTCCCAGACAACATCTTTCTGCCAGTGTGACATAATGTCACGCAGCTCACTGTATGGATATTTGAACACGATCAATCTGATGATAATCAACACATACAGGAAAAATACCCACTTCCATTTACCATTTTCCTTTATCCTCATAAAAACTCCTGTCATTGTACCTGACTTCCACAAGGGTCAGTCCCTTTGCAGGTACCAGGACTCCTGCATTTTCCCTTAGTCCTCCGGCCATGAGTGTTTTGATCTCTTCCGGCCTTCTCTTTCCTGTCCCTGTCTCCAGCAGCGTCCCGGTCAGTATTCTGACCATATGATACAAAAAACCATCCCCGCTATAGGTAAAGCGAATCTCACTGCCTACTCTTTCAATCGTTATCGTCTCTATTGTCCGCACCGTGGATTTCCTGCTCTTTTTAGCGGACGTAAAGGCTCTGAAATCATGCCTGCCTACCAGATATCCGGCCGCCTGCCGCATAGCCGCCTCATCCAGCGCTTCCGGAAGCACATACACATATTTTCTCTCAAATACAGGAGGAATATCCGTATTCCATACGCGGTATACATACGTCTTGCCAACTGCGTTCAGCCTGCTGTGAAACCGCGCCGGAACCTCCTCCACTGATTGTATGGCTATATCCTCCGGCAGATACGTATTCATATAAATCCGTATTTCTTCACAGGACATGGCCGTCTGCGCATGAAAATGAGCTGTTTGCGCCTTTGCGTGCACGCCTGCATCCGTCCTGCCGGAACCATGCACCTGCGTTTTTACACCTGTCATTTTCGTAAGCAGGGATTCCAGTCTGCCCTGGATGGTATTTTCCGTATTCTCCTGCTTCTGCCACCCCTGATAGCGCGTGCCTTCATATTGCAGTACGATTTTAAAATTACGCACTCTGTCACAATTCATCTTCTTTCAGCACTTCCTTATCTTCCTCGTCAAACCGGCGGAAACGATTCAGGCCGGCCGCAAGAATCCGCAGACTCATCTTAACCGAATCAAAAATACCGGCCTGGTTCATATTAATCACGATAATACCAAGCGGAATAGCCAGAATCATACCGCCCACGCCTGTGCATTTATAGCCTGCAAACATCAGAAACAATGTCGGCAGCGGTGCGATCCCCACAGAGTCTCCTACAATCTTCGGTTGTATCACCTGCCGCACGAGCTGTCCCACGCCCCAGATAACAAGCAGCCAAATGGCAATCTCATAATCACCGCTCAGAAATTTGATAACCGCCCAGGGAACCATCACCGCACCCGTTCCGAAAAAAGGAAGTAAATCCAATACGGCAGTGAGAAAGGCAATCAAAGGCGCATACGGAACCCGCAGCAGCAGAAATCCCACCAGAAGCAGCAGAAACATCCAGACCTCGATTTTTAACTGCGCTTTAAAATAACCGCCTACCGCATTTTTCAAACTGTCAAAGACGATATGCCATTTGTCCCGTATCCGCCTGGGAATACACCTCTGCCAAAACTGACCGATCGCCTCTTTTTCAGCCACAAAGAAATAGGAGGATAAAATACACATAATGATGTTAATCAGCATACCTGGAATATTTTTGGCAAAATTACCTACCGCGTTGACCGTAGGCGTACCAAAACTGCTCACCAGCTTTCCGATATACCCTTCCGTTTCCTGCCCAATCTTCACAATGCTTTCTTTTACATCCACCGGAAGTCCATCATACAAAATGCTCAGATTCTGTCCGATTTCCCTGAAATCCTCTTCCAGATTCCCCCAAATCTGCGGCAGCATCATCACGAAACCGATCCCCGCACTGACCAGCTTAGATACCAGCAGATAACCCGCCAGAATAACAAGCGCGATCACAGCGATAATTACAAAAGCCGATCCAGCCTTCCGTCTGATACTGAATTTTTCTTCGAAAAACCGCACCAAAGGATTGGCTATCGATGCAATAATCCAGCCAATAATAAATGGGAGAAAAAACACCACAATTCTGGGAACTACAAAAATACACAGCAAAAGAGCGGAGAGTCCCACGAACAGATTCAGAAATACCTTGCAATATCGTTTCAAAGGCTGTTTCACCAGATTTTCTCCTTTCCGGAAACAACTGCATCCCCGTATCAGAGCAGTTCTGTCGTTTGTGCTTCCAATGCCAGATACTGATCCAGCAGCGCATAAATCTCATCCCGTCCCTGCTTTGTCTCTGCGGAAAACGGGATAATTTCTGTACCGGGCTGCACCGCAAGTCCCTCACGGATCCCCTTTACCTGTTTCTGTATCTGGCTTCTTTTTATTTTATCGAGCTTTGTAGCAATGATAACCGGATTTTCATTGTGACAGCGGATCCAGTCATACATCATCTTATCATTGGCAGACGGGGCATGGCGGATATCGACCAGTAAAAAAATGCCGCGGAGCATTTTTGATCTCTGCAGATACCGCTCAATCATCTTTCCCCACTGTTCTTTCGTTTTTTCCGGAACCTTCGCATAACCATACCCTGGCAGATCGACAAAATACATTTCATTATTGATATTGTAATAATTAATTGTCTGTGTCTTACCAGGCTGTCCGCTTGTACGCGCCAATGCCTTGCGGTTCATCAGCGCATTGATCAGCGACGATTTCCCTACGTTGCTCTTTCCTGCAAAGGCCACTTCTATCCTTGTATTTTGCGGCAGCGTGCTCGTAATTCCACACACTGTCTCAAGACTTACATTTTTAATAACCACTTTCTGTCCTCCACGCGCCCTGCCTCAGCCGGAAGACGCCGCCGATGCCTGCTTCTTTCCAAGCGCATGCTGCAGTACTTCTTCCATTTGTTTTACGTAAATGATCTCTACGCCCGATTTAATCTCCCGGGAAATCTCTTCCATATCTTTTTCATTTTCTGCCGGAACAATCACTTTTTTAATACCTGCGGTTTTAGCCGCCAGTATTTTTTCTTTTAATCCGCCAATCGGCAATACCCGCCCCCGCAGTGTGATTTCTCCCGTCATTGCCACCGATGCATATACCGGTCTCTTTGTCAATGCCGAAAAAACTGCCGTGGCCATAGAGATACCTGCGCTCGGTCCGTCTTTTGGCACTGCTCCTTCCGGAATATGAATATGGAAATCATTCTTTTTAAAGGCGTCCGCCGGAATCTTGTGTTCCTTGGCAATCGAGCGTATAAAACTGATGCCGGTAATCGCTGATTCCTTCATCACATCGCCCATCTGCCCGGTCAAATCAATTTCTCCCTTGCCTGGCATGATGTTCACTTCGATTTCCAGTGTATCGCCGCCCACGCTGGTCCACGCAAGGCCTCTGACAATCCCCACCTCATCCTTTTCATTGATCTTATCCTGGGCATATTTTTCTTTGCCCAGGTATTTTTCCAGATTTTGTCTTGTCACACGAATCGTCCTGTCTTTTCCGGTCTGCAGAATCTCTCTTGCCGCTTTTCTGCAGATCTGGCCGATCTTTCGCTCTAAATCACGCACGCCTGCTTCTCTTGTATAACGCTGGATCATCATACGCAGCGCATTGTCCGTAATATCAAGCTGATCCTCGGATAAGCCGTTTTTTTCCAACTGTTTATCAACCAGATGCTCTCTGGCAATATGGAATTTTTCATTCGCCGTATAACTCGTCACCTCAATGATTTCCATCCGGTCCAGTAAGGGCCTTGGAATCGTAGATACCGAATTGGCTGTTGCCAGAAAGAGCACTTCCGATAAATCGAGCGGAATCTCCACATAATGATCGCGGAATTTGCTGTTCTGTTCTCCATCCAGCACTTCCAACAGAGCAGAAGCCGTATCTCCCCGTTGATCCGTACCCACTTTGTCAATTTCATCCAATAGCATTAACGGGTTTTTGACGCCTGCCTGCCGCAGACCGGCGGCGATCCGCCCCGGCATGGCTCCTACATAAGTACGCCTGTGCCCTCTGATTTCCGCCTCATCCCTTACTCCGCCCAGGCAAATACGGATATACTGTTTATTCAATGCTTTTGCCACACTTTTGGCAATGGAAGTCTTGCCCGTTCCGGGAGGTCCCACCAGGCAGAGAATTGGACTGTCTCCCCGTCTTGTCAGACTTCTGACCGCCAGAAATTCCAAAATGCGCTCCTTCACCTTTTCCAGTCCGTAGTGTTCTTCCTCCAGAATGGTTTCCGCCCTTGTAATATCCGTATTGTCTTTTGACATTTTATCCCATGGCAAATCCAGCAGCGTTTCGATATACCCACGTTCCACCGCGCTCTCCGAACTGCTGGCTGAAATGTTGCGAAACCGTGAAATTTCTTTTTTTATTTTTTCTTTCACTTCTTTAGACGCACGGCATTTTTTTAAATCTTCCAGAAACTGCTCCGCATCCGATAACGTATTTTCTTCGCCCAATTCTTCTCTGATAAAATGAAGCTGCTCCCGCAGCAGATATTCTTTCTGGTTCTTTTCCACTCTGGAACGAATCTTTTCCGTCAGCTCTGCCCGCACTCTTGCGACTTCCACTTCATTCAGCAGAATCTGGCACAACAGGGAAAACCGTTCCCGCAAATCTGTTTCTTCCAGTATTTTCTGCTTATTCGCATACTGCAGCGGAATATTATTGGTAATCTCATCGATGAGAAACTCAAGATTACCGATCTCCTGCACTCTCGGCATCAGGTTTTTGCCCACCTTCGGATAGCACTGACTATACCGCTCAAAAATAGAGCGCACCTCCCGCAGCGCCGCTTCCGCCTCATTGTCCGGCAGGCTTTCCGCAGGAGGTATTTCTTCTATCTCCGCTAACAGATATTCCGTTTCCTCCGGCGCAAAGGAAAGCAGCCTGGCACGTTTTTTACCTTCCACCAAGACCCTTATAATATCATTGGGAAGCTTTGTCAACTGTCGGATACTGGCTATTGTACCTGCCTCATACACGTCTCCCCACTCCGGCTCCTCCGTATTCGGATCTTTCTGGGCAACTACAAGCACCATCTGATCTGCAGCCATAGCCTGCTCCACTGCCAAAATAGACTTTTTCCTGCTTAAATCAAAATGAATAATCATATCCGGCAGAATCGTCATGCCCCGCAATGCCACTGCCGGGATATGATATCTGTTGTCTTCTCTTTTCATCCGTACTCCTTTATGCGTAAAGCGCCACTAACACTCATTAGCGGCGCTTATCCTGCGTATTATCTCGCTTTTCTCTTGACTTCACGATGTACAACCAGCGGTTCGCTTCCTCCCTCTATTACTTCCTTTGTAATAATACACTGCACAATCGTGTCATCCGAAGGAATCCGGTACATGACGTCCATCAGCACATTTTCCATAATAGAGCGGAGTCCTCTGGCTCCCGTTTTTCTTTCCAGCGCTTTTTTTGCAATCTCTACAATTGCATCATCTTCAAAGCGTAAATCCACATGATCAAATTCAAACAATCTCTGGTACTGTTTGATCAGTGCGTTTTTCGGTTCTTTTAAGATACGTACAAGCGCTTCTTCATCTAACCCTTCCAGTGACACATTAATCGGCACCCTGCCTACAAACTCGGGAATTAAACCGAATTTTACCAGATCCTGCGGCGTCACTTCTCCCAGTATCTCACCGATCTCCTTCGTTGTTCTGGCGCCCATTCTGGCATTGAAACCGATAATCTTATGATTGAGTCTCTCCTCTACGATTTTGTCCAGACCGTCAAAGGCGCCGCCGCAGATAAATAAAATGTTGGAAGTATCGATTTGAATCAATTCCTGATGCGGATGCTTCCTGCCGCCCTGCGGAGGCACGCTCGCTGCCGTTCCTTCTATGATTTTTAAAAGCGCCTGCTGCACGCCTTCACCGGAAACATCCCGCGTAATCGATACATTTTCGCCTTTTTTGGTAATTTTGTCAATTTCATCAATGTAGATAATCCCGTACTGGGCGCGCTCCACATCATACTCCGCCGCCTGAATCAGCTTCAGAAGAATATTCTCCACATCTTCGCCCACATACCCTGCTTCCGTCAATGTCGTCGCATCGGCAATGGCAAACGGTACATTGATAATTTTAGCAAGCGTCTGTGCCAGATATGTCTTTCCCGAACCGGTGGGCCCCACCATCAAAATATTGCTCTTTTGCAGCTCTACTTCATTCAGCCCTTTCGGCGCCAGCACACGCTTGTAATGATTATATACAGCTACCGACAGCACCTTTTTCGCAGCTTCCTGGCCAATGACATAATCATCCAGAAACTCCTTAATCTCTGCCGGCTTTAAAAGATTAATATCCACGCTCTCCTGCGCAGGCTCATCTTCGTACTCTTCCTCCATGATTTCCGCACAGATATCAATGCACTCGTCACAGATATATACTCCCGCCGGTCCGGCTATCAGTTTTCTGACCTGTTCCTGCGTCTTATTACAGAAAGAGCATCTTACTTTATCGTCAGAATTTTTTGTCATCTCAACCTACTATCTCCTTCAACTATACTGTCGGCCTGAACGTAATGACTTTGTCGATCAGACCATATTCCAATGCTTCCTCTGCGCTCTTCCAATTGTCTCTTTCCGTATCCGCACAGATCACATCATATGGCCTGCCTGTGTTTTCTGCAAGCATTTTGTTCAATTTTTCTTTTGTCTTCAGGATATGTTTCGCGGCAATTTCAATTTCCGTCGCCTGACCCTGTGTCCCGCCCAATGGCTGATGAATCATGATTTCTGCATTCGGAAGCGCACTTCTCTTGCCCTTCGTACCTCCTGCCAGCAAAAATGCACCCATGCTGGCTGCCATACCGATACAAATCGTAGCGACATCGCATTTAATATAGTGCATTGTGTCATAAATTGCCAGTCCCGCCGTTACACTGCCGCCAGGACTATTAATATAGAGTTGTATGTCCTTCTCCGGATCCTCCGCCTCTAAAAAAAGCATCTGTGCCACTACAAGACTTGCTGTGACTTCGTTGACTTCTTCGCCTAAAAAAATGATTCTGTCTTTTAAAAGCCTTGAATAAATATCGTAGGAACGCTCGCCCCTGCTTGTTTGTTCAATGACATAAGGTACTAAGCTCATAATAACGCCTCCTTGTCCTTTTCAGTGTATTCCTGACTGTGACAGACTATACCTGTCATTTAAAATATCCTGTTATTCTGCCTTTACCGACTTTGTTTTTGTCGATTTTCTTGCTTTTGTTTCCTTGGCTTCGTCTACTACAAAGCGGACAGCCTTTGTGACTGCAAGGTCTTCCAGAAGCTCCTTTTTGGCATTTTCATTGCCGCCAAGCATCTCTTTCACCTTATCTGCTTCCATATTATAGACTTCCGCCATCCTTGCAATCTCATTCTCATAATCTTCCTCGGTAGGCTCAATACCTTCGGCAGCAACGACAGCCTCCAGCACCAGTCTGGATTTGATCTTTCTCTCCGCCTGCGGTTTTACCTGTTCCAACAGCTTCTGGCCGTCAAGTCCCGTAAACTGGAAATACTGCTCAAGAGAAAGTCCCTGCATCTGCAGCCTCTGGGCAAACTCGTCCACAATCTGTCTCTGCTGTGTCTCCATCATCGCATCCGGGATATCCATAGCCGCATCCGCAATGATAGCATCGATTACCGCTTCTTCCTTTGCGTTCTTTGCTTCTTTTTCTTTCTTTTCCGTTAATTTCTTCCGAATATCTTCCTTATATTCAGCGAGCGTTTCAAACTCGGATACCTCGCTTGCGAACTCGTCGTTCAGTTCAGGCAGTTCTTTCGTTTTTACCTCTTTGACAGCTACCTTAAACAGCGCGTCCTTCCCTTTCAGATCTTCCGCATGATAATCCTCCGGGAATGTTACATGAACTTCCACTTCTTCCTCTTTGTTTTTACCAATCAGTTGTTCCTCAAAACCCGGAATAAAAGAACCGGAACCGATTGTCAGCGGATAGTTCTCTCCCTTACCGCCTTCAAAAGCCTCGCCGTCCACAAATCCCTCGAAATCTATCGTAGCGATATCACCGTTTTCAATGGATCGGCCTTCTACTTCTATCGTTCTTGCATTACTTTCTCGCTCTTTTTCGATCTCTGCGTTGATTTCGTCCTCAGTTACCTCGATTACCTGTTTCTCCACCTTAACGCCTTTGTATTTACCCAGCTTCACTTCCGGCTTTAATGCCACCTCCGCCGTAAAAATGAACGGCTTCCCCGCCTCGATCTGTGTCACATCGATTTTCGGTGAAGATACAATCTTCTCCTCACACTCTTCCAGAGCCTTTGCATAAGCATCAGGAATCAGCTCATTCGCTGCGTCCTCATAAAATACTTCCTTTCCGTACATTCTCTCAATGATCTGACGGGGCACCTTTCCTTTTCTGAAACCGGGAACGCTGATTTTATTTTTATTTTTGTTATAAGCTTTCTGAATGGCTTCTTCCAGTTTTTCCGCCGGCACCTCAATTGTCAGCTTTGCCATATTGTTTTCCAATTTTTCCACCTGTAAACCCATTTTTGATTTCCTCCTTGCATTTACCGTCTGCGGCTCTCCTTAGTGACTCTCTTTTATTTTTTATCAGTTCAATTAAAAATGAGACATTCTCCCATATTCACAGTCATTTTAGAATTATAGCATACGCCTTTTAAAAGCGCAAGAATTCTTGAAAAACTTACCATTATAATTCATTTCATTTCGTAAATACTAACATCAAGATAAGCGAGACAAGTACTTACAAAGAAGATTTTCTTCAGGATAAGTACAAACTCCCACTTATCTTGAAGAATAAATTACAGAGTAAACAAAAAAGAAATTTACGGAGGTGAAAGTAACATGGCAAGTTCAAGCAGAAGTAACAGAACAGAAGTGCCGGAAGCAAAGGCCGCTATGGATCGTTTTAAAACCGAGGTTGCATCTGAACTGGGTATCAGCTTAAAAGAAGGTTACAACGGCGATCTTACTTCTAAAGAAGCCGGAAGCATCGGCGGAGAAATGGTCCGCAGAATGATCAAGCGTCAGGAAGAACAGATGAAATAAAAAGGCGCTGTAAAAAAGATAACAACGTGATCGGAATATTGATTTTATCGTAGAGAATTAACCATACGGTAAAAAATGCCCCGGTTTGTACCGGATTGTATCTGTCGTAAAATGGCGGATACGATACACGGTACAAAACCGGGGCGTTTTATTTGTATATTCTGCATTCCACTCCTTTAAATTGTGCATTTTTATGGAAAATACCTTTGATTTTTGTATATTTTTTATGTTAGAATAAAAATAGAACCCATTAATTATGATTATATCACACAAAAAGGAGTGATTATCGTGTATGAAATCGGAGACTATGTAATCAAAGCAAACAGCGGTATATGCCGGGTAGAGGATACTCTTCATCTGGACATGCCAAATGCGGACAAAAACAAACTCTACTATTTACTAATACCAATTGACAGCAAAAATTCCAAATTATATGTACCGACAGATACGGCAGAGCAAAGTCTCCGAAAAGTATTAAGCGCAGAGGAGGCAAAAGAAGTCATACGGAAAATTCCGGAAGTGGAAGCCGCCTGGATTACAAATGACAAACTGCGTGAACAGGCATATAAGGAAGCCATTCACAGCTGCGATCCTACAGCGCTTGTCAGTATTATAAAAAATTTGTATTTGAGAAAAAAACAACGGTTTGAGCAGGGCAAGAAAAGCACTGCCACAGACGAACGGTATTTTAAACTGGCAGAAGACAATCTGTATGCGGAACTGGCATTCGCACTGGGAAAAGAAAAAAATGAAATGCGCCAGATTATTGCAGACACCTTATCCGACTATCATCAGGAAAAAATCCTATGAATTTTATCTATGAGCCATCCCTTCAAAAATATATGCGTCAGAAGAGCAAAAAGAACATCGCCATAGAAGTCATTTCCAGCAACAGTTCCGACTTTGCAATCACGGAGCTGCATGTACATTTCACCAACGAAAAACAAGCCACATTTTTGATAACCGCAAAAAACTTCCGCAGTCTAGCCACAGATATGGGACAGGTACTGTTGCCGCCTTATCGTCTGGAATACGCAGATACGATTACTTTCCGTCTGAAATCCTTCCTCGGCATCAAATATATCGCCCAGGAAGGAATCAGACTATAACCGGACATCATTTCAAAAATCCGCTGATGATTTGCTCCTCGGCCTCTTTCTCTGTCAGGCCAAGCGTCATCAACTTAACAATCTGCTCTCCGGCAATTTTACCGATCGCCGCTTCATGAATCAGCGCTGCGTCCGGATGATTGGCTGTGATCTCCGGAACTGCGCTGATTTTAGCATTCCCCATAATGATCGCATCGCACTCCGTATGACCGCTGCATTCTGCGTTGCCTTCTATATTAGAAGAGAACAGTTGAAACGAGTCATCCTTCGCTACGGAACGCGATACGATATTCGCACCTGCGCCTTTCCCGTTCATCGCTACCCTGAAATAGCTCTCTGCCTTCTGGTTTCCGTGTGTCATCAGGCGTTCCAGTACCACCAGTCTGGCTCCCGCCGCCAATCTGGCTTCCGTATTTCTGACCGTCGAATCCACTCCCCTGATCTGCACCGTGTCCATCTCCATATAACCGTTTTCCTCGATCTCGATCACCGTGCGGGGATTCATAATCCGCTCCCCTCTTCCATCACCGCTCCCATAATGCTTTTCTATATATTTGATCTTCGCATTCCGGGCGACAAAAAATCTATGGACACCGTCGTGCCTGCTCGATTCCTCCCCGCCATTATGAATACCACAGCCTGCAATGATCGTTACATCCGCACCCTCGCCAATATAAAAATCATTGTATACCGTTTCACGCAAGCCAGAACGGCTGACAATCACCGGCATATGCACGCTTTCCTTTATCGTGCCCGGCGCAATCGTGACAACAATCCCCGTTCCGTCCGCCTTCGGCTCCACCGTAATATGTTCCGTGCAGTTTCGCGCCGCCGTCTCCCCGTTGGCACGGATATTGAACGCTCCTGCCGGAATCTCATGAAACCCGGCTACCGCTTCTAACAGATTCTCCTGGATAGAATCAAACACTTTCATCTATACCTCCCCCTTCTGCCAATATTTACAACCGCTTACACTGCTTTCCGTGGACAACAGCGAAGGTAATATCTCCTCTCTGGCGCCCTGGTCCGCCACTTCTCCGTCCGCAATAACCAAAATCTCATCTGCGGTCCTCAAAATGCGTTCCTGATGCGAAATAACCAGTATCGAGCCATGCATCTTGTCATGCATTTTTTCAAATACCCGAATCAAATTCTGAAAACTCCACAAGTCAATGCCCGCCTCCGGCTCATCAAATACGGAAACCATAGTCCCCCTTGCAATCACGGTTGCAATTTCAATCCGTTTGATCTCCCCGCCCGACAAACTCGCATTTACCTCACGATTGATATAATCTTTTGCACAAAGCCCCACCTCGGACAAATACTGGCATGCATCTGCAGCGGAAACCTTTTTCCCTACCGCCAGACGCAGCAAATCCAGCACCGTCACGCCTTTAAACCGCACCGGCTGTTGAAAAGCATAGCTGATGCCCATCTTTGCCCGTTCCGTCACGCTCCGCTCCGTAATATCCTCTCCATTAAAAAAGATTTGTCCGGAAGTCGGCTTTTCAATCCCTGCAATGATCTTTGCCAGAGTAGACTTCCCTCCTCCGTTCGGGCCCGTAATTACCGTAAATCTATTTTCCTGTAACACAAAACTTACATTTTTCAGAATTTCCTTTTCTCTGGAATCATCCGAAACCTGAAAAGAAATATTTTTTAGTTCCAACATCATTCCCGCCTCCATCTTCGGTAAAAATTTAGTGACGTTTCCTATAACTATACTATATTCATGCCGATTAGAAAAGGGGCAATCAAAAAGAGCCCGGCGTACGAACAGAAATTTATGCCGCGCAGTTATCAAAAAAACAATTCTAAATGTTCGCAAAACATTCCCTCCTGCGTCTGCCGCAAAAAAAGCGGGGCGGATACATACCTTTTGTATCCGCCCCGGCTTCTTCCGTTCTGTCTTAAATTTATCTCTGCACTCTCGCGCCCGCGCCGCCCATAACAGACTCCACTTCCTTTTTGCTTGCCATTGTCGTGTCTCCCGGCGTCGTCATCGCCAGCGCACCGTGCGCCGCACCGTAATTCACCGCCAGCTGCGCGTCTTTCGTACTCATTAGTCCGTAAATCAAACCTGACGCAAAAGAATCGCCGCCGCCTACACGGTCCATAATCTCCAGGCCTTTGTAATCCTTTGCCTTATAGATTTCGCCGTCGGCCCAGCAAATTGCACTCCAATCATTGACCGTGGCCGTTTTTACTTCCCGCAGTGTAGTAGCCACCGCTTTAAAATTGGGATAAGTACGCGCCGCTTCATTGATCATTTTCTTATAGCCGTCCAGGTTCAATTCTTTCAGGTTCTCATCATTTCCCTCAATCTCAAATCCAAGGCAGGCCGTAAAATCCTCTTCGTTGCCGATCATAACATCCACGTACCTGGCTACTTCCTTATTCACTTCCTGCGCTTTAGCCTGACCGCCAATCGCACTCCACATAGAGGGACGGTAGTTTAAGTCGTAGGATACAATTGTGCCATATTTCTTTGCCGTCTTAATGGCAGCCAGCACTGTTTCACATGACTGCTCAGAGAGAGCTGCATAGATTCCGCCGGTATGCAGCCAACGCACACCCAGCTCCCCAAAAATATAGTCAAAATCAAAATCCTCGGGCGTCGCTTTGGAAATCGCCGTGTTCGCTCTGTCGGAACACCCCACAGCGCCCCGGATACCAAATCCTCTCTCCGTAAAGTTCAGGCCATTCCGGCAGATTCTTCCGATACCGTCTGTCTTCATCCATTTGATCAGCTCTGTGTCCACACCGCCCTGCAGAATAAAGTCCTCCATTAATTTCCCCACTTCATTGTCTGCAAACGCTGTGATCACTGCCGTTTTCATACCGAAGCATCTTCTAAGTCCCCGAACTACATTATATTCGCCGCCGCCTTCCCATGCCCGAAACGCTCTTGCCGTACGGATTCTGCCTTCACCCGGATCCAGGCGGAGCATTACCTCGCCAAGCGATACCGCATCATACCTGCACTCCTGCGCCGGTCTTATATTTAACTCCATCCTACTTTCCTCCTCTTCTCTATTTACGGATTTCCTTTGCCAGCGCCACTGCCTCCGCCGTCAGTTCCCTGATTTTATCAAACTCGCCCGCTTTGACCAGATCGCCCTTTACCATCCAGCTCCCGCCGCAGGCGACAATCCTGTCATAGGAAAGATATTCTTTCAGGTTTTTTGCGCTCACACCGCCCGTAGGCATGAAATTTACTTTCGTATACGGAGCCGCCAACGCCTTGATCGTAGCCACGCCGCCAAACTGCTCAGCCGGGAAGAATTTTACTACTTTCAACCCTCTTTTCACTGCCTGCGCTACCTCGGAAGGCGTAATGCAACCGGGAAATACGGAAATCTTTTTCGACAGGCAGTAATCTACAATCTCAGCATCAAAACCGGGACTGACAATAAATTTCGCCCCTGCGCCCACAGCGCGGTCTACCTGCTCTACGGTCAGTACCGTTCCTGCGCCTACCAGCATCTGCGGATATTTTTCGCTCATCAGCCGGATAGACTCTTCTGCGGCATCCGTGCGGAATGTAACCTCCGCGCAGGGCAGACCGCCTTCCACCAATGCTTCGGCGAGCGGCACCGCGTCCCTGGCATCGTTCAGCACTACTACCGGTACCACACCCAATTCCTGAAACTGCTCTTCTATCGTTTTCATTTGCCTTTCTCCTTCCTCAGAAATTATATTCTCATTTCATCATATAGGAAACAACTTTCGCCGTATCCTATCCTTTAATATTCCAGATAAGCTCCTTTCATGGGACTTGCGGCATGTTCACTGAACAGACGCAGCACGCCTTTTGTGTATTTCGGCTTCCTCGGTTTCCAAGCCTCACGCCTGCGCGCAAGCGCTGCCTCCACTTCCTCCGGCGTCTTCCGTTCCCCATGAATACCGACAATATTCAACTTTCTCGCCATCACATCGATCTCAATCAAATCGCCTTCTTCCACCAGGGCGATCGGTCCGCCTTCCACGGCTTCCGGGCTGCAGTGTCCGATTACAGGTCCTGTCGATGCTCCGGAGAAACGCCCGTCGGTAATCAGGGCAATGCTGCGGCCCAGTTCCGCATCGCTGCTGATCGCTTCTGAAGTATAAAACATTTCCGGCATCCCGCTTCCCTTCGGGCCCTCATAACGGATAAACACAGCATCCCCTTTCTGCACTTTACGCTTCAATACTGCATCCAGACATTCTTCTTCACTGTCAAAAGGCCGCGCCCGCAATACTGCCTGGAACATCTCCTTCGGACAGGCCGTATGCTTAATCACAGCTCCTTCCGGCGCCAGATTGCCGCGCAGTATGGCAATGCTACCATCCGTCCCAATGGCTTTGTCATACGGACGGATAATATCCTCTTTTGTCAGTGACGCCCCATAACGCGCGTTAAAATCCTGCAGCCACTTGCCGCAGCGCTCATAAAATCCATTTTCTTTCAGTTCGCGCAGATTTTCCCCCAGCGTCTTTCCTGTAACAGTCATCACATCCAGATGCAGATGCTCTTTGATCTCTTCCATGATTGCCGGCACACCGCCCGCATAATAAAAGACCTCAGCCGGCCACCGGCCTGCCGGGCGCACATCCAGCAGATAGCGGGCCCCCCTGTGCAGCCTGTCAAATGTGTCTCCTGTGATCTCCAGGCCAAATTCATGCGCGATCGCCGGAATATGCAGCAGACAGTTCGTGCTGCCCGAGACAGCCGCATGTACCAGTATCGCATTTTCAAAACTTTCCATCGTCACAATTTCACTCGGCTTCATGCCCGGCATTGTCGCCAGCTTTACGGCCTGCCTGCCTGCCTGTCTCGCAAAATCCAGAAGATCCGGGCTGGTGGCCGGCATCAATGCGCTGCCCGGAAGTGCCAGTCCAAGCGCTTCCGCCATAATCTGCATGGTCGATGCGGTACCAATAAAAGAGCACGCCCCACAGCTCGGACAGGCATTACATTTCGCCCAGTTTAATTTTTCTTCGTCAATCTCGCCCCGTTCATATTTGGCGGAATACATGCCAAGCTGCTCCAATGTCAGCATATCCGGGCCTGCGGCCATTGTGCCGCCGGGCACTACCACAGCCGGAATATCTACTCTGGCCAGTCCCATCAGATTGGCCGGCATTCCCTTGTCGCAGCTTGCCAGATAAACGCCCGCGTCAAAAGGCGTAGCGTTGGCATGGATCTCAATCATATTGGTTATCATTTCCCGGCTGGCCAGACTGAAATTAATGCCGTCTGTCCCCTGGCTTTCCCCATCGCAGATGTCCGTGGCATAATATCTTGCACCGTGACCGCCCGCCTCTATAACTCCCTTTCTGACTTCTTCCACCAAAACGTCCAAATGGCCGCTGCCCGGATGGCTGTCTCCGAAAGTACTTTCAATAATAATCTGCGGCTTCGATAAATCCTCCGGCTTCCACCCGGTTCCGATGCGCAGCGGATCCAGCTCCGGCGCCAGCTTACGCATTTTTTGACTCGTTAATTCCATGTTACATACCTCCTGCACATTCTGCTATACAAAAAATGAGATAATCAATGCTACGATAAAACCTGTTCCGCCCACCAGCGTCTCCATGATCGTCCATGTTTTTAATGTCGTCTTTTCGTCAAGGCCCACCAGAGATTTCACCAGCCAGAAACCGGAATCATTAAAGTGGGAGCAGACTGTGGCGCCGCCCGCCACCGCTGCCGTCACACAGGCCAGATACAACGGAGATAACTGTGCGATTCCCGGCATAGCCGCGATAATACCCGCCGCCATCGTCATGGCTACCGTAGAAGAGCCGACACAGATTCTGACAAGCGCCGCCACGATAAACGCTACAATGACGATCGGCAGATTTGCAGAAGAAACCGCATTACCGATCACATCGCCCAGACCGGAATACTGCAGCATATAGCGCAGCACACCGCCGCAGGCTGTTACGAGAAGAATCAGACCGGTAGGCTCTAACGACTTTGTCATAATCTTTTCCAGTTCGTCCAGCTTATATCCATGGCGGATGCCAAGGATAAACATTGCCACAACCGTCGCAATCAATAACGCCAGGAAAGGTTCTCCCAGGAATGTCAGCACCGGCTCCGCAGGCGCCATTGCAGGTATGACTCCCGCCAGAGATTTGAGGATAATCAGTACAAGCGGAATCAGAATAATCAATACGATCGTCCAGAAGCTGGGAAGCTTCGATTCATCAATTTCCTCCTGGTTTGCCACATGTTCCGGCACCGGAATGAAATACTTCTTGCCGCAGATAGAACCCCAGATCGGTCCGGCCACGATCATCGCGCACACACCACAGAAAATACCGATCAAAATCACCCAGCCCAAATCGACATTCAGCATAGTAGCCACCAGCACAGGACCCGGCGTAGGCGGGATAAACGCATGCCCGACTGCCAGACCTGCTAACAGCGGAATCACATAAAAAAGAGAAGAGCGATTTGTCCGCTTAGCCAGCGAGAACGCCAACGGAATTAAAATAATCAGCCCTGCGTCAAAAAAGACAGGCATTGCAATGACCAGCCCCGTAATCCCCAACGCCCAGGCGGCCTTTTCATCGCCAAATTTCCTTACCATTGTCACTGCCAGCGTCTGTGCCCCGCCCGACGCCTCCAATATTGCGCCAAACATGGAACCCAATCCTACCAGCAGCGCAATTCCCTTCAATGTATTGCTGATACCGTCATTCACCGCCGTGACAATGTCCGTAAAAGGCATACCTGCCGTAACGCCAATGACAATCGCACCGATCAAGATCGAAATCATCGCATGAATCTTGAACTTGATAATCAGCAGCAGCAATACCGCCAATCCTATCACCGCGGCAATTACAAGCCGCGTAGGGTTTAATGCAACCATAGATTTCCTCCTCCTTTTCTTTTTGTCCGTTTCCAGTATTCTTTCTGTCGATATTATACCATATTTTACCCAAAATAAATGTCAAATTATGCAAATTTACACAAGGGAAGATATATTTTTATATTTTTTCCGCCACGGTCCTCTGCCATAAAACCAAATAGACAAACCAGCCGCAACCATCCATCCCACAGGCCATGCGCACCAGATTCCCACAGGCCCTGTCCGTACCGCCAATACTTTTGCAAGCGCCACCCGCAGAATCAAATCGGTAAACGTGGCGGTCATAAAATGTCTCATTCGTCCTGCTCCCCGCAGAACACCGTCCGCCGCCAGCTTCACCGATATGATAAAATAAAATGGAGCGACAATGTGCAAAAACTGTACGCCACTGGAAAGCGCAGTGTCCGAAGGCGCGTTCATGAAGAACTGTATAAAAGTCTTTCCGGCAGACAAATAAAGAATCACAATCGGCACACAGAGCGTCCATACCATCCCGATTCCTGCCCGCATTCCCGCCCTGATCCGCTGCATCATACCTGCTCCGATATTTTGGGCCGTATAATTTGATATCCCATTGGCAAGTGTGGTAAACGACGTAATGACCAGATTATTTAATTTAACGGCTGCGGAATAACCGGCGATAACGCCTGGTCCAAAGCCGTTGATCACGCTCTGGATTACAATATTCCCCACAGAAATAAAACTCTGCTGAAGAATACTGGGCACCGCTATCACCGCGATTTTTTTCAGCAGAGCAAACGAATACAGAGCGGCCTTTTCTTTCGTGCGGATACCTGCCAGCCTTCTGCGTAAAACAGCCAGCGACAATATACAACTCACTCCCTGGCATAGAAAGGTAGCCCAGGCAACGCCCGCTACTCCCATGTGAAACACTTTCACAAACAGAACATCCATCAGAATATTCGACGTAGAAGAAGCCGCCAAAAAAACAAATGGCGTTTTCGAATCCCCCAAAGCGGAAAAAATTCCTGTGGCGATATTATAAAAAAATAGAAAAGGAAGCCCCCAAACATAAATAGCCAGATACAATGCGGAATCCGCCATGATCTCCGGCGGCGTATGAATCAGCCGCAGAAGCCCTTCACAGCACGAAATGCCAAACGCCATCAGTACTGCGCACAGAACCGCACTGGAAATCATTGCTGTATAGACGCTCGTTTTCATATCTCTGTAGTCCTTCGCTCCAAAAAGCTGGGATACAATGACAGAGCAGCCGATATTACAACCAAAGGCGAACGCAATAAAAATCAATGTAATCTCATAACTATTGCCCACCGCCGCCAGCGCATTTTCTCCTACAAACTTCCCCGCCACAAGACTGTCGGCAATATTATAAAGCTGTTGAAAAATAATGCTGCCAAATAACGGCAGGCAAAATTTCCATAAGACTGTTTCCGGTTTTCCTATCGTCAGATCCTTATTCATACCGTATCCTTCTTTCTTCTGTCTTTCCCTACCCCAGGTTCCTCTGGCATTATACGCTTCTTTGGGGCGAATGTAAAATACAGGCAAGAACTTTCTCCACGATGTTCTCACTCCTTGGCAGAAAAAATCCCGCCACCGGTCCTACCAGACAGGCGCAGACAACCGTCCCGATTCCAAAAGATCCCCCCAGCAGAAATCCAACTGCCACAAAAGACACATCGACCGCAACACGTATTATACTGAATCTGAAATGACTCTTATCACTTATTACAAGAGCCACCAAATCATTCGGACCCGTACCGGCATCCGACTTAATTACGATCGTCATGCCAAACGCCAAAATCACGCAGCCTGCCGCCAGCGCCGTCAGCTTAAACCACAGCGGCCTTTCGGGGTGGAACAGACCGCCCAGCACAGCGGTAAAAAAATCGATGATCGGCCCGCCGCAGGCCATGCAGAGAATTGTCCCGATTTTAATGTAACTTTTATCGACCGCCAGCAATATCACAATAATCAAAAAACAGATGGAAATGTGTGTATATCCATGCGTCAGCGCCGTCCACCTTGTGATTTTGCTGACACTTCTGAAAATTCCCTGCACCAGCACATTGAAGGGATCCGCCCCCAGATCCGCCAGCAAAAACAGCGTCACACCAAGATGCGCAATCGTCAGCCCCGCCAGCAGTATAAGAACTCTCACTAAAATTTCTTTTCCTGTTCTTTTCATATCCCGTTTCATTCCTTTCTCTATTCTTCATTCATCACAACACTGCAAAATACTCTCTTCGAATGAATGTACAGTCCGGCATCAAAAACAAAAAGCGGGGACCCTGTTGCTGTAAAGGTCCCCGCCCGTCTCTATACAACCTCTGTCGGCCTGCTGTTATCTGGCTGCCCGTATTTTTGCAATTAACGGTTCCGCCTGTTCCATCATATTGGAAATATCTTCATACAAAAATCCTTTTTCCGTCATCAGGCTCTTCATGTCTTCAATATCATTCAGCACTTCACTGTACTGCCTTTCATATATGGTCATATCCTCCTGTATCGATTTGATCAAATTACCGCAGCTTCCCACCACACCGTTGATTCGCTCTTCCACACCTCTCACACTAGATACCGACGAAGTGATATCGTCAAATACGGCTGCCGTACCGTTCATCTGATTCTGTGCCTCATCAAGACTTTCCTGGGCGTCTCCCAGCGATTTGGTCAACTTTTCCGAATTCTGTTGTAACTCTTCCATACTCCGGTTGACATCGCCTACCAGATTCTTGATGCCGATGGAGAGCTGCGTCACTTCATCTGCCACCACGGCAAAGCCTCTCCCGTGCTCTCCTGCACGCGCCGCCTCAATAGCCGCATTCAGCGCCAGTATATTCGTCTGATTGGCAATCCCGATAATGCTCTTCATTGCCGCCCGTATCTCTGAAAAACTTTTCTGAAATTCCTCATAAATCTGCGCAATCTCCGAAAACTGCACCACAACACGTCCCGCGCTTGCCTTCAGATTTTCAATGTCTTCCCTGGCCCCATCCGATACTTCGCTGACTTTGCTGATGACACTGTTGAAAGTCTCCGATACCTGGCCTGCCTTTTCAAACTCCTGCTCTATAGAACCGATAGAATCATAAATTTTAGCGTTGTTATCAATTACCTGATTATAACTTTCCCTGACTTTATCCAGCTTCCGAAAGGTTTTTACCTCTTCCTCCACCAATTCATTTTTCTTTCTGATTACAAATTTACTGAGAAAGGACATGGAATGCAGACTCTCCTGCAGGTTCGCCTGCGGGACGCCCTGTACGGCCCCGCCTGACGCCGTATTTTCCGTATTTTTTTTATGAAATAACATGCTGCACCTCCTACTCAAATACCGCGCAAACCATCGTCTGGTTTACATGCTGGTTGTTGTACTGCTCGCCGCCGCAGACCAAACCGCAGCTTTTGCCGAGAGACGCCATATCTTCCGCATATGTGGAAAAATAACGGTCCTTCTGATACAACAGATAACGATGCAGACAATCAATGGTAAATACAAGGGACACTGTTTTCATTTGGGAACGGATATTGTCTCTTGTCGCCTGTTCAATAGCTCTGTAATCGCCCAGCTCAAGGAAATACACGCAGTCGTTTTTATTAAAACGCTTGTAATTCAAAATTTCTCCATTTGCGCCCAATTCCTTCATAGACGAAATATACACCTGATCCCCTACCACTCTGCCGATGGGATTTTGAAATACGTTTTCAATAATCTTATCCCGCGGGATACCAAGCTCCTGACTGTACACGGATGCTGCCGGTTTTCCGTCAAGTTCAATGATTGATTTCTTATCTGTGTCCACCTTCGTCGCAAAATGAGATATCGTACTGCCCTTCTGCCATATATTCTCTTTAAATGTCCTTGCCCTGCCGACAGTATTGCGAATCAGCGCATAAGCGCAGGCATCCGCATACACAGCTCCGTTGCAGGCAACAAGCGCCGGCTTGCCTTCCGGCGCTCCAAGCGCTGTGGCGCCGGCAAGCTGAACCCCTTTTTCCTTCAGACAGGAAGTAAATGTAGTAATCAGTTTTTCCTCGCTTCCGGTGCAGAATTCAATGCAGACTGTGTTATCTTTTCCCGGATTTACCTGTGCAATCTTCTTTTCCAGATCCCCGATTGCCGCAACTGGGCATTCACTGATGCCCGGAATCACGCCGCAGCTTACCACAGCGTCCTCAAACAATCCAAGAACTACTAAAATATCTTCTCCCACCGTACCATTGGCAAGTCCGTAACCGCTTGTCCCCACAGAGGGTACGCCGGGAAATCTGGCGGCAAGCAAAGCCGCTGTTTCTGATAATGCATCATACGTTGTAATAAATATAATGCCTTTTGGTGCGGACAAACCTTTTGTCGCTTCTTCCACTGCTGTTCCCGCACTCCCTTTTCCTTTTCCAATAAACGCTTTCATATGTACTCTCCTGTATTAATTTCTATAGGACTTTTTTCTTATTATAGCATACTCCCGCATGACCAGGCAACCTTCTCCCTGCGTTCACACAAACAGGGACTCAAAGAAGGCCCTGTATTAAAATGACAAGAATCAGCACTGGCAGGACAAAACGGAAATAATTTTTCAGCTGTTTTGACAGCCGCAGACCCATGCCTGTGTTGGCTTCCTCCATATATCTGTCAAAACCCCAGCCCCACTTTGTCACACAAAACAACAGATAGACAAGAGAACCC
This sequence comes from uncultured Lachnospiraceae bacterium, assembly GCA_910585345.1. GTDB lineage: Bacteria > Bacillota > Clostridia > Lachnospirales > Lachnospiraceae > VSOB01. The sequence continues at coordinate 29,487 of CAJUDS010000008.1, read as the reverse complement.
GCAGGCAGCAGCAGATTGCTCACAAGAAAATCCTCACTGTCCAGCACATCCCGGGCCCCGATAATATGCAGGCTGCTCCATACATTATATCCAAGCACGCACGGCAGGCTGGCAAGCAGTACAAATATACAGTTGATAACCGCCGCCTTTTTCCGGTTCCAGCCAAAATTATCAATACAACTGGCCAGCAGGTTTTCAAAAACAGCTATTACCGTGGAAAAGCTGGCGAATGTCATAAATAAAAAGAACAACGCCCCCCAGATCCTTCCCCCTGCCATATTCACAAATACATTGGGCAGCGTCACAAAAATCAGGGAAGGCCCTGCGTCCGGCTGTACCCCAAAGGAAAAGCAGGCCGGAAAAATAATCAGGCCGGCCATCAACGCAACAAAAGTGTCCAGCACGCAGATACGGACTGCCTCGCCCGCCAATGTATGGTCCTTCGACATATAGCTCCCAAATATTTCCATCGCGCCGATACCCAGGCTAAGCGTAAAAAAGGACTGGTTCATGGCCGCCGTTATCACATTCCCGATGCCCGCTTCCTTTGCCCTCTGCAGATCCGGCATCAGATAAAATGCAACCCCCTCGGCTGCGCCGGGCAATATAAAACTATGTACCGCCAATACGACAATCAGCGCCAAAAGCGCCGCCATCATAACTTTTGTAATACGCTCCAGCCCTTTCCGCAGCCCGAAACTGCAGATCATAAATCCGGCAACGACAGTTAACAGCATCCAAACGCCCATTTCCGCAGGACTGGCAAGCAGCCCGCCAAAAACATTCCCTACGGTCTCCGTATCCATACCGGCAGTAAAAGTCCCTGTCAGAAATTTAAAAAAGTAACTGACCATCCAGCCTGAAACGGTTGTGTAATACATCATCAGCAGATAACAGCCTGCTACGCAAAACCATCCGTGGATATGCCACCGGTGTCCGTTTTTCTCCAGCATCCGGTATCCCTGTACCGCACTTTTTCCGCTTGCACGCCCTACCGCCAGCTCCATCGTCAGCACGGGCACCCCCATACACAACAAAAAAATCAGGTAGAACAGCACAAATACCGCACCGCCATTCTGCCCCGCTACATAGGGAAAGCGCCATACATTTCCAATACCGATCGCACATCCTGCGCTTACCAGGATGAATCCCAGACGGGATCCAAAGTTCTCTCTTTCCATCGTTCCTTTCTCCTTACTCGCTGATCCGGTAATGCCCTGTGATCTCACCCCAGATTTCCAATATATCTTCTTCATAACGCACCTGCACAGGGTTTGCATTATGGATCACAAAGGGAATCCCCTTTTTATTTCTCACATCAGAAACAATCCCGATATGTCTGCGGAACACTACAATATCGCCGCCCTGCCACTGCGCGATATCCGACGGCTCCGTTGTCAGCGAAATCGCATTGTTTTCCAGATAGACGCTGAGATTTTTCACACGGCGGAAATCAATATTCCGGTCCGCCTCTTCAACGTCATAAGACTCCGGATGGGCCGCAATATCTTCCTCTACCAGCTCCATCAGATCATAGCCTGCATAAAGCAGCGCAAAAGCTACCACATCCGTGCATACGCCGTATCCGTCATCCGGATATCCTGTCTCGTAATACCGGCTCCTGTATTTTGGCTCCGTCGAAACGTAGGCCCTGGCGCCCTCTAATATATCGGTCTGATCGTCAATGCCGTCCCCATCCATATCACAACTGCTCTGAAAATTCTCTATGCCAAAATACGCACTTTGATACGCTTGATGCGGAATAACATTATAACGATATAAAAAATAAACGCCTGCCGCCAATACGGCTGCCATACAGATACAGATGCAGACCCGCTTTTTTCTCTTCTTCATGTTTCCGCCCTCAATTTGGAATCCTGGCTTTGTCTATTGCTTACCGCCGCCATCCCTGCCTGCAGTCAAAAACATATAATCTGTATCATACGTGCGGACATACAACGTTTCATCCTGCCATATGATATATTCAGCCATAGAATTAATCCGTACCTGCTCCCACAGCTTTCCCGTCTCACGGTCGATAATATTGAGAAAATCATCCTCCGCCGTAAACCCATACCCGCAGACAAGAGCGTCCCCTACCAGTGCAAAAGAATACGAATTGCACATCAATGGAGCCGTCTTCCAGATCACATGGAAATCTGACAGATCTAACGCTGTCACATATGCCGTGTGCGGCGACGACTCCGAATACGTATTATGCGCCGTTGCCACATATAACACACCGTCCTGTGCCCTGGCGTAGCAGATCCGCTGCTCTACAAAGCTGCTGTCCTGCAGTGCGAAATCATTCGCATACCGATAATCCGTAAAGTCAAGATTTGCCGTCAGTTCCCCCGTCTCTTTGTCATATAACCGCAGTTGATAAACGGCATAGCCGTCGTCGCCTGATACCTCATACCGGTATTTCTCATCCTCATACGGAAATCCCGGTTTCACCAGACCGTTTTCTGCCAGCCATGCATCCACATCCGTAATCTCGTTTTTCTTTTCTGACACTTTTTCCAATGTAACTGTCTGCGCATTCGAAGCCGCTTCCCCGCCTGCAAAATAATATTCCCCGCCGGGATTTTCCACCCGCAGCGGTGTCGCGCACTGCTCCCCGGCAGTTTCTGTTTCCTCCTGCCCCTGATCCTGTGTCTTCTGGGAAGCCTTTGCATCCGGATACGGCAGCGCCGTATCCTGCTCCTGCGGCAATACTGCATTCCCGGTCTGTGAAACCTCCGTCTCCGGTACGGCGCTCTCCGCTGCAGCCGGATTCGTCATCACAAAAACATCCGCTCCGCCGCCCGGCTGCCGGTTGCCGCAACCGCACAGTCCCGTGATACAGACTACGACGGCAGTAAACAATGCAAATCTTTTATTCATCTTTCGTTTCCTTAATTTATCTTGTATATACAATTTTCCTGCTTAACGCCTCCGACGCCTCGCGCCCCATAAAAGCGGCAATAATCATCAGGCCAAAGTCAATCGCGCAGCCCATGCCTCTGGATGTAATGACATTCCCCGCGATTTCCACACTGTTACGGGTGATTTCCGCACCTTCCAGATGACTTTCAAACTCCGGAAAAGAGCAGGCGCGTTTGCCCTGCAAAATCCCCCTGTGGCCCAGAATACTCGGTGCAGCGCAAATTGCGGCCACATATTTTCCTTTTTCATAAAATGCGTCGACCTGCTCCATCAGCGGTGTAAACGCCTCCAGATTTTTTGTTCCGGGCATGCCGCCAGGCAGTACAATCATATCTACCTTTGTAAAATCCACCTCATCAAACAGTTTGTCCATAATGACCGGAATCCTGTGGGACCCTGTCACCGTTTTCTCTCCCGTCACGGACACGGTCTCCGCCTCAATGCCTGCACGGCGCAGCAGATCCACTACTGTCAATGCCTCGATTTCTTCATATCCTTCCGCAAAAAAGATACATACCCTGCTCATTTTACTAGAAACCACCTTTCTCTATTTTTCCTATTATCCTTTTGCCTTCCAACATATTACCATATCCAGTTCGACCAAGACAACTAGAAAAGAGCAGAAATTTATACCGGACGGCAGCACGGGAAAAACAGTTGCAAATGTCCGCAGAATCTTCCTTCCTGCGATTTCCCACGGAAATCAATTTTTCGTTTTTCGGCACAAATAGATTGATTCGTGTTCCAGGTTACGGATATAAGAATCTCTAAGTGTCCTGAAAATGCAGCGGAATTTTTAACGCAGGCGGCCTTCACGCGCCATCCGGGCGCGGGCGGCCTTTCCCGGACCTCCCTGTCCGGGAACTGCTGGCAGAGGACAGAACACTAAGAGCTTCTACTATCCTTCACAATGGAACGCTCATAAATCTATATGTGCCAGTGAGCGGAAAATTGATTTCCGCGCCGCTCTTGCGCCGTCCTTCCGCCTGTGGTAAAATCCTTCCATAAGATCAATTGTCTGTACAGGCCAGGCGAACTGGTCTGTATGCCCCACTGTCTGCAGAAAGGACCTCTTATGGAAATTGAACGCAAATTTACAGTCAGACATCTTCCCGAACATCTGGAACAATATCCGGCCAAACATCTGGAACAGGCCTATTTAAACATCATGCCTGTCGTACGCATCCGCAGAGAAGATGACGCCTACTACATGACTTATAAAGGAGAGGGCATGCTGGCCAGAGAAGAATACAATCTGCCCCTGGATAAGGCAAGCTACCGCCATCTGCTTTCTAAATGCGATGGCAATGTTATCTCAAAAAAGCGCTATCTGATTCCTTTCGGAAGCCATACGATCGAACTCGATATCTTTGCCCCGCCCTTTGCCCCCCTGATCATTGCAGAAGTGGAATTCGACACAAAAGAAGCCGCCGCAGGCTTTGTGCCCCCGGCCTGGTTTCTGGAAGATGTTACCTATCAGAAAGAATACCATAACTCTAATCTGTCCCGGAAATCTTTTGACTGACAGACATTTGCCCCGTTACGGTTCTTCCCTTCCCTTTCTTTTCTTACCGTTTCTGGAAACTGTACGGTCCGACAATACCTGGGGAATGAACCTGCGGGCAAAACGGCCCCTGCCCCGGTTTTTCACATAGAAAAAACCAATCACCGAAAATACAACGGCGCCGATAAAATTTACAAACAGATCCTTCATCGTATCCAGAATACCCACATCCAGATAGCCGCCTAATCCCAGCGGGATTTCTTGGCCGTCCGCAATCACCACTACATCCGTGATATTTTTCAATACCACCGTTCTGTTCCTTCCCTGCGGATCAAGCATCACCGACGATATCCTGTGTACTACCATGTCTTTCTGCATATCCATCAGAAAGAACTGATCCATTCCACACTCAAAAAATTCCCATAAAACACCGATCGTCATAGAGAAACAAAACGCCACGATCGCCATAAAAACCGGAGATAACGACAGGGAAAACCGTTCGTTTCTGTTGAACATATCTACCAGGCAGAAACCGATGGCCGCGCACAAAAAACCATTCAGCGTATGCAGCATTGTATCCCAATACGGAAAAAGCGTATAATAGGATTGTATTTCCCCCAATATCTCTGCGGCAAAAATAAACAGCATAATAATAATTTCCAATGTATCCGGAAAGTCTATTTTTAACTGCCGTTCAAAAACTGTGGGCAGTAGAAATAAGACCAGTGTCAGCAGACACAAAAATACATTTTCAAAATTTTTATTAAAAAACTGTGCCACCATAATCACAATCACCACAACACGCAGAAGCAGGTACACCGCCGATACCACCGGTTTCCTGCGCAGCTCTTCGTGGGCCTTCTGCAGCATATGATGCAGTTTCCCCGGTTTCATTTCCCCATCCCTTTCTTTTGTAGATTACTCCAAAAACGGCATATCCGTTTTACTGGATATACCGTTTTTCACATGATCTATCTGGCCTTTGTCGATTCCCTTTCCAGAAATTCGCTCTCATAGACAAGATGCTGATGGGCCGTGCCTCCGTTAATAATCTCGAACAACAGACTCACCGTGCCTTCCGCCAGTTTTTCAACAGGCTGCCGCACTGTTGTGACCGACGGGGTATAATATCTTCCCATCTCAATGCCGTCAAAGCCTGCCACCGCATAATCCTGCGGAATGCGTTTCCCGCTCTCCAGGATAGCCCGGCACGCCCCTATGGCAAGGAGATCTGAAATAGCAAAAATAGCGCTGCACCTCACACCTCTGCGCAGCAAATCCTTTGTCACTTCATACCCGTTTTCCAGCGAATAAAACTCAATATCCGGATTCATACTGCAAATCAGTTCATCCCGCAATGGAATCCCGTTCTTCTCCAGCGTCTGCATATATCCTTCCAGGCGCAGCCGGCCGATACTGGCATCCTCTGTCTCCGCCGCCAGGATGGCGATATCCCTGTGTCCCTGATCGATCAGATATTGCACAATACGGCCGCTTTCCTTTGCATCATCAACGGAAACGGAAGAATAAAGCTCTCTGCTCATATTCCCAGGCGGACAGCCTACCGTGCTGAGAATAAAGGGAACATGGAGCATCTTCAGCTTTTCTTCTGAATGGGAAAAATATCCGCCCAGAAAAATAATGCCCCGCAGCCGCTTTTCCTTGATCAGTTCCAGCGCAACATCCACCTCGTCCTCGTTCATCTCTACACGGTGCAGCACAAGAGAATAATGTTTTTTCTTGATCTCCGCTTCCATCACCTTAATCATAGCGCTGAAAAACGGATTGGTCATACCCTTTACAAGAACAGCGATGCTCTTCGCATCAGTGCGTTTCAGATTTCTGGCGCTGTTATTGGGAATATAGCTGTTTTCTTTAATCACCGACAAAATCATCTCTTTTGTCTCTGGACTGATGTCCGGATGATTGTTGATGGCCCTGGAAACCGTGCTCACGCCGACACCGCACATACGGGCAATATCCTTGATGGTAATCTCCTCCATACCACAGCTCCTTATCTGTTACAACTACTCTTACAGTCTACCGTACAATTTTACCATAGTACGAATACGCTGCGCAAGCTCATCCGTGCAGTCCCCCGCATTCATCCGCCATTTCCAGTTCATTCCCAGCGTGGAGGGCGTATTCATCCGCGCCTCTCCGCCCAGTCCCAGATAGTCCTGCATCGGTATCACCGCCGTATCCGCCACGCTCGAAAGCGCCGCGCGGATAAATGTCCAATGAATTTCTTTCCTCTCTCTGATCTGCAGATAACGCCGTGCAAAACTCTTATCCTTCCGTTTCAGTTTTTCATACCACCCCGCCGTTGTGTCATTGTCATGGGTTCCTGTGTATACCACACAGTTATGCTCGTAATTATGCGGCAGATAGTCGCTTTCCTCCCTGGAATCAAACGCAAACTGCAGTATCTTCATGCCCGGATATCCGGTCTTTTTGACAAGCCTGATCACCGACGGCGTGAGAAACCCCAGATCCTCGGCGATGACGCTGATCTTTCCCAGTTCCGCCTTGACCGCTCTGAAAATATCGTAACCCGGTCCCGGCATCCACTGTCCGTTTTCCGCCGTTTCATCCCCGTACGGAATTGAATAATACTCGTCAAATCCCCGGAAATGGTCGATGCGCACGATATCATACAGTTGATAGCAGTGGGCAATTCTGCGGATCCACCACTGGTATCCGGTCTGCCTGTGATACTCCCAGCGGTACAACGGATTCCCCCATAACTGCCCCGTTCTCGAAAATGCATCCGGCGGACAGCCTGCCACTGCCACCGGTGTACAGGTATCATCCAGCTGGAACAGCTGCGGATTCGCCCAGGTATCCGCACTGTCCAGCGCCACATAGATCGGAATATCCCCTACGATTCGTATATCCTTGCGGTTGGCATACTCCTTCAGCGCCTGCCATTGTTTTGTAAACAGAAACTGCTGGAACTCGTAAAACAGGATTTCATCCGCATACGTTTCCCGGTAACGGGCCATTTCACCCGGTTCACGCTGTTTGATCTTCTCATCCCAAAACAGCCAGCTTTTTCCGTCAAAAGAATTTTTTACCGCCATATAGAGCGCATAATCGGCAAGCCAGTCGGCATTTTCCTCCTGAAACTGCAGAAACGCCGGATTTTCCTGTATATGGCTGTTCTGGTATGCCTGATACAATATCCTAAATCTCGACAGATAGATTTTCTCATAGTCAACGCTCGTACTGTCGCTGCCAAAATCACAGGCTTCACAGTCTTCCCGCGTCAGATATCCTTCCTCTATCAACGCTTCTAAGTCAATGAAATACGGATTGCCTGCAAATGTGGAAAAGGACTGGTATGGCGAATCTCCGTATCCGGTAGGACCAAGCGGCAGAAGCTGCCACAGCTTCTGCCCCGCCTTTTCCAAAAAATCTACAAACGCATACGCTTCTTTTGAAAACGTACCAATCCCGTATTGGGACGGAATACTGGAAACCGCCATCAATATACCGCTCTTTCTCATGGCCCTATCATCCTTTCACCGCACCTGCCACAACACCTTCGATAATGTATTTCTGACAGAATAAATAAAATATAATAATCGGGATAATGGCAATCACAAGCATAGCCATCAATGCACCCATATCCTTGTTTCCGTTAGATCCCACCAACATCTGTACAACGACAGGAATTGTCTTATATTTTGTGCCTACCCCAATTACCAGATACGGAAGCAGGAAATCATTCCAAATCCACATGGCATTTAAAATCGCCACTGTGATGGCAGTCGGCTTTAAAATCGGAAATACCACTTTGAAATAGGTTTCAACCGGTGTGGCGCCGTCAATCATCGCAGCTTCCTCAATTTCCAGCGGAATCGCTTTGACAAAACCGCTGAACATAAATACGGAAAGTCCCGCTCCAAACCCTAAGTATAGAATACACATACCGAGCGGATTTTTCAAGTGAAACTGGTCTGCCAGCGCCACCATGGAAAACATCACCATCTGAAACGGTACGATCATAGAAAATACAAACATATAATACAATGCGGTTGTCAGCGCAGAGTGCACCCTCGTAATGTAATAAGCCGTCATGGAGGTGAACAGAATGATCAGCGCCACCGATATGACCGTAATAAACAGAGAATATCCCACCGCCGACATCATTCCGGTTTTTGTCATGCCATTCACATAATTGCCAATCCCTGAGAAAGTCTCACCGTCCGGCAGGCTGAACGGATTTTTACTAATATACAGCTTCCCCTTAAAGGAATTAATCAGAATAAAGAATAACGGATACAAAAAACATGCTGCAATGACTGTCAAAAAGACCGCAATCATGGCGTTTACCGCTTTTTTATTTCCTGCTCCACTTCTTTTTGCCATTACTGCTGCACCTCCTTACTTCTTGTAGCCTGCAGTTGTACAAGCGCGATCAAAGCTACGATAATGAAAAAGACCACCGCCTTTGCCTGCCCTACGCCTTCAAATCCGGTCTTGCCATAGAACGTGGAATAGATATTAAGCGCAAGCATCTGCGTTTTGTTCATCGGCGCCCCGTTTGTAAGAGCCAGGTTCTGGTCAAACAGCTTAAAGCTGTTCGACAAGGTCAGAAACGTGCAGATTGTAATGGACGGCATTACCATGGGGATCGTTACTTTAAACAGGGTCTGCGCGCTTGTCGCACCGTCGATCTTGGCCGCCTCAAGCAGATCCGTGGACACATTCTGCAGCCCGGCAATATAGATAATCATCATGTACCCAATCATCTGCCAATTCATCAATAGTACAAGTCCCCAGAAACCAAATTTGGCATTGGAAACGATCGTCGTCTCATATTTGAGCAGCACGGCGTTGATCATCTGCTGCCATGTATAGCCAAGCACAATACCGCCAATCAGGTTCGGCATAAAAAATATCGTACGGAAAAGATTGGTCCCGCGCATTTTTCTGGTCAGCAGAAGCGCAATTGAAAAGGCAAAAATATTGATCGTAATAATTGCCACAAATGTAAAAAGCGCCGTAAACAGCAGCGCGCTGGTGAAACCTGAACTGCTGTCAAAAATGGACTTATAATTTGCAAGTCCAATCCAGACGGCGTTTTTCGTTGTGGTGAATTTGCAGAAGGACAGATATACCCCCATCAGAAACGGGATAATAAATGCAAACGCAAATGCAACAAGAGTGGGCACTGTAAAGATCACAAAATATTTTTTTAGTGTTTTTTCCATAGAATACTCTCCTTTAGCTCCCCAGACTTTTGTGAAGGAAGACAGCCGCCCGGATATCTCTCCGAGTACCGGACGGCTGTTCTTCTAAGCATTCACCTGTTATTTTCCAGCATACTACTGTGCGGTAGCCGCTTTTTCCTCCGCCCATCTTGTAATAGCATAATCTCTTACTTCATCCCAGCTCATATTGCCGTTTGCATATTCCAACAGCGCAGCGCCAAAATCGTCTTTGAAATCCTGGCTCGGGAATGTCGTGAAATTCCATGAGATACTCTCTTTTCCGCTTTCCATAAAACGGTACATTTCCTGCGCAAGAGGATCCGCAGGCTTTTCATCATCCGCAAAGGTGTTGAAAGGAGCCGCATTGCCCAGTGTATTCACCATATAATCTTTCCCTTTGTCGGAAGAAATCATCCAGTTCATAAAATCAATGGTCGCCTTCTGGTCAGCCTCCGATACCTGGCTGTTTACACACCAGAAGTTCTCCGTACCTGTGCAAAGCCCCTGGTTCTCTTCTCCGCTTATGCCTGTGTAAATCGGCATAAATTTGATATCTTTCTCCTGTACGGTATTTCCTTCCACTTCCGCGATCTGGCCCCATGCCCAGTTGCCGTTCTGCACCATAGCCGCTTCTCCGAGAGCGAACTCAGCCATGGAATCCGTCACTGCCTTGCTGCCGAGAAGACCGGGCGCACATGTAGAGTTATTGATATACAGGTCAAAAATATTTTTCATATTGTCACTGTATTTAAAGGCAATTTCCGCCTCGTCCGTAACGCCTGCATCCTTATATTCATAATAAACCGGCACATTGGCAAGATGTGTCTGCCATCTCCAGTCTTCACCGGGGAGCAGGGATGTGGAGGCGAATACGCCTGCAATGCCAAGATCATCTTTCTTTGCCTGCATATCTTCCACAACCTCTTTTAATTTGGCAAAGCTGTTGATCTCATCCACGCTGGCAGCTTTTGCGCCGTCCATGGCAAAATATTTCTGCATAATCGCGTCATTATAGATGATGCCGTATGTTTCTACTGTATACGGGATGCCGTAGATACTGCCGTCTTTGGCGATGGCGATACTGGGATCAGACAATGCCTTGGCAATATCCGTATCGCTCAGATCCAGACAATAATCTTTCCAGGACTCATATCCGACAGATCCGTTGATCTGGAACAGCGTAACCGCGTCATCTTTTGCGATCTCCGCCTTCAGCACTTCTTCATAAGTCCCGCTGGCTGCCGTCACAACCTGCACCGGCACACCTGTTTCTTCCGTATAGGCTGCTGCAATCTCCTGCCACTGCTGGTCAACTTCCGGTTTGAAATTCAGGTAATATACCCGGCCTTCTCCGGATGCCGCCGCATTGCTTCCGCCTGCCGCATCGTCTGTGGCCGTCTCTCCACCCGCTGCGTTTCCGCCTTCTGTACCTGCTGCGCCGTCTGAACCGCCGCATCCCGTCAGCATAGCCGCAGCCATTGCCGCACAAAGTAACGTACTGATCAGTTTCTTTTTCATAGCTCTTTCCTCTCTCTCCTTTTTCTCTGCCTTATTATCTCTGATAACAGGCATATTGATTCAAAACTACAGGTTCTGCTCTGCGGTAACTCTCTGCCTTCTTTCATGCAGTCCCGCAATGTTTCCGGTAACGATATCGGCAACGCTCCCGGTAACGTTTCCATGCTTGCATGGTATCATATTACTCACCCTTTTGCAAGTATTTCTTACAAATTTGGTACATTTATCAAAAGTATGCCCCAAATTTTTATACAATATGTACAAAGGGGAATGTCTTTGCAGACATCCCCCTGATTTCCATCGGTTTATTTTGCTATTTCTATCGGAAACGATTTTAGTCGTTTCCGATAGATGTTGCGGAAAGCGCAGACCAGCCCCTCCGCCGCCGTCTATAGCTTTCTCAGCTTCCAGATATCGCGGTTATATTCCGCAATCGTCCTGTCGGAGGAGAAAAATCCTGCTTTCGCAATGTTGACGAGCATCATCCGTTTCCACTTCGCTCTGTCTTCGTAATCTGCAAACGCCTGATCCTTGGCTCTGATATAGTCTTCCAGATCAAGCAGCGTCATAAACCAGTCTTTCTGCAGCAGTTCCTGATACAACCGCTCCAGATTTTCCTTATGGCCGGTTGCAAGCGCCTGTTTGCCTACGATAAAATCCACTGCTTCCTGGATGAGCGGGCTCTTCTTGTAATAGTCTTTTGCCTTATAGTCAGCCTTTTCATAATGCGCGATCACCGTATCGGAATCTTCCCCGAAAATATAAATATTATCATCGCCAACCAGCTCATGGATTTCGACATTGGCGCCGTCGTCCGTCCCAAGCGTTACCGCACCGTTTAACATAAACTTCATATTTCCGGTTCCTGACGCCTCTTTGGAAGCCAGGGAAATCTGTTCCGAAATATCGCAGGCGGGAATCAGTTTTTCGGCATAACTTACATTATAATTTTCCACCATCAAAACTTTCATGTACGGACTTACTTCCGGATCATGATTTACAATATCCTGCAGTACAAGCAGCAGATGGATAATATCCTGCGCCGTTACATAAGCAGGAGCAGCTTTGGCACCGAAAATAAAGGTCAGGGGCGTCGTCGGCTTCTTACCCTTTTTGATTTCCAGATATTTATGGATAATATACAGGGCGTTCATCTGCTGGCGTTTATATTCGTGAAGACGTTTGATCTGGATATCAAAAACAGACTCCGCATCCAGTTGTATGCCTTCTTTTTCCGCCACATAAGCCGCCAATTCCTCTTTTTTCTTCTTTTTAATCCCTTCCAGCTTATCTAATACATCCGCATCATTGCAAAAGGCCAGCAGTCCTTCCAGTTTAGAAGCGTCTTTTTTATAATCCTCCCCAATCAGACTGTCTATATACGCAGTCAGTTCTCTGTTACAGGAAAGCAGCCATCTGCGGAACGTGATACCGTTCGTCTTGTTGTTGAATTTTTCCGGATAAATATCATAAAAAGCCTTCAGCTCCGTATTTTTCAGAATATCCGTATGGATGGCAGCCACGCCGTTTACACTGAATCCATAATGGATATCAATATGCGCCATATGCACTTTCTTGTCTTTATCTATGATCTGGACTTTTTTATCCTTATATTTTGCCGCTACCCGTTTATCCAGTTCTTTGATAATCGGCACAAGCTGGGGCACTACCTTTTCCAGATATTCCAGCGGCCATTTTTCCAGCGCTTCCGCAAGTATGGTATGATTGGTGTAGGCGCATGTCTTGCTTACTACTTCGATGGCTTCGTCCATCGTAAACGCCTTATCATCTACAAGGATGCGAATCAGCTCAGGTATCACCATCGTCGGATGGGTATCGTTGATCTGGATTACGGCATGCTCATACATTTTGCGGAGATCATATTTCTTCTCTTTCATTTCCTTCAGAATCAGTTGAGCGGCATTGCTCACCATAAAATACTGCTGGTAGATACGAAGCAGATTGCCCGCTTTGTCAGAATCATCCGGATATAAAAACAAGGTCAGATTTTTTTCAATTGCTTCTTTATCAAAATGGATTCCCTCTTTTACCAGACTTTCGTCCACCGACTCAACGTCGAAAAGACGCAGCTTATTGACACCATTTTCATACCCTATCACATCAATGTCATATAACCGGGAAGTCACCTTTTGTTTCCCAAAATAAACTGAAAAAGTAGTATCCGTTTTCGTCAGCCAGGAGCTTTTTTCAATCCAGTCATTTTTTTCCGCTGTCTGCAGCTTATCCCTGAATACCTGCTTAAAAAGGCCAAAATGATAATTCAGGCCAATCCCTTCTCCCGGTAGCCCAAGGGAGGCAATGGAATCCAAAAAACAGGCTGCAAGGCGGCCCAGGCCGCCGTTTCCCAGCGAAGGCTCCGGTTCAATTTCCTCAATCTTAGACAGTTCTTTTCCATTGGACTTTAATATCCTTTCCAGATTGTCATAAATGCCTAGGTTGATCAGATTGTTGGACAGCAGTTTGCCGATCAGAAATTCTGCGGAAATATAATAGACCTTCTTATCTCCTGAGATTTCCGGCGTTGCACTTAAAATATTTTTGCAGAGCTTTTGTATTGCATAATAAATTTCCGCATCTTCCGTTTCCCTTATGGATTTGCCATACATTTCCCGCACGATCCCAGACAAATCTTTTTCCAGATTCATCTGGATTACCTCCTGCTGCATTTCACGCTCCATCGACATAATAGTTCCTCCTTCTCCGCTTCTCTCTTATCTGCGCATCTGCGAAACACGGGGTCTTTTCTCTGCATCCCCCATTCTCTTATTAGAATATACACTTTTCTTCTATTTTATTTTGGAAAACGTTTTCCGTTTTCCTCATTTACGAGTATATCACAGGAAAACGTTTTCCGCAAGGGTAATTTTTTACCTGTTGCCAGACATAAACTTCAATTCCCCATTTATGGCTAAGAACTTTCATGGGAAGTTTCATTCAGCATATAATGTCTTCATAATGCATCTGCACGATTTCATAATCCATTATGACATTGCGCCCTTTCTCTCCCATCAAAAGGCGGTTTATTTCCGTGACCGCCTCTGCAGAAATACGGGCAAAATTCTGCCGTATCGTATTCATCTGCTTGCCTACATACCCCATCAGCATAATACCGTCAAAACCGCAGACCGGCCTAAAAATATCCATCTCCGTCAGCGCTTTCATGGCGCCGATCGCCATAATGTCCGAAGCGCATACGACAATATCTTTCCTGGCGGCATAACGGAATGTCAACTCTCTTGCCTGCAGTTCCGAGAAATTTCCGTTTCTCACATAGACGGAAATACCCATATCCTTTTCCAGACGCTTCATGCCCCGAAGGCGTTCTTCTGTCACATATCCGTTTTTCCTGCCCGCAATATAAAGAATCCTTTTTCCACAGTTTTCTTCGATTGTCTTCTTCGCCACATCATACTGTGCCTGGCACTGGTCAATCCAGAGAGACGACGTATTCTCATTGACAATGGGGGCATCCACCAGAACGACCTTGAAATGCTGTGCGTCCACTAACGCACGCAAAATGCTGTCTTCTTTGGACAGACCATAAATGATGATACCCGTAATGCTCTGCGATCTGAAATAATTCGTTAATTCCTCCGGGGTCTTCTCTCGAATCATGGAAAAAAAGACCGTAATCACATCCAGATTCAGTTCCATAGCCCGGTTTATGGCACCGGATAAATACTGCATGGAAATTTCATCAATGGCCTGCGCTCTCGTATTTAAATCCAGCAGCAGAGCAACCCTTCCCGCCTGCTTGGAGGAAAGTGCGGCGGCCACTGCATTGGGCACAAAATTCAGCTCCTGGATAGCCGTATTTACTTTTTTCTTTGTTTCCTCACTTACATTCGGATAATGATTCAGCACCTTCGACACAGTGGAAATAGCTACCCCTGCGTGTCTGGCAACATCCTTGATTGAAACCATATTCGTCTTACCGGTCCTCTGTTTCTTCACGCGGCGAATCAAAACCATCTATGCCTGCCGCCTGCGGCAAGGGGCGGCGGCTCCTGCTGCAGGCGCCGTTGCGGGAGCAACATCCCGTCGTCTGCGTCCGGCTATTGGCTTTGACAGCCTGAGTGCATAAAAGGGAGATGACTCAAAGAATCATCCCCCATTTGAACAGTTATCATTTATTTGCGCACTAAGTGTCTCGGTGTACCGTTTACAAATAATGGCTGCAGCTCGCCCATAATCAGCGGTCTGGCATATTTTTCATATCCGTCATTCAAACCGCATCCGTCCTCTGTAATCCACTCATCCGGAACAGTTCTCTCCACGTTAGCGATTGCATGGATATCATACGCGCTCGTACCGCACTGGTAAGGATCATCCCCATTTCTGTCAAGCGTAATCATCATGCCCGTTTTACCCGCTTCTGCTGCGAGCACTGCGTCATGTCCTACCTGGAAAGCCTCATTGATATCTGTAAGTGACGCCAGATGAGTCGCTGCACGTTGTAATGTGGAAAACTCAATTGCTCTCGTTTTCAATCCTGTTTCAGCTGCCACTGCTTCTGCCAGATAAGCCGCCGTACCGGACATCTGCTTATGCCCGAATGCATCAACCCGTACATTTTCATTGGCAAGCTCACATACATAACGGCCGTCCGCCACTTTAATGCCTTCTGAAACCGCAATTACTACAGAAGATTTTCTCTCTGCGAGATCTTTTACCTTTGCCATAAATGCGTCCATATCAAAAGTTCTCTCGGGCAGATAAATGGCGTCTGCGCCTTCGCAGTCCACGTCTTTGGCAAGAGCCGCAGCAGCAGTCAGCCAGCCTGCATTACGTCCCATAATTTCCACGATCAGAATTGTCGGTTTTTCTACGCCAAAAGAGGCATTGTCCCTGATTACTTCTTTCATTGATGTCGCAATATACTTTGCTGCGGAACCATAACCGGGACAGTGATCCGTAATCGGAAGATCATTGTCAATTGTTTTCGGCACTCCCATAAAACGCTGGGGTTTATTGTGCGCTGCCGCATAATCGGACAACATCTTTACGGTATCCATGGAATCATTGCCGCCCGCATAAAACAGGCATTCAATGTCATGTTTCTCCATAATTTCAAATACTTTTTCGTATACTTCTTCATTGCCTTCAATCTTAGGCATTTTAAATCTGCAGGAGCCAAGGAAAGCCGCCGGTGTTCTCTTTAACAGCTCAATTCCGGTCCCATCGCTCAAATACTCGTCCAAATCACATAAATTATCAGCCAAAAATCCCTGGATACCATGTACCATACCGTATACTTTCTTTACCCCAAGTTTTTTGGCTGCGGCATATACGCCCGCTACAGAAGAATTAATAACCGCGGTGGGGCCGCCGGATTGTCCAACAACAATATTTCCCTTCATCACTTTTTCTCCTTTTACACAATTAAAGTTATATTTTCTCATTTGCAAAACGATTATAACAGAAAAAAAATGGCAATACAAGGGCATGTATCCAAAAACCCGCGGAAATCCATGTTCCGCTGTCCTTCATATATGTGCGGATAATTTGCAAAAACACAAGGCGGCGCGTAAATGTCCCCACTAACCCTCACAACAAATACGCCAGATAGCCGCCATAGCAGAGCAGCATGACAACGCCGCCCACGCGGCCAAGAACTCTGTTTCTGACGGTAAGTACCCACAAAAGCGCCGCTGAACCGATACAGAACAGACTGTCAGGAAGAAATGCACCGGCATAGCTGACCGGTGTAATCAACGCGGTCAGTCCTACAACAAACAAAATATTGAAGATATTACTGCCCACAATATTGCCAACCGCAATGTCTGCATTCCCCTTCAGCCCTGCCGTCACGCTCGTCACCAGCTCCGGCAGAGAGGTACCCAGGGCTACAATCGTTAAACCGATGATTCTTTCGCTGACTCCAAAAGCCGCCGCTATGACTGTGGCGCTGTTTACCGTCATACGGCTGCCGGCGATAATCAACGCCAGTCCTCCTGCCGCCATCAGCAAAAGCAGCCACAACTTTTTATTGCCTGATCCGGCCTTCTCTACCTCTGCCTCTCCGCTCTTTGTCAGCCTTAAGAGATATAAGAGAAACAATACCATCCCGCCGCCAAGTATCAAACCGTCTACTGCCCCAATTACACCGTCCTTCAGCCCCAGTACGCTCAACAAAATGGAAATGACAATCACATAGGGCATTTCATAGCATATGGTCGATTTTTTCACATGCAGCGGCACGATCAGCGAAGTCAGTCCGAGGATAATCAGAACATTCAGAATATTACTGCCCACGACATTACCGATCGTAATCTCCGCATTTCCTCCGAACGCTGCCGTCAGGCTGACTGCCGCTTCCGGGGCGCTCGTACCGAATGCGACAATTGTCAGGCCGATTACAAGCTGCGGAATCCCAAAGCGGGCGGCGATCCCCGCCGCGCCGTCTACAAAGAAATCCGCTCCTTTAATCAGCATGACAAATCCTATCACCAATAAACCTATCTGTACCGCCAGTTCCATAAGTTCTCCTCTTTCCCCTAAAATCACAGATCATTGCAAATACGGCCAATTTATTGATTTCTTTTACCGGCGCACGGAAGCCGCTATGCGATGATACGTATGCCGGATACCCCGCACTGCCACCGAATACGCCTGTATATTCTCCGGCAGGGACATGCCCGCATAGCCTGCATCCCCCAGATGATGGATATCTGTGCCCGTCATCTTACACCACAGCGCGAGCTGTTTAATCGTATCTGTGTCAGCTCCCTCCTGCGATGTCCCAATTGCCGTTATCGTCAGCGCGCCAAGGCTGTGCGCATATGTCACCAGCTCCCGTACATATTCTACGGTAATACCGGGCACAGTACCCGGCGCCGGAAACAGTATGATATCGGCTCCCGCATCCCAGAACCGCCTGACATCCTCTCTGGTCATAATATTCTCAGCCGCTTCTTCCAAAATACCCGCCGCGTGCATTTTACCTGCCGCCAGCACAATCCGGTTTCCAACCTTTTCTTTATACAGCCGCAATGTTCTTTCAATTGCTTCATTGCTGACTCCCATGCCGGGATTGCCAGTCAGGAGTATCATATCCACTCCCATTTCACAGGCAAGTTCAGCATTTTCCAAAGTTGCACGCCTGCCTTCCGACATCTGCCAGAGCGGATCTGTTTCCCCTTCTTCGCCCGCATCCACAGGTTCCAGATTAATGCCAATGGGACGGCCTGTCAGTCTTTTTAACATACGCACGGTTTCCATAGGCGGTGTTTCCGGCAGCCCCTGGATATGCGGACTTTTTACATCAAACATATTCAGCAGAATGATATCTGCTCCCATAGCCGATACGAACTCCGCATTGGTCACATCTCCCAGCATCGGCCGGATCGTACCAATTGTCTCACAGGCAAGTACCCTGCCTTCACTTTTCACAACAGACTCCAGCAAATCTTCTCTCGTAAATTGGCTGAAATCAGAACTATAACAATCCAATAATCTTTTTGCCATAATACACCTTCTCTTTTCTCTTATTGTCTTTCAGAAAGCGCTGGCCGCATGCTGCGAATACAGCAAAATTCTCTATGCGGACATGTGCATCCATTATAGTATAACCGAATGCCTATATAAAAAACCTATGGCGTATTTACCACAGGTTTCTTATTTTCGGTTCTTATACCAATTCTATTACAACTTCCATTGCTCCGTCGCCTTTGCGCTGGCCGATTTTAATAATTCTTGTGTAACCGCCTTTACGATCCACATATTTCGGCGCAATTTCATCAAATAACTTCAACGGCATATCAACCGCTTTTGTGTTTTTCTTCTTCCCCGCATTCTTGGCAGGAACTTCCGTTACCGGATATAAGAAGCGAAGCATTTTTCTTCTCGCATGAAGCCTGCTGGGCAGATCTTTACGGATCTCTTTCTCGACCTCATCGTAAACGGTTACCTTTTTCCCGTCTTTTACTTCTTTTACTCTCTTGCCGTCTTTATCTTTTCTGGCAACCTTTGCGGTCACTTTTACCGTTTCATAATTATCTTTTTCTTTTACCGCAAGAGCAATCAGACCCTCCGCAATTTTCTGAACCTCTTTTGCCTTTGCTTCTGTCGTTACAATTTTACCATGGTATAAAAGCTGCGTTACCTGATTTCTAAGTAATGCTTTTCTCTGAGAAGACGTTCTTCCCAGTTTTCTGTATTTTGCCATTATTCAATCCTCCATTCATGGGATATCCGGCCACGCTCTTTGGGCTTACTTACCGAATACGATTACAGTTCCACTCATGTGTCATACGCCGGGCGCGCTCTTTGGACTTACCTCCCGAAGCAGTTAAAATCTTTATTCATCGCTTGGATTCAATTGCAGCCCAAGCTCTTTCAATTTCGCAAGTACTTCCTCCAAAGATTTCCGTCCGAGATTCCGGACTTTCATCATATCTTCGGAAGTCTTATTCGTCAACTCCTCTACGGTATTGATGCCTGCACGTTTCAGACAGTTATAGGAACGGACTGACAGCTCCAGCTCGTCAATGCTCATTTCCAACACTTTTTCTTTCTCGTCATCTTCCTTTTCCACCATAACCTCTGCGCTTCTTGCATTCTCTGATAAATCGATGAAAAGGCTCAAATGTTCGCTTAATACCTTTGCCGCCAGGCTGACAGCCTCATCCGGCGCAAGTGTTCCGTTTGTATAAACATCCAATGTAAGCTTATCAAAATCTGTAATTTGTCCAACGCGGGTATTTTCTACTGTAAGATTCACTCTTTCTACAGGTGTGTAGATAGAATCAATTGCTATGACACCAATCGGCAAATCTTCGCTTTTATTTTTATCTGCACTTACATAGCCCCTGCCTTTGGTAATGGTAAGTTCCATGTTCAGCTTGCTGTCTTTTCCGCCACTTAATGTCGCAATCGTCAAATCCGGATTCAGTATTTCAATGTCCTGATCAACCTGAATATCCGACGCCTTGACAACACCTTCACCTTCAAACTCAATATAGGCAGTCTTTGGCTCGCTGCCTGTACTGTTATTCCTGATTGCAAGGCTTTTGATATTCATTATAATTTCCGTGACATCTTCTTTGACCGCCGGAATCGAACTGAATTCATGTAATACACCGTCAATTTTTACCTGGCTTACTGCTGCACCTGGTAAGGAAGAGAGCATAATTCTTCTTAAGGAATTTCCTAATGTGATGCCATAGCCCCTCTCTAGAGGTTCCACAACAAACTTTCCATACTTTCTGTCTTCTGAAATTTCTGCGACCTCAATGTTTGGTCTTTCAAAATCAAACATGCAATACCCTCCTTGCTATAAGCCGATACATTTATTATTTAGAATACAACTCGACGATAAGCATTTCGTTTACAGGAACATCAATCACTTCTCTTGTCGGAAGCGCTTTTACAGTTCCTTTCAGTCCTTCTAAATCTGCATCAAGCCATTCCGGTACCAGCCTGCCGCCAGTCACTTCCACAATATCTTTATAACGCTGCAGACTTCTGGATTTCTCTCTGATTTCAACTACATCGCCTACACTGACGCTATAAGATGGAATATTGACACATTTGCCGTTTACCAATACATGTTTATGCCCAACTACCTGCCTTGCTTCTCTCCTGGTTCTTGCAAAGCCCAGCCTGAAGATGACATTATCCAGCCTTCTTTCCAGGGATATCATCAGATTCTCACCTGTCATCCCTTTTGCCTTATCAGCCTTTTTATAATAATTGCGGAAAGGTTTTTCCAATACGCCGTAAATAAATTTTGCTTTCTGTTTCTCTCTCAACTGCAGACCATATTCACTTACTTTTTTTCCTGTTCTCGCATTGCTTCTGTTTGATTTCTTATCATAGCCAAGATATGCGGGCTCCAATCCAAGCGCTCTGCATCTTTTTAAAACGGGAACTCTGTTTACTGCCATTTCTAAATTTCCTCTCTTTCTAACCTCAAAAACCGCACTGCCATGCAGCGTCCACATTGCGCACATCCGGTTTTCTTGTTTTGCCGCTGGGTGAAAACAGGCATCTGCCGTACAACCGCCTGTCTTTTCTCCCACCTACATGTTGTTTACAATGCGCATACGCACCTTCTTCCAACGGGTTAACAGTTACACTATACTCTACGGCGTTTTGGCGGACGGCAGCCATTATGAGGCACCGGAGTTACATCCCTGATACTCGTCACTTCAAGACCGCACGCCTGCAGAGCCCGGATAGCCGCCTCACGGCCCGAACCCGGTCCCTTTACCATAACATCTACCGTTTTTAATCCATGTACAAGCGCAGCCTTCGTAGCTGTCTCAGCAGCCATCTGCGCAGCATAAGGAGTAGATTTCTTTGAACCTCTGAATCCAAGACCTCCGGCACTTGCCCAGCTCAGGGCATTTCCTTCTGTGTCAGTCAACGTAACAATTGTATTATTAAAAGAAGACTGAATATGTGCCTGTCCACGTTCAACGTTTTTCTTTACACGCTTTTTTGTTACTTTCTTTGCAACTTTTTTAGCCATTTTAAACTAACCTACTTTCACCTTTCTACATTTTCCAGTTACACTTTATCACACACGCTATGCTCGAAACTACCGCTTGGCATACTTTCGCACTAAATTCGAAAGAACCTCATTAAGTGCTCAATGCATCGCTAAGCAGCGCAGAACAAAGTTCGCACTAAATTCAAACTTCGTGCTTTGCACTCGTTTTCATTAAGTGCTCACTTTTTCTTATTTGCTACGGTTCTCTTGGGGCCTTTTCTTGTTCTTGCATTTGTCTTTGTCTTCTGACCACGGACAGGAAGTCCCTTTCTGTGACGGATACCTCTGTAGCAGCCGATTTCCTGCAGTCTTTTAATGTTGAGAGCAATTTCACGCCGCAGATCACCTTCCACCATGTAACCTTCCGCAATGATCTCACTCAATTTCTTCACTTCATCATCCGTCAACTCCCTGACACGAGTATCAGGATTTACATTCGCCTGTGCCAAAATCTTGTTTGCGCTTACTCTGCCAATTCCATAGATGTAAGTCAAACCGATTTCAACACGTTTGTCTCTTGGTAAATCAATACCTGCAATACGAGCCATTTTTTGTTTCCTCCATTTTCCTTATGCCGGTCACTCTCCCGGCATTTTGTAGTTACTGTTTGATTGGGCACCGTTTACTTTTGTGCCACCAGACTTCTGTCCGGCCTCCATCACGCTTCTCTTCCCATGCAAAACGAAACTTCTTACATAAAGTCGCTGCGCAAGACGTATTTTCCCGTTTCGCCAATACACCTCTGAAACGATTGGTCATAACGTAATGGTATCAAATGTAATTTCCCGTAGGCTCCTACGTTCCATTATTTAATCAGAATACGCGCACGTATCCTGCAGCCGTACATGAAAACGCGACAAGAATATATTCTTATCCCTGTCTTTGTTTGTGTTTCGGATTTTCACAGATAATTCTGATCGTTCCTTTTCTTTTAATTACTTTGCATTTCTCGCAAATAGGCTTTACTGATGACCTAACCTTCACCTGAAACCCTCCTTTCAAAAAAGACCGTTAGACATTATATCATGATATATAGCAATTTGCAAGCAAGTTCTGTGGCAGAAACCAAGTTTGCGCTTAACAGCGCAAATATTTTAATGAATGTTCCATTGTGAAAGATAAAATATTATAGGAAACGACTAAAGTCGTTTCCTTTTGCGCCGTCCGCATGCTGCGAATGCAGCGAAATACTCTATGCGGACGTGCGCATCCATTCTAGGAAACGGCAAATATTTTTGTCGTTTCCAGGAGAATCTCTTAGTGTCCTGCCAAATGCCAGCGATTTCCGGACACGGATGTCCAGAAAAGGCCAGACCCCACCCAAATGGCGCGCGAGGACCGGCTGCGTCAAATTGTGCTGCCTTTTTTCAGGACGCTTAGAGATTCTTATAACTGTAACTTGGAACAGAATTGAAATATTTGCGTCTGACAAGAAACTTCATCTCTTTGCTCCCGCCCGCAAAATATACTGCTCGGGACGTTACCTGGGATGTTCTGCTCATTAAGCTCGAAAATACCGCTCCGCATACTTTCGCACTAAATTCGAAAGAACCTCATTAAGTGCTCAATGCATCGCTAAATTGCGCAGAACTAAGTTCGCACTAAATTCAAACTTCGTGCTCCACTTCATCCTCTCAATCATCTTATTCGGGTTTGTTCTGCTCATTAAGCTCGAAAATACCTCGCTAAATTGCGCAGAACTAAGTTCGCACTAGACTCGAAAATACCTCACTCGGGTTTGTTCTGCTCATTAAGCTCGAAAATACCTCGCTAAATTGCGCAGAACT
>CAJUDS010000008.1:0-5915 GCA_910585345.1 uncultured Lachnospiraceae bacterium | reverse complement strand
AAGTTCGCACTAAATTCAAACTTCGTGCTCCGCACTCGTTTTCATTAAGTGCTCACTTATCCCTCCAGATGATTCGTCCTTTGGAAAGATCATATGGAGACAATTCCAATGTAACCTTATCGCCCGGTAAGATACGAATAAAATTCTGTCTGAGTTTTCCACTGATATGGGCAAGTACCTTATGTCCATTTTCCAGTTCTACCTGAAACATGGTATTTGGCAGTTTTTCCACTACTGTACCTTCGATTTCAATAACATCAGCTTTTGACATTTTTCCCTCCTGACTCGGCCTGTGCCCCATATTCTTTTATGGCACGTTTTATTTCTTCATTCCTGATCTGATTGTTTTTTTCTATAGCTAAACGAATCTGTTCATCCGTTTTTTTGACGATCTGAATATGCTTTTTCTTTTTTTTCTTGGGCGCGTCTATCGGTTTCAACCGACCGTCTGACAGATATACATATTCTTCCTCTTCGTTTATTATGATATAAAGTTTTCCCCTGTCATGCCCGGCTTTCGATATGGCAAACATTCCTGTCATGTCATAACCCCTATTCACATATTCCGCTCATCGTCAAAATTTCTGGTTCTCCATCTGTTACCAGTATCGTATTCTCATAATGGGCGGATAAAGAGCCATCCTCCGTTACCACCGTCCAATCGTCATCCAGCCATTCCACATCTGCCCGCCCCATGTTAATCATAGGCTCTATGGCAAGCGTCATGCCGGCACGCAGCAGCATTCCCTTTTTCCTCTGTGCAAAATTCGGGATCTGCGGGTCTTCATGAAGACGCGTGCCGATTCCGTGTCCCACCAGATCACGAACAATACCATAACCGTGAGGTGTCACACAGGCATCAATTGCATTGGAAATATCGTACAGATGATTGCCGGCTCTGGCCATCCGAATCCCTTCAAAAAAACTCTGTCTTGTTACCGCAATCAGTTTTCTGGCATCTTCCGAAATTTCTCCCACGCCAAAAGTCCTTGCCATATCAGAATGATATCCTTTGTAAATCAGCCCCGCATCCAGACTGACAATATCCCCTTCCTGCAGAATATGAGCCTGATGCGGAATGCCATGCACCACTTCATCATTCACGGAAACACAAATAGAAGCCGGATATCCGTTATAATGCAGGAAATTCGGTTCACATCCATGTTCTCTGATCAGTTTTTCCCCCAAACGGTCAATGTCTTTTGTTGAAATCCCCGGCTTTACCGCCTTTTCCAGTTTGGAAAACACATCTTCCAACAATCTGCACGATTCACGCATCAATGCAATCTCTCTTGCAGACTTAATCGATACGGCCATCTTTTCCTCCTCCTGACACACCTGCTTCGTCATTTGGGCAGACTGGGAAGTATCCCTTCCCGTCTACTCTCCTAATATCTGAATGATTGCTGCGAACACGTCACGCATATCCGCCGTCCCGTCAATCGTCTTTAAAATACCTTTCTTGCTATAAAAATCAATCAAAGGCTGTGTCTGCTCATGATATACGCTCAGACGCCTGCCTACCGTTTCCGGTTTATCATCGTCCCGCAGTACAAGTTCTTTTCCACATTTGTCGCATACGCCTTCGGTTTTCGGCGGGATATGTACAATATGATAGGTGGCGCCGCATTCCGTGCAGGCACGCCTGCCGGACATTCTGTTAACGATATTTTCATCCGGGACATCCACATCAATGGCATAATCGATATTGTCTCCCAGCTCCGCAAGCGCTTTTTCAAGCACCTCCGCCTGCGGAATTGTACGCGGAAAGCCATCCAGTACATAACCATTCATACAGTCTTCTTTAGCGACTCTGTCAAGCAATATCTTTACTGTCAGTTCGTCCGGAACCAAAAGCCCCTGATCCATATAGGATTTAGCCTCTTTTCCCAGTTCCGTACCTTCTTTAATATTGGCCCTGAAAATATCTCCAGTAGAAACATGCGGAACACCATATTTATCTGCAATCATTTTTGCCTGTGTTCCTTTGCCTGCTCCCGGGGCGCCTAACATAATTATTTTCATATTTACTCTTCCTCCAAATGCGACAGACTCAGGGACAGTGCATCCGCGCCCTGTCCCAAGCCCTATAAGTCTTCTGATCAGTCATTCAAAAATCCTTTGTAATTACGAACCAGCATCTGCGATTCAACCTGTTTAATCGTCTCCAGAATTACGCTTACGATAATAATCAGGCTCGTCCCTCCAAAAGAAACACTGGCATGGAATACACCATTAAAGAAAAACGGAATAACCGCCACAATGGTAAGCCCACATGCACCGATAAAGATAATATAGTTCAAAATCTTGGTCAGATAATCACTGGTTGGTCGGCCAGGTCTGATTCCCGGAATAAAACCACCCTGTTTCTTCATGTTATTCGCAACCTCCAGGGGGTTGAACGTAATCGATGTGTAAAAATAAGCAAAAAAGATTACCAGGATAATATAGACAACCAGGCCTAAGGAATATTTCAGCTGCGCTGGATTACACCAGTTGCCTGAGTTTAATCCCTTCAATATCTCCCCCCAGAAGCCAGTTCCCTGATATCCGGCAAAAGAACAGATAATAATCGGAAACTGCATTAAAGAAGAAGCAAAGATAATCGGAATGACACCCGACGTATTGATTTTTAAAGGAATCGTCTGGGTCTGCCCGCCAACCATCTTCCTGCCCTGGATTTTTTTCGCATACTGTACCGGAATCTTGCGTGTACCGTCATTCAACAAAACAACGAGAACCACCATACCGATAATAATCGCTAAAATAACCGCTGCGGAGACTACTCCTATGGCGATCGCTTTCCCTTTTACAAACTGCTGATATAATCCCGCAAAATCCTGCGGCAGTCGGGATACAATATTAATGACAAGTACGATGGAAATCCCATTTCCCACACCGTTCTCTGTAATTCTTTCGCCAATCCACATTAACAGCGCGCTGCCTGCCACAAGAGCGCATACAACAGAAATAATATTCAAGGCATTGAATTCTTCCAAAAGTCCGGATCTTCCAAAGCCCACTGCCATGGCAATCGACTCTATCAGCGCAAGCGCAATCGTCACATAGCGGGTAATCGATACCAGTTTCTTTCTTCCATCCTCACCGTCTTTCTGCATCTCTTCCAGCTTGGGAATCGCAATCGTTAAAAGCTGGATGATAATGGAAGAAGTGATATATGGCGTAATATTCAATGCAAATACAGACATGTTCAAAAATGAACCGCCTGTAAAAGCATCAAAAAAGTTAAACGCGTCGCCTGTCTGTGCCGCAAACCAGTCTGCAAAATAGTGTCTGTTTACACCCGGTATCGGAAGCTGTGATCCCAGACGGATCACAACTAACATCGCCAGTGTATATAAAATCTTATTTCTGATCTCTTTCACTTTAAACGCATTTTTCAGTGTTTTCAGCATTAAATCACCTCTGCTGTTCCACCAAGCGCCTCAATCTTTTCTTTGGCAGATGCACTGAATGCATTTGCTTTCACATTGAGCTTCTTGGTAAATTCTCCGTTTCCGAGGATCTTCACTCCGTCTCTGGGATTTTTTACAACTCCTGCTGTGATCAATGCATCTACGTCAACGGTAGCGCCGTCATCAAATCTTTCTAATGCCGATAAATTAATCGCTACAATTTCTTTTGTATTCCTGTTCGTAAAACCTCTCTTGGGAATACGTCTGTATAACGGCATCTGACCACCTTCAAAACCTGGCCTTGATGCGCCGGAACGGGCCTTTTGGCCTTTGTGTCCTTTTCCGGCTGTCTTGCCATTTCCTGAACCGTGTCCACGGCCACGTCTGAAATTATCACTGTGTTTTGAACCTTCTGCCGGTCTTAAATTGGATAAATCCATGCTGACACCTCCTTATTGCTATTATGCTTCTTCCACTTTCAACATATATTCCACTTGTTTGATCATGCCTCTGGTTGCATCATTGTCCGGCAGCTCCACTGTTTTATTGAGCTTTCGAAGGCCCATTGCTTCAACAGTCTTTTTGTGCTTCGGGACTGCGCCGATCGGAGATTTTACCAAAGTCACTTTTAATGTATTTGCCATTCCGGTTTCCTCCTTACCCTAAAATCTCTTCCACAGACTTTCCACGGTTTCTGGCTACCTCTTCAGGAGTCTTTAACTGACGCAGACCTTCGATTGTGGCAAGTACAACATTCTGTTTGTTGTTGGAACCCAGACACTTTGTACGGATATTCTTAATGCCTGCAAGCTCGCATACATTACGGGCAGGACCGCCTGCAATAATACCGGTACCTGCTGCTGCTCTCTTCAAAAGAACACTGGCCGAACCGTATTTTCCTATAAAGTCATGTGTAATAGAATGATTCTCGTCAAGTGCAACGGTAATAATATGTTTCATTGCATCTTCTTTTCCTTTACGAATTGCCTCAGGAATTTCCACAGCCTTGCCAAGTCCAGCGCCTACATGCCCATTGCCGTCGCCAACTACTACCAAAGCTGTAAAACGCATGTTGCGGCCGCCTTTTACAGTCTTTGTTACACGCTTGATGGCAACGACTTTATCATTTAACTCTAACTGGCTTACATCTATGATTGTATTCTTCATGCTATCCTTCTTCCTTTCCTAGAATTTCAGGCCAGCTTCTCTGGCTGCCTCAGCTAACGCTGCAATTTTTCCCTGATATATAAAGCCGCCTCTGTCAAAGACAACCTCTTCAATGCCTTTTTCTATTGCTCTCTTTGCAATCACTGTGCCGAGATATGCTGCCGCATCAACGTTATTGGTTTTTTCCAGCTCCGCCTTTACACTTTTTTCAAGCGTGGAGGCAGCAACTAAAGTATTTCCAACTGTATCGTCAATAATTTGAGCATACATGTGATTATTGCTTCTGAACACAGCTAAGCGCGGTCTCTGGGCAGTACCACTGAAACGGTTACGTATTTTCATGTGTTTTTTTCTGCGAACTTTCGATCTTGATTCCTTGTTAACCATTTTCATACTCTCCTTATCTCTTATTTTTTACCAGTCTTACCAACTTTACGTCTGATCACTTCATCAGCATACTTAATACCCTTGCCCTTATAAGGCTCCGGCCTTCTCTTGTCTCTGATTTCAGCTGCGAATTGGCCAACTTTTTCTTTATCAATGCCCTTGACGATGATCACGTTCTGACCTTCAAGAACACTTTCGATACCTTCCGGATCTTCCATTTCCACCGGATGTGAATATCCCAAAGATAAGGTTAATTTTTTGCCTGATTTTGCCGCTCTGTAACCTACACCGTTTACTTCCAGCTTCTTCTGGAAACCTTCCGTTACACCGACTACCATATTATGAATCAATGTTCTCGTCAATCCATGCAGGGATTTCATTTTCTTCAAATCGTTCGGTCTGGAAACAACAACTTCAGCGCCTTCTACCTTGATTTCCATCTCAGATGGCAATACTCTTTCCAGAGTCCCTTTAGGACCTTTTACAGTCACTTTATTATTTTCTGCAACTTCTACAGTAACGCCCGCAGGAATTGCGATTGGCATTCTTCCTATACGTGACATGCCCGTACCTCCTATATAATATATATTTTCAGATCTTCCGTTTCAGGAATGTTGATACCTTGTTATGCTCAAAGAACTGCTTTCTCACTAGACTCGTCACTACCTCGTCAAGTGTTCTATGCATCCGCACTAAGCTCGAAACTACCTCGCTAAATGTACCGGGTTTGTTCTTTTCGCTAAGTTCGAAAGTACCTCACTAAGCTCAAAGAACTGCTTTCTCACTAGACTCGTCACTACCTCGTCAAGTGTTCTATGCATCCGCACTAAGCTCGAAACTACCTCGCTAAGTGTACCGGGTTTGTTCTTTTCGCTAAGTTCGAAACTACCTCACTAAGCTCAAAGAACGACTTTCGCACTAAGCTCGAAAGTACCTCGCTAAGTG
>CAJUDS010000007.1 GCA_910585345.1 uncultured Lachnospiraceae bacterium | reverse complement strand
TATAAAAGTCGATTTTTTTAGCCATAAACGTTACAAAAATGCTTGACCACAACATCGTGCCCCTTTTTGCAAACCGTGCGGATAAGTATGCGGAACAAGGCGATATCAAAGGAGTATCCAGAATGCACTGGTTCGGAGGTGTTTTCGGAATGTATCTGCCGATGGCAGTCCTGGTGGCAGTTGCGTATTACCTAGGCAGCGGGGTAATGGAGAATGTGCTGAATGCGATCCCGCAATTTGTCCAGGACGGCCTGACAATTTCAGCGGGAATCCTGCCTGCCCTTGGATTTGCGATTTTATTAAGGATGATTTTGAATAAAAAGATTGCGGCATTTCTGGCAATTGGGTTTGTCATGACCGCATATCTGGAACTGCCCGTGCTGGGCGTGGCAATCATGGCGGTAAGTATTGTTGCGCTTATGGCGTTTGGCGGATTTGGGGATGCCAGGCCGGTAATGGCGGGCGCAGGAGAAATGGAGGTAGAAGATGATGAGGACTTCTAATGAGGTACAGGCAGAAAACGCGTCTGTAATTACAAAAAAAGATCTTAGAAAGGTATTCTGGAAATCCCTTCCTTTTGAAATTTCATGGAATTATGTCAGGCAGGATCATATGGGATTCGCTTATTCCATGACGCCGGTTCTTGAAAAGCTGTATAAGACAAAGGAAGACCGGGCAGAGGCGCTGGGCAGGCATATGGAATTCTTTAACATTACGGTCTATTTTTCGACGCTGGTGCTTGGCATCGTGACAGCTATGGAGGAACGAAGGGCAAAGGATCCGGGTTTTGATACATCATCGATCAGCAATGTAAAAGCCAGCCTTATGGGGCCGCTTTCCGGAATCGGCGATTCCATATTCCTTGGAACGCTCCGTATCATAGCCGCTGGGATTGGAGCTTCCTTCTGCATGAATGGGAATCCGTTTGGAGCAGTTTTATTCCTTCTGCTATATAATATTCCGGCTTTTGCAGTGAGATATATTGGAATGATGAAAGGGTATGAACTTGGAACATCGCTTTTGGAGAGGTTACAAAAATCCGGGCTGATGGATAAGGTTACCAATATGACGGGTATCGTTGGACTTATGACGATCGGTTCTATGATAGCAATGATGGTCAATGTTAAATGCCGTTAACATTTGGGTCTGGAGATGGCGTGACGCAGTTGCAGGGAATTTTGGACACAATCATGCCCTGCCTGCTTCCGGTATGCGTGACAGCGTTGATCTATTGGCTGCTGGGAAAGAATGTTAAAAGTACGTGGTTACTGCTTGGGATTATCGCAGTATCTATCGTGTGCGCGGCATTTGGAATTTTAGGAGTGTAGCTGGCGTATGGAGTTTGGTCAGATAATACTTATATCGGATATGGACGGTACCTTGTTTGACAGAAAAAAAGGCATATCAGACAGAAATCTGAAGGCAATAGGGAGATTCAGGGAAAAAGGCGGCCTGTTTACGGTTGCGACAGGCCGTTCCTTAACTGGATTGCGTCCATATCAGGAGAAAATGAGAATCAGGATGCCTGTTATTTTATATAATGGGAGCTGTATATATGACTATCAGAAGGAGCGCATGATCTGGATGAAAGAGCTGCCAAAACAGGTAAAGGTTTATGTGAATGACCTGGTTTCAGAATTTCCCGATATGGGCATACAGATTATGGCTGAATCCGGGATTTATACGTATCATCCAACACCGCTTTACACCCGATTTATGGAAAGGGAAAGGCTTCCTTATATGGAAGTGAAGGATACTAAAGAATTTCCAGAAAATTGGATTAAGGTAGAGATGACAACAGATCTTATGGAGGGGCATCTTCTGGATGCTTACCTTAGGGAAACACTGCCAGATGGCTGCCGGTGGCTGGATACCGGAGATGAGTCCCGGGAGATCGTCGCGTCCGGGGTATCAAAAGGGAGAGCGATACTTTGGTATCGGGAATTGCTGGGACTTTCGGATAAAATATTCTGTTGCATCGGAGATCATAATAATGACTATGAGATGCTGCAGGCAGCGGATATCGGGTTTGCGGTGGAAAATGCCCTGGAAGTTATAAAAGAAAAAGCAGACTTTATTGTAAGTGATAATAACCATGATGCAGTTGCGGAGGCAATTGCACAAATTGAACAATTGTAAAAAATAGATGATAGAGATGGAGGATATTGAGATTATGGAAATCAGAGAACTTATGGAAAAGATTGTAAAGGATATGGAGACGGACGGCGGTGTAAAAAGCGTAGTATGGGTTGCGGCAGGCGGTTCCCATGATGGACATTATGCGGCGCAGTATTTTATGGACAGGGAATCCACAGTAGTACGTTCACAGCAGATCACAAGCAGCGAATTTGTATACGCGCCGCCGAAACGTGTAGGGAAGAATACGATTGTGGTTCTCACTTCTATGAGGGGAACGAAAGAAACCATTGAGGCGGCGAAGGTTGCGAAGAGTCTTGGCGCGATTACGGTCAGCCAGTATGTGGATGAGTCGGAGCTGACAGAGGTCTGCGATTACAATGTGCAATATGGAAGCATTTGGGAGGACGATAAGGATCAGAGCAAGACAAATGCGGGAAATGCCCTTCGTATGGCAATGGCGATAGTTGATCTCACAGAGGGTTATGAACATTATGCGGAGGCAATGGAGGCATTTACGTAAGTACAGCCTGCTTACGTAAAAGCAAGGGAATACTGCGCGCCGCTGGCAGAAAAATGGGCGGAACAGATGAAGAATGAGAAATGCATTACCGTTCTTGCAAGCGGCCCGGCGTATGGTTCCGGACGGATTTTTTCCACCTGTAATATTCTGGAGATGCTTCAGATCCAGTCGCCTACATTTAATAGCTGCGACTTCTTTCATGGCCCTTTTGAAATTACGGATAAAAACGAAGCGTTTTTCCTGCTGATCGCGGATGGGCGGACCAGGAAGGCAGATGAGAGGGCAATTACATTTATGAAAAAATATGCCGGAGACAAGGTATATATGTTGGACGCAAAGGAGTTGGGGCTGAACAACTTGAAGGATTCTGTGGCAGAGTATTTTAACCATCTTCTTTTTACGCCGATTTTGAATAACGTGTATATGAAAGCCCTTTCTAAGGCGACGGGCGTTGATTATACGACTCGCCGGTATATATGGAAGGTAGCGTATTAAAAGAAGAGCTTTGTGCGGCGCCGAAGATTGCATGATCTGTGCGGCGCCGCAATAAAAGAGGAAAGGCGTATATCCGAAGAGTGAAGGATTGGAAAAGAATATATGAAAGTGTACTGCGCAATGCTGCCCGGCATAAAATTCTGTTCCTGCTCCGGGTCGTCTGCGTGGGAAAAGGGCGCCTATTGCTTGACTTGCATTGCCTGAGACGATAGAATCAAAATATATTTTTACGGTAACCAACCAATTGAGCGATGTGCCGTCACGGAGTTTTCGGGCAGAGGCGGGCGCGGTGGACAACGCGTGCACAGCGCGTCGTACTATGCGGCGGAAGCGGGACTTTCAGGGATTTTGGGGCGGTCTCTGCTGCCGGAATGGACATGAAGGAGATTTTATGCAATATACATGGGAGGACATTGAACGGTTTGTAAACGCCTGCAGCCATTGCCCGTTAAGCCGGACAAGATGCAGGCCTGTCATGGGGCGTGGAGACCATCAGGCGGACCTTATGCTGATTGCCGAAGCGCCGGGAAGGGACGAGGACCGGCAGGGCAGGCCGTTTGTCGGACGTTCCGGGGAGGTATTAGACAGACTGCTGCGGGACTGCGGACTGGACAGAGAAGAGATTTACATGACCAATATACTGAAATGCCATCCTCCCGGTAACCGCGATCCAAAAGAGGAGGAAAAGGAAGCGTGTCTTCCCTATCTGAAATATGAGACGTATCTTCTGAAACCAAAGATCATTGTCTGCCTTGGCAGCGTCGCTGCGCGGCGCATTATTTCACCGGATTTTAAAATTGCCAGGCAGCATGGCATCTGGACATACCGCAAAAAGTGCGCGCTCACTGCGGTATACCACCCTTCTGCGATTTTGCGGGATTCTTCCAAGTATGAAACTGCGAAAGCGGATTTCCAAGAAATAGTTAAAAAATATATGGAACATCAGGAGTAATCTGCTGCCCGGTGTGGACGGCGGAGGATATGGCAATAGCAGTTTTTGTGCCGTTTATGACAGGAAGCGTGCTTTTTGCAGCAAATGTCTAATCTGTATCACGGTAACGCCAAAAGACAGGGTGAAGATTTTAAACATTCGAAAGGAAAAAAGAGGGGCGGTGATAGGAATGCGAAGATAATGGAAGGGATTGCCGGGGCCGGGGCAAATAGGAAACGGATGCGTCCCCCTTTTTTTGCGTGTCTTCAAGGAGGCAAAGCAGGCAGGAGAAAAGACGGAAACAGAGCGTGAAAATGCGATTGAGAAGCGCAGAAAAGAACGCGAAGAATTTGAAAAGAAAGCGGAAAAAACCGGGAAAAGAATACGGGTACGGTTGCAATCAGTGAGGATGTCCGTTTCCTTTCCCGTCTTTATGCGGTAAGGCTCGTTTTATAGCTTTGCCTTATACTGTTCCAGAAAGGAGATAAGTTTTTGACGCTCTTCAGCCTGGCTGACATTGTCTACAAAGCTTTTGGAGTTTTGTTCTATATCGCCGAAGTCAAAATACATGGAACGCCTGCCGCGTGCCGAAAAGTCCATATCCATTGAGTCTTCCTTTTTCCTGTATTTTATGGCTTTGACTTCTGCGATTTGTATTTCCAGCGGTTCTGAAAATTCGGTCAGTTCGATATTGACAGGAACGGCGACGATCTTACAGTCTGTCTCCCGGTAGCCGAATACAAGGCTGATAAACTGGTATACGCGGGTGTCGGAAAAGAGGCCGCTCTCTTTCCAGGTGGAGCCTGTGGTGGCATAGAGAATCTGATAAGAATCTCCGTCAGAGACGGCTTGATTAAATAACCGGCGCATTTTCACTTTGTTTTTTTGTGCTTCTTCCATGTCTATTTTGGGTTTTCTTGAAAATAATCCCATCGATAATACCTTCCTTCTGCGAGTGATCGACTTCTGTATTTTTGCATACAAATTATAGCACTTTCGAATTGGATGCACAATAGGATTGTTTTTCGGGTTTCCCCATTTTTCCATAAACAGAATATTGTCGGGATTTTGTACAGACAGAACATTCACACACCGGTCAAAAGCGCATTTTTGCAAATTTGTCAGCTATTTTCGGACAAAAATGTCCGCCAATCTCAAACAAATTTACGAGAATGTCTTTTTACGGTGCATGTCATTGTTCTGCCAGTGCAAAATCCCGGCAGCGGCAGCCTCGCGTAAAAATGGGGAACCTCGAAAGGAATAAAAATTGACAGGCAGATAAAAATAGTTATAATGAAAACCGGAAAGAACTGTCAAAGCGGCAAACTGTGCGGCAGACATGTCTGAAGGAGGAAAGCATGAACCTGACAAAATTGATCCAGGGCAGGAATCTTACGGAAAATGAAAGGATGGTGCTGGCGTATTTGATGGAGCATCTGGATACGGCGCTTTCCCAGGGAGTCCGTTCCATTGCCCAGGAAAATTATACTTCTACGTCAACAATTATGCGTCTGGCCAGAAAGCTGGGGTATTCCGGTTTTGTGGATATGTGCTATAATCTGCGCGCCATGGCGGAGGAACCGGAGCGCGCTATGGCAAAAGAGCAGGATTTTCTGACGGAATTTTGCCAGTCATCGATACTCAGCTATGATACGTATGCAAATCTAAAAGTATTTACGAAACATATGGTGCACAGTAAGGGCGGTTTGATTTTTATTTATGCGACGGGATTTTCGGCCACCATAGGCACTTATATGGCGCGCAAGCTGGTAAATATGGGACTGCGCTGTATGTTTGCCAGCGGGGAAGATTCTGTTGGTATGTTTGAGAACAATCTGGAACAGATGGGAAGCTTTTTCTGCATTTCCAAATCCGGTGAGACGACACTTGTACGGGATAAGATTAAGATTGCCAGGGAAAACGGTATTTTTACTGCGGCGATTACGTGTGAGCGGGAAAACAGCGTCAGCCGGTTCGCCGATGTATGGTTCCGGGTGGAGGACTTATGTAAACTCGATGATTTAAATACTCTGCCGAATACATTTTTCCCACAGGCAATGATGCTTGTGGAATTGATTGCCTATGAATATCTGCGGCGCTGCAAAAGCGGGCCGCCTCAGTAACGGGTTACCATTTGGGATAACCCGTTTTTTTACGCGCCCAATCCGTTTACTTTCTGTGTTTCCCATGGCATAGTATACTTATCCATTCGGCCGAAAAATCGTAAAAATCCAAAGGAGAAACCTATGAAAGACAAACTTATGGATGCAATGCAGAAATTTTCCAAAGCAATGTTCATCCCAGTGCTGATTCTTCCTATAGCTGGTATCTTAATCGCTGTAGGAAATCTCTTTACAAACACGAGGCTGCAGGAGGTGATGCCATTTCTGGATAATCCTGTAACGACAGGTTTCGGAAGTCTGCTGTCCGGTTCTCTGACAGCGATTCTGACCAATCTGGGTATTATTTTCTGTGTCGGGCTGGCGGTGGGGCTGGCAGACAAAAAGAAATCGGAGGCAGGATTTATCTCCCTTCTGGCTTTCCTCGTATTTATTAACGCCATGAACAAATTTATGGGACTTCGGGGAATGCTGGTGGAAGGCAGTCTGAGCGGTACAGGACAGGCGATGGTTCTGGGCGTGCAGGTTCTGGACATGGGCGTGTTCCTGGGGCTGATGCTGGGCGTGGTCGTGGCGCTCGTGCATAACCGCTTTTGTGAGACGGAGTTTAACAATGCCTTTCAGATTTACGGAGGGACACGGTTTGTATTTATTGTTCTGATACCGATTATGGTAGTTATGGCCGTTGTTCTGACCTTTGTATGGCCCTTTGTACAGTCGGGGATCAATGCGCTGGGCGCGTTTATCCAGAGCTCGGGTAATTTTGGGCTGTTCGTATACGGAACGCTGGAACGTCTATTGATTCCGACAGGTCTGCATCATCTGGTGTATACCCCATTCCTTTATACGTCTCTTGGCGGCACGGCTACGGTGGGCGGACAACTTTTAGAAGGCGCGCGTAATATCTATTATGCGGAAATTGCCGATGAAGCTGTGCAGCTGCTGAGTCCATCCGTAATATGGGATGCGCGGGGCATTTCCAAAATGTTCGGACTGCTGGGCGCCTGCCTTGCCATGTATCATACGGCACGCAAGGAAAACAGGAAAAAGATCAAAGCCGTATTGGTGACGGCAGCCGTTACTTCCTTTATTGCGGGCGTTACGGAACCGATCGAGTTCAGTTTCCTGTTTGTTGCGCCGGTGTTGTTTGTCGTGCATGCGGTTCTGGCCGGTTCCAGCTTCGTAGCGTTAAATCTGCTTGGCTGCCGTGCAATCGGACCGAACGGATTTATTGATTTCCTGTTGTACAATGTGCCGCTTGGCACTGCCAAAACCAGATGGCCGTTGTACATTGTCGTGGGACTTGTATATTTTGCGTTATATTATGTGATTTTCCGATTCCTGATTGTGAAGTTTAATCTGAAAACACTGGGACGGGAAAGCGAGGGCATGGAGATGAAGCTCCACTCAAAGGCGGAGTACAAAGAAAAAACCGCAGGGGAAAAGGTAGATGCGGCGGCGATCGTACAGGCGCTTGGCGGAAAAGAGAATATTCTAAAAGTAACGAACTGTTATACCCGCCTGCGTACGGAATTAGAGAATCCTGAGCTTGTCGATGAAAACGTGCTCAAAAACCAGACCGGAGCCGCGGCTGTCATCAAGAAAGGAAAAAATGTACAGGTTGTCTACGGGCTGAAGGTAACGGCTGTCCGCAAGGCAGTGGACCAGGAGCTTGGCATAACGGAGCATGAATAAACGGCTGCGGATTTATGGCAGCCTTATACAAGGAAAGAAGGGGTTTAAGATGGATAAATTTTCTGTAGTAATCGCAGGAGGCGGCAGCACATATACACCGGGCATTGTCATGATGCTGATGGACAGTCTGGACCGCTTTCCAATCCGCAGTTTGAAATTGTACGATAACAACAAAGAAAGGCAGGAAACCATTGCCAGGGCAGTGGAAATCGCACTGAAAAAAGTGGCGCCTGACGTACAGTTTTCCTATACTACGGATCCCGAAGAAGCGTTTACTGATGTGGATTTTTGTATGGCGCATATCCGCAGCGGCGGTTACCCCATGCGGGAGCTGGATGAGAAGATTCCGCTGCGCCATGGCGTAGTAGGACAGGAAACGTGCGGTCCTGGCGGGATTGCGTACGGCCTGCGCAGCATTCCTGATATTATGGAATTAATATCCTATATGGAGAAATACAGCCCGCAGTGCTGGATGTTGAATTACTCCAATCCGGCAGCGATTGTGGCTGAAGCGTGCCGTGTGCTGCATCCACATTCCAAAATTATCAATATCTGCGATATGCCTGTGGGAACGCTGCGGCGCATGAGCTATATTGTCGGAAAAACGCCGAAAGAGCTGGATGTGAAGTATTATGGGCTGAATCATTTTGGCTGGTGGACAAGTGTAAAAGACAAGGACGGCACGGATTATACGGCCCAGCTAATCGACTATGTAAGCAAAAACGGATATTTGACGCAGAAAGCCATTGAAACGCAGCATATGGATGAGAGCTGGCAGGCAACGCACAAAAAGGCGGCCGATCTGCTGGCAGTAACGCCGGACTGTCTGCCGAATACGTATTTGAAGTATTATCTGTATCCGGATTATGTGGTGGAGCACAGCGATCCTGATTATACAAGGGCCAATGAAGTGATGGACGGAAGAGAAAAGAAAGTATTCGGAGCTGCCCGCAGCATTATAGAAGCGGGGGAATTTTCCGGCACAGAGTTTGAGATTGACAATCATGCGGCGTTCATCGTGGACTTGGCGCGCGCCATTGCGTATAATACCCATGAAAGAATGCTCTGTATTGTGGAGAACAAGGGCGCCATATCCAACTTTGATCCGCATGCGATGGTGGAAGTGCCTTGTCTGGTCGGTTCGGACGGACCGGAGCCGCTTTGCCAGGGCGATATCCCTACCTTCCAGCTTGGAATGATGCAGCAGCAGGCGGCAGTGGAAAAACTGGTTGTAGAGGCTTACTGTGAGCGCAGCTATCAAAAACTGTGGCAGGCGCTGACGCTTTCCAAAACTGTTCCCAGCGCGGGGGTGGCAAAAGAGATTCTGGATGATTTGATCGAAGCCAATCAGGATTACTGGCCCAGCCTGCAGTGACGGTTTGTCCGTGCGCGGTTCAGCGGTACTTTTCCAGCACAGCCAGAGCGTCCCGGTCAGACAGAAATTTCTGCGTGGTGAGCATGGCTCTGCGCTGCTGCTTTGGATGCGCTGACCGGAAGCGGCGGCGGTAGTCTTTTGGGGTGCATCCGTACTGGGTCAGAAAGCCTTTTTTAAAATATTTCTGGTCGGAGAAACCGCAGCTCAGGCTGATTCCGGGAAGGGAATCGTTGGTCAGCAGCAGGTGTCTTGCATGTTCGCAGCGTATTTTGGTCAGATAGCTTTGGAAACTGATACCGAAGGATTCCCTGAAAAAATGTGACAAATAGTACAGATCAAGCTGCTCCTGCCGTGCGATATCGGAGAGGAGCAGCTTTTCTGTAGAATGCTCGTCAATGTAACGAATGATCCTGCGCATCCGTTGTCCTTTGCTGATGCGGGCCTGTTTTTCTTTTTGAGGAACAACGTGGTGGGTCTGGGTGTCCAGCAGGCAGAGGAAAAGCCGGTTGACCAGCATAGCGCAGCGCACAGGAGCATAATCCTCATGCTGGTAATAGGCGGAAGCCAGATCAAAAAGAACAGCGCGGATCTGTCCGCAGCAGAGCGCGTCCGTTCCGGTGTGCAGAGAGAAATGGTCAAAAGCAATGTCTTCGATCTGTGGAAAATAATGGGAGAAAAATAACGGTGATACCTGTAGGGAGACGATCAGAGTATCGTCAGTTCCTTTGATTTCATGGCTGTTGTAAGGATTGACAATAAATATATGAAAACTTATATTATTATAAGAGACAATTTCATATTCATTCCGTTCCATGGCGACTCCTTTCCGGGGCAGGGGGCTCCGTGACTTTTTGCCTGTGTAAGACAGTATAACAGTAAACCGCAAACTTGTCATATTTTTACCGCAAATTCAGGCGGGAAATAAACGCTGCCTGATGATAGGATAAGAGGGAAGCTGAGAAACAGAAGACAGGTGTCTGCAGGGCAGAATATGTCTGTCCTATGAAAGGTATGGAAGGGAGCGGTAAAATGAGTAAATTCAGATTTGATCAATAAAATGCCGGCTTACGATGCAAAAATCCGTATCTGTATTGCACCAAAGCCCAATGAGCCGATCGACCGATCGATCTGTGGGACGATGGGTCATGTATTGGCAATCTCGGCAGCTACAATTGATCCGGCGAGAGTCGGCGGGAATCTGGAAAGCGCGCATGCCATTCTGGCGGGGCTTGATCCGGCGCATGAGATTGGTTTTGTGCTGGCAATGGGCAAGCTGATGACGGTCCATCTGAACGACCAGAATGGGATTAAATATGACCAGGACAAGTCCTTTGGCGTGGAAAATCTGCGCGCCGCTTTTAACCAGGTCAAAGTCCTGAAAGAGAATGGATATGGAGAACATGGAGAATATGTGGGCCTTGATGTGAAAGCAATGCGCACTACAAAAGACGCGGACAGCTACAAACACTTAGAGACCAGCCTTGCAATATTTAAAATGCTGGAGGAAAAGGTGGACAGGTTCGATTATGCGTTCCAGAAAAAATGTGTGGAAAATCGTGATTTTGAATCATTGGAGTTGTACGTTATGAAACTTTTAATGGGGATGGTTTAAAAGATGAAGAAGGTAATCGTAGCGGGGCATATCTGCCTGGATATCACGCCCAAATTTCCGGCCAGAAAAGAGACTGATATTGGGGCGCTGCTGCTTCCGGGCAAGCTGCTCCACATGGAGAATGCAGAGGTGCATACGGGAGGCGCGGTGGCGAATACGGGGCTTGCCATGAAGATTATGGGCGCCGACGTGTCGCTGATGGGAAAAATCGGCACAGATGCGTTTGGCGATATGGTCTGCAGCATTTTGCGCAAATATGGCGCGGCGGAGGGCATGATACGTCTGGATTCGGAGACGACGTCGTATACCGTAGTGCTGGCTGTGCCGGGAATCGACCGTATTTTTCTGCACCATCCGGGTGCAAACCATACGTTTTGTGCAGCGGATGTGGCAGAGGAGGCTTTGCAGGGAGCGGATTTGTTTCATTTCGGATATCCGCCGATTATGCGCAGAATGTACGAGGAAGGCGGTGCGGAGCTGGAAGCGCTTTTTCGGAAAGCAAAAGCGGCGGGATGCGCTACCTCGCTCGATTTGGCGGCCGTAGACGAGGAATCGGATGCAGGAGCGGCGGATTGGAACCATATCTTACAAAGGACACTGCCTTTTGTGGATTTTTTTGTGCCGAGTGCGGAAGAACTGTGTTATATGCTGGATTATGAGCGTTTTACGCAGTGGCAGCGCGCGGCGGCCGGAAGGGACATCACGGAAATATTGGATATTGACAGGGATGTACGCCCGCTTGCCAAGCAGTGTATGACTTACGGCGCCAGGGTTGTTGTGATTAAATGCGGTGCGCGCGGTATGTATTACCGCACTGCGGACGAAGGCGCGTTGTCCGGCATCAGCCGCCGCGCAGGACTGGATACAAAAGAGTGGCGGGGCCGGGAGGGATTTGAGCACAGCTATCTTCCGGACTGTGTAAGGTCGGCGACCGGAGCCGGAGATACGAGCATCGCCGCATTTCTGACCGCCATGCTGAATGGGAAATCCGTAGAACGGTGTATGCAGTTGTCCACTGCGGCCGGGGCGGCCTGTGTGGCGTGCTACGATGCCTTGAGCGGTATCAGTTCTCTGGATGAGTTGGAAAAAAAGATTGACGCCGGATGGAAAAAATCTTGACAAAGAAGCGGGAGTCTGCGCAGCGGCAGACAAGACGACAGGAGGAAAACAGCTATGCTTGTAAATATGAATGATATACTGCTGCCTGCCCGAAAAGGGGGCTATGGGGTAGGATTTTTTAATGCGGTTAATGTGGAAATGGCCAGAGCCGTTATCGAGACGGCGCAGGAGCTGCAGGCGCCGGTCATGATAGGCACGGCGGAAGTCCTGCTTCCTGTGATGGAGCTGGAACGTGTGGCGGAGTATGTGATCCCCATGGCGCGCAAAGCATCCGTTCCCGTATGCGTGCATTATGATCACGGCCTGACCTTTGAACGGTGTATGGAGGCGCTGAAGCTGGGCTTTACATCCGTGATGTACGACTGCTCCACAGCCTCCTATGAAGAAAATGTGGAGATGATTTCACGGATGGCGGAGATCTGTCATGCCATGGGCGCTACCGTAGAAGGCGAGCTGGGGCATGTGGGAGACAATGCGGGTACAGGAAAACTGGAAAATCCAAGCGATTACTTTACGGATCCGGATATGGCGGCGGATTTCGTGAGACGGACAGGCGTCGACGCGCTGGCCGTTGCAGTGGGCAACGCGCACGGTGATTACGCGTTTGTGCCGAAACTGGATTTTGCGCGCATTAATGCGATCTCGCAAAAGACAAATCTGCCGTTGGTGCTGCATGGCGGTTCCGGCCTGGCGGATGATGATTTCCGCAGAGCGGTGGAGCTTGGCATTGCCAAGATCAATATTTTTACGGACATTGATAAAGCCGGAAGGGCCGGTTTGGAAAAGGGTCTGGCAGCGGGTGAGAAGACGATGACAGGGCTCATTCCCTATGAGATAGAGGCGGTGAAAGCAGTGACTGCAGAAAAAATCCGTCTGTTTGGCGCCGTGGAAAAAGGAAGGCGCGGATAAAGACAGTCAAAAAACCCCGCAGCAGGCTGACGGGGCGTCAATTGCAACGCGGCCAAGTCGGGGTTTTTGACCCTCGCGGCATTCGTTAAATGGACGCCCTGCCTCCGCCTGCCTTATGGGGTTTTCATTTTTTCCAGGAGCGAAGGGACGTCGATCGGTTTTTCGAGAAAGCCGTCCATGCCGCTCTGTATGGCCAATTCCTGATCTTCCCCGCATGAGTTGGCAGTGCAGGCGTA
Source organism: uncultured Lachnospiraceae bacterium (assembly GCA_910585345.1). GTDB lineage: Bacteria > Bacillota > Clostridia > Lachnospirales > Lachnospiraceae > VSOB01. The sequence continues at coordinate 105,394 of CAJUDS010000007.1, read as the reverse complement.
AATGATAACGGACTGTGCGTCTGTGCGGTCGAGGCTGCGGATTGCCCTGGACGCGGTGCAGCCGTCCATAACGGGCATCTGCATATCCATCAGGATCAAATCAAATTCACCGATTGCGGAATTGCGGAATAATTCCAGAGCCTGTTCTCCGTTTTCGGCATAGGCGGTGGCAACCCCTTTCATTGCTAAAATCTCAATCAGAATTTCCGCATTTAATTCCACGTCTTCCGCAACCAGAATTTTAAGGGGGCGCTCTTTTTCTTTTTTGTTTTCCCTACAATATTCTGCCTTTTGGGCAGTATCTCTGGGAAGTGTGTCAAAATTTTCCATGGAAATTTCTATTCTCCGGTTTTCTCTTAATTTTTACTGCGGCGCTGCCGCCTGACAAAATGATACCATAGAAATACGGAAATCACAAGAATGGAGCCGTCCCTGCCACGGAAACCAATTTTGCGCTCACTGGCACAAATAGATTCATTCGTGTTCCAGATTACGGATATAAGAATCTCTAAGTGTCCTGAAAACGCAGCGGAATTTTTAACGCAGACGGACCAGACGCGCCGTCCGGGCGCGGGCGGCCTTTTCCGGACATCCGTGTCCGGAAACTGCTGACAGAGGGCAGAACACTAAGAGCTTCTAATATCCTTCACAATGGAACGCTTATCAATCTATTTGTGCCAGTGAGCGCAAAATTGATTTCCGTGTGTCGCTGCCTTATCCCCACCGCTGCGGATGATTCCAAAAACCGTTTTCCCGGCCATGGTAGAATCCGGTAAGAATGCTGTCGATTACCTGATAGGTCGGCAGGGCGTCCTGGCCCATACAGGGTTCTCCGCCGTGTCCCAAAAGATGCCGGATGACGGCTTCGATCATCGGACCTTCCACAATTTTGGGGTCCGGTATCTCTAAAACTTCTGTTTCCCCCGTGCGATACTCATGAATGATAATGTCATGCCGGCCATGGATACTGAATTCCAGCGTGCCTTTCGTTCCGGTTACGATCATGCGGTCGTCTTTACGGTCGGATATGCAGTTGAAGGCGGCGCAGCCGATGATATCTGTGTCTGTGCGGAAAGAAAATACGACATGGTCTTCCAGTGGGCACTCCGTCCCGCTGTTGACGGCATATCCGTTGATTTCCCGAATCGTACCGAACAGATAGTGAATGATATCGACGGTGTGGGGCGCAATATCATAAAATTTACCGCCGCCGGATAAGGCGGGGTTGTAAAGCCACGTTTGCTGTGCTTCACGCCGTGAAAAAATGCGGTTTAAATAAAAATTTACGGCACAGGGTCTGCCGATCCGCTCCTGTGCCAGAAGCCTGCGGATTTTCAGAAAGCGTGGCAGGGCGCGGCGGTAATGGCCCGCATAGACGGGCAGATTCTTTTGGACGAAGGCGTTTACGATCGCTTTCGCTTCCGTATAATTTCTTGCGAGCGGTTTTTCGATGTAGATGGGTTTTCCGGCGGCGCAGCATTGCATCGCCTGTTCATAATGCAGGCCCGGCGGCGTCGCAATATAAACGGCGTCGACGTCTGATGCGAGCAGATCGTCAACCCGGTCGAACCAGCAGGGCGCTGAGAATTTTAGGGCGCAGTCACGCGCCGCAGACAGACTGCGTCTCATAACCGCGTGGACGGAGCTGCCGGATATTTGAGAGAATGCGCTTCCGCTTTTTTGCTCCACAACTTTTCCGCAGCCTAGAAAACCCCATTTGATGGAAGAGAGTGTGTTCATTTGTTATCTCCTTATGCAAAACTGATCAGCCGGATATAGCCCCGGCGTTGTTTTCAGTATATACTGCGCAGTGAGGAAAGGCAATCGCACGACAAACGCATGTGTTAACATTTTATGAACATTCAGAATCGGTTATCCTGGGCGCTGTCCGGCATAGATTTCTGTGCGTACGCCGGGCAGAAAATGCTATCTTTCCTGCAAAGCCGCCCGCCCAGAAATTTATGCCGGGCAGTCTGCGCAGTTTTTCAGGACAATACTTTACTTTCGATTTCGCAAAATAAATCAATGACATGCACCGTAAAAAAGACAGTTTTCGCAAATTTGTATGACAGTGGCGGACATTCTTGTCCGAAAATGGCATACAAATTCGCGAAATTGTACTTTTGCCCGGTGTGTGAATGATTTATCTTGCGAAATCCTGACAAGTTCTTTTATCTGAAAACTGCGCAGAACCAGGCAGGAGCTGATACCGAAACTGTCAATTTGGCAAATGGGCGCTCACTACGGCTGTCACACAAATGTTTATCATTTGTTCATTCATGCGTTTGTCGTGAGGCAATAGAATTGCATATTTCTTTTTGCGCAAATGTATGCTATGCTTGAAAATACCGGCAGCCAGGAACGCGGGAATTGTGAAGTTTCCGTAAACGAAAAAGGCTGATTACCGGCAGCCAGGAAGGTGGAGCAGAATGCAAGAGGACACACTCAATCTGTCAGTTTCGCAGGTATTCCATAAAAACGGGAAGAAATATGCGTTTGTATCTTTTGACGGCGCAGGACGCCATGCGGAAGGCAGAATCCCGGACTGTACGCTGACCGTGAACGAGGGATTTTCCTCTGAAGAGGCGGCGCAGTTGGAACAGTATATGAAAAAGGAACTGTCCCGTTTGAAAAAGATGGCGGCGGGAGTCAACGTACTGCATGCCTTTATGGAGAAATAGGCGCAAAAACGCGGGGAAGTAAACAGCGGACAGCAGGCGGATGCGTTATGACGGCAGACGGCGTTGCTGGAGCCGCACAATGGCGCAGCAGATGCGCCAGGAGGAGGAAAGGATGGAGAAACTATTTAAACTGAGTGAAAACAATACGAATGTCAGAACGGAAGTTGTGGCCGGGATTACCACATTTATGACGATGGCTTATATCCTGGCTGTGAATCCTGGCCTGCTGTCTGCAGCGGGCATGGATGCTACGGCGGTGCTGATTGCAACCTGTCTGGCGTCCTTTGTCGGCACGGCGGCCATGGCGCTTCTTGCGAATTATCCGTTTGCACTGGCGCCCGGCATGGGATTGAACGCATATTTTGCGTATACGGTATGCGTGGGCTGGGGATATGACTGGCGTGTGGCGTTAATGGCCGTATTTATCGAAGGTCTGATCTTTATAGTGCTGTCTTTGACCAATGTAAGAGAGGCCATTTTCAATGCCATTCCCAGTACGCTGAAAAAGGGAGTCAGCGCGGGAATCGGTCTGTTTATCGCCTTTATCGGACTGCAGAATGCGCATATTGTAGTGAATAATGATTCCACATTATTATCCTATGTCGATTTTACAGGCGCTTTTCATACGGAAGGCATTTGTGCCATTCTGGCGCTGGCCGGACTGTTATTTACCGCTGTTCTCTATGTAAAGAAGGTAAAAGGTTCTATTTTGGTCGGAATCGTGGCGACATGGATTCTCGGCATGATTTGTCAGGCATGCGGTATCTATGTGGTTACGCCGGATGCGGGTTTTTATTCTCTGTATCCGACATTTGCGCTGACGGATTTCACGGCGGTCGGAAAGACATTCGGACAGTGCTTTATGGGTGATTATTCCAATGTCAGCGTTACCAATTTTATTGTAATCGTGTTTGCGTTTCTGTTTGTGGACATGTTTGATACCATCGGCACGCTGATCGGCGTTGCCACGAAGGCGGATATGCTTGATGAGAATGAAAAGCTGCCGAGAATCAAAAGCGCGCTGCTGGCGGATGCCATTGCCACTTCCGCAGGCGCGGTATTCGGTACATCCACTACGACGACTTTTGTGGAAAGTTCCGCAGGCGTCGGCGCAGGCGCGAGGACGGGGCTGGCGTCGATGGTAACGGGTCTTTTATTCCTGGTGGCGATTTTCTTCGCGCCGATTTTTACGGCTATCCCAGGGTTTGCAACTGCGCCGGCGCTGATTTTTGTAGGGTTTCTGATGCTGTCCGCTATTGTGAAGGTGGATTTTGACGATGTGTCGGAGGCTGTTCCGGCATATCTGTGTGTGCTGGCTATGCCGCTTATGTACAGCATTTCCGAAGGCATCGCGATTGGCGTTATCTCATATGTGGTGATCAATCTGTTCTGCGGGAGAGCGAAACGGATTACGCCGCTTATGTATGTGCTTGCGGTATTGTTTGTCTGCAAATATATTTTCCTGTAAGGAATGCGGACCGGAAAAACGGCGGGAGAGGTTATGACGGAACGGACGAAAGAAATTGAGCGCAGTATTATCAAAAAATACAGAAAAAACATATGGTGCCGCTTTACAAAAGCGGTGCGGGAATATGAGCTGATTCAGGATGGGGATAAGATTGCGGTCTGTATTTCCGGCGGCAAGGACTCCATGCTGATGGCGAAGCTGTTCCAGGAGCTGAAAAAGCATGGCCGCAACAATTTTGATCTGGTGTTTCTTTTGATGAACCCGGGCTATCGGGAAGAAAACTGGCAGCTGATCCGCAGCAATGCGGAGCTGCTGGGGATTCCGCTGACCGTATTTGAGACGGAAATTTTTGATATTGTATCGGAGGTGGAGAACGGTCCCTGTTATCTGTGCGCCAGAATGCGGCGCGGGTATTTATACAGTAATGCCAGGGAACTTGGCTGCAATAAGATTGCGCTGGGGCACCACTTTGATGATGTGATAGAAACGATCCTGATGGGGATGCTGTACGGCGGACAGATCGAGACGATGATGCCAAAGCTTCACAGCCAGAATTTTGCCGGGATGCAGCTCATCCGGCCAATGTATCTGATTAAGGAAGATGCCATAAAAGCGTGGCGCGACTATAATGGTCTGCGCTTTATCCGGTGCGCCTGCAGGTTTACGGAGAGCTGCGCCGCACAGGAAGGCGAAAAAAAGTCAAAACGGGATGAGATGAAAGCGCTGGTCAGGCAGCTTCGCAGCGCAAGTGACGTAATAGAACAAAACATTTTCAACAGTGTAAAAAATGTGAATCTGAATAAAGTGATCGGTTATAAAAAGGACGGGGAAAGCCATTATTTTCTGGATGGGTATGAAAAGGTGCAAGAATCTTAAGAAATCGTAAATTTTTTGGAAATAATACTTCTTAATGAGGAATAAAATGGTATACTATGAAAAACGGAGGTATTAAATCATGAAGATAAATAGACTGCACGACAGCCGGTTCATGAGATGCGCCATGGGTATGGCGCTTTTGTGCACGGCCTTCTTTCTCTGTTGCGCCACCGTGTATGCGGATACGGATTTTACAGTGACGGAAGTACAGATGCAGGGAACGATCACGTCGGATTCTTCCCTGAATGTGCGCTCCGGACCGGGCCGGGAATATGATGTGGTGACAAAAGCCGGCCATGACACGGTGCTGCTCATTACGGGAGAGACGGACAACGGCTGGTATCAGGTAGAGATAGACGGTAAGACAGGATACGTATCGGGCGAGTATGTGAATGCGGCGGAGCTGCAAACGCAGGAGACGGAAGAACTGGAAAAAGAAGCCGGGGAGCCGGAGGAGGGATACAGAGGCCTTCACCAGAGTCCGTTTGTGATCAAGCTGGCAGTCATAGGGGCGGTCATTATCGTGATACTTGTCATGCTGGCGGTGACACTGAAAGGGATCCGCAGGGATGCGTACAATGACGACGAAGACGACGGGGAATATGACAGCGATGACGGGGAATACGAGGAAGAAGCGTATGAGGATGAGGAAGACGACGAAGACGAATATGATGACGGGGACGAGGAAGACAACGGCCGTACGGCGACAGGAAGGCAGGCGCTGAGAAGACGGCACAGTGCACATCGGAAAGCGGATCAGGAGGTAACGTCTGGCAAAGCGTCGGGCAAAAATTCTGCGCAGACGAAGCGGAAAGAATATGTGCTGCGTGAGGAAGACTACCGGGTACAGATCGATCCCAGCTTTTTTGAAGACCGGGAACCGATCGAACAGCCGGCTATGGTAACGGGGTATCTGGAACGGAAAAAAATTGAGGAAGCGCAGGAAAAAGCCAGGGCGCAGGAGGAAGCGGCAGGCAAACAGAAGGAGCTGGATGAAGCGATGGCAAAGCTTAGTGAACTGCAGAAAGAGATTGAAAGACTGAAGAATCAATGACCATGGAAGAAAAGACTTATACAACAAGGGAGCTTGGCAGGCGGTTTCTCCGTTATTTTGGCCCATACAGAGGGACGCTGGCGCTGGATTTAACCTGCGCGGCGCTGACAAGCGTCTGTGAGATCGTGCTGCCGCTGCTGATCCGGCAGATCACCAATACGGCGCAGGAGGATGTGGCTTTGCTGTCGGCCCGGATGATAGGGGGATTTGCGGCAGTATACTTTGTACTGCGGATTGTGGATGCGGGAGCCAATTATTATATGGCGAATATCGGGCATGTGATGGGCGCGCGGATTGAGACGGATATGCGGGCGGATGCGTACGCACATCTGCAGCAACTTTCCAATACTTATTTTAATAATACAAAAGTGGGACAGATCATGGGGCGTATTACCAATGATCTGTTTGACGTAACAGAGTTTGCCCATCATTGCCCGGAAGAATTTTTTATTGCGGGTCTGAAAATTCTGTTTTCCTTTTGTATCCTGGCGAGGATTGATCTGATACTGACCATAACCGTTTTTTTATTTGTGCCATTGATGACAATCGTCTGCATACGGATTAACCGCTATGTCAAGCAGAATTTTGCCAGACAAAGGCAGCAGATCGGCGAGCTGAACGCCCGAATTGAGGACAGCCTTTTAGGGCAGAAGGTAGTCAAGGCATTTGCCAATGAAGAGATGGAAAATGCCAGATTTGCAGAAGGAAATCAGGAATTTCTGGAAATTAAAAAGCGTACGTATCGGATTATGGGATATTTCAGCACATCGACGCGTATTTTTGACGGGCTGATGTATCTGGCCGTCATGGTTTGCGGCGGGTATTTTCTGATGGATGGGAAAATCCTGCCGGGGGATATGGTGGCGTTTGTATTGTATGTGACTACGCTTTTGGCTACAATACGCCGTATTATTGAGTTTACGGAACAGTTCCAGCGGGGAATGACAGGAATTGAGCGTTTTTTGCAGATTATGGACGCGGATATTGAGATATTTGACGAACCTGGCGCAAAGGAGCTGCGGGAGGTTTCCGGCAACATTCGTTTTGAAAATGTGAGCTTCGAATATCCCGACGATCACAATCAGGTATTCCATAACCTGTATCTGGATATTCATGCGGGGGAAAAAGTGGCGGTCGTAGGACCGTCGGGCGGCGGAAAGACGACGCTCTGTAATCTGATTCCGCGGTTCTATGATGTCACGGGAGGCAATATTTTTCTGGACGGCAGGAACATCAGGGAATTTACGTTAAAAAGCCTGCGCCGGAATATCGGTATGGTGCAGCAGGATGTATACCTGTTTTCCGGCACGGTGTACGAAAATATTGCCTATGGAAAGCCGGGCGCTTCTTTGGAGGAAGTGCGGGAAGCGGCGAAGCGGGCAGGCGCGGACGAGTTTATAAAAATGCTGAAAGATGGATACAATACGTATGTGGGCGAACGGGGCGTGAAACTGTCCGGCGGACAGAAGCAGCGGCTTAGTATCGCCAGAGTATTTCTGAAAAACCCGCCCATTATCATTCTTGATGAGGCCACTTCCGCACTGGACAATGAAAGCGAGTATGCGGTGGCCCGTTCTTTGGACGAATTGGCCAGGGGGCGGACGACGCTTACCATTGCGCACAGACTGTCCAGCATCCGCAATGCGGACAGAATTATGGTGCTGACAGAGGAAGGCATTGTGGAAGAGGGAAATCATGAGACGCTGATGGAGAAAAAGGGAATGTATTACCATTTCTATGAGATGGCAAATGAATGGAAATAAAGACGGCAGAGGGTGACTATGGCAAAAAATCATGTGGATGAATTTAGGGAAGATTTGAAACAATTTCACGAAATGACGAGAAAGTTCTATGCGGGAGAAGTGACGGTACCCCAGTACAAATCGTTTTCAGGCGGTTTCGGCAGCTACGCGCAGAGAGGTGGAGAGCGCAGCATGCTGCGTCTGCGTCTGACGGGCGGAGAGATTGACAGGGAGAGGTTGTGTTTTATTGCGGACAGCATTGAAAAACATAAGATAGAGAGGGTGCATCTGACGACCTGCCAGAGCGTGCAGCTTCATGATCTGACGGAGGAAACGGTGTGCAGGCTGATTGAGGAGGCTTTTAACCATGGCATTATCACAAGAGGCGGCGGCGGGGATTTCCCAAGAAATGTGATGTGTTCGCCGCTTTCCGGTGTGGAAGTGGGAGAGTGTTTTGATGTGCTGCCATATGCACAGGAAGCGGCAGACTATGTGCTGGGGCTGATTAAACGGGTTAAACTTCCCCGGAAACTGAAGATCTGTTTTGATAATGGCGTCAAGAATGACACACATGCAACATTCCGTGATATGGGATTCGTGGCACAGTCCGATGGCAGCTTTACCGTGTATGTGGCCGGAGGACTTGGGAGTAATCCCAGGATGGGCGTCAAGGCAGCCGAAGGCGTGGCGCCGGAAAAAATATTATATTATATCAAAGCGATGGTAGATTTGTTTACCAAATACGGGGAATATGAAAAGAGAGCCGTATCCAGAACCCGTTATCTGCAAAATACGCTGGGTGCGGACGGCATTGTGCGTGTGTTTGAGGACAATGTCAGGGAAAATCTGGCGCGGGGCGGTATGGATATCACAGTATCGGCGTGCGGTGTATCGAAAGCGGGCGGCGGTGAAATACATGACGGGCGGGTGTTCAGACAGAAACAGGACGGATTGTATGCCGTATCCTATCACCCTTACGGCGGCAACCCGGCTCCCGCATTTTTCCGGACATTATATGAGACGATTCGCGGTATGCAGGATGTAAAGGTACGTATTACGCCGGATGAAGGTATGTATATCATAAATCTGACGGGCGGAGAGGCAAAAAAAGTGCTGTCGGTGACGGCGGATGGCGCAAAAACGCTGTTTGAGCGGTCAGTGGCATGTATCGGCGCTTCTACCTGCCAGGTAGGGATCGGCAAATCCCAGGAACTGTTGGCTGCCTGTCTTGCAGAGGTGAAGAAGGAGAAGTTTGCGGACGGCGTATTGCCGAGAATCCATATTTCAGGCTGTCCTTCGTCGTGCTCTGCGCATCAGATCGGCGCGCTTGGTTTCCGCGGCGGCAAAAAACCTACGCCGGACGGGCCTAAATTTTCATTTGCGGTCTATGAGGGCGGCAGCCAGGCATTGGGTGAGGAACAGTTTGGCTGCGATCTTGCCAATATGCTGGTAGAAGATATTCCGGTTTTTCTAGTGGAGCTGGGAAGAGAGATTGCGGGAAAAAACATGACCTATGAACAGTTCAGAAAGGCATATCCTGACAGGCTGAAGGAAATTGCGGAACAGTTCGGCTGAATTACCGCACCGTTGTGCCTGCCTTCTTTGCCTGATGGAGAAAGAGAGGATCGTTTGAAATACAGAAGAATTCTGGCGGCGCTGTTATGTCTGGCGGCGCTGTCGTGCCCTTTTCTGCGGGTATGGGCGCAGGAGGAGACGGAAAAGGAGAATGTATCAGCCCAATATGAGGAATACAGGGGGCGCCTGGGGGCTGCAGAATACCGGACGGAGATTGCAGAAAACGGATTCCGGGTGGTGGAAGACCAGATTTTTCCGATTGTGATGGATGGATTTGGGGAAGTCTGGATGATCCCCGCCTTTGATGAGACATATGCCCGTTTGGCGCTGTTCTTTGCCGATGGAGACGGCAGGATTGTCTACCGAACAGACCAGCTTGAGACGAATAACCGGATACAGGGACAGATGAAACAGCCAAACAGGGGCATTGCCGCGATCGTATTTGAGGATTTGAACAGAGACGGACGTATGGACGTGGTGCTGCTTACGACCTGCGTGAATGTGACGGGTCCTTATGCGGGCAAACCGTACCGGGTCGGCGACGTGCTGTTTCAGAGCGCTGACAATCCTGGGTTTTACAGAGATTACCGGATCGCAGACCAGATTAACCGTTTTGGGATGAATAAAAACACGGAGCTGGTCACTGCTTTCGTCAGAGACGGGCATTCCACCGAGTTTTTATATACGGCGACCACCCTGGACGAGCTGCTGGAAAAGGGACTGAAAATCATTGACGAGCAGTATTACACGAGAATGTTTGGAAAGCTGGGGCGGCTGAAAATCGTGCCGGGCGTATATCATGTAGCCAGCTTTGATATTTTTATGGTTTATGTGGTAAACGAAGATGGTAATATCATATCCAGTCTGCAGCCGATGGGAAATTATGACAATCTGTATGCGCTCAAAGGAATTAACTGCCAGGACATTGACGGGGACGGGCTGAAGGATATCGTCATACTGGCCAGATACAGCTATGAAAACGATGCGGGACAGATTATTGTGGAGAGTGATTATTCGGTCTATTATCAGAGAACCGGAGAATTTTCGGCGGATACGGATATTAAGAGAAGGTACCGGTGCAGCGAGGATGATACGATGGAAGCGCTGATTAAAAAGGCGCGGGCATACTGGGGATGGAAAACGGAAGATGATTAAGATATTGATTGTGGATGATGAGAAACCGATTTGCGATTTGATCGATTTGAATCTGTCCTCCGCAGGCTACCAGTGCAGCACGGCGCTGGATGGTCTGGAAGCGTTGGATAAGATTGAAAATGAGACATATGACTTGATTTTGCTGGATATCATGCTGCCGGGTGCGGACGGCTATGATATCATGGAATACATACGGCCCTTAGGGATTCCGGTGATCTTTATTACGGCGAAACATGAGGTAAAGGATCGTGTCAAGGGGCTGAAACTTGGAGCGGACGATTATCTGGTAAAGCCGTTTGATGTGGTGGAACTGGTGGCCAGAGTGGAGGCGGTGCTGCGCCGTTATAATAAAACGGAACAGAAGCTGAAAGCCGGGGATGTGACAGTGGATATGGAGGCCCACAGGGTAACGAAAGCCGGTCGGCCGGTAACGCTGACCAATAAAGAATTCGGCCTGCTGGTATTGTTTATCAGGAATAAAAATGTAGCGCTGTTCCGGGAGACGCTTTACGAAAAGGTGTGGGAAGAGGAATACTATGGAGACAGCCGTACACTGGATCTGCACGTCCAGCGGCTGCGTAAAAAGCTTGGATGGGAGCACAGCCTGGTGGCAGTGTACAAGGTTGGCTACCGCCTAGAGGTATCTGAATGAAATTTTCGTTGAAACTGTTGCTGTGGATGATGATTGTCGTGGCGCTGGCGCTTGGCTTTTCGGGCTATTATCTGGTGAATTATGTGTTTGAAATGTCATTGGCGCGCGAGGTGGGACAGGCGCAGGATGAGAGCAGTATCCTGCGCTTTGCGTTTGAGACGGCGGCTCTCAGTGTGCCGGCCAAATATGGAATGCTGCCGGACAGCACTGTGGAGGAGATCGCCTCCAACTTGGAAACGGGAGGAAGGGGAACGAGCCGTCTTCTGCGGATTTCCAATGAGCAGAAAAAGGTGTTGTATGCGAGCGAAGGGTTTGCGGCGGACGACGGGCTGCTTGCGCAGACCGGAGAAAACATGAAGTCCTACTGTGTCATTGAAAACGGAGGCAGATATTTTATACATACCGCGATTTCTGTCAATGCACTGGACCGTATACTCTATCTGGAAATGATGAAGGATGTTTCGGAAGTGTTTACGGAGCGTGCTATGGGTTTTTCCCTGTACCGTCAGGTGATGCTTGTGGTGCTGGTGATTGCCATGCTGATCATGCATTTTATTTCTTCTTTTATGACCAAACCTGTGCGGCTGCTGACGAGGGCGGCCAAGCGGATGGCGGCGGGAGACTATGCCTATCGGGCGAAACAGGTCAGCCGGGATGAACTGGGACAGTTGACGCGGGATTTTAATAAAATGGCCAAAGCGTTGGAGAAAAACATTGAAAGGCTGAAGGAAGAAATTGAGGCCCGGGAAGAGTTTATGGGCGCTTTTGCCCATGAACTGAAAACGCCGCTGACGGCAATTATCGGCTATGCGGATATGCTGCGTTCCCATAAACTGGATGAGGAAAACAGTTTTATGTCCGCAAATTATATTTATACGGAGGGAAAAAGGCTGGAAGCCATGTCTTTCCGCCTGTTGGACATTTTTGTTGCCGGAAAAACCGAACCGGATCTGCAGAGGATTCCCGCGGAGACGGTGTTTGAGTATTTAAAGGATATGTTTACAGGCGCAAGAGACATGGCGTTTTGTTTTCGCTGTGAAAAAGGAGAGATTCTTGCGGAGGTCAACCTGATTAAAACGGTGCTTGTCAATTTAATTGACAATGCCTGCAAAGCGTCGGAACCGGGCGGGCGTATTGAGGTGAGCGGCTCTGCGCTGGATGGCGGTTACCGTTTTGCCGTCAGGGATTACGGAATCGGTATTCCGGAGAAAGAACAGCGCAAGATTACAAAGGCGTTTTATATGGTGGATAAATCCCGTGCAAGGAGTAAAAACGGCGCAGGCCTGGGCCTTGCGCTTTGTGTGGAAATATTGAAAATCCATCACAGCGAGCTGCGGATTGAAAGCAGGGCCGGGGAGGGATCCTGTTTCAGCTTTGTGCTTCCCGGAGAGGCAGGCACAGCGTCCGGACAAACGGTCAGAAGGCCGGGCCCGCACAAACGGCAGCCGGGCGCCCGGCGGATGAAACCGATCAGGACGGCGCAGCGGTCTGCGGGAGGGCAGATACAGGAACAGCCGGGAGCGCAGACCGCGGGGCAGCAGGCACAGGAATTATTGGAGGCGCAGACCGCAGGGCAGCAGGCAAAAGAACCATCAAAGGCGCAGACCGCGGGAGGGCAGATACAGGATGGTAAGCAACAGCCTGCGCAAGAAGAGCAGCAGAGGGCAGATGGCGTCGCCAGCCTGCAGGGAGAGAGAGGAGCGAAGAAGCCGGAATGAACGATCGGATCAAAGAAGGCGCTTTTCTTGCGCTGGCGGTGTGTTCTGTCATACTGTCTGTCTGGGGACCGGAAGCGCTGGCGCGTTATCAGGATAAAAGCCTTATGGGAGAAATCTATGCGGAAACGGTAGAGCGTGCCGGAGAAGGATACCGCTATGAGCTGAATGCCAATGAAAAGCTATACATACTCTCCCGCTGCCTGAGCAGCCAGATACTTCCCGAAAGTGAGCAGAACGCCATGACACATACGGGGCTGCAGACAGTGGAGTATGAGGAATTGGACGGTTCCTACGCTTTTGTGGTGAATTATAGGGGGCCTTCAGGCGGGGAGATTACAAACGAGCAGATCTATGAGACATGCAATACAGGACTGGAAGCTCTGAAAGAGGCGGGTATCCTGCCGGAGGAAATCAGGGAGGTGGAAGAGGCATCCTATGACGCGTCTCTTTATTCTGCCATTGATGTGCTGGAACCGAGAAATAATATCGCAGTATGGAAAATAAGCCTGTCCAACAGCCAGAAAAATGCCAATAAAGAAAATCGGCTGATCGATGCCTACATTGATGCCGATGACGGAAAGATTTATGAATTTTATGTAAGAACGCCTCTTTTATGGGAGAATATTGATGCGGACCGTGTGGCGGATGCGTGGAGCCGTTATGTAGGACTTGGCAGTCCCATGCCGTATGAATCGGATAATCCGCTGCTGGAAACAACGCCTTTTTATAAAAAATATGTGTTCCCGGGCATGGGGGAGGAAAGCACCGTAGTGACGGTAGGATTTTATGAGGGAATCAATGAGCTGTTTCTCAAGATTTCGAAGTGATAAGGGTTTCCGGTGCGGAAGGATGATGCAAAAATGATGCAAAAATGATGAAAATCTGATACAAAAATGATGATATTCTGATGCTGCGTCTGTGTATTCTGGAATTGTCACAAACGTCAAAGCGTTGTCGTTTGTGAGATCCCTTTGGGGTTGTGCAATGACAGGAGAGGAGTATCATAGAATGTACCGGAGAAAAACGCATTTGAGACACGACAGGCGCCGCAGCAGAAGAAGAAAAAAGAGGAACAGAATCACGAAGCGTATCTTGTCTGTGGCGGCAGCGGTGTTTCTTGTCTGTCTGGGCGTTTTTCTGCTGCGGCATCTGCCTGTTCTTCAGGTGTCTGCAGCATCAAAGCAGGTGCCTTTGGAGAAAAGCCCGGGCGCTGCCCTGAAAGGATATGCGATGGATGGGATGGTCAGCGAGCTGAGAGCGGCGGGAATGCTGATTGAGCCGTCGGATATACCGGTTGTGTTTATCGACGCAGGTCACGGCGGAGAAGATGAAGGCTGTGAAAGGGCCGGTATACAGGAGAAAAACATAAATCTGGCCATTGCAAAGCGGGTACGTGATAAACTGGAAGCGCTGGGATATGAAGTCATTATGGCGCGGGAAGACGATACCTATGTGGCGAAAGAGGACCGGGTGAGAATGGCGAATGCAGCGCGTGCGGATATTTATGTGAGTATCCACCAGAACGCTTCCGAGGACGAAGAGGTAAGCGGCATGGAAGTATGGTACGAAGGCACGGATACGCTGCGGGACAACAAAAGGCTGGCGCAGCTCTTGCGGCAGCAGACGGCAAGAAAAGCCGAAACTGTGGAACGGGAGCTGCGGGGAGACGCCGATTTCCACGTAACGGGAAAGACACGGATGCCGGCCTGCCTGATCGAAACAGGATTTTTGTCCAATGCCGGGGAGCGGGCGCGGTTGACGACGGACGAATATCAGGAACAGATTGCCGCCGGAATCGTGCAGGGGATTGAATATTACTTCCAGCCGAAGACGATGTACCTGACTTTTGACGACGGACCGTCTGCGGAAAACACAGGCAGAGTATTGGATATTCTGAAGGAGCGTGGGATTCATGCGACTTTTTTCCTCGTCGGGGAAAATGTGAGAAAGCATCCGGAGATGGCACGCCGTATCGTAGCCGAGGGACATACCATCGGTATCCACTGTGATACCCACGACTATGAGAAAGTCTATGCAAGTGTGGACAGCTACATTGCAGATTTTGAAGCGGCGCGCCAGACGGTGTACGAGGTGACGGGTGTAGATGTGAAGCTGTTCCGTTTTCCCGGCGGAAGCAGAAACAGCTATAATAAAAATGTAAGCGGGAAAATCATAGAGGAAATGACGGACCGGGGCTATATCTATTACGACTGGAATGCCAGTCTGGAAGATGCGCTGGGGGACGCGGAGCCGGAAGAGCTGGCTGCCAATGGCGTGGAGACGACGCTTGGACGCAAAAAAGTAATTATGCTGGCGCATGACGTAGTATACAGTACAGGACTGTGCCTTGAAGAACTGCTGGATAACCTTCCGGAATATGAAATGCAGCCGCTTGACGAGTCAGTGGAACCGATACGCTTTTGAGGAGCGCCGGATGGCGGCGGGTATTGTGTAAGGCCATGACAAACGCATGAATGAACAAATGATAAACATTTGTGTGACAGCCGTAGTGAGCGCCCATGTAAAAATGTTTCCGTAAAATGAAACACTCACCACGAAAAAGAGCGTTTCTTTCCCTTGTATTTTCGGCATTTCTGCAGAAGCTGTCAGGCATAAATCTCTGTGCGTGCGACTTTGCAGGAAAGATAGCATTTTCTTATTGTCCGCCCACAGACAGCAGTTTCCGGACAGGGAGGTCCGGAAAAGGCCGCCCGCGCCCGGATGGCGCGTCCGGTCCGTCTGCGTCGCAGCCCCCGGAACAACACGCGCGGACTATTAGAAAATGCTATCTTTCCTGCCCGGCGTACACACAGAAATTATGCCGGGCAGTGCCCACGATAACCGATTCTGCATGTTCCTAAAATGTTAATATATGCGTTTATCCTGGTGTAAGGCATATGGCGCTTGACGGCAGGTCGGCCGGGCATGTATGATAAAAAAGAAAGAAACCGTAAGCAGGTGGATGGGAAATAGAAAGGATGATAGGAATGAAGGTACTGATGGTGAATGGTTCTCCCCATGCACAGGGCAACACTTATATTGCGCTGCAGGAGATGCAGAAAGTGTTCGAAAAAAATGGGATTGCAACAAAGATGATACAGGTGGGCGCGCAGGCAGTCAGAGGCTGCATCGCCTGTGGGAGCTGCGGCCGCAACGGGAAATGCGTGTTTGACGACGCAGTCAATGAAGCGGCGCCTCTGTTTGAGGAATGTGACGGACTGGTAGTGGGAAGTCCGGTTTACTATGCGTCGGCCAATGCAACGTTGGTGGCATTTCTGGACAGATTGTTTTACAGCACACACTTTGATAAAACGATGAAGGTGGGGGCTTGTGTGACGGCCGCGAGAAGGGGCGGACTGTCGGCCACCTTTGATGAGCTGAACAAATATTTTACAATCAGCGGGATGCCGGTTGCTTCCAGCCAGTACTGGAACAGCATTCACGGCAGAGCAGTGGGGGAAGCGCAGCAGGATGCGGAAGGTCTGCAGACGATGCGTGTACTGGCTGAAAATATGAGCTTTTTGATGAAAAGCATCGCGCTGGGGAAGGAGGCTTACGGCCTGCCGGAAAAGGAAGAGCGCGTCTACACACATTTTATCCGGTAATCCGGTCTGTTACTGCAGCGCTTTTTCATAGAGCTTTTCGTGTTGCGGCATTTCTTCCCTTTCAGGCGGACAGCCATGCATGCCCAAACGGATGGCGGGCTTTGTTTTGCCATGAAAATCACTGCCACAGGTTGTAAACAAATGATGCTGCCCGGCGGCAAGCGCGGTATTGTCTGCCTGGATGGGAGAATGATAACTGCTGTACGCTTCGATTCCGTCGATGCCAAGACTTATGATCCGCTCCAGGATGTCATGATTTCCTCTTAGATTGGCATACGGATGTGCCAGTACGGCGAGTCCGTTATTGCTGTGAATGATGTCAATGATTTCTGCCATTGCGGGATAGCGGATTTCTGCGCAGCACGGTTTTCCCTGCGCATAAAAATCCCAATAAAAGTTTACATAAGGGTTGTCGCTTCTTTTTCCGCCGCTGCGGTATGGCAGCAGGAGGGGATGGTCCGTATATTCCGGTTTTGACAGAAGCGCTTCCGCAAACATTTCTCCGGTCCATGTCTCCGGCCAGTAGCTGTCCTTTGACAGATGCCACATTTCGTTTTCCGTCACATGAAATCCCAGTTCCTGTGTTTTCGCAAGCATTTTCAGGGAAACTTCTGCGCCCTGTTCCCTGACGTGTTTTTCGATTGCGTCAAAATCGGATGAGACATAGTCGATACCATATCCAAGCATATGAAAATTCATAGTTTCGTATGTGCAGTCTATTTCAATTCCGGTCAGATAGGCAATTCCGTTTTCTTTTGCTGAGGCTATGGCCTCCGTATTGGCGCGGACACAGTTGTGATCGGTAACCGACATCATGCGGATACCCTGGGCTGTGCATTTTTCCACCAGTTCCCGCGGCGTAAATTCCCCGTCGTTGCTATATCTGCTGTGCATGTGTAAATCAATCATAAGAGACTCCTTTTGTTTTTGTATGTATCATAAGAATACCGTTCATTTGAAATTGATTCAACTTGATTTTGGACGTATACTATAATAAAACCGACCAACAGGGGGACACTATGGGAATCCAAAAGTGCGGGCTGAACTTAAATCAGGCAAATAAGGAGCTGCAGCCGCATGGAACGTCCGCTTTTCCATGCGCTGCATATTGCGAAAGATACCGGGCTTATCCGGGAGGGGATATTCCGTGGCACTGGCATGAAGAATTGGAAATCGTATATTGCCGGGACGGAAAGATGAAATTGCAGATTCCGGCCAAAACATATTTTCTGGAAATAGGGGACTGCCTAGTCATCAATGCCAATGTTCTTCACTATGCGGCGGCGGTGCCCTGGTGCGAACTGCAGTCGCTTGTTTTCCATCCGATGCTGGTGACGGGGAGCAGTACAACCGTTTTTGCGACCAAATATCTGCTTCCACTGATATCCGGCACAACTTTTGACAGCTTTCTGCTGACGGCCGATGAGAACAGGGCGGAGATTGCTTATTTCACCGGCGCTTTTGGTGCGATGGCGGATGAGACGCCCGGATATGAGTTTACGGTAAGGGAAAACCTCTCCAAAATGTGCTGCTTTTTGCATTCGCAGTTTGCGCATGAGGTTATGGTCAAAGAAACAGGGCTGAATCAGGATAATCTTCGCATGAGGAAGATGCTGGATTACATCCATAATCATTTTACGGACAATATCGTGCTGGCGGATATTGCAAAATCCGCCAATATCGGGGAAAGAGAGTGTCTGCGCTGCTTTCAGAGAGCGATCCGGCTTTCGCCGATGCAGTATCTTTTGAAGTACCGGGTTATGCAGGCGGCGGATATGCTGCTGCAGGATCCGGCGGGAAGCGTTGCGGAAATTGCGGCTTTCTGCGGCTTTAACAGTCCAAGTAATTTTTCCAAGCTCTTTAAACGGTTTTATAACTGCACGCCGAGAGAATACAGGAGCAAAGATGGCACATGCTTTCGTTAAGAAGAAACGCGAAACAATTGTGCATTGGCAGTGTTTCAACAGCCTGTTTCCGGCATATGTTATAAAACAATATATTGGAAATCAGGTGCGGAAATGGAACTGACTGCATATCATTATGATGTCGTAAGGACGGAAATCCAAAGGCTGCTGCTCTACTATCCGTTTATGGAAAAAATGAGCATCGGCAGCAGTGTGATGGGAAAAGAGATTCCGGCGCTAAAGCTGGGAACAGGAGAAACACAAGTATGTTATAGCGCTGCCTTTCATGCCAATGAATGGATTACGGCGCCGATTCTTCTGCAGTTCGCAGAGGAATATGCCAGAGCTGTAGCGGAGGGGGGAGCGTTGTATGGTACGGACGCCAGAAGTCTGTATCAGCAGGTGACGCTTTATCTCATCCCTATGGTCAATCCTGACGGTGTGGATCTCGTGACAGGCGTTTTGACAGAAGGGAGTTACTATGAGCAGGCGAAGCGGATTGCAGCGGATTACCCGGCGATTCCCTTTCCGGACGGTTGGAAGGCGAATATAGAAGGCGTTGATCTGAATTTGCAGTTTCCGGCGGACTGGGAACTGGCCAGACAGATCAAATATGAACAGGGATACCGGACGCCTGCGCCCAGGGATTATGTGGGAGAGGCGCCTCTTTCTGCGCCGGAGAGCAAAGCTGTCTATGCGTTTACGCTGTCTCATGATTTTTCGTTGATACTGGCATACCATACACAGGGAGAAGTTATTTACTGGAAATATAAGGATTTGGAACCGGCACGTTCGCGGGAGATTGCTCTTTACTTTGGCCGGGTCAGCGGATATACGGTGGAGGAGACACCCTATGCTTCCGGAAATGCGGGCTATAAGGACTGGTATATTCTGCAGTTTGACAGACCGGGTTATACGATTGAGGCGGGATATGGCGAAAATCCGCTGCCAATCACAGACTTTCCGGAAATCTACAGAAGGAATACCGGCATTTTGACAGGCGGGATGACGGAAATCCTGCAAAAGTAACGGAAAGTTAGATACAGATGGACCGGGCGCATGACGAACGCAGTGAAATATTCTTACAGATGCTTCATCTTTTCGCTGTCATATTTGCGACGCAGACGGCGCGTAAAGGCCGTCTGCGTCGCGATATCCCTGCATAGCATGTGCGGACGATTAGAAAATACAATCTTTTCTGCCCGGCGCACCCACAGAAATTTATGCCGGGCGGCGCTCAGGAAAAACGAAAATGTTAACTTATGCGCTTGCCGCAGGCCGGGGCAGGAAGAGGATGGACAAGGGCGGAAGATACTGTTATGATAATATGGTTATGACAGGCGGAGAAGGGATGGAGGAAGAAATGAAAAAAACACTGATTTTGCTGGCAGGTTATCCGGGGACCGGTAAGTCTTATCTGGCGAAGATGCTGATGGAAAGATTTCAGGGGTTCAGACTCCTGTCGCCGGATGATATCAAAGAAGAGTATTGGGATACATACGGGTTTCGTGATCTGGAAGAAAAGGAAAAACTGATTGTACTGAGCTGGCAGGAATATTATAAGCGAATGGAGCAGGCATTTGCGAAGGAAGAACTGCTGATCTCAGACTATCCGTTCAGCGGCAAACAGAAAGACAGACTTGCGGATATCAGCAGCCAATATGGGTATCAGGTTATTACGATTCGTTTGGTCGGGGACATCGGCGTTTTATTTGAGCGTCAGAAAAAGCGTGATTTGGATGATTCCAGACATTTGGGCCATATTGTGTGCTGTTACCAGAAAAGCGCGGGGCCAGTGCAGCATGAAGAGGCGGACAATCTCTTAAGCTATGAAGAGTTTTACAAAAGGTGCACGGAGCGCGGCTATGGAGAATTTTCATTGGGAAAAACGGTGGAAGTGGATGTGACGGATTTTGCGAAAGTAGATTACGCAGCACTGTTCGAGGAGCTTTGCGGAGATATCTGTCTGTAAAAAGCAGGAAAGGAAACTGCCGTATCCGCAGGCGGGCCGCGGATCGGAAAAAGCGGGCGCAGCCTCTCTGCGGGGATGGGCTGCGGACGGGAGGATAGTATGTACGATAAATTAACGAGATCTGATCTGAAAAAAATACAGGACGAAATTGATTACCGGAAACTAGAGCTGCGTCCCAGGCTGCTCGAGGATGTGAAGGAGACGAGGGCGCATGGAGATTTGAGTGAAAATTTTGAATACCATGCGGCAAAAAAGGAAAAAAATAAAAATGAAAGCCGTATCCGTTATTTGGAACGGATGCTTCGCACGGCGCAGGTAATTGACGATCGTTCCAAAGAGGACGAAGTGGGCATGAATAATACCGTAGAGGTTTATTTTGAAGAGGATGACGATACGCAGCAGTACCGGATCGTTACCACAGTCCGGGGCGATTCGCTGCACAATCTGATCAGCATTGAGTCGCCGCTTGGCAAAGCGCTGCTGGGACATAAGGCTGGCGACAGGGTGGAAGTGAAAGTCAATGAAAGCTACAGCTATTTTGCAGTGATCAAAAAAATTATTAACACAAAAGACGATTCACAGGATAGAATCCGCAGCTTCTGACGCGCATAATTTCAATACACACGGGCATACTGGGATTGTAAAAAATTCTAAGCGAGGTGCATGTGTATGACATTAACAGAAAAAGAAGCCACCACTATCAAAGATCTGCAGACACAGGAAGAAACATGTATCAAAAAGTATGAAAAGTACGGTCAGCAGGCCCATGATACGGAACTGAAGAGTCTGTTCCAGACATTGAAGGAAAACGAGCAGGAGCATTACAATTCTCTGGGGCAGGTATTAAAAGGCACGGTTCCTTCCTGCAATTGCAATGATTCCAGAGGAAAAAATTACGATCCGAAGAGAACGTATGACCAGATGACCAATTCCCAGGAGAAAAAGGACGACTGTTTCCTGGCGACCGACTGTATTGGTACGGAAAAGCTGGTTTCCTCCGAATACAATACAAATGTATTTACATGCTGTGATTCTTCCGTGCGTAAACTTCTTGCCGATATCCAGGTTGAGGAGCAGAACCATGCGGAGATGTTGTACAAATACAAACAAGTGAACGGTATGCAGTAAACCGGAAGACGACAGACGCTTTGTCTGTGCGGACGGTTCCCGGAAGCCTTGTATGGGGCTTCCTACATAAAGGCGGTAGACAATGAATTTACTTACGATGAAACATATCACGAAGGCATACACAGATAAGATACTGCTCGAGGATGCGGACTTCAGCCTGGAAGAGGGGGAAAAGGTAGGCCTGATCGGTTTGAACGGTACCGGGAAATCAACTCTTCTGAAAATCATTGCCGGGCGGGAGTCGTGCGAAAAAGGCGAGCTGACAAAAGGCAGCCGGGTGATGGTAAACTATCTGGCGCAGAATCCGCAGTTTCCCGAAGGAATGACGATCTATGAGTATGTCATAAAAGCAAATACGACGCCGGAAAACGAATGGAGCATCGAAGGGGAGGCAAAAACTATGCTGAACCGGCTGGGATTCACGGACTATAGCCAGGTCATTGACAACCTTTCGGGCGGGCAGAAAAAGAAAGTAGCGCTGGCAGGCGCGCTTTTGTCGCGAAAGGAAATTCTGATATTGGATGAACCGACAAACCATCTGGATAATCGTATGACGGAATGGCTGGAAGTCTGGCTGCGGGAGTACCGGGGCGCAGTGGTGATGGTAACGCATGACAGATATTTCCTTGACTTGGTTTGCAGCCGCATCGTGGAAATCAACCGGGGAAAACTATACTCCTACAACACCAATTACGAAGGGTATCTGCAGTTAAAGGCACAGCGGGAGGCTGCCGCAGCTTCCACGGAGAAAAAGCATGCCAATTTACTGCGCAAGGAGATCGCCTGGATACAAAGAGGGGCAAGGGCGCGTTCCACAAAGCAGAAAGCGCACATTGCCAGATATGAGGCTTTGCGTGATGAAGAGAAAGTGACAGCGGACGAGCGTGTGGAAATCAGCGCGGTTTCTTCCAGGCTGGGTAAGAAAACGATCGAATTAATCCGGGTGTCAAAAGGATATGGGAACCGTACGCTTGTCCGGAATTTTACCTATACATTTCTGCGTACGGACAGAGTAGGCATCCTGGGGCCGAATGGCTGTGGCAAGACTACGCTGATGAAACTGATCACCGGGCGGGAGATGCCGGATGACGGACGGGTGGAAATCGGTGAAACCGTGAAAATCGGGTATTATGCCCAGGAAGCGGAGCATATGGAGGAAACGTGCAGGGTGATCGATTATATCCGGGATACGGCGGAATATATCAGAACGGAGGACGGAACGATAACCGCTTCACAGATGCTGGAAAAATTTCTGTTTGAGGGCGCGCTGCAGTATGCGCGGATTGGCAGTCTGTCAGGCGGGGAGCGCCGTCGTCTGTATCTGGCCAAAGTGCTGATGGAAGCGCCGAATGTCCTGATACTGGACGAGCCAACCAACGATTTGGATATCAGTACGCTCTGTGTGCTGGAAGATTATCTTGACACGTTTGCGGGGATTGTCATTACGGTATCGCACGACCGCTATTTTCTGGACCGGGTGGCAAGACGGATGCTGACTTTTGAGGCGGATGGTCAGATAACGTTGTACAATGGCAGCTATACGGACTATTTCCGGGAAAAGGGAGAACGGCTGTGGGGTGAAACGGAGCAATGCGCACAGCTGCATGATACCGGCAGAACGGACAGGCAGACGCAGAAAAGCGTAAGCGCTTTGGAGCAGGCGGACGGGATGGCGGGTATCCTGCGTGCGGAGCGCAAAGACGGCGCCCAGGAATGGAAAGAGCAGAAGGCGCGCAGCCGTAAACTGAAGTTTACATACAAAGAACAGAAGGAATACGAGACGATTGAAACCGACATTGCGGCATTGGAAGCAAAACTGACCGAACTGGAAGGCGAGATGAGCAGAGCGGCTACGGATTTTGTGAAACTTGGCCGCCTCGCGCACGAAAAAGAAGAGACAGAAAACAGACTGGAAGAAAAACTGGAACGGTTCGTCTATCTGACAGAACTGGCGGAAAAAATCGCATCCCAGGGGCAGGACGGAAAGAATGACAGCGGCTGAGCAGATGGCCGAAATATGAGGAAACGATATGAAATCACTGATTTTGGGAATTTTAGCCCATGTGGATGCAGGCAAAACCACACTTTCGGAAAGCCTGCTGCATAAAAGCGGAAAACTGAAAGTGGCCGGGCGGGTGGACCGGGGAGACGCGTATCTGGACACATACGCGTTGGAAAAACAGCGGGGCATTACCATCTTTTCCAAACAGGCCATGTTTTCGTACAAAGATCTGCAGATTACACTGCTGGATACGCCGGGGCATGTTGACTTCTCGGCGGAAATGGAGCGGACGCTGCAGGTATTGGACGGGGCGGTCCTTGTGCTGAGCGGTGCGGACGGCATACAGGCGCATACCCGTACGCTCTGGAAACTGCTGCAGCAGTACCGTATTCCGGTAATTGTATTTGTCAATAAGATGGATCAGCCTGTGGCAGACCGGAAAACAATTATCGCAGAGCTGCACAAGAGCCTGGACGAGGGATGCGTTGATTTTACGGAGGAGGGCAGAGGCGCGGGTGATTTTTATGAAACGATAGCCATGTGCGACGAACGGACGCTGGAATCTTATCTGACGGCGGGAACCGTAGAGGAAGGGGAGATAGCCAGGCTGGTCGGCAGCCGGAAGCTGTTTCCCTGTTATTTTGGCTCCGCACTGCGGGAAGAGGGGATCGAACCCTTACTGGAAGGGATTTGGCAGTATATGAAGCCGCCCGTCTGGCCGCGGGAATTTGGCGCCAGGGTATATAAAATCACGAGGGACGGACAGGGTTCTCGGCTGACGTGGCTGAAACTGACAGGGGGGAGGCTGCCTGTCAGGAAATTGCTGGAAATACGGACGCCGGAAGGGATTTTAGAGGAGAAGATCAACCAGATCAGACTGTATTCCGGGGAGCGGTATGAGACTGTGCAGGAGCTGGAAGCAGGCATGACGGCGGCGGTGACCGGGCCGGAACACACTTTCGCCGGGCAGGGGCTTGGCGCCGAAGGCGGGATCCATCTGCCGCTGTTAGAACCGGTGCTCTCCTGTCAGATGATTCTGCCGCAGGGATGCGACCCGGTCAGCGTCCTGCCGCAGATCAGAAGACTGGCGGAGGAGGAACCGGAGCTACATGTCTGCTGGGATGAGGAAGCCAGGGAAATCCAGGTCAGGTTAATGGGTGAGGTGCAGACGGAAATTCTGCAGCATTTGCTGCAGGAACGGTTTGGTCTGTCTGTCGGTTTTGGGCCGGGCAGGATTGTATACAGGGAAACGATCGCGGATACGGTGGAAGGCGTAGGGCATTTCGAACCGCTGCGGCATTATGCGGAAGTGCATCTTTTACTGGAACCGGGAGAACAGGGAAGCGGGCTTGTCTTTGAGACGGACTGCAGCGAGGACATGCTTGAGAGGAACTGGCAGCGTCTTGTGCTGACACATCTGCGGGAGCGGGAGCACAGGGGCGTCCTGACCGGATCGGTCATTACAGATATGAAGATCACGCTAAAAGCCGGAAAAGCGCATTTGAAGCATACGGAAGGCGGTGATTTCCGGCAGGCGGTTTACCGGGCGGTGAGACAGGGTCTGATGCAGGCAAAGAGCGTGCTGCTGGAGCCGTATTATGATTTTATCCTGCAGGCGCCGGATACGCTGACCGGGCGGATAATGACAGATTTGGAGCGGATGCATGCTGTATTTTTCCAGCCGGAGATCGAAAACGGCATGGCGGTGCTGCGGGGCAGCGCACCGGTTTCGTGTATGCAGCCATACCGAGGGGAAGTGGCAGGACTTACAAAAGGCCGCGGCAGTCTGGTCTGCACGCTGAAAGGATACGGTCCCTGTCATAATACGGCGGAAGTGGTGGCGGAGCGGGCATACGATCCGGAACAGGACCTGCGCCATCCGTCTTCGTCTGTATTTTGCGCCCATGGCGCGGGATTTACCGTACCATGGGACGAGGTGCAGGATTATATGCATCTGCCTTCCATACTTGCCGCGGGGCGGGAGGCGACGGATGCACAGATCAGGGCGCAGGCACAGCGCCGCGCGAAGGATATGACCGATCTGGTCATCGGAACGGACGAGATTGATGAGATTATAAACCGGACGGCGTATGCCAACAAAAAGGAAGGCTTTACGCCGCATAAAGGGATTTCCGGCAGACGCAGGAAGCCGCAGGGAGATGGCCTGCCGCATACGGAAATCTACGGCGTGAATGGGGAAAAGGCCAAAAGAAGCGGCGGGGGCGGCAAAGCCGTCAGTGGAAAGAAGCCGGAATATCTGCTTGTGGACGGCTATAACATCATTTTTGCCTGGGAAGAGTTAAAGGAACTGGCAGCGGTGAATCTGGACGGCGCCAGAGGCAGACTGCTGGATATTTTGAGTAACTATCAGGGGATCCGGGGCTGTGAGCTGATAGCGGTATTTGACGCCTATCGGCTGGAAGGACATCCGGAAGAGACATTTTGCTATCATAATATCCGTGTGGTATTTACAAAAGAAGCGGAAACGGCAGACCGATATATCGAAAAATTCGCCCATGAGAATGGCGGGAAATACCGGATCAGCGTAGCCACTTCCGACGGGCTGGAGCAGATTATCATCAGGGGCGCCGGATGCGCGCTGATTTCTGCCAGGGAACTGGAAACGGAAATCAGGCAGGCAAATGACAGAATGATGGAGGCTTACCGGGAAGGGCGGGAAAGTGGCCGGATTTTTCTGTCAGATATCTTTCCCCATCTCGATTAGTGTGATCTCATTTTTGAGCATTTCCTTAAATATGTCAACCAGATTCCGGTTTAGGGAAAAGAGGCAGGCGGCGTCTTCGCCGTCGGATATTCTGCCGGTCAGTACCTTGATGGAATCTACAATCAGACGGATCTGACCGGCTCCCTTGCGGGTCGTATAGCAGACAGCCCCGGGAAGAGGGGCGGGGAGATCAGAGAGAATAACGACCTTTTTCTCCTCGGCAATCTGCTGTTTTAACAGCGGTTCTACCAAAGTCAGTATATCAGCGGGCACGGAGATATAGAGCCGCTGCCTTGTTTCCAGAATCAGATTGACCAGTTTGTCCATAATCTGTTGTGTGCCGCGGATGGTGATATAGCCCTGGGTTTCCGTTTTCCGCTGCGGCAGACGGGGCAGCAGGCTTTCCTGTTTTTGCTGCAGCCGGCGGATGACATTGCCGCTGAATTCCCGGAAAGGCACTGCGGTATAGCGGACGACATTTTCTTCCATACTGTAGGCTGCTCCCTTTTCCACCAGTCCGGCAAGGGCGTTGTAGGTATTGGAGCGTGAGATACCGGTGAGCTTGGCGGCTTCATAGCCGGACAGTTCGCCATGGGAAAGCAGAGTCAGATATAAATTGGCTTCCTGCCTTGTAAGGCCGAAATGCAGCAGTTCTTCTGTGACAGGGTACATAGCGGTGCTCCTTTCGGGGTAATATAATTTCTATTTAGGAACACTATGAAATAAAATAGGTGTTTTGTCAAGGAAAACAGAGATTTTATAGTGTTCCTAAAAAATACCAATAATAGAGAAAACAGGATTGACATCTGCGTGGGCCTGTGGTACATTCTTGGCAGGTAAACCACGAAAGAGAGGATACGCAATATGGAAAAGAAGCCTTTTGTAACACTTGAGCAGGTAAGGGAGATGGCGGAAAACTATCCGACTCCGTTTCATTTATATGACGAAAAAGGAATCCGGGAGAACGCGCGCAGGGTAAAACAGGCGTTTGCATGGAACAAAGGATACAGGGAGTACTTTGCGGTAAAAGCAACTCCGAATCCATACTTGATGCAGATTTTGCGGGAAGAGGGGATCGGGGTAGACTGTTCGTCCTATACGGAACTGTATTTATCAGACAGGGTTGGCTTTCATGGGGAAGAAATTATGTTTTCTTCCAATATGACGCCGGAAGAGGACTTTAAGCTGGCTTCTGATCTGGGTGCGATTATTAATTTTGACGATATCACCCATTTGAAGTTTTATGAAAAAATAGCGCCTTTTCAGGAGACAATGTGCTGCCGTTATAATCCGGGCGGAAATTTTGAGATACACAATGAAATTATGGATACGCCCCAGGATGCAAAATACGGCATGACGAAGGAACAGATGCGGGATGCATTCCGCTATATGAAAAATAAGGGGGTGAAGCATTTCGGCATCCATGCTTTTCTTGCAAGCAATACGATTTCGGAGGCTTATTATCCCAGGCTGGCCCGGATTTTGTTTGAGCTGGCAGTGGAGCTGAAGCGGGAATTAGGTATCCATATTGCTTTTATCAATTTGTCGGGCGGCGTAGGTATCCCCTACAGGCCGGAGGATATGCCCAATGACATCATCGCGATCGGCGAAGGCGTGCGCAAGGCGTATGAGGAAGTGCTTGTGCCGGAAGGAATGGATGATCTTGCGATCTATACGGAAATGGGGCGTTTTATGCTAGGCCCATACGGCTGCCTCGTGACAAAGGCAGTCCATGAGAAACATATTTACAAAGAATACATCGGTGTGGACGCCTGTGCCGCCAACTTGATGCGTCCTGCGGTTTATGGAGCATACCATCACATTACCGTGTTGGGCAAAGAGACGGCGCCGCACGATCATGTCTACGATATCGCGGGCGGTCTGTGCGAAAATTGTGATAAGTTTGCCATTGACAGGCCGCTGCCGGAGATTGTGGTCGGCGATTACCTTGTGATACACGATACCGGGGCGCACGGATTTTCCATGGGTTATAATTATAACGGAAAACTGCGGAGCGCAGAGATTCTGCTGAAGGAAGACGGCAGTACAAAGCTGATCCGCCGGGCAGAGACAAAGGAGGACTATTTCGCTACTTTGGATTTGGAGGCGTTTGGGAAATAAAATAAGTTGTGGGGCGGGGCGCTTTTCGGTATCCTTTCGGGAAGGAAAAACTATGCGGGAAAAAACGATTGCTTTCCTGTTATCTTATTAGTCAACAAATATTTATCGTAAAACGATAAATATTTGTTGACTTTTTGCGTTTGCGGTGCTATAGTATGGAAAAATGCACCAGAGGAGGATTTGTATGAGCCAAAAGGGTCTGTCTAATTCATTAAAAGCGGCTATTATCGGCATTGGTATCTGTGGACTGATTATTTATTTCTATTTTCTTCCCGCCTGGGGAAAGACGATAGTGAACAGTCTGCCGCAGTACCGCGGCTGTTACGCGCCGTGGGTGGTGTTCCTGTGGGTTACTGCGGCGCCGTGTTATCTGGTGCTGTTATGCTGCTGGAGAGTGGCGTCGGAAATCGGCAGAGACAATTCTTTTTCGTATGTCAACGCCAGGATGCTGAAATATATTGCAGGTCTGGCGGCGTTTGATTCGGCGCTGCTTTTTGCCGGCAGCGGTGTGTTCTTTGCTTTTGATATGTGCAGCGGTGGTCTGCTGCTTTTGTGCATTGTCGTGGTTTTTGTGGGCGTAACCGTGACGGTGGCGGCGGCAGCCCTGTCGCATCTGATCTATAAGGCGGCGGAGCTGGCGCAGGAAAATGAGCTGACGATCTGAACGGAAGGGAGGAGCTATGATTATAATCAATGTGGATGTGATGCTGGCAAAACGGAAAATGAGCGTAACGGAGCTCTCCGAGCGGGTGGGCATCACCATGGCCAATATCTCCATTCTGAAAAACGGAAAGGCAAAGGCTATTAAAATAGATACGCTGAATAAGATTTGCGGGGCGTTGTGCTGCCAGCCGGGAGATATTCTGGAATGGCGGCCTGATGAGGAAGCATGAATGAGAAGGCAATGAGCCAATTAGGAGGAGAGTATGTACGGAGAAAATATGTATGGAGAAGTCAATATACCTGCGCCTGAACCCGGCAGTGCGGCAGCGGGCGGCGGATGCTCTTATGGGACGGACGGAGCCGGTGCGGGGGGAGACGCATGCACCGGCGGGAATACGGAAGAGAAGCGTTCCCAGGCAGGACAGATGTGTGGGGCGGGGCCTGCGCCTTACACGTGGACAAATTATGTAAACAGGATGGGAGAACAGACGGGCGCTCCGGTGTTTGTTCCTGTAAGACGGCGCGGTGTGCGGCTGGAAGCGATGATGGACCATTTCGGATGGTATGGACTTGGTTGTATTTTATATGGCGTTTTGTTTACCATCTGCCTGTATCCCGGATTTGGCGGTATCTCCGTACCGGTATTGTCTGTCGCTACAATGGCCGGGCTGCTTTGGATACTGCAGCGGATGGAGATCGAGACAGGGAAAGACGTTTTGTTTTATTTTACCGCATGGCTGGCCCTTAGTATCAGCAACTGCCTGACAGGAAGCAGGCTGCTGACCGCGTTCAATACGATCGGACTGCTGCTGCTTGTTTTGAGCTTTCTGCTCTCTCATTTCTGTAATACGGAAGGGTGGGGGTTTGCGAAGTATGTGCTGCAGATCTTGCGGGCGCCTTTTGCCGCCGCCGCGTATTGGGGTTGTTTTTTCTGTTCCATGAAGCGGCATATGGAAGGGAGAGAGAAAGAGCGCTCGTCCGCCGGTAAATATATCTGGATCGGGATTGCGGTTTCTGCGCCGGTTCTGCTTGTCGTGTTATGTCTGCTGGCAAGCGCGGATGCTGTGTTCGGGCATCTGCTGGGAGAAATGCTGGGTGCAGTCAGGTTTCCCGCTCACTTTTTCTATCTGTGTCTGCTGCTGCTGACGGGAAGTATCGGCGTTTACGGACTGATAGCCTATTTTTCAGAGAGAGGAGAAAAGGAAAAGGCGTTTGCTGCGGAAGAGAGGCAGAAATGGGAACCGCTCATAGGGATTACCTTTCTTTCCGTTCTGACTGTAGTTTACCTGCTTTTTTCATCGATACAAATTTTTTACCTGTTTCTGGAAAATGGCGCGCTGCCGCAGGGCCAGACATATTCCGCTTATGCGCGGGAGGGGTTTTTCCAGCTTTTGCTTGTCTGTCTGATCAATCTGACCATTCTTCTGATCTGCATTTGCTGGTTCCGGGAGCACAGGATCTTAAAAGCGCTGTTGACTGTGTTTTCCGTCTGCACGGTGATTATGGATGCTTCTTCGGCTATGCGGATGATACTGTATGTGCAGGCATGTCAGCTTACCTTTCTGCGGCTTTTGGTTTTGTGGGCGCTGGCAGTGATCGATCTCCTGCTGGTGGGTTGTATTATCACGGTTTACCGGGTGCGTTTTCCGCTGTTCCGGTATATGATGACGGCTGTTACGGTCTGCTATCTGATTTTTTCGCTGGCAAAACCGGATTATGTAATTGCGAAGTATAATCTGACCCACGACAATGGCAGTCTGGACATCCGTTATTTATGCAGTCTGAGCAGTGATGCGGTGCCTGCTATGAAGGAGGCCGGCATGCTTGGGGAACTGTCTGCATATCCCCGTAAACTGGATCAGAAACTGGAACGCTATGAAACGATGGGAATCAGAAACTTTAATTTTTCCGTTTACAGGGCTGGGAAGATACTGCTTCAGTATGAGAAGGAAGCTGATGAAAAATAACCGTCTGCTCTTTCATGGATATTTTTCCGACCTGATACCCGTACTGTGTCAGTTCTTTTTTGGATTGTAAAAAAGAGTGGTCAAGCGGGACGCCTGCGATGTCCGCTATTTCCTGAAAAGTCAGTTGAAAAGCGGGACTGCCGTTTTTCCGAATATACTCCCACAGCGTGTCGTATTTGCTCATATTTTATCTCCTTTCGAGGTATGCGCTGTTAGCTGCTCCACAGGATTGCCGCTCTGCAGCATTTTTACAGAGAGTATTGTACACCGCGGAGAAAGAGAAGACAATAGGGGAGGGGGATGCGCCCACGGAGATCAATTTTCAAACATAATGTCTATAACTTGAGACAAAAAGATTTGCCGCCACAGACGGCATAAAACTTATGTACAAAAACCGCTCAGGAAAACCAGCTTTTCTGAGCGGTTTATTGTACAAAATGTTTACATTACTCTGCAATGTAAACATTTTGTCTCAAGTCATAAGTATTTATTTTGAAAATTGATTCCCGTCGGTATACGCCGCGACAAAGGCAGGAAGGAACAAATTGGAAACACTTGTGCGACAGATGACGGCCATGATAAGTGTCTGTCACAGGATTGTACAGTTTCCGTATCAGCTCCGTCCTGCGGATATCGTATTTTCTAACTGCCCTGACCATTACAGTGAGATATTCTACAGAGTGTTCATCTTTTCTCTGCCATATTTGCAACGCAGACGGCCTTCACGCGCCGTCCGGGCGCGGGCGGCCTTTCCCGGACCTCCCTGTCCGGGAACTGCTGGCAGAGATCAGGGCAGTAAGAAAATGCTGATATCCTTCGGCAAGTCACAGATACGGAAAGCTGTCAATCCTGCGGCTGTTCCTACGCTGGTTGTTTGTGTGTAGGGACAGATGGACAATTCCGTAAAATAAACGGTTGCCGCGAAAAATGATTTCTTTACACTCATGCGACAGTAGCAGGCACTGTCGGCATAAAGTTTCTGTGCGTATGACTTTGCAGAAAATACAATAGTTTCTGCCCGGCGTACACACAGAAATTTTATGCCGGGCAGCGCCTGGGAAAACCAATTCTGAATGTTCATCAAATGTCAACGCATGTGATTGCCGTGGGGATGCGTACTTGCCGTAAACAGGGTATTAAGAGGGTTTGTGCTAAGCAGGGCGGGAATTGAAAAGAGATGAGTAGAATTGGCGGTTACTCTATGCTATACTTTTAGCAGGTAATTGAAAAAAGTGTAGTCACTACCAGAAAGTTACCTAAAAAATGTTGACAATCCAGAACTGGGAGATGGAAGTATATATAGTGGAGTGGATGTTTACAAGAAAGAATGGTGTTGAAAGCAAAGGCACTGCATAGCCACAAAGTCATGCGGTGTATCCAGAGAGAGCGGGGGTCATTGTTTCACAATGTTCATTTATGTCCTAAAAAATCCCTAAAATTTTTGTTCACCCATTGTACCCCATAAAGCAAACATGTTATACTTGACAAAATGGAGGGATTATGTTATGGCTGACGAAATTTATACAGTTGTACAAACAGCACAGTATCTTAAGGTCTGTGAGAAAACTGTCCGTAGACTTATTGCTTCCAATAAGCTTGTGGTTTCCCGAATCGGCGGACGCGCCATTCGAATCAAGAAAGAAGATATTGATACATATCTGGCTGAGCATGTCAATAAAGAGAAAAGGGGTGTTATCAATGAGTGAAGAATTGATTCAACGCAATTTGGTAGAAGCTCCCGAAAAAATGGGTGATTGGAATTTTTACAATATTGGAGCAACTACACTTAAGGCACTCAAAAATGCAAAAATCATCCCGAACCGTGACTATGCGGAGTTTGAAAGCAAAAGGCCAGACGCACTAATTGTTAAAAAGCCGTTGGTCATTGCTGCCATTGAATATAAAACACCGCAGGAACTCCGTACAAAAACACAGATAGTAAAAGCAATAGCACAAGAGCTCGGAACGGCTCGTGCTTTGCAGGCAAGGGTCTATATTGTTACGGATGGAAAAAGGTCATTTTGGGTGAATCCTTCCACTGGAAATGAAATCTTACAGGAAGACGGAAGTAAAATAGTCTTAAATTTTGATAAAGATAGTGTTGAATGCATTTCGCTGATAAATAAAATCAGAAGATCTATTAACGCGACAAATGACCAGATCAAAGCGGCTGCAATGGTTGATCCGCTTCCTTTGGCAGAACGGGTCTGGCAAGACCTATGGTCGGTATCTGGAGCGACGGCAGAAAATTGCCTGTATACATTTGTCGAAATATTTATATTCAAATACCTTAGCGATTTAGGCGTACTTAAAGGGATGTACTCTTTTTATGATTTGCTTGGCCGCTATTCTGGCAATAACGAAAATGAAGTTCTTGAGTACTATGCATCAACAGTTCGTGTTAAAATTAAAGATCTATTTCCTTGGAATCCAAATGATAAAACTACAATTATTAACGGTACGATTTTTGTGTCAAAAGATGATAAAGCAGTTGAAGGTTATGGTACAGTTTTTCATCGTATTTTAAAGCGGTTCAATGACTTTGGGACACTCGAAAACATTGACTATGATTTTAAGAGTAAGCTGTTTGAAACATTTTTGAAAGAATCCATTAGCAAGAAAAACTGGGGACAATATTTCACTCCCTTAAAGGTTGTGCGTGCAGTTGTCAATATGATAGATTTGTTGCCTGGCATGGAAGTTTGTGATCCAGCCTGTGGTGTTGGAAAGTTCCTGCTTGAACCAATCATGCACAATTTGAGCCGATTCTACTTGGTGGAAAACGGAAAGCTGATTCCACAAATAGCTTTGCATGGGTTTGATAAGGGTTTCGATAAAGAAGAGCAGAAGACTATCATACTGGCCAAAGCAAATATGCTGATATATTTATCTGGAATGATTCGTGAATATCCTGATATGACAAAGGAATTTGCAAAATTATTTAATGATACATTTCTTTTGCAGACAAACTCAATTTTAGGGACATTAGCAAGACCAGAAAATGAAAAATACGATTTGATTTTGACTAATCCTCCATATGTCATGAGTGGCAGCAGTAACTTAAAAGAAGAAATTGGGAAACAGAGTGATTTAAAAAAGCATTACGCTATCAATGCAATGGGCATTGAGGGCTTATTTATGGAATGGATAGTTCGTGCGTTGAAACCGGGAGGTAAGGCGTTTGTTGTTGTTCCTGATGGCATTATGAATCGAAGCAATGACAAAAAACTGCGCGATTATATTCTTGAACAGTGTGTTATTGATGCTGTTATTTCCTTACCTCTGAACACATTCTTTACCACAAACAAAAAGACTTATATACTTGTGTTTACCAAGAAAACGCCGGTGAAGGTTGATGGAATTAGTACCCTTGTACGGCAGAATACTCCTGTTTTTACCTATTTATGTTCTGAAATTGGGGAAACGCGGGATGTTAATCGTTTTGATATTGATCAAAATGATTTAGCGGCAGCAACTGACCTGTTTAATATGTTCAAGGGTGCAAAGACAAAATTTAGAACAGATGATTTGCGGTGCAAAATTGTTGAAATTGATGATTTTTATGGTGAAAGTCATTGGTGCGTTGAACGATGGTGGAGCCATGAAGAGAAAAGAAAACTTGGCATTGAAGAAAGTGTGACCTCCATCAGCCTTAATGATTTCAGAGTTATTCTCAATGATACGATCAATGCACTATCTGAATTTGATGAGCCGTTGTCTGAAATTGAAAAAAAAAACAATGACAGTAATCGGTTAGTTACACTTCCCGTTACAGAAGTATTCGATATCAAACGTGGCAGCGGGGTATATACAAAAAAGTACGTTCAAGATCATCAAGGTAATTATCCGTTATACTCAGGTAATACATTTGGTGCCTTTGCCTATATTAATTCTTATGATTTTGATGTACCAGCACTTTCCTGGGCAATAGATGGGTTGGCAGGGTATATTATGCATCATGAATCTGCATTTTCAGCAACTAACCATAGAGGAGTTCTTATACCCAAGGAACAATATGCAAAAAGAATTAATTTAGAATATGTCCAGTATGTACTTGAACCGTTGTTTCGGGAGCTAAAAAAGGGGCGCCAAGGAGAAAACGGTGAAAATGAGTATACATCTCTTCCGCCCTATATGATTGAGAATGTGTTAATTCCATTTCCAGTTTCCGAAAAAGGGATTCTTGATTTAGCAAAGCAACAAGAAATCGCTGGAGTGTATAGTTCTATTAAACAAACCAAGAAGTCTTTTCTTGAGCTAAGATCACAATTGGCAGATGTGAGTGTTGTGCTTGATGATGATGAGTACTTAATTGAATATTTACCCCTTCCGATGCTGTTTGAGACAAGTAAAGGATTTACAAAATATACAAAAAAATATGGGAATTTACACCCGGGTGGATATCCAGTTTATTCAGCTTCCAGCCAAAAACCATTGACATATTTAGATACCTATGATTATGACGGAAGATATGTGACTTGGGCAACAAACGGTTTTGCGGGTACAATACTTATTTTGCATGGCAAATTTTCTATTAATGGTGACAGAGGAATTTTGCTGCCTAAAAATGACCGCACGGATTTAGATTTAGATTACATGAAATTTGTATTAGAGCCAATTTTCAGAGAAATGGCAAAAGGGCGAAGAGGAGATAACGGAGAGGACGAATTTACGAAGTTGTATCCTTCGATGCTTAAGGATGTTATGATTCCTGTGCCAATCGATCAAGATAAGAAAATTTCCTTGAAAGCGCAAAGAAGTATTGCAAAAAAATATCTTACAGTTCAACAATGTCAACAGGAAGCTGTCGAAAAGCTTGATACATTGATTTCTCAAAAGGTTTTGCTCTAAGCGTAGCAAGGGAGAGGTGTAAACTTCTCCCTTGCTATCGTTCATGCGAGAATAAATTCCTTACATATTATTGTTTCCATAATATTGCGAATATTGTTCATCTTACGGACTCACTGCATTTGGTCAGTAGTTTTTACGCTACGGTAATGTCTTGGTTTTCTTAGTCAATGCTGGCAAGATAACTGCTCAATTTGTCTTTCAGGAGCAAAGTGCTATAGAGGCTGGGAGATGTTCTCTGAGATATTGCCTATGCCTCTGAGCATATATGTTTAAGACTGTTCCATGATTGCAGTACTTTATTATAACCCGTTGAAAATTATGGAAAATCTATGGTGAGCGTCTATCGTGGCTGGCACGTAGAGGAATTATTACATTTGTTCCTTCCTGCAGTTGTTTTACATTTTTCCAATTTCCGGTTGACAAATTTATGCAGGCGGTGTATAAATAAACTATATTAATCATACTTAAATGATAGGAAATGGAGGAAAACGAAAATGTCCAATATTTATAAAGGAACATTGGGACTGATCGGACATACGCCCCTGGTGGAGACGGTAAATGTGGAAAACGAGCTGAAGCTGGAAGCTGTTGTGCTGGTCAAATTGGAATATTTTAATCCGGCAGGGAGTGTTAAGGACAGGATTGCCAAAGCGATGATTGAGGATGCGGAGCAAAAAGGTCTGTTGCAGAAAGGTTCCGTGATCATAGAACCGACTTCCGGCAATACGGGCATCGGCCTTGCCTCGATTGCGGCTGCGAAAGGATACCGTGTGATACTTACGATGCCGGAAACGATGAGTGTGGAGCGGAGAAATATTTTGAGAGCCTACGGGGCGGAGCTGGTGCTGACGCAGGGGACAAAGGGGATGCAGGGCGCGATTGCCAAAGCGCAGCAGCTGGCGGTGGAAATCCCGGGCAGTTTTATCCCGGGTCAGTTTGTCAATCCTGCCAATCCTGCGGTGCATAAAGCCACTACAGGTCCTGAGATTTGGCAGGATACGGACGGCGCGGTAGATATCTTTGTAGCCGGTGTCGGCACGGGCGGGACGCTTACCGGAGCCGGAGAATATCTGAAAGAGCAGAAACCGGATGTGCGGGTAGTGGCAGTGGAACCGGCCGCTTCTCCGGTACTTTCCGAAGGGAAAGGAGGCCCTCATAAGATTCAGGGAATCGGCGCAGGTTTTGTGCCGGAGGTACTCAATACAAAGATTTATGATGAAATCATCAAAGTGGAAAACGACGATGCGTTCGCGGCGGGAAAACTGCTTGCAAGGAAAGAAGGTGTACTGGTAGGCATTTCCTCGGGCGCCGCCTTTCATGCAGCGGTAGAGCTTGCAAAGCGGCCGGAAAACAAGGGCAGAACGATTGTGGCTCTGCTGCCGGATTCGGGCGACAGATATTATTCCACGCCGCTTTTTACGGAATAGGCTTTGGAGAAGGGAGAGGAACATGAAAGACAAAGTAACAAGAGAAAACAGAAATTTTAAATTCGAGACATTACAACTGCACGTGGGGCAGGAGAAACCGGATCCGGTGACGGATGCAAGAGCGGTGCCGATCTACCAGACGTCTTCTTATGTATTCCACAACTGTGATCATGCTGCGGCCAGGTTTGACCTTTCGGATGCCGGCAATATCTATGGCAGGCTGACCAATCCGACGCAGGATATTTTTGAACGGCGGGTTGCGGCGCTGGAAGGCGGTGTGGCGGCGCTTGCCGTGGCTTCCGGCGCGGCAGCCGTTACCTATACGTTTGAAAATCTGGCGCAGAGAGGCGATCATATTGTGTCAGCGAAAAACATTTATGGGGGCAGCTTTAATCTGCTGGCGCATACGTTGCCGGAATTTGGCATACAGACGACATTTGTGGATATTTTTAACGAACAGGAAGTGGAAGCGGCCATTCGGGAAAATACAAAAGCAGTGTTTATAGAAACGTTGGGAAATCCCAATTCCGACGTGGTGGACATTGAAGCCATTGCCCGCATAGCCCATGCGCATAACATTCCGCTTGTCGTGGACAATACGTTCGCCACGCCGTATCTGGTCAGACCGATTGCTTACGGGGCGGATATTGTAGTGCATTCCGCAACGAAATTTATCGGCGGGCATGGCACCACAATAGGCGGCGTAATTGTAGACGGCGGCAGATTTGACTGGGAAGCGTCGGGGAAATTTCCGTCTCTTTCTGAGCCGAACCCGAGTTATCACGGAGTCAGCTTCACAAAGGCGGCGGGTCCGGCGGCGTTTGTGACGAAGATCCGCGCGATTCTGCTGCGTGATATGGGCGCATGTATTTCTCCTTTCCATGCCTTTCTCTTTTTACAGGGACTTGAGACATTGTCGCTGCGGGTAGAGCGTCATGTGGAAAATGCGCTGCGGGTGGTGGATTATCTGAAGAACCATCCGCAGGTGGAGCAGGTGCATCATCCGGCGGCGTCGGAGGATAAGAAACAGCAGGCGTTATACCGGAAGTATTTTCCGCATGGCGGCGGATCCATTTTTACGTTCGAAATCAAAGGTGACGCGCAGACCGCAAAGGATTTTATTGATCAGTTGGAACTGTTTTCCCTGCTGGCCAACGTGGCGGATGTCAAATCGCTGGTGATTCATCCGGCGACCACGACCCATGGACAGTGTACGGAGGAAGAGCTTGCCGACCAAGGAATCCGGCCCAATACGATCCGTCTTTCCATCGGCACGGAACACATTGACGACATTATACAGGACTTGGATGAGGCATTCCGGGCAATCCGCGGGTGACAGAGGTCAGCATGGAAAAAACAGAAATTGAGAAAATGGTACGGGACAGATTGTTCACGCTGCAGGATACAGGCTATAGAGAATTTCACAGCAAATTGATACCAAATGTAGACAAAGAAGCGGTTATCGGCGTGCGGACGCCCGCTTTACGAAAGTTTGCCAAAGAGGTTGCGAAAACACCGATGGCGGCGGAATTTATGAAAATTCTGCCCCATCGGTATTATGAGGAAAACAACCTGCACGGGTTTCTGATTGAAGAGATCCGAGAGTATGAGCGGTGTATCCGCAGTTTGGATGTCTTTCTGCCGTACGTGGACAATTGGGCGACCTGTGATCTGATGGCGCCGAAAATATTAAAAAAACATCTGCCGGAGTTGTTGGAACAGATTCGGGTATGGATTGGCAGCGCCCATACGTATACGGTCCGTTTCGGCATCGGCATGCTGATGCGGTTTTATCTGGAAGAAGCGTTCGTTTTGGAGTATGCGGATATGGTGGCCGCTATCCGCTCAGAAGAATATTATGTAAACATGATGGCAGCCTGGTATTTTGCCACGGCGCTGGCCAAGCAGTATGAGGCTGTGCTTCCTTATATAGAGGAGGGGCGGCTGCCTGTGTGGATACATAATAAAACGATACAAAAGGCGGTGGAGAGCAGCCGCATTCCAAAAGCGCACAAGGAGTATCTGCGCAGTCTGCGTATAAAATAAAAGATCCGTCAGGGCTGGTGCACACAGGCGGCGGTGGAGAGATGCTTTTCTCCGGTCCGCCGTATGCTGGCAAAGAGGGAGCCTGAAATATTGTGCCATACGCTGAATACCGCGCCGGGCAGGGTTGCCAGCGGATTGGCGGCGAAATTGGCGGCTGCCAGGGATACTGCCAGACCGCTGTTCTGCATGCCGACCTCGATGGCGATGGCGGTTGCCTTCGCGTAAGGTACTGCGCAGATTCTTGATGCAAGCAGACCGAGAGAGAGGCCAAGGAAGTTATGCAGGATGACGACTCCCAGTACGAGAAGACCGCACGTGAGAATTTTTTCCGCGTTAACTGCCACGATGCCGGCAATAATCAAAACGATGGCCACAACCGAAATCAGCGGGACGACGGAAGAGAGCTTTTCCATCGCCCGGCCCAGCATTTTATGCAGCAGGATGCCGAAAACGACCGGTATCAGAATCACCTTTATGACGGACAGAACCATAGCTGCCAGGGAGACATGGACCCAGGCGCCTGCCAGCGCATAGGTCAGCAGGGGCGTCATAACCGGCGCCAGGAGCGTGGATAAGATTGTCATGCCTACGGAGAGAGAGACGTCGCCTCCGGCGATATAGGTGATCACATTGCTGGCGGTGCCTCCCGGACAGCAGCCGACCAGAATGACGCCGACGGCCAGGTCCGGCGGGAGATCCAGCAGCGTGGACAGCGCCCAGGCAGATAAGGGCATGATTGTATACTGGCAGATGCAGCCTATGGCAACCTCCTTTGGGTGAGTCAGTACGGCTTTGAAATCGTCTGTTTTGATGGTAAGCCCCATGCCGAACATGGCGGCCCCCAGAAACAGAGAGGTATAGTTCGTGGCCCAGGAAAAGCCGGCCGGCAGGAAAAAGGCGGCGGCCGAAAACAGGATAATGATAAAACCGATATAGCGGGTCAGGCAGGAGATGATAGATTCCAGTTTTTTCATAGGGATACCTCGTAGCTGAAATTGTCGATCAGGCGGGTCTTACCGATAAAAACGGCAACAGCCACCAGGACGTCTCGGTCAGCCTGTTCTACGTCCTGCATGGTCAGTGCGTCTGTCATGCAGACATAATCGATTTTAGCAAGAGGCTCCGCTTCTATGATGTCCCGCATTTCCTGCAGGACGGTTTTCGCGGAAATCCCTTTTTTTATGATTTCCTGTCCTTTGCGGATTGCTCTGGACAGACACAGGGCAGCCTGTCGTTCCTGTGCCGTCAGATAAGTGTTGCGGGAAGATTTGGCGAGGCCGTCCGCTTCCCGCACGATGGGACAGCCGATGATCGCAATGTCGAAATTCAGATCCTGCACCATCTTGCGGATGATGGCAAGCTGCTGCGCGTCTTTCTGTCCGAAATAGGCCCTGTCCGGCGAGATGATATGGAACAGTTTGCATACTACGGTGCATACGCCTTTGAAATGCGTGGGGCGGGTGCGGCCGCAGAGATTTTGCGACAGCGTGTCGATGTTAACGTAAGCACAGGCGTCTGTGTACATGTCTTCCGGCTCCGGATGGAAAATCAGATCTGCGCCCAGCGTCTGACAGAGCGCGCTGTCCCTGTCAAAATCTCTCGGGTAGGATGCCAGATCTTCATTGGGCCCAAACTGGGTGGGATTTACAAACACCGATACAACGACTTTGTCATTTTGTTCGCGGCATTTTCGGATCAGGCTGGCATGTCCTTCATGGAGGTATCCCATGGTGGGAACCAGTCCAATGGTCAGGCCTTCCTTTTTCCATGCCTTGACGATTGCTCTTGTCTCTTCGACTGTTTTTGTTACTTTCATTTTTCTTCCTCTCTTCCTGCTGGATTTGAAGATAGCTCTTTCTGACAGAGCGTTGTGCAGATCCGGATTTTGGCGTTTCGCCGTCTTTTCCGCATGAAAAATGCACCCTGGGCATACAAAAATGATTCTCAGGATGCATACAACGCCATTTTGCATAGCCGGGCGCAGACTGCGTGCCGCCCGGGGATGTAGAACGGGAGATAATGTACGGTATCATAAACCGGACAGATTTTACGGCTGCCCGGAAGATCACTGTGAATGTTTTGCGAGTCTCATTTTCAGAAATATAAGCTCATCAGTTGTTTTTTCAGTATAGCGTTCTGTCAGACAGAGTATAGCTTCTCTCAAATGCTATCTCCGTTCGCATTATAACAGAACGGCGGCAAAATGCCAATAGCGGAATGTAAATGTTAGGGAAATCAATTTTCCATGTTCACATGTTGAATAGCCTTGAAAAATGTGGTATAAACTAGTTATGAGAAAAAATCTCACGGAGGAAATGGAATGTTGTATGAGTTTCGTTTTAAAAATTTCAGATCGTATAAGTCGGAGGCCGGGATTGATTTTACGGCAAAACCG
Organism: uncultured Lachnospiraceae bacterium; assembly: GCA_910585345.1. GTDB lineage: Bacteria > Bacillota > Clostridia > Lachnospirales > Lachnospiraceae > VSOB01. The sequence goes on along the minus strand of CAJUDS010000007.1, from coordinate 63,667 downwards.
ATTTCCGAGTTTAAGAACACACTGATCAAAGCCGATGATAAGACATTGCTTCTTCCGGTATGCGCTGTCTTTGGACCGAACGGCGGGGGAAAGAGCGGTGTGCTTTTTGCGTTCCGTTTTCTGGGGAGTCTTGTAACAGAGCCTTTGGCCCAGGTGGCTTTTATGAAAAGCAAAAATGAAAAATTATCGCAGGATACGGCGGACGAACTGCAGTCGCTGCAGAAATCCGAAAGCTTGTCGGCATCCTTTTATAAATGGGATGAGGAATCCGGCAGCCGCCCCAGCGAGTTTTCCGTTTTATACAAGGTAAACGGCAGCAAATACCGGTATGAGCTGTCCATGCTGCGGGATCATATCGTGCAGGAGAACCTATACAGGGAGGATTTGCGGACCGGGCAGGTGCGGGCAGTGTTTGAACGAGACACGGAGGAAGTCTATCTGTGCGAGGAAATCCAGGGCATGGATGTGGAAAACATCAATGAAAGCCTGCCTCTGCTTTCTTATATCGCCATGTTTAAAAATATAGAGATGATCGACGATGCCATCGGCTTTTTTATGACCGCCAGATTTATAAATTTTGACATTCCTACACGTGACCGCAAAGTGCCGATGACCGTCATTGAAAATCACAAAGACCGTATCCTTTCTATTTTGATGAGCATGGGGATTGATATCTGCGACCTGATTGTGGAGCGTGACAGCGGCGGAAAGGTGAAAGAGGTTTATACGCGGCACAGATTGTGTGACGGGAAAAGAAAGGATCTGAGATTTCAGGAGGAATCGAGCGGTACGAGAAAAATATTCAGCATTCTGCCTTTTATTTTAAATACCCTTGATAAAGGCGCGCTGCTGCTCGTTGACGAGCTGGACGCGAAGCTGCATCCGCTGTTGCTGCAGCGGATCATCGAAATGTTTACGGACAGGGCGATCAATAAAAAAGGGGCGCAGCTATTGTTTACCTCTCATGATCTGACGACAATGAGCAATAAGGTGTTCCGGCGCGATGAGATTTGGTTTTCGGCCCTGAACGGATATGACGAATCCGTACTTTATTCATTGGCTGATTTCAGGAAAGAGAACGGCGATAAACCGAGAAATGACGAAAATTATAACAAGCAGTATCTGGAAGGGCGGTACGGGGCTGACCCCTATATGCATCGTATATTGAACTGGGGGGAAACGCAATGTCCTTAAAGCCGAAAAAGCACAGCGATCAGAGGCAGATGGAAGAGAAAATGAAACAAAGGGAAAGCAAAATGGCGACCCGGCAGAAACTGCCGCCCTATACGCTGATCGTCTGTGAGGGAGTCAAAACAGAGCCGTTGTATCTGCAGGGATTTGTACGGAAGATTAACAGGCAGTATAAAGGGCTGACGAAACAGGACCATATCGTCGTCTATGGGACGGGGCGGAATACGAACGGACTGCTAAGCTATGTTGACCAAAAAGTTGAAAGTGGAGAGTGGGAGCGGTTTAAGAGGATATGGCTCGTTTATGATAAGGATGATTTTCCGCTCGATCATTTTGACAATACGCAGTTTTCCGCGGAGGGAAGAAAAAACAGCAGGATTCGCGTCGCATGGTCGAATGAGAGCTTTGAGCTGTGGATTTTGCTGCACTTTCAGGAGTATGGTTCCGACAATGGCCGGGAGCAGTATATAGAGAAATTGAATACATATTTTGCGTATTCCAAGACGAGAGAGGATTTGTTTGAGGTTGTCTCAGAGAGTGGTTCTGTAAAGGAAGCCAAAAGACGGGCGAGAAAGTTATATGACGGATTTCTTGCAGGCGGTCAGAATACGCCTTCGCGGATGGTTCCCGCCACCCGCGTCTTTGAACTGGTGGAGGAACTGGAAACGTATATTGCGGCTGCCTGTGACTGACGGCAGTCTGTGGACAATTTTTAGGAGAACCTTGGTTTCGTTGGAAGGAGCAGGAATTGGTGATGCAGGAGAAAAATATTTTATCGAATAAGTTGTATTTATATATGACGGAGTTTTTTGCCGGGATGTCTGTAATGGCAGTGGAATTGGGCGCCAGCAGACTGCTGGCGCCTTATTTCAGTTCTTCGCAGATCGTGTGGACGATAATTATTGGTACGATTATGATTGCCATGGCGCTTGGCAATTTATACGGCGGCCGGGCGGCGGATAAGGACCCAAGCCCGGACAGGCTGTACGGACGGATTCTGATTGCCGCGGTTTGGATTGCCATGATTCCGGTAGTCGGGAAATACATCATTCTCCTGATTTCGGCGGCTCTGATCTTTACGGTTAACAGTAATTTTCTGATCTGGGCGGCTTTTGCCGCCTGCATGGTTATTTTTGTGTATCCGTTGTTTCTCCTGGGGACGGTGACGCCGTCCCTGGCGAAATACACGATGGACAGTCTGGAGGACAATGGCAGGACCGTAGGTATGCTGGGCGCTTTCAACACCATCGGCAGTATTCTGGGTACTTTTCTGCCGACTTTTGTAACGATTCCGGCGGTGGGGACATCCGTTACCTTTCTGCTGTTTTCCGGGATTCTGCTTTTACTGGCGCTCATTTATCTGTTCGGTGGGCGGAGGAAATCAGGAAAAGGCATTTTGGCTATTCTCGTTTTCGGGCTGTGCTGGGTGTTTGGCTCTTCGGACAGTTTTGCCTTTTGGGAAACAGATTTGCTCTATGAGGGGGAATCGGTGTATAATTATTTACAGGTGAGAGAGGATGAAGAGAATGTTATTCTTTCCACGAATGTATTGTTTGGCGTGCAGTCGATTCTGAAAAAGGACGGCGGTTTGACAGGCATGTATTATGACTATGCCATGGCGGCCCCGCTGATGGCGGGCGCGGCAGACAAAGAGCAGACGAACGTGCTGGTACTCGGCATGGGGACAGGCACGTTTGCAACGCAGTGCCGGCGGTATTTTCCCAATATGCGCATAGAGGGCGTGGAAATCGACGACAAGATCACTGCCCTGGCGGAGCGGTATTTCCGTCTGCCGGGAGACGTAACGGTGACGACGTATGACGGAAGGGCTTTCCTGCAGGCTGTTGACCAGCAGTATGATGTGATTATGGTGGATGCGTATCAGGATATCACAATTCCTTTCCAGATGTCGTCGGTTGAATTTTTTACGCTGGTAAAAGAACGGCTCAAAGAGGACGGCGTGATGGTAGTCAATATGAACATGCGGGGGACGCAGGAGGGCAATATCAACCAGTATCTGGCGGATACGATTTCACATGTGTTTCCCCATATCTATACGGTGGATGTGCCTGCTTCCACCAACAGAGAGTTGTTTGCATCACAAGCGCCGGAAATGCTGGAGACATTTTCTGCCGGCGCATCGTCTGTGGAAGCGCCGGATCTGGCGGCAATGATGGAACGGGTGGAAGCTGGGCTTACCGCTTATCAGCCGGGCGCGTATCTGATGACGGACGACAAAGCGCCGGTGGAACTGCTGGGGATGCAGTTGATTGACGGACTGATTCAGGGAGAAGCGGCATTTTACAGGGAAATTTATGAGGAGGAAGGAATCAAAGGACTTCTGAAACGCTTATAAGGGGAGGTAAAAATGGAGAACAAAGGAAATGGATGGAAGATACTGGCAATTGCGGGATTTGGGGTGCTGCTGTGCTGTGCACTGTTTCTGACAGGCCTGAACGTTTTCTGGGGGAGAAAGCTGGTAATTGCCCAGGCAGAGCAGGCGTCTGCAAAAGAGCAGGAGACGGAGGAGCGGGAGCGGAAAGCGGGAGAAAGAGAACGGGAGATCATGGGGTATCCGCTTCTCACCGAACTGCCGCAGGGTGCGGACGAGGACGACTATGTGCGGGTGTTTCCGGCGGATGAGACGGGAGCAGTTTCGGATAGCCCCTGCTACATTCCCCGGCAAAAGGACAGTATGGGAGGCTTTGGCTCAGATGCCTGCACCTATGACGTGATGGCGGGCTGGTCAGAGTGTTCGGCAGATGTTGATGCCTGTCTGGACGAATGGGTCAACAGCGGACGGGACGGCATGGGCGTTTATGCGCATGTGACGGAGAAGCGGGTATTGGAAGAGGTAACGGAAGCGGGCGGCTGGGATACGGTGCAGACGCAGATTACAACGGCCATGCAAAAGGTGAATGGGCTGGATATTTCCGGACTGGTTTTTGAACGGTATGTATTGGAAAACGGACAGGAATTGTTTTACTATACTTTTACCTGTGACAACGGCACAGACCGGACGCAGTATGCGGTGGCCTATGCCTGGGGCGATACCTATATGGCGGAATTTATCGGCTACGAATCCATACTGGCGGGGCTGTCTCCGCAGATCGGGGAGATTACCAGATATATGGCGGCGTCCTTTGAAGACTTAGGCGGCGAGAAAGTGTGGTCACATCTGAAGTACCGGCCTTATCTTGGTTACGAAGACTGGCCTTGGGAGGCGCTGCATAACCCGTTTGCCATTGCGCAGAAGGTAGAGGGCCTTTATGTGCCGGAGCCGCTGGAAGGAGAGGATACGGAGCTTGTCTTTGTGTCGGAGGAATGGGAAAATCTGATCTATAATGTAGTTGGCTACTATAATGATATGGACCAGAGCGAATGGGAAGCGTTGTGTGAACGGCCGCTGCGCCGCAGTGATGTAGCCTTTATCCGGGAAATTGATTTGCAGGAAAGTCCGATACCGGGCCGCGGCACGGTCAGTTTTTCCGACGGACATTATGTGATGTCGCTGGAGGACAATACGGTAGCCAATTATGAGCTGACGACGCTGCAGGATCTGGCGGCGCTGCCCTGTCTTGAAAAAGTGACGCTGGACATTGGCGGTATAAACGATTATGATGCGTTGGGAAATTGTACGACATTGACGGAAGTTACTATTTTATCAGAAGAATTTCTGAAAAATCTGGACTGGCTCGACAGTCTTCCGAACCTGAGATCGCTCACGCTGGGAACGAGTAATATGGGATATCTGTATGATAACGGATATTTGACCGGAGCGGATACGACCTTTGCCGATAAGGCTATGGAAAATCAGAAGGCGGGTAAGATGACGGTCGAAGAGGCGCTATCGACGTGCAGGAATCTGGAATATCTGCAGATTCGCTATTCGGGCGAACTGGATTATACATTTCTGGAGCAGATGCCGCAGTTGTATGCCTTCTGCCTGTATAAGGGGAGCAGCTTCGGCGAGGAAGAGTTAGACAGGTCCGACCGTTTTGGAGAGGACTTCTGCCCGCAGATCCAGTGCCTGGTTGTTGACGACCACTGGCTGCGCAATCCGGAATAAGAGCGGGCAGGAACGCCGTCTGCGTCGATGGCCTGCCGGGGCGTTTGAATTGTCTGCCTGTTGTCTGCGTCGGGGATTGACTTTGGAGAGGAACCATGCGTAAAAAGGAGAATGTGGAAAAAAAGCTGATCGACAGTTTTAAGAATCTTGCGGTCAGAATGGCGGTGAAGAAGATTACGATACAGGAAATTGCAGAAGGCGCGGGGGTGATCCGCCCAACCTTTTACAATCATTTTCAGGATAAGTATCAGTTGCTTGAATATATTTTCAAAGAAGAGGTGATCGCTCCGGTAAAGCCCATGATACAAAATGATATGCTGGATGATGCGGTAATACTGATTTTTGTGCAGATGTTGAAAGACAGGGAATTTTACGGAAAGGTCTACCGTCTGGAAGGCCAGAACTCGTTTGAAAGTATTGTTAAAAGCAGTCTGTATGAAACGCTGCTGGACTTTATCGAGGAAAATTCCCATAATAAGGTATCTCCGCATAAGCTCCTGTCACATGAAGCGCTGGCAAGCTATTATTCAGAGTTTCTGGGCTTTATCGTCATAACATGGATACGGGACGGGATGATTGCGTCCCCGCAGGAAATGAGAGATCTTTTTAATTACATCAAAGATCATTCATTATATGAGATCATCAGAGAAATGGAATAAGGAGGATGCAGTATGGAGTTTTTTGACAAGTTGGAAAAAACGGTGGCTGAGACGGGGCATGGGATCAGCAGAAAGGCAAAGGAGCTGGCCGAGATTACCAGGCTGAAAAATATGCTGCACACCTGTGAAGAGGTGTTGGAGCAGAATTACAGAGAGATTGGCCAGGCCTGGTATGAGGCGCACGGGGAAGAAGAGGACAGCATGTATGCGCATCAGTGTCAGGCTATCAGAGATGCGGAAAACGGAATAAAGGCGCTGCGGCAGCAGCTTGACGCGCTGCGGAGAAGCGAGTAGTATGTGACGGCGGGATTGCAAAACGGCGGCGGAAAGTCTTATGGCTTTCCGCCGCCGTCAGCGTTATTGCGTGGCTTCCGGTGTTGGCGCTGCCGGCGCTTCAGGCGCTGTCGGAGGCACTGTTGGCGTTACCGGCGTCTCCGGCGTTACCGGTGTTTCCAGTCCCGGTATACCGGGAACCGGTATCTGCCCGCCGTCGGGTGAAAGGGGCAGGCCGTTTGGATTTGTGATCGATTCCGGCAATGTTATGCCGTTTTGCAGAGCGTTCATTGTCAGCTCAAGCCGCTGCTGCTCAATAAGCGCATCCGCTCCCGGCTGTAGGAAAAATTCGGCGTTATGCGGACACTTTTCCACATTGGGGCCCAATACGGGAGCGTTTCCGGTCTGTAAAGGATCCGTAGCAGGGTCTGCGGCCGCCTGCGAGCGTTTGGCACTGTTGTTTTCATCGGGTATCAGCTCCAGAGTCCCGGGTATGCCAAAGGGGCATTCGTCTGAAGCGGGAAGCATACTGTAAGCGCATACCATGCCGGAATAGTGTACATCACAGCTCTCGGAAGGCACGGTTCCTTCTGCAAAATATTCGCTTTTTAATGTGCCGTCACACAATCCGGCCACGGGCAGTTTACCGGAACGGCTGCAGACGGTGGCGCTGACAATGCCGGAGGGACGCTCAAACGACTGATTTGGAAGTTCTTCATGGATCTTTGCCATGACCGCGCGCCACAATACTTTTGCCAGGTTTTTTTCGGAGCCTGTCAGCTTTGTATTATTATCGTAACCTGCCCAGGTGGTTGCAGTATAGTAAGGGGTATAGCCTGCAAACCATACGTCATTGTAATCAGAGGTCGTACCTGTTTTCCCTGCGATGGCCATATTGCCGAAATTAACGGAACCGCCCGTTCCGGAGGTAACCACATCTTCCATGGCGTCTGTCAACAGGAAGGCGGTCGTCTCTTTGATGACACGGTGGTTTTCCGGTGTTGTATTATCGAGTATTACTTTTCCGTCGTGATCGACTACTTTGGTATATAAAGTAGGTTTATAATAAGTGCCGCCGTTAGCGATAGCGGCATAAGCGGCGTTCAATTCTTCGTTGGTCACGCCTTTTGTGATGCCGCCCAGAGCAAGAGACTGCTGGATATCGGAAAATATCTGGCCGTTTACTTCATAACGGTCTACTACGGTGGTAAAACCGAAATTGATCAGATAATCGTACCCAAGCTGCGGTGTAATCTGGGTCAGCGCCTTGACGGTAACGATGTTCAGGGAATCCCGGATACCGTCGCGCAGAGAGCACAGGCCGCGGTAACCGGAGCTATACCAGTTGGAAACAGGCCGCCCGTCCGCATAGCTGAAAGGCGCGTCGTTTTCTATCGTTGCCAGCGTCATGCCTGCGCTGTCAAGGGCAGGCGCATAGGTGGAAACCACTTTGAAGGTGGAGCCTGGCTGACGTGTGGTGTCTGTGGCGCGGTTCAGCGTACGGCTGGCTTCTTTGGCGCCTCTGCCGCCGACCATGGCTACGACATAGCCGGTGTTCTGGTCTTCCACTGTGATGGATACCTGCGGCTGGGGCGTCAGAGAGATCTTTTCGCCCACTTGCTCATCTCCCGGTTCCATGACGGCTTCCTTATAGGTCTCTATGGCGGCATATGCGTCTTCCTGTGAGGAATAAAGCATATTAAAGGACTTTTTTTCCTGCTGGAAATAGGATTTGAACATTTCAGAGCTGTGGTTTTCCACTTCGCCGTTTGATTTTTTGATGGAAAGCTCATAGGCAAGCTGCCACTTTACATCTGCGGGGAAATTATCAGGATTGGCAAAAGCTTCGTCGCAGATGGCCTGGATTGCGCTGTCCTGTGTGGCATAAATGCTCAGTCCGCCGCTATAGAGCAGATTGTATGCCTGTGTTTCGTTATAGCCTGCCACATTGACAAGATCGTCCAACACATCCTGGGTGAGCGCATCTACGAAGTATGTATAGACGGAATCATCCCCGGATTCTTCATTGACAATCTGGATACGGGAGTATACATCGTCTTCGAGCGCCTCGTTATATTCTTCCTGGGTAATGTAACCCTGCTGCAGCATATGTTCCAGCACGCTCTTCTGGCGTTTTACATTTTCCTCCGGGTGGGAAATCGGGTTGTAGCGCGAAGGATTCTGGGTAATAGCTGCGATGACGGCGCATTCCGACAGTTCCAGTTCATAGACAGGTTTGCCGAAATAGCGCAGAGAGGCAGCCTGTACGCCGAGCGTATTCTGCCCCAGGTTGATGGTATTCATATAGTTTTCGAGAATTTTATCCTTGTCCATGACCTTTTCCAGTTCGAGGGCAAGATATTGCTCCTGGAGTTTGCGTTTGATGCTCTCGATGGTGGTCTCATTGGTCCAGCCTTCAAATACGTTGTTTTTCAAAAGCTGCTGCGTAATGGTGCTGGCGCCCTGCGACAGATCTCTGTTTTTGATGGCGATAAATCCTGCGCGGATAATGCCCTTGATATCGATGCCGTTGTGTTCATAAAAACGTTCGTCTTCAATCGCCACAAAAGCATGCGCCAGATCTTCGGGGATCTGCTCCATGGTAACCGGTATCCGGTTGGAGTCCGCCGCTACCAGTTTTTCAAGTTCATGGCCTTCCGAATCATAAACAAAGGTGGAAAAACCGGATGGGGATACGTCGATATGGGAGATGTCGGGGGCGGAGCTTAAGATGCCTTTGAATACGCCGATGCCTGCGCTGGCGCCGATCACTGTCACGGCGATCAGGGCTGTCAGAACAGCCTTTGTCAAGAGAAGCGTTATTTTACGCCCTAATTTACCTGTGATAGAATGGAGCGCCTTTTGTTTTCTGCGGATTCCTTTCTTGCCATAGTTCATGAAAATGCCTCCTAAATAGACGCGGGCTTTGCAGTACCCGACTGCCCGCATGTTGCTTTGGACTGTCCGGCCTGCTGTCATGACGGCAGCGGGACAGGCCGTATGGCTCCTGTTGTGGAGCGTTTTCTTATGATACAACGATACTTTATCAAACCATAATATCAAACTATTATATCAAAACCGGAATGGTAAATAAAGGACTTTATGGAAATATAATACGACAAACACATGAATGAACAAATTGTATACATTTATGTGACAGCTATAGTAAGCGCCCATTCTCAGAATTGCCAGTTTCTGTATCAGCTCTGCCTGGTTCTGCGCAGTTTTCAGATAAAAGAATTTGTCAGGATTTCGCAAGATAAATCATTCACACACCGAGCAAAAGTACAATTTCGCGAATTTGTATGCCATTTTCGGACAAGAATGTCCGCCACTGTCATACAAATTTGCGAAAACTGTCTTTTTTACGGTGCATGTCATTGATTTATTTTGCGAAATCGAAAGCAAAGTATTGTCCTGAAAAACTGCGCAGACTGCCCGGCATGATTTCTGGGCGTGCGGCTTTGCAGGAAAGATTAGCATTTTCTTATTGTCCGCCCATCGACAGCAGTTTCCGGACAGGGAGGTCCGGGAAAGGCCGCCCGCGCCCGGATGGCGCGTAAAGGCCGTCTGCGTGGAAAAATCCCCGCATAGCGCGCGGACTATTAGAAAATGCAGTCTTTTCTGCCCGGCGTACGCCCAGAAATCATGCCGGGCAGCACCCAGGAAAACCGATTCTGCATATTCATAAAATGTTAACGCATACGTTTGTCCTGAAAAATAGAATAGTCTGACTGCGCAGCCCTCTCCCACTAGTGTTTCTCGCCGGAGAAAAGATTATTCTGCGCGGGCGTTCTCCGCGATGGGAGGGGCGGCACAGCTTTTGCGTTTCATCAGGTAATGCGGAACGATAATTTTGGTTGGCAGAAGGGATGGGTCCTCAATGTGGTTGATAATCTGTGAGGCGGCTTCAATGCCGAGCTGACGGGAATTGATGTCAATAGAAGTCAGCGGCGGATAAGTCAGCCTGGCTGCAATGGAATTATTGAAGGATACAATCGACAGATCTTCGGGAATCCGCATATTCATCCGGAATGCCGTATGCGTCAATACGAGCGCGTGGATATCGTCGTTGGCAATAAAGGCGCTGGGGCGTTTTTCCATGGAGAGAAGGCGTCTTAACTCTTCAGAATCTTCATGCGGAATAAAAGGCATCTCTACATAGTATTCCTGCCGATAGGGAATGTTATGTTCTGTCAGCGCCAGGATATACCCGGCTTTCCGGTCAGCGGAAAAAATGCGGGCGCTGTCGCAGCCGAGATAGGCGATGCGCGTATGCCCCAGAGAGATCAGATAGGATGTGGCGTCTCTGGCAGCCTGGATGTTGTCATTGTCAATATAGATGGTATCCTGCACATATTTATCGGCTTTCCCCACAATGACAAACTGCAGGCCTTCACGGTAGAGATAGTCGACGATAGGATCCTGACGTGAGGAGTAGAGGAGAATTACGCCGTCTAATCGATCCTCTCTGGATATCTGCCGGATGCATTTGAGAATTTCATCTGCGGACGCACCGGTAATCAGGGTAGTAAAGTATTGTTTCTGGTTGCAGAACTGGCTGATGCCGCGCATGGTTTCCAGAAAAAAAGAATTTTCATAGGTATCCTTTTCAGAGGCGGGCAGGATGATGCCGATGGTTTTTGTATTCGGCGAAGCAATCGGCGCGCTTGGTTCATAGCCGAGCTCCAGCATGGCTTTCCGCACTTTTTCCTTTGTCTGTTCGCTGATAGAAGGGTGGTTGGTGCAGGTGCGTGATACGGTGGAGGGCGATACGCCTGCGAGACGCGCGACCTCCTTGATTGTGATACTCATAAGCGTTAATTTCCTTTATAAAAAGTAAATGCATTTATTTTGCTTTCAGTATAAAAAATATAGTTGCAAAAGTCAATGCAAAAGAGGGAACACTATTGCACTGTTTGTGCAAATTAATGAAAAGTTAGGCCTTATTTGCGTTGGGGTTTTGATAAAATTGTGCAAAACAGAGAAAAGGATTTTTAGAAGGAACAGGTGATTGATAATTGTAATAAAAAGAGATATAGTTAATGCAAAAGAACGCAATGCAATGCAAAAATGTGCAATAAATAGAAAAATATTGCGCAACACAACCAATGAGGAATTTCAGAATGAGAACAGGCGGTAGGAGGTAAAATGGAAGAAATGAAAATTCTGTCCCCACTGAACGGAAAAGCGATTCCGATTGACCAGGTTCCGGACGACGTATTCGCCCAGAAAATTATGGGGGAAGGAGTTGCGGTCATGCCAGAGGACGGCGCAATCTGTAGTCCGGTAGACGGCACAGTCGTTACGGTGGCGGAAAGCCTTCATGCATATGGATTCCAGACGGAGGACGGCGTGGAACTGATTGTGCATTTTGGCCTGGAGACGGTAGCGCTTGCAGGTAAGGGGTTTACGCCTCATGTAAAAGAAGGGGATAAGGTAAAAGCCGGACAGTTGGTGGCTGAAGCAGATATCGAATTTTTTAAAACGCAGGGGATTAACACTGTCACCCCGGTCGTAATCTGCGGTGGTGCGGATGCGGAATCTTTGTCTTTTGTATACGGAGACGTAAAGGCGGGCGATGTGTTAATGCGCAGCCGCGCACAGGCGCCTGCGGACGGCCGGGAGAAGGCGGCGGAAGAAAAGGCGCAGTCAGCGCAGAAGCCTGAAACGGACACGGGGAAGGAGAAAAAGGAGAAGAAAAAGTTCGCAGTGAACTTTGATTTTCTGCAGAAACTCGGTAAGGTTCTGATGACGGTAATTGCCGTTATGCCGGCTGCCGGGTTGATGATCAGCATCGGGAATCTGGTTGTCATTGCAGGCGGGAGCAGCGCGGCGGTGCAGACAGTCGGCAATACCATCGCAGAAATCGGGTGGGCAGTCATCAATAACCTGCATCTGCTGTTTGCGGCGGCAATCGGCGGTTCCTGGGCGAAGGAACGCGCCGGCGGTGCGTTTGCAGCGGTTATATCTTTTGTACTGATTAATAAGGTGACCGGCGTTGTGTTTGGCGTGACGACAGATATGCTTGGTTCTGCGGATGCAGTGACGCATACGCTGTTCGGACAGGAAATCCCGGTGGCGGATTATTTTGTCAATGTACTGAATGCACCCGCGCTGAATATGGGTGTTTTCGTAGGAATTATCGCCGGGTTTGTAGGAGCGGTGGCTTACAACAAATATTATAATTTCCGTAAACTCCCGGATGCATTGTCTTTCTTTAACGGCAAACGTTTTGTGCCGCTGGTGGTAATTTTCTATTCAACGGTTACGGCTCTTGTTTTAAGCGTGATCTGGCCGGTAGTACAGACGGGGATCAATCACTTTGGTGTCTGGATTGCAAATTCGTCCAATACTTCGCCTGTTCTGGCGCCGTTTATTTACGGTACGCTGGAACGTTTGCTGCTTCCATTCGGTCTGCATCATATGCTGACGATTCCGATGAATTATACCTCCTTCGGAGGGACTTATACGGTGCTGACCGGTACCAATGCAGGCACACAGGTATTTGGACAGGATCCGCTGTGGCTGGCATGGGTAACGGATTTGATCAATTTCCGCAGCGCCGGGGATATGGCGTCTTACAATGAGCTTCTCACGACGGTGACGCCTGCCAGATTCAAGGTAGGACAGATGATTGGGGCAACAGGGCTTTTGATGGGATTTGCACTGGCGATGTACCGCCGGGTGGAGCCGGAGAGAAAGAAACAATATAAATCCGTATTTATTTCGATTGTGGCGGCAGTATTTTTGACCGGCGTTACGGAACCGCTGGAGTTTATGTTTATGTTTGCGGCATTACCGCTTTATATTATCTATGCGGTTTTACAGGGGCTTGCTTTTTCGCTGGCCGGTATTATTGATCTGCGTCTGCATTCGTTCGGGAATCTGGAATTTATCACGAGAATCCCCATGTCTTTGAAAGCGGGGCTTGGCGGCGATATTATAAACTTTGCAATCAGCGTGGCTGCATTTTTTGCAGTGGGATATTTTGTTGCTTATTTTATGATCGGCAGATTTAAATATGCCACTCCCGGACGGCTGGGTAATTATCTGGATGAAGAAGAGACAGGCAGCGAGGGCGCAAAAACCGCATCCGGTGCGAACGCGCAGGCGGAAGCGATCATCGGACTGCTTGGCGGCAGAGAAAATATTGTTCTGGTAGACGCCTGCATGACAAGACTGCGTGTGACGGTCAAGGATGTCGGCAAGGTGGAGGAACCGCCTGCATGGAAGGCGCAGGGCGCCATGGGGCTGATCAAAAAGGACAATGGCATTCAGGCAGTTTACGGTCCGAAAGCGGATGTTTTGAAATCGGATATCAACGATATATTATAAGGGACAATGCTATGAAAATTATGACGTTAAACGCGCACAGCCATGGAGAGGATATTTCGGAAAGCATAAGAGACAGGAATCTGGACGTACTGGCGGAATGCATATGCCGCTGGCAGGTTGATGTGATTGCGCTGCAGGAGGTATGCCAGACACAGAGGGCAGACGCTGTAAAAAAGAGCGGTGTCCATGGCTTCGTTCCTCTTGGCGGGACAAAGATGCGGGAGGATAACTATGTGCTGCTGCTTATGAAGAAACTGGAAGAAGCAGGCTGCCGTTATTACTGGACCTGGGACGGCATTAAGTCCGGATATGAAAGATATGATGAGGGGCTCGCCGTTGTCAGCAGATTTCCGATCACTGAAGCGGAAGAATATGTTCTGTCGCAGACACAGGACTATGGGAACTGGAAAACGAGAAAAGCGGTGGCGGCGCATGTCGGCTGCGGCGCAGAGGGAGCCTGGTTTGTGAGCGCCCATATGGGCTGGTGGGGAGATACGCAGGAGCCCTTTGCCGGTCAGATGGACCGTCTGCAGCAGAAACTGTCGGAGAAAAAAGGGAACATCTATCTGATGGGCGATTTTAACAGTCCGGCGGATGAGAGAAATACAGGATATGATTATGTAAGCGGGTATGGCTGGCTGGATTTATGGAAGCTGGCCGGAAACAACGGACATGCAGTTACGGTTCCGGGGAAAATAGACGGATGGAGTGCCGGGGCAGAAAATGGACTGTGCATTGATTATATCTGGTCAAGGCATCCGGTCAGCGTCGTGTCTTCGAGGGTGGTTTTTTCCGGAGAACAGGAAGCGGCAGTTTCGGATCATTTTGGGATTCTGGCCGAGATCCGTGAAACGGAAAGCATTCTATAGAAGTAATGCATGAAATTCTCTTTACGTTCCGCAAAAATCATATTATGATAGTAAGCAGAGCGGACGAACAGGAGAAGTGGGCATGAAAAATACGATGAAGGCAGTGAAACGGAGCATACAGAGTCTGCTGGTTGCCATTCTGATTGTGCTGGCGGCAATGACAGGCATGATATTCTACTACAATGTACTGCGGGCGGAAGATGCGCCGGTATCTGCTTCCGGCGGCCGGACAGAGCGGGATGCACAGGAAGAGCCGCCTGTCGGCCCTGTGCCGTCAGGCGAAACCGAGACGGAAGGAACGGAAGAGACTTTTTCGTCTTCGGAAGAAAGCATGGACGGGGAGACGGAGGAAGCGGCTCACGAGCACATTTATACCAGTCTGGTATTGAAACCCGCTACCTGCGCGGAAGAGGGGGAGGTTGAGTATGTATGCGACCTGTGCGACGATTCCTACAGGGAAGTGATTCCGACGCTGGAGCATACTGCCGGAGAATGGTTTACGGCAAGGGAAGCCACTGCGTCCCAGACCGGACTGCGGCAGAGAATCTGCAGTGTCTGCGGCAGAGTGCTGGAGGAGGAGACGATTCCTGCGGTTGTGGCAGATACGGTTCCTGTTTCCGTGGAGGATGCCGGCGGCAGCGTACAGGAAAGCGCACATGAACACAGCTATATTTCCGAGATTACCAGGGAGGCGACCTGTACCGAGAGAGGGGAGGAGACCTTTACCTGTACGCAGTGCGGCGACATTTTTACGAAGAGCATCCCGGCAACCAACCATCCCAGCAGAAGGACGATCCGTACGGACGGAGACTGCGGCGAGCCGGGATCGGTTGAAACGATATGCAATCTCTGTAATGCGGTAATTTCCTCCGAAGCCCTCTATTACGACCATACATGGGGCGACTGGGAGAAGAAGGACGGTTCCAAAGAAAAGACGAGAAAGTGCAAAGTGTGCGGAGAAATACAGACGAAGAAAGGGGCATGATTCTTCCCACGCAGACGAACCGAACGCGCCGTCCGGGCGCGGGCGGCCTTTTCCGGATCTCCCTGCCCGGAAACTGCTGTCTGTGGGCGGACAATAGTTTATAATTTGTTCCTTCCTGCGTTTGTCCTGGGATTTTTCCTGCGTATACTGGAAAAATAGGAATATTTGTGTTATACTGGACTTAATCTGGAAAGTTCTGAAACAGACGCGAAAGTATGTTTCGCAAAATTTTAAAAAAAATTGTGAAAAGGTGAAAGGATTTTCAGATCCGAAACGTATTTATAGTAAAAGTACAAAATATGTGACAACAGATTCATAGAACAATGGAGGCGGATTATGAAAATGAGAAAAACAATTTTAATTCTGATGGCTGCCGTCGCGCTTGTGCAGACACCTTTGACCGTGATGGCGCATGGGCATCATCATGGGCATGGAGGCGGATATTACCGGACGCAGGCATATGCGCAGTGTAATGTAGAGGGTTGTGCCCTGACAGGGATTCATGAGCACGACGGCGCTTATTACTGCGGTCATTTTATCGGCGACGGACATTATCATGGGATGTGTACGGTAGAGGGATGCGCTGAGATCGTGGAACATATTCATGATGGTATGGTATGCGCGCCCTACTGCACGGTGGAAGGCTGTGGAGCGGGTAACTATTGCGGTTACCATTGCGGGGTATACTAAGGAAATATGACAGCCGTCGGGCAATGATTGGCGGGGCGGTTATGAGAAGCGAGGCGGAGGCAAACCGGGCGGTCAGTTTATATGCGGATACTGTGCGCCGTATCTGTTTTATGCATTTAAAAAATATGGAGGATGTGGAGGATGTATTTCAGGATGTGTTTCTGAAATACATCCTCCATGAAAAGACATTTGAAAGCGATGCGCATGAAAAGGCATGGCTTATTCGTGTTGCCGTAAATGCATGCCGGGATATGCTGCGCAGTCCTTTCCGCAGACGGGTGTGTTCCATTGAGGATATTGGTTATGAACCATTCTATGTCCAGGAAAGCGAAGGGGAACTGCTGAATTGTATCTTTTCCCTGCCAGACAGATACCGGGATGTGATTTATCTGTTTTATTATGAAGGCTATTCGGCCGGGGAGATTGCCAAAATCATGCACAGGAAGGAAAATACCGTTTATACGTGGCTGAACCGTGCCAGAAAAGCGCTGAAAGAGCAATTGGGAGGTGATTGGGCTGGATAAGAGAGTCGCTGCTATTTTTGACCGTGTGCAGGCGGAAGAGGCATTGAGAAAAAAAACGCTTTGCTGTCTCTGCGGAGAAATAGCGCAAAGGAATGGCAGGAGAAAGGCGCGGCAGTGGCGTCCTGTGGCGGTGTGCGCAGCGCTGCTTGTCTGTCTCCTCTGCGGTGGATACTGGCAGAATCTCTATTTTACACCAAGCGCTTATATTGATCTGGATATCAATCCTTCCGTGGAACTTACAGTGAACAGTCTAGGCAGGGTAATTGCATCCGGCGCTTATAATGAAGAAGGAGAAGAGATTTTACAAAGAGTAAACCTGCGCCATGCGAAGTATAATAAGGCGGTAGAGAGTCTGCTGGCGGAAATGGACGCCGCCGGATATTTCTCCGCAGATACGCTGTTGTCCGTCACGGTACAGGCTGGCCAGAAAGAGGAAGAGGATACGATGCTTGCCAGTCTGGAGATGACGATAGAGCAGTGCAGCAAGACACACCATTATGATACAATAACGGATGTTTTTGCAGTGACAGAGGAGGTAAGACGCTGCGCTCATGAAAAGCAGGTAAGTCCGGCTAAATATCTGGCAATCCAACAGCTGCTTGCGGTAGATGGGGACGCTGATTTTGAAAGCTGCGCGCAGCATTCGGTTCATGAACTGCAGCGGTTGGCGCAGGAGGGACGTAACGGGAAGGAAGAGAGCGGCACGGGCGGCCATGGGCATGGGCGACAGGGCGGTCATCATCATTGACACGGAAAATGGATTACCGTGCATCATTGGCTTATATTCTTTCTTTTTTTGCCGGAATCTGTTATTCTTGTTTTATGTGAAGGGACGGGAAGCTGCTTTGCGCAGCGCGGGAGAGGATAAACGGATGGAAAAGAGCGGGTGTGTGGAAAGTTACCGCATGATCGCCGGGCAGGGGCGTGGAGAGATCGTAGAAAAAAAATCCAGATTTATCGCCACGCTTGCGCCTGTGGAGTCAGAAAATGCGGCAATAGCTTTTATCGAATCGGTACGCAGGAAATATTATGATGCGCGTCATAATTGTTTTGCGTTTATCGTCGGCGAAAAAACGGCGCTGGAACGGAGCAGTGACGACGGGGAACCTGGCGGCAGTGCGGGCAGGCCTATGCTGGAGGCGCTGCGGGGCGCACAGCTTACCAATGTGGCGGCGGTAGTGACCAGATATTTCGGCGGTACGCTGCTGGGCACAGGAGGGCTTGCGAGGGCTTATACCCAGGCTGTGCAGGAAGCATTGTCCGTCTGCACGATAGTGACGATGCGCTATGGACTTCGTTACCGTGTGGCAGTGGATTATACGTTGACCGGGAAACTGCAGCATCTCTTTGCCGCCCGGGGCATTATGACGGAAAAGACTATTTATACGGATCAGGTTACATTTTATATTCTAGTGCCTTTTGGGGCGGAAGAGACAGTAAAAAAAGATATGATAGAACTTGCATCGGCAAAGGTACAGATTGAAAAGCTGGGATATGCTTATTATGAGGACAGGGCGTAACGCCGCCTGTCATGTCTGCAAAGCAGGACGTAATTGCCGGATGAAACGGGGCGGTGAGCGCGATGGATGAACTGAGAGAAGAAATGGAAGAATTAAAGGAGCTGCTGAAAACAAAGCAGTATACCAGACTCAGGCAGAACCTGGCGGAACTGAACGATGCGGATATTGCTGCATTTATTGAAAGCCTGGATGAAGAAGGTCTGCTGAAAGTTTTCCGGATACTGCCCAAATCAAGCGCGGCCGATGTATTTTCCTATATGGAGGTGGATAATCAGCAGCTTGTGATCACGGCTCTTTCGGAGAAAGAGGCCGCAGGGATTATCGATAACTTGATGGCGGACGATGCGACGGATCTTTTAGAGGAGATGCCGGCCAATATCGTAAAAAAACTGCTTGCCAACGCAAGTCCGGAGACAAGGCGGGACATTAACCATCTGCTCCGCTATCCGGAGGACTGTGCCGGAAGTATCATGACGGTCGAGTATGTGGATCTGAAAGAGAATATTACGGTGCAGGACGCTATTGAGCGGATCCGTAAAGTCGGAGTGGACAGCGAGACCATTAATATCTGCTATGTGCTGGATGGTAAACGGACGCTTGTAGGGACGGTTGCTTTGCGTTATCTGCTGCTAAGCCAGCCTGACGCCGTGATTGGCGATATTATGCACGAGAATGTGATATCTCTTAATACGCTGATGGATCAGGAGGAAGTAGCCAGACAGTTTCAGAAGTATGATTTTACTTCTATGCCCGTGGTGGATAATGAGAGCCGTCTTGTGGGTATTGTCACCGTGGACGATGTGGTGGATATCATGCAGGAAGAGGCTACCGAGGATATTGAAAAGATGGCCGCTATTGTGCCTTCTGACAAACCATATATGAAAACGGGCGTTATAGAAACGTGGAAAAAGCGGATTCCCTGGCTTTTGCTGCTGATGATATCCGCTACGTTTACGGGCAGGATTATTACTTCTTTTGAACACGCTCTCAGCAGCTGTGTAGTACTGACGGCGTTTATCCCGATGCTGATGGATACTGGAGGAAATGCGGGCGGACAGGCAAGCGTAACGATTATCCGCGGTCTTTCGCTGAATGAGATTGCCTTTGGAGATATGCTGCGGGTAATCTGGAAGGAGAGCAGAGTGGCGCTTTTGTGTGGCGTGACCCTGGCAGCCGCCAATTTTGTCAAGCTGCTGTTTTTGGACAGAGTAGGGATGCAGGTAGCGGGAGTCGTGTGTCTGACGCTGGTTGTGGCAGTATTTATTGCCAAGCTGGTAGGCTGCAGTCTGCCCATGTTTGCGAAAAAGATCGGATTTGACCCGGCAGTTATGGCCAGTCCGTTTATTACGACGATTGTAGACGCCATATCGCTGATGGTATATTTTCAGATTGCTGCAAGTATGCTGCATATTTAGGGAGGTTTGTGATGAAACTGATTTCATGGAATGTAAACGGGCTGCGTGCCTGTGAGGGAAAGGGATTTTCAGATTTTGTCAGAGCGCAGTCGCCTGATATTATGTGCATCCAGGAAACGAAGCTGCAGGAAGGGCAGATCGATTTGGAGCTGCAGGAATATTATCAGTATTGGAACTACGCGGAGAAAAAAGGTTACTCCGGCACTGCCTTATTTACGAAAGAAAAACCGCTGGATGTCGCATATGGCATCGGTATTTTGGAGCATGATCAGGAAGGACGGGTTATTACCGCAGAATATGGGGCATTTTATGTGGTGACCGTATACACGCCCAATTCACAGAATGAGCTGGCAAGACTGCCTTATCGTATGGATTGGGAGGATGCTTTTTATGCTTACCTGAAAGAACTGGAAAAAAAGAAGCCTGTTATTTTTTGCGGCGATCTTAATGTGGCCCACCGGGAAATCGATCTGAAAAATCCGAAAACCAACCGGAAAAATGCAGGATTTACTGACGAGGAGAGGGAGAAGTTCAGCCGTCTGCTTGCAGGCGGTTTTATTGATACCTTCCGTTATTTTTATCCGGATCAGGAAGGGGTTTACTCCTGGTGGTCTTACCGTTTTAAAGCCAGAGAGAAGAACGCAGGCTGGCGCATTGACTATTTTCTTGTATCCGGGAGTCTGCGGGATTGCCTGGAGGACGCATTGATCTATACGGATGTTTATGGATCAGACCACTGCCCGGTCGGTCTGCTATTACGGGAACCATAATATCAAATTATAATTCATATAATAAATATTGATTTTACTTATGATAGAAACTTGTGTATACTAAATAAGTAAAAGAGGAGCGGGGCTTTTACGTCCCGCTTTTTATCATATACGGGATTTGTGTATGGTAAATTGAGGAAGAGTTTGAGAGGAGCCGGAAGAAATGGTAAAAGCAGTTGTAGGAGCAAATTGGGGAGATGAAGGAAAAGGTAAAATTACGGATATGCTTGCACAAAAAGCGGATATTATCGTTCGTTTTCAGGGCGGCGCCAATGCAGGCCATACCATTGTAAACCATTATGGGAAGTTCGCGCTGCATACACTGCCCTCAGGTGTGTTTTATGGGCATACGGTAAATGTGATTGGAAATGGTGTGGCTTTGAATATTCCGGTGCTGGTGGAGGAGATCAAAGCCGTTACGGACAGGGGCGTGCCCGTTCCGCAGATTCTTGTGTCCGACAGGGCGCAGATTGTAATGCCATATCATATTCTATTTGACCAGTACGAAGAAGAACGTCTGGGCGGAAAATCTTTTGGCTCGACGAAATCAGGGATTGCGCCCTTTTATTCTGATAAATATGCGAAAACCGGATTTCAGGTCAGTGAACTTTTTGACGATGCGCTGTTGGAGGAAAAGGCGGCCAGGGTATGCGAGATGAAAAACGTACTTCTGGCGCATCTGTATCATAAACCGCTGCTTGATCCGGCGCAGCTTACGGCTACGCTGCGGACGTACAGAGATATGATCGCGCCGTATGTGGCCGATGTATCCGTATATCTGGACAAGGCAGTGCGGGAGGGAAAAAATATTCTGCTGGAAGGGCAGCTTGGCACACTCAAAGATCCGGATCATGGTATTTATCCTATGGTTACATCGTCCTCCACACTGGCGGCGTATGGCGCTGTCGGCGCAGGTATTCCTCCTTATGAGATCAAACAGATCATTACGGTATGCAAGGCTTACTCTTCGGCGGTTGGCGCGGGCGCTTTCGTATCGGAAATCTTTGGCGAACAGGCGGATGAGCTTCGCAGACGCGGTGGAGACGGTGGGGAATTTGGCGCTACAACAGGAAGGCCCAGACGTATGGGGTGGTTTGACTGTGTAGCTTCCAAATATGGATGCCGTCTGCAGGGTACGACAGATGTGGCGTTTACCGTACTGGATGTGCTGGGATATTTGGATGAAATTCCCGTATGCGTGGGCTATGAAATCGACGGCGAGGTGACGAGAGATTTCCCTGTGACCGCAAAACTGGGGAGGGCAAAGCCCGTACTGAAATCTCTGCCGGGCTGGAAGACAGATATCCGTGGCATTCGCAGCTATGAAGAGCTGCCGGAAAACTGCCGGAATTATGTGGAGTTTATTGAAGAACAGATCGGCTATCCCATTACGATGGTCAGCAATGGTCCCGGCAGGGAAGATATCATTTACAGATAAATGCGTCTGCCAGGCGGAAAAACCAAGACAAACGTATGTGTTAACATTCTATGAATATTTAAAATCGGTTGTCCTGGGTACTGCCCGGCATAATTTCTGTGCGTATGCCCGGCAGTCTGCGCAGTTTTTCAGGACAATACTTTACTTTCGATTTCGCAAAATAAATCAATGACATGCACCGTAAAAAAGACAGTTTTCGCAAATTTGTATGACAGTGGCGGACATCCTTGTCCGAAAATGGCATACAAATTCGCGAAATTGTACTTTTGCCCGGTGTGTGAATGATTTATCTTGCGAAATCCTGACAAATTCTTTTATCTGAAAACTGCGCAGAACCAGGCAGGAGCTGATACGGAAACTGTCAATTTGACAGATGGGCGCTCCCTATGGCTGTTGTACAAATGTTTACAATTTGTTCATTCATGCGTTTGTCGTATGAAAAGACCACGGAGATCAATTATTTGTGTACAAAAACGAAAAATTGATTTCCGTGTGAAAAATCGGATGCCTGATGACAAAAAGCGCAAAAAATGTTATGATAAATGTATCGTCTGATATGGGTAGTTTATGATTACCTGCTAGGATGCGAATGTTGAAATCCATTGATAAGGATGGAAATGGAAGAAAGGGAGATGCAGTTTTGGGAAAAGAGCAAAATTGTGCTGCGCATTTATCATCCGGCGAAAACACTCCCGGGAAGGATACGGAAAATTCTGCCGGTCGGACAGCGTATAAAAGCATAGAACATATTGCGCTTCAATATTCTGCACTGGAAACGAGGAAGATTACGGACGAGATGCCGGGCGGGTTTTTTATTTACCGCGCGGATGAAGAAGCTAAAATTATCTATGCCAACAAGGCGATGGTCCGGTTGTTTAACTGTCAGACCCTGGAGGAATTTCAGGAATGGACAGGCAATTCTTTTCTTGGAATTGTACATCCGGAAGACTTGGACAGGGTACAGGAAAGTATCAAAGAGCAGATCGAAGCCAGTCAGTATGATCTGGATTATGTGGAATACCGTATTATCCAGAAAGGCGGGATCATACGCTGGGTGGAAGATTACGGACACTTCATTCACAGCGATTTCGCAGGGGATGTATTTTATGTGTTTGTAGGAGACGCAACGGAAAAATACAGACGGCGCCAAGAAGAAAAAGACGCATTGCTGTTGGAGAGAAAACAGGAAGAACGAAAACTGCGCAGTCAGATTGACGCATATGACAAAAGGCTTGAGTTATCCCATCAGGAACAGCTTCGGCGTATGGAACTGATCGAAGGACTCAGCATTGATTATGAGTCCATATTTTATGTTGACTTTGAAGCGTGTATTTTTCAGACTTACCGGCTGAGCAGGCGGATTTGCGACCGTTTCCGTCAGCATCATCAGGAATATAGTTTCGGTGAGTTTGCCGGTTTTTCTTCAGACTATATTGGGCGCTGGGTACATCCGGAAGACCAGGAACTGTTTTTGCGGGCTGTTGACTGCGGCTATGTGCGGAAAGAGCTGTCAAGGCAAAAGGTATATCATGTAAATTACCGGATTGTGAACGGGGAAAAGACGGAATATCTGCAGCTCTGTGTTGTCAGCGTGGGCAATGGGGCCAATGGCTCCCAGGTAGTGATCGGCTGCAGAAATATTGATGATGTGATCCGCCGTGAGATGGAGCAAAACCGGGTTTTGGGAGAGGCTCTGGAACAGACGAAAATATCCAATATGGTGAAAGATATCTTTTTAGCCAATATGTCTCATGATATACGGACGCCGATGAACGCGATTGTCGGGTTTACGGCTCTGGCCAAAATGCACATGGACGACAGGCAGAGACTGTCGGATTATCTGAGCAAGATTCAGACGGCGAGCAGCCAGCTTCTGCATCTTCTGGATGATGTGCTGGAACTTTCCAGACTGGAAGCCAACAAGATACAGATGGAAGAAACGGTATGTAATCTTCATGAAGTTGCGCTGCGCGTGCAGGATATTATGCAGCCCGAGGCAGAAGCAAAAGGACTTGCTTTTTCACTAGATCTGCATAAGCTTGTGCATTCTGACGTGCATGGGAATAGAGATTATCTGGTGCAGCTTTTGCTGCGTCTGGTAAGCAACGCGGTAAAATACACGGAGACGGGGGGCAGCGTTGCGATCTCCGTGATAGAACAGAAAGTGTCTCATGGCTTTGCCACGTATCAGTTTATCGTGGAGGACACGGGAATTGGCATCAGCGAAAGCTTTATGGAGCATATTTTCGAGCCGTTTGAACGGCAGAAAAATACGACAATGAGCGGTGTGCAGGGTACCGGACTTGGTCTGGCCATTGCCAAAAGCGTTGTGGAGATGATGGGCGGGACGATTGATGCGGCGAGTGTCCCGGGCCAGGGGAGCAGGTTTACGATCACGTTGAGTCTGCGGCTGCAAAGCGAGGCGGCTGGGAACCGGGAAGAGAAGTCGGAGAAAGCATTGCTGCAGACACCCGGACGCGTCCTGCTTGTAGAAGACAATGAAATTAACCTGGAAATAGAAGTGGAAATTTTGACGGACTTTGGATTTTTGGTGGATACTGCCACAGACGGCAGTATTGCGGTAGAGAAAGTGAAAAATTCCCGACCGGGTGATTATGATCTGATTCTGATGGATATACAGATGCCGGTGATGGATGGTTATGCGGCCACAAGAGCTATCCGGCAGCTTGAAAATCAGGAGCTGGCCGCGATTCCTATCGTTGCATTGTCAGCCAATGCATTTGAGGAAGACAGGAAGAAGTCAATGGAGTGCGGTATGAACGCACATATGGCGAAACCGATTCATATTCCGCAGTTTCTGCAGGTGGTAGAGGATATGTCAGGACATGTGGTGCAGCTTAGGGATTGACGATGGGCAGCGCTTCCCATAAATTGCGGATGATATAGTCCGGCCGGATATCGGTGGGAACAGGCAGGTTGCCGGGATTATACCAACAGCAGGCAATACCTGCCTGGCTGCCACCGCGCATATCGCTTGTGAGGGAGTCACCGATAATGATGGCTTCTTCTTTTTGAAATCCGGGGATTTGCGCAAAGCTTTGTTCAAAAAAACGGAGGGACGGTTTTTCGGCATGCAGTTCTTCTGAAATAAAGACACCGTTCATCCACCGGTCCAGACCGCTCAGCCTGAGCTTACTGCGCTGCGTGGAAGCGACACCGTTTGTGACGATATACTGCCTGTGTGTTTTATGGAGCTTTTGACAGAGTGCGTAGGAGTCATCCAGGAAATAATAGACGCTTCCCAACAGTTTTTGATAGGTATTCTGAAAAAGCGTTACATCTACGTCCTGAATGCCCACAGTCTCAAAAAAAGTGACGAAGCGTTGTCTAAGCAGCACTTCTTTTGTGATTTCTCCCCGTTCCAGTCTTTTCCAGAAAGCGCGGTTGATGCGGGAATATGCAGCCAGAAGCTGGTCGGAGGGGGTAACGCCTGCCTGCATCATGCAGGCATCAAAGGCGTATTTTTCGGATGCATTGAAATCGAGAAGCGTATTGTCAATATCCCATAGAATTGTCGTGTACATGAAAAGTCTCCTTGCCTATGTTTGATCAAATTTTAACAGATGAAGAAGAGGGATGCAAGGATGAACAATCTTGAATATTATAAAGTGTTCTATTATGCGGCAAAATATGGCAGCCTGACAATGGCGGCGCAGAAGCTTTCTATCTCACAGCCTGCGGTCAGCCAGAGCATGAAACAATTGGAACAGGCTACGGGAGCCAGACTTTTTATACGCAGCGCCAGAGGAATCTGTTTGACACGGGAAGGGGAACTGTTATATTCTTATGTGGCAAAAGGATACGAGCAGATTCTGCTGGGAGAAAAGCTGCTGCAGCAGATGATGAATCTGGAACTGGGAGAAATACGGATCGGGGCCAGCGATATGACGCTGCAGTTTTATCTGTTGCCGTATCTGGAAATTTTTCATGAAAAATATCCCGGTATCAAAGTTACGATTTCCAATGCCCCTACGCCGGAAACATTGTCTTATCTGGAAGCGGGGCAAATTGATTTCGGCGTGGTCAGCACACCGTTTTCGGTGGATGAGACAATGCATGTGCAGCCTGTCAGGGAAATTGAGGATATCTTTGTGGCGGGCCGGCGGTTCATTTCTTATAAGCATAAGACACTGGATTTGCAGGAGCTGGAACGGCTGCCGATTATTTCTCTGGCGCAGAATACGAGCACAAGGACCTATATGGACAGCTACCTGCAAAAAAACGGGGTGGAGCTTCGTCCGGAATTTGAGCTTGCCACGAGCGATATGATTGTACAATTTGCCCTGCGGAATCTGGGCGTTGGCAGTGTGATGAAAGACTTTGCCAGAGAACAGCTCGCGGCGGGTACACTGTTTGAACTGCGGTTTAATAAGAAGATACCGGGCCGGCGGTTCTGCGTTGTGACCAGACCGAAAAATCCGCTGCCGACAGCGGCGGAAAATTTACTGGCTCTGCTGCAAAAAGAGGAAGGAAAAAAAGAAGATGGAAAAAACAAAGATCAGGAATGTTATTTTTGATATTGGGAATGTATTGACGTATTTTACGTGGCATAAGCATATACATAGTTTTGGCTTTTCGGAGGAAGTCTGTATACGTGTGATCAATGCTACGGTAAAAAGCAATGAATGGAATGAGTTTGACAGAGGCGTGCTGAGTGACGAAGAAGTAGAAAATCTGCTGGTAGCCAATGATCCCGGTGTGGAGAAAGAGATCCGTCAGATGATGGATGATTTAGGCGGGCTGGTGGAAAAAGCGGATTATGCGATTCCTTGGATTCAGGAATTGAAACAGAAAGGGTATCAGGTATATTTTCTCTCTAATTTTTCCTACAAAGCGGGAAGAGAATGCGCGCATGCCCTGGATTTCTTTCCCTATATGGACGGCGGGATATTGTCCTGTGAAGAAAAGCTGATTAAACCACAGCCCGAAATTTACAGGCTTTTGATGGAAAGATATGATCTGATACCGGAGGAATGCGTTTTTCTCGATGATACACCGGCTAATATAGAAGCCGCTGAAAAGGAAGGCATGCACGGTATTGTATTTACCACGAAAGAAGAGGCGGTTATTGCCCTGGAAAAGCTGGGTGTAAAATAACGAATGATTTCTTGGCTTATGGAAAAAGATACGCTGTTTATCACAATAAAAGCAATTGTGCATACCCATGAGGGTCTGGATATTGTTGGCGTTACATCTGCCAATGTGCTCCATGCCGCCGATCATTTCCGGCTGCTATTTACTTCTTATATAGCAGAAGCAGGATCCATGCCAGAATGGGTATGGCAATCGTAGCGCCCAGACTCGCCCGGAATAGTTTCTCCCATCCAGGGATGCTGAGAAATGCAAAAATCAGTGTGGCGATATACAGGAATACGAGCAGAACGACGGCGGCAATGGCGACGGCGGCTCTTTTCTTATTTTTCATAAATCATTTCCTCTCCGGCAGGTGTTGTGTAAGCCATGTCTGTGTCAACTATACACCGCAGAACAACGTAAATGCAAGGAAAAGGATACGGATTTTAAAAATCCGTCAAGTATGTTTCACCACTGCCATGATTTCATACGGATACCTGCATGGGATGCGAAATCTGACGTGGGTGTGAAAGGTAACACGTTCTGGATTGAGACGGAAATAAATGTAAAAAAAACTTGTACTTTTCTCATAGTATGATACGATAATAAGAGGGATATAGTAAATGTACAGGAGGATTTTATTATGCAGATTGTGAAAGCGATTGATTACTACCACATGAGCCGTATGGCAGCGAACATTATTTCCGCGCAGGTGATTATTAAACCCAACTGCGTATTGGGTTTGGCTACCGGTTCGACCCCTATTGGGACTTATGATCAGTTAATCCGCTGGTATGACAAAGGCGATCTGGATTTTTCGCAGGTTACAAGCATTAATCTGGACGAATACAAAGGGCTTTCCCCCGAAAATGACCAGAGCTATCGCTATTTCATGAATGAACATCTTTTTAAACACATTAACATCAAACCGGAAAATACGTACGTGCCTGATGGCCTGGAGCCGGATTCGGAAAAGGCATGCGCTTCGTATAATGAGATTATACGCCGTGCGGGCGGTATTGATTTGCAGCTTCTTGGCCTCGGGCATAATGGACATATCGGCTTCAATGAGCCGGGCACGGAGTTTGAAAAAGAAACCCATTGCGTCAAGCTGGCAAAGAGTACCATTGACGCCAATTCCCGCTTTTTTGCTTCTATGGACGAGGTGCCAAAGCAGGCGTATACGATGGGGATTAAGACTATCATGCAGGCAAAGAAGATTGTTGTGGTCGTAAGCGGGGCGTCCAAAGCGGAGATCGTAAAAGAGGCGTTTTTTGGCCCTTGTACGCCGCGTGTTCCGGCTTCTGTGCTTCAGCTTCACAACAATGTAACACTGGTAGGGGATGAGGAAGCGCTGGCTTTGATTCCTTAAAGCAGTGCGTGCGGGTCCTATAAGAGAACATTTCGGGGAACGGTACAGCCGATGGGCTGTGCCGTTTCGTTATTTCGTAAAGTTATTGGCGAGCCAACCGGATAAAACGAAAAAGACAGGCAGAAAGCCTTCGCCGATACCTGTCTTTTTCATGCTTTACCGATTATTTTTTTCGCAGGAAAATAGGATAAAGCATATATGCTATTTGTTTTTTCCACAACATTTTTTATATTTCTTTCCGCTGCCGCATGGACAAGGATCGTTAGGATAAACTTTGTCGCCTTTCACGATGGTAGTGGATGATTTTTGCTCTTTATAGAGGGCCTTTCTTTTTTCCTCGTCAAAAATAGCATTCCATTCTTCCAGTTCGTACAACCAGTCGGCGCCGGCCCCTACCATATTTTTATATAGAAGTTCTTTGTCAAATCCCAGCGTAACATGAGTGTTTTCGTCCATCTCTTCGATGGGATTGGCTTCTTTGAGGCTGTCGTTAATCCCGTCCAGAAAACCGGTCATCGTCATAAGATCTATATTGTATTTATCAGCCAGTTCGCTGACAGTGCCTTCCACTGTTTCGTCAGGGTTTTTCAGAAGCTGGGCGTAGATCTCCTTTTCTTTTTGGAAATATGCGGACCACAATCTCTGCAGATCCCCTTTGTTCGCTTTTTCATCATATGCTTTGTTTCTCCATTGTTGTAATAATGCCATTTTCATTACCCCTTTTATCAATCATAGTCGTACTGATCTGCCTTGCAGCGTTTGTTTGTCGATCTCTCCGCACATTATATAACAAATTCATTTTTCTGTCCATATGCAGAAGCTTTTTCGCATGGAAATCAATTTTTCAAGTTACCCCATTTATTCACAAACAAAATAATACCGGGATTTTGTACAGACAGAACACTCACACACCGGGTGTTCACATTCTGCGCAAACGCGCTTTTCACCGCGTTGTTTTAAGACTTTACAAAAATTGAAAAATTTTTTTGATTGGATGTATAAACGGTAAAATACCGGGTCATACTATGATTAATCAAATGGACCCCCTCCTTTGATTAAACTTTTACAGAAGATACGAAATACTTATCCTCCCCTAAAAAAGCCTTTGGGACTGTGCCTATGCCGGTTTCAGGGGCTTTTCTTTTGATTTTGCGGATGATGCAAATGCCTGGGTCAAATTTTTGAATCTGCCGGATGCTTTCTGTACGGTTTCGGAAAAGAGGGTTTGCCTGCAAAGGAATAATAAAAAAAGAGAAGAGGCATACTAAAAAAGGCACAGGATAGGAGGCGGATGGAAAAGAGATACGCAACGCCTCCTGGGAAACAAAATCAGGGAAAGGAGAAAAACATATGGCTCAATTAGACTGTCGCGCGGAAAATTGTGTATACAACAAAAACCAGAGCTGCTGCAAAGGCGATATTATGATAGGAGGGAAGCATGCCGACCGAAAAGACGATACATGCTGCGAAAGCTTTTCGGCAAGAAGAGCAGGAGACTCTTACGTCAGCGCTTTGGAGCATCCCTGCAGAACGATCAGCATTGACTGTGAGGCATGTAATTGTATGTATAATACAAATTATAAATGCCATGCGGAACATGTCGATATTGCAGGAAAAGGAGCATGCGAATGCGGGCAGACAGCCTGCGGGACATTCAGGGAATAGGATAGAAAGCAGGAAGATGGAAAATACGGCTCATGGAGAGGGGCCGTATTTTTCTATGCCCGGGTATCCGATACGGAATTTTTTATGTGGAACATGGTGACGGGAAAGGCAGGAATAGTCACAACAAGCGCATAAGTGAATAAATTGTAAATATTTGTGCAACAGATTAGAGCGATGGTAAGTGTCAGCCACAGCCATATAAAAATGATTTCGTAAACTGAAACAGTCACCACCAAAAAGAACGTTTTTTCCCCTGTATTTTCGGCATTTCTGTAGAAGCTGCCCGGCATAAAGTTTTTGTGCGTGCGACCTTGCAGGAAAGATTAGAATTTTCTTATTGTCCGTTCACAGTCAGCAGTTTCCGGACAGGGATGTCCGGAAAAGGCCGCTCGCGCCTGGACGGCGCGCTCGGTCCGTCTGCGTCGCAAAATTCCTGTATAACACGCACGGACTATTAGAAAATTCAATTTTTCTGCCCGGAACACGCACAAAAACTTTATGCCGGGCAGCAGTCGGAAAAAACGAAATATTTTTGTGCAAGACTGCTGCTGTGGGGATTTTGTTTGTGAAAAAATGGGGAAACTCAAACGGCATGGAAATAACTGTTGACAGCAATTCGCAGAATGTGCTATAGTAATTGAGTATGATACAGAACAACAAGCAGAGTATCCACTCTCACCTTGCGGCAATCGGGCTTCAGGCGTTTATGGTTCTGATACATGATATCATAGTTGATACTGCATGTACAGATTTATGGTGGATAGTTATGCTATCCACTTTTTTTAGGTGCGGGAGGTAACAACAATTAGCGATTTAATGATTAACGAACAGATTAGAGACAGGGAAGTACGCGTCATCGGTCAGGATGGCGAACAGTTGGGAATCATGTCTTCCAGAGAGGCCATGAGGCTCGCGGAAGAAGCCGGGCTGGATCTTGTAAAGATTGCGCCGACAGCAAAGCCGCCGGTATGTAAGATTGTGGATTACGGGAAATTCAGGTATGAGCAGACCAGAAAAGAAAAAGAAGCAAAAAAGAAGCAGAAGACGATCGAAGTAAAAGAAATTCGTCTGTCTCCGAACATTGATACCAATGATCTGAATACAAAGGTCAATGCAGCCAGAAAGTTTCTGTCAAAAGGGGATAAGGTTAAGATTACACTGCGTTTCCGCGGGCGTGAAATGGCGCATATGGCAAACAGCAAACATATATTGGATGATATTGCCGAACAGCTTTCTGATATTGCGGTCATTGAAAAGGCGCCGAAGGTAGAAGGCAGAAGTATGACAATGTTTTTAACTGAAAAGCGTTAATTCGTGCAGTTAAAATAGAGAGTTAGTGATAGATTTTGATTGATAGGAGGAATGTAGCGATGCCAAAAATTAAGACAAGCAGAGCAGCAGCAAAACGTTTTAAAGTAACAGGAACAGGAAAGTTAAAAAGAGCAAAAGCTTATAAGAGCCATATCTTAACAAAGAAATCCACCAAGAGAAAGAGGAACCTCAGAAAACCGGCGATAACGGATGCAACGAATGTTAAGAATATGAAGAAGATTTTACCGTATTTATAAGTCGCAAGGAGGAAATAAGAGATGGCAAGAATTAAAGGCGGGTTAAACGCAAAGAAAAAACATAACAGAATTTTGAAACTTGCAAAAGGATACAGGGGGGCAAGATCGAAACAATACAGAGTGGCAAAACAGTCTGTGATGAGAGCGCTTGCTTCTTCTTATGCAGGCAGGAAAGAGAGAAAACGGCAGTTCAGACAATTGTGGATTGCGCGTATCAATGCAGCGGCAAGAATGAACGGACTCTCTTACAGTAAATTTATGCATGGATTAAAGCTGGCTGAAATTGATATTAACAGAAAGATGTTGGCGGAGATGGCAGTAAATGATGCCGCAGGCTTTACGAAGCTGGCAGAGATTGCAAAAGAAAAGATTGCGTAAGTGGATCGATAGAAAATAAAAAAACGAAAAAAGAATCCTGATTTCCAGGATTCTTTTTTTATACTTTCTGCAAAAGTGAAGCCGTAAAGATACGGCTTCACTTTTGTTATGGTGCTACAGTAGGATCTTTTGCTCCGCATACTCTGCATATGCCGTTACTGTTGTAATCATGTGGAAGTTGCATGCCGCAAATATCACATTTGCAGTCACGGTTCAGATCTTTATGGCTGCTGATTGTCTCGCCGCAGGTATCGCACATATGATCAAGCGGTTCGATATCTTTATGTCCGGTAGCAGGAATGGAGGAGGTATAGTAAGCTCCGCAGGAACAGGTATAAATCCTGGTTCCGGTCCTAACGCAGGTAGGCTGTTTGGTGACGGCGCCGGCTTTATAGGTGTGCTGGTGCGTATCTTCCAGTTTTGCAATTTTCTCAGTTTTTGCAACGGCGTTGCAGCGGCTGCAATACTGGACTCTTTCGCCTTCTTCCTCCATGGTTGCCTTTTTGGTGGTAACCCAGGAACCGCTTGGTCTGTGTCCAAGAGCTTCGGGTTTCGGTTCCGTATAGCTGTGACCGCAGGAACATACATAAGTAGTTACGCCTGCCTCTTCACAGGTAGGCTGCGTGGTCACGGAAGAGGTATAGGAGTGCGTGTGAGCCGTACCGCCGTTGCCTCCGTTACTGCCGGAGCCACCGGTACCGCCGCTGCCTCCTGTGCCGCCTGAACCGCCGCTGCCTCCGTTACTGCCGGAACTGCCGCCGGAAAGCTTGCTGATGCTCTTTGTCTGTGTCTCACCGCATTCTTTGCAGGTACGCGTGCGTACGCCCTCCGCGGTAGTGGTTGGAGCCGTCGTGACCTGCCAGGATCCCCAGTTATGATCATATTTCAGTGTCTCAGAAGAAATGATGGCGTCGCAGATATTGCATTTTACCTCTATTTTACCGGGATTGGCGCAGTCGCCTTCTGTGCGCACAGTTTTACGGCTTGGATGGTTGGTTGCGGGAATGGTTGTCTCGAAGGTGCTGCCGCAGGTGGAACAGGTATAAGTCTTTTTCCCTTTTTCCGTGCAGGTGGCTTCTTCTGAAATCTCATATGTATAGGAATGTTTATGGTCGTCCGTTTTGTCGTTGTCTTTTTTGGAATCCGTGGAAGTTGCAACGGGAGCGGCCAGCATAGGAAGCGTTTCCTCCTCAATGACTCTGCCGCATACGTTACATGATTTCTGCCGCAGACCTGTCTGTGTGGCCGTGGCGGCCCGCACCGTAACCCACTGCCCCGGGGTGTGGTCCAGAACAGGTATGGAATCTACATAAGAATCCCCGCAGTAACATGTATATTTTATTTCGCCGGGTTCCATACAGGTGGAAGGCCGCAGTACTGTCTCCGTGTAAGTATGTTCGTGACCGTTTTCCGGAGAAAAGACGGAAGATGAGGTATCGTCGGACGACTGGTTTGTATCCTCCGTAGTTTCCGTTTCTTCTGTAGTTTCCGGCTGTGTCTCTGCAGAAGGCATCTCTGTCTGCGCCTGTGTTTCCACAGCGGCGGCTTCTTCTCCTTCCGGCTTTACCGTGTTATAGTAAAGAATAACACATGTCCCGACGACTGCGATGATACCCAGTGCGATCAGGACGCTTTGAATTCCTTTTAATATTGCACCCATAATTTTACTCTCCTTACTACTACTATTACACAATATTTCGGCAAAAAAAGCAATAATTTAATGAAAAATTAATGGAAAAAGAATTGCGGGGAAAAAAGAAAAACGGTAAAATCTAGTATTATGAAATATTTAGCATTGTTTATCAAAAAATTGCTGCGCTATTTGCTGAAACCTCTTTCGTTTGTTCCGGCGCTTCTTGTAATGTACATGATTTTTACATTATCTTCCCAGGACGGAGCGGCCTCCGCCCAGCTAAGCCGGAAAATCAGTCATAAAGCGGTCGTAGCGGCGGATATGGCGCTTGAGAAAAACTGGACCGAGGAACAGATAGCGGCTTATACCGAAAAAATCCATTATTATGTGCGCAAAACGGCCCATGTGACAGAGTATTTCGTACTGGCCGTGGCCGTGGCGTTTCCGCTTTATGTATATGGCGTCCGGGGATTGTGGCTTGTGTTTACGGCGGGGATATTCTGTGTGTCTTTTGCCGGGCTGGATGAATACCATCAGTCTTTTGTGGCGGGAAGGGGGCCTTCCGCCAGGGATGTGGCGATCGACAGCATCGGTATTCTGCCGGGCATTGTGTTGGTCCGGATCGTCGGTTTTATCGGGAGGAAAACTATATTCAGGCCGTTGTCCCTGTCTGAGAGATCAAAAAAATAGTTTACGGCGGGAGGTAAGAACGTGCAGAAAGATGAGATCAGAATCAGGCATGTAATCGTACATATATTGGATTCCACGGTAGGGCTGCCTGTGTTATCAGACAGCGAAATAGAATGCGGCTTTGACTTTGCGGAGTTTTTGCGGGAGCATATTTTCCGGGTGGTGACCGGGGATGACAGCAAAGACTGCGAGTTTTACAGGGAACAATCAGAAATCTGTCATATGCTGGAAGCGTATCGGGATGAAGATTTTGTCGGCATGAGCAAGCAGGCGGCGCAGCTTTTGTATGATATTATGAACAGTAATATCGAGATACCCGCCGCTGATCTGGTGGTAGTCAGGTTTGGGACAGGCAGCGGGGAATATCTGGCGTTTTTGAAAATGAATTTTAAGACGTCCTACACGCACCGGACGCTGCCGCAGGAGGCTGGTAACCGCAATGAGATCATCCGTTATAAGGCGACGCTGCCTGCGCAGTCACAGCGTCTGCAGGAAGCGGCGGTGATTGATCTGCAGACATTCGCCGTACGTCTGATTGAGAAAAAATACGAAGTTAACGGGGAAAAAACGGATTATTTCTCTTATCTTTTTCTGAAGTGCAGCAGCCGCCTGTCGCCAAAATCCAAGCTGGCAATTGTTGCCAGAGCGGTGGAGAATATTCAGAAAGAAAATTATGAAGAATATGAGCAGTATGAGGAGCATATGCGCGCCAAAAGCATTATACAGGAAGAATTGGCGCAGAACGGCGGGTTTGTGGTAGAAGAGCTGGCGGATAAGGTATTTGCGGACGAACCTAAAATGAGGCAGCAGTTTCAGGACCAGATGGAAAAGTATGATATGGTCAGGGAGGAAGTGCTCCCTCAAAATGACGCAACCGTCAGAAAATATCAGGTGCAGCATTTGCTTACGGACACGGGAATCGAACTGAAAATTCCCATGGAACAATATAAGGATAACAGCCGGGTGGAATTTATCACGGAAGACGACGGCAGTATTTCCGTGTTATTGAAGCGGATCGGACATATCCAGGCGAAGTTTTAAGACAGAGCGGCGTCCCGGCGCCCGGCAGGCCATGCGGGCGTCGGCAGGAGGGGTATGGGCAATATTATCAGCTATTTGGAGGAATACGGGGAATATACACTGCGGGAACGTCCTTTTTCCGATGAGGATGCTCTTGTGCTTGCCCAGTTTTCCTATTTGAAACTGGAAGGGGCCGTGCCATATCCCGGGGAAGGAAGACCCGGCGTGACCATCGGTGAAATCAGCAGGTGCAAAAGAAAAGAGGAGATTTTCGCCGATACACGTTTTGCGGAGCAAAACAGCGCCCTGTTTGAAGCGATGCGCAGAAGCCGCCGCTTTCAGACGATGGTGATCAATGATTATGAAAATCAGGTCGATACCGTATCGGCATCCCAGTTTTCCGCCGTAACGTGTTTTCTGGAAGATGATTCCGTCTATATTGCGTACCGGGGCACGGACGAGACGCTGGCCGGGTGGAAAGAAGACTTCCGTATGGCATGCCGGATGCCGGTAAAGAGCCAGGAACTGAGTGTGGACTATTTAAACCGTGTGGCATCCGCATGCCGTGGGGCGCTGGTCGTGGGCGGGCATTCCAAGGGCGGTAATCTGGCAGTCTATGCGTCCATGTTTTGCGAAGAAGCGGTCAGAGAGAGAATCCGGCGGATCTACAATCTTGACGGCCCCGGATTTCTGACGCAGGTACATGACAGTGAGGCTTACAGAAGGGTGGAAAACCGGATTCGAAAGATTGTGCCGCATTCTTCGGTAGTCGGTATGATGCTGGAAGATTCGGAAGTTTATGAGGTGGTGGAGAGCAGCAGGTTCGGCGTCCTGCAGCATGATCCCTTTACATGGGTGATCCGGGAGGGCAGGTTTGCGACGGCGGCGGATGTGTACCGGGGGCGGCGGGCGGCGGCGGAGGTCATAAACAGGTGGATACAGTCTTTGACAGAAGATGAACTGGAACACATCACGGACAGTCTGTTTGCCATAGTCGGCGCTTCGGAGGCGGAAACGCTGCTGGATTTTTCGGGTAACTGGAAATGCGCCGTACGCCGGATGGCGTCTGCACTGCATGATACCGGACAGGAGACAAAAAGGGAGTTGTGGAAAGCGGGCAGGGCGTTGTGCAGAGCTGCCAGGGAAGCGCTGGGCAGTAAAGACAGAGCGGCAGGCGGCGGATCGGATGTGTCGGAAAGGGGACAGGATGAAAAGAAGATGGTATAGGAAAATGGCGGCGGTATTGGCGGGGTGGGCAGTTCTTTTGCGGATGGCCCCGGCAGTCTGCGTACAGGCGGAGCCGCCTGTATCGCAGGAGGCGATTACGGCGTCTTCCCGGTCGGTAGCCGCCTATGCGGAAGATTTTACGATGGGGACTGTGGCCGCATTATGCAATGGCGTTACATTTCAAAACAGCACTTATGCATCTGCTTATGACAGCATTGTGGTGTCGGCATATCCAAACAGTGGCTATTCTTTTGCTTATTTTACGGATAACGGCGTGATTGTTACAAAGAGCGCGTATTATACGTTTTGTCCGGGTTATTATGATCATACGGTAGTGGCGCATTTCGTAAAACGGGGCGATAACGAGGACGATGATGTTCCGCGGGTAAACTGGTCCAACAGCGCCTGTGTTTTTGCGCCGGGTTATCAGATAGACGCTGTCAGTGTCACAACTAGTCAGGTAGTGCAGGGCAGGCAGTGCAGGGAAGCCTTTGACGCCGTAAAGGGAGATTACCAGTACATCGGCATGTACAACATTTCTTTTGCCCATGCCGGAAAACCGTTGGAGGCGCTGGACCATACGGTGCAGCTTTTGTTTGATATTCCCGCACAGTATCAGAAAAGCGGGCGCAGTTTCAGAATGCTGCGGGTGTATCAAGGGCAGCCGGCCGTGCTGGAAAATCTGGACGACCGGGGGAACAAAGTGCTGTTTGAAACGGACTGCACGGCGGCTTATGCGCTTGTCTATCAGGATCCCTGAGATCAAATTTCAAAAAAATGAGGAAAAGATATTGACATGAAATGCATAAAATGGTAATATTCTACTTGCGGCACGAAGAGCGGGAGTGCTGGAATTGGCAGACAGGCAAGACTAAGGATCTTGTGTCTGTATAGACGTGTGGGTTCAAGTCCCATCTCCCGCACGGTATGCAGGAATGGCGGAATTGGCAGACGCGCACGGTTCAGGTCCGTGTGAGCATTGCGCTCATGAGGGTTCAAGTCCCTTTTCCTGCATTCTATATTGCAAAGGAAGGATTCTGCAAAGCAGAATCTTTTTTGCAGTTATCGGGAAATCATTATGGAAAATTCTCTCAAGTATCTTGCGGTTTTCTCCGATAATATAGTATAATTAGATAAAGCTACCAACTGCAGGCACGGATGCCGACATATCAAAGGAGTGAGCGTATGAACAACAATTCATTTTTATTTAACAACAGCATGTCTTCTTCAGGCGGAAGTATTTATTCTCTGCTTTCGGAGTACAACAATATTAAAAGCGGAACCTACTATAAAGTGGTGAAAGCATACTATGCAAAGCAGAAAGCGGAGATTTCCGGCACAAAGGATACAAAGGACAGCAAAAAGGATACCAATGCACTTTCTGAGACGACAAAGGAACTGAACCAGACCCAGACAGATGCAAAATCTCTTATGTCAGCGGCGGATAAGCTGATTGACAAAGGGAAAGATTCTCTTTTCAAAGAGAAAGACATAACGGTGAAAAATGAGGATGGGACGGAGACAACTACGAAAGGGTATGACACGGATGCCATCTATAGTGCGGTGAAGAAGTTTGCGGACAGCTACAACAGTCTTCTCGATTCCGCTTCTTCTTCCAGTTCCAACACCGTGAAAAATCAGGCGGCCAATATGGTGAAGAATACAAAGACATATGAAAAGCTGCTTGGCAAAGTAGGGATTACGATCGGCTCTAACAATAAGCTGAGTGTGGATGAGAAGGCATTCAAGGCAGCCGACATGTCCACGGTCAAGACGTTATTTAACGGCAACTCTTCCTTTGCTTACAGTACTTCTTCCAGGGCTTCCATGATTAATTTTTCTGCGGCTTCAGAGGCCAATAAGACAAAGACCTATACGAATACTGGAAAATATAACAGCGATTATACTACCGGCAGTATGATGGATAGTATTTTCTAAACGCTTATGTCCGGTTGGGCTTTATGCTAATGTAAAATCAAGCTCCGCCATATCCTGTGAAAGGATATGGCGGAGCTTTTTGTTGGATGCCGGAAATTATACCGGATATTGATAATTGATGTGTGTCGCGTAATTATAGTGTTCTGCGAGACATACGACATAGTCTTTTACAAGCGCCCTTGGCTGGGGCGAGAGAAGACCTTTGCATATTCTGCTGTACTGCAGAGGCATGAACTGGTGGAGCATACTGAGCGGAATGGAAACCGTTTCCATATTGGAAAATAATGTTTCAATCGTTTCCGTAATTTCCGGGCGGGAGAAGTAGTAACGGCATCTGTCGGAGTAGCTGTATTTTCTCTTCAGCTTCAGTTCTTCTTCGGTCCCGTGATAATGTTTCTGCCAGTCTTTGGGATTTGCCAGCATGATGTCTTCCAGCACTTCGGTAAAATTGGCCCGTTTTTCTTCTGCGATCAGCAGTTTTTCCATTTCGCTGAGAGCAAAAAGACCCTCCCGGAGGGAATAAGTCAGAGCGGGGCCTACTTTCAGGATGGCGATACCGTCTTCCACCATTTCTTTTAGAGAGGCGGGCGTCTGATAATCGGTGGAATGCCCCTCTAAAATAAGACCAGGATACCGGCTCATGGAAGAAATGAGAGGAACGGCATTCTGCCGGTTGTAATAAAAGACATCAGAATCACCAAATTCCACGCCGGGCTGCACAACCACACCGGCAATATACTGGAAGGCAGAAGAGAGTCCGGCCTCGTCAAAGGCTTTTCTGTATGCGGCGATGGTGTCTGCCAGCGCTTCCGGCTTGGTGACGCTGATGCTGTCCTCATGTTCCTGGGAGCCGCCGGGAATGGGCACTTCACTGCCGATAATATAGGCCGGATGCATCTCGCCGGGGTTTTTTGCCGCCAATTCTTCATAAGCCGCTTCGCATACTTTCATTAATCGTGCGCCTCTGGCTGCAATGACGGCGTCTTCCAGCGGCGCGTTGGGGTCGTCGTCGCCCAGACGCATACTGGTGTCCAGATGTATTTTTTTATAGCCGGCCAATACGAACTGTCTTACCAATTCTTCTGCCTTTTCCATGGCGGTGGATTCCGGTTCGTCAGCCCAGGTGAGAGGGCCCAGGTGGTCGCCGCCGAGAATGATCTTTTCTTCCGGAAAGCCGGTTTCACGTGCGAGATCGAAAATATAATCCCGGTAGTCTGCGGGTTTCATGTTGGTGTAACCGCCGAACTGGTTAACCTGGTTTGCGGTTGCCTCCACAAGGAGATAGTCTCCGAAGCGGCGGCCCTGTTCCATCAGCGCTTCCAGTACGAGGCTGTTGGCAGTACAATAAGAGGGAATTCCTACGGGAATCCCTCTTTTTCTGTTTTCTGCAATGCTTAAAATTGGATTGTTCATTGTTAAGTCCTCCTATTCCTATACAAACGAAAGCAAACGAAAAAGAGAACTTGCAATTTTATTTATCATAGCACGGATTATGGAAAAAGAAAAGGGGAAATTGATTTCCAAAAGGTGCGCAGATGCAGGCGGGCCTTTTTTGGCCATTTCTGCGGAAATATCTGGATTCGGCGTTGATTTATAAAGAAAAAATTTGACAAGTAAAAATAAAAAAGATTAGTATTAGAAAAAGCATATTAAAAAAGCAGGAGGGTCTATGTTTTACAGCGAAAGAAAACAGAGGATTTTGGAATATATTACACAGAAGCCGCAGATTACGGTGGCGGAACTTTCGGAAGTATTTGGGGTTTCCGCGGTAACGATCAGAAAGGATTTGAACGAGCTCAGCAGGCGGGGAGAGATCAAACGCACTTATGGCGGCGCTATGGGCATCGGCATGAGCCAGAAGGAAGAGGGCGAGGATGAAAAAGAAACTGTCAATATAGAGCGGAAACGCGAAATTGCAGAGAAGGCAGTCCGGTTTATCGAAGAGGGCAATTCGCTGATTATCGATGCGGGTTCCACAACCCAGGAGCTGGCCAAGCTGATTGTGGAGAAGAAGATACGAGGGCTGACGATTATCACGAACGCTTTTAATATTGCGGATGTTTTCCGCGAAAATTCGGAATATGATGTAGTATTTGCAGGAGGACAGTACAGAAAGAAGATTTTGTCATGCGTAGGGCCTTATACCAATAATATGCTGAACTCTATGAATGCGGACAAACTGTTTATGGGCAGCAACGGTATCAGCCTAACCAAAGGCGTTACGACGCCCAATGTGCTGGAAGCGGAAGTGAAACAGAGTATGATGCGGAACAGCAGAGAGCATTATCTCCTGGCGGATTCCTCCAAATTCGGCAGGATCCTGCTTTCGAAAGTAGCTGATATGGATGAGATAGACTGTCTGGTGACAGATTCAAAGGCGGATGAGGAAATCGTGGAAAATATCCGCAGAATGGGAGTGATTGTATACTGACGCGGCGTCATACATAGGGAAATGTGAAGAAAACGATATCGTGCGCTGCGCCGGGGAGAGACTTTGCCGTGAAAACGGCATGGCGCAGAGGAAGAATCCTGCATAGCAGGATTCTTTTTTTATGCGCAGCTCCATGCAGAGGATTATGCCACTAAGGCGGCGCATGGGGCGCGGCGGGCAGGAAAAAGTTTTTCCCCTGCGCGCTTGCCTGCGGGCAGAAGCGGCGGGGCGTATCGCCATAGGGAAAGCCGTAATAACAAACCAGACATATTTTGGAAATATTTGAAAGTAATTGAAATATTTTAGTGGTATAATTAGACAAAAAGTGAGTGCAAAAACAGTATATTATGCACAAAATTGTAATATATGATTTCAAAATCATTGACAAATGAAACCAAAAGAAACATAATAATCATAACAAAACGAAAGCAAACGAAATAATGAGAGAAATCTGGTATTTGGTTGGCAATTGTTTTGTAAAAAATCATTCATCATAAGGAGGACGAAATGAAAAAGAAACTTGTAAGTGCACTTGTATGTACAGCAATGGTAATGACCATGCTGGCTGGCTGCGGACAGCAGCAGGCACCTGCGGCAGAGGCTCCGGCGGCAGAAGAAGAGGCTCCGGCGGCAGAAGAAGAAGCTCCGGCAGCAGAAGAGGAAGCTCCGGCGGCAGAAGCTGCAGGCGACGCAGCGTCTATGGACGTAGCCGATATGAAATTCGGATTTGTAGTAGGTTCTTTTGAGCATACCTTCTATCAGTTGATTCAGCAGGGTATTGAGGAAGAATGCGAAGCAAAGGGAATCGGTTCTTATTCCGTACTGGATGCAAGTCTGGATCCCGTAATCGCAACACAGAAGGTTGAGACGCTGACAGCAGACGGCTGCAACGCTATCGCACTTGCCTGCAACGATGCGGCAGGGGTAAAACCGGCAATTGAGAATGCAGATGCAGACGGCGTGGCTATGTTTACATTTGACTGTACATCGGAATCCGATGCGATCAACTGCTTTGTCGGTACAGACAACTATAAGGGCGGCGAGCTTGGCGGAGAAGAACTGATCCGTCTGACAGAAGACGGCGATACCGTTGCAATCATCGGCTATGCGACAGCATCTTCCTGCGTTGACAGAGAGAACGGCGCACTGGCAGCTCTGGAAGGAGCAGACAGAAATGTATTATCCGGTTATGACTATAAGGGTGATGCAAACGAAGCGCAGAAGATCATGGAAAACATTCTGACAACGAATCCGGAAGTAAAAGCTGTATTCTGCGTAGGCGATCCGGCGGCAACAGGCGCTATGGCTTCCATCAAGGCAGCAGGTTCTGATTGTATGATTATCGGATTTGACGGAAATCCGGAGTCCAAAGAAGCGATCCTCAGTGAAGAAAACGGAAAGTACTGGGTATCTGAAATTTCCCAGAATCCGAAGGTGATCGGTTCCACTATCGTAGACGAGATGATCAATTATATGTCTACAGGTTCCGTAACCGAACCTCAGATCTTTATCGAGCCGTACATCATTACAAAAGAGAATGCTGCTGACTAAGTAGAGTGGTAAAAAACATATAAGCAGTAATTACTTTGAAGAGTAGGAAGCTGTCCGGGCGGATTGTGGTCTGCTCGGGCAGTGTTTTTTGTTGGAAGGCGGAGCTGTCCGGCTCCCTTATCCAACAGAAAGAATGATCGCAGGCAAAATTCTTTTTTATGTAGAGGTATAAAATATGGA
Source organism: uncultured Lachnospiraceae bacterium (assembly GCA_910585345.1). GTDB lineage: Bacteria > Bacillota > Clostridia > Lachnospirales > Lachnospiraceae > VSOB01. The sequence continues at coordinate 21,179 of CAJUDS010000007.1, read as the reverse complement.
ACCGATTTTACAGGTAAAAAATATAAGCAAGACATTTCCCGGCGTGAAAGCGCTGACGGATGTTTCGGCGGATTTCTACCCGGGGGAGGTACATACGCTGGTTGGGGAAAACGGCGCTGGAAAGTCCACGCTGATTAAGATTATTTCCGGCGTCTATACGCCTACGGAAGGGAAAGTGATTTTCGAAGGGAAAGAGATGAATTTTACGGCGCCCGGTCAGGCGATTGAGGCTGGTATCGCGGTAATTCATCAGGAGCTGAGTATCGCCAAGGATCTGACGGTTGCGCAGAATGTATGGCTGGGCCGCGAAAAGAAAAAGAAAAGCGGGCTGCTGGACATGGCGCGGATGAATAAGGAAACGCAGGATATTCTGGATTTCATGAAAGTAAATCTGAAAGCCACGGAAATTGCGGGAGATCTGAATGCGGCGCAGCAGCAGATGATAGAGATTGCCAAGGTAATTTCCCAAAATGCAAAGCTGGTTGTAATGGATGAGCCGACTTCTTCTCTCTCAGAACATGAGATTGACGCATTATTTGAGCAGGTTCGTATTCTGAAAGAGAAAAACGTGGCAATCATTTATATTACCCATCGGCTGAAAGAGTTGACGGCAATCTGCGAGAGGGTTACCGTACTGCGCGACGGTTGTAAGGTAGACACCATGATGGTGAAGGATGTGACGGAGAAACAGATCGTCAACAGCATGGTGGGACGTGAGATGGGAGATTATTACAATAAACATAAACATACCCGGGGAAAAGAAATGCTGCGGGTGGAAAATCTCTGCCAGGAAGGCGTATTCCAGGATATTTCCTTTACGGCGTATGCCGGTGAAATATTAGGCTTTTCAGGTCTGGTGGGCGCAGGCAGGACGGAGGTTATGGAAGCGGTCTTCGGGGCAACGAAGATTGATTCCGGAAAGATTTTCCTGGAAGGGAAGGAAGTGGAGTTTTCCAATCCCAAGCAGGCAATCGCGCACAATGTGGGGCTGGTAACGGAGGACAGGCGCAGGACCGGACTTCTGCTGGCAAAAAATATTGTTGAGAATACATCTCTGCCCAGTCTTTCGGCGCACTGTAAGAAATTGGGTTTTGTCAATAAAGCATGGGAAAAACAGATGGCCAAAGAATATATGGAAAAGCTGAAGGTGAAAGCACCGGATATGTATACTATATTGAGCACCTTATCCGGCGGCAACCAGCAGAAAGTTATTCTGGGGAAATGGCTGGCAGCCGATTCCAATATTCTGATTCTGGATGAACCTACGAGGGGAATTGACGTCAATGCACGTTCGGAATTTTACGCGTTGATGAATGACTTTGTGGAAAACGGCGGTGCAATTATTATGATCTCTTCGGAAATGCCTGAGATCATCGGCGTGGCGGACAGAGTGATCGTAATGAGAGAAGGCCGGATCAGCGGCGAGGTGACTGCAGACGAGATCAATGAACAGAACCTGATTAACCTTGCAAGTATTACAAGCGATGCCAGTTAATGAGATAGGAAGGTATAAAAAATGGACAGTGTAAAAGTAAAAAAATTAGTAAGTGAAAATATTGTGGTAGTTGTTTTGGTTTTGCTTTGTATTGGATTTGGCATTGCCAGCAATACATTTTTCAGTTCCAGAAACGTAAGTAACATTTTATCGCAGATGTGTACCAATGCATTGCTTGCGTCAGGTCTGACCTATGTTATCATTCTGGGGGGAATTGATATTTCCGTTGGTTCCGTAGCGGGCGTGGCGGGCATTGTTGCATCTTATGCAGGATTGATGTTTCCGAATATGAATGTGCCGTTTGCCATTTGCCTGCTGATTGTGACCGGTATTGTCGTAGGAGGAATCTGCGGCGTAATCAACGGCGTACTGATTGCCTACCTTGACGTAATACCGATGATTTGTACCCTTTCAACTATGACTGCCCTGCGTGGCGTTGCTTTTATTATGACAGGCGGACAGCCGGTATACGGACTTCCGGACAGCTTTTCCTACCTTGGGGCAAAGCGTATTCTGCCTACGGCGTCCATGCCGAACGGCGCGATTCCGGTCGTTGTTATTTTTACGATTATTGTAGTGGCATTTATGCATATCCTTCTTTCCCAGACTGTTTTCGGCCGTCATGTGTTTGCAGTGGGAAGTAACCGGAACGTAGCGCATCTGAGTGGTATTAACGTGCGCAAAGTCACAATGCTCAGCCATATGCTGTGCAGTATTACGGCCGGTCTGTGCGGTATCTGTATCGCTTCCAAGCTGCAGAACGGACAGCCGAATGCGGGCGATACCTATGAGATGTTTGCCATTGCTTCGACAGTACTGGGCGGCACCAGTCTTTCCGGCGGTACCGGTTCGGTTGCAAGAGCCATGTTCGGCTGCGCGGTAATCGCAGTTATCAAGACAGGTATGGACCTGCTGCAGATTTATTCTTACTGGCAGAACGTGGTAATCGGCTGCATCATCATTTTGGCGGTTGTGCTTGATATGGCGCAGAAACGTGGCAGAAACTAAAAAAAGGAATACATACGGATGAATAAATATTTTTTGATTATGGATATCGGCGGAACCAAGACGACAGGCGCTCTGTTTACGGAGGACGGCCAGGCGGTGGAGGATTATTTCTATGTGGCAAAATCCCAGACATTTAAGGGAGAAGAAGCCGTATACCAGAATACAAAGGATGTACTGCTGCATATTATCGGGCATTTCGGCGTGAACATGGACGAAGTGACCGGCATCGGCGTAGGCAGTCCGGGTCCGCTGAAGGTGAACGAGGGGATTATTGTCCATGCGCCGCTGATGGGCTGGCATAATTTTCCGATTGTAAAGCGTCTGGAAGATGATTTCTGCAAACCGGTTTACCTGGAAAACGACGGTAATTTAGGGGCGCTGGCCGAAGTGAGATGCGGCGTGGCCAAAGGGCTGCAGAATATCTTGTATATGACAGTCAGCACCGGATGCGGCGGCGGGCTGATCGTCAACGGACAGATCTACCATGGCAGTCACGACATTGCCGGCGAGGTAGGGCATATGAGCATTGAACCGGAGGGACTGCCCTGTCCGTGCGGGTCCAAGGGATGTTTTGAGCTGTATGCTTCGGGCACGGCGGTCAACCGGCGGATGAAGGACGATATGGCGCGGGGAGTTCAGAACGAAGTGTTCGATTCCATCGGCTATGATCCCGAAAAAATTGAAGGCAGGATTCTGACCGAAGCGGCGGAGAAAGGCGATGCGTACGCACTGGAATGCTTCGAAAGAGAAGGACGTTATCTGGGAATCGGCATCAGCAATTTCCTGAATTTGTTTGACCCGGAGGCAGTTGTGCTGGGCGGCGGTCTGACAAAGGCAAAGAAATTTTTCCACGATACGATGATGCAAACGCTCAGGGAAAGAAGCCTCGCGCCTGTGTCGGAAGATACGGTCAGATATTCGGTCATGAATGACAGAGTGGTTCTGTACGGCGCGTACTGGATGTTAAAAGAAAAATTGATGATGAAATAAACGATAAGGAGAGAGAATCATGGCATTGGTAACATTAAAAGAAATTCTGGCAAATACAAGAAAAGAGCATTATGCAGTGGGCGGCTTTAATTTTAACGGCTATGAAGACGCGCAGGGAATCATTCAGGGGGCGGTGTCTAAAAATTCGCCGGTTATTCTGATGGCAAGTATGGGAGCGGTAAAATACATAGGACTTCATCAGGTGGCAGGCATGGTAAAAGGCATGGCGGAATCCGTAAAGATTCCCGTATGTCTGCATCTGGATCATGCAACGGATTACGACCTGATCCGTGAAGCGATCAAATGTGGCTTTACTTCCGTTATGGTGGATGCTTCCGCCAAGGATTATGAAACGAATATCGCAGAATCCCGGGCAATCGTGGAATTTGCAAAAGACTATGGCTGCTCTGTAGAGGCGGAGCTTGGCAAGGTAGGCGGGAAAGAAGAGAACATCGTGGTAACGGATGCTTCCGCTGCGTTTACCGATCCGGATGATGTGCCCCGCTATGTGGAAGAGACGGGGATCGACGCGCTGGCAGTTGCGATCGGTACGGTGCATGGATTCTATAAGAGCGAACCGAAGCTGGATTTTGACAGACTGGAAAAGATCGTTAAGATTACGCAGTGTCCTCTCGTACTGCACGGTGGTTCCGGTGTTCCGGTGGAAGATTTTAAGAGATGCGTGCAGATGGGCATGAGCAAAATCAACGTTGGTACGGAACTGAAGGCGGCATATTCCAAGACGATCCGTAAAATGGTTGGGGAAAATCCAGAGTCCGAGTTTGATCCCCGTAAGTATGTAGGACCTGTCAAGGATGTGTGCGCACAGATCGTAGCAGGCAAAATTGATATTTTCGGAAGCGCCGATAAGGCCTGAGGACGGAGGACGGATATGAACATTGCAGTTATTACCAGCGGCGGAGACTCGCCGGGCATGAACCCGTGTCTTGCGCAGGTCGTAAAAAATGCTGCAAAAAAGGGCCATACGGTATATGGTTACAGACGCGGATTTGTGGGCATCAGAGATAAGGATTCTGTAAAACTGGAACCTGGGGATGTGCAGGGCTGGTATAAGCAGGGCGGCACGGTCTTAAGGACCGGGCGCCTGCCGGAGCTGAAAGAGGAGTACTGGCAGAAAAAGCTGGTGGACAATCTGAGAGAAAATGCAATTGACGCGCTGATTGTTATCGGCGGGGACGGTTCGTTCAAAGGCGCGTTGTCTCTGCATAAAGCGGACAGTTCCTTAAATGTAATCGGTATTCCGGGTACCATTGACAATAATATTTACGGAAGCGACTACACACTGGGCTTCGATACTGCATTAAATAAACAGGTAAATTATATAGATGATATCTCGGATACGGCGCTGTCGTATCCGGGGAGAGTCTTTTTTGTGGAAACGCTTGGCGCCTGGGACGGATATCTGACCCACAGTTCGGTGCTGATGGGAATGGCGGACTGCAGCGTGTTGGTGGAAAAACCGATGAGCAATGAGGAAATCTGCCAGAAGGTGCGGGAAGTGCTGGCCGATCCGCAGAGGGATTATGTGCTGATCACATTTGCGGAAGGATGCTATCAGATGATGGAGGCGGCTGAATATGTGCGGAAAGAACTGGGCGTTAACCTGAAATGCAATCTTCTGGGGTATCAGCAGAGGGGCGGCGTGCCTACGGCCCGCGAGCGTCTGCATGCCGCAGGCTTTGCCAAGTATGCGGTTGATGCGCTTGATCAGGGCATTAAAAATGTGTATGTGGTTTATAAGGACGGGAAATACGGATACCAGGACATTACCAATGCATCCAACAAAAAAGTATTCGACTGGTTTACATTGTAAAGGAGAAGGATTATGGCATTGACAGATTACGTGACAGGATATCAGCATGTAGGGATTCCTGCCAAAGATATGGAAGAAACAAAGAAGTTTTATGAGGCGCTGGGATTTGAAAACATTTATGAAACGACAAACGATGCGGGACTGGTGCGCTTTTTCTCTTTCGGGGATATCCTGATTGAGACATATGACAAAGAGGGCGTAGCAGGAGTGCGCGGCGCAATCGATCATATCGCTCTGGCAGTGAATGACATTGAAGCGGTCACAAAAGAAGCAAGAGAGCAGAATTTTAACATTGTGGAGGGTCCGTGCTCTTTGCCCTTTTGGGAAAACGGTGTAAAATATATTTGTATTGAAGGGCCAAACAAAGAGATCGTGGAATTTTTGCAGAAATATTAAACGTCCATGCAGAGTGAAAGGAGAATGGATATGGCAGAGATATGGACAATGGGGGATTTGCTCTGTGAAATTATGAGGGAGAGGGAAGACGTTCCTCTGCATTGTACGGATTTGTTCAGAGGACCTTTTCCAAGCGGTTCGCCAGGCATCTTTATCAGTACGGTGGCAAGGCTGGGACACAGCGCCGGCGTGATCGGCGGTGTGGGGAAAGATGATTTCGGCAAAGTGATTTTGGACCGTCTGAAGAAAGACGGCGTGGACTGCACCTATGTGAAAGAAAATGGCGGGATTTCCACAGGAGTTGCGTTTGTGACATATTTTTCCGACGGCGACAGAAAGTTTTTATTCCACATGGGTAACTCGGCGGCCGTACATATAGAGAAACCGGACAAAAAAGCGCTGGAAGGCGCAAAATATTTCCATATTATGGGATGTTCTCTGACGGCTGCGAGACAGTTTGGCAAGGATATTGTGGAAGTGATGCATCTGATGAAAGAAGCCGGTGCAAAGATTTCTTTTGATCCCAATCTGCGTCTGGAACTGATTCAGGAGAAGGAAGAATTAAATATCATTCATGAAGTATTTCGAGAAGCCAATATTTTTATGCCCGGCAGAGAAGAACTGCTGCTGCTGAGCGGAAAAGAGAATGTGGAAGACGCCGTAGAAGAGTGCTTTTGCAATCCGGCGCTGGAACTGCTTGTACTGAAACGGGGTTCCAAGGGTTCTGCTATCTATTCCAGAGACGGCAGCGTAGTGAATATGGGTGTTTATCCGGTTGAGAGCGTGGATGCGACGGGCGCCGGAGACAGTTATGACGGTGCGTTTATCTCTGCTCTGGCAGAAGGAAAGACACTAAAAGAGGCAGCTAAAATGGGAGCTGCCGCAGGCGCGCTCAATGCAATGGCATTTGGCCCCATGGAAGGGAATATTTCCCGGCAGACAGTGGAAGAGATGATTGCCCTGAATGAGAAATAGAGAAGCAGGCGGAGTTGGAGGCGGTATTGAAAAGATTTGTGAATCGCCGGACGGATGCCGTGGAAGATATGATCAATGGTTATCTGGCAGTCTATCCGAAGCATTTCGAGAAGGTATATGGGAAAAACCAGAAAATAAACGGATTTATCAGACAGGCGTGTGCGGATAAAGTGTCTGTTGTTACCGGCGGCGGCACGGGTAACGAGCCGTGGAGTATCGGATATGTAGGGGAAGGACTGGCTGACGGAGCGGTGGTAGGCGCTGTATTTACAGCGCCTCCTGCCCGTTCTATCCTGCATGTGACAAGAGCGGTGCCGCATGAGAAAGGCGTATTGTATATATGCACCAACCATGCCGGGGATATTCTGAATTATGAACTGGCGGGAGAGCTGGCGGAACTGGAAGGCATTGAGACGAGATGTGTGAAGGTTTCGGATTATATCTCCGGGCTGTGGGGGGAAGCGAAAGACGAGCGCCGGGGACAGGCCGGCGTCGCCTTTGTGATAAAAGTTGCGGGCGCTGCCGCGCAGGCAGGGTATAACCTGGTGGAAACGGCGCGCATCGCCCAGAAGGCGAATGAGAGAGTCTTTACATTTGGCGTCACCACCAGCTCAGGCTATATGCCGGGAAGCGGTGAAATCGTATATGACATGAAAGAGGGCGAGGCTGAGTACGGGAAGGGTTTTAACGGGGAAACGGGCATGTTCGTGGAGAAAGATAAAGATGCCGACGAAATCGTGGATACACTGATGAGACATCTTCTGCGGGAGGCCAGACTGACATCTCTGGATGAGATCGCTCTGATGATTAATGTATATGGACTTACGGGTATGATGGAACAGTGTATTATCGGCAGAAAAGTGGTGGACATTCTGGCGTCCAAATCCGTACAGATTCACCATATCATTATGGACCGGATGTTTCAGCCGCTGACATGCGGCTGTGCGGTCAGCATTCTCAAACTGGACGAGGAATTGAAACAACTCTATGACATGGATGCACAGTCGCCGGTTCTGCGGTGCTGGAAGAACAGATAGGAGAAAAGCCGTATGAAAAATCATATTACGGTAGAGGAACTAAAGCAGATGATCCTGTACACGGCGCAGCAGGTCATCCGCAGGGAAGAGATGCTGACGAAGATTGACATTGTCATCGGCGACGGGGACCATGGCAAAGGGATGTCTCTTGGCTTTAAGGAAGTCATGCAGGAGCTGTCACAGATGCAGTTTGCAAGTACGGAAGAAGTCTTTGCCGCTACGGGGAATATTCTGATCGATACAATGGGCGGCGCTTCAGGCGTATTATTTGGCACCATGTTTATTTCCGGGATTGTGAGAAGAACAGCCAATCTGACGATGGATCTGCAGGATTTTGCAGAAATCTTCCGCTGTTCTCTGAACGCGATCAAACAGCGCGGAGGCGCCAAAGTGGGGGACAAGACGATGGTAGACGCCCTGGAGCCTGCGGTTGTAGCGCTGGAAAACAGTGTGGAACGCAAGTGCGGGTTTTGCGAAGGCATGGAGGAAGCGGCGGCAGCCGCAGCCAGCGGTATGGAATATACCAAAACGGTGAAAGCGCGTTTCGGGAGGGCAAAATATTTTGGCGACAAAGGGATCGGCTGCCAGGATGCGGGGGCTACATCGGTGTGGATTATATTCCAGTCTATGTCGGACTGGATCAAAGACCATTTCAGCAAATGGGAAAAATATGAATCCAAAGTGCTGACGGTGACAATGAATCCCTGTATTGACAAGACGATTAATGTAGAAAAGGTGAAGCGGGGGAAAACCCATCGCCTCAAACGAGTGCAGAACGATATTTCCGGAAAAGGCGTGAATGTCAGCATTGCGCTGACGCATTTTGGAGAATTGACGCTTTGTCTGGGATTTAATTATCTGGCGGATGCAAGAGTTGTGGAAAAGGCGCTCGACGGACAGGGTGTGAAACATGATTTTGTGATGGCGGACGGCGGAATTCGCACCAATGTAAAAATTTTTGAGCGAGAGTTCGGCATGATGACGGAGTTCAATGAAAATGGGGGCTGCGTCGGAAGCGAGGAGCAGCAGCTTTTGATTGAAAAGATTGAAGGGTATCTGGAACAGGCCAATATTATCGTACTGGACGGGAGCGTGCCGGAGGGGATTTCTTCGGATATCTATGAGCGGATTATCCGCATGGCAAACCGCAGAGGCGTAAAAACGGTTCTGGACGCTACGGGAAAGCTGCTGAAAAAGGGGATTGGCGCAAAGCCTTATCTGATCAAACCAAACGTCAACGAGTTTTGTGATACATACGGCATCGATGCGAATGACAGAGAAGCGTTTTTGGAAAAGGGCAGGGAGATCATTCAAAGCGGCGTGGAATACGTGTGTATTTCCCTAGGCAGACACGGCGCGTATCTGCTGAGCCGGGACAAAACCCTTTACGCGGATGCAATTCCCGTGGAAGTAAAGGGGATACAGGGCGCCGGAGATTCCATGGTGGCCGGTTTTTGCCTGGCGATCAATCATGAGATGTCCATGGAAGAGATGTTTGCCTATGGTGTGGCGGCGGCTTCCGGTTCGCTGCAGTATCCGGGTACAAGAATCTGTACGAAAGAAGATTTGGACAGCCTGCTTCCTATGGTGAAGATTACGGAACTGGACAGATGATAGCCTGCGGCTGTCATGCCGTGGCAGAGAATCCTGTTTGACAGGGTTCTTTTTTTGTTTCGGGAGTATAAAACCGCAGCCCACGGTAACCATGGCAGCTTATTCCATAGAAAAGTGAAAAATAAAAAAGGAAATCGGAAAGGCATATCGAATAATAGAAACGGAGGGAAAGCAAAGTATGACAATTCGGGAAAGTCTGGAACGGAGAGAAAAGGAATACTTAAGTCCGTATGCTGCCTTCAGCATGGATTCCAGAGGGCGTGAGAAGGAAGAGGCGCCCTGTGATATCCGTCCGGTTTTTCAGAGGGACAGGGACCGGATCTTACATAGCAAATCGTTCCGGCGTCTGAAGGATAAGACGCAGGTGTTTTTGACGCCGGAAGGAGATCATTACCGGACCAGACTGACCCATACGCTTGAAGTATCCCAGAATGCCAGAACGATAGCCAAGGCGCTGCGGCTCAACGAGGATTTGGTGGAGGCCATTGCCCTGGGACATGATCTGGGCCATACGCCATTCGGTCATGCCGGCGAACGGGCGTTGTGTGAAGTGTGTCCTTATGGTTTCAGTCACAGCGAGCAGAGTGTGCGCACGGTGGAGCTTTTGGAAAAGGACGGACATGGACTGAATCTGACGTATGAGGTGAGGGATGGTATCCGAAATCACCAGACGAGCGGAAATCCCAGTACACTGGAAGGGAAGATCGTGCGGTTTTCGGATAAGATCGCCTATATCCATCATGATATGGATGATGCGATCCGGGCGGGCATTTTGAAGGAATCGGATATTCCCAGAGATATTACGGAGGTAATCGGGGATACGCTTGGGAAACGGCTTGATCATTTTATCCATGATCTTGTGACGACAAGCGGCGGACTGAATGATATCCGTATGTCTGAGCCGGTGGCGGAGGCTATGCAAAAGCTTCGCAGGTTTTTATTTGAACACTTGTATACCAATCCGATTGCCAAGGGTGAAGAAGACAAGGCTGAGACTCTGGTTAAGACATTATATGAATATTATGGAAAGCACATAGAACTGCTGCCGGAGGACTACCATGCGCTCATGGACAGAGGAGAACCGAAAGAAAAGGTGCTTTGTGATTACATAGGAGCCATGACGGACCGGTTTGCCATCGCCCAGTACGAGGAAATCTATATTCCCAGATGCTGGCATGGCTGACGGGTATGTGCGGGCGGATGCAAATGGGAAGAAAGGCTGAAAGATGTACTATCCGGAAGAGCTTGTAGAAGAAATCCGAATGAAAAACGATATAGTGGATGTGATTTCAGGCTATGTCCGTCTACAGAGAAAGGGCAGCAGTCATTTCGGTTTGTGTCCCTTTCATAATGAAAAATCGCCGTCCTTTTCCGTTTCCCAGAGCAGACAGATGTATTATTGTTTTGGGTGCGGCGCAGGCGGAAATGTGTTTACCTTTTTAATGGAATATGAACATTATACGTTTCAGGAGGCGGTAAAGACGCTGGCGGAACGTGCGGGCGTACAACTGCCGGAGCTGGAGTATTCCCAGGAAATGAAACAAAAAGAAAGCCGCCGCGTCAGGCTTCTGGAAGTAAATAAGGAAGCGGCTAAGTATTTTTATTATCTTCTTCGCAGAAAAGAAGGGGAACAGGGTCTGCGTTATCTGCAGGGACGACGGCTTTGCGATGAAACAATCAAAAAATTCGGCCTTGGCTTTGCCAGTAAATACAGTGACGACCTGACAAAGTATTTGAAAAGCAAAGGCTATCAGGACGACCTGCTGAGAGAGGCGGGTCTTTCTTCCATAGATGAGAAGCATGGCGCCCATGATAAGTTTTGGAATCGCGTGATGTTTCCGATACAGGATATGAATCACCGGGTGATCGGATTTGGCGGCCGGGTGATGGGGGAGGGGACACCTAAGTATTTAAATTCGCCGGAGACGCCGGTATTCGATAAGAGCCGGAATCTGTATGGACTCAATTTTGCCCGTACGTCGAGAGCCGGAAATATGATTTTGTGCGAGGGGTATATGGATGTAATTGCCATGCACCAGGCAGGATTCGGACAGGCCGTGGCTTCTCTTGGAACCGCTTTTACGGAGGGACAGGCCGGTCTGATCCGCAGATATACACAGAATGTGCTGCTTTCTTATGACAGCGACGGGGCAGGCATAAAGGCGGCGCTGCGTGCAATCGGCATTTTAAAGGAATCAGGTCTTACCGCCAGAATTATCAATCTGGCTCCTTATAAAGATCCGGACGAGCTGATTAAAAACAAAGGAGCGGACGAGTTTCAAAAGCGGATTGACGGGGCAGAAAACAGCTTCTTTTTTGAACTGCGGATACAGGAGCAACAGTACGATATGAAAGACCCGGAAGGCAGAACCCGGTTTCATCAGGAGATTGCCAGAAAACTGTGCGGATTTGCGGAGGAAGTGGAACGGGAAAATTATATTCAGGCAGCGGCGCAGCGGTACGGGATCGGGTTTGAGAGTCTGCGCAGACTGGTGGCGGCATATGCGGCAAAAACAGGACTGGCAAAAGAGACGGCGCGTCCCCGGTCCGGTATACAGAAGAAAAACACGCCCGAAGACAACGCCAAAAAAGCCCAGAGACTGCTGCTAACGTGGCTCAGTGAGGAGCCGGCGTTGTACCGTAAGATTAAAAAATATATCACGCCAAAAGACTTTACAGTGGAACTGTATAGGCAGACTGCGGAAAAGCTGTTTGCGGAACTGGAAAGCGGCAGTCTCAATCCGGCGGCCATTATCAGCCAGTTTGCGGACGAAGAGCAGCAAAGAGAGGCGGCTTCTCTGTTTCATACCCGTCTGCCACAGTTGGATCAGGATAAAAAGGAGCGGGAAAAGGCATTCCATGATATTCTTGTGCGTGTGAAAACATATCGTTACGAATATGACAGCAGACAGATGGGAAGCGATATCAGCGCGCTTAGCAGGGTCATCGAAGGCAAAAAGGCGCTGGAAGAGCTTAAGAATACGCATATTTCCTTAGATTAGGGTAAAAATAAATAACAAGTTATGGAAGGATGGACCAAGGGAATGGACGAAAACACAAGGGCAAGGTTTGATGAAAAGCTAAAAGAAATCTTAAACATTGCCAAAAAGAAGAAAAATGTTCTGGACTATCAGGAAATCAGTGATTTTTTTGCCGAATTGTCCCTGGAAGAGGAGCAGTTTGATCAGATCATAGAGACGTTGGAACAGAATCATGTGGATGTACTGCGCATTACGGAGGATGATGTGGACGAGGAAGAGATCATTCTCACGGAAGAAGACGAGGTGGATGTGGAGAATATCGATCTTTCGGTGCCGGACGGCGTCAGTATTGAAGACCCGGTGCGCATGTATCTGAAAGAAATCGGTAAAGTTCCGCTGTTGAATGCGGAAGAAGAGATAGAGCTGGCAAAGAGGATGGAGATGGGCGACGCGGAAGCCAAGAAGCGGCTGGCGGAAGCCAATCTGCGCCTTGTCGTGAGTATCGCCAAGCGGTATGTGGGACGGGGGATGCTGTTTCTTGATCTGATTCAGGAAGGAAATATGGGACTGATTAAGGCGGTGGAAAAGTTTGATTACCGCAAAGGTTATAAATTTTCAACGTATGCGACATGGTGGATTCGCCAGGCTATCACACGCGCCATTGCCGATCAGGCGAGAACCATCCGCATTCCGGTGCATATGGTAGAAACGATCAATAAATTAATCCGTGTGAGCAGACAGCTGCTGCAGGAGCTTGGGCGGGAGCCAACCCCGGAGGAAATAGCGGTGGAGATGAATATGCCGGAAGAAAGAGTGCGGGAGATCCTGAAAATTTCCCAGGAACCCGTTTCGCTGGAGACACCGATTGGGGAAGAGGAAGACAGTCATCTGGGAGATTTTATCCAGGATGACAATGTACCTGTGCCATCGGATGCGGCCGCTTTTACATTATTGAAAGAACAGCTCGTGGAGGTGCTTGGAACGCTGACAGAGAGAGAGCAGAAGGTGCTTCGTCTGCGATTTGGCCTTGACGATGGACGCGCCCGGACGCTGGAAGAGGTTGGAAAGGAATTTAATGTAACCCGTGAACGGATTCGGCAGATCGAGGCAAAGGCGCTGCGGAAGCTGCGTCATCCGAGCAGAAGCCGGAAACTGAAAGATTATCTGGATTAGAGGGAACAAGTGGAACTGTCAGAGAGGCTGCAGGCGGTGGCTGATATGGTAACTGCCGGTAGCATTGTATGTGACGTGGGATGTGACCATGGGTATATCCCCATTTATCTGATTCGGCAGCAGATCTGTCCGAAAGTGATTGCCATGGATGTGAATGAAGGTCCTCTGGAGCGTGCCAGGAAGCATGTCAGAAATTTTGGCCTGGAGGAATACATAGTGACCCGGCGTTCAGACGGTGTGGCGGCTCTGGAAGCAGGAGAAGCGGATTGTCTGATTCTGGCGGGGATGGGCGGGCGGCTTATCGTCAGAATATTGACGGAAGGCAGTGAAAAAGCATGCGCGGCAAAAGAGATCATTTTGCAGCCACAGTCGGACCTTGTCAGTGTGAGACGTTTCCTGCGGCAGACGGGATACCGTATTTGTCGGGAAGATATGGTGTATGAGGATGGTAAATACTATCCGCTGATAAAAGCGGCTTATGTATGCGGAAAAGATGGCGCGGTTTATGAGCGGGCGGATGGACGGCGGATGGAAACCGACTGCGGCGCTGATGACGAAAGTATACACAGACAGGCCTGCGACAGATACGGAGAAGACCTGTTAGAGAACAGGCATCCCGTACTGCACCGCTATTTACTGTGGGAACAGGAGCGGGATAGGACGGTGCTTCGCAATATTGCCGCATCTGCGCCGGAAAACGCGGCCCAGGCAAAACGCTGCAGACAGCGGGAAGCAGAATTGATGCGGGCGGCGGAAATCAGGGAGTATGCGCTGTCATGGTTTCCGGTGCACGGAGGTGAAAGGAGCTGCCTATGCGCTGCAGAGAAGTAATCGAAAAACTGGAAACGCTGGCGCCGCGTTCTTATGCGGAAGACTGGGACAATGTAGGATTGCTGGCGGGCAGATATGAAAAGGAAGTCAGTACGGTTGTTGTGGCGGTTGACGCCAGCGACGGGGTAGTAGAGGAAGCGTTAAAGTGTGGTGCAGATTTTCTGTTGACCCATCATCCGCTTATCTTTTCTCCGCGCAGAAATGTGAATGACGGGGATTTTATTGGCCGCAGGCTGGTAAACATGCTGCGTGGCGATCTCTGTTATTATGCCATGCATACCAACTTTGACGTCAGGGGTATGGCGGATGCCGCGGCGGATCGAATCGGACTGACGGACAGACAGGTGTTGGATGTGACATACGAAGATGCAGTTTCCCAGGAAGGGATTGGCAGAATTGGCCGGCTGCGGTCAAAAATGTCATTGACAGACTGCGGAAAGATGATAAAAAGAGTGTTTTCTCTGGAGTCCGTCAAGGTGTTTGGCGACCCGGACAGACTGGCCGCGGTGGCGGCAGTTTGTCCGGGCTCGGGAAAAAGTGTTGTGGAAAGAGCGGCGGCTATGGGCGCAGATGTACTGATTACGGGGGATATTGACCATCATACGGGAATTGACGCGATAGCTATGGGTCTGTGTATTATAGATGCGGGGCATTACGGATTGGAAAAGATATTTGTGCCTTATATGAAGGATTTTCTAGAGAGGGAATGCAACGGGATTACCGTGCTGCGCGCTGGTGAACACAGCCCGTTCTGGGTGTTGTAAGGAGGGATAACAGTATGGTAACAGTGACAATAGACGGGGAAGTAAAGCGGTATCAAAAAGGGACGTCTTACGAAGAGATTGCACAGGAATACAACAGCCGCTATGATGATACCATTGCGCTTGTGATTGTAGACGGAAAAATTCAAGAGCTGATGAAAAGGGCGGATCATGACTGCAGACTGGAATTTATTACGCTCAAAAATTCCGCCGGTCATAAGGCTTACGTGCGGACCGCCATTATGCTTTTGATTAAGGCGTTGTATGATGTGGAAAAGCGGGAAAACGTAGAAAAGATCAAAGTGGAATTTGCGGTGGGCCAGGGTTATTACTGTAGTCTGAAGGGCAGGGTAAAAGTTGACCAGACGCTGGTGGAGCGGTTGAATGTACGGATGCAGCAGCTTGCAATGGAGAATATGCCCATTGAAAAGAAGACTTATCCGATCGAGGAAGCTGTCGCGCTGTTTGACAAATACGGAATGGAGGATAAGAAGAAGCTGTTCCGTTACAGAAGAAGTTCCACGGTCAATGTATACCGGATGGGGGACTATTATGACTATTATTACGGGTATATGCTGCCTTCGGCGGGGTATGTCAAGTATTTTCAGGTCATATCCTATGAAAAGGGACTAATGCTCTTATTGCCGGACCGGAAAGATCCCAAGATTTTGAATTATTTTGAACCGCGGGAAAAGCTCTTCCATGCGCTGCAGCAGACGACGGAGTGGGGCGAGCGGATGGAGATCGATACGGTAGGGGATTTGAACGACCAGATTTGCGAAGGCGGTTTTTCCGATTTGGTATTGGTGCAGGAGGCGCTGCAGGAGCGGCGGATCGCAGAGATCGCGCAGGATATTGTGGGGCGCGGCGGCATAAAGTTTGTCATGATTGCGGGCCCGTCCTCTTCCGGAAAAACAACATTTTCCCATAGACTGTCCACGCAGCTTCGTTCGTATGGGATGAAACCCCACCCCATAGCAGTGGATGATTATTTTGTGGACAGAGAGCTTACGCCGAAAGATGAAAACGGGAACTATAATTTTGAATGTCTGGAAGCGATAGACGTAGCAAAATTCAATGAAGATATGAGCAGTCTGCTTGCAGGCAGGACGGTGGAGATTCCGACATTTAATTTTAAGACGGGAAAGCGCGAATACAAAGGAAATTTTAAAACATTGGGAAAAGATGATATCCTTGTGATCGAAGGCATTCACGGCCTGAATGACAAGATGTCGTT
Organism: uncultured Lachnospiraceae bacterium; assembly: GCA_910585345.1. Taxonomy (GTDB): domain Bacteria; phylum Bacillota; class Clostridia; order Lachnospirales; family Lachnospiraceae; genus VSOB01. Next base: position 4,847 of record CAJUDS010000007.1, on the reverse strand, counting down.
CTCTCTTCCGGGCGAGAGCAAATATAAAATATATATCAGCGCTCTCACCAGCCTGAACGTAGATGAACATAACAGGATTCCGACTACGGATGGACGGCTGATCCGCCGGATGGTGCGGGATGCCAGAACGAGAGGCATATCCGCGAAGCAGACGATTGCCATGTGGCAGTCTGTGCGCCGCGGCGAGGAGGAAAACATTTTTCCGTTTCAGGAAAGCGCGGATGCGATGTTTAATTCCGTACTGATTTATGAACTGGCAGTTCTCAAACAGTTTGCGGAACCGCTGCTGTTCAGCATCAGAGAAGGAGAACCGGAATATTACGAGGCCAAAAGGCTTTTAAAATTTCTGGAATATTTTCTGGGCGTGAGCAGCGAAAACCTGCCGAAAAATTCAATTGTACGTGAATTTGTAGGCGGCAGCGTCTTCAACGTGTAATACCAGTCAGCCGTGCAAAAAGGCATATCTATGCCGCACGGGAGCCTGCTCACGAAAAGCGGCATAGATATGCCTTTTTATAGGGCGGACGCCCGACATGAGTAATGGGCCGGGAAGGCACATTACGAATGGCACGGCTGAGCGTAGAGGAAGAAAAAGCGGATGCCCGACATGAGTAATGGGCCGGGGAGGCACATTACGAATGGCACGGCTGAGCGTAGAGGAAGAAAAAGCGGACGCCCGAGATGAGTAATGGGCCGGGAAGGCACATTACGAATGGCACGGCTGAGCGTAGAGGAAGAAAAAGCGGATGCCCGAGATGAGTAATGGGCCGGGAAGGCACATTACGAATGGCACGGCTGAGCGGTTGTTTTTTAGAAAAAAGAATAAGTAGGACAAATGATCGCGGCTGCAATTGCCGAAAGGCAGCAGGTGAGGAAAGTCCGGGCTTCACAGGGCAGGATGCCGGATAACGTCCGGTGGAGGCGACTCCAAGGATAGTGCAACAGAAATATACCGCCAGACAGCTGGTAAGGTTGGAAGGGCAGTGTAAGAGACTACCGCCCTGCCGGTAACGGCGGGGGCATATGTAAACCCCATCCGAAGCAAGACCGAAACGAAAGCGAGAGGCCGGCCCGGCCTGCTTTCAGGTGGGTCGCAGGAGACTGCTGGCGACAGCAGTCCTGGATAGATGATCATTCAACGACATAACCCGGCTTATCGTCCTGCTTATTTTTCAGATCCGGCAGACATGGTGATATCTGTGCCTGCTGGATCTTTATGCGCAGGCCTGCAGATATGGCAACCGCTTCATTTCGTTGCTGCCTGGTTCTGCGCAGTTTTCAGATAAAAGAACTTGTCAGGATTTCGCAAGATAAATCATTCACACACCGGGCAAAAGTACAATTTCGCGAATTTGTATGCCATTTTCGGACAAGGATGTCCGCTACTGTCATACAAATTTACGAAAACTGTCTTTTTTACGGTGCATGTCATTGATTTTTTTTGCGAAATCCAAAGTAAAGTATTGTCCTGAAAAACGGCGCAGACTGCCCGGGATAACCGATTCTGCATGTTTCTAAAATGTTAACACATGCGTTTGTCGTGATTCCTGCAGGCAGAGAAATGGGCGGAGGGCTCAGTGCGGAAGCCCTGCTTGTGGATAAATTTGTATTTCTGTATCGAGGGAGGCAGAACCGTTATGAAACTTACAATGTTGGGAACAGGACATGCGATGGCGACGAAGTGTTATAATACATGTTTTGTTTTACGAGAGGGGGATCAGCATTTTTTAGTGGACGGCGGAGGCGGCAACGGCATTTTCAGGCAATTGCAGGATGCCGGAATACGCTGGGAGGATTTGAAAACTATTTTTGTGACGCACAAGCATGTGGATCATGTGCTGGGCATTGTCTGGATGATGCGTAAGATCTGCGCGTCGATGAGTAAAAACAGCTATCCGGGGGAAGCGGCGATTTTCGCCCATGCGGAGCTGATTGAGATGTTAAAGGAAATCGCGCATATGCTGCTGCAGGAAAAGGAAGTGAACTGCATTGGCAGACAGCTTCATCTGGTTCCGGTAGTTGAAAATAAACCGTACGAGATCATAGGGCATAAGACTTTGTTTTTTGATATCCAATCAAAAAAGGCAAAACAGTACGGATTCACGATGTATCTGGATGGAAACGAAAAACTGACCTGCTGCGGAGACGAACCGTATCGTGCGTGTGAAAAACAATATGTGTCCGGCAGTAAATGGCTGCTGCATGAAGCGTTTTGTCTCCATTCACAGGTGGGGTTGTTTGCGCCTTATGAAAAGCACCATTCAACGGTAAAAGACGCCTGTCAATTGGCAGAGCGGCTGCAGGTCAGAAATCTTCTTCTCTATCATACGGAGGATTCGAATCTGCATAACCGAAAAAAGCTATATAGGGAAGAAGGAGCAAACTATTTTAGAGGCGGTCTTTACATACCCGATGATCTCGAAGTCATTGAATTGTGAAAAGAGAGGGGACGGCAGATTCATTTTAGAGGAAACTGCTATTCAGGAAATACTGCCAGTGGCCAGGGAATGAGTGAAGCATGAAAAAGAGAGGGCATTAAAAAATGGAAGCAATGGGGCTCGAACCCATGACCTCTCGCGTGTGAGGCGAACGCTCATCCCGGCTGAGCTATGCTTCCATACGCATTATTATAACACGATCATCGGAAATTGCAATAGTTTTGGACTTGTATTCGGGACAAAGTTTGACTATACTGGATAGGAAAGATAACGTGACAGAGAAGCAAAAGGCGGAACTGTTGCGTTTGTTTGTGTCTGAGGAGGAATCGGTATGAATACGGAAAATTCTGAAAGGTTGTATAAGACGGCAGTGTCGCTGATGCCGGGCGGTGTGAACAGTCCGGTGCGCGCATGCGGGAGTGTGGGCCGCACGCCGCTTTTTATCAAAAGAGCGCAGGGGGACCGGGTAATTGACGAGGACGGCAATTCTCTGATTGATTATGTGTGTTCATGGGGGCCCGGCATTTTGGGACATGCGCATCCTTATGTGGTGGAAAAGGTACAGGAGGCTGCGGCTGACGGGCTTACTTACGGAGCACCGACAAAGAAAGAAGTGATACTTGCGGATTTGATACGGCAGTGTATGCCTTCTATGGAAAGGCTGCGGCTGGTCAATTCCGGGACGGAGGCGGTTATGAGTGCGATACGTGCCGCCAGAGGATATACGGGAAGAGATAAAATCATCAAGTGCAAAGGCTGTTACCATGGACATTCTGACGGCCTGCTGGTGAAGGCGGGAAGCGCGGCATTGACAGGCGGCGTTCCGGACAGTGCAGGCGTCCCTGCTTCCTATACGGCGCATACGCTGATTGCCTCCTACAATGATGTGTCTACAATAGAGAAATTATTTCAAAAATTTGGGGATGAGATTGCCTGTCTGGTAATAGAGCCGGTGGCGGCGAATATGGGCGTAGTGCTTCCGCAGGAGGGGTTTCTGCATTTTCTGCGGGAGATCACGGTAAAATATGGCACAGTGCTGATCTTTGACGAAGTGATTACAGGTTTCCGTCTGGGTTTGGGCGGCGCACAGGCATATTATGACGTTGTCCCCGATCTGACAACCCTGGGAAAAATTGTGGGCGGCGGTATGCCGCTTGCGGTGTACGGCGGTAAAAAGGAAATTATGGAATGCGTCGCGCCGCTTGGCAGCGTTTACCAGGCGGGCACATTGTCGGGAAATCCCATTGCCACGACAGCGGGCATTGCCACGTTGTCGGTTTTGATGGAGCGCCCGGAAATTTACAGAGAATTGGAAGATAAGACGGCGATTCTGGCAGAGGCATACGAAAAGACCGGAAAGGTACAGGTGAACCGGATCGGTTCTCTGCTCGGCGCTTTTTTTACGGATCGTCCTGTTACGGATTATGAAAGCGCCGTATCGTCGGATACGGCGCGGTATGCGGCTTATTATGGCCATATGCTGGAAAACGGTATCTATGTGGCGCCGTCTCAGTTTGAAGCAATGTTTGTTTCTGCGGCCCATACATGGGAGGATATCGAAAAAACGGCAAAAGTGATAGGCAATCTGGCAGATTGAAAATCCAAAAGAGACGGAAAGAGGAAAAACGATGAAAACAGAAATGAAAAAAGAGAGCGTACGGCGCTGCGCAATGACGGTAACAGGTGTGATCGGGAGCGGTTTTTCCGTAGGGATGTTTAACGCGTCGGCGTTTGGCATGGACCCGTTTCAGGTATTTGCGCATGGGATATGGATGCATCTGCCGATTGGTTTCGGCACTTTTTATATGCTTCTCAATCTTGCCATGCTGGTGGGCGTGTTTTTGACGGACCGCAGTAAAATCGGCCTTGGCACTTTTCTCAATATCTTTCTTTTGGGCTATATGGTAGATTTTTCCACATGGATTTGGAACAGGCCGTTGTTTACGGATTTATTGGTGATCAGAGCGGCGCTGCTCGTTTTGGGAGTGCTGCTTTTGTGCGCATCGTCTTCACTCTATTTTGTTGGTGATCTCGGTGTTTCTACATATGACGCCGTTGCACTGTGCATTTCCGAGAGAAAGAAATGGAAGTTTTTTATTGTCAGAGTCACTTGTGATCTGCTTGCCGCCGTAACGGGTTTTGCGCTGGGCGCCGTGCTCGGTATTGGCACACTTGTGTCGGCGTTTGGGATGGGACCGCTAATTACTTTCTTTAACGTACATCTTTCCGGGCCGCTGCGGTATGGGAGGGCGGATAGAGTATAAGAGATAGATCACGACAAACGCATGTGTTAACATTTTAGGAACATTTAGAATCGGTTATTCTGGGCACTGCCGGGCATGATTTCTGTGCGTATGCCGTAGGAGATAGAGAAAAAGCGCTTTACAAATAGTCTGCGTTGGGATATTA
>CAJUDS010000006.1 GCA_910585345.1 uncultured Lachnospiraceae bacterium | reverse complement strand
GATCCTGCCTGTGGGACATGTGGTTTTTTGGTTTCTGCACTTAAACATGTAGAAAAAGGACTTGACGAACAGGGGTTAAACCCAGTTGACTTTGAGCGAGCTAAAACGGATTATGCTTTAAATAAACTTAGGGGAATAGACTTTAATCCAGATTTGGTTAAGGTATCTAAAATGCGTATGATATTAGAAGAAGACGGCCATACAGGTATTTTCAATGCCAATTCTTTAGAAGATATTAAGACTATATCTGAGAGAGCATTATATTCTGGAGCTATGGATATAGATTTTGGTACAATTGACGTCATAATGACTAATCCACCTTTTGGAAAGAAAGGTGTAGTTAATGATAAAAAAATTTTAAGTCAATTTGAATTAGGAAAAAAATATGTAGATGAAAATGGTAAAAAAAAGAAGACAGATGAAGTATTAGATGAACAAGTTCCAGATATTCTTTTTATAGAAAGATGCTATCAGTTTTTGAAAGATTTTGGAAGACTTGCGATTGTTTTACCTGATGGTATTTTATCTAACCCATCAAATCAATTTGTAAGAAACTACATATTTAATAATTTCAAGGTGATTGCTATTATATCCTTGCCATATGAGACATTTATTCCTCATGGAGCTAATGTTAAAGCATCAGTTCTTTTTATGCAGAAGATTCCTGCTAAGCGACTTTATATACTAAAGAAATCACAGTATGGAACATTTTTAGCTGAGATTGAGAAAATGGGATATCAAGGCAATAAAAATGGAACATTAATATATAAAATGACGGAGGATGGAGAGTATATTATAGATTCTGAAGGAAATAAGGTTATTGATGAAGATATCTCGGATGTAATAAGTGAATGGGATAATTATCTTAAAAATAAGGTGGTATGGGAAAATGAGAATAGCAGTAATTTCGTCGAGTAACCTTATAAATAGGGCGGATGTAAAGTATAATATTGATGATGAAACAAAAGAATATGATGTTTGGAAAATAGCAGAACTCAAAGAGATTATAGTAAGAGATCCTATGTGTTATGGATTTCAATATTCAAAGGTTGGCATTCCTATGATTAGAATAAGCGATTTAAAGGAACCATTTATAGATTATTCTAAGGTTGCATATGTTTCAGAAATGGTACATAAAAAGTTAAAAAAAACGAGCTTGGAGAAAATGGATATTCTCATGTCGGTAAGAGGTGTAAGTATTGGGAAAATTGGCATTTTCCTTGGAGAATTTGAGGAGGCTAATATCAGTCCTAACATTATCATTATAAGACTTAAAGATAAGAAAATTGCTCCTTATGTTTGTATGACTTTGATGTCCGATGTTGCAAAAAGACAAATAAAAAGAGCTATAGCTGGAAGTTCTAAACCAACAATTACTGCACCAATGATTGAAAGTATTGAAATTCCTATTCCTAGTGACGATATTCTTGAAAAATTTAATGATTTTTTTACTCAGTGTGTGGAGAAAAAAAGTAAAGAGGCTTATTTAAGAAGTAAATTTGAAAAAAGATTTACTGAAATTTTTAAAAGTGATTTTGAAAAAAGTAAAAAAATATCATATGAGGAATGCCTATTAGATGAAAAAAGATGGGATCCACATTATCATAATCCGCAGTATAAGAGTTTAAGACAATATTTAAATGAAATTAAGAGTGAAAAATTAGGAAAAGTATTGACACCAGTAAGTGAGTTGGTTAAAAAAGGTAAAAACGATGAAAAGATTGGGTATATTGAAATCTCTGATATTAATTGTATAAGTGCAAGAATAGAAAATATTACTGTGGATTTTCCCAAAAAATTACCGACAGGTGGAAAGGTTATATTGAGTAATGGTGATATTCTAATTTCAAAAGTAAGACCATATCGGAACTGTGTGACAATATACAGAGAAGATTTACCATTTACTGTTACAGCTTCAAAAAATGGATTATCGGTTTACAGAGGGAAAACTGAACAAAAGTTATTCTATATTTTGGCTTTTTTGAGAAGCGTATGCGGAAAGCTACAGATAGAAATGTATCAATCAGGAACTAGTTACCCGACTGTATCAGACGATGATTTAGAAAACATACTAATCCCGGAGATAGATGAGGAGTTGGAAAAGGAAATGGATATGATGTATAAAGAAATACTTGATAATTATGAAATTCAATCGAATTTGATAGTAAAAATGCTTGAGTTAATAAAGTAGTATTTTTTAGGTTACACGAAAGATTCAATGGATACCATGGAACTCAGAGGAATTGAGAATGCTAAGATTCATTGTGCAAGGGAGCATTTTAAGGCAATCAGTGGTTAGAATGTAATCTATGATGTGGTAGACAGTTATCAGGCATAAGGTATTGATTTGTTTTGAAAAACTGTATGCTGTGATGAATGAGATAGAATGGCGGCAGCTTTATGGAAGCATTGATTTCTGAAATACAGATATATAAGGACAGACAACTAAATGGGCAATGGCTGAAATCTATTAAATTCAGGCTTCCAATTATTGAGGAAGATGGATTTGTGTTTGGAAAATGATAATCATGTTGAAACGGTTGTCATTCTTTCCCACAAAAAAACGACAGTGTAATCAACGTGAAAGCCGAGTTTGGCGAGGGTGAGGGTAAAGTGCCACTTGATAATATCGCTAAGAGAGCGGAAAGCTACAAACCGAAAGAGCGAGTTACATACAAAATGATTAAGGAGTACATAGAAGCGAAATACGGCTTCAAAGTACATACCGCATATATCGCAGAGGTAAAGAGGGAGTTAGGATTGCCGATGTATGATGCTCCTAATGCGGTAGAGGAATTGAAACAGCCAAAGAAGTATCCGACGGCGGAGAAAGCGGAAGCGATAAAGGATGCACTTAAATATTTTGAGGTAATTTAATGGATGAAAGGATTTATCAGATTGCAGAGCAGATAGTTGAGATACATCAAAAAGCCTATGAGGTTTATTTGCCATTGATTGAAGATGTGTGTAGCAGAACCGTGTCAGAGGATGAATTATCACATTTACTCGATTATCTGCTGGACTTTGCATGTGATGAAAAAATACTGGGGTTGTATAGGAAGGTGTGTATAAGATATTTGTATGTATACCCGAGGTGTATCAAATATTATATTGAAGCGCATTGAGATGCGGGAAGATGAAACAAATGACTATTTGGCAGAATATATCTAGGATAAGTAACAGTTACAATGCTTGAGAAAGTTTGTGATATTAAAAAGGAGGAGCAGTGGGAAAAATAATTAAGGATACAATTCATGCAAATGGGATAGATATTGGTATTTATACACAGGATTTTGAAAATGAATTTATTTCATTGACGGATATAGCTCGATATAAAAGTGATGACCCAACAGCGGTTATTCAAAACTGGATGAGAAACAGGGATGTGATAGAATTTCTAGGATTATGGGAAAGACTTCATAATCCAGATTTTAAACCCCTCGAATTCGAGGGGTTTAGAAAACAGGCAGGAGCAAACGCATTTACAATGTCACCAAAGAAGTGGATAGAAGCTACGAATGCCATTGGCATTGTTTCAAAAGCGGGACGTTATGGCGGAACATATGCTCATAGTGATATTGCTATGTCTTTCGCAACTTGGATTTCGCCTGGGTTTCAGTTATATATTATGAAGGATTACAGAAGATTAAAGACAGATGAGAATAGTCGGCTATCTTTAGATTGGAATTTGAACAGAGAGATTTCCAAGTTAAATTACAGGATACATACAGATGCAATTAAAGACAATTTGATTCCGCCAGAATTAACGCCTGCACAGGTGGCCTACACATATGCTAATGAAGCTGATATGCTCAATGTAGTTTTGTTTGGAAAGACAGCGAAGCAATGGAAAGACGAAAATCCAGCAGTTAAAGGAAATATGCGAGATGTGGCAACTCTGAATCAATTACTTGTACTTGCAAATTTGGAAAGCTATAATGCTGTATTGATTAATCAAGGGCAAGACCAAAAAGAAAGAATGGAATTGCTTAGGCAGTTGGCGGTGCAGCAGTTGCAGACATTGGAAACAGTGAATTTAAATAATTTGCCCAAATTAGAGAAAGACATGTAAAGGGAATTAATAGGAATATAGTATTTGAATATAAGTTGAGAAATGATAATGGAACATAGTAAATTGGAAAAGCATAAATTTAAAAAAGGAAAGTTTATCACTCCATGGAATGACATGTTAGGTGATATTAGTGTAATGCGTAATTGGGCACTTGAGCGTTTGCCAGAATATATTTGGATTGGACTTATTTTTGAGGCATATGGAAGAAAAAAAGGTTTGGAAAAATCTTACAAGATAATAACTAAACTTCATGAGTTAAATCCAACAATTAATGCACCAACAATTTCAAATATCTTATTCGAGGAAGTATCCGACGGTGGAGAAAGCGGAAGCGATAAAGGATGCATTGAGGTTATAAGAAGTTGTTAACGTAGAGGAGGAAGATAAAAGATGGATGAAATTAGAGAAGGTTATATAGTTGATTTTATTTCTGGTTTGCAGGTAAAAGAAACGCCTGAAGAAATTGAAGCGGTTCAACCGTTTGCAAAAATTTTAGTAGATGATTATGGGTATCCGAAAGAGTATGTGCATACTCGTCCTCAATATAGGGTAAAAGTTCGTCCTTCAGATACAAAAAAGGAATATCCCGTTGATATTGCTGTTTTTACAAGCCCAGATCATACGGAAGATACAGCCTATATTATTGTTGAATGTAAGAAAAAGAATAGAAAAGATGGAAGAGACCAATTAGAGGATTATCTTCGCTTTTCTAAGGCATATTTAGGGGTTTGGTTTAATGGTGAAGAAAGGTTTTATTTGCAGAAGATAGAGAATGATGGCAAGATTCTGTTTGAAGAAATTCCTAATATTCCACGTTTTGGTGAAAGAGTTGAAGATATTGGAAAATTCAAACGAAAAGATTTGCGACCAGCAGAGAATCTTAAACCAACTTTTAAAACAATAAGAAATTATTTGGCAGCAAATGCAGTTGGAATAACACGCGATGAGGTGTTCGCATCTCAGATTATAAATCTTATATTTTGTAAAATCTATGATGAACGTTTTACTCGTCCAGAGGATACTGTAAAGTTTAGAGCTGGTATAAATGAGAAGGATGAGGATGTAAGAAAGAGGATATTAGAGCTTTTTGAGCGGGTTAAGAGACAATATAATGATGTGATTGATGTTGCAGATACAATTATTATTGATGCCAAATGTCTTAAACATATCGTAGGTGAATTACAATTATATAGTCTTAAAGATAGCTCACGCGATGCTGTTGGTGAGGCATTTGAGATTTTTATTGGTCCATCATTAAAAGGTGCACAAGGTCAATTTTTTACTCCTCGTAATGTGGTCAATATGGTAATTCGTATGCTTGATCCTGATACCGAAGAAAAAATTTTAGATCCAGCATGCGGTAGTGGGGGTTTTTTAGTTGAATCGTTAAGATATGTATGGAATAAATTGGAGAAAAAATGCACAGAACTTGGTTGGCCAGAAGCGGAAATTGAGGCTGAAAAACAGAAGATTGCAATTAAAAATTTTCGTGGTATTGACAAAGATAATTTTTTGAGTAAAGTAGCAAAAGCATATTTAGCTATTCTTGGTGATGGAAGAGGTGGTGTTCATTGTGAAAATAGTTTGGACAATTTTGATAATTGGAGTTCTAAAACAAAAGAGGATATTCAGCAAGGAACATTTGATATAATAGCAACTAATCCACCTTTTGGGAAAAAACTTTCTATTGACACTACAGAGATATTGGGGCTTTATGATCTTGGTCATAAATGGTCACAAGATGATGAAGGGCAATTTATCAAAGGAGATCTTGTTGATAAACAGCCGCCACAAATCTTATTTATAGAACGTTGTTTCCAAATGTTGCGAAACGGTGGGAGAATGGGAATAGTTCTTTTAGAAAGTATTTTCGGTATGCCAAAATATCAATATGTTGTAAATTATATTCGTAGCAAAGCAAAGATACTTGCAGTGGTGACTTTACCAGAGGATTTATTTCAGCCACATACTCATGCTAAATGTTGTGTCTTAATATGTCAAAAATATGAATCTGGCAAAGATAGAGAAACTTGTGGTGATTATGAAATTTTTATGAGTGATGTGAAATGGTGTGGTCATGATAGTCGTGGAAATGTGACATATAAATATTCAGAAAACGGAGAAAAAATTATTTTAGATGAAATACCACTTGTTGCAGATAAATACTGTGAAATGAGGTGAAATCATGTTGGCATATAAACTTAAAAGCGGTGATGTCAAAAATAATATCTTTATTCCTAAATACTATGATCCTGAATTACACGATAAGATTAGAGAACTTGAATCTACACATGATTTATTCAATATTGGAAGTCTTATAGAGGAAGGAAAAGTCATTGCTCAAACAGGTCACGAAATTGGTAAGATGGCTTATGGCACAGGAAACATTCCATTTGTTAGAACATCAGACATAATAAATTGGGAAATAAAAACTATTCCCAAACAAGGTGTATCTGAAGAAATTTATCAACAGTATGCTGAACGTGAGGATGTTCAAGCAGGAGATATCCTTCTTGTAAGAGATGGGACTTATCTAATTGGAACGAATTGTTTAATTACGGAAATGGATATTCCAATGGTTTTCCAATCTCATATTTTAAAATTCAGGATTGTTGATAAAGATGCAATTAATCCATATTTGTTTTTTTTGAGTTTAAATTGTTCTTTGGTACAACATCAAATTAGGAATATGCAATTTACTGCCGATATTATTGATACTCTTGGAAGTCGATATAAGGAAATTGTTCTTCCTATTCCGAAAGCGGCAAAAACTAAAGAAAGATTGATTGCAAAAATAACATCAGCCGTTAAAATTCGTATGAAGTATAAGGCTGCAATAAAGCAAATGCCAATTTTGATTGAGAAGGTATTGGACACTAATAGCACTGAACCATTTGAAACATTTTTCACATGTTCGTTAGATGATATATTAGAAGAATTGGTACAGGATACAACAACTTTGGAATTTGGTGAGTTTTCAGCCTATAAACTAAAGAGTAGTTCTATAATTAGTAATATTTTTTTGCCAAAATATTATGATCCGTCAATTCCCACTGTACTAGATATGCTTAGTGCGAATTGTACATTAAAAAGTGTACAAGAGCTTATAAGCGAGGGGATTTTAGAACTGGCAACTGGAGACGAAATTGGGAAAATGGCTTATGGTACGGGAAATATATCATTTGTGAGAACGTCTGATTTTTCTAATTGGGAGATAAAAGCCGATGCGAAACAAGGTGTATCTGAGGAAATTTATCAGCAGTATGCTGAGCGTGAGGATGTTCAAGTTGGGGATATTCTTCTTGTGAGAGATGGAACTTACTTAGTTGGTACGTCTTGTATAATTACTGAATGTGACAAGAAAATGCTGTATTGTGGAGGGTTAATAAAGATAAGGAGTAAGAACAGTATTTTGCTGAACGAATATCTTTTATTAGGATTACTTAATTCATATATTGTTAAAAGGCAAATACGAACTAAGCAATTTACAAGAGATGTTATTGATACACTTGGTCAGCGATTAAAAGAAGTAGTTATACCAATCCCTAATTCAGTAGAGATTAAGACACAGATTGCAGAAAAAGTCAAGTTGATTATTCAAAATCGTATTGATGCAAGAGAAATAATAACTCAATTATCAGATGAAATAATTGCGAGATAAAAGAGGTGAAAATAATTATCTACTAATTTATGAAGATTTTATATATGGGAAGAAAAAAATTAGAGAAATATCAAAAGAAACTAATCCGTATGTTATTTTGAAATTTATTTCTTAAGAAGTGTATCGATGGAAAAACAATTATAGGTTAAAAGAATTTGGTATATTTGGAGGTATAACATATGGGAATTAAGATGAATTGGGCGAGGTATAACGGGCAAGAAATTAAAATCAGTGAATATGATGTCAATAAAGTATATGGAAAGCTGAAATGTTATTATTGCAATGCAGATATAAGTTTTGTGAATTCTCATGAAAGAGATTTAGGTGAAAGAAAAATCATTATACAAAAGTATTTTCGTTTAAAGCGTGGAGAAGAACATGAAAAAGGGTGTAAATACACGATTGATGGGGCAATATTAAATATACACGCATCTTGTGCAGACGATGAACTGATATCGAAGAGGGATAATAAATATGTAGTAAGGTTGATGCTTATATCGCAAGATACTGCTAAAAAGGGAAGTAAGAATTTAGCAGATGAATCAGGGCATAGAAAAAGACAGCATAATTATATTTCAAGTGGAAAGAAAACAGCATATTTGTCTACAATGAATCAGATAATGAAACTTAGAGCGTTGGTTGAGGATAATTCAGATTTAGAGGATAAAATTAATTTACAATATTACGATGGGAAGGGTGTTCCTTATTTGATTTCATGGAAAGACTTTTATTATGATTCGGAAAACGAAAATGATTTCAGTAGATTACTGAGATATTTGACAAATAAAAAAGTATATCATCCAATTTGTGTAGTGGGATATATAAAATCAATTTCTGAGTACCAGACTGGAAGATTTTGTATCAAACTGGAAACTGTATCAGATGAAGGTAATAAACGCGTTGCAATAGCCATTTATTTTGCAAACAATCAGGTTTATGAGCAATTTAAAGATAAAAACGATTGTAAAATTATTACATATGCATACTTTAAATTTTATCGTGAGAATGAATGGATTGCACCAGATGATAAAAAATTTATTTATTACAATATAACGGGTAATGTATATGATATAAGGCAAATGTTAACTTTGAGCGGTGATACTACGATATAATTTATTTTGAATTGAAAGTGCTAATGAGCTAAAACCATTACCCCACTTTGAAATCTATTGCATACTTTCGCTATGTAGTATAAAGCAAAGGTTCAGAGGAATACTGAAACCGTTTGTTTGCTTTCAAAATTATATAAAGATAATTTGACTTTCCAGTCTTATTGGTGTAATACTTGCACAAGTGTGGCAGGATTGCGAACGGAATTTTTTTGTTTATAAATCTTGCTAATGTAATATTTTAAAAATTACTTTACATGTTGCAAGTGTATTCTATTTATAAATGTTATACAAGTTGGATAATAAAATATATAAAGAAAGAGAAATACATTTTATCTATTATCTATTAAAGAAACGAAACCAAATTTTAAATTTTGTCAAACTAGTTGCTTTTGTGGAATATTCTATTTTGTTAATATATGAACCAATTAATGGCGAGTGGGTAATACGAAAGACATTTTAGTATCTTGACGAAAAACCAATTTTTGAGGACAATGTTAGAAACGAATTATATGTTAGGTCTTATTTGGGAAAACGCTGATTATTTAGCTTTATCCTCAGCATTTATCGCGTGTATGAAACTTTTTCCATAAATAGTCATTAGGTGCAAGGCCTTCTATGGCAAAATCTCATATCGACAATACTTTACGCTCTGCTTTTCCGCTCAAAAGAAGTAAGCTGTGCTGAAAAATGACGCAGGCAATATTCTATTTGTGAAAAAACGGGGGAACTCGAAGGTAGAAATGGTTGACCGATCTATATTTTGGGGCTATTATTTATGCAGTAAAAGCAGAAGAAAAAAATTTATTGAGTATTGAGAGAGATAACCTTATGACAGGAGAAAAGCAATGAAGGAAAAAATAGGTTTGCTGTTGGGTGTACTGTTAGTTTGTGCATCATTGGTTAGTTGCGGTGCAGATGATATGCCGCAGGGCGGGCAGGAAATGATAGAAAACCTACAGGACGAGCAGATGTTGCTGCCAAACCCGGAGGATGGAGAAGGGGCAATAGAAAACCTGCAGGATAAGGAGGCGTTGACAGAAAACCCGCAGGATGAGCAGTCTTTGACAAAAAGCATGCAGGACGAGCAGGCATTGACACAAAACCTACAAGACGAGGAGAGGTTGACGGAAAATTCGCAGGACGAGCAGTCGTTGCCGCCAGATCCGCAGGATGAGACAGAGGAGGCAAAGGATGCCGGGTATTTACAGTATGAGGCTTTCTTGAATAATGAAGTCGGTGTAGCAAATCCATATGTGGAAGGCATGAATTTGACCGTTATGGATGAGAAAGGGTATGAAACCGAATTTGAAGACGCACAGAAAAAGTATGCTTATGTGGATGTAAATGGCGATGATAATCCGGAACTTATTTTCAAAATAAGTTCCTATCCCAGTGAATTGATGTATATTTTGGGAATCTGTGATAACGAACTGGTTTGTTTTGATGTATTTGAGACACATACCAAAAATATCGCGTTCGGCGTGTATGATTATGGTTTCGTTTGGGAGGTTCAGGATTATGACGGCTTTGCAATGACATTTTATACCTATACTGCAGATGGACAACGCATGGAAGCCAGACGCTTTACGGAAGAGAATGAGGCTGCTATTGCGGCTTACGAAGGAGAAGAGCCGGAATGGATTGACTGGCAGTGATGCATGGGCGTTTCTTATATCCTTCATAATGGAACACTCCTTAAGCTATTTGTTTTAATGAACGAAAATGGATTTCCGTGTGTCTTAATTTTAGCCTATTGTATACGGCGGCTCTTTTTCGTAAGATAGCGTAAACGACAAAAATATTTGCCGTTTACGAGAATGGATGCATATGCCCGCATAGAGAATTTTGCTGCATCACAGCATGCGGACGGCGCAAACGAAAACGACGAAAGCCGTTTCCTATAGATGATAGGAATACAAGGCGGCCAGCATAGATAAAAATGGAGGAAAGAGAAGAATGGAACCAGTCAGATTAAATCCCGAATGTATCCGTTGTCTTTTGAAAAAGCAGATTACATGTTATCCGGAGGATGCGCGTCAGCCGCAGGTGACAGAATATATGCAGCGTGTACTGCGGGTGATTGCGGATGCTCCGCTGTCGGCGGGCGCGCCGGAGATTGTAGATGCCATTTATGGTATACAGAAGCGCATGTTTGGATATAGCCGCGATTATTCTTCCATAAAAACATATTTTAACCAATTGATGCTGCGGCTCGAACCGGATATCCGTAAGGAGGTGGGGCAGTCGCAGGAACCGCTGCGGGCCGCCATACAGTATGCAATGGTGGGCAACTATATTGACTTTGGCGCAATGGAACAGGTGGATGAAGGCAGGCTCCGCGAACTGCTCGCCGGGGCAAAAGACATTCCGGTGGACGATACGGTTTGGACGGCGTTAAAAGCGGATTTGGGCAAAGCGGGGCGGCTTGTGTATCTGACGGATAACTGCGGGGAGATTGTTTTGGATAAAATCTTTATTTCCCAGATTCGGGAAGTTTATCCGCAGCTTACGATGCAGGCTGTTGTCAGAGGCGGTCCCGTGCTGAACGATGCGACGATGGAGGATGCGGAGCAGACCGGGCTTACGGAGGTGGCATCTGTGATTGGCAGCGGAAGCGCAATTGCCGGCATCTGTCCTGACAGAATATCCGCAGAGGCCGCCGCAGCAATCGAGGCCGCCGGGGTGATTCTCTCCAAAGGTCAGGGGAATTTTGAGACGCTGCAGCAGTGCGGCAGGAATATTTATTATATTTTTATGTGTAAATGCAGGATGTTTGCAGAACGGTTTCAGGTTCCTCTGTATCAGGGGATGCTGGTCAACGATCGGACGCTCTGTAAGCAGGACTGTATATAAGAGGCGGAGTGCAGGCAGACGGCCATTGTATGGATTCCGGATGCTGCGCAGGGATAAAAATCGGTATAAAGCGGCCGTCCCTATAAAAATGTGGAAATGCACATCCTGCTGTCAGGGCAATATAATAGTATAAGCCATCAATCAGCAGGAGTATGACAATGGAAAAGAAAACAAAACCTCTGGCAAATACCTGCAGCTTTGCCGGAATAAGGCCTATCATGGTGGATTTGCCGTATCCTCCCATACAGGTCGGCGGGCAGGACCAGGCATATGCGGGTATTCTCAGCAATGATTACTGCGGCGCCGTATCGGAATTATCGGCGATCACACAGTATATTAATAATGAGAACCGTCTGTCCTGTGAAAAATGCCCTCTGGCCAAAACGATTCTCGGCATCGCTATGGCAGAGATGATGCATCTGCAGAAGCTGGGAGAACTGATTGTCCTCCTGGGCGGCAGTATTGATTTTGCGGCAAGGCAGCCAAACGGCAGGCAGAAGCTGTGGACGCCGCAATATCTGACCATTCCCGAGCGGACGGATCAAATGCTGCTGGCTGACATAGAGGCCGAGAAGGCGGCGATCCAGCAGTATCAGATGCATATCAGGATGATCGGAGACAATGCCGTCAACGCCGTGCTGGAGCGGATTATCAAAGATGAGGAATATCATATAATGCTGCTTCGGACAATGTTGTCGGAGTTGTGCCAGTAGTCAGTAGTGAAACCGGGGCGTGACGCGTCCCGGTTTTTTTCTGTTTCACAAGCGGTTACAGAGAAAATATGCCGCCGGGGAATCGTGCGGTGTATAGGCCGGACGGAGAGGCCGGTGCGGCCCCACCCGGGTATCTGCATCCGGACAGCGGCAGGCGGGATGTGTCTGTAAATGAAGGAGGCGCCCAGGAATAAGAAATGTGTAAAATTTGGAAATATACAAAAAATTTAAAAAATATGCAAAAATATGTTGAGAGATTGGAAAAAAAGTAATACAATTAAAGCAGTAGCGGGTTCAAGGTGACAGCGGATATGGCCAGATGCGTTGGAATTGACGAAGCCGGAAAGCGTTCAGATGAAAAATGAAAGAGGAGGAGATCTAACAATGTTTAAAAACGAAAGGATAGAGAAGAGGCTTACAAAGTCATTTGTGATGGTGGCGGGCCTTACGTCGGTAGCCGCATTCATAGGACTGGTCATCATGGTTGTATTGTCTATGCGCTATTCTTATGCATTGAAAAATTTCGGTTTTGCCCAGGGGGACATTGGCGTGGCAATGACAAAATTTGCCGATGCGAGATCGGCAATGCGCGCTGCCATCGGTTATGATGAGGAAGCTGCCATCGCTAAGGTGATGGAGCAGCATGACGAGCTGAAAAAGGAATTCGAGGAAGCATTTCTAAAAGTGCAGAACACAGTAGTGACTGCGGATGGCCAGGCTTCATATGACAAGATTAAATCCGAACTGGACTCCTATTGGGCGCTGGATAAGCAGATTATGGAGCTGGGCGCCACAACGGACAGAGAGTTGTGTAAGCAGGCGCAGGATCTGGCGCTGAACGATCTGCAGCCAAAATATGATGCGATTTATTCCGAGCTGGAAGGGCTGCTTAGCGTAAAGGTAGACCAGGGTAATATTCTTTCGACGACATTAAATGTAGCGGCGGGCGCGCTGGCAGTGGTGATTGTGATCATAATCGGTATTTCCATGCTTATTTCCACCCGCATCGGTAAGGGGATTGCCAGGAGCATTGCGGTTCCGCTGAATAATCTGTCCGAACGTCTCAAGACGTTTGCCAAGGGAGATCTTTCCGCACCGTTCCCGAAAGTTGATACACAGGATGAAGTGGCGGATATTATACAGGAATCTACGGCGATGGCCAAAGATCTGGATCTGATTGTCAACGATGCCGGAGAACTTTTGATGGAGATGGCCGGCGGCAATTATGCGGTCAGCACAAAGATCAGAGATAAATATGCGGGTGATTTCACAAAACTGGTCGATGCGATGCGCGTCATGAGAGATAAAATGACAGAAACGCTGCGTTCGATTGAAGAAGCGTCCAGCCAGGTATCGGCAGGATCGAGCAATATGGCGGAGGCGTCCCAGAGTCTGGCGGAGGGCGCAACGGAGCAGGCAGGCGCAGTGGAAGAGCTGCAGGCGACAATTACGAATATTACGGAAACGATTGAGAGAAGCGCGGAGAACGCAGAACAGTCTTACAGACAGGCGCAGAAATATGCGGAAGAGGCGGATCACAGCCGTGAAGAAATGAGCGCTATGGTACAGGCCATGGAGCGGATTAACGAAACGTCGAAAAAAATCGGCAATATTATTTCCGAGATTGAAAATATTGCTTCTCAGACAAATCTGCTGTCCCTGAACGCATCGATCGAGGCGGCAAGAGCCGGTGAGGCAGGCCGCGGGTTTGCAGTTGTAGCAGACCAGATCAGACAGCTTGCAGAGCAGAGCGCGAAATCGGTAGTCGACACGAGAGAGCTGATTGAAGGTTCGCTGCGTGAGGTTGCGGAAGGCAACGAGGCTGCGGAAAATGCGGCCAACGCCATTGTAAGCGTTGTGGATGGTATCAAGCAGATCGCAGAAGGTTCCAGGGAGCTGAGCAAGATGTCCGCAGACCAGGCGGAGACGATGCGTCAGGCGGAAGCAGGTGTAAACCAGATTTCGGAAGTGGTGCAGGCAAACTCGGCAACGGCGGAAGAATCCTCCGCAACGAGCCAGGAGCTTTCCGCACAGGCGATAACGCTGGACGAGCTGATCGGTCAATTCGTATTAAATTAATAAATGACAACATAAATAAATGCCGGAGTCGGACAGGCAATGTCCGTTCCGGCATTTTGTGTGCATAATTGCCATAAAATCGGCTGAAATTGTAAAAACCTATTGTCTCTCCCCCAAAAAGTGCTATAATTGAAATGTCGGTACGTATCCAATGGTGATAAGGGACATGGGGTATTCATATTGGCATACGTGTAGCTGAAAAGTATAACAAAATGGGAAGAGGAGGATGTACAAATGTTTAATAATGAAAGGATTGAGAAGAGGCTTACCAAGTCGTTTATTCTGACATCAATCGTGACGGCCTTTGCGGCCTTTGTCGGTCTGGTGGCGATGCTTGTGATATTTTTCAGATATTCTTATGCACTGACGAATTTTGGTTTTGCCCAGGGTGACATTGGCAGGGCGATGGTGGAATTTGCCGATGCGAGATCCGGCCTGCGCGCGGCGATCGGGTATAATGATCCGGAAGCGGTTGCAGCCGTGCTGGAACAGCATGACGAGATGAAGACTCAATTTGCTGCTGCTTTTGCGGAGGTGGAGAACACGGTCGTGTCGGAAGACGGACGTGCTTCTTATGATAAGATTGAGGCGGATTTGGACGCTTACTGGGCGCTTGACAAGCAGATTCTGGATCTGGCAGCCCAGCATACGGAAGAGGCAAAGATGCAGGCGCAGGAGCTGGCCTTAAATGAGCTGGGACCGAAATACAACACCATTTACGGAGAATTGGAAGGGCTGCTCGATGTTAAGCAGTCAGAAGGAAAGAAAACCGCTGCAAGCCTGACGGTGCTCAGCATTGTGCTGGGGATTGTGATCATCGCTGTGATTATCGTATCGATGGTTGTGTCGACGAGTATGGGTAAGAGTATCGCGAGAAGCGTGGCAGGTCCGCTTGCTAAATTGTCGGAGCGTTTGAAGACATTTGCCAAAGGAGATCTCGGTTCTCCGTTCCCTGTTGTAGAGACGAATGATGAAGTGGCGGAGATTATCAGAGAGGCTGCCGGTATGGCGGATGATTTGGAAATGATCATCACGGATGCCGGAGAAGTTTTGGAAGCTATGGCCGGGGGCGATTACACGGTTACGAGCAAATGCAGGGAGAAATATGCGGGTGAATTTACGAGGCTGATAGATTCCATGCGCGTGATGCGTGACCGGATGACAGAGACGCTGCGTTCGATTGAAGAGGCGTCCAGCCAGGTATCGGCGGGATCAAGCAATATGGCGGAAGCGTCCCAGAGTCTGGCGGAGGGTGCGACGGAGCAGGCAGGCGCAGTGGAAGAGCTGCAGGCGACGATTGCCAATATTACAGAGACAATTGAGAGAAGCGCGGAGAATGCGCAGGAGTCTTATCATCAGGCACAGAAGTATGCGGAAGAAGCGGATCACAGCCGTGAAGAAATGAGCGCTATGGTACAGGCTATGGAGCGGATCAACGAGACGTCGAAAAAGATCGGCAACATTATTTCCGAGATTGAAAATATTGCTTCCCAGACAAATCTGCTGTCCCTGAACGCATCGATCGAGGCGGCGAGAGCCGGCGAGGCAGGCCGCGGGTTTGCAGTTGTGGCAGACCAGATCAGACAGCTTGCGGAGCAGAGCGCGAAGTCGGTAGTTGACACGAGAGAGTTGATTGAAGGTTCGCTGCGTGAGGTTACGGAGGGCAACCAGGCTGCGGAAAATGCTGCCAATGCGATCGTAAGCGTTGTAGAAGGTATCAAGCAGATCGCAGAAGGTTCCAGGGAGCTGAGCAGGATGTCCTCAGATCAGGCGGAGACGATGCGCCAGGCGGAAGCAGGCGTAAACCAGATTTCGGAAGTGGTGCAGGCCAATTCCGCGACTGCGGAAGAATCCTCCGCAACAAGTCAGCAGCTTTCCGCACAGGCAGTTACGCTTGACGAACTGATCGGACAGTTCCAGTTAATAAAGTAAGATACATAGATTGATAGATTGAGACAGTATACGTCCTTTCAGGCAGATGAACATATTTGTTGTTTCGCTTGTCTGGGGGACGTTTTGTCATGAAATGGACGTAAAAAAGTTTTCGCAGCGGCCGATTTGTGATACAATGATGGCAGTACGGACAAAAAGTGTGCCGGGAGAGGAAAAGAGCGGTATAAAGGAGTGTGTTATGACAGTAAAAGAATGTTATGATATGTTTGGCGGGGATTATGAAGAGGTATTATCGCGCCTTCTGAGCGAGGCGCGGATTGAAAAGTACATGCGCAGATTTCTGGACGACACCAGTTTTGCGCTGCTCTGTACTTCTTTGCAGGAGGATAACAGAGATGAGGCGTTCCGTGCGGCGCATACGCTAAAAGGACTCTGCCAGAATCTGGGCTTCGGGAGATTGTATGAATCTGCCGGCAGGCTGACAGAATTGCTGCGGGACCGGGAAAAGCATGATGTGTCGGAACTGCTGAAAAATACGGAAGAAGATTATATATTGACAATATCGGCTATCCGTATGCTGCAGGGATAAGGGGCGGGTTCTCAGGTTTTAAGAATGAATACAGATAAAGGAGCATAATAAGCAAATATGAGAAACAAAGTTTTAATCGTGGATGATTCCGAACTGAACAGGGAGATATTGGAAGAAATACTGATGGATGAATATGCTGTCCTGACAGCGGAGGACGGAAGGAATGCATTGGAAATTTTGGAAGATCATCATGAAGAAACTGCCATTGTCCTGTTGGATTTGATTATGCCGGAAATGGACGGTTTTGCGGTGCTTGAAGTAATGAAGGAAAAAGGCTGGATGCTGAAGACACCGGTGCTGATTATCAGTGGAGAGACTTCCGCGCAGGTGGAAAAACGCTGTTTTGATATGGGGGTATCGGATTTTATCAAAAAGCCTTTTGACAATACCACTGTGAAAAAGCGGGTAAATAACATTACCAATCTATTCCAGTATCAGAATGAACTGGAAGAAAAAGTGGCGGAGCAGACAGAAACACTGCGCAGACAATATGAGTTGCTGCAGATTCAGGCGGATAAGCTGCACAAAAGCAATGAAGGCATCATAGAGATTCTTGGTACGGTGGTGGAATACAGAAATCTCGAAAGCGGTGAGCATATCAGAAGGGTGAAAGGCTTTACCCGTATTCTGGCGGAGGAAATGATGAAAGAGCATCCGGAATACGGCCTGACAGACGATAGCATTGCGATGATCGTTACCGCCAGTTCCCTGCATGACGTAGGGAAAATAGCCATTCCCGACAGTATTTTGCTGAAGCCGGGCAGACTGACAAACGAAGAATTTGAGATTATGAAATCTCATACGACAAAGGGAAGCGATATACTGGATCACTTTATCGGTATCTTTGATGAAGATTACAGAAAGGTAAGCTATGAGATCTGCAGATATCATCATGAGCGTTATGACGGCCGGGGGTATCCGGACCAGCTGATGGAAGAGGAGATCCCGATTTCCGCCCAGCTTGTATCCATCGCAGATGTGTATGATGCGCTTGTCACAGAGCGGGTGTATAAGAGCGCTTTTTCGAGGGACGAAGCGTTCCATATGATTATGAACGGCGAATGCGGGACTTTTTCTCCGAAATTGTTAACCTGCTTTCGCAATGTACGGGATCAGTACGAGGCACTGCTGGATAAACTGGGGAATGTCTGAGCGTTTTGTGGATACATAAGGCAGACAAAAGAGGGAGAGAAAAACATGGGAAAAAAATTATGGTCAATGAAAATGAATACTGCCACACTGGTGCTGATTCCGGCTGCCATTGGCATCAATTATCTGGGCAAGCTGTTTGCGCAGCTTTTGAAACTGCCTCTGTGGCTGGATTCCATTGGCACCTGCCTGGCATCCATGATGGGAGGACCTATTGTGGGCGCTATCGTAGGGGCAGTGAACAATATTATTTACGGTTTGACGGCGGATCCGATTTCCACAATCTATGCGCTGACCAATATTGGCATCGGCATTGCCGCCGGTGTACTGGCTTATAAAGGATTTCTAAAAACGCTGAAAGGCGCTGTTTTGTCAGGGCTGCTTGTAGGATTGGTGGCAGTTCTGATTTCCACGCCGCTGAATTTGATTTTCTGGGGCGGTATGACAGGCAACAGTTGGGGCGACATCGCCTTTGCGGCATGTGCGGCCAAAGGCCTGCCTGCATGGATTGCGTCTGCGGTGGATGAAATCATTGTCGACATTCCGGATAAAATTGCGGTACTTCTGATCGTATATGCGATTGGCAAGGGTCTGCCCAAGAGCCTGCTGAGCTTGTATCAAAGCGGGGAGGAGATTGCGGATTTGGATTGAACACGGCCGTTGGTCTTTTGTGGAACTGAGTGGGTCTATCGCCGCATAAGTAAGAGGGAGTCGTATTGAAAAGTATCAGTTTATATGAAGAAAAAGGGACAATGCTGAACAGAACCGCACCGGAAAGTAAGTTGTGCTATATTCTGGCGGCGGTCGCAGTGCCTGCCCTGACAGGAAACAGATGGGCAGGCATTGCTTTTACGGTATGCAGTCTTGTATTACTGCTGGCAGGCAGAGTGCTGCGAAAAGCGCTGCCGATGGCGGCGGTATCCGGTTTTGTGCTGCTTACGGTGGTGGTGATACAGGGAATGTTCCGGGCGGGAAATGCAACGCCTGTATTTTCGGCGGGACCGGTCGTATTTTACAGGGAAGGGCTTAGCTATGCGCTGCATATTGTCTGCAATATTATGAATATTCTGCTCGGTTTCTGTGTATTGGTGCTGACGACCAAACCTTCGGATTTGATTGAAAACCTTGTCCGCAGAGGATTTTCCCCCAGATTTGGGTATGTATTTGTGTCGGTGTTTCAAATCATTCCCCAGATGACGGAAACAATGAGCACGATCACCGATGCACAGCGCAGCAGAGGCATGGAAACGGAAGGTTCTCTTTTTACAAGAATAAAGGCGTTTATTCCCTTGATTTCCCCGGTTGTCATGAGCTCTCTCGTCAATACGCGGGAGCGGGCGCTTGCGCTGGAGGCCAGGGGGTTTGCCTCCCGCCGGAAAAAAACATTTTTAAATGAAGAGACGAAAACAGCGGCTGACCGGTACATACAGATCGTTTGTCTTCTGATGACGGCGGCGGCATTGGTTTGGAGGATTGCGGCATGGCTTACGTGACAGCGGAGCATTTAAAGTACAAATATCCGGGAAGCGATGCGCTGGCATTGGATGATCTCAGTTTTTCAGTGGAAAAAGGGGAATTGATCGGCATCATTGGAAAGAACGGTTCCGGGAAAAGCAGTCTTTGCCAGGCAATTGCAGGATTGATACCCAGCTTTTATAAAGGCGCGTACGGCGGCAGGCTGCTTTTGGGTGATCTGGAAGTTCGCAGCGCGGATGCAGACGAGCTGTGCAGTAAGGTGGGAATTGTCTTTCAGAACCCGTTTAACCAGGTGACTGGCGCTAAGCTTACGTTGTATGAGGAGATTGCGTTTGGTCTGGAAAATATGGGGATACCGCGTCCGGAGATGAAGGAGCGTGTAGAGGCGGCTATGGCGTTTCTACACATTTCCGAATATAGAGACAGATACCCGTTCGATCTGTCAGGCGGACAGATGCAGCGTATGGCGATCGCGGGTATTCTTGCCATGCGTCCGGAAATTATGGTGCTGGACGAACCGGTATCGCAGCTTGATCCACAGGGCAGAAGAGAGGTGTTTGCGGCGGTGCGCAGTCTGAGCCGCCAGGGGATTACGATTTTCATGGCGGAACATAATATGGAGCAGATTGCAGATTTCAGCGACAGGGTTATGCTGCTGCATGCGGGCAGGCTTGTGGCGATGGACACGCCTTCCCGGCTCTTCTCCCGGGACGATCTGGAGGAATATGGGGTTTGTCCGCCGGTATTTACAAGGCTTGCCAGAGCATTGGGGATCAGAAAAGCGGACGGAACCTGGCCCGTGACGCTGGCGGAGGCAAAAGAGCTGCTTTCGGTTCATGGGACGGCTTTTAGGGGGTGTGCGCATGAGTGAGATCAGGATCGAGAAACTTCATTTTTCTTATGGGATGCACAGTGAGGTTTTGAAAGGACTGGATTTTACAATTGACGAGCGCTCCACGGCCATTGTGGGGCAGAACGGCGCGGGTAAAACGACTTTTGTGAAGCTGCTGAAAGGACTGCTGCGCCCGTCGTCAGGCAGGATTTTATTGGACGGAAAGGATATTGCCTTGTCCACGGCTGCGGGGCTGGCGGCGCGGATCGGCATGGTGTTTCAGAATCCCAACGATCAGATTTTTAAGAATACGGTTTTGGATGAAGTCATGTTCGGACCGCTGCAGATCGGTATGAGCTGGGAAGAGGCGCACAAACGCAGTATGGACGCTCTTTCTATGACCGGCCTGCAGGATCTGGAAGAGAAAAATCCTTATGATATGGGACTGTCAGCGCGCAAGCTGATTGCCGTTGCTTCCGTGCTTGCCATGCACACGGACATTGTTATATTTGACGAGCCTACGATAGCGCAGGATTATGTAGGAAAAGAACGTATCAAACGGATTATCCGGGAGCTGCGCAGAGAGGGCAGGACAGTGATCACGATCATCCATGATATGGATTTTGTGGCAGAAGTGTTTGAGAGGGTAATTGTGTTTGCCGATGGAAAGATGCTTTTGGATGACAGCGCCGCGCGGGTGTTTGCCGACAGAAAAGCGCTGGAAGCCGCCTGCCTGGAACAGCCGAATGTGACAAGGCTTTGCCGGGAACTGGGATATGAGGGCGTTTTTCTGGATGTGGAAGAGCTGGTGGAGAAAATTCGCCCGCTGATGGGGAAAAATACAGATGAGAGCAAATAGGAGAGCAGAGATCAGAATGGCCGCTGCCGCGCTGGGTATTGTTTTCTTTCTGACAGGCTGCGGTATGGGAAAGAAAGAGACAAACATTGCGGAAGGAATGGCTGCGATAGAAACGCTGGATTATGAAACGGCTCTTGTCTGCTTTGAAAAAGCGCTGGTAGAGGGCGAGGACGGGGAACTTGTGTACCGGGGACAGGGCATTGCCTATATGGGGCTGAGCCGCTATGAAGAGGCTGCACAGGCTCTGGAAAAATCCCTTTCGTATTGTTACGGTACGATCGGGGATCTGGAATTTGATATTAATTATTATCTGGCGGTGGCTTATTATAAAAGCGGAAATATCGATAAGGCTGTGGATGTATACGACGCTATTCTGGCTCTGCGTCCGGATGAAAAAACGGCCTATTATCTGCGGGGAGGACTTAAGCTGGAAAAGGATGAGTACGATCAGGCGGATGCGGATTTTAAAAAAGCGATAGAATTGGACCCGAAAGATTACAACTGTCTCTTGACGATATACAGGAGTCTGGAAAACAACGGATACAGGGAAGCGGGCGTCGAATATCTGCAGGCGGCGCTGGATGAAAGAGCGGACAGCATGTCGGATTACGATAAGGGGCGGTTGTACTATTATCTGAAAGATTATGATAATGCCAGAAATTCACTGGAAAAGGCACGGGATACCGGAAGCGCGGAAGCAGTGCTTTTCCTTGGCAGGACCTATGAATGTCTGGGGGATTTCAATTATGCGTCCAGTGTGTACTCCAATTATCTGGACGGCAGCCCGGACAGTCCGCAGGTACAGAACCAGCTTGGCATCTGCAGGATGCAGATGAATGATTATGAAGGCGCGCTGGCGGCGTTTGAGGCTGGACTTGCCTGTGAGGACAAGACGTATATGCAGACGCTGAAATACAATGAAATTGCAGCTTATGAAAATCTGGCCCAGTTTCAAAAGGCGGCTGTTTTAATGGAAAATTATCTGTCGTTGTATCCTGACGATGAAAAAGCCAAACGAGAGTATGAATTTCTGAAAACGCGGTGAGAGTATCACAATGATTTATGAAGGAATTCTTAATTTTCATCTGCGGAAGGTAAAATTTTATGCGGGTCATTGACAAGCAATTGTGCGTTTGCTATTGTTTTACATAATATCATACAGGGGAGTATACCCAAAGGAGGAAATATGAAATTCAAGTATAAGAAATGGTTACCGGTATTTTGTGCATTGGGCTTGTTTTTCGCCTGCGGCCTGACGGTATGTGCGGGGAGCCAGCCGGTGTTGTCTCTGGAGAAGAATACGGTAACGGTAACCCACGATGACAAGAGCGACACGGTAAAGGTAAAGGTAAAGGATTGGAAAGGTTCTAAGGCATTTGTGGTAAAATATGCGGTAGATGATTCCAGTGTGGCCAAGGTAGAGCTGGAAAGCCAGAAGAGCGATTCTTTTAAATTAAAGATTAAGGCCAGAGGAACCGGTAATACGGTTATCAAGGTATGGCTGGACGGATACAGCAGGAACTGCCAGTATATTATCGTCAACTCTGTCTATTACCAGCGGGATGAAGAGGACGGGTATTCCGTCAGACATTATGGCTATATGACAGGCAGCAAAGGGGAAGCGGCTACCATAGATGATTTTGAAGTCAAAAATGTAAATGGGGAAGAACGGCTTTATGTATATTTTACGTTAAAGGATAAGGGTATGGGAGACGGAAACAGCGTTACCTTTAGCGCCAAATGTGAAGAGGACGACGGCGATCCGGCCGGAAAGGTGCAGGCGGTTGCCAGCGGCATGACGGAAGGCGGAAGCGGTTACAAAGTATATTTCAAGATTCCGGATAAAACAGCCGTGATAAAACTGGTAAATGATGATCTGTAAAAATTGCAGGATACGGTAAAATAGTGTATAATAAGCACACAGACGCACAGATGGTCTGTGTGCTTATCTTTATGCGCAGGCTGTATACGGCAGCCTGTTGCTGCGTATTATACGGGCTGCGCGGCGGGCAGGAAGAATTTCCTTATCCGGTTACATAGATTTGATGCGCGCACAGGAAGTTGGTACGGTATATGACAGGAAACCCGGCAGAATGTCTGCCGCAGGAAGCAGGAGAAAACCATGATTCAAAAACTGATTGCAAGGATAGAAAAGACAGGGGCGCCCATTGTGGCCGGACTTGACCCGATGCTTTCTTATATTCCGGAGCATATTAAAAAAAGGGCATATGAAGCGTATGGCGAGACGCTGAAAGGAGCCGGTGAGGCCGTTTGGCAGTATAATAAGGGTATTATTGATGCAATCTATGATCTGATACCGGCGGTGAAACCGCAGATTGCCATGTATGAGCAGTTTGGAGTGGAAGGCCTGACCGCATTTGCCAGAACGGTGCAATATTGTAAGGAGAAGGGCCTGGTCGTTATTGGCGATATTAAGAGAGGGGATATCGGTTCTACCTCGGAAGCCTATGCTGCGGGACATCTCGGTAAGGTGCAGGTGGGTAGTAAGGAATACAGCGGTTTTGATGAGGATTTTGCCACAGTCAATCCCTATCTTGGCTCCGATGGCGTAGCGCCTTTTATCAAAGTATGCAAGAAGGAGAAAAAAGGCCTTTTCATTCTTGTAAAGACATCCAATCCCAGCAGCGGGGAATTTCAGGACAGGATAACGGAAGGAAGACCGCTCTATGAGATTGTAGGAGAACAGGTTGCAAAGTGGGGCGAGGAGCATATGGGAGAAACTTACAGTTATATCGGCGCGGTGGTAGGCGCTACCTATCCGCAGGTAGGGAAAACGCTGCGTCAGATTATGCCCAGAGCCTACATCCTTGTGCCGGGCTATGGCGCCCAGGGGGGCAGGGGAACGGATCTTGTCCATTTCTTTAACAGAGACGGACTGGGTGCGGTTGTCAATTCCTCACGCGGTATTATCGCGGCTTATCAGCAGGATAAATATGCGTCTTTTGGCAGTGAGAATTATGCGGATGCTTCTAGGGCGGCAGTACTGGATATGAAAGAGGATATTGCCTGTGCGCTTGCGGGATGCAGATAGTACGGCCGGACCTGTGCAGCTATAGCGCAGACCATAAAAAAGAAACAGGGAGAGAGCGGATGGAACAGTATAAACGGGAATTTATTCAATTTATGGTAGACAGTGATGTGCTGAAATTTGGTGATTTTACTTTAAAAAGCGGCAGAAAATCTCCATTTTTTATGAATGCGGGCGGTTATGTGACGGGTACGCAGCTTCGAAGGCTGGGACAGTATTATGCCAGAGCGATTTATGAGCATTATGGACTGGATTTCGATATTTTGTTTGGCCCGGCTTACAAGGGGATTCCGCTTGGCGTGGCCACTGTCATGGCGATCAGCGAATTATATGGTAAGGATATAAAATACTGTGCAAATAGAAAGGAAGTCAAGGATCATGGGGATGCCGGTATTTTATTGGGCAGTTCTATACGGGATGGCGACAGAATCGTTATGATTGAAGACGTGACGACGTCCGGGAAATCCATTGAAGAGACTTTCCCGGTGCTGAAAGCGCAGGGCGCTGTGGATATTTTGGGACTGATGGTATCTCTGGACCGGATGGAAAAAGGACAGTCCGGGGAAATGAGCGCATTGCAGGAAATCCGGGAGAGATATGGTTTTCCGGCGGCGGCGATAGTGTCTATGCAGGAAGTGGTTTCCTGCCTGTATAACAGAGAATATAATGGAAAGATTTATATCAATGATGACCTGAAAGCGTCAATTGACGCATACTATGCAGTCTATGGCGCAAACTGAAAAGGAGATGTGGACGGATGGAAGAAAAAGCGTATAAGGTAATGAGCCGGTCAGGGGCATTGAATATTACGGTGGGAGTGATTGCAATCGTATTTGGGATTGCAGGCGGTGTCCTCCTGCTGGTGAGCGGAGGCAGGCTGCTTGCTGCAAAATCCAAGTTGTTGTTTTAAGTCAGGGCAGGCGGTATGATCGGAAAAAAAGGGTATATATTTACAAATAAGGAGCATCCCCAGAAGGGTATTATGTCGACTGTTTTGGGGATTATTTCTGCGGTTTCCGTTATTATGATACTGTATCTCTCTTTTCAGAACAACGGAGCCGCCGAAGTGCGTGACGGAGTGGCCATGCTGTTGGCGTTGTTTTTTTCTATAGCAGGTCTTGTGCTGGGAATTGCGTCCAGAATGGAACCGGATAAATATTATCTGTTTTCTTATGCAGGCATTGTGGTCAATGGTTTGGTTTTGCTGGGGATCGGTTTTATTCTGTTTGCGGGTGCATATGGGATATGATGGAGAAAGGTGTTATGGGCATTGCGGAAGAAACGGAAATGATAGAGGAGCGCTTTGGGCTTGCGGGGGAGAGGATTGCTGAAATTGCTGTCCTTCCTTTGCAGGAGGCCGGTGTTTCGCAGGAATATGGTTCTTATTTTTCCGAAACGGCATCTTATATCAGGAAGCTGCTTGTGGAATGGGAGAGACAGGAGCGTCGGCAGCTGCAGGATGTTTCTCTTTCAGAACTGCGCGCGCGTAATTGTGCGTTGTACGCGGATATTTTACCGGAGAACTATAACAGATGTTACGGAAATCCGGGTTATACGGCAAAACGGTACGGCAGAGAAATGGGACAGTTGCTGGCGTTCCTCTATGCGGAAATTCACAGTCAGATTGAATCGGTATATGAACGGGACCGGGAAGAACTGTTGATTCGTATGGAATTGTTTCTGGAAATTTATCAGTCTTTTGTATGTGCCTGGGAAGAAAAGCAGGCGGCGCCGTCCTGCGAAGAAGTGAGGCAGATCATTTATTGGTTTGTCAGCGATTATACCAGTCAGGAACTGCAAAAAAGAGTGCGCCGCCAGTTGGATCCCGAAGCGGATTTTTTTCTGCGGATTGTGATGGATGCGGATCTTGGTGATCTCAGGTATTTATACAGATACGGCGAATATATAACGGAAAACGAAGAAAGGCTGGCTTCGTATTTGAATGGACTGCCGCGGGAACAGATTCGAAAGCTGGCGGATACTTTTACAGAAGGATACCGGACGGGATTTTTGGTTTCGGGCAAAGACATTACGAAAAAAAAGACGGTGAATATTCGTTACCGGACAGGGTTTGAGCGGATCATCAGAGAAGCAGTTTTGAATTTCAGAGAAATGGGGCTTGAACCAGTGATTTATCGGGCTTCTCTGAGTATTTTCCACAAAAAAGGCGTAAACCGCGTGGGAGTTTACGGTGCGGACGCCAACAGACAATATTTGTATGATCACAGGGAAGACGAGGCTCTGTACCTGGATAAAAAATATATCAATAAGAAAATAGGAGAGATGAAAGCAGCCTATGAATCGGTGAAAGAACTGGCCGGTGTACATGGCGGGCCTGCCTGTCTGGAGACTTTCGGAGAGCAGCCTTTTGCTCCGGCGGCAAAGCCGGAGACATTGTGTCTGAACGGACGACAGCAGAAGCTGGCCGTAGAATACGCGGCCCAGGCTTCGGAAATTGTAAACCGTTATATCAGAGGGGAGGAACGGAGCTTTACGATCATTGCTTTTCCGGTGCCGGAAATTGGTCCGCAGTTTTCACAGATTTTTGATGCGGTGATAGAGATTAATACGCTGGATTCCGCTCTGTATCAGAAGATACAGCAGACGATCATTGATGTGTTGGACCGGGCGGCCTATGTAAGAGTCAGAGGAAGCGGAAAAAACAGGACGGATTTGCTTGTGGCGCTGCAGCCGCTGCAAGATCCGGAAAAGGAGACACTGTTTGAGAATTGTGTGGCGGACGTCAATATTCCTGTAGGAGAAGTATTCACTTCTCCGAAGCTGAAGGGGACGAATGGAGTTCTCCATGTGACGACGGTGTATTTGAACGGCCTGGAATACAGAGATTTGGAGCTGACTTTTACAGATGGGATGATAACGGCATATCACTGCCGGAATTTTGCCACGGAGGCGGAAAATCTAAAATATGTCAGAGACAATGTACTGTTTCACCATGAAAGCCTTCCGCTTGGGGAGTTTGCCATCGGCACCAATACGACAGCGTATGTGGCGGCCAGGAAATATAGGATTGCACACCAGCTGCCGATTTTGATTGCGGAGAAGACAGGGCCGCATTTTGCAGTAGGTGACACGTGTTATTCTCATAGTGAGGAGCTTCCTGTCTATAATCCGAACGGCAAAGAAATGATTGCGAAAGATAACGAGTGTTCTATAAAAAGAGACGAAGATATGTCGGCAGCATATTTTCATTGTCATACGGATATTACGATTCCGTATGACGAACTGGGAGAAGTAACGGCGGTGGCACAGGAGGGAAGCGAAGTGGTCATTATCAGAGAGGGGCGCTTTGTGCTTGCAGGGTGTGAACAGTTGAACCTTCCTTTTCAAATTTAAAACATCTAATCTATTGACGGTAAAGAAGTCTCATAATAATATAGAAGAGAATGAAATGATAAAGAAAGGATGGATCTATCGTTATGGCGCAGGTTTCGATTGTGATGGGCAGTGATTCTGATCTGCCGGTTATGGCAAAAGCAGCCGATATTTTGGAACAGCTTGGAATTTCCTATGAAATGCGGATTATTTCCGCGCATAGGGAGCCGGATGTATTTTTCGAATATGCAAAAACAGCAGAAGAGAGAGGGATCAAGGTTGTGATTGCGGGAGCGGGGATGGCAGCGCATCTTCCAGGTATGTGCGCGGCTGTTTTTCCGATGCCTGTCATTGGCATTCCGATGCATACTACGTCCCTGGGCGGCAGAGATTCCCTGTATTCGATTGTGCAGATGCCTTCGGGGATTCCGGTAGCGACTGTGGCAATCGGAGGCGGCGCCAATGCCGGGCTTCTGGCGGCAAAGATACTCGCGGTGTCGGATCCTGCGCTGCTGCAGAAGGTAAAGGATTATGCAAAGCGGCTGAAGGAAACGGTGGAAAAGAAGGATGCCCGTTTGCAGGAGGCTGGATATAGGGATTACTGATATATAAGGAGGAAGAGATGGATTACAAAAGTGCAGGGGTGGATATCGAAGCGGGCTACGCTTCCGTAGAATTGATGAAGAAATATGTAAAAGAGACGATGCGTCCGGAAGTACTGGGCGGTATCGGAGGATTTTCGGGCGCCTTTTCCATGGAAGCATTTAAAAATATGGAAAAACCCACA
Organism: uncultured Lachnospiraceae bacterium; assembly: GCA_910585345.1. Lineage (GTDB taxonomy): Bacteria > Bacillota > Clostridia > Lachnospirales > Lachnospiraceae > VSOB01. The sequence goes on along the minus strand of CAJUDS010000006.1, from coordinate 113,766 downwards.
CTTGTTTCAGGTACGGACGGCGTGGGAACAAAATTGAAGATTGCATTTTTGATGGACCGGCATGACACGGTAGGAATTGACTGTGTAGCCATGTGCGTTAACGATATTGCCTGTGCAGGTGGTGAACCATTGTTTTTTCTGGATTATATTGCATGTGGTAAAAACTTTCCGGAGAAAGTCGCCGATATTGTAAAAGGAGTGGCGGATGGCTGCAGGCAGGCAGGCGCCGCCCTGATCGGCGGTGAGACGGCGGAGATGCCGGGATTTTATCCGACCAATGAATACGATCTGGCAGGCTTTGCGGTGGGAATTGTTGATGAAAAGGATTTAATTACGGGGAAAGATTTGAAAACAGGAGATGTGCTGATTGGCATCGCTTCAAGCGGCGTGCACAGCAATGGCTTTTCCCTTGTGCGCAACGTATTTACCATGACGAAAGAAAATCTGGATACATATTATCAGGAGCTTGGCGGCACTTTGGGCGATACGCTTTTGACGCCGACCAAAATCTATGTAAAAGCCTTAAGGCGTGTGAAGGAGGCGGGTATCAGGATAAAGGCATGCAGCCATATTACCGGCGGCGGCTTTTATGAAAATATTCCCCGTATGCTTCCGAAAGGCGTGCGGGCTGTGGTAAAAAAGGACAGCTATGAGACGCCTCCCGTGTTCGGGCTGCTTCAGCGGGAAGGAAATATCGCAGAAGAAATGATGTACAGCACTTATAATATGGGGATTGGCATGGTAGTGGCAGTTGATCCCGCGGATGTGGACAAAACGATGGCGGTTCTGCAGGCTGCAGGAGAGACAGCGTACCGGATCGGTTATACAGAGTCCGGGGATAAGGGAGTTGTCTTATGCTGAGGGTTCTTGTGTGTGTTTCAGGCGGCGGCACGAATCTGCAGGCGCTGATTGACAGTATGGAAAGCGGAAAGGTAAGAGATGCACAGATCGTACGTGTGATCAGCAATAACAAGGGCGCTTATGCGTTAGAGCGTGCCAGAGAGCATCATATTGATGCAGTCTGCGTTTCTCCGAAGGAGTATCCTGACAGGGAGGCTTTTCATGCCGCGTTTTTACATGCGGTGGAGGAGTCGGATCCGGATCTGATTGTATTGGCAGGTTTTCTTGTCGTACTTCCGGAAGAGATGATACGAAAATACAGAAACCGAATTTTAAATATCCATCCTTCCCTGATTCCTTCTTTTTGTGGAACAGGCTGTTATGGATTGAAAGTTCATGAGAAAGCGCTTGAGCGGGGTGTTAAAATAACAGGTGCTACAGTACATTTTGTAGACGAGGGGACAGATACCGGGCCGATTGTATTGCAGAAGGCGGTCGCAGTTCAGAGCGGCGATACGCCTGGGACGCTGCAGCGTCGTGTTATGGAGGAGGCGGAATGGGAGCTTCTTCCCAGAGCAGTGGATTTGTTTGCGCATGGAAAGATCAGCGTGAGAGACGGCAGAGCGGACGTGGCGGATTGACGGATACGACAGATAGGGAAAATCTGCCGGCATGACGCAGTAAGCGTATCAGAAGGAGGAAAAGATGAAAGTTCTGATTGTAGGAAGCGGCGGAAGAGAGCATGCCATCGCTGCAAGCGTGGCCAAAAGCAGAAAAGTGGAGCAGATTTACTGTGCGCCGGGGAACGCGGGAATTTCGCAGATCGCACAGTGTGTGCCGATCGGCGCTATGGAATTTGACAGGCTTGCATCCTTTGCCAGAGAAAAGGCAATCGATCTGGTGGTAATCGGCATGGACGATCCGCTTGTAGGTGGTCTTACCGATGTACTGGAAGCAGCGGGTATACGGGTATTCGGTCCGCGCAGGAACGCGGCAATTCTGGAGGGCAGCAAGGCTTTTTCAAAAGATCTGATGAAAAAGTATCATATTCCGACGGCTGCTTATGAAAATTTCAGTTCGCCTGGGGAGGCGCTGGCTTATTTGGAGACAGCGAGGATGCCTGTCGTAGTAAAGGCTGACGGACTGGCGCTTGGTAAGGGTGTGTTGATCTGCAATACGCTGCAGGAAGCCAGAGATGCGGTCATAACCATTATGGAGAAAAAACAGTTCGGAGATGCGGGCAACCGAATTGTAATCGAGGAATTTATGACAGGACGGGAAGTATCTGTGCTGTCTTTTGTAGATGGAAAGACGATCAGGACAATGACGTCAGCCCAGGACCATAAGCGGGCCGGGGATGGTGACACCGGTTTGAATACCGGCGGTATGGGGACATTTTCACCGAGCCCTTTTTATACGCAGGAAATAGATGCGTTTTGTCAAAAGCACATTTATCAGGCTACGGTAGACGCTATGGCTGCGGAAGGCAGGCCATTTCAGGGGATTATCTTTTTCGGGCTTATGTTGACGGAGAGTGGACCGAAGGTGCTGGAATACAATGCCAGATTTGGAGATCCGGAGGCGCAGGTGGTGCTGCCGCGTATGAAGAATGATCTGGTTGAGGTGATGGAGGCGTGTATTGACGGCAGACTGGATCAGATTACACTTGATTTTGAAGAGAATGCGGCAGTCTGCGTCGTATTGGCGTCCGGCGGTTATCCCGTTTCCTATGAAAAGGGATTTGCGATTTCAGGCCTGGACGCGTTTGACGGCAGAAAAGACTGTTTCTGCTTTCATGCGGGAACGGCGTGGAAAGACGGGGAGATCGTGACAAACGGCGGCCGTGTGCTTGGCATCAGTGCGTTGGGGAAGGATCTGAAAGAGGCGCGTGCGAAAGCATACGAAGCGGCGCAGTGGGTTTCTTTTCAGAATCAGTATATGCGGCACGACATTGGCAGAGCAATTGATGAAGCGTGACGGATAAGAGTTAATAATAAGGGGGCATTTTATATGGCAAAAAAACTTTTGAATACCGAAGATATGTATAATCGTCCTGTTCACTGCGAAAAGTGCGGCGGTATTATGGTGTTTAAAGGAGTAGGGGAATATCATTGCGAGGACTGTAAGGCAGTGGCTTATGATGATTACGGCAAAACACGTCTTTATATTGAAAAACATCCGGGGAGCACTGCGTCAGATGTGGAGCTGAATACCGGGGTGAGCCAGAAATCTATTCGTCAGATGCTGAAAGAAAACAGGCTGGAAATTGCGCAGGATTCGGCTGCTTTTATGCGCTGTGAGGTCTGCGGCGCCAATATACGCAGCGGCAGATTCTGTGCAAAATGTGAGAAAGACTATCATGCGCGGCTGGAAGACGAGGAACGACGTCAGAAAAAAATGCAGGGCTTTGGGAAAGCATCTGAGGAGGAAGCAGGCGCAAAGCGCTTCCGGCGTAATTTTTAAGGAAGGATACATAAAGAGAATGAAGATAACAACAGAAAAAGCAGGAAGAGGGATCCTATATACAGTATTTGGAATGGCAATAATGCTATATCTGCTGCTTTTCGGAGGAAATACGATGATCAGCCATGCGGAGGAGATCACCGTAAAAAATGATGCCAATGTACGGAGTGAGGCGAGTACGAACGGGACGATAGTTACCGGCGTAAAAAAGGGAGATATCCTGACAATCCTTGACGAAACGACGGGAAACGACGGCAATACCTGGTATCAGGTGTCAGTGAATAATACTTTGGGGTATATCCGTTCTGACCTGGTTGAAAAAGGCGGCGGAGGGCAGGAAGCTCCTGCGGAAAGTGCAGGTACGATAGCCGGAACAGACGTTACGTCGGCGGTGGTTACGACAGAAAGCGCCAATATCAGAAGCGGCCCCTCCTCGTCAGCAGGCAAGGTTGGAAACAGCGTAAAATCCGGTGAGACGGTTACGGTTACGGGAGAAGCGCTCAGCGACAGCGGCGAGCAATGGTATCAGGTGGAAGTGGACGGCAAGACAGGTTTTATCCGTGCCGATCTTGTAGAACCGGTAGAAGCTGCGGAAGGCGGACCGGAGGGAGAAGGCGGAGAAGGCGGAGAAGCGGCGCCGGAAGAGGAGGCTCCGGACGGGGCGGAAGAAGCGGCGCCTCCGGAAGGAGACGGCAGCTTAAAAATTTCGAATATTATTTCTTCACAAATCCTTCCTGCAGGCACGGATTTAAATGATATTACGATTGACGAAGCGTTTTTGGAGGAATATGCATCCCCGAAACATTATCTTCTGTACATAACGGATGAGGAGGGAGAAGAAGGAGAAGAAAACGGAACCTGGTATCTGTACTCAACCGAAAGCGGGCAGTTCAAAGAAGTGGATTTGGAAGGGGGATCTGCGGGTTCCGGCGACAGTTTTCTGCCATCTTTGGAAGGCAAGGGAAAAATGATCCTGATGGCAGCGATCGTAGTGTTTGTTATCTTGATACTCGTATGTATTATGCTTGCAGTGAAGCTGCGGGAATATCGTGGTTATGCGTATGATGATGAAGAATACGATGACGATGAGGATGACGAAGAATATGATGACGACGAAGATGACGAAGAATACGATGATGAGGACGAGGACGACGACGAATATGATGAGGAGGAAGACGATGACGACGAGGACGACGAAGAAGATGACCGTCCTGTAAGGAAACGCCGGTGGAGTCCCAGAAACTTTCTTTCCCGCCGTGAGGACGATGATGACGACGACGAGGATGAAGATGAGGACGAAGAGGACGATGAGGATGACGACGAAGAGTATCTTGATGATGATGATTTTGAATTTGAGTTTCTGAATATGGACGACAGGGATGATTTTTGATCAAAAACGGTCAGCGCTGACAAAGAGAGAATGCCGGCGCTGGCTTTTTTCCTGTCAAGGTGACAAATGAGTTATGACAAATCCCCACGACAAACGTATGTGTTAACATTTTATGAACATTTAGAATCGGTTTTCCTGAGCACTGCCCGGCATAATTTCTGTGCGTACGCCGGGCAGAAAAGACTAATCTTTCCTGCAAAGCCGCCCGCATAGAAATTTATGCCAGGCAGTCTGCGCAGTTTTTCAGGACAATACTTTACTTTCGATTTCGCAAAATAAATCAATGACATGCACCGTAAAAAAGACAGTTTTCGCAAATTTGTATGACAGTGGCGGACATCCTTGTCCGAAAATGGCATACAAATTCGCGAAATTGTACTTTTGCCCGGTGTGTGAATGATTTATCCTGCGAAATCCTGACAAGTTCTTTTATCTGAAAACTGCGCAAAACCAGGCCGGAGCTGATACAGAAACTGTCAATTTGGCAAATGGGCGTTCACTACGGCTGCTACAAAAATGTTTACAATTTGTTCATTCATGCGTTTGTCCTGACAAATGCTCGGGAAAGTCAATTTTGTGCCAGTAAGCGCAAAATTGATTTCCGTGACAAATGCCTTTTTTGGCTTGACTTTTGTGTCACGCTGTTATAATATTTGTATAACAAAGGGTGTGATAGGATGATGATTGAACTGGATTTTAACAGTGACGAGGCGTTGTATATACAATTGCGTAATCAGATTATTCTTGGTATTGCGACAACCAGATTTAGAGAGGGAGACGCGCTTCCGTCTGTGCGGCAGCTTGCGGATATGATAGGGATCAATATGCATACGGTAAATAAAGCGTACACCGTTCTGAAACAGGAAGGCTATGTGAAAGTAGACAGAAGAAAAGGCGCTGTCATTGCTGTGGATATTGATAAAATACAGGCGGTGGAGGATATGAAAAAAGAGCTGCGGGTAATTCTGGCGAAAGGAAGCTGCAAGAATATTTCCCGGCAGGAAGTGCATGCTCTTATAGATGAAATCTATGAAGATTATGGAGGAATGGAATGATGCCGCAGTATACAAAGAAAGCGGAGGCTGCGCTTTCCCTGGCAAAACAGACGGCAAAAGAGTTGAGACAGAATTATATCGGGACAGAACATATTCTGCTCGGTCTGCTCAGAGAAGATACAGGAGTGGCTGCCAGAGTACTTCAGGATAACGGTGTGGAAGAGAACAAACTGATTTCTATGATCTATGACCTGATCGCACCGGGGAATTTTCTTCCGATGCGGGAAAGGGACGGCTATTCACCGCGGGCGGAAAAGATTCTGCAGGAGGCTGCCAGACAGGCGCATAGATTCCACTCGGAAGAGATCGGAACAGAGCATATTTTGTTGGCGCTTTTAAAGGAAGGGGACAATGTAGCAGTCAGGCTTCTGAACACACTGGGGATACAGATTCAGAAACTATATGTTGATACGCTTCTTGCGATAGGACAGGATGCCAATCTGTATAAAGAAGATTTGGGATATAAGGGAAAGAAGAAAAAAGAGAAAAACAATGGAACGGAAACGCTGAATCAGTATAGCAGAGACATGACTGCTTTGGCCCGGGAGGGAAAGCTGGATCCGGTGATCGGCAGAGAGGCGGAGATACAGCGTGTCATACAGATTCTAAGCCGCCGTACGAAAAATAATCCCTGTCTGGTGGGAGAACCTGGCGTGGGCAAGACCGCTATTGCGGAAGGGCTCGCACTGCATATCGCAGCAGGAGATGTGCCGGATACCATTAAGAATAAACGGGTTGTCACGCTCGACTTATCGGGTATGGTAGCGGGAAGTAAATACAGGGGTGAATTTGAAGAACGTATCAAACGGGTGATTCGGGAAGTCACAGAGGATGGGAACATCATTTTGTTTCTGGATGAGCTGCATACGATCATCGGCGCGGGCGGCGCGGAGGGGGCGATTGACGCTTCCAATATTTTAAAACCTTCTCTTGCCAGGGGCGAGATCCAGTTAATCGGCGCTACAACAATTGCGGAATACAGGAAATATGTGGAACGTGACGCCGCGTTGGAGCGCAGGTTCCAGCCAGTGACGGTGGAGGAACCTTCACCGGAGGAAGCTGTCCGTATACTGTCGGGTATATGCGGCAGGTATGAAGAACACCACGGTGTAACGATTACGGAGGAAGCGATAGAAGCAGCCGTACAACTTTCGAACAGATATATTAATGACAGAAATCTTCCGGACAAGGCAATTGATTTGATTGACGAAGCTGCTGCCGCGATTCGTCTTAAAGATATGCATATGCCGGAAGAGCTAAAGGTGATGCAGGAAGAGATTAGCAAAATGGACCGTCAAATCGAACGCTCCATCCGCATTGAAGCTTATCTGCAGGCCGGGGAGATCAGGCGAAACCAGGAGAAACTAATCAAAAAGTATGATAAGGCCAGAGCCGCCTATGAGCGGAAGATAGCCGGTAGAAATCTGTCGGTAGGTGAAAATGAGATAGCCGACGTCGTGTCGTTATGGACGAAGATTCCGGTATCCAAGCTGGCGGAGAAAGAGAGCGAACGCCTTCTGAAGCTGGAGTCAATTCTCCACAAGCGCGTGATCGGGCAGGAAGAGGCTGTCGCAGCGGTAGCTAAGGCTATGCGCAGAGGCAGGGTCGGTCTGCAGGATCCGGGACGTCCGATTGGTTCGTTCTTATTCCTGGGGCCGACCGGCGTGGGGAAGACGGAGCTGAGCAAGGCATTGGCGGAAGCGATGTTTGGCTCGGAAGACGCCCTGATCAGGGTAGATATGTCAGAATATATGGAGCCGCATTCGGTTTCGAGGATCATCGGTTCTCCGCCGGGATATGTAGGGTTTGAGGAAGGAGGGCAGCTTAGCGAAAAAGTACGGCGCAATCCGTATTCTGTGGTGCTTTTTGATGAAATCGAGAAAGCGCATCCGGATGTATTCAATATTCTGCTGCAGGTATTGGACGACGGGCATATTACAGATTCCAAGGGGCGTAAGGTAAACTTTAAAAATACCATATTGATTATGACGTCGAATGCGGGAGCGCAGCGTATTATCGAGCCCAAAAATCTGGGCTTTGCCGCAGAAACTTCGGAGAAAAAGGATTATGAAACGATGAAATCCGGCGTAATGGAAGAAGTGAAACGGATGTTTAAGCCGGAATTTATAAACCGTATCGATGAGATTATGGTGTTTCATCCATTGAACAAAGAAAACATGAAAGCGGTGGTTACGCTGCTTTCGAAAGTACTGGCAGAACGATGCCGGGAGCAGATGGATATTAAGCTTACGGTGACCCCGGCTTTGAAAGAATATATTGTAGAAAAATATACGGAGATGAAAATGGGGGCGCGTCCTATGAAACGTGCTGTCCAGACTGTGATAGAAGACGCGCTCGCAGAGGAGATCCTCTGCAAAAAGATCGTACCCGGAGATACGGTAACGGCAGGACTGAAGAAAAAGCAGGTTGTTTTTACAGTAAAATAATTTCAAAATACGAAGGCACAGGAGGAGACAAAGATGGCAGTAGTAGAAGAATTGATTCAGACGGAAGGCGACGGGAGCCTGCGCTTCGGAAACCATGTCCTGACGCAGAAGGCCAAAAAAGAGGACTTTGAACATGGTGGTGATTTGTATAAGGTAAAAACCTATGCAACGATGACAAAGCTGGAAAAAAATGGGATGTTTGTATACGAATCCGTACCGGGCACGAGCGTAACGCATTTTATGGAAAGCGCGCAGGGCGTTACATTTCACGTGGAAGGAAGGGAAGACGCGCAGCTTACCATAGGCCTGGAGGATGAAACAGAATACGAGGTATTTGTAGGCGGTGAAAGCATCGGTAAGATGCGTACCAATCTGGGTGGGAAATTGAGTATCAGCGTGGAACTGAAAGATGCAGGAGAGATAGCAATCGAGATACGCAAATAAGCAAAGCGACAGCAGAAACCATGTATGGCAGCAAAACGGTTGCCAAAGGAAGCAGGGAATGGGAAAGAGTAAAACGGCTACGGTTTTTTTCTGCCAGGACTGTGGGTACGAATCCACGAAATGGATGGGGCAGTGTCCTGGCTGCAGACAATGGAATACATTCGTGCAGGAGAGTGTCCGGACATCTTCCAAAGGCATGGGCGGCAATGTGAAAATGAAGGCTTCTAAGGAGAAACAGGAGCCTTCTTCACTGTCCTCTATTGTGATGGGGGAAGAAGAACGGATGCATACGCATATACAAGAGCTGGACAGGGTTCTGGGCGGCGGCATTGTGCCTGGATCATTGATTCTTGTGGGCGGCGATCCGGGGATTGGGAAGTCTACCCTGCTGCTGCAGGTATGCAGATACCTGTCGGATGACGGCAGAAAGGTACTTTATATTTCAGGGGAAGAGTCTTTGAAACAAATTAAGCTGCGCGCTATGCGCATAGGTGATTTTACGGATCATCTGTTGCTGTTGTGTGAGACAAATCTAAGCAGCATTGAGGAAACCATTACCAAGTGCAGGCCGGAGGCAGTGGTGATTGATTCTATCCAGACGATGTACCATGATGAAGTGTCTGCGGCACCCGGCAGTGTGTCGCAGGTCAGGGAAGCGACGGGCATTCTGCTCAGACTGGCTAAGGATATGGGGATTCCTGTTTTTATTGTGGGACATGTGACAAAGGAGGGCACGGTGGCAGGCCCCAGAGTACTGGAACATATGGTGGATACGGTGCTTTATTTTGAGGGAGACAGACATGCTTCCTACCGCATTCTACGGGGCGTGAAGAATCGTTTTGGATCTACCAATGAGATCGGCGTATTTGAGATGCGGCAGAGCGGGCTTGTAGAGGTAGCAAATGCATCGGAATTTATGTTAAGCGGCAGACCGCGGAACGCAAGCGGGTCTGTAGTTGTCTGTTCCATGGAAGGTACCAGGCCGATCCTGCTGGAAATCCAGGCGCTTGTATGCAGGACGAGTTTTGGGATCCCGAAACGGCAGGCTACCGGTACGGATTTTAACAGAGTGAATTTGCTGATGGCTGTACTTGAGAAGCGGGTGGGACTGCCATTGTCAAACTGCGACGCTTATGTGAATATTGCGGGCGGTATCCGTATGCTGGAGCCTGCTCTTGATCTTGGCATTGCGCTGGCAGTCGTGTCCAGTTTTCAAAATAAACCGGTGGATGAAAGGACAATTGTGTTTGGCGAGATTGGACTCAGCGGGGAGGTGCGTGCTGTCAGCATGGCGGAGCAGCGTATTGCAGAGGCGGCTAAACTGGGGTTTACGGCCTGTATTCTGCCGAAGTCTGCGGAAGAAACGATTCGTGCATCGGGAAATATGCCGGATGGCATTGCCCTGCAGGGGGTTTCCAGCGTACAGGAAGCGATACGGATGATGTAGATTGACAAAAACTGCTTGCTAACGGTACAAGAGTGTGCTATAATCATCTTCGGTGAGAAAATAGAAATAGGGGAATAGTACAGCGGTAGTGCGGCGGTCTCCAAAACCGTTAACGGGGGTTCGATTCCCTCTTCCCCTGTTGCAAAAGTCCTGGAAACGCAGAGAGATTGTTTGGTTTTCAGGATTTTTTGTTCTGTTTGCAAATTAAGATTAGATATGTTACGATGCTTCATGCAGAGAAAAGACAGACGGATGCGGTAAAAGCAGGCGCTCTGTCAGGCAGAGAAATATGCGGGAGAATGTGATGCAGATACATGGAAAAAAGATAACGACGATTTTCAGTGATTTGGACGGTACATTGCTGGGACAGGGACAGAAGCTGGATCCGGCGGCATTTGGGCTGATCCGGCAGCTAAAGGAAAGAGGTGTTTCCTTTGTAGCGGCGAGCGGAAGACAGTATAAAAATATGCGCCTTTTGTTTGAGCCGATTGCGGATGAGATTCCTTTTATCTGTGAGAACGGAAGTCTGATTGTGAAAAATGACAAGACGGTTTATGCAAAATCCATTCCACGGGAATTGTGCTTTGAACTGCTTGCGGACTTATCCGCAGTGCCGGGAACGGAAAATATTGTTTCCAGCGAGCGGGAGTTGTATACACTGGCATCAAGGACGGATTTTATCAGGCTAATGAATGCGACGTTGAAACCGGCGGTGCATGTGGTGGATGATTATCAGGAAATTGCAGGAAGGATAAACAAAATTTCGATCTGGTGGCAGCAGGGGATCGCAGCAAATTGGGAAAGCTGGTTTCATGAAAAGTACGATGACAGGCTGCAGGTGACGGACAGCGGCAATGGCTGGCTTGATTTCACAATGGCAGGCGTGAACAAAGGCAACGCGCTGCGCAGGCTGGCAGAGTCGGAGGGATTTCTGCTGGCAGAGTCGCTCTGCTTTGGAGACAGTGAAAATGATATTGCCATGTTCCGGGAGTGCGGCATATCGTATTCTATGGCAACCGGGAGGGAGCATGTCAGAGCGGAAGCGGATTATATCTGTGACAACGTGCTGGAAACGCTGCGCGGATTTCTGTCGGACAGCACAGACTAACGAAACTGCGCTGCCCGGCAAAAGGCGATTCCTTTAATATCCCAGATCTTCGTTTACAAGATAGACCTGTATACGGCCTTTGTGGGAGGAATGACGTGTGATGACCAGATGGCTGCAGATACAGTCCGATGAGAAACAGTTGCCGCAGCGGCCGGTTGTCTGACAGGGCGTCTGTTTATGCAGTCGTTTTACGTTGGCTGGTGCGGCGATATTGCGGGAACGCAGAACAGCGTCTTCCAGTGACACGGCGACTTTATTTCTGCCAACGATGAGACATACATGGGAAGGGCCCTGGGCAAGACAGGCGATGCGGTTTCCGTTTCCGTCGATATTGATCAGTTCTCCGTCCATAGTGATGGCGTTGGCGCTCATAAAATAGTAATCAGCCATGACAGTACGGCTGTAAATTTCGCGGGCTTCTTCTGCCGTTCTGGCATCCGCACGGTCAATCAGAGCATAATTCCCTGTCTTTAACAGTTCCATCACCCCGCTTTCCTTTACGGATTCGCTGCCTCCCCAGGAGATGACAGCTTCCTCAGGAAGCGTCTCCTTCAGATAATTGCAAAGTAATTTGCTGTTGTCAAAATAGTAACCTTCCATTCCACGTATTTCCAGATTTTTAATGATTCCTACGGCCAGAGTGGCAAATGCTTCTTCTTTTGGCGTCATAAAATACCTCCTAGTAATTAAAAATGTATGCCTGTTCATTATAGCATGTTATGTGGATATTTCCTAAAGTTTCGTACAGTTTATTTTTAAAAAGTCGGTTTTGTTATAGTACTGGTCTGAAAATGTCTTGCTTCGGCGATGGCCTCCTGCTATTCTTTTCATCGAAAAATGAATAACAGGAGGAAGTACATATGTTTCAATTGTTGTTAGCCATTATTTATCTGGCTTTTATCAGCCTGGGGCTTCCGGATTCCCTATTGGGGTCGGCATGGCCGTCCATGTACAGGGAATTTTCCGTTCCCGTTTCTTACTCCGGCCCTGTTTTTATGATCATCGCACTTGGCACTATTGTTTCCAGTCTGCAAAGTGACCGTTTGACAAGAAAGCTGGGCACGGGAACGGTTACGGCGGTCAGTGTTCTTATGACGGCAGCCGCATTGTTTGGCTTTTCAGTCACCCATTCTTATGGTGTGTTGTGTTTATGGGCGATTCCTTATGGTCTGGGAGCAGGAAGCGTGGATGCTTCACTGAACAATTATGTTGCGCTTCATTATGCGAGCCGGCACATGAGCTGGCTGCATTGTATGTGGGGAATAGGCGCTTCCCTTGGACCTTACATTATGGGGTACGCGTTGACCGGCGGCGAGAGCTGGAACAGGGGCTACCGTTATATTGCGGCTCTGCAGATGATGCTGACGATCCTGCTGTTTTGCAGCCTGCCTCTCTGGAAAGAGCGTTCCGGCGGGCAGGAAAAGAAAACAGATGCGGCGTATCCGCCGAAGGCCCTTTCTTTTCGGGAAATCATGCACATACCGGGTGCAAAAGAAGTATTTGCAGCGTTTTTCTGTTATTGTGCCGTTGAGCAGACTGCAAATTTGTGGGCGAGCAGTTACCTTGTGCTGCACCATGGGTTGTCTGCTGAAACCGCCGCGGGTTTTGCCAGTATGTTTTTTATCGGGATTACTGCCGGAAGATTTGGCAGCGGCTTTTTGACATTCAAACTGAATGATACGCAGATGATACGGCTGGGACAGGTGTTTATTTTTATTGGAGTAATCGTGCTATTTTTGCCGTTCGGTAAAACAGCCGCCGCTGTAGGTCTGATTCTAACCGGCATTGGCTGTGCGCCGATTTATCCGTCTATCATACACGCCACACCGGAGAATTTCGGAAAGGACAGATCACAGGCAATGATAGGTGTACAGATGGCCTCCGCCTATGCCGGAACCTGCCTTATGCCTCCCATATTTGGGCTGCTTGCCAATCATGTAAGCGTTTCACTTTTTCCGTTGTATTTGTTTGTCATACTGGCGGTAATGGTGTTTATGCATGAAAAAATGCTTTTTCAGCTTCAAAAAAGCCGCCGTCAGGAGAAACGCTGATTGCCCGCGGCTGTTTTGCCGTACATTCGCCTGTCGATTGTTGCGGCAAACGTCAAGCGTTTGACTCGCAGCAGGTTTACGGGATGAAGAGGTCAGTGTACTAGGCGGGTTCTGAGATTTTACTGACGCCGACGTAAATATCGGAAATCTCATACCAGGTAGCATAATCGATTACGCCCGTCTGCGGGAGATCGAAGATACGCTGGAAAGTCCGCACGGCGTCTGCCGTCCGCTGTCCGTAGATGCCGTCGGCGGCAATAACAGGGATGGCCGGATAGTTTCTGGCAATTCGGTTAAGCTGCTCCTGTGCCTGTTGTACCTTTTGCCCGGTGGAACCGATCGTTAAGTTGTAACCGGGCCAGGAAGAAGGTACGCCCGCAATTTCATCTGCAGTGTTGATGTACATATCATTGCCATAATAATACCGTATGATTTCAATGGGAGAATATCCTTCGTCGCCCAGATATTTGGAGCCCCATTGGCTTAAGCCGGAGCAGGTGACGCGTTTTCCGTCGCAGTAAGAAGTGAAAATGGGCTGTCTGACTCCGGGTCTGGACAGATAATTGGCAAAAACATTGTCGACAAGCACATCAATATTTTCAAAAATATTTCTGCCATGGATCCACTTCTGATCATAGGCGGTGGATGAGGTAATTGTAAAATCATAACCTTGATTCCGGTACCATTCCGTATACACCCGGTTGAGGGTGAAGGACATGATCACAAGGATATTGGCGTAAATGGCTTCTTCCGGCCATGTGGCATAGATTTCACAGGAAGCGACATTTTTAATATAATCCTTATAGCGGACATAGTAGTTTTGCGCCGTAGGGTCGGAAGGTACGCCGTCATGGACGATGACATATTCCGGAATAACGACCCGGCTGAGGACGATTTCTCCTGATTCGTCCATAGGTTTGATTTCATCCTCCGGTATTTTGGGAGGGTATTCGCCGAACAGGGTGTGTACTGGAATATTGATTTCTTCTTCGTTCTGGTTGGCCTCCACAGGAGTCATGCGGATCGGCTGCAGGGCGGTGACATTGGGAAGGATTTCTGTGCCGGATACAAGCACCGGTTCATACCCCTGCGCAGTGACTTCAATATTGTATTCCGAGTAGGGCTGGACGATTTGTTCCGGTTCCAGACTGTATTCTATGTCAGGGGCCGGCAGCATAATGGCAGGCGTTTGTCCGCTTTCGTCTGTGGTCAGCGTCATCAGCGGAGACTGTGGGTCTCCGGTATAGGATATGGTAACGGTAGCGTTGGGGATGGGAATGAGCCCCATGGTGGAAAGTACGGAAATTTGCAGGCCGCCTTCGGAGGCCGTTGGCCCCTGGGTCTGTTGGGCGCTTGTCAGATAGGATTTGGGCATAAAAATACCTCTGCGTTTTTTGTTATTGTATGCAGAGGTATTTGAGTTGTGCGGCGTGTTATTACCTGCGGCAGAGGCAGACTATAACCGGACCGCAGATTGGATCGTCAGTCAAGATTCAGTTTTTTATTCATAATGTATAGTGTAATCAAGTAGAACGCAATACCGGTGAAGAGGCTGACGATACTTGTCGTTAGAAGCGTGCCGTTGAGGTAGGACGCCATATTGAGCTCTTTGTCACCCATATAAAGGACCATCTGCGGCATCATCAGTATGCTGTTTATAGTCTGCAGTAAAAAGTAGATGCCAATGTAGCAGAGGATGGAGGCCATGACTTTATGCTTCTGGAATGTCTGTCCTAGCGATACGGCGCAGTAGATCGCGAGAATCCCGCTGACCTGTCCGATCACGCCGGCCACGGTCCATATCAGAATGACGGCTGCCATCGTATGGATGCCGAAGGCATCCATACTGTTTCTGATCAGTTCCGTTATTACAGAAGATGCGGAAAAGGTAGAAGTTGCAAATATTTCTGACAACAGTGGCAAAAAAAGCATTACGATGCTCAGCATGACAAACATTCCCGTAATCATCATACAACATGTGTGGACAAGCAGGCGGGAGATGACGAGCTGCCGCTTTGTCACGGGCAGAGTGTGCATCAAATAGCCCTCGTCCGTATACAGGCTGCGGTAGAAGCGAATCCCGATATAAATGGACATACTGAAGGAAACGCCGATGATGGTCAGGTAATAAAACAAAAAAAGCAGCACAATTACGACGGAAGACATATCACTGATGAAAGTTGCGTCGGAAACAAGGGCATACATGGCGAACATGCCTGCAAGTGTGGCGAAGATGGTAAACGCGTTGATCACGATCAAAATTTTCCAGACGGATTTCCATTCGTATTTGATTAAATTTTTCAGCATGTAAACACCTCCCTGAAATAAGCGTCTAACGATTTCCCTTTTTCTTCACGGATCCGTTCGGCGGGAGCGTACAGGAGCACGCTGCCGTCACGGATAAAAATGACATCGTCCAGTATATTTTCTATGTCAGAGATCAGGTGTGTGGAGATCAGGAGCGTGGCGTTTTCATTGTAGTTGGCAATAATCGTTTTTAAGATATAGTCTCTGGCGGCGGGATCGACGCCGGCAATCGGTTCGTCAAGAATATAGAGCTGGGCATTCCGGCTCATGACGAGGATAAGCTGGACTTTTTCCCGTGTGCCTTTTGAGAGCGTTTTCAATCTCGATGTGGGATCGATATGCAGGGAGGCGAGCATATGATACGCTTTTTCTTTTGAAAAATCCGCATAGAAATCCGCAAAAAAATTTACCAGCTCCTGCACTTTCATGGAACTTTGCAGGCAGGTCCGTTCGGGCAGATAGGAGATGACTGCTTTGCTGGCAGTGCCGGGCGCCTGTCCGTTGACGGTTATGGTGCCCGAAGTAGGAACCAGAAGACCGTTGATCAATTTAATCAGGGTGGTTTTGCCGCTGCCGTTGGGACCTAAGAGACCGATGATGCGTCCGCCGGGAATGGTCAGTGTCAAAGCGTTCAGAGCAGGCGGTTTTTTTCTGTCATATTGTTTGGTCAAACCGTTGGCTTCAATTAAATAACTCATGTTACTCCTCCTCATATCCTGTCTTCAGAAGAGACAGAATGTCGTTTGTTTGGTATCCCAGCCGCTGCATTTTCTGAAAGAAGACAGTAAGCTGTTCTTTTGCAAGGCTGTGCCTGACCTGCCTGATCAGGAGCACATCTTCCGTGACAAAACGTCCTGCAGTCCGCTGGGTTTGTATCAGGTGTTCCCGTTCTAGCTCGGCAAATGCTTTCTGCATCGTATTGGGGTTAACGCCTGCCTCGGCGGCCAGCTCCCTGACGCTGGGCAGCTTGCTGCCGGGAGGATATTTCCCGGAGACGATCTGCATCTGTATCTGCTCCAGAAGCTGAGAATAGAGCGGTCTGTCTGAGTCCAGTTTCCATGCCATTTCCATCCTCCTTTCTTTCCTGTTGTCACCGGTGCGGTAATTACACGATTGTATTATTAATATAATACAATCATACATGAAAAAAAGAGAGATGTCAATAAAAACTGAAATCTCTCTAAAAACATATGTTACATATCGCACGTTACAAATTGCGGGAAATAACCGTCTGCTAAGGCGTTTGGCCGGTAAATTCCCGAATACAGGCGAGGAGCCTGTCATTATCGGCCGGAAGCATAAAACAGAACCGGAAATAGGTATGATCCAGAAAAGGAAAGGAGGAGCAGCTGCGTATCATCATACCGCGGCGGACTGCCAGGTCAAACAAGCCGTCTGCGGTTTGGTTTTCCTTTAGCAGCCGCACGAGAATGAAATTGGCGTGCGGGGGATAGATTTTGATCCCTTCTGTCTGTGAAAGCACCTGACAGATACGTTCCCGCTCGGCATTGATTAACGTCCTTGTCTGTTGGATAAATGTCTGGTCTTTCCATAACAATTGTCCGGCGGCGTCGGCGACGCTGCTGACAGTCCATGGATTTTGTTTTTCCGCCACGGCGCAGGCCAGCTCCGCAGCGCCGGTGACGGCGTAGCCGAGACGCAGACCGGGAGCGGCGAAAAACTTGGAAACGCCGCGAAGAACGACAAGGTTGTCAAAGTCCTGCGTCAGAGGAACGCAGGTCACCCTATCATAGTCGCGGACGAATTCTACGTAAGTTTCATCGACCATTACCAGAATATTATGGCGTTTACAAACATTCAGAATACGGCGCATCCGGCCGGATGGAACGACGGAAGAGGTGGGATTATTGGGATTGCAGAGGATTAACATATCCGCGCCGTTTGGCAGCAGCTGCAGAAGCGCTTCTTCGTCCAGAATGAAATCATCTGTTTCCCGCAGAGGAAAATAACGGCAGCGCCCGCCTGCCAGTGTAACCTCCCGTTCATATTCCGAGTAAGTAGGGCCTAATATTACGGCCTGCCCTGGTTTTTTATGCCGAATGATGAGGGAAATCAGTTCCGTTGAGCCGTTTCCCACTATGATATGTTCCTTTTGGACGCCGCAGTAGTCTGCGGCAGCCTGACGAAGCGCTCCGTATTCTCTGTCAGGATAGGCGGCAATGACATCCAGGCGGCCGGCCAGTTCCCGCAGGAAATTTTGTGAAAGTCCGAGCGGGTTTACATTCGCGCTGAAGCTGACGATTTCTTCTTTTTTCATACCGTAAAGACGCTGTATTTTTTCCAGGTCGCTGCCGTGGAAATGATTTGCCGATTTTAACATTTGCCTCTCCATTCTTGAACTTGTACTATAAATCATGCTATACTTATTATAGTTTTATACACGGAAAAGTCAAATCGGAAGTGCTGTAAAGCACGGAAAATTAATTTCTGCAGTGATAAAGTGAGGGCGGCGTCATTTATGGACAAGAGAGAGAAAATTATGGAAATACTTGCGCAGAAATCCATTTGCGGGGAAGGTTCCCTTTCTTTTTCCTGTCCGAAAATAGAGTTTTCCATAAGGCCTGGCGAAACGGAAGAAGGGAGCTTTACGATTGCCGGGCGGGAGGGGCTTGCACTTTCCGGCATCGTTGTCCCGGACGATATCCGTATGCAATGCCAGACCAGGGAATTTACGGGAAATCCCTCGCGGATTTTTTTTCAATTCTGCAGCAAGGGTCTGGAAGAGGGGGAGGTCTGCAGCGGGGCGTTTAAAATTGTATCCAGCCAGGGCGAGTCTGCGCTCCCGTATACAGTGACCATAGCGCCGCGGCTGTTCGAAACTTCTCTGGGACCGATGAAGAATCTGTTTCATTTTGCCAATCTTGCAAAAGTAAATTGGCAGGAGGCTGTAAAGGCGTTTTACGCGCCTGATTTTGAAAAGGTACTGGCCGGAAATGATAAGCAGTACCTGAATGTTTACAGAGCGCTGCGCATACCGCCCGAAACGGAACAAAAAGTGGAAGAGTTTCTGATGTGGGTACGAAAAAAACAGCAGGTGCGCTATACCTGCGACAGAGAGGAGATTACCCTTTTTTCCCAGGAGGACATTACGCGGGAAATTGTAACGCTGACAAGAAACGGATGGGGGTATACACGGCTCCTGGTAGAGACTGAGGGGGCGTTTTTGGAAACGGAAAAAGATGTGCTTACGGAACATGACTTTCTCGGAAATCAGTGCGCCTGCGGGCTGCTTATTTTTCACAGCGCTCTTCATGCCGGTTGCAATTACGGCAGGGTACGCTTTTTTAATGAATACGTTTCTTTGGAAATTCCGGTATGTGTAAACCGGACAAAACGAATGACAGGGAAACGCAGAAGGAATAGAAAACAGAAAACGCTTGCATTTTACCAGTGCTATCTGCAATATGGCATGGGGAAAATTTCAAGACAGGAATGGCTGGCTGCAATAGAGAAGGTCGTAGCGGGTATGGATACGATTAAGCGGGAAGAACCTGTCAAGGAATTATTTCAGGCCCATATTCTGCTGACAAAGGAGCGTTACAGTGAGGCAAAAAGGGTTTTGGAGCATGTGGGCAATAGGATCATACCGGAAGAGACAAGCCCAAAGACAGCCTGTTATTATCTCTATTTGACTACACTTGTCAGTGAAGATGAGCATTATATCAGGGCAGTGACAGAAGAGATCCGCAGGGTATGGCAAAACGGTGATTCGGGCTGGGAAGTGGCATGGCTGCTTTTGTATTTGGATGAGGAGTGCGGGAGAAGCCTTTCCAGGAAATGGGTTTTTCTGGAACAGCAGTTTGAAAAAGGCTGCCGCAGCCCTGTCTGGTATATGGAAGCCGCGATGCTGATAAGGAAAAATCCGGCGTTTTTGATGAAACTGACTCCTTTTATGCTGCAAACGCTGACATTTATGGCAAAATACGACTATTTGACAGCGGAATGTATCGGCCAGATTCATTATCTGGCGGACAGGATGAAGCAATATTCGGAGAGAATGTATGCCATTTTAAAGGTGTGTTATGAAAAAAAGAAAGATAAGGAGTCTTTGCGGGCTCTTTGCGGGCTGCTGATTAAGGGAAACAAAATCGGGCCTGTCTATGCCGCCTGGTACCGGAAAGGCATAGAACACGAATTATGGCTGACAAGGCTGTATGAATATTATATGTTGTCTGTGGATTTGCAGAGCCATGAAAAGATACCGGCGGCAGCGGTCCGGTATTTTTCCTACCGCAGCGAGCTGCCGTATGAGCGGATGGCGTATCTGTATGCCTATGTGTTCCGTAAGCGCGGGAAATATCCGGATCTGTATCGTATCTATCTTCCGGATGCGGAAAAGTTTTTGACAGAGCAGTTAGAAAAAGGAAGGATGAACAGGGACATTGCGTTCATTTTCCGTGAACTGATCCAGGAAGGAATTGTGGGCGGAGAAATGCTGGGCAATTATGCGGACAGGCTGTTCTTTCATGAGATCCGGGTGGATATGCCTGATGTGAGCCGGATTATTGTCGTACACGGAAAGCTGCAGGAGGAAACCGTCTGTGAGGTCTGCGACGGATGCGCCTGTGTGCAGCTTTATGATCCGGATTTCAATCTTGTTTTTGAAAAGGCTTCCGGAGGCCGTTTCGTATGCGATATCGGATATGAGGACAGAATCCTTTTCTATCCCGATGAGATGACTTATGAAATACTGCCGGAAGAGGCCGGGCTTTTCCAGGACGAGACAGGCGTGACGCTTTATCAGTGCGAACATGGAAAGACGTATACGGCTGTGGATGGGGAAAATGAAAAGTATGCAAGGCAGCTCTGGAACAGCGCAGGGATTTGTGCGTCTTATAAAAATGAACTGGGAACGAAACTGCTGCAGTACTATTTGGCATATGATATGGCGGACGAGCTGGATCAGTTTCTGCCACAGCTGCAGCCCGGACAGCTGCGCAGCCGGGAACGTGTGGAAGCGCTGCAGTGTCTTGTGCTGCGCGGTATGTACGATATTGCATATGAATGGGTATGTGCCTACGGAGCGGAAAATGTAAAACCAAAGCTGATTGCCAGGCTGTGCAGCAGACTGCTGACATACAATGATTTTATGGAGTCAGAAGACATGACAATGCTGTCATATTTTTCCTTCTGCTGCGGGAAATATGACGATAATATATTGCAATATTTAAGTCATCATTTTACAGGAACCGTCAGGGAACTATGGGAAATCTGGCGTGCCTGCGACAGATTTGATACGGGCAGTTACGAACTGTGCGAACGGCTGCTTGTGCAGATGCTTTTCACAGGGGAGTATGTGGAGGAGGAGGGGGCCGTATTTCGGAAATACCTAGAGGGAAGCGCAGATGAAAGTCTGACGGACAGATATCTGCTGCATCTTGCCTACCGGTATTTTGTGCATGGATATGAACCGGAACCGCTTCTTTGGCGGGAATTAAAGCGTAAAAGCCGAAACGGACAGCAGCAGGATATCATTTGCGAGCTTGCTCTTCTCAGATTTTTTTCCGGTCAGGAAGAACTGGAAGAGGAAGAGCGGCAGATGGTGCGGCTTTTTTTGGACGACCTGATTTTAAAAAAAGGGATTGTATTTGGATTTTTCCGTCAGTTCCTTCCGCTTGTTCCGGAGATGGTTTATTTTATGGACCAGACGTTTCTGGAATACCGGGCGGAAACGGAAAATCCGCTGTTGCTTCATTATATGCTGAAGGCGGATGAAAGGAACGGCGCTTATCATACAGATGAACTCCGGTGCTGCTATGCCGGTATCTATACGAGAAGTTTTCTGCTTTTTGAAGGAGAGACACTGCAGTACTATATTACCGAAAAAAAAGGAGAGAAGGAGAATCTGGTTGAGAGCGGCGTTTTGCACGGCAGTAACGGGGAAACGCTGCAGGCAGGGCGTTTTGGTGCAATCAACCGCTTTATAGAAGCGGTTTCACAGCATGAGAGTGCGAAGGCCGAAAAAATGCTGGAGGAGTATTATCAGACGGACTTTTCTGCAGAACGGTTGTTCACGTTACTGTGAAAGCATCAGAATCTTTAAGGAAAAGGCAATGAAAAGATGTTCTTGGAAAAAGCGAATTTTACAGGCAGAAAAAACAGGATAGCGGTAGGCTATGATATCGGGGACGATACGTCGCAGATCAGTTTCAGCCGGGCCGGGGAGGCGAGTCCGGAAACGGTATCCGTAGTGACGGGAGAAGAACAGTATAATTTTCCTACCGTGCTCTGCAGAAAGGCGGAGAGCAATCAGTGGCTGTTCGGCAGAGAGGCTGTCCGGCAGGCCGAAGAGGGAAAGGCGGTTTTGGTGGAGCGTTTACTGACGCTGGCGCGGGCAGGTACAAAGATACAGGTGGGAGAAGAAGCATTCGATCCGGTCGCCCTGCTGGCGCTTTTCATGAAACGGAGCCTTTCGCTTCTGAGCATGACGGCTTCGCCGGAGCAGATCGGGACAATGATGATTACCGTGGATGTGCTCGATCAGCGGATGATTGAAGTACTGGCCCAGGCAGTGTCCGTGATGCAGCTTCCGGCGGCGCATATTTATTTTCAGAGTCATGCGGAGAGTTTTTATCAGTATACGATTCACCAGCCCAGAGAGCTTTGGATGGGGCAGGTTCTTGTCTGCGACTGTGACGGAGACAGAATCAAAACATACCGTCTGGAATGTAACAGAAGGACGGTGCCGGTGGTTGCCTTTGTGGAGGAGCGGGAACATCCGGGGCTGCGGGAAGATGAGGCGCTGCTGCAGATTCTGCAGGAGGAATGCGCAGACAGGGCGATTTCTTCCGCTTATCTGATCGGGAAGGGCTTTGAAGGCGACTGGTATCCTGTTTCCCTGCGCTATCTGTGCAGAGGCAGGAGGGTTTTTAGGGGCAATAATCTGTACAGTAAGGGGGCGTGTTATGGCGCGGAGGGAAAAGCCGTACCCGATGAGGCGCAAAAGGCCTGTATCTTTCTCGGAAAGGATAAACTGAAAGCGAATCTGGGTATGAAGGCGCTGCGAAGAGGCGAGGACTCCTACTATGCGCTGCTGGACGCGGGAATCAACTGGTTTGAGGCGCAAAAGCAGTGTGAGTTTTACCTGGAAGAGAGCAATTCCTTTTCGATCCGTATTACGTCCCTGACGGGAAAAGAGAGCAGGGAGCTGGAAATTATTTTAAACGGCCTGCCAAGACGGGGGGAAAGGGCGTCCCGTATCGGTATGTCTATCTCAATGCAGTCGGAAAAAGATGTCTGCATGACGCTGGAAGATCTGGGGTTTGGGGAAATTTATCCCGCCACGCATAAAACCTGGCAGGAGAATTTTACAATATAGGAAAACATAAGAGGACAGGGGAAAAGGAGCGGCTATGGGCAGAGTGATTCTTTGTACGGGAAATACTGCGAGAACTCCATATTTACTGAAAAAAATGGATATCTCCGTCTATACGGTGGAAGAACTCTGCCATTGTATCCGGGAAAACACATTTCTGATGGACGAGGATATGGCATGCCGGGAACTGGCTGAATGGCTGCGGGAAGAATGTGGTCTGGATGAACTGGCAGACTTGCTGCTGGGACATGTAAAAGCAAAATCTTCCGTCAGTGTGTTTCTGACAGCGATACTGGAATATACGGGGTTTTATCCGAAAGAGGAGACGCGGCGGATCGGAGAATTTCTGCAGACAGGCGCGGCTGCGGACCCGTATGAGCGTCAGAAAAATGCTGCGGACTATCTGGCGGGCAACGGTAAATATGAGCTTGCCATGATGCGGTATCATGAGCTGCTGCATGATCTGCCGCAGGAGGAATCCGCACTGCGGGCCAGTGTGCTGCACAATATGGGATATGTGAACAGCCGGCTGTTTTTATTTGACAGGGCGTCGGAGCTCTTTTACAATGCTTATATGCTGTCAGGAGAGAAGGAAAGTTTTCTGCAGTTTCTGGCGGCCAGAAGGCTGCTGCTTGCGGAAGAGGCGTATGTGGATTTTATTGCGGGGCAGTCTGAGCAGTGCCGTCAGATGTCTTTGGAATTGGAAAAAAGAGTGGAGCGGACGGCGCAGGAATGGACGCAGTGCAGGCAGGCGCAGGAATTGGAAAAAATCAGGCGGGAAAGAGCGGATCGTCAGAATATTCTGGAGGATGCGGTGGAACAGATGAAACAGGAATACCGCAGCATGGTGAGAGAGAAATAAACATGGGATTTTTAAAAAAATTATTTGGAAAATGGTTTGCAGCAAAAGATAGGGAATACCCGGACGGGGAAGCGGAGGAAAATGCGGAAGGCAGTGTCCTGCGGCGGGACAGCGTAAATCTGTATGACCAGGGACAGCGGATGGGTTATGTGCGCAGTTGTCTGGAACAGATGAAGGATGCGGAAATCCAGATCGGCAGTCTGACAAAGGAATACAGCATGGTTACTTCTTATCTAACGGACATGGAGGAACTGGAAGCGCTGCCCGGATCCGAAAAAAAGGAGCTTTTTGCCATTGCGGATAAAATTACCGCTTACGAAAGGGAAAAAAATCTGTATGAAGAGAGAAAGGATCATATGCCGGAAGCGGATTTCCGGCATATGGAGCGGATGGCGCCGGAGGCAGAGGAAAGTATCCAGAAGCTGAAGGAGGCGGAAGCGTATCAGGAGAAGATTCGCCAGGATATGCGCAGGCTCTCCGGGGAGAAACATGCTTACCAGTACAGGAAACATGATTTACGAAATACGATGGTAAATATGCGGGGTATGATGATCATTACCAGCTTTGCATTTGCAACCTGTATGGCGATTCTGTTTTTGCTGCAGATTCTGCTGGAAATGGACATCCGGATCGGGTATATTCTCACGGCGGCGGCCACAGCTTTTGCGGTGTTTATGATTTATCTGAAATATACGGAAGCGGTAAGGGAAAAGAAGCAGGTGGAGAGAGCCATTAACCGTTTGATTCTTCTGCAGAATAAAGTCAAGATCCGTTATGTGAATAATACGAATCTGCTGGAATATCTATATGTAAAATACGGGGTGGAGTCGTTGGAAGAAATGATCCGGCTGTGGAAACAGTATGAAGCGGAACGTGAAGAACGGCTGAAATTTAAAGAATTGTATGCGGAACTCGATTATCAGAGAAAAGAACTGCTCCGCATCCTGCGCCGGTTCCAGATCAAAGATCCGGAAATATGGCTGTATCAGACACAGGCCATTACCAATAAAGGGGAAATGGTGGAGATTCGCCACAATCTGATCCAGAGACGTCAGAAGCTGCGCAAACAGATGGAATACAATGAACAGTTAGCCGAGAGCGCACAGATGGAAGTGAAAGCTCTGGCAGAAGAGTTCCCGGCATACGCACCGGAAATTATGGAGCTGGTTTCCCAGTACGAGGAAGGGCAGGCGTCCTAGCGCCTAAGGGACACGACAAACGCATGGGTTAACATTTTATGAACATGCAGAATCGGTTTTCCTGGGCGCTGCCCGGCATAATTTCTGTGCGTACGCCGGGCAGTCTGCGCAGTTTTTCAGGACAATACTTAACTTTCGATTTCGCAAAATAAATCAATGACATGCACCGTAAAAAAGACAGTTTTCGCGAATTTGTATGACAGTGGCGGACATCCTTGTCCGAAAATGGCATACAAATTCGCGAAATTGTACTTTTGCTCGGTGTGTGAATGATTTATCTTGCGAAATCCTGATAAATTCTTTTATCTGAAAACTGCGCAGAACCAGGCAGGAGTTGATACAGAAACTGTCAATTTGGCAAATGGGCGCTCACTACGGCTGTCACACAAATGTTTATAATTTGTTCCTTCATGCGTTTGTCCTGCCCAAGGGGCATGGAAATCAATTTTCCGTTTTTCGGCACAAAATTGATTTCCGTGCGCAGGGGATTTCTTTTGTTGACAGCAGCACTTTATCATGGTAGTATACAGAAGTGGATGCCCCCTGTAAAGGGGAAGATAAGGAGGAAAATTATGAAAAAATGGATTTCAATGGGTCTCGTGCTTTCCATGACGGCGGCCATGCTGATTGCCTGCGGAAATGATCAGGGCGCAGCGCCCGCAGAGACGGAGACGGCGGCAGAGACGGAAGCGGCGGCAGAAACGGGCGCTGCCGGGACGGAAAATGCGGCTGATGAAGGCGCGCAGACGGATAGGACGACCTTTACGGTCGGGTTTGACGCGGAGTTCCCGCCTTATGGCTATAAGGACGAATCGGGGGAATACGTGGGATTTGATCTGGATCTGGCTCGTGCTGTGTGTGAAAAGAACGGATGGGAGTTTGTAGCGCAGCCGATTGACTGGGATGCGAAAGATATGGAGCTGTCGTCGGGGGCGATTGACTGTATCTGGAATGGTTTTACAATGAACGGCCGTGAGGACGATTATACATGGAGCGTGCCTTATATCGACAACAGTCAGGTGTTTGTAGTGCCTGCGGAGAGTGGGATTGCGTCAGCGGCAGATCTGGCGGGAAAGATTGTAGGTGTGCAGAAAGATTCTTCTGCACTGGCTGCCCTTTCCGATGAGGAGAATCAGGAACTTGCTTCTTCTTTTGCGAATCTGGTGGAATATGCCGATTACAATACCGCGTTTATGGATCTGGAACAGGGGGCCATTGAGGCTCTGGCGATTGATATCGGGGTTGCGGCTTATCAGATTGAGTCGCGTGGAGACGGCTATGTGATGCTGGAGGAGCCCCTTTCCACAGAGCAGTATGCCATCGGTTTTCTGAAAGGCAACGATGCGCTGAAAGACACAGTAGAAGCTTCGCTTCTGGAACTGAACGCGGAAGGCGTAGTAGCGGAAACGGCAAAGCAGTATGGTATTGACGCCTCCATGCTTTGTCTCGGCGGCGACTCTGAAAATTAAAAAAGCGGACAGTAAAAGTCTGATACGCCAGACTTGGTACAGACTGGGTCGGCGCTTATGGAATAAGGGATGCAAAGGGAATCTTTCATCCCTTATTCTATTCGGTATACATAGGTATGGTATGCTTTTTGGCATATCGTTTGCCGTAATTGCTTTGATCACAAAAGAACGGAGATTCGGGAGGACATTATGGACTTGTCATTGATGGTTGCACAACTGGGCGAGGGTATGGTTATTACGGTGGAGATTTTTTTCCTGACACTGCTGTTTTCCTTACCGCTTGGGCTGGTGATCTCTTTTGGGAGAATGTCAAAGCATTTTCCGCTGCGGACTTTGACCAAAATATACATATCGGTTATGCGGGGGACGCCGTTGATGCTGCAGCTTATTGTTGTGTATTTTGCTCCGTATTACGTGTTTGGCTTAAAGATATCCGCTTCGTACCGCTTTACGGCCGTGATTCTCGCTTTTGCCCTGAATTACGCCGCCTATTTTGCGGAGATTTACAGGGGCGGTATCGAGTCGATGCCGGTCGGTCAGTATGAGGCGGCGCAGGTGCTGGGCTACAGCAGAGTACAGACGTTCTGTAAGATCATTCTGCCACAGGTGGTAAAACGGATTCTGCCGTCGGTAACCAATGAGACGATTACACTTGTTAAGGATACGTCGCTTGCCTTTGTGCTTGCGGTGGTGGAAATGTTTACGGCAGCGAAGCAGATTGCCGCCAAGGAAACTACGATTCTGCCGCTGATGGTGGCGGGGGTATTTTATTATATATTTAATCTCGCCGTTGCGGCATTTATGGAATACTTGGAAAAGAAAATGAGCTACTACAGGTAGGAGGATAACAATGAAATATCTTGAGATCGAACATCTGAGGAAGACATTTGACAATCTGGAAGTGCTGAAGGATATTTCCCTGTCTGTGGAGGCGGGGGAAGTAGTTTCCATCATCGGTCCTTCCGGTTCAGGGAAGTCCACGCTGCTGCGTTGCGCGACGATGCTGGAGAGGATGGACGGCGGCAGTCTTTCTTATATGGGGGAGAAGGCGGCCTGGGAAGAGAACGGGAAGTGCATCTATGCACAGAAAAGTGAATTAAAGAGGATACGCAAAAATTATGGGCTTGTATTCCAAAGCTTTCATCTGTTTCCACATTACAGTGTGCTGAAAAATATTATGGATGCGCCGGTCAGTGTCGACCGGGTGCCGAAAGCGGAAGCGGCGGACCGTGCGCAGCGGCTGTTGGCGCAGCTTGGCCTGGAAGACAAGAAGGACGCCTACCCATACCAGCTTTCCGGCGGACAGCAGCAGAGGGTATCTATTGCCAGAGCGCTGGCGCTTCAGCCGAAGATTCTCTTTTTTGACGAGCCTACGTCGGCGCTGGATCCAGAGCTGACCGGCGAAGTGCTGAAGGTTATTAAAGAACTGGCGAAAGAGCATATGACGATGATTATTGTGACGCATGAGATGCAGTTTGCGAGAGAGTTATCCGACAGAATTATTTTCATGGAAGGCGGAGTGATCCGCCAGCAGGGGACGCCGGAAGCGCTGTTCGGCAACCCGGACGAGCGGGTGAGGGAATTTATCGGAAAATTTCAGGCGTAAAAGGATGTATCACGGCAAGGAGGCGGAAGGTTGGAAAAAAAGTATCTTGAAATAGCAGAAGAGATGCTGGCGTTTATCGAAGAGAGTCCCTGTAGTTTTTATGCCGTTGCGAATATCCGGCGGATGCTGGAGGCGGAAGGGTTTTCCGCTTTGGAGGAGAGCGAAAGATGGGAGCTGGAATATGGGAAGGATTATTATGTGACACGGGACGGCGGTTCCCTGATTGCATTCCGGGTTCCGGAGAACAGGGAAATCAGAGGCTTCCATGCCACTGCTTCCCACAGTGATTCTCCGGCCTTTAAGATCAAGGAGAAGCCTGAGATTGGCGTGGAAAAACAGTATGTCACGCTGAATATCGAAAAATACGGCGGGATGATTCTGTCTTCCTGGCTGGACCGTCCGCTGTCTATTGCCGGCAGGATTGCAGTGCGGGGAGAGCAGGAGCCGAAGATGCGGCTGGTGAAAGTAGACCGCGACCTGCTGGTGATTCCCAGCCTGGCGGTTCACATGAACCGGGAAGTCAATCAAGGGATAACATACAATCCGCAGAAAGATATGCTTCCTCTGTATGCGAAAGGCGGGGAAGAATGCGGAAACTGGCTGCTTTCGGAGGCTGGCGCTTGTGCCGGAGTCAGGCCGGAGGATATTTTGGGACATGATTTGTTTTTATATGTCCGTGAGAAGGGAAGGGTGTTTGGGAAAGAAGGGGAATTTATTCTTTCGCCGAGGCTGGATGACCTGCAGAATGTGTTTGTCTGTGCGAAGGCTTTTGTGGGAAGCAGTTCGCGGGACTATATCAATTTGTGTGCGGTTTTTGACCACGAGGAAGTGGGGAGCAAAAGCCACAGGGGAGCCGATTCCACCTTTTTGGCGGATGTGTTGTGCCGGATCTGCGGCGGACTGGGGCTGGACCGGCAGGAGTATCTGCGGATGCTTGCGGGCAGTTTTCTGATTTCCGCAGACAATGCCCACGCGGTGCATCCGAATTATCCCGAGAAATCGGATCCTACTAACCGGCCCTATTTAAACGGCGGTGTTACGATCAAATACCATGGCAGCCAGAAATATACGACGGATGCCGCTTCGGCGGCCCGGATGAAGCAGATCTGCAGTATGGCGGGCGTTCCGTTTCAGACGTATGCCAACCGCTCCGATCTGGCGGGCGGCTCTACCCTGGGCAATCTGTCAGCTGCGCGTGTGCCGATTGCATCTGTGGATATCGGTCTTCCCCAGCTTGCCATGCATTCTGCGGTAGAGACGGCAGGGGTCAGGGACACCTGGTACGGATGGAAAGCGCTGGAATGTTTTTATGAGCAGTAACACTTGCCAAAGTCATTTGTATATGCTATAATCATTCCATTAATAGTCAGAGGAGGATTTGCTATGGATATTCCTGCATTGTCAATGGCGCTTTCCCAAATTGAGACGTTAGGGGACGTGGGAACGGCAGTGTTGAGTAATTCACTGGATGCTGCACGTGAGCAGGGCAGCGCTATGGCGGAGATGATTGATTCTGCCGCGATGGAGCTTTCCGTAAATCCCGGCGTGGGCGCAAATATTGATATTAGTATATAGGACTATAACGGTTATTCCGTTTTCATGAAATTTGGAAGAAAAACAGCATAAATCTTCAGGGTCGGGTTCATTTCCCAACCGGTGGTACAGCCCACGAGCCGTAAGGCATGATTCGGTGTAATTCCGAAGCCGACAGTAAAGTCTGGATGGAAGAAGATAAAAGTAAGGCACATTTATGATGCTTATGTGTACAATGTGGCGGACAGGCTCTGGAATGGAAACATTTCAGAGCTTTTTATGTGCAGCTCCATGCAAAGAAACATGCCGCGAGAAATATACAGAAAGATGTACACCATATCGTAAGCGGTCATAAATGATGATCATACGATATACAAGACTCTGGGGAAACTGCAGAGTCTTTTTTATGCACTGACCCGTGCAGATGAAATATACCGCTAAGGCGGGGAACAGGCCGCGCGCGGGCAGGAAAGTCTTCCCTGCCCGGTTTGCCGCATAGAATGGAAAAGCGCCGGCCAGGGAGGCTGCTGCAGACGGAATAGAGAGCAAAACAGAATGTATGGCGACAGGGAGGAAATAGATGACGGAAGATTGCTTTTTTATGGAACGCGCGCTTGCGCTGGCGGGAAAAGGTGTGGGAAGGGTGAATCCCAACCCGCTTGTGGGGGCTGTAATCGTAAAGGATGGAACAATCATTGGCGAGGGATGGCATGAACGCTATGGCGGGCCGCATGCGGAACGCAATGCGCTGGCTTCCTGCGGTCAGGCGGCAAAAGGCGCTACCCTGTATGTAACATTGGAACCGTGCTGCCATTACGGTAAGACGCCGCCCTGTACGCAGGCGGTCATAGAGCACAAGATTGCCAGAGTGGTGGTAGGTTCCCCCGATCCCAACCCGCTTGTAGCGGGAAAGGGGATTCGGCGGCTGCGGGAAGCGGGGATAACTGTGACGGAGAATGTGCTGCGTGAACAATGTGATAGGCGCAACGCGGTGTTTTTTCATTATATCCGCAGGAAGACGCCTTATATAACAATGAAATATGCCATGACAATGGATGGAAAGACCGCAACTTCCGCAGGATATTCCAAATGGATTACCGGCAGTCCTGCCAGAGTGCGTGTACATGAGGACAGGAACCGGCATATGGCGATTATGGCAGGAGTGGGGACAGTGCTGGCGGATGATCCGATGCTGGACTGCCGGATTCCCGGCGGCAGGCAGCCGGTGCGCCTGATCTGCGATACACATTTGCGGACGCCGCTGACAGCGCGGGTGGTGGAAACGGCGGACAGGCAGCCGACATGGTTTCTGACATGCTGCACAGACGCCGAAAAGCAGTCGTTATATGAGGATAAGGGATGCCGGGTGCTGGCGCTTGCGCAGAGCCGGGGACGGGTCGATTTATGCAGGGCAATGGAAATATTGGGAGAAAGAGGCATCGACAGCATTTATCTTGAGGGCGGCGCGGCCCTCAATGCTTCGGCGCTGGAAGCGCAGATCGTACAGGAGGTGCACTGTTACATCGCTCCGAAATTGTTTGGCGGGACGTCGGCCAAGACCCCGATTGGCGGCAGCGGCGTCTGCCGTCCGGCGGAGGCGGATATGCTGACGGTAAAAGCGATTACCCGCTATGGGGAGGACATTTTGATTGAAAGCATTGTGAAAAGGGCGCAGGAGAACGGATTAGCCGGCGGGGAGACAGTGTGTAAGGAGGTGTCAGTATGTTTACAGGAATCATAGAGGAGACCGGCACCATACGAAGGGTGCAAAAGGGAAGGGTATCGGGAAGCCTGACAATCAGCGCCGGGAGAATTATGGAGGATATCAAAACGGGCGACAGCATTGCAGTCAATGGGATCTGTCTGACAGTGACTTCTTTTAGCAGCGCCGGTTTTACGGTGGATGTGATGCATGAGACATTTGCCAGAAGCAGCGCCGGGTATTTCCGGGTGGGGACAAGAGTCAATCTGGAACGTGCCATGCAGGCGGGCGGGCGTTTCGGAGGCCATATTGTGACGGGCCATATAGACGGTACCGGAAAGATTTGCAGGATCCGCAGAGATGAAAACGCCATCTGGTATGAAATTGCCGCGCCGACCGATATCATGCGCTGCATTGTGGAAAAGGGTTCGGTTGCCGTGGACGGTATCAGCCTGACGGTGGCGAGGGCGGGGAGAGAGAGTTTTCAGGTATCGGTGATTCCCCATACGGAAAAGACGACAACAATGTCAGAAAGACGGGAGGGCGATACGGTGAATCTGGAAAATGACTGTATCGGCAAATATGTGGAAAAGCTACTTCAGGAGGGGCCGCGCGTGAGCGGTATGACAAAGGAATTCCTACGGGAGAATGGGTTTTAAATGGTTATAAAGACGAAAGGAATGACAAGAATGGATGGATTCGGAACGATTGCACAGGCATTGGAAGAGCTGAGAAAAGGACATGTGATCATGGTGACGGACGATGCCGACAGGGAGAACGAGGGAGATTTGATCTGTGCGGCAGAGTTTGCGGACTGTGCGAATGTGAATTTTATGGCAGTCTACGGCAAAGGGCTGATTTGTATGCCGATGAGTGAGGATTACTGCAGCAGGCTGATGCTGCCGCAGATGGTAACGGAAAATTCGGATAATCATGAGACGGCGTTTACGGTATCGATTGATTATGCGGGTACCAGTACAGGGATTTCCGCAGCGGAGCGCAGCATGACGGCCATGCACTGCGTGGCGGAGGGGGCGAAACCGGATGATTTTCGCAGACCGGGTCATATGTTTCCGCTGAAAGCAAAGAAAAATGGTGTTTTGGAAAGAGCGGGCCATACGGAGGCTACCGTAGATCTGATGCGGCTGGCAGGCCTGAAAGAATGCGGTCTCTGTTGTGAGATTATGCGGGAGGATGGTACGATGATGCGGACACAGGAGCTGCTTGCATTGGCGGAGCGGCATCATCTTGTCTGTGTGACGATCAAAGATCTGCAGGAGTACCGGAAGCGTACGGAAAAACTGGTAAGCCGGGAGGCAGTAACCAAACTGCCGACAAAATATGGCAATTTTACAGCCTATGCTTACGTGAACGCATTAAACGGGGAACATCATGTAGCGCTTGTAAAAGGGGAGATCGGAAACGGAGAAGACCTGCTCTGCCGTGTGCATTCCGAATGTCTTACGGGAGATGCTTTCGGTTCGGCCAGGTGCGACTGCGGACAGCAGCTTGAGGCAGCTCTCCGGCAGATTGAGGCGGAAGGCAGAGGAATCCTGTTGTATATGCGTCAGGAAGGCAGGGGGATTGGTCTTGTGAATAAGCTGAAAGCCTATGCGCTGCAGGATCAGGGAATGGATACGCTGGAAGCCAATCTGGCGCTTGGTTTTGCAGGAGACGAGCGGGAATATTACATTGGCGCGCAGATTTTGCGGGATTTGGGCGCAAGGTCTCTGCGGCTTCTGACGAACAATCCCGATAAGATCTATGAACTTTCGGATTATGGGATGGAGATCAAAGAGAGAGTGCCTATCCAGATCGAGGCAGGCAGTTATAACCGTTTTTATCTGCGGACAAAACAGCTTAAAATGGGACATATGTTCGACTATGGCGCATAAAAACAGCTCCTGACTTGTCAGGGGTCACATGAAACAATAAAAGGAGAATAAGACGATGAGAGTTGTAGAAGGAAAAATGACTGCCAGAGGTATCAAAGTGGGGATTGTGGCGGCGAGGTTCAATGAGTTTATCACTTCCAGGCTGGTGGGCGGCGCGCTGGATGCGCTGCGCAGACATGAGGCGGCGGAGGAAGATATTGTGACAGCCTGGGTGCCGGGCGCGTTTGAAATTCCTGTGGTTGCGAAAAAGATGGCTATGAGCGGGAAATATGACGCCGTGATCTGTCTGGGCGCCGTGATCAGAGGTTCCACTTCCCATTATGACTATGTATGCAGTGAAGTATCGAAGGGTATCGCACAGGTATCACTGGAAAGCGGTATTCCGGTAATGTTCGGGGTGCTGACAACGGAAAATATTGAACAGGCCATTGAGAGAGCCGGAACGAAGGCAGGCAACAAGGGTGCGGAATGCGCGTGCGGCGCCATAGAAATGGTGAATCTGATGCGGGAGCTGGAAGCATAGCCGGACATGGAAAGCAGTTTCCTGTTTTTCGGATAACCCGGGACAGACGCTTGTAATTCCATAGTGGGTATATTATAATAAGTGCTGCAGTTCTATGATAAAACCGTGTAAACAGGAGCATGCTATAGGAAACGGCTAAAGTCGTTTCCTATAATAATATGAGAGACAGGGCCGCGCATGCTGCGCTGACCCGGATACGGAGAAGGGAAGGACATATGCGTATAGGGATGGGATATGATGTCCATCAGTTGACAGAACAGAGAAAATTGGTAATCGGGGGTGTGGAGATCCCGTATGAAAAGGGGCTGCTGGGGCATTCGGATGCAGACGTGCTGTTGCATGCCGTTATGGATGCGCTGCTCGGAGCGGCTGCGCTGGGAGACATCGGAAAGCATTTTCCCGATACGGAGGATGCTTACAGGGGGATTTCCAGTCTGAAATTGCTGCAGAGAGTTGGCGAGCTGCTGGAAGAACAGTGTTTTTTTATTGAAAACATCGATGCCACGATTATTGCCCAGGCGCCGAAAATGCGGCCCTATATTGACAGGATGCGTGAAAACATTGCGCAGGCGCTTGGGATTGAGACAGGGCAGGTCAATGTCAAAGCCACTACGGAAGAGGGATTGGGGTTTACCGGAAGCGGAGAAGGCATTTCCGCGCAGGCGGTATGTATGCTGACGAGCCCGTCCAACTTTTATGACAATGATGTCACAAATACGGGCGGGGGCGCATGCGGGGAGTGCGGCGGATGCCCGAAGGCAGAAGCGCGTATGTAGGAGGATGGATGGAAACAATAGAAATATTGACGGCAAAGGAAGCGCTTGCCGTGAAACCGTTGTGGTCGGAGATATTTTTCGAGGATTCCAAACGGTTTACGGATTATTACTTTGCGGAAAAGATGGCGTATAATACCGGATACGGTTTGCAATGTGACGGCGTACTGTGCGGTATGCTGTTTCTTACGCCATATACCGGGAGAATCCTTTCTCCCGATCAAAACGGCGGTATATTTCAGGATATACCGCTTCGTTATATTGTAGGAGTCGGTACGAAAAAAGAATATCGACACAGAGGGTATATGGACAGGCTGCTGCGCAGAGCGTTGTCGGATTTGCGTAAGTCGGGTCATCCTTTTACATTTCTGATGCCGGCTGACCCGGCAATTTATGCACCCTATCAGTTCCGGTATATTTATGAAAAACCTTATTTTAAGATTGGCGAAAGAGAAAGACGCCGGGCGCAGGCTATGAAGCGCGGGGAAGAGCAGGCGCTGGCTGATTTTGCGGAAAAGTGGCTGGAAAGACGCTGCCAGTTTTTTCTGCGCCGTGACGCTTCCTATTATGAAAGACAGAAAAAGGAGAGCAGGGCGCAGAACGGCGATGTATATTTATGGAAGAAAAAGAATGAGATTATCGGATTTTATTTATATGCCAATGAGGGGGAGCAGGAAGAAATACAGGAGGCTATGGTGGCGGATGCGTTTGCGGAAGCGGGCCTTTTGCAGATTTCGCAGCAGACTCGTCCTGTTATAATGGCGCGGATTGTCAATGTGTTTTCCATGCTGTCTCTGATGCGTCTGCAGGCGCAGGCGCCGTGGGAGAGTATGACT
Organism: uncultured Lachnospiraceae bacterium; assembly: GCA_910585345.1. GTDB lineage: Bacteria > Bacillota > Clostridia > Lachnospirales > Lachnospiraceae > VSOB01. The sequence goes on along the minus strand of CAJUDS010000006.1, from coordinate 78,480 downwards.
GTGACGGTTGGGGTCATAGATGACCTTCTGACGGAGAACTGTGGCACTTTTCTCTGGACAGTGGGAAAAAAAGAAAGTACAATAGCTTTATTGGAAAAAACGGTGAAACCGGAAGTCTGTGCAGAGATCGGGGATTTGACCGAATTTCTGTTTGGCAGAATGAGCTGTGGGGAATGCTTTGCGCCATCCGGCGGGGATCATTGCGGGCAGCATGGGGATGTGTATGTGCGTCTGTCAGAGATACAGGTTTTACCGCAGGTTTTTGTAAATGAAATCGTGTGAGACTGTCGAAGCTGTAGTGCGGCGCATATTCTGTTATAGAGTAAGTATGGCTGCTGCCGGGGACGGAACCGGAACTTCCCTGCGGACAATGTGGTCCGGACGCTGTTGGCAGTAAGGTTTGGGGAGAGAGTAGGATGGGATTTATCAGGCGTGTGCGCGACGAGATCCGTATTATCAGGGAGAGAGATCCGGCGATCCATTCCGCAATGGAAGTATTTTTATATCCCAGCTTTAAAGTGATGATGCATTATCGTATGGCGCATAAATTATACAAAGGGGGACACTATTTCCTGGCCAGATGGGTTTCACAGCGCGGCGTACGCAAGACAGGTATTGAGATTCATCCCGGTGCGGAAATCGGCGAGGGGTTTTTCATCGATCATGGAAATGGTGTGATTATCGGGGAGACGACGGTGATCGGTAACAATGTCACGTTGTACCAGGGCGTGACGCTGGGCGGCACCGGAAAAGAGCACGGCAAGCGGCATCCGACGATAGAGGATAATGTAATGATCAGCGCCGGGGCAAAAATACTGGGCTCTTTTACAATCGGCGCCAATTCCAAGATCGGGGCCGGCAGCGTGGTGCTGCATGAAGTGCCGCCCAATTCTACGGTCGTGGGTGTGCCCGGCAGGGTAGTGAAGCGCAACAATGCCGCACTTCCCCGGGAAGAGATGAACCAGACAGATCTGCCGGATCCCGTCAGGGAAGACATTCAGAATCTGCAGGAGTCTAACAGTATGCTGACAAACCGCCTGCTGGAGCTGGAAGAAAGGTTGAAAGAACTGCAAAGAAATCAGCAAAGAGGAGAAAAACAATGAAGATTTATAATACACTGACGGGAAGAAAAGAGGAGTTCGTGCCCATTGAACCGGGAAAGGTGCGGATGTATGTATGCGGTCCTACCGTGTACAATCTGATTCATATCGGCAATGCCCGTCCGATGATTGTGTTTGATACGGCGCGCCGTTATATGGAATATAAGGGCTATGAGGTGAATTATGTATCTAATTTTACGGATGTTGATGATAAGATCATTAAAAAGGCGATTGAGGAAGGCGTGGAAGCATCCGTAATTTCGAGGCGCTATATTGAAGAATGCAAAAAGGATATGGCAGCTATGAATGTCCGTCCTGCGACCACGCATCCGCTGGCAACGGAGGAAATCTGCGGGATGCTCGAAATGATTCGTACACTGATTGACAAGGGGCATGCCTATGTGGCGGCGGACGGAACCGTATACTTCCGCACAAGAAGTTTTCGGGAATACGGCAAGCTGTCCCATAAAAACCTGGATGATCTGCGCGGAGGCAGCCGTTCCCTGCTCGTATCCGGTGAAGACCAGAAAGAAGATCCGCTTGATTTTGTCCTCTGGAAGCCGAAAAAAGAGGGCGAGCCTTATTGGGATTCCGATTGGTGTGAAGGACGGCCGGGCTGGCATATCGAATGCTCTGTCATGAGCAGGAAATATCTGGGGGAGGAAATTGACATCCATGCGGGCGGAGAGGATTTGATCTTCCCGCATCATGAGAATGAGATCGCCCAGTCAGAGTCAGCCAATGGCAGGACGTTTGCAAGGTACTGGATGCACAATGGATTTTTAAACATTGATCATAAAAAGATGTCAAAATCTCTGGGCAATTTCTTTACGGTCAGAGACATTGCTGAGAAATATGATTTGCAGGTGCTGCGTTTCTTTATGTTGTCCGCGCATTACAGAAGTCCGCTGAATTTCAGCGCAGACCTGATGGAGTCGGCTGCCAGCGGACTGGAACGGATCGTAACCAGTGTGGAAAATCTAAAATTCCTGCTCGGCGGCGCAAAGGAAGAAAATCTGCGGGCGGGGGAAGAAGAACTGCTGAAAGAGGCTGATGGTTTCCGGGTTGAATTTGAGGAAGCCATGGACGACGATATCAATACGGCGGATGCAGTTTCCGCTTTATTTGAATTGGTAAAGTTTGCCAATACAAAGGCGGACGCAGGCAGCTCCGCAGCGTTTCTTTCCGCTCTTCTGTCACAGCTTCGAACGCTGGCGGATGTGCTGGGGCTGATCGTGGATAAAAAGGAAGAGATGCTGGATGCGGATATTGAGGCCATGATTGCCGCAAGGCAGGCGGCGCGTAAGGCAAAGGACTTCGCGAAGGCGGATGCCATCCGCAGTGAACTGCTGGAAAAGGGTATTGTGCTGGAAGACACAAGAGAAGGCGTGAAATGGAAGAGAGCGTAAGCGAACTGATACAGATTGGAGAAGCCTATGCCTGCCGGGGGAAAGAGACGCAGGCGCGTCTCTATTCCCCGCTGACACTTGCCTATATAGGCGATGCGGTCTATGACCTTGTGATCCGCACCGTGGTGGTGGAACGGGGCAACAAGGCGGCAAACCTTCTGCACAGAAGTACGGTAAAATATGTGAAGGCAGGCGCGCAGGCGGCAGTGGCGGATGCGCTGCAGGACTGCCTGACGCAGGAGGAGCTCTCCGTTTACAGGCGCGGCAGAAATGCAAAATCCCATACGATGGCAAAAAATGCTTCCGTTGCGGACTACAGGAAGGCGACGGGCCTGGAAGCGCTGATCGGATATTTGTATTTATCGGACCGGTTTGGGCGTGTGTTGGAACTGATGAAACTAGGTATGGAAAAGGCGGGACAGGAGATATGATACAGAAACAGGCGCCGCAGCGGCGGGAAGAGACGGATGAAGAGACATTTACGATAGAAGGACGGAACGCGGTAATCGAAGCGTTCCGCAGCGGCAGAACCATTGATAAGCTGTACATACTGGACGGCTGTCATGACGGGCCGGTGATGACCGTGAAACGGGAAGCGAAAAAACAGGATACGCTTGTCAGATACGTGACAAAGGAACGGCTGGACCAGCTCTCCCGGACGGGAAAGCATCAGGGGGTCATAGCCTGTGCGGCAGCATATGCTTATGCGGAGGTGGAAGATATTCTGCAGGCAGCCAGGAACAAAAATGAGCCGCCCTTTGTGGTGCTTCTGGATAATATAGAGGACCCTCATAATCTGGGTGCGGTGATCCGTACCGCCAACCTGGCCGGCGCACATGGTGTGATCATTCCTAGAAACAGGGCGGTGGGGCTGACCGCCACTGTGGCCAGGACCTCCGCCGGGGCGCTGAATTATACGCCTGTAGCGAGGGTGACAAATCTGGCGAGAACGATTGCAGATCTGAAAAAGGAAGGTCTGTGGTTCGTCTGCGCGGATATGAAAGGGACGATGATGTACGATCTGGATTTGCGCGGCCCGATAGGGCTGGTGATCGGCAGTGAAGGAAAGGGCGTGGGACAGCTTGTAAAAGAGAAATGCGACTTTACTGCGTCCATTCCCATGAAAGGCGATATCGACTCTCTGAACGCGTCCGTGGCGGCAGGCGTACTTGCTTATGAGGTTGTCCGGCAGAGGATGTAGGATATGGAAAGAGATTATACAGGAAGCAGCGACGAGGAATTGATTGTCAGGCTGCGCGACGGGGAGACAGGCATTACGGATTTCCTGATGAATAAATATAAAAATATGGTGCGCAGCAAGGCAAAATCCATGTATATTCTGGGCGCGGACAGCGAGGATCTCATTCAGGAAGGGATGATCGGGCTTTTTAAGGCGCTGCGGGATTATGACATCGGCCGGGACGCCAGCTTTCTTACGTTTGCGGATTTGTGTATTTCCAGACAGATGTACACGGCGGTACAGGCTTCCCGGAGAAAAAAGCATACACCGTTAAATTCCTATATCTCCCTGTACAGTGATGTGCGGGAACGGGGCGAGAACGGCGGAGAGGAAACGGAGCTTGTAAATGTGCTCAGCTCTCTTTCTGATAAAAGCCCGGAGGAGGCATGGATTGATAAGGAAAATGTTGAGGTACTGGAAAAGATCATCGACAAGGAATTGAGCGGTTTTGAAAAACAAGTGCTTGATTTGTATCTGACGGGTATGAAATATGTACAGATCGCCAGGGTGCTTGGCCGGGACGATAAGTCTACGGATAATGCGCTGCAGCGGATTAAGAGCAAGCTGCGCCGGGCGATTGGCAGGTAAAGGAAATATTTGTTGACAAACTGCCGGAAATTGGGTATGATATCTACGGTACATTTGCTGTTGCAGGCAGCAGGCTACCTTGGCGCAGTCGGTAGCGCGCATCCTTGGTAAGGATGAGGTCGGCGGTTCAAGTCCGCTAGGTAGCTCTGAAAAAAGGTCTTTCGAAGCGTGGCTCTTCGAAAGACTTTTTTGCGGTTCAGGATTCGAAAACAAAGCTGCCAGCTACCAGTCGCGTTTGCCGATGGCGTCTTCTGTGTCGATGGCAATTTGAAACCATTCCAGGATGTAAGCTACGGTTTCACCGATGCTGTCTCTGGCGGCAGTTTCCAGTTCGCTTTCATTTTCTTCAAATTCGTCCTGCAGATCGTTGATTGCCAGTGTCATGTGATCAAATTTTTCCTGGATTTTTTTTAGATCTCTTTCGCCGCTTTCTAAAAAGGCAATCACATCCTCTATCAGTTTTTTTATTTTGTCTACCAGAAAATCAGGAAAATATCCGTCGTTGTACATACCGCTCAGCAATTCATAATTTTCGTCAAATTTTATCATATATCGTCCTCCGCTTCTGTTTTGCTTTATCGTATACCGGCGGTGCAAAAAAATCAATAGGTGAAAACGTGGCATGGCGGAAAGCAGCTTTCAAAAATAAATACTTATGACTTGAGACAAAAGGTTTACATTGCAGGGCAATGTAAACAATATGTACAATAAACCGCTCAGAAAAGCTGGTTTTTCTGAGCGGTTTTTGTACATAAGTTTTATGCCGCCTGTGGCGGCAACGCTTTTTGTCTCAAGTTATAGACATTATTTTTGAAAACTGCTTTCCATGGAATGGCCTGGCGTTTGCAGCCCGGTTTCGACAGGCATGCCGGATTTTGTCGTCTAAGTACAAAATTGACAGATTTTGGAGCAAAATTGACCTCGGGGGGGGGTAAAAATTGTATGGTATAATTGGTATAATGAAAGAGAAAAAAAGAAAGGAACTTACCTGATGAAAATAGCGGTCTGTGATGATTGTTATGAAGATGCTCTGCTTTTAAAAACCTTTCTGGACGGACATGATGTGAGAATTTATACGGATGCGGCGCAGCTTCTTGCGGATGCGGAAAACAGCCATATCCTCTTTGACCTGTATCTGCTGGATATTTATATGGACGATGCCATGAACGGGATAGAGCTGGCGAAACGCCTGCGCCTGCAGGACGAGGATGCGGCGCTCTGCTTTATTTCTTCCAGCGACGTATTTTACAGAGAGGCTTATGATGTCTATGCAATGCAGTATCTGATAAAGCCGGTGGACGCGGAAATGCTCGAACAGCTTATAAAAAGGGTTTCACGGAATATTGTCAGAAACAAAGAGCAGAGTCTTTGCTACAAATGGCGCGGTCAGGCAGGCGCCATTCCTTATGGCCAGATACTTTATATCAGCAGCAGGGAACATACTTTATATATTCATTGTAAAGACGGGCGGGTTCAGGAGTGCAAAGGAAAGCTGGAAGAAATGGCCCGTCAGGTGTGCGGAGAGGTTTTTTTCCGCTGCCATCAGAGTTTTATTGTGAATATGTATCAGGCAGACAGGTGGGAAGGAAACGAGCTTGTAGTTGCAGGCCGCAGAGTTCCGGTATCAAGACGATATTATACGGAAGTGAAAAGGCGGTATCAGGAAATACTGTTTGAGGAGGTGGATTGATGCATCCGCAGTTGTTGTGGGAATTGTCTGCATATTTAGTGATGGTTCATGTCTTTTTGTTGTTTTTCATTCTGTTCCGTTCCCGTTATCCGCGAAAAAAAACGTACATACTCGCCGGCATCGGTATTGGGATTTTGATTCTGATCAACGGTATCGGCGTAGGCATATATGGAGAAGTGGTCGGCAAATGGTTTCTTCTGACCTGCACCGCGCCGAGTCTTCTGCTTTTTCTGCTGCTTTCCAGAGACAGGAATTTTAAGTTCCTGTTTACGTTCTGCCTTGTGGATACGGTGTCGTTATGGATTACGGCCGTGACGCTGCTGGCGGACCATTATTTGGGCGGAGGCAGGTACATTCTGCTGTTTGTGAGCAGGCTGCTGGTTTTTCCGCTGCTGGAATATATTGCCTACCGCTTTCTCAGGAAGCCGTATGCGGAACTGCAGGATTCTATGGCAAAGGGGTGGGGGATTTTTACGGGCATGACGCTTCTGTATTATATCATTCTGGCCATATTATTATATATTCCCACCAGTATTGTGCATCGGCCGAAGGATGTACTGTTGTGCGTACTGATCTTGGTATTGATGGTTTTTAATTATGCGACGATGTTTGCGGCGCTCCATGGGCAGATATTGTTTTACCGCAGGCAGCAGAATGAACGGCTTCTGCAGGAACAGAAGCGTTCGCTGGAGGTGCAGCTTGAGAACCAGCAGTATATCCGGAAAATGAAACATGATATGAGGGGGCATATCGTTACGCTGTCCGGTTTGTTTGCGGCGGGAAAAACAGAGGAGGCCGCACGCTATCTGCACAGTATGGAGTCTGAAATAGAAGTGTTTCAGCGCAATTACTGCGCCAATCCGTATCTGAATGCGGTATTCAGTTATTATATGCCGAAGTTTAAGGAAATGGACGGGTCTTTGCGGTTGGATATCAGAGTCGGCGAGGAAGCGCTTCCGTGTATGGAGTTGTGCAGAATACTTTCCAATGGGCTTGAAAATGCCTATGACGCTGTAGCAGAGTTAGACCGCGGACAGCGGCAGGCGTCCGTGCAGATGAAATATAATCGGGATTATCTGATTCTGAGAATCAAAAACTGCTGCCGGAAGGATTTGTATGTGGAGAAAGGGAGCATTCCAAAGACGGAGAAAAAGGGGGAGGGGCATGGATTTGGCCTGACTTCCATACAGGAGGCGGCCGTGAGATTGGGAGGGGAAATGTTGTGTTATACGGAGAAGGGGAACTTTGTGCTTGATGTGATGATACGCAATTATCAGGAAGTGTGGCTATAATGGAGTATCGCCTGCATGAGAGTCAAATTTTGCACAGCGGCCAAATCCTGGATTGCGCAGAACAAGGAGGAGATGGTATGACGATTACAGAGTTGGTGAAACGGGCCTATGAACTGGGTGCTTCTGATCTGCATCTGGTGCATGGACTTCCGCCTTATTTCCGTATAGACGGGCAGATTTGCGAGGACGGTCTTGAGCGCCTGACGGATGCGGAATGCATGTTATATGCAAAAGTACTGGCGGGAAGCCGGTTTGGTACACTGGTGCAGAACGGCGAACTGGACGGAGGATGTAAAATTGCGGATATCCGCTGCCGTTTGAATGTATTTATGCAGCAGGGGCATTATTCTTCCGTGATCCGTCTGCTCCGTGACAAGATTCCCAAACTGGACGAACTGGGACTGCCGGATGCGGTAGCGGAGTTCCCTTGGTATCGTCAGGGTATTGTATTGGTCACCGGTGAAGCCGGTTCCGGGAAATCCACCACGCTGGCATCGATTTTAGATCATATCAATCATACGCAGCAAAAACATATTCTGACGCTGGAAGATCCGGTCGAATATATTTATACGCCCGACAAATGTGTCATTAACCAGAGAGCGGTGGGAAAAGACACGAAGAGTTTCTCGAACGGACTGCGGGCGGCGCTGCGGGAGGATCCGGATGTTATACTGGTAGGACAGATGCATGACCCGGATACGATAGAGGCGGCTTTGACAGCGGCGGAAATGGGGCATCTGGTATTTGGGACAGTACATACCAATTCCGCGGCGGATTCGGTAGACCGTATCGTGGGCGCTTTCCCGGCCGACCGGCAGCAGCAGATCCGGCAGCAGCTCTCTATGACGCTGCGGGCAGTATTGTCGCAGGAGCTTTTGCCGCGCAAATACGGAGGGGGAAGAGTGCTGGCATGTGAGGTTATGAAGGTGGACGGGGCGATCCGTGATCTGATCCGGGAAGGCAGAACGCCCTGTATACAGAACAGCATACAGATGACAGAGGCAGCAGGAAATATTCTGATGGAGCATACACTGGAGAGCCTGTTCGAAAAGGGGCAGATTTCCATCGAAACCTATCAATCAGCCCTGCACAATCCTTTCCGGACAAAGGAAGAATCGTGAGCGGCGCGGTTAAATCAGAAATTGCTGTGAGATGGTGGATAAAATGAGAGTGAAACTGCAGGATGTGGTCAAGGCAATTGATTCTGGCAGAACAGGGGCAGAATATTATTATGAGACGAAAACAGGCGGCATTGTACGGGTGTCTGAGAAAGCGGTAAATGGAGATGCGAATCCTGCCCTGCTTGAAAGGAGCAGGGAGGAGCAGGTGATAGACTATATTCCCGTGCCGCGGCAGTACGATATAGACGAATATTTTATGATTGAAGAGTTTATATATGAACTGCAGGAAGGCAGGGAACAGGATATATTGGAAAGAGCGGTCAGAGGAAAAGATGCGTCTGATAAATTCATGGAGAAACTGTATGATCTGGGACTTGAGGAACGGTGGCGCAGATACCGTGAGGATGCCTGTAAAAAAGTGGCCAGGGAATGGTGCGGGCGTTACAAAATCGAGATAGAGGAATAAGAGGGCTGTTATCCTGCTTTATGTAGAAGGAATCCTTTGATTTTAGACGCGGCCGTGTTACAATGGAAATGCGGATTGTACTCCATTGCAGACGATCTGCATATTCTTAAGATAAGGAGAGCGGGATATGAAAATAGTCGAAGTCAACTGTCCGTCCTGCGGCGCAAGACTGAATCCGCAGAATTCCCAATCAGGACTGATTACTTGTGAATATTGCGGGAACCAGTTTCTACTGGACCAGGGCAGAACGCAGAATATTACGAACTATAATTTTTACGGCAATCAGCCTATCAGGGTATATCAGGATCCGGCGGCTGCAAGGAAAGATAAGGCGGTTACGGCGACGGCCCTGGCGGTAGCGGGAGGCTGCTTCCTTCTTTTTATCTGTCTGCTAGTGATTGCTGTGGGCATTTCATCTTCTTCCCCGCGGCATTCCGGCAGCCAGTATGCTGCATCTTCTGAGACGTATTTTGATTATGGCGGTGCGGCAGAGCCGGAGGAAGAGACTGTCCCGGCCAGTCCGTTATATGATGCCATAACGGAAGAAATGTTCGGCAAGACCAAAGGCGTTACCCCGCAGGACCTTTCAAAGGTGAAATATTTGAAAATAGATTTTTACGCTGATGAGACGCGGGTATGGTATAGCTTTGATGATCCCTATACCGATAACGCGGAAATCAGGACAGCCGTATTTTCGGGGCTGGGATGGGACGATAGAAATATTGAGAATTTTACAGGCCTTGTATTTCTTGATATCGGGAGTCTGTCTCAGGATGTCGATTTGAGCGTTCTGACACAGTTAAAGGGGCTGTCTGCGGATGGTGTGGAGTTGTCGGAGATTGCGGATATGGTTGCGGATCCCGGGCAGATAACGGAACTGGATCTAAGACATATTGATTCAATAGAGGGCATTGTTTCCTTTGCCAATCTGGAGCGGTTGTCTGTGGAAAATTTGCCTGATACCAATCTGAAACAACTGGTTGCGCTGAAACATCTCAAAATGCTTACCCTGGTGGATACGGTTATTTCCGACAGCCTGATACCGGACGACGATGTAGTCAGGGTGACAGATTATACCGCTGTTTCCGTTATGACAGGTTTGGAGTCATTGTCTATCAGCTCTGATCGTATAAAGGATGTGGGTTTTTTAAAAGGTCTGCCTAATCTGACCGTTTTGTCTCTGGAAAACAGTTCCGTGATTAGTGTGGAGCCGCTTGCGGAGTTGACCGGGTTAGAAAGTCTGCGTCTGGCTGGTAATAATGAAATCAAAGATTATGCGTCTGTGGGAAGAATGACATGGCTGAAAGAGCTTACAATTGACAAAATGACTTACCAGACGGATCCGGATTTGTCCGGCCTGACCGGACTTGAAAAACTGGATATCTGCGGCTTTATGTCCGTTTCGTCGCTCCGCGGCCTGCAGAACCTGCGGGAGTTGTCTATCCATAGCTGTAATATAGACGGAGCGGAAGCGCTTTCCACGCTCACGGGGGTGGAACGGCTGACCTTCTATTCCGTATGGAATTCCTCATCCCATTATATTCAGTCTATACAGTTTCTTGACGGTATGACAAATTTAAAATATGTGGATTTTAACGGAAATCTGGACGGCAGCGGATGGATTGGCTATGATTATGGACTGCAGGCTTATGGGGATGTATCTTCTATTTTTAACCATCAGGGACTGGAAGAATTATACTTGAATGCGGGCAAATTTGAAATTAATTTTGACCGGATCAAAGAAAATCCGTCGCTTCGCGTACTGGCGATGAATGGGATGGAGCTGCATGAGAATTATTATGTAGAGGCCTATAACGGCATGGTCGATGCATGGTATGATGATGTGGATTTCAGTGAACACCTTGATTTTCTGGCTAAATTTCCTAATCTGCAGGAACTGTATCTGGACAGCAATGAGCTGACAGATCTGGAATTTGTGAGGGAGCTGAAAAATCTTTCGCGGCTGAGCGTGAAAGATAATTATATCACGGATCTTTCTCCGCTGGTGCAGGCGGAACATTTGAAATATCTGAATATCAGTGAGAATCCGGCGGGAGATCTGAAAGGTATAGAAGACGATGTAGAGATTGTGAAGTAAATAATCCGGCGCAGGCCGGACGCGATAGAGAGATCGGCAACCCCGCAGATTCGCTGCTTGTCAGCCTGTCGCGGGGTTGCTATTGCGTCTGCTTCGCTATAAGTAATCTTCGATCAAATGGACGAGGATATGCCGGCCAAGGATTTCGCTGCCCAGATCGTCCGGATGGATGTCATCCTTGAAAAAAGCATTTCTGATTTTACTGTCTTTACTGTCTAAAAATCCTTCCCGGTAGAGGTCGATTACATGGAAATCGTATTGATCCGCCAATTCAATCTGGACGTCTGCATAGACCTGCCAGTCTTCATTGGTATATTCCTTATAATCTTCCATTTTGTTCGGATAAGTGATTACCACGTAAACTTCTGCATCCGGGTAACGGCTGCCGATCTGTTTGAACGTTTCGTTGATGTCGCCGCAGTAAGTTCCCTTTTCGGGCTCATCCAGCGAGCCAAAATGTTCGGAACCTGCAAAAAGGTCGTTGATGCCGCCAAAGAGGACGATGATGTCAGAGTCGCCGGGGATATCCTTATATCGGTAAACAAGGGCATCGTCATTTTCATTGCCGTCAAACGGAGTTCCGCCGATGCCGAGATTGACAATTTCCGCGTTGGTATATTTGGCAATAAAATCCGTATAATCAAGTCCGCCGCCGTCAGGGGTCAGCGTGCCTCCGTTTCCGGCCGTGATGCTGTCGCCCAGAAATGCGATCTTTTTATTCTTCAGGGGGTCTCCACAGAAATTTAAAATAAAGGAATCAATACGGTCGATCTCCTTTGTTTTTTGGAATTTGTCTTTTATTTCGTAGGCCTTTTTCAGTTCCTTATATTTTTTTTCGATCATTTCTTCCATTTCGAGTTTGGAATAAATGTTTTTGGAAGGATACTTTGAACGGCTTTCCTCGTCGTCATCTTCCTCCTCGTCGTCCTCGTCATCCTCCTCGTCGTCTTTTTTCCCTTCGATCTCTTCTTCGCTGTCGTCTTTTTCTTCGTCAGACGCTTCCTTTTCCTCCTCTGCAGCGGAGGCGTCTTCGGGTTCCTGTTCTTCATCCGCCTCTTTGGACTCCTGCTTTTCCGGACTGTCCTCTATGTTTTCTTCTGACGATTCGTCTGATATGATTTTCCAGGAAAAACCTTCGTTGGCAGAAGCGTGGAGGGGGCTGCACGCAATGCCGATGCATAAAAACAGGCTAAGCGCTTTTCTATTTTTCATAATGATACCTCCTATAAAATAATATCGTACATCATTTTACGGAAATATGCAAATAGGCGCCGGGGAGCGCGCATGACAAAGGCAGGAGGAAACATTTTATGAACATTCAGAATCGGTTTTCCCAGGCCCGGCCCGGCATAAATTTCTGTGTATATCCTGCATTTGCGTTTTTCGACGCAAAACTGATTTCCACGGCCCTGTCCTTGACTGGAATCTGTTCTTGTTCTATAATGAAAAATAATACCCTTTTGGGATAAAGAAGGTAACGTGCAGAATGATAAAGAGTATGACAGGCTTCGGGCGGTGTGAGGTATCCGAAGCGGAGCGTAAATTTACGGTAGAGATGAAAGCGGTAAACCACAGATATCTGGATGTCAATATCAAGATGCCGAAAAAGCTTGGCTTTTTTGAATCCTCAGTCAGAGGGCTGCTGAAAAAATATGTGGAGCGGGGAAAGTTGGACGTTTTTATTTCCTATGAAGATGATACCGAAAACAGTGTCTGTGTCAAATACAACAGAGATGTAGCAGAAGAATACAGGAAGTATCTGCAGCAGATGGCAAAAGAGTTTTCCCTGGAATACGATGTCAGGGTTTCCACACTGTCCCGGTATCCGGAAGTGTTTACGATGGAAGAGCAGACAGTCGATGAGGAAGCGCTTTGGCGGGGGCTGGAAAGAGCGGTATCCGGTGCGGCGCAGGAGTTTGTGCAGGCGCGGATGGCGGAAGGAGAAAATCTCAAACAGGATCTCCTTCTCAAACTGGACGATATGGCCGGGGATGTGGATTATATTGCGCAGCGTTCGCCGGAGATCATTGAGGCGTACAGGAAAAGGCTGCGGGAAAAGGTAGAGGAGCTTTTAGAGGATACGGCGGTCGACGAGGCGCGGCTTCTTACGGAAGTGGCCATATTTGCAGATAAGGTATGTGTGGATGAAGAACTGGTCAGGCTTAGAAGCCATATTGCACAGACGCGGGAGGCGCTTATTGCGGGCGGCGGCGTAGGACGCAAGCTGGATTTCATCGCGCAGGAGATGAACCGGGAAGCCAATACGATCCTGTCAAAGACGACGGACATTGAGATTTCGAATCATGCCATTGAACTAAAGACTGCGATTGAGAAGGTACGGGAACAGATACAGAATATTGAATAAAACGGAGAGAGCATTTGAATCAGTTAATTCATATCGGATTTGGCAACATTGTAAATACAAGTAAAATGATAGCAATCGTGACGCCGGATTCCGCGCCGGTAAAACGGCTGGTGCAGAAGGCAAAAGAAAACGGTACGGCAATCGACGCTACCCAGGGCAGAAAAACAAAAGCGGTTCTTGTGATGGAGAATAACCAGCTTGTGCTGTCTGCGCTTTTGCCGGAGACGATTGCGGGCAGAGTACAGTCAGAAAAGGTGGGAGAGGATGAAGCATAAAGGAATTTTAGTCGTGGTATCGGGTTTTTCGGGCGCAGGCAAAGGGACGCTCATGAAACAGCTTGTGAAGACGTATGACGCGTATGCTTTGTCCGTTTCCATGACGACAAGAGCTCCCAGACCCGGCGAGACGGAGGGGAAGGATTATTTTTTTATTTCCAAGGAAGAATTTGAAAAAAAGATAGCCGACGGTGCATTGGTGGAATATGCGCAGTACTGCGGCAATTATTACGGAACTCCGAAAGAGTATGTGGAGAAGCAGCTGGAACATGGAAAAGATGTGATCCTGGAAATCGAAATACAGGGTGCGCTGAAAATAAAGGAGCGTTTTCCGTCGGCGCTGCTTTTATTTGTGACACCGCCCAGCATGAAGGAACTGAAACGGAGACTGTGCGGCAGAGGCACAGAGACAGAGGAGATCATACGCGCCAGACTTTCCCGTGCGGGAGAGGAAGCGGAAGGAATTGAAGCATACGATTATCTTGTGATTAATGATGATCTGGAGACATGTGTAAAACAGATGCATGCATTGATTCAGGGCGCCCACAGCGCGCCTCTGCGCAATGAAGCGTTTATAGCCAATATCAGAACACAGTTAGAGGAACTGTCGAAAGGAGAAAAATAATGTTACATCCATCATATTCGGATTTGATGAAAGTCGTAAACAGTGAGGTTGAGGAGGGAGAGGCGCCTGTTGTAAACAGCAGATATTCGATTGTAATGGCTACTTCCAAGCGCGCCCGCCAGTTAATCGGCGGCGAGGATGCTTATGTGGAGTCGGCAGGCAAAAAACCGCTTTCCGTTGCAATCGAGGAACTGGATAAATCTGAGATTAAAATATTGAATGAAGAAGAATAAAAGGCAGAAGCGATGAACGTATTGTTTGTATCCCTTGGATGCGATAAGAATCTGGTGGATTCGGAAGTCATGCTGGGCACACTTGCGGAAAGAGGGTATTCCTTCACCAACGATGAAGAGCAGGCGGATGTGATCGTCGTTAATACGTGCTGTTTTATTAATGACGCAAAAGAAGAGAGCATACAGAATATACTGCAGATGGCGGAACTGAAAAAGGCGGGAAAAATCCGGGCGTTAATCGTTACCGGTTGTCTGGCGCAGCGGTATCAGGATGAGATCAGAGAAGAGATTGCGGAAGTGGATGCCGTACTGGGGACGGCGTCTATTGACAGGATTGCGGATGCAGTCGACGAAATACTGGCAGGAAAAGGGCGGAATTATTTTACAGAGCTTAGCAGCGGCCGAGAGAGCAGCCGGAGCAGGCGGATTGTTACGACAGGCGGGCATTTTGCATATTTGAAGATTGCGGAAGGCTGCGATAAGCACTGCACATATTGCATTATTCCCAAAGTGCGGGGCAGTTACAGGAGCGTTCCGATGGAACGTCTTTTGACGGAAGCGTCAGAACTGGTGGAAAATGGTGTGCGGGAGCTGATTCTTGTCGCGCAGGAAACCACATTGTACGGCATGGACCTATACGGTACAAAGAGTCTGCCGCTGCTTCTGCGCAGACTGTGTAAGATCAGCGGTCTGCGGTGGATACGGATTTTATATTGTTACCCGGAGGAGATAACAGATGAACTGATTACAGTTATCAAAACGCAGGAAAAGATCTGTCATTATCTGGACCTGCCGATTCAGCATGCGAGCAATAGGATTTTGAAAAGAATGGGGAGAAAAACATCGAAGGAAGATCTGCGTAAAATAATCGCAAAACTACGGGAGGAGATACCGGATATCTGTCTGCGCACGACGCTGATTACAGGTTTTCCGGGAGAAACCCAGGATGACTACGAACAGTTGTACCGTTTTGTAAATGAGGCGGAATTTGACAGGCTTGGCGTGTTTACCTATTCTGCGGAAGAAGGTACGCCGGCGGCTTTGATGGAAGACCAGATACCCGAAGAGACGAAAGCGCGGCGCAGGGATGAACTGATGGCGCTGCAGCAGGCAATTGCTTTTGAAAAAGCGGAAGATATGGCGGCGCAGAAGCCGACGCTGGATGCGTTCATAGAAGGCAGACTGCCGGAAGAAAACGTGTATATTGCCAGAACCTATAAAGACGCGCCGGAAGTAGACGGATTTTTGTTTCTGCACACGGACAGGGAGCTGATGAGCGGAGATTTTGTCAGAGCCGTGGTTACAGGTTCCAATGAATATGACTTGATAGGAGAGATATGTAATGAACTTACCGAATAAGCTGACGATGCTGCGCGTTATTTTGATTCCTTTTTTTGTAGTATTTATGCTTGTGCAGATATGCGGCGATGCGGACAAATGGATTGCTCTGGGTATTTTTGTTGCGGCAAGCCTGACGGATTTGCTGGACGGAAAGATTGCAAGAAAATATAACCTCGTTACCAATTTTGGAAAGCTGATGGATCCGCTGGCAGACAAACTGCTTGTCAGTGCGGCTTTGATCTGTCTGTCTGCAATGGACAGACTCGCCGCCTGGATTGTGATCGTAATCATCAGCCGTGAATTTATTATCAGCGGTCTGCGCCAGATTGCCGCAGACAACGGAATTGTGATTGCGGCCAGTTATTGGGGGAAGTATAAAACGACGTTTCAGATGGTTATGATCTGTCTGCTGATTGTGAATATCAGCGCGCTGCAGATCGTGACGGCAGTCGTGACCTGGATTGCCGTAATACTGACGATTGTGTCATTGGTTGACTATATGGCAAAGAACAGACAGGTATTTATGGAGGACAAATAAGATGACAGTGGAACTGATCTCGGTAGGGACAGAAATTCTGCTCGGTAACATTGTGAACACCAATGCCGCTTATCTGGCAGAGCAATGTGCGGGCCTTGGGCTCTCCTGTTTTTATCAGACGGTTGTGGGAGACAATGAAGGGCGGCTGGCACAGACGCTGCAAACGGCGCTGGGGCGCGCTGATATTGTGATTTTATCAGGGGGGCTGGGCCCCACGCAGGATGATCTGACAAAAGAGACGGCGGCGAAAGTGCTTGGCAGAGAACTGCGGATGGATGCGCATTCCAGAGAGCGGATACAGGAGTTTTTTAACAGGCGGAAAATGCAGCCGACGGATAATAACTGGAAACAGGCTATGGTTCCGGAAGGCGCCATCGTCATAGATAATGACAATGGTACGGCTCCAGGTATTATTATCGAAGCGGCGGACAAACGTGTTATTTTGCTGCCGGGTCCTCCGGGAGAGTTGATTCCCATGTTTGAGACGGCAATCCGGCCTTATCTGTCGGAAGCGGAGCCGGGCGTTATTTATTCGCAGACGGTGAAGCTGTGCGGTATCGGTGAGAGCAAAGCGGAAACGATAGCGGCAGATCTGATCGCATCCCAGGAGAACCCTACAATTGCGCCTTATGCGAAGACAGGCGAGGTGCATTTGCGGGTCACGGCCAGGGCGTCGGTGGAAAAAGAGGCGAGAAAGCTGGTCAAACCGGTGGTGAAGGAACTGAAGAACCGGTTTGGTATGAATGTGTATACAACGGACGAGAATGTGACATTGGAACAGGCGGTAGTGGATCTGCTTCTGGCAAACCGTTTGACGGTAACAACAGCGGAATCCTGTACAGGCGGACTTCTTTCGGCCAGGCTGACCAATGTGCCGGGCGTGTCCGAAGTATTCAAGTCAGGCCATGTTACGTATTCTAATAAAGCAAAGCACAAGCTGCTGGGCGTAAAAAAACCTTCGCTTGATAAGCACGGTGCAGTCAGCGAGAGTGTGGCCAAAGAGATGGCCAAAGGAGCGGCAGTCTCTTCCAAGGCGGATGTAGCGGTGGCTGTGACGGGCATCGCCGGTCCTGACGGCGGCAGCGTCGTGAAACCGGTCGGTCTGGTATATATTGCGTGCAGTGTGCGCGGCAAGGTGAAAGTAAAAGAGTATAATTTTTCAGGGAATCGAAGCAGGATACGCGAAAGCAGCGTGACTGCCGCTTTGACATTGATGCGTCAGTGTATTCTGGAATATTATAGCGAAGTTACTTTTCGTTAAATTGTGAGGTAGCAGATATGAACGATCAATCAGGGGAAAACTATAGTTTTTGTCCTAAGTGCGGCGCATTGATGGAAAATGGCGTCTGTCCGGAATGTAACCGGAAAAATAGCCGGGGTGTGTATTCTTCCCAGTATTATCCGCAGGAAGCGCCGGAACAGGACGGCGGGCAGACTATGGATAACGGCGGATATCAAAGCGCTTCCGAACCGCTTCCGGGCCGTCAGGATTCCGGCTATGTGCAGCCGGGGCAGAGTTTTGGGCAGCCGGGTTCATACCAGGGACAGAATTATGAACAGCAGAGTCCGTATCAAAACCAGGGCTATGCACAGCCGGGCCAGAGCTGCGGGCAGTCCTCTTATCAGAACCAGGGGTATGTACAACCCGGTCAGAATTACGGTCAGCCAAATTACCAGGGGTATGTGCAGCCGGGCCAGAGCTGCGGGCAGGGGTATGTACAGCCCGGTCAAAATTACGGTCAGCCAAATTACCAGGGGTATATGCAGCCGGGCCCAAACTATGGCCAGCCAAATTACCAGGGGCAGTATGACCCTTATATGAAGCCGAAAAAAGAGTACAGAGTCTGGACCATTGTAGGGATTGTAGCCGGTATTCTTGTGTTGGCGGCAACGGTCATCGGCAGCTACTTTTACGGTTATTTTCTAATGAAATATGCCAGTACGGAAGTGGGTGCGACGGACTGGTATGCCGGAGAATATGATTCCGGGGAGTATGAGGATGGTAACGGACCCGAGGCTTATGTTCCATATGACAGAGACGGGGCGTCCGGTGAAGAGGAGACGTATACGCCCTCGGCAGATGATAAATATTACTATGGACCGTGTGACGCCATTAATGAAAATGTAGACTATTCGTTTGTGACGAAGTCCTACACAAATGAAGATCCGGATAACGATATTGATGTGGTGATCAATTATTTTGCGCTCAAGGGGGACGGTATACCGAATATCGACCAGCTGAATGAAGCGTTGGAAACAGTCGCCCTTTATTACGCGGTTGATTTTCCGAGATACTCTTATTATGCGGAATATGGGGAAAGTTACGCTGTGTATACCACCACTTATGTGACATATAACGATGCGGATATGATCAGTCTTGTGATGGATGAATATGTCATTGTGGACGACGAGTATCATGTAGATCTTTATCCGATCAATATTGACGTGAAAAACGGAGTTGTTCTGGACAATGGAAGTCTTCTGCGTATTGATTCTGCGTTTGCAGAGGAATTCCGCAAAAGGAACAATGAGCAGAACGGCAGCATTGATTATTTGGATTCTCTTTCGGACGAAGAGCTGGCTGAGGTTTTGCGGGATAAAGACTCTGTGATTGCGTATTATACACCGCTTGGCATGGAAGTGGGACTGAACTACAGCGGCGGCGGAGCCAGCGGCTGGGTCACGGTCACATACAAGGATTATGAAAAGTATCTAATGAAATTCTGAAATTCTATTCAGACGTACGTCTTTTATACGGGATGCAGGGCAGTCAGCGGCTTTGCGTCCCGGATGGAGTGGTTCGTTTCCTTTCTGCTATCTACCCAAAAAGAAAAACAAAAAACAATTGACAAAACCGAACAGATGTTTTATTCTGTTATAAGAACAAATGTTCTATTTGAAAATAAGGAGAATGGATATGGAAAAAGATGATAAATTAAAAGCATTGGACGCTGCTCTGGTGCAGATTGAGAAGCAGTTTGGCAAGGGAGCGGTGATGAAGCTGGGCGATCCCAATGTGCAGATGAATGTGGAGACAATTCCGACAGGTTCACTGAGTCTTGACATTGCCTTGGGACTCGGGGGCATTCCCAAAGGCAGAATTATAGAAATCTATGGACCGGAATCGAGCGGTAAGACTACCGTTACGCTGCATATGGTTGCAGAAGTACAGAAAAGAGGCGGCATTGCAGGCTTTATTGATGCAGAGCATGCACTTGACCCAGTATATGCTAAAAATATCGGCGTGGATATTGATAATCTCTATATCTCCCAGCCGGACAATGGAGAACAGGCGTTGGAGATTACGGAAACGATGGTACGTTCAGGCGCTATTGATTTGATCGTGGTGGATTCTGTTGCCGCGCTTGTTCCTAAGGCGGAAATTGACGGCGAAATGGGGGACAGTCATGTAGGCCTGCAGGCCAGACTGATGTCGCAGGCGCTTCGGAAACTGACGGCGGTAATCAGCAAATCCAATTGTACGGTAGTATTTATCAATCAGCTGCGTGAGAAAGTGGGGGTTATGTTTGGCAGCCCTGAGACGACCACGGGAGGGCGCGCTCTGAAATTTTATTCGTCTGTCCGTCTGGATGTGAGGAGGATCGAATCTTTGAAACAGAGCGGCGAGGTAATCGGCAACCGTACAAGAGTTAAAGTTGTGAAAAATAAGATTGCCCCTCCTTTTAAGGAAGCAGAGTTTGATATTATGTTCGGACAGGGTATTTCCAGAGAAGGAGATATTCTTGATTTGGCGGCAGGATGCAGCGTAATCAATAAGAGCGGCGCGTGGTATGCTTATGAAGGCGGCAAGATCGGTCAGGGACGCGAGAATGCAAAGCAGTATTTGAAAGACAATCCGGAGATCTGCGCAGAAGTGGAAAAAAAGGTGAGAGAGAACTATCAGCTTGGCGGCAAGTCTGACGAAGAGGCGGCCGGAGAAAAAGATGCGGACAAAAAAGCGGAGGTTGTAAGCAAAAAAGAAGCGGCCGGGAAAAAGGCGGCGGAGAAAAAAGCAGCGGCGGAGCAGAAGGAGAGCTGACAAGATAGATGAAGGTAACGGGGATCGAGGAAGTCTCAAAGAAAAGGACAAGGGTGTATCTGGACGGTACATTTGCGTTTGTATTATACAAAGGAGAACTGCGGAAATATCAGATCAGAGAAGGAATGGAGCTGGAAGAGGAAGCCTTATGGGAATTGCAGACGAAGGTACTTCCCAAACGTGCAAAGCTGCGCGCTATGAACCTTTTAAAAAACAGGCAGTATACGGAAAAGCAGCTTATGGATAAACTGCAGCTTGGCGGTTACAGCCAGGAAATTGCCCAGGAAGCGGTAGAGTATGTGAAATCGTATCACTATGTGGACGACGCCAGATATGCCTATGATTATGTAGCTTGTCAGGCGGAGCGCCGCAGCAGAAAAGAGATCGAACAAAAGCTGATGCAGAGAGGAATACGAAGGGAACTGATCGGTTCTGCGATAGAAGCGCTGGAGGCGGACGGCTTTGTTCCTGATGAGGCAGCTATGATTCGCAGGTTGCTGGAAAAGAAACAGTTTACGTGGCAGGAAGCGGATGACAAGGGAAAAAGGCGAATCTATGCTTATTTTTACCGGAAGGGATTTTCACCGGAGCTGGTCAGGCAGGTAATGGAGGACAGTTATGATTATTACGGTGACAATGAACCCGGCAATTGATAAAACGGTTGAACTCGACTGTTTTCAGCCTGGCGGTTTGAACCGGATTCGGAAAGTGGAATATGACGCGGGCGGCAAAGGCATTAACGTATCAAAGACACTCCGTGAATTGGGCGGAGAAAGTATCGCAACCGGATTCCTGGGCGGAAACGCCGGACGGACGATAGCGTCTGTGCTGAAGGCAAAAGGAATTGCCTGTGATTTTGTGGCAGTGGACGGAGAAACCAGAACCAACACAAAGGTTTTTGAAGCTTCGGGAACGGTAACGGAACTGAACGAACCGGGGCCTGCGATTGACCGGAGACAGTTGGAGGAACTGTTGGGGAAACTGGAAGGATATGCCAAAGAAGATACTTTATTTATTTTATCAGGGAGCGTTCCCGGCGGAGTAGATACGGGAATTTATGCAAAGATGATTCGGCTGGCACATGGAAAAGGGGCAAAGGTTCTGTTGGATGCAGATGGGGAATTGTTCCGTAATGCATTGTCCGCACTGCCGGATATGATGAAACCAAACCGAATCGAGCTGGAAGCATATGCGGGCTTTACCGGCCATGCCGACAAAGAAGAGCTGCTGGGGCTGGCGAGGAAATTTGTGGAACAGGGTGTTGGCATGGTAACTGTCTCCATGGGAAAAGACGGTGCGGTGTTTGTATCCCGCGGCTATGAAGCGGAGTGTCCGGCGCTCCCCGTAAAAGCGCATTCCACAGTGGGAGCGGGCGACGCAATGGTGGCGGCGCTGGCTTATGCATGGGACAATCAACTGGATGCTGACGACACGGTGCGTCTGTGTATGGCAGCTTCTGCAGGCGCAGTGACTACAATCGGCACCAAACCTCCTGAAAAAGAATTGGTCGATACGCTCATGGAGCAGGTGGTGATTACAAAACTCGGATGATCTCCAAGAGGTTTCTGGATGTGTCTGCTTCATTTCCGTGCTCCGAAATTCATTTTACTTGACATAACACCAAATTGCGTATAAAATTAATTTGTTGTAGTTTTTGACATTTAGGGTATAAAGCGCTATACCCTATATCAGATATTTGTACAATGAAAAATGAATAAGGAGGTGCTCCTGTACATGCCACTTTATGTAGTAGTAGCGGTAGTTGTTACGCTTCTGATTGCAGTGCCGGTGTCTGCTGCGGCAGCGATATCCTATCGCAGGAAGGTCGTGGAGACGAAGATAGGCAATGCGGAGGAAAAGGCGAGAGAGATCATCGACGAAGCTTTAAAAACTGCGGAAACCAAGAAAAGAGAAGGCTTGCTTGAGATTAAAGAAGAGTCCATTCGTACGAAGAATGAACTCGATAAAGAAATCAAGGAACGCCGCGCTGAAGTACAGCGTTCTGAAAGAAGAATCCAGCAGAAAGAAGAGAACATCGATAAAAAGGCCGATTCCATAGAAAAAAAAGAAGCGGCGCTGACAGTAAGGGAAGAAGAACTTGGAAAGCTTAAAGTTGAGATTTCCAAGCTCAATGAGCAAAGAGTACAGGAACTGGAACGAATCTCTGGATTAACCTCCGAACAGGCAAAAGAGTATTTGTTGAAAACTGTGGAAGATGAAGTAAAACATGAAACGGCTGTGATGATCAAGGAGTTGGAAAGCCGGGCAAAGGAAGAGGCAGACAAGAAGGCAAAGGAATATGTTGTGACTGCCATTCAAAAATGCGCTGCTGACCATGTATCCGAAACGACGATTTCTGTGGTACAGCTTCCAAACGATGAGATGAAGGGAAGGATTATCGGCAGAGAGGGAAGGAATATCCGGACTCTCGAAACAATGACAGGAGTGGATTTGATCATTGACGATACACCGGAAGCGGTTATCCTGTCCGGTTTTGATCCAATCCGCCGGGAAGTAGCCCGCATTGCGCTGGAAAAACTGATTGTCGACGGACGGATTCATCCGGCGAGAATCGAAGAAATGGTGGAAAAGGCCCAAAAAGAAGTGGAAGTCATGATCAAGGAAGAAGGAGAGGCCGCTACACTGGAAGTCGGTGTGCATGGCATTCATCCCGAACTTGTGAGACTGCTTGGCAAGATGAAATTCAGAACAAGCTATGGACAGAATGCATTGAAGCATTCTATTGAAGTTGCGCAGTTGTCAGGACTGCTGGCTGCGGAGCTTGGGCTGGATGTAAGGCTTGCCAAACGTGCAGGGCTGCTGCATGATATCGGTAAGGCAGTGGATCATGAGATGGAAGGTTCCCATATTCAGCTCGGCGTTGAATTGTGCAGGAAATATAAAGAAGGTCCTGTCATTATCAACAGCGTGGAGTCCCACCATGGCGATGTGGAACCACAATCCCTGATTGCCTGTCTTGTGCAGGCGGCAGATACGATTTCTGCGGCAAGGCCAGGCGCAAGGCGGGAAACAGTAGAAACATATACCAGCAGATTGAAACAATTGGAAGAAATCACAAACAATTTCAAAGGTGTAGACAAATCTTTTGCTATTCAGGCAGGTAGAGAGGTTCGTGTAATGGTAGTTCCGGAACAGATTACGGATTCTGATATGGTGCTTCTGGCGCGCGATATTTCCAAGCAGATAGAGGCTGAGTTGGAATATCCGGGACAGATTAAAGTCAATCTTATCCGTGAATCTCGTGTAATCGATTATGCAAAATAGAATCGTTTTACTTATGGGAAAAGGAAACGCAGAAGCGTTTCCTTTTTTTATGTACACAGGCGGCCAAAGGAAAAATGTCAGCAAAAGC
Organism: uncultured Lachnospiraceae bacterium; assembly: GCA_910585345.1. Taxonomy (GTDB): domain Bacteria; phylum Bacillota; class Clostridia; order Lachnospirales; family Lachnospiraceae; genus VSOB01. The sequence continues at coordinate 54,687 of CAJUDS010000006.1, read as the reverse complement.
TGACGGGCGCGCGGCGCAGGAGAAACACGACAAATGTTTGCAATTTGTTCATTCATGCGTTTGTCGTGCGCGAGAAAGGGAAAGTCTTCCCTACTCGATCATGTTGTGCTATAATATACGCGGAAAAGATAAGCGGTGCAGGATGGCGGTGCAGCGCTGTTGTATAGGAAAGACCTAAATGGTAAAAAATGTGTTGATAGCAATAGAAGGAGGTTTCTTATGTTAGTTTTAATGGGTGGTATGCTGGTTATTATTATCGCGGTGGTAGTTGTTGCCGCAGTTTCGTCTGTAGTGTCTGCAGTAGCGGCAAGTGAGGATATTGATTCATAATAATCATTTTCCAAAACGCAATAAAAATAGCCCTTGTGTATTTTTTGATCTTGTAGTAGAATAGCAGGAGTGTGTGATGTTTAATTGTATACAATTATCCAATTAGACAAAGCAGCCAGGAAAAAAGATACTGAAGGACGGTGCGTAATATGAAACCATACAAAGAATTGAGCAAAGAGGAACTGCTTGCATGCAAGGCAGAGTTGGATGCTGCATATAAGGAGGCACAGGGCAAGGGGCTTCATCTGGATATGTCCAGAGGAAAACCGGAAAAAGGGCAGCTGGATATGGGCATGGGACTGATGAGCGCCTTGGATGTAGACTGTGATATGAAGGCGGAGGACGGTACAGACTGCCGGAATTACGGGGAACTGGACGGTATTATGGAAGCCAAAAAGTTGATGGCTGCTGTGATGGGAGTCAGTGACCCTTCCAAGGTGATTGTGCTTGGAAATGGAAGTCTTTCGGTCATGTATGATGCGGTCTGCAGGTCTTTCACCCATGGCGTTATGGGAAGCACTCCATGGTGCAAACTGGAAAAAGTGAAGTTTTTATGTCCGGTTCCGGGATATGACAGACATTTTACGATTACGGAGCATTTCGGCATTGAAATGGTCAATATTCCGATGACTTCTACCGGTCCGGATATGGATTTGGTGGAAAAATATGTGTCGGAAGATGCAGCAGTGAAAGGAATCTGGTGTGTACCCAAATATTCGAATCCCCAGGGAATTTCCTATTCCGATGATACGGTGAGAAGATTTGCCGCGTTGAAGCCTGCGGCGGCGGATTTCCGTATTTATTGGGACAACGCGTATGCAGTGCATCATTTGTACGAAGATGAACAGGATGAAATATTGGATATTTTGGAGGAGTGTGAGAAAGCTGGAAATCCGGATATCGTATATATGTTTGGTTCAACATCAAAGATCAGTATGGCAGGCGCGGGAATCGCGGCGATGGCGGCGTCTGAGGCAAACCTGAATGCGATTAAAAAATCTATGTCGATCAGAACGATCTGCTATGATAAAATCAACCAGCTGCGTCATGCCCGGTATTTTAAAGATATAGAAGGCGTAAAGGAGCATATGAAAAAGCATGCCGCTATTATACGGCCTAAATTTGAGGCTGTGCTGGCTGTATTGGAAAGAGAATTGGGCGGTCTTGGCATCGGAAGCTGGGTAAAGCCGCGGGGCGGTTATTTTATTTCTTTTGAGGCCATGGACGGCTGTGCGAAAAACATTGTGCGGAAATGTAAAGAGGCAGGTGTGACGCTGACAAAGGCAGGCGCTCCTTTTCCGTATGGGAAAGATCCGCATGACAGCAATATCCGGATTGCGCCGACATTCCCTACTGCAGAAGAAATGGTGGAGGCGACGGATCTCTTTGTTTTGTGCGTAAAGCTGGCCAGCATCGAAAAGCTGCTTGCGCAGTAAGAGCGTGCGGCTGACCGTTTGACGGTAAGTCCGGGCGTTGCTGCAAGACCGGAAAGGAAGGATAAAATGGGGGAAGAAATCAAAAGAGTTGCAAGAACGCTTATTCATAAAGGGACAATTATTGAGTATTATGTCGATACGATGCGTCTTCCGGATGGGAAAGAGGCACAGTGGGATTTTATCCGGCACAATGGAGCGGCGGCCGTGGTACCCGTTATGGAGGACGGCAGGATTTTAATGGTAACCCAGTACCGCAATGCGTTGGAGCGGTATACACTTGAGATTCCGGCAGGCGGTTTAAATCCCGGAGAAGCCACTGACGGGGCTGCCGCAAGGGAATTGGAAGAAGAGACAGGGTATGCGTCGCAGGATTTGGAGCTGTTGTTGTCTCTTCGTACTACGGTAGCGTTTTGTAACGAAAAAATTGATATTTATGTGGCAAGAAATTTAAAGAAAACCCATCAGCACCTGGATGAGGATGAGTTTTTGTGTGTAGAGGCTTATACGATGGAACAACTGGAACAGATGATTTTGTCGCAAAAAATCGAGGATTCCAAAACAATAGCAGCTCTGATGGCATATAAAGTAAAATACGGCATATAATGGTGAAAAAGACAGAGATGGATATGCAGTGAGAGCTACGAAGATACGATGGAAAAGGGCAGAACGGCCAAATTGGGCGCTGCCCTTTTTTGCCGGTTTACTTGCAGGTATTGTTCTTGTATATTTCAATACGGAAGTGTTTTTATCGGAGAGCGGATTTCTGAGCCGGGTGAGTCTGGAACGTCTGGGACGGGTGGACGTAAACGAAAGTATATTTTTCCTGTATGTGCTCCGTAAAAGAATTGGCATGCTGTGGCTGACGGCAATCCTTTCCACTACGTTTGCGGGAATCGTAACGACGTATTTGTTTGTATTGTGGGCGGGAGTCTGCGGCGGAGTTGTGGCGGCGGTTTCTGTTATGCGTTATGGCATAAAGGGATTTCTGCTGCTTGCAGGCGGTATGATGCCGCATTTTCTGTTGTACATACCGGCTTTTTTGCTTGTGGCAGACTGGTGTTTTCAGATCTGTACCCGATTATATTATCCGGTCAGGGATTATACGGAGGTTCATACCGGGAGTGTATCTCAGCGTGCAGGAATTTTAGGAAATTTCCTGCTGTTTCATGGAGTTGTCATAATCGGAGCAATTTTGGAGAGTTATGTAAACCCGACTCTGATGTCAGAAATATTAAGATTGTTTTAAGAGGACCTGAAAACAGATAAATATTATTTGCTTTTCCGAAAAAACCTGCTTATAATGGTATAGAGACACACTTTCAGTGAGTGTGGAATTTACCATATGAGGAAGGTTGCAGATCTCATGCAAAGTGATATCACAGCATTTATATTTTATTTACATAATATTAAGAAAACTTCTGAAAATACGGCAGTGTCGTACAAACGGGATCTGTGTAAGTTTATCAATTTTATGGAGGCGCGGGGGATTTGCAATCTTACCGATATTACGGAGAAAGATTTGGAACGCTATGTGGACTATATGAGGGAGCAGAAGTTTGCTACGGCAACGATTTCCAGAAATATTGCGTCGATTAAGGCATTGTATCAATATCTGTGCCGGGAGGGAAAGATTGAAAGAAATATTGCGGAGGGATTGAAGGCGCCGAAGATAGAAAAAAGGATACCGGAAATTCTTACGATGGAAGAAGTCGTATGTCTTTTAGAGCAGCCTTCCGGTGACAGTGATAAGGAGATACGGGACAGGGCTATGCTGGAACTATTGTATGCCACGGGGATTCGCGTAACAGAGCTGATTACACTTTCGCTGCGGGATGTGAATCTGCAGATGGGTTTTATTCTCTGCCGGGACAGTCATAAAGAAAGATTCGTACCGTTTGGAGAGGCTGCAAGAAACGCAATGATACGGTATCTGGAAAATGCAAGAGACAATATGGTGACGGACAGGAAGCAGGAAACATTGTTTGTAAACTGTTCCGGACAGCCTATGAGCAGACAGGGTTTTTGGAAACTTGTAAAATATTATGCGAAAAAGGCGGGGATACAGGCTGATATTACGCCCCATACACTGCGGCATTCTTTTGCGGCACATTTGGTTGAGAATGGAGCTGACTTGCGAAGCGTGCAGGAAATGCTCGGGCATTCCGATATTTCCACGACACAGATTTATGCCAATATGAATCACAATCGGCTGCGGGAGGTATATGCAAAGACTCACCCAAGAGGGTGAGTCTTTTTACTGCGCTGTGAAACAGAAAATTTTTACTCATATTCCGCGATATCGTAAATCAGCCGCTTTGTATCTTCCCAGCCAAGGCAGGGATCGGTAATGGATTTTCCGTAGATGCCTTCACCGATTTTCTGGCAGCCTTCTACGAGGTAGCTTTCCACCATTACGCCTTTGACAAGCTGATGGATATCATGACTGAGTTTACGACTGTGCATTACTTCCTTTACGATGCGGATCTGTTGTTTATACTGTTTGTTGGAATTGTTGTGGTTCGCATCAATGATGCAGGCAGGATGCATCAGTTCCATGCCGGCGTACATTTCCAGAAGGCTGTTGAGGTCTTCATAGTGGTAGTTGGGGAGATTTCTGCCGTGCTTATTTACGGAGCCGCGAAGCACCGTATGCGCCAGCGGATTGCCGGGCGTGCTCACTTCCCAGCCTCTGTAAATAAAAGAGTGCGGATGCTGGGCGGCAAATACAGAGTTGAGCATGATGGAAAAATCACCGCTGGTAGGATTTTTCATGCCTGCGGGCACATCAAAGCCGCTGACGACAAGACGATGCTGCTGGTCTTCCACGGAGCGGGCGCCGATAGCTACGTAAGACAGAATGTCGGATAAATAGCGCCAGTTTTCCGGATAAAGCATTTCGTCCGCGGCGGTCAATCCGGATTCTTCTATGGCCCGGATGTGCATTTTGCGCATGGCGATCAGACCCGCGAGGAGATCCGGCTTTTTGTTGGGGTCCGGCTGATGCAGGATGCCCTTATAACCTTCGCCTGTGGTGCGCGGTTTATTTGTATAAATTCTGGGAATTAGAATGAGTTTGTCTTTTACCTTTTCATTGATCTCGGAGAGCTTTACGACGTAGTCGCAGACCGCGTCTTCATTGTCGGCGGAACATGGTCCGATGATGACAAGAAATTTATCGCTTTCCCCGGTGATCACCTTTTTGATTTCATTGTCTCTTTTTTCTTTTAATGCCGCCAGTTTTTCAGGGACAGGGTATTGTCCGCGAATTTCGTCGGGGGCAGGCAGTTTTTTTATAAATTCGAATCCCATAAGGTCTCCTTTCTCCCAAAACATACCTATTATAATATAAAAAAAAGGACAGGGCAAGCAGAGAATGTATCTTGTGTAATATCTAAAAAACAGCGGCACTTTTCTGGTTCAGGAATGTCTGTTTATGTAATATTTCACTGCCAGCATATTGAGGATGGTAATGAGAAACTGGCTGACGAGCAGACCGTAGAGGTATCCCTGGATGCCTGCGGCTGGTATCAGGCAGAATACAAAAATGAGCCGGACAGTCAGGGCGGTCATATTAAACAAAAATGTGACGCCGGTTTTTCCCAGACCGTGGAGAATGCTGGACAGTGCACCGGACAGGTAAAGGAGTGGGCAGATAAAGCTGAGCGTGAGGATAAACGAACCTGCCATTTCACTGTTGAACAGAAGGATTCCGGCATACCTGCCGGACAGCAGGAAGCATATTGTGCATAATGTGCCGAAAACAGCGCAGTATATAATTGATTTACGAACCGCGCGCCGGATGGCGGTGCGGTTGCCGTTTTCATCCGCCTCCGATATCACGGGGAGCAGGAAGACACAGGCGGAGTTGATCAGAGCGGTTGGAAATAGGATCAAAGGGAGAGCCATTCCGGTGAGTACGCCATAGACGGAAAGCGCCTGCGCCTGTGAAAAGCCATGTCTCACCAGGCAGTTGGGAATGGATACGGCTTCTATGCTCTGCAGGATATTGGTAGCAATCCGGCTGGCGGTGAGAGGGGCGGAAAGCAAAAATATTTTCCGTACCATTGCGTATGTATTTACGCGGCTGCTTTTTTGGGGCTGCAGATGGAGAAAACGCAGCCAGATTGCTGAGAGGGAAATCAAAGTGGAAAAACATTCTCCGATGGAAAGACCGATGACCGCGCAGACGACGGCGGGTGTTTGTCCATGAGACTGCAGCCAGCCGCAGATCAGGAAAACGCTGCCTACGCGGGAGAGCTGTTCCAGTATTTGGGACAGAGCGGGTATGCCGGCCCGTTTAATGCCATAGAAATAGCCGTTGATCAGCGAGTGTGCGGAACAGAAAGGGATCGAGAGCGCAAAAACACGGAGAAGCGGAGCGCAGCGTTTTTCCATGAGAAAGGCTGCTGCAATCCAATCGGCATATTGATAGATCAGCCATGTACAGGCAAGGGAAAGGGGCATGGAGATCAGGAAACCTGCCAGAAGTACCCGCAGAGAGGCCCGGTAATCGTGGGTTGTCGTTTCAGAAGCAGTAAATTTAGAGACAGCGGTCTGTATGCCTGCTGCGGTTAGAGAGAAAGAAAGGGCCATAACCGGAGCAAGCAGCTGATAGATTCCCATACCTTCTTCCCCGAAAGTCCTGGAAAGAAATGCCCTGTAAAAAAAGCCGATAAGACGGCTCAGAAAACCTGCCAGAGTCAGGATAAGGGTTCCGGTCAGAAAAGGATTTTTTTTGGACATAAAATACCTGCAAATCCCTGATTCTTGGTAAATTATATGTGGAGGCATTTGTTGACAGAACCAATGCATGGTGCTATAGTGTAATCATTGAATTCGTAGTAGATTAGTAGGAAATAAAAGGAGCGAGAGCTTATGAAATCATATATCTATTTGGACAATGCGGCCACAACAAAAACCGCGCAGGAGGTTGTGGACGCCATGCTTCCTTATTTTACGGAGTACTATGGCAATCCAAGCAGCATCTATTCTCTGGGCGCGAAAAGTAAAGAAGCGGTGACGGATGCAAGAGAGGTGATTGCACGTTCTCTGGGCGCACAGACAAATGAAATCTACTTTACGGCAGGAGGTTCCGAAGCGGATAATTGGGCATTGAAGGCTGCGGCGGAAGCCTATCGGGAAAAGGGCAGACATATTATTACTTCCTGTATTGAGCATCACGCCGTTCTGCATACGTGCGATTATCTGGAAAAAAACGGGTTTGCAGTTACCCGCGTGGGTGTGGATGAAAACGGCATTGTGAAGCTGGATGAGCTGGAAAAAGCGATCCGTGAGGATACGATACTGATCAGTATTATGTTTGCAAACAATGAGATCGGTACGATTCAGCCAATCCGGGAGATCGGTGAGATCGCTTCCCGGCGCGGCATTTTATTTCATACGGATGCGGTACAGGCTTATGGGCAGCTTCCGATTGATGTGGATGCATATCATATCGACATGCTGAGTGCAAGCGGCCATAAACTGAACGGTCCCAAAGGCGTTGGATTTCTCTATATCCGGAAAGGGGTCAGGATCCGCTCTTTTGTCCATGGCGGACAACAGGAGAGGGCAAGAAGAGCCGGTACGGAAAACGTAACAGGAATCGTGGGCATGGGAGCGGCAGCGGGCCGTGCGATGCGTATCATGGCGGAAAAGGCGCAAAGGGAGACTGCGCTGCGGGATTATCTGATCGGGCGTATCGAATCGGAAGTGCCTTACTGCAGATTAAACGGCCACAGAGAGAAGCGGCTGCCGAATAATGTAAATTTCAGTTTCCGGTTTGTAGAAGGGGAATCGCTGCTCATTATGCTGGATGGGAAAGGCATTTGCGCTTCCAGCGGTTCCGCGTGCACGTCCGGGTCGCTGGATCCCTCACATGTGCTGTTGGCAATCGGTCTGCCGCATGAGACTGCGCACGGTTCCCTGCGTCTGACGCTGGGCGGGGAGACGACAAAGGAAGAACTGGATGCTGTGGTGGAGGCGGTGAAAGAAATTGTGGAAAAGCTACGCGCCATGTCGCCGCTTTATGAGGATTTTGTCAAAACGGGCAGCAGAGGATAAGCTGGCTGACATAAATGGGAAACAGAGGATGTGGAGGAATTAGTATGTACAGCGAAAAAGTGATGGATCATTTTCAGAATCCGAGAAATGTGGGAGAGATTGCAGACGCCAGCGGCGTCGGAACGGTAGGAAACGCCAAATGCGGGGATATTATGAGAATCTATCTGGATATTGATGACAACCAGGTAATCCGCGACGTAAAGTTTAAAACGTTTGGCTGCGGCGCGGCAGTGGCTACTTCCAGTATGGCGACAGAACTGGTAAAGGGCAGGACTGTCGAAGAGGCCATGCAGATCACCAATCAAGCGGTGATGGAGGCGCTGGACGGACTGCCTCCGGTAAAGGTGCATTGTTCCCTGCTTGCCGAGGAGGCGATTCATGCGGCGCTCTGGGATTATGCACAGAAAAATAATATTACGATTGCGGGGTTGGAGAAACCAAAATCAGATATCCATGAGGGGGTGGAAGAAGAGGAGGACGAGTACTGAAAATGGAAGAGAGAATGAATGTATTCAAAGAGCTGGCGTTGTCCGTATGGGATTTTAAAAGTTACAGAAAATTTCTCTGCAACAGAGGCGGTAAGGTATTTGGCTTCAGCGCCCTGTTGCTTGGAATTTATCTGCTGCTAAATACGGTTTTCATGGCCTTTGAAGCCTTCGGCGTCATGCATGTGTTACAGAATGAACTGCTGGCGCAGATACCGGATTTCGTTTTGGAGGATGGAATCCTTACGGTAGAGGAAGCGGTGGAATATGAAAGCGCCGGCGTCTATATTTATATCAATACGGATACGCATGTCAGTACGGAAGAACTGGAAGATATATTGCGGACGCACAGTACGGTGACTTTAATGGATGATGTGGGGCTGGTGCTGCAGTCCAATGGGGAACGGCAGATGCTTACGTATGAGGAATTACAGGAAATGGTTGGCAGCGGGCGGTATAACCAGGATGATTTGAGACGGTTTTTACAACAGTATGTGCCATACTTATACATAATTGTGCTTATTGTGCTGTTGTTTGTCGCTCTGGGCAGTATCGGCGCATTTTATTTTCGTGTTCTTCTCGTGAGTCTGATCGCGCTGGTTATCGCATCGGTTATGGGAGTGAAGCTCCCCTATGGGAAGATTTTTGCATTGTCCATTTATACGAGGACAGTGCCGGTGCTGATCAGGCTGCTGCTGAATCTCATTGGCTTTCTGACCGTAAGCGGTGTTTCGATACCGTTTTTCTGGATCATTGATCTTGTGATTTCCGGCGTTTATGCGGGACTGGCGTTGGATGCCATACGGTCGCATATGCAGCGGCAGTATACACCGGGCGCAGGGGGATATTGATGGATGCGTAAGGGGAAAGTGGTAGTGGGCATGTCAGGGGGAGTAGATTCCTCTGTGGCGGCCTGTCTGCTAAAAGAAGAAGGGTTTGAGGTCATTGGCGTGACGATGCAGATCTGGCAGGAGGAAACGCAGTCGCTGCAGTCGGAAAACGGGGGCTGCTGCGGTTTGTCGGCGGTGGACGACGCCAGGCGTGTGGCGCAGGCATTGGATATCCCTTATTATGTGATGAACTTCAAAACGGAATTTCAGTCGGCGGTGATCGATTATTTTGTAGCGGAATATTTGCAGGGAAGGACGCCGAATCCCTGTATAGCCTGTAACCGCTATGTGAAATGGGACGCTCTTTTGCAGCGCAGTCTGGCGATCGGCGCGGATTATATAGCTACCGGGCATTATGCCAGAGTGGAATATCTGGAAAACGGCCGCTATGCAGTCTGCATGTCGCGGACATCGGAAAAGGACCAGACGTATGCTCTGTATAATCTGACGCAGAAGCAGTTGGCGCATACCCTGATGCCGGTGGGGGATTATACAAAAGAGGAGATACGCCGGATCGCAAAAGAACATCATCTTCCGGTGGCGCATAAACCGGACAGTCAGGAGATTTGTTTTGTGCCTGACAATGATTATGCCGGTTTTATCGACAGAGAGACGGAGGAAAAGGTGCCGGAAGGTAATTTTGTGACGGCGGACGGCGCCGTGTTGGGACGGCATAAAGGAATTACGCATTATACGGTAGGACAGCGCAAAGGTCTGCATCTGTCCCTGGGCCGTCCGGTGTTTGTGACGGCGATTCGGCCACAGAGCAATGAAGTGGTGATCGGGGAGGCGGGAGATGTATTTACGAAAGAGTTGTACTGTAACCGGCTGAACTGTATGGCGATCGAATCATTTGCAGACGGCAGCCGTTTCCTGGCAAAGATACGGTATGGACACAGGGGGGAATGGTGTACGGTGCAGCGTGTGGAGGACGATGTCCTGAAATGTACGTTTGAGTCGCCTGTGCGGGCGGTAACGCCGGGACAGGCAGTGGTATTTTATGCGGGCGGATATGTGGCGGGCGGCGGCACGATTATGGTGTCTGACCTGTGGCAAAAAGAAGGACTGTGTGTGAACAGGCGGTAAAACCTGGGTGGGAAACGTCATAAGCAAAGACTTATGGCGTTTTTTATGCGCAGACCCTTGGAGAGGAAATAAGCCGCTAAGGCGGCGCACGGTTCGCGCGCGTAGGGAAAATCTTCCCTGCGCGATTTCTATTAGAAAAATTTTTTATGATTTATGAACCTTTTACGGCGTGGGATACTCTTATAGTCAGATACGTATCTACAGGATGGGAGGAACGCCGGCATGGATGAAAGTAAGCTGGTAAGAGATATGAAGGCCGGGGACAGACAGGCTTTCGACACATTATACGAGACATACAAAAACACGCTTCTGCGTATGGCATATCTGGTCAGCGGTTCCATGGAGGATGCGGAAGATATCGTGCAGGAAACATTTGTCAAATGTTATCTGCACATAGGGGAACTGCGCAGCAGCACGGGTTTTCAGTCCTGGCTGTTTCAGATCATGTACCGCACGGCGTACAGGTATAGCAAAAAAAGCAGACGCGAGATTCCCGATGAGGATGCGGGAATGCGGGCGGATATGACGGACGGCGTCACTTCCCTGGACCGGGTTCTGCAGTCGGAAATGCAGCGAATGATCCAATCTGCAGTATATTCGCTGGATTTTAAACACCGTGCAGTGACCGTGCTGTTTTATTACAATGACATGTCGGTCCGTGAGATTGCCAGAATACTGCGGACGACGGAAGGAACCGTGAAATCCCGGCTGTTTTCGGCAAGAAGAAAACTGGGAGAAAGTCTTGGGCAGTTAAGGGAAGGAGGCAGAGACTATGGGAGAAAAGCGAACACGTACCTTCTGTAAGAGCAGGAAAATGGAAGACGCGGAAATCAGAGAGATTTTGTGCGGCGGCGTAGCGCATATCGAAGCCCCCGACAGCCTGAAACAGAAGATTGACCGCCAGATTTCGGCGGAATTGATGAAGGAGGAAAAAAGAATGAAACATTTTAGCGTAAAAAAAGTTGTAATCGGTGTGGCAGCGGCAAGTCTTGTCGTAGGAGCAGTCTGCATAGCAGGCAGCGGAGTCCGGTATATCATGGGCGGCTCCTCGGCTTTCCCTAACTATACGGAATTTTCGGATTTGGAAAAGGCGGAGGCCGATGCGGGATATGAGGTGAAAGCGGTAGAGAAGTTTGCCAACGGATATGCGTTTCGGGATATCACAATCGGAGACGAGTCTGTGGTCAATGAGGCCGGACAGGAAGAGAGCAGCCAGAAGACGATTCATATCGGATATGAAAAGGACGGGGAATCGATTACACTCTATATACGCGGCGTGTATCCGCAGGAAACCGGTGAGGCGCAGCAGGAGCCGCAGTATGACCGTACCCTGCAGGTGGGAGAGGTACAGGTAGGTTTTCATAAGATTATGAATAAATTTGTACCGCCGGATTATGAGCTGACGCAGGAGGATGAGAAAAATATGGAGAATCCTAACTTTAATCTGGCTTACGGCAGCAGCGAAGTGGAACTGAACACAGGTTTCTCCACGTTATGGGAGGAAAACGGTATCAGCTACGATCTGTACGGAACGGATCTTTCTATCAGCGGCGAAGAGATGCTGCAGATGGCGAAGGAGATTATAGAAAGCGGGCATTAAAGATTCGGGAGTAATATGAGCAAGACAGTATACCAGGTGGAAAAAGATAAGGAGTTGCAGAGAAGGATGATGAAAAAAGACAAGGATCAGAAGCCGGATTGGAAAAAAGCAGCGGTGCTGCTGTGTATAGCGTTGTTGATGGGATTGGCAGGCTGCGGCGGGGAGAGGAAGCAGACGGAGGCCGCGGCGGAATATGCGCAACCGGCAGTGGATGAGCCAGCAGAAGAGACAGCGGCAGACGGGACGTCCGCAGAGGCGGAAGGCGCGCAGGCAGCACAGGAGGAATCCGGAGAAGACGGCAGTGAGGCGCAAACGGAAGGCGGCAGCGGGGCTGCGGCAGAAGATACATCCGGCAGCGGTGAACTGGAAGGCTATGTAATGAGCGTGGATGAAAGCAACAAGTTTGTGACGGTGGACAGAATCTGTACGGAGGCAGAACCGGAAACAGGGGGTGTTTTGGCATATAATACCGGGGAGATGATCAGGGTTTATTTTCAGGACGGTATTTCCTATACGCTGGAAGTGATCACGGACGGCGGCGGGAACGTGGAGAGAACGGCGGCGGATTTCTCCACTATCCGGGAAGGCGATATGCTGCGGCTGAAGGGAAAGAGGGCAGTGAGCGAACAGTCGGGAGACGAATTTCTCTCGTCCGAGGTGGTTATTGTGAGAGTGGAGTAAAGCAGACACATTCGCTCTTGCGGCAGTTGTCAAATATCTTTTTGCAGTGTACTGCATTGCTCTATTTGTACGAAATCTCAGCAGTAACAGATATGTAAAAAATGGAAGTAACACAGATTCATGGAAATCAATTTTCCGTGACACAGATTAATTTGGTATTTCGAAAAATTTACGTTTATGGTATACTTTTCCCAACAGGAATTATAGGACAAAGATGTGAAGGAGGAGTTCCATGAAGGTATTGGTAATTGGCGGGGTTGCTGCCGGAACGAAGACGGCGGCAAAGCTGAAACGGGCGGACCGGAGCGCGCAGGTGACTGTAATCACAAAGGGAAAGGATATCTCTTATGCGGGCTGCGGTCTTCCTTATTATGTGGGCGGTCTGATTGCGGATCCAGAAGGTCTGATCGTGAACACACCGGAAAAATATGCGGCCCTGACAGGGGTAGAAGTGCTGACGGAAAAAGAGGCGGTTCGTCTGGATGCGGATGCAAAGACGGTTATGGTCAGAGATGGGAAGTTGGGCGCGCAGGAAACCTATTTTTATGACAAACTTGTCATTTCTACAGGCGCTTCGCCTGCCGTGCCTCCGGTAAAGGGAATGGAGCTGGAAGGCGTATTTACAATACGGATTCCGGACGACGCCATTGGCGTACGGTCTTATGTGGAAGCCAGAGGAGTCAAAAAGGCGGTTGTAGTCGGCGCCGGATTTATTGGGCTGGAGATGGCTGAAAATCTGCAGCAGAAAGGCGTTTCCGTCACGGTGATTGATTTTGCATCCCAGGTTCTTCCGAACATCTTAGATACGGAGATGGCGGCTTACTGTAAAAAACATCTGCTGAAAAAAGGTATCCGTGTCATTACGGCTACGAAGGCGGAGGAGATACTGGGAGAAGGACAGGTATCGGGCATAAAGACAACCGCGGGGATGCTGGACTGCGGTCTGGTCATTATGGCTGCGGGCATTCGCCCGAATACGGCTTTTCTGGAAGGAAGCGGCATTGCGATGAACCGGGGTGCAATCTTGGTGGATCAGACAATGAAAACGAATCTGCCGGATGTCTATGCTGCGGGCGACTGTGTGCAGGTGACAAACCGCATTACCGGCGCGGGCCAGTGGTCGCCGATGGGTTCTTCCGCCAATATGGAAGGAAGGACGTTGGCACAGATTCTGTCCGAGGCACAGAAGAAATATCCGGGGGTGCTGGGGACGGGTGTGGTGAAGCTGCCGGATCTGAACTGCGGGCGTACCGGACTGACGGAAGAGCAGGCCAGGGCAGCAGGCTATGCCGTAGAAACGGCGCTTGCGGTGACAGATGATAAGGCGCATTATTATCCCGGTGCGGCATTTTTCGCAACAAAGCTGATTGCGGACAGGGAAAGCCATAAACTGCTGGGAATGCAGGTAATGGGACCGGGCGCGGTAGATAAGATGGTGGATATTGCCGTGATGGGCATCAATATGGGGGCCAGACTGGAAGATTTTGAGAATGCGGATTTTGCTTACGCGCCTCCGTTTTCCACAGCGATTCATCCTTTTGTACAGGCGGTTTATGTGCTGCTGAATAAGTTGAGCGGCGATATGGTCAGCATGACGCCCGCAGAATATGCGGCCGGCAAAGCGGAAGGATACCGGGTGCTTGATGTGGCTCCGGCACCGTCCATCCACGGCGCCGAATATATCGACCTCACGAAAGTAAACGGAGAGCTTCCCGGCATCGGCAGAGAAGAAAAATTGTTATTGGTATGCGCGAAAGGCAAACGGGGCTATTTTCTGCAGAACCGCCTGCGTTTTTACGGGTATGTCAATACCGTAGTGCTGGAAGGGGCGACGTTTTTTAACGATGTGAAAGTCAAGGCGGCAAAGGGCGCACAGGTTTCCAAGGCAGAGGAGACGAGGGTCAAGGCGCTGGGATTTTTAAAGGATAAGCGGACGCCGGATAAATTTAATGGACGCGTTATCACGAGAAACGGCAAGATCACGGCGCAGGAGGCAAAAGCCATCGCCGAAGCGGCGCAGTTGTACGGAAGCGGTGAGGTGACGATGACTTCCCGTCTGACGATGGAGATTCAGGGTGTCCCGTTTGAGAACATAGAGCCGCTGCGGGAATATCTGCTGCAGGCGGGCCTGGAAATGGGCGGAACAGGATCCAAAGTGCGTCCTGTGGTATCCTGCAAGGGGACAACGTGCCAGTACGGACTGATTGACACCTTTGCGCTGTCGGAAGAGATTCATGAGCGCTTTTTCCATGGGTATGCGGACGTGAAGCTGCCGCATAAATTTAAAATAGCCGTAGGAGGCTGTCCCAATAACTGTGTGAAGCCGGATCTAAATGATCTGGGAATTATCGGGCAGCGGGTTCCGCAGATTGACCCGGAGAAATGCCGCGGCTGCAAAGTATGCCAGGTGGAAGCAAACTGTCCGATCAAAGTGGCCGCTGTGAAGGACGGCAGGATTGTGATCGATGAAAGGGCATGTAACCACTGCGGCCGCTGCATGGACAAATGTCCGTTTGGGGCATTGGAAAATTACACAAATGGTTACCGGATTTACATAGGCGGCCGCTGGGGCAAGAAGGTAGCACAGGGACAGTATTTGGAGAAAGTGTTTACAGACAAAGAAGAAGTGCTGGCAGTGGTGGAAAAAGCCATTCTGCTGTTCCGCGAACAGGGAATGACCGGAGAGCGTTTTGCCGATACGGTATCCAGAATCGGTTTTGAACAGGTGCAGCAGCAGCTTCTTGCGGATGATCTGCTGGCAAGGAAACAGGAAAATATTGCGGCGCAGAAACATCTCAAGGGCGGGGCGACCTGCTGAGGAATATACCATTTGGCGCCTGTGGCAGATGCAGACAGGGTGATTAGCTGAACGGAAACTGGAAAATCCTGGCATGTGATTCACACATGCCGGGATTTGTGTCAGTGGATGGGAAGCTGAATTTCCTGTATGCTTTTTCTTGATTAAGAATAGCTGAATCAGAATTCGGGCAACATGATTGCAGTGTATTCATAATAAAAATCGAAACAGTTGTATGGGCACAGAGTGTAAAATTGAAGATAAACTGGGGAAGGAAAGTTTACGGTTAAAAATGAAGAATACTGTTATTTATGACTATATAAAAACAATTGAATCATATTTTAAATATATTTTTGGTGATGCGGCAGTTAAAGCACACTATAAAGCAGTACGTAATTTTTGGGCTCAACAGGGCAATGATATGTTGCGGGAGTGTTCGTATTTAAATGAAAATTCCATTATTTTTGAGTTGGGGGGATATAAGGGGGACTGGATCCATGATATGTACAATAAATATGCCTGTAATTGTTATGTTTTTGAACCGGTAAAAGAGTTTTATGAGATTATCAAGGAGAGGTTACATGGCAACAAAAAAGTACATGCCTATAACATGGGAATTGGAACTTCAACGTATTTTACAACAATAGGCGTAAGCGAGGATGGAAGTTCAACATATGGAAAGAAAAGCGTCAGTGAGAAAATAAAAATCAAATCGTTAGAGGAGTTTCTCACTGAAAATCAAATTGAAAAAATTGATTTAATGCAAATAAATATTGAAGGAGGGGAATATGATTTACTAGAATGGATCATAGAAAACGGTTATAGTAAAAAAATCAGAGGATTGTAAATTCAATTTCATCATATACCAGAAATTGATTCGGAAAACAGAATGCATAATATACAATCCAAATTGGAAAGCACCCATCGATTGGAATGGTCTTTCAGACCTTATATTTGGGAAAGATGGGTTTTGAAATGAGCGATGCAATCTATTAAATAGTATGTGACTTTGGGAAAAACGACTCCTTTTGGTAAGAATCCAGATATGCCAATTCTTATCGAAAAGGAGTGTTTTTATGGCAATCCAGGTGTTTTGAAAACGCTCTACAGTTTATGATAAGATGGCGTCCGCTTTTGGAACGTCGTGTAATAGGAAAAGCCGCATTCCTGCAGGAGATCAGCTGCCGCGTCAAATGCATATCCGATATCGGCAGGCCTGTGGGCGTCGCTGCCGACGGTGATGAGTTCTCCGCCGAGCTGGCGGTAACGTCTGAGAATGGCGGCAGTGGGGTTTGGCCCGCGCAGACCGCTTCGCAGGCCGCCGGTATTGAGTTCCAGACCCTTGCCCTGTTCCAGCAGAAGCGTCAGGATGGCGTCAAAGATATCTTTGTATGTTTCATAAGTATATTCCCGGTCTTTGCAGGGGCCGTAGCGGACGACATAATCGAGATGTCCGTATACGTCGAAAGCGTCAAAGCAGTTCAGATTTTCCAATACGGAAGAAAAATACTCCCGGTAAGCCTCTTCTTCGGTCCGGTTTTCATAGAATGCCGGATAATAGGGGTCCTGCCCGTTACAAACATGGGAGGAACCAATGATAAAGTCAAAGTCATAGGCGCTGACAATACGCGCCAGCTGTTTTGTCAGATGAGGCTGCAGGCCCAGTTCAACACCAAAACAGATATGGATCTGCTGCGCATACTTTTCTCTGCAGCGGATCAGATCATAGAGATAGGAATCGGTATTGAGAAGAAAATAATCCGCCGGGGTGTCTGGGCACACCGGATAATCCAGGTCAAGATGTTCCGTAAAACAGATTTGCTGCAGACCGGACTGTATGGCCTGCCGGATCATTTGTTCCATCGGGGCGTTGCTGTCCCCGGAAAAGGAAGAGTGCATATGGTAATCCGCGGTGATGGGCATGGGGAATTCTCCTTTTATATAGTTTGGCGCAGCGGCAAAGCAGAAATGGCTGCCGCACCTTTCCTATACTTTACCACAGGGACAGAGCGCTTACAACAGGCGGCCACATGCAGGTACGGAAATCGATTTTTCGTTTTGGGCACAAATATTTGATTCGTGTTCCAGGTTACGGATATAAGGAACTCTAAGTGTCCTGAAAAGGCGGCGGAATTTTTGACGCAGGCGGCCTACACGCGCCGTCCGGGCGCGGGCGGCCTTTTCCGGCCATCCGTGTCCGGAAACTGCTGACAGAGGGCAGGACACTAAGAGTTCCTAGTATCCTTCACAATGGAACACTCCTCAATATATTTGTGCCAATGAACGAAAGATTGCTTTCTGTGAGATGCAGAAAGCGGGTATTGCCGAACCGTTATGCGCACTTGCGGCTTTATCATAATGCAACGTGTTTTGCTGCCGCCTTTGTCGGATTCCACAAGATTGTTTCCAATTCGTTGTAGAATCCGTCGATTTATTTGGGTAGTTTTGTATAATGCAGGTAAAAATGCACAATTTATGCAGAAATAGTAAAGTGTTAAAGATATATTAAACAAAAAATGATGGGGCGGAGGTATTTTTTTCGCATGTATCATCATAATTTTTTTAGTTTGCATCTTGATATTTTTGGACAAATTGGGTAAAATATACATGTTGACAAAGTTTTGACAATCATTGTATCAAAATGATGTCAGAATGATATAAAATTCATTTCTAGGAGGAAGAAAACATGGCAGTTAAAGTAGCAATCAATGGTTTTGGCCGTATCGGTCGTCTTGCATTCAGACAGATGTTTGGTGCAGAGGGTTATGAGGTTGTTGCAATCAACGACTTGACAACACCTTCAATGTTGGCACATTTGTTAAAATATGACTCTTCCCAGGGCAGATATGTTGCTGTTGGCGAGGAAGATCAGGTTACCGCTGATGACGAAGCTGGCACAATCACAGTAAAGGGCAAAACAATTAAGATTTACAAAGAGCCGGATGCTAACAACTGTCCTTGGGGTGAAATCGGTGTAGATGTTGTTCTTGAGTGCTCCGGTTTCTATACATCAAAAGCAAAAGCACAGGCTCATATCAATGCCGGCGCTAAGAAAGTTGTTATCTCTGCTCCTGCAGGAAACGACCTTCCGACAATCGTTTACAATGTAAACCACACAACACTGACAAAAGAGGATACAATCATTTCCGCAGCTTCCTGTACAACAAACTGTCTGGCTCCTATGGCAAAAGCGCTTAATGACCTTGCTCCGATCGAGTCCGGTATTATGTGCACGATCCATGCTTACACAGGCGATCAGATGATCCTTGACGGACCGCAGAGAAAAGGCGATAAGAGAAGAAGCCGTGCAGGCGCTGTCAATATCGTTCCGAACTCTACAGGCGCTGCAAAAGCTATCGGCCTTGTTATCCCTGAACTCAATGGCAAACTGATCGGCGCTGCACAGCGTGTTCCGACCCCTACAGGTTCTTCCACTTTGTTATTTGCAGTTGTAAATAAAGCTGTAACAAAAGAAGAAGTAAACGAGGCAATGAAAGCACAGGCTACAGAATCCTTTGGTTACAATACGGAAGAGATCGTTTCTTCCGATATCATCGGTATGAGATTTGGTTCCCTGTTCGATGCTACGCAGACAATGGTAAGCCCGTTGCCTGACGGAAAGACACAGGTAGAAGTTGTTTCATGGTATGACAACGAGAACTCTTATACAAGCCAGATGGTTCGTACAATCAAATACTTCGCTGAGTTAGGCTAATTGCCGGTCGGTTGTTTGATAGTTTGATCTTTAAGGTCCGGTCCATAGGGACCGGGCCTGTTTTGATTCCTAAGGAAAGTGCTTTTGGCTCTTACAATAAAAAATCATGGAGGGAAAAATCATGGGATTGAATAAGAAATCCGTAGATGACATCAACGTAAAGGGAAAACGTGTACTGGTAAGATGTGATTTTAACGTACCGTTAAAAAATGGGGAAATCACAGACGAGACACGTATCGTGGCAGCGCTTCCGACAATCAATAAGCTGCTTGCCGACGGCGGCAAAGTGATCCTCTGCTCCCATCTCGGCAAAGTAAAGAACGGCCCGAATGAAGGGGAATCTCTGGCGCCTGTAGCAAAGAGATTATCGGAGAAACTGGGCAAGGAAGTAAATTTTGTGTCAGATTATAATGTGACAGGAGAGGCAGCGACTAAGGCAGTGGAGGCTATGAATGAGGGAGATGTCGTACTGCTTCAGAATACACGTTTCCGCGGCGCGGAGGAGACGAAGAACGGTGAGGCATTCTCCAAAGAGCTGGCTGCGCTGGCTGACGTGTATGTATGCGACGCTTTTGGTTCTTCCCATAGAGCACATGCGTCCGTAGCAGGCGTGACTAAATTTATTACCGAGAAAGGCGGAGAAAATGCAGTCGGTTATCTGATGCAGAAGGAAATTGACTTCCTTGGAAATGCAGTGGAAAATCCGGTGCGGCCTTTTGTTGCCATTCTTGGCGGTGCAAAAGTTGCGGATAAATTAAACGTAATCAATAACCTGCTGGAGAAATGTGATACGTTGATTATCGGCGGTGGTATGGCATTTACATTCCTGAAAGCAAAAGGACTGGAAGTAGGAAACTCTCTTGTTGACAATGAGAAGCTTGACTACTGCAAAGAGATGATGGCAAAGGCAGAAAAGCTTGGCAAACAGCTTCTGCTTCCGGTAGATACGACAATTGCGGCAGCATTTCCCAATCCGATCGACGGCCCCATTGAGGTAAAGGTAGTACCCGTTGAAGAGATTCCTGCCGATATGGAAGGACTTGATATTGGTACGGAGACAGCAAAACTGTATGCGGACGCAGTAAAATCTGCCAAGACAGTTGTATGGAATGGACCGATGGGTGTATTTGAGAATCCGACACTGGCAGCGGGCACTATTGCAGTGGCAAAATCCCTTGCTGAGACAGATGCGACGACCATTATCGGCGGCGGCGATTCTGCGGCGGCAGTGAACCAGTTAGGATTTGCAGACAAGATGAGCCATATTTCGACAGGCGGCGGCGCGTCACTTGAGTTCCTGGAAGGCAAAGAGCTTCCCGGCGTAGTAGCAGCAGATGATAAGTGAGCACTTGACGAGGTATTATCGAGTCTAGTGCGAACTTAGTTCGGCGCAGCTATAAGAGCATGAGCAGAGCGAAAATGTGTGTAATGATGATAGAAGAGATAGGAGAATAAAATCATGGCAAGAAAGAAAATTGTAGCCGGCAACTGGAAAATGAATATGACGCCCAGCCAGGCAGTGGCATTGTGCGGAGAGTTAAAGGATCTGGTGAAGTCCGACGATGTAGACGTTGTTTACTGCGTACCGGCAGTTGATATCGTACCGGTTGTGGAAGCAGTAAAAGGCACGAATGTAGAAGTCGGCGCTGAAAATATGTATTTTGAAGAAAAAGGCGCTTATACGGGAGAAATCTCAGCTTCCATGCTGGTAGACGCAGGCGTAAAATATGTCATTATCGGCCATTCCGAGAGACGTGATTATTTCAAAGAGGACGACGCGTTGCTGAATAAGAAGGTGAAAAAAGCCTTTGAAGCAGGCCTTACCCCGATTCTCTGCTGCGGCGAGACATTGGAGCAGAGAGAAATGGGCGTTACGATGGACTGGATCAGACTGCAGATTAAATCCGATTTGGTTGGCATAACGGCAGATCAGGTGAAATCCATGGTAATTGCATATGAGCCAATCTGGGCGATCGGCACAGGCAAGACGGCAACGACGGAGCAGGCGCAGGAAGTATGCAAAGGCGTTCGCGACTGTGTTGCTGAGATGTATGATCAGGCTACGGCAGACGCTGTCCGTATTCAGTATGGCGGTTCCGTAAATGCAGGCAATGCAGCGGAACTGTTTGCACAGCCGGATATTGACGGCGGTCTTGTAGGCGGCGCGTCTCTGAAAGCTGATTTTGGAAAGATTGTAAACTATAAATAAGTATGATCTGGCGGCCCCCCGCATACATATTGTGCGGGGGTTTGCAGGGAGAAACGGTCAGATGTACATATCAGTATATCCGGTTGACCTATGGAGGCAAAAATGAAGATGATAAAAAAGATTCTGTGTATCAGCACTTTTTTGGCAGCGGTTTTGTTAACAGGCTGCGGCTCCGAACCTGGGACGCCGCCGGAAGTGCTGCTGGATGGTACGAGCGTTGTGGTAGGGGAGAGCACGCCGGCTTCCCTGTCAGACGCAGGATTTGAGACGGACGACTTAGGCGCTATGATCTATGAACTGCCTGAAAGAAGCTGGGTTTCTTCCATTTTTCTTAAAAAAGACGGGAAAACCTACACAAGTCTGTCGCTGGTAAACGATACCAAAGAGTCAAAATTTTTAGGAAGCTGTGTGATTGAAGAACTTAGCTTTTATGCTTTGGATGATACCAATGCCGATTTGAACATTTCCATAAATGGTGTGAATCCGATTGGTATGACGCAGGAAGAGCTGAAAGCGGCCTATCCGGATTTGGAGATGGATGATAATGAAGGGGATTATCTGTTCCATTATCTAAAAGACGGAGATTACAGTGTCCGCTTCCAGTATTCTCTTGGTGTGTTAACGGATATTGTCGTGGCACATGATTTTGATAAAAGTTATGAGACAAAATAACTGCGGGGAAGATGCAGAGATGTCTGCTGCATTATAACAATGAAAAAGGAAGATGATATTCATCTTCCTTTTTCATTACTATACTATGAGGGGGAGTATTTATGAAGACTTAATCTTGGTAGATTAAGATTGTTGGTTGTCGAAGCTAATACTCTGCATACGCGTTTTACAAAAGTACTAACTTCATTTGATGATTTTATTATAAATGGGAAATGTGTCCAAATCGTGTCCGATTTCTAAAAAGAAAAGAAAAAAATCATAAGGAAATCTAAAAGAGTTATTAGCAAAAAATAAAGGCTGGATTGACCTGTTTCTATTTCACCAAATGGCTTGCCTGCATTTCCATCTGCAGCTTTGTCGTCGGTCAACGATGCCGCCACATCGCTTCGCTGAAACGGGAGGATTGAAGTAAATGTATTTGTTGACTTTCTGCATTTTCTTTATAATGAATTACCAATGCATGCGGTCTTATTTTCCGTATATGGATGTTGTATTATTGAGAGGATGGACAGTGGCACAGGAAAGTGTTATCCTTACTTTCTAAATAAGCCGGTTACTAACAAATCGGAATTTGGAGGTAAATATGATACTTGAAACGCAACGGTTATATCTGCGGGAGATGAATCAGTCAGATTTTGAGTCTTTGTGTAAAATTCTACAGGATAGAGATACAATGTACGCATATGAGGGAGCATTCAGTGACGATGAAGTACATGAATGGCTTGACAGGCAGATTGCCCGTTATCAAAAATGGAATTTTGGTTTATGGGCAGTTGTCCTGAAAGAAACCAAGGAAATGATTGGGCAGTGCGGGCTTACAATGCAGCCATGGAAAGAAGATGAGGTACTTGAAATAGGTTATCTTTTTGAACGGTCATACTGGCACAAAGGGTATGCAACCGAAGCAGCAAAAGCGTGTAAAAAGTATGCGTTTGAAGCATTACATGCAGCGGAAGTATGCTCCATTATCAGAGATACGAATATAGCATCTCAAAAGGTAGCTATAAGAAACAAAATGGTAATGACGGATACATGGATAAAACATTACAGAGGTGTAGATATGCCGCATTATCGTTATGTGGTCTGCCGATTGTTGTGATAAAGTAAAGTTGTAGCAGGAATGGCTAATAAGATAGAATTACAAGAGATATTGCAGAAGGAAATAACTAGGAGGGAATTCGTTTATGGCAGAAAGCCAAAATATTGAATGGAAAGAATCGTGGCGTGACGATTATTTGAAATGGATATGCGGATTTGCTAATGCTCAGGGTGGGAAAATTTATATTGGTGTAGGTGATGCAGGTAAGGTTGTCGGTGTACAGAATGGAAAAAGGCTCTTAGAAGAAATACCAAATAAGATTCAAACAAATCTGGGATTTCTTGCAGATGTGAATTTGCTTTCAAAAAACGGATTGGACTATATTGAAATTATAGTAAGTCCCAGCAGTTATCCAGTAAGTTATAAGGGAGAGTATCATTTTCGGAGCGGCAGCACTAAGCAAATACTGCGAGGTGTGGCATTAACGGAATTTATATCCTCAAAAACTGGTATACGGTGGGAAGATTCTGTGATTGAAGGAGTGACGGCAGAGGACTTGGATAAGGAAAGCTTTGATATTTTCCGCAGGGAAGCAATCCGAAGCAAACGTATGACAAAAGATGATTTGAACATGAGCAATGCAGAACTCTTGGATAGTCTGGATTTGTTAAAAGATGGAAAACTTACTAGAGCCGCAGTGCTTCTTTTCCATCGGACACCGCAAAAATGGATGTTTGGAACTTATACAAAAATTGGAAAATTTGGGAAAGGTTCTGATTTACAGTATCAGGACGAAGTGATAGGATCATTATTTATGCAGGCCGAACGAGTAATTGAATTGATTTATTTAAAATATTTAAAAGCGCCTGTTACTTATGACAATTTAACTAGAGTAGAAACATATCCTTTTCCAAAAGACGCAGTGAGGGAGGCACTTTATAATGCTCTTGTGCATTCCCGTTGGAGTGCCGGAATACCGATACAAGTCCGTATTGAAGACGATGCAATGTATATTAGTAATGAATGCGTATTCCCCTCCGATTGGACGATGGAGTCTTTGTTACAAAGGCATCAATCCCGACCATATAATCCCAAAATTGCGAGAGCATTTTTTAGGGCAGGCTTTATTGAAAGCTGGGGACGAGGGATTCAAAAAATCTTCGAAGTGTGTAACGAATATGGAACTTTACAGCCGGAGTATGTGGTACATTCAGAAGATATTATGATAAAGTTAACTGCTGTTTCAATATCTGATAAGCATGTTTTAAAGCTGGATTCCAAAGCTGAGAATATAGCTTTAAAAATGAAAATAGTTGAATATCTACAAAACCAACCGGCAGCAACGCAAAAGGAGTTGCAGGAAGCTTTCAACGAAACAAGGACACACATACAAAAAAATATGAAAGAATTGGTAAATGAGGGAAAAATAGAACGTAAAGGCGGAAAAAGATTTGGATATTGGGAAATCAAAAAGTAATATTTCCCCAAAGCTGTTCTAATGCTCTCTTTCAGCTTTGGAACAGCTTTGGCAATGCTTTAAGTAAATGCTAAAGTGATTTCATAATAAAGTTATTCTGTTGATATGGAGCTGTAACATTATTGGCAACCTCTTTACATAAAGAAAAATATTTTACTACAATTCTAATGAATCTTCCGCATCTACCCACATCTGCATACCACCATCAAGATATAGCGTTGCATATTCAAGTGGGTTGTCTATTGCTAAAGCATTTAAGGCACATTCAGAGCATGGTGTTGTTTTTAATCCTTCTTCCGCTTTTCCACAGTCTATCCGTCAAAAGTGGTTACGTCAATACAGTTATGGAGTATATTATAAGCTGCACAAATAAATCTCATATCTTATCAGTCCTTTCTTATATGTTACAGGTTTTTTTCCCTTATTTTTGCCCTTATGCGGGTTCGCAACATGAGGGAAAAGGATATAACACAAGGGAAAGTCTAAGGGCAAACACACTTGCTATAAATTTAGTGTTTTCAAGGATTTGCGGACTTTTTGAAGATAAGATATAACAGTTATTAAATGCTATAAAAAGTGTCTTATCAGAATACCGGTTTGTGAAATAAGCTGACGCATCAAAGTCAGCGGGTGCTTTGCCTGCTCTGGTTCGTGTATAACCGTTGTAATCGCGTCAACCCCTTTCTTGTTTCTTTCACCCTGCAGATTGAAAATGCATTCTGCGCCATCGGACTGTAAACGAACAGGGCAGTACACTAAGCAAGGCGCGGAAAACGGCGTGTGAGGAAAGGGGCGGCATGATAACCGAGCAGACCGCCCAAGGTGTTAAACATCAGGTCGTTGATATCAAAAATGCGGTATGGAGCCGGGTAGATGCCGTACAGGGCGCTTAACTGGGTCAGCTCAAAAAAGAGAGAAAGGGCAAAAGAAAGTACGACGGTCTGTGTCAGGGTGCGGCGGAAATAGTACTTCATATAAATGCCAAAGGGAAAAAGCAGTCCCAGATTGCCGCCGATTTGAAACCAGGCGGAGTGGGAAATGTTGACAGTGCCGGTTCCGGTGCAGATCCAGTAAGCCTGTTCTTTGATATCGCGGAGAAATGCCAGAGGATGCAGCTGTATCTTTTGTGGAAGAGGATTGGCCAATACGTATTCGAAGGAAGGAAGCGGCGTAATGATATAAAAATACATGCAGAGCATGTACAGAATAAAGAGGTACATAAAAACTGCACGGAAAAGTATGATCGTTCCGTATTTATGCTTTTGGTAGAGAGCATATGGGATAATAAAAAGAATCGTGATCAGCGGGGACAAGGCATAGATCATGCGAAGCGGAATCAGGTATTCGTGCATGGCGCGGCTCCTTCCTCATAATTATTTCTTATAGTGTATCGGATTTCCCAGGAATTGACAAGGAAGGATATGTATGATATGGTCGGAAAAGAAATGGTATCCATATTTGGGAATTTCACACAGACAGAGCGTTTCCACACCGGTCAAAACACATTTTTGCAGGTTTGACGCCCCGTCAGCCTGTTGTGGTTTTTGACTAAAAAATGGGGAAACGCAAAAGAAGTAACGGACAAGGGAGGCAGCTATGAGAAAAATATTGATTGTGGTAGACATGCAGAAAGATTTTATAGACGGCGCGCTGGGGACGCAGGAGGCGCAGGCAATTGTTGGAAATGTGGTGAAAAAAATCGGCCGGTATGACAGTAAGGATGTTTACGCCACCAGAGACACACACCAGGAGGACTATATGGATACCTTAGAGGGGAAGCATCTGCCGACGGCCCACTGTATAGAAGGCACGGAAGGATGGGAGCTTGATGCGGGGGTGGCGCAGGCGTTGGAAGACGCAGTCATTGTCAATAAACCTGCGTTTGGCAGTCTTGTGCTGGCGGATCTGCTGCAGGAGGAAAATGACAGGGAAGCATTGGAAATCGAGCTGGTCGGTCTTTGCACAGATATCTGTGTGGTGTCAAATGCATTGCTGCTGAAGGCGGCAATGCCGGAAGTGGAAATATCGGTGGATGCCTCCTGCTGTGCCGGCGTAACGCCGGAAAGCCATGAAGCGGCGCTGACTACTATGCGGATGTGTCAGATTCAAGTGACAAATTGGAAGTAGCAGAGGGTATGTGGGCGTGCGGGAAGCGGGAGATAAGACGGGAGCAGCGGTTTTAGAGAACGAGAGTCCTTCCGTTGTCCTGCAGCCATTTGCGCAGCTCTCTGTAATCGGGCAGAACCATTTCAACAGCATCCCAGAATGCTTTGGAGTGGTTCATTTGTTTTCTGTGGCACAGTTCATGGACAACGACATAATCCAGAACCCGGGGCGGCGCCAGCATAAGCCGCCAGTTAAAATTCAGATTTCCTTTGGCAGAGCAGCTTCCCCAGCGGGTTTTCTGGTCCCGTATAGAGATGGAACCATGGGTTACGCCGATGATGTTTTCGTAGTAGGCCACTCTGGCAGGAAAGTATTTTTTGGCGGCCTGCCGGTAACGGTTTTCCAGTTCGATGCGCTGGGTTTGTGTGAGATTTGATTTGGGGATGTGATTTTGTGCTTCTGTCAGCTGCATGTACTTTTTTACGATCCAGCGTTCTTTCGTATGCAGGATTGTTTCGGCGCAGTCATAAGAGACAGAAAGCGGGATTTTCATCAAAAGCGTCCTGTCGGGGCCGATGGTAAGCGCCCATGTCTTCCGTCTGCTTTTTCGGATTTGGAACGGAATGGAGAGAGAGGGATGAGATGCGGGAATGAAAACGCCGGCTTTTCCGTCTGTGAATGTTGTCATATAATTACCTTTACGAGTTTGCGCCGCCGTCAGGCGGTAAGTGTATGGTGAATAGTAACGATTGTTATGTATTGTATCATATTTTTTTGGTAAGGGGTAGAAGTATTTGGCAAAATAGGATATGATAGCTTATGGAAAATACAGACAAAGGGGAAGAGCGATGAAGGAATATGTGCAGCTTTATATGGTGTTTCTGCGGATTGGCGGCCTGACGTTCGGAGGCGGTCTGGCAATGCTGCCGATGCTGAAATATGAACTGGTAGAAAAAAAGAACTGGATTACGGAAGAGGATCTGCTGGACTGTTATGCTATCGGCCAGTGTACGCCGGGCATTATCGCGGTGAATACTTCCACCTTCGTAGGGTACAAAAGGAAAGGGATTCTGGGCGGCATTGTGTCGACATTGGGTATGATTACGCCATCAATTGTAATCATAACGCTTGTGGCAATTTGTCTGCAGGCCTTTATAGAAAATGTATGGGTACAGCATGCGCTGATGGGCGTGCGTGCGGTGGTGTGCGCACTGATGCTGAATACGGTGCTGACGCTGGCAAAGAAGAGTTTGAAAAATGCATTCTGCTTTGCTGTCTGTGCAGGCGCTTTTGTACTGGCGATGTTCGTGGAGATACCGACCGTCTGCATCGTTATCATTGCGGCGGTGATCGGTATTTTGGTATACGCGGTGGGAGGGAAAAAAGTATGAATTTCACTGTAATGCTGCTTATGTTCTGGGAATTTATGAAAATTGGGCTTTTTGCGGTGGGAGGCGGTCCGGCCACGCTGCCTTATCTGATGGACTTGACGGAAAAATTTGACTGGTATACGATGGAAGACCTGACGAATATGATTGCCATCAGCGAATCCACGCCGGGACCGCTCGGGCTGAATATGGCCACCTATGCCGGATTTCACACGCTGGGAACTTTCGGCGGCGTTGTGTCGACACTGGGTCTGGTACTTCCCAGTCTGGTTATTATTATGCTGATCGCAAAGTTTCTGGAAAATTTCAATGAAAATAAGTATGTGCAGGGCGCATTTGCAGGCATCCGCCCGGCGGTAACAGCGCTGATTGCTGCCGCTGTCTATGGAGTCTGCAAGGTTTCCCTTGTGGTACAGACAGAAAACGGATATCAGCCGGCCGTAAAGACCATTATTTTATGTGTGATTGTGTTCGGTTTGCTGCAGGTAAAAAAACTGCAGAAATATCATCCTGCATTCTGGCTGTTGTTTGCGGTTATAATAGGAATTGTGTTTCGGTTTTGATCTGACAGAGAGGAAACGTTTTCGTGTTGAGGATGACATAGCGGGCAGGGAGGAAATATGGAAAAAGACAGCAGGTGCATTCTGGTCTGCGCGGGGGATCTGGAAATTTCGGATATCCCTGTGAGACCGCAGGATTATGTAATCGCGGTGGACGGCGGTTTTTTGTATTGCCAGGCGTTTGCCATAGAGCCGGACATGGTGATCGGGGATTTTGATTCTCTGGATGAAACATACAAAAAAGAGCTTCCTAATAGGTGTATAATCCCTTTGAATACTGTGAAAGATGATACTGATACGATGGCGGCTGTCCGCTGCGGGCTTAAGAAGGGATACCGGGAATTTCATCTGTACGGCGCTCTTGGCGGACGGCTGGAACATACGATTGCCAATCTGCAGGTTCTGCAGTTTTTAAAGAATGCGGAAGCGTCAGGTTATATCTGGGATGGTGATATGATGGCCACGCTGATTCGTAATGAATCCATCTCCTTTCGAAAGGAAATGGAGGGAATGGTTTCTGTTTTTGCAGCAGGAGGGAATGCGGAAGGCGTCACGGAAAAAGGGCTGAAATATCCGCTGACGGATGCGGTAGTTACCTGCGATTTCCCGATTGGCATCAGCAATGAGTTTATAGGGGAAAAAGCGGAAATTGAAGTGAAAAACGGTTCTCTGCTGGTAATTGTACGGTGGGAATAAACAAGGAGGAGTTATGAAAAGAGAAAATCTGTTAAAAGGAAGCGGAAAATGGTTATTGATTTGCATAGTCTGTGTGTCTGTGATCTGTGCAGGCTGTGGGAAAAAAGAGGAAGCGCCGCAGGATCAGGAATCTGTGCAGGAGACACAAGAGACGCAGTCTGATGAAACACCGGAAAGTGAGACGGCGGACACGGAAGAGGAAGAGGAAGTCACAGGTGAATTGTCAGTTGAAGTCATGGAAACACAGGAAGAAGAGCTGACCGATGCGGAAGGAACGCTGCTGCTCAGTGTCAGAACCAACAGTATTCAAGTTTCAATCCCCGGAAATGAGGAGGCAGAGACGGCGGTGAACCAGTTTTTTGCGGATCTGCAGACATCTTATGGGGATACGATGACGCAGTACCGGGATATGGCGCAGGAGGATCTTTCCATGCGTGAAGAGGAAGGACTTACGGACAGTTGGATGGGGTATGAGCTTGGCCGGGAATATACGGTGATGCGTGTCGATGAGCAGATGATCAGTATTGTGGAAGACAGCTATGAGTATACAGGCGGCGCACATCCCAATTCTGTGCGGGTGGCTTATAATTTTGATACACAAACGGGAGCGCGTATGACGCTGGAAGATGTGGCCTCCGATCTGGATGAGATTCGGACGGAGAGTACAAATTATCTGGCTAAGATGCTTCCCACATCAGATTATGCGCAGGAGCTGTTTGAGGATTATGCGGAGCATCTTGAGGATATTCTGACGGACAGCACATGGTATACCGATGAAAAAGGATTTCATATTATCTGCAACGAATATATTATTACGCCGCATTCATCAGGCATTCTGGATTTTGTGCTGCCGTATGGGGAGGTTGATGTCGTGGCGCAGAAATATATCCCACAGACGGCAGCGGATATCTCTGTGGATATTACGGATGATCAATCTGAATCACAGCATAATACTGCGGATTGACTTCGTGCAGCATCGTTCTGACCATTGTTTTTAAGGTATCGGCGGTATAAGGAGCTTGATAAGGCACTACGACATCAAAGATCAGGTTGGTGTGGGTGGTGCCTTTTACAATGCGGAAATCGTGGAGTGACAGAGCGTTGTCGATCCGGTTCAGTATGCCGGCGACAAGTTCGCGGCATTCCCTTGTTTCAGCGTCGTCCGGCATGACCGGGTCCATATGTATGACGGCGGAACAGCGCAGTTCCTGTTGCAGTCTTTTTTCGATATTATCGATTGTATCGTGCAGCTCCAATATATTTCCCTCTGCGGGCACCTCTGCATGGAGGGAGATCATACGGCGTCCCGGACCATAATCGTGGACTACCAGATCATGGATGCCAATGACAATTTCATACTGGTTTACAATATCCTGTATGTTGCGGATAAAAGCCGGATCAGGCGCCTGGCCAAGGAGAGGGCTTATGGTATCTTTGGCGGCTGCCACACCGCCGTGAAAGATCAGGAGCCCAACCAGAATACCGCACCAGCCGTCAATATGATATCCCGACAGAGCCGAAACGATTGTGGCGGCCAGAACGGCCGAGGTGGCCAGACAGTCGCTGAAACTGTCCGCTGCAGTTGCCTGAAGAGCCGCAGAGCCGATCTTTCTGCTCAGTGTTTGATTATAATGGTACATATAAAGTTTGACAAAAATAGAAAGCGCAAGAATGACCAAAACCATCGGTGTGAAATCTATGGCCTGCGGATGCAGAATTTTGGACACAGAAGAGCGGATAAGCTCCACAGCCATGACCAGTATAATGATAGAGACGATCAGGCCGGATATATATTCACTTCTGCCGTGTCCAAAAGGATGGTCCGAGTCTGCCTCCTGAGCGGATATTTTGAAGCCGATCATAGTAATGACAGAGGAGCCGGCATCAGATAGATTATTGAAGGCGTCTGCAATGATGGAGATGGAATTGCTGCAGATACCCGCCAGCAGTTTGATGCAAAAAAGCAGTGTGTTCAGAAAAATGCCGAAGGCGCCGCTGACAATTCCATATTTCTGACGCACGTTGGGATCTTCCGTATTTTTGTTGTCCCGAATGAAAAAACGGATCAGTAGTGTCATCATAATAATACCTCATTTCTGTTTCAAACGATATTCCAAACACTCTAACATTTTTTGGCAGATGACGCAAGCGCTTTTTTAAAATCGGTTGCGAAAGACTGTTAAACAGTGTATAATCGTAACAGTTCAAGAGACTTTACAGGCATACAGAATGCAATAGGATAGAGAAGATTTAGAAAAGATAAAGGAGAGAAGAAAATGAGCAAAAAACCGGTTGTACTTATGATTCTGGATGGATACGGACTGAACAGCAGGACCGATGGAAATGCAGTGGCGCAGGCAAAGACGCCTGTGATGGACAGACTGATGGCAGAATATCCTTTTGTGAAGGGAAATGCCAGCGGCATGGCAGTAGGGCTTCCTGACGGGCAGATGGGGAACTCTGAGGTAGGCCATTTGAATATGGGCGCGGGACGCATCGTATACCAGGAGCTGACAAGAATCACAAAGGAGATTCAGGACGGCACCTTTTTTGAAAATCCGGCTTTGCTGGATGCGGTAAACAATTGTAAAAAGAACGGCAGTGCGCTTCACATGTTCGGCCTGTTGTCCGACGGTGGCGTGCACAGCCATAATACCCATCTTTACGGTTTGTTGGAACTGGCGAAGAGAAACGGGCTGGACAAGGTATACGTGCACTGTTTCCTCGACGGACGCGATACGCCGCCTGCCAGCGGCAAGGGGTATGCCGAGCAGCTGGAAGCGGAGATGAAAAAGATCGGCGTGGGCCGCATTGCTTCCGTGATGGGACGTTATTATGCAATGGACAGGGACAATAACTATGACAGAGTGAAGCTCGCTTATGACGCGCTCACAAAAGGCGAGGGACTGAAGGCAGACGGCGGCCCTGCAGGGATTCAGGCGTCTTATGACAGAGAAGAGACGGATGAATTTGTAAAACCTACCGTTGTGGAACAGGACGGCAGGCCGGTGGGAATCATTCAGGATAAAGATTCGGTCATCTTTTTCAATTTCAGACCGGACCGGGCAAGAGAAATTACCCGCGCTTTCTGTGATGATGCGTTTAAAGGATTTGACAGAGGAAAGAGACTGGATCTTACTTATGTATGTTTTTCCGATTATGACCCTACGATTCCTAATAAGGAGGTGGCGTTCCATAAAATTGCCGTTACCAATACCTTTGGCGAATGGCTGGCCGCAAATGGCATGAAACAGGCCAGGATAGCGGAAACGGAGAAATATGCGCATGTTACCTTTTTCTTCAATGGCGGTGTGGAAGAGCCGAACGAAGGGGAAGACAGGGTGCTGGTTAATTCTCCCAAGGATGTGGCTACGTATGATTTGAAGCCGGAAATGAGCGCTTATGGAGTATGCGATAAATTGACAGAAGCGATCCGCAGCGGGAAATATGATGTGATCATCATTAATTTTGCCAATCCGGATATGGTAGGCCATACCGGTGTGGAAGCTGCCGCTATCAAAGCGGTGGAGGCTGTGGACGAATGTGTCGGGAAAGCGGTGGACGCCATTATGGATGTGGACGGCGTATTGTTTATCTGTGCAGACCACGGGAACGCGGAGCAGCTTGTGGATTATGAGACAGGCGCACCGTTTACGGCGCATACGACGAACCAAGTGCCGTTTATCCTCGTGAATTATGATACAGGTTATACATTGCGGGAAGGCGGATGTCTGGCCGATATCATTCCGACTTTGATTCAGATCATGGGAAAGGAGCAGCCGGAAGAGATGACAGGTAAATCGCTGCTCGTAGAGAAATAATCCGGTACCTGTTTTCGCTGAGGGGAGGCGGAAATATATGACGGTTGTTTTGTTTATTTTGCTCTGGCTGGCTGCACCGTTTGCGGAATTAGCCGTGATCGTGGTGCTGGCGGAAAAAAACCGGCAGCAGAAGAAAAAAATAGACGAGTTGGAACATACATTCTATTACAGACAGGCGCAGCGGCAGTGGGCGCCTGCAGATAACGGACAGCAGCCGCAGCAGATGCCGGTATATCCGGGTTATGGACAGCGGGCGCAGGCGCAGCAGCGGCAGCAGACGGCGCCGGTATATCCGGGTTATGGACAGCAGGCACAGGCGCAACAGCGGCAGCAGATGCCGGTATATCCGGGCTATGGACAGCAGGCGCAGGCGCAGCAGCGGCAGCAGACGGCGCCGGTATATCCGGGCTATGAACAGCAGGCACAGGCGCAGCAGCGGCAGCAGACGGCGCCGCTGTCTGCAGGCCATGTACAACAGATGCAGCGTCCGGTATATTCGACGACAGGAAAGACAGAGAAGCCGGCATCTCATGCCAATGCAATGGGAATGCTGGCTCTTATTGTTGGTATTGTGTTTATTGTGCTGGCAGGACTGATTTTCGCTACCACCACATGGAGAATCCTGCCGGATTTTTGCAAAGTGCTGCTCATTGGTTTCTTTGCCCTGGTGCTGTTTGGCGCCAGTCTTGTGGCGGAAAAAAAGCTGCATATCCATAAAACAGGCAATGGTCTGTATGTGCTTGGCAGCATATTTGTGTTTTTGACGGTACTGGCAGCCTGCTACTTCAGGTTTCTAGGTTCCGCATTTGTTTTGGAGGGGATCAACCGTTACCGTGTCTTGTGGCTTGGCAGTCTGGTGACGGTGGGCGTCTGGTTTTTGGGACTGCGGCGCTTTCATGACAGGGTATTTACCCATGCCTGTCTTTGGGGAATGACTGTCAGCATGATGTTTCTTGCGGTGTCCTTTGCATTGGATCTTCCGGAGTTTTTCGATGCCATGGAACTATACGCTTTTTTCCTGCTGCTATTGGAATGGATGATTGGACGCGTAGATACGGGAAACCGAAAACCGGAGGGCGCTGTAGCGCAGGAGAGTCAGGGAAACGGGTCTGCAGTGGAAGCAGGGAATTTTGCCAGCAGAAGACCGAATCAGGAAGCGGGCTGGAGCGAGGCGGGCAGAATGCTTCTGCAGGAGATGGCGCGTTTTGTTCCTGTTCATTTCTGGGTGTTTGCCGGTCTGTGCGCCTGCTATGGGATAGTGGAAGTTTTACAAGGAACGTGCCGTGTATTTACACTGGCCGCTCTGCTGGCGGCGCTGACGGGGACGGGGATACTGTCTGCCGGAAAAAAGAGTCTTTTGCATCGGTGGATTTTTGCGTTATCCTTTCAATATTTTATACATTATGTTTTTCTTGGGTGGCTGTTTACAGGGAATGATCATGCGGTATATGGCTTTTTGCTGGCGGAAACGGTCAGTGTTGCTGGCTTTTTGCTGGGAAAGAGAATCCGGACGGATCTGCCGTTGGCGGGTGGTGTGCGGGATATTGTGTGCACAGCCGCAGGCAGTGTGGACGGTTTGGCCGTTATTTTATGGATGCATCTTTACGATATGACAGGTTATGGCACAGTGCAGGTGTATCTGGCCGCTTCCGGCGCGGTTGTTTTGCTTGCCGTGCTTGCCCGTGTCTGGAGCAGACGCTATCCGCTGCTGAGGAATCTCTCTTATATCGTATGCTTTGATTTGACAGTTACGCTTTATCAGTTGGCCCGGTCTGCCGTTTCTCCCTGCCCGGACTACCAGGTGTTTGCATTATGCTACCTGTGCTTCCTGCTCTTGTGGAATTTCTGGAAACAGGAGAATTGTTTTCTTGCGGTCGCAGTGGTCAGTCTGCTTGCAGGGATTGATTTTCCGCTGTCTGCCCTGCCGACGCTTATTTTGGCGGCATTGATGATAACAGGCAGAAAGACGGGCAGACAGATGCCGATGCAGGATCTGATGCTCTGCTTTTTGTATGTGCTTTCGGGTCTTGGATTTTATGGCGGGCTGCGGGCGGAGATGTGGACGCTCTGGGTGTTTTTGCTGCTCTTCCTGGTGGTGTATGTGCTGCTTTACCACGGCTGCCGACAGTGGCTGTCCTGTGTTCCCGCAG
Source organism: uncultured Lachnospiraceae bacterium (assembly GCA_910585345.1). Lineage (GTDB taxonomy): Bacteria > Bacillota > Clostridia > Lachnospirales > Lachnospiraceae > VSOB01. The sequence goes on along the minus strand of CAJUDS010000006.1, from coordinate 19,486 downwards.
TTATGATTCTGCCGGTTCCGCTGGTATTGTATACAAGATACCAGATGATGGCAGATGAATTGTACGGCTGCGTGGCAGGCGCGCTGCTTGTGACAGGGGCGGCTGCCAGGTGTATCGCACCGATTGTGTGGAAGGAAAATGAGGGGGAAGATCGGTGGCGGATTGATTTTTATCACATGCTGTCCGTGGCTGCGATTGCAGTTATGACGTTCTGTGCGGACCGCTACTGGCGGTTTGCTTATTTGCTGCTCTTGGGGTTTTATTTTGCCCAATATATGACGGTAAAGGGATTTGAAGGATTTGAAAAAGTGCGGAAGGCGTTTCTTACCGCGGCGGTTTTCTGTCTGCTGTCGGCGTTCTGGCTGCAGCCGTTTGTCGTCTGGCCGTCTGCAGCCGCGTTGGAGATCAATGTGCTGGCGGCTGCAGTGTTCCTTTGGTCGCTCGCAGGAATCTGGGGAAAATCCCGTACGCTGCAGGATGTACAGACGGTCGGGTATACGCTCTGCCTTGTTGTTCTCGCTGTGGACGCTGTTTTCGGGGGCACAGCGGTTGATGGTCTGTTTTTGGAAGGAGTTTGTTTTGCCGTATTTGTGTGGGCGGTAATCGCTGCAAATGTCCGTTGGCGGTATTTGTCTGTGATTGTGATGTTCGGATTCGCAGCCGGTGATTTTTATACGGGTTCCTGTCTGGGGCTTTGGGGAATTGGATTGTTCTTTTTGACATTCTGGCTGTCTTATCTTGTTTTTTACGGCGGCAGATATGCCGGGCTCTGCCTGCATTTTTTTTCTTCGCTTTTGATGATACCGGTGCCTTTTGTGTTGAAAGGCCGGTATGGCGTTACAGGGGACTGGCTGTATGGCCTGGTTGCCGGATGTCTGCTGGCGACAGGGGTGGCCGCCAGATGTCGGATACCTGTCGTGGCGGCGCGTCGGGAAGAGGAAAAACCGATACAGTGGCGGATTGATTTTTATCATATCCTTTGCGCAGTCCCGCTTTTGCTTATGACGGTACCGGCAGACCGTTACTGGCGGTTTGCTTATGTCCTGCTGCTTGGTCTGTATAGTATCCAGTATGCGGCGGTAAAAGACTTCGCGGGTTCGGAAAAGCTGCGGAGAGCGTCGTATACGGCCGCCATTGTCAGCCTGCTGACTGCTTTTTGGATACAGCCCTTTCTTGTGTGGCCGCAAGTGGTGGAGCTGGAAATCAGTCTGCTGCCCGTTGCGCTCTTTCTCTGGTGCATGGGTCTGATCTGGGGGAAATCAGAGACATTGTGGAATATACAGACAGCAGGATATGTGCTGTTACTGGTTATTCTTGGCGCAGACGGCATCCGGACAGGGAGAGTGGAAGACGCGTTGCTGCTGGGAGTCGTGTGTCTGTTTGTTTTTGTATGGGCCGTATTGAAATCCTGTGTCCGCTGGGTACGCATAGCAGGGCTGCTGATTGTGGCGGAAGCACTCTATATGACGAAAGACTTTTGGTTTTGCCTTTCCTGGTGGGTCTATCTGCTTGCTGCCGGAATCGGTCTGCTTGTATTTGCGGCAGTCAGTGAAAAGAAGAAAAAATAAGGGCGCGAAAATCCACAACAAACGCATGCGTTAACATTTTATGAACATGCAGAATCGGTTATCCCGGGTGCGAGCGGCATAAATTTCTGTTTGTACGCCGGGCGACGCCGGTTGGATACGCACGAGTGTAAAGAAATGATTTTTGATGGTGATTGTTTTATTTTGCGGAATCGTTCGTATGTTCCTGCGCACAAAGAGGCAGCGTGGAAACTGTACAATCCTGCGTCTGGGCACTTACCATGGCTGTCACACAAATGTTTACAATTTGATGCGTTTATCGTGCATACAAAGCCACGGAAATCAATTACTTGTTGACTTTTGTTTCCACTTATTATACAATCAGTGTACTAACATACATAGTACACATAATTATCATAATGCACGCAGTCTATGATCTGCAGGAAAATGGCACTATTTTCTATGATGCTGCAAAACGGAAAGGAGTCGGTCATGATCATTCTGGATTATAAAGATACCAGACCCATCTATGAGCAGGTGGTGGATAAGCTGCAGAAGCTGATCATCAATGGAGTGTTGGAGCCGGACAGTAAGATGCCTTCGGTGAGGAATCTTGCTGTTGAGCTTTCCATTAATCCCAATACGATCCAGAAAGCCTATACAGAATTGGAACGCACAGGTTTTCTGTATACAATCAAAGGAAGGGGAAACTTTGTGACTTACAATGAGGAGCTTTATGCGCTGAAAAAAGGGGAATATAGGGAAAGGATTGAAAAAATACTGAAAGAGGCGGAGGAGATCGGCATTTCCAGGAAGGAGATGCTGGATGAAATAAGGGAAGGAGAGGGAGAGAATGATTGAGGTTCTTGACATCAGTAAATCATTTGAAGATATCAGAGCGGTAGACCATGTCAATATTGTGATCAAAGAGGACAGTGTATTTGGCCTGATCGGAACGAACGGTGCCGGCAAGAGTACTGTTCTGCGGATGATAAGCGGCGTGATGAAACCCGATGAAGGGCAGGTAATGATAGACGGTCTGCCTGTTTTTGACAATGTGGATGCGAAGGAACGGCTGTTTTTTATAGCGGACGAGCCCTATTTTTTTGCAAACGCCACGCCGGAAGATATGGGACGATACTATGGAAATGTATTTCCCAAATTTGACGTACTGCATTATTATGAGTATTTGAATAGTTTCGGACTGGGAAGGCGGCGTAAGATTAGCACTTTTTCCAAAGGAATGAAAAAACAGCTGGCCATTTTGCTTGGCATTTGCGCAAAGACGAAATATCTGTTCTGCGATGAAACCTTTGACGGACTGGATCCGGTGATGCGTCAGGGCATTAAAAGTCTCATGGCAAGGGAGATGGACGAACGTGGCATGACGCCTGTCATTGCTTCTCACAATCTGCGTGAACTGGAAGATATTTGTGATCATGTAGGTCTTCTTCACCGGGGCGGGGTATTGCTTTCCAGAGAGTTGGAGGAAATGAAATGCAATATCCAGAAGGTACAGTGCGTTTTGGAGGAGGGAGTGGATGCCGCGGAGGCGTTCCGGAACCTGGAAATTGTAAAGTGCGAACAAAGAGGTTCTCTGTATACGCTGACGGTAAGAGGCGGCCGGGATGAAATGATTAATTATTTCAGCAGTATCCGGACAATATTTTTTGAGGCGCTGCCTCTGTCCCTGGAGGAAATCTTTATCAGTGAAACGGAGGTAGTGGGTTATGACATCAAAAAAATCATTCTGGGTTAATATCAGGACAAATGCCAGAAGAAGAGTATGGCTGTTTGTGATTATGTTTCTTGCTTTCTTCTTTACCGGGCCGGTTTTTCTGTCTATGGCTCTGAGCATGGAGAAGATGTACTACACGCTTGGGAATCTGCGTATGCATCTGGGGACCATATTTGCCGTTCATGTAGGACTGGACGGCGGAACGGGATTTCTGGTATCCGTTCTGGCGGTATTTTCGGCAATCCAGGGTTTTTCCTATATGTACCAGAGAAAGAAGCTGGATCTGTACATGAGTGTGCCTGTGACAAAGGAGAGACGCTTCGCGGCGATTTATATAAATGGTCTGCTGGCGTATCTGCTGGCCTATCTGTTTAATCTGCTGCTCAGTTTCTTTGTGGCGCAGGCAATGGGCGCGGATATTTCCCAGGGATTTGCGGAAGCAGGAGCCGCTCTGCTTGGATATACGCTTTTGTATTTGGCGGTATATCATATCGCTATCCTGGCGGTAATGCTGACCGGCAATTTGATTGTAACGCTGATGGGCGTATTGGTGCTGTTGTTTTATGACGGTTGCATTTATCTGCTGCTGGGGGGATATACGGAAACCTTTTTCAGCAGCTTTCACTACAGGTCGATGGAGAAATGGAGCAAATTCATGATTTCGCCGGTCGTGCGGTTTTTCACTCTGATTGACAGCACGTTTGATTTTGGCGTGAACTATGACTATTACAGACGGTCGGTGCACTGGGGGAATTTCGGCATGGGCGTTGCGCCGATTGCGGTCGTGGCAGTGATTGCCGGTATTCTGGCATACTGGTGCTACACGAAAAAACCTTCCGAGGTCTGCGGGAAGTCCATGGCGTTTCCGAAAACCAAGCCTGTTATCAAAGTGCTTGTGATGTCTGCGACAGGACTGGCGGCCGGCGTGATATGTTATCAACTCTCGGGACAGAGTTTAGCCTTTTTCGGATTCGGGATGCTGGCAGGAACGCTGCTCTGCCATAGTGTAGTGGAAGTTATCTATGATTTTGATATCCGCAGTGTGAAGAATGGCTGGAAATCTCTGCTTGTCTGCGGCGGGGTTGTGTTGGCAGTGTTCTGTGTATTTTTGTTTGACCTGACCGGTTATGACAGCTATGTGCCGGATCCGGACCGTGTGGATCATGTGGCGATCCGGTTCGCTGACGACTATAATACATATTATGACGAAGAACTGAATACGGTCAATTCAGAAACCTATGTATTTGACCATATGGCGATTACGGATATCGCGCCGGTGCTGGAACTTGCGCACAGACGTATGGGAGAGGTTCCGGAGCTGGGAAGCGGCACGCGTTACTGCGTCGTACAGTACACGCTCAAAGGCGGGAAAAAGGTTTACCGGGAGTTTCCTGTGGCCTACAGAGAGGATACGGCTCTGCTGGATGAGATTTTCACGGACTCTGCTTACCAGAAAGGCTGCAGCGTCGTTTATAATGATCCGGTGATGCAGTTGAAGGAAAGCCTGCGTCTTTATTATGATGATGGGCGCGGCAGAAATGAAGTGACGGATATTTCACTGGAGCAGTTAAAAAATGCTTATCAAAAAGATTTGGAAGGATTTACGTTTACAGAGACAATGGAAAGTCTTGCACAGGGTAAGTTTGAGATAGAGTGTATCGAGAGAGGTATGTATGTTCATACCTCGATGCCGGTATACCCTTCCTTTGCCAATACGATTGCACTGCTGGAAAAGGCCGGCATGTACAGAGAAGGCTATGTAGATATCGGCAACGTGGAACAGATTATTGTGCGAAACAGCAATACGGACATATATGACAGCTACATGGAAGAAGGAGAGTATGCGCTTCCCTATATTGATTTTGAGACAGAAGCCACGTTTGATAATCCCGGAGAAATACAACAGATTGCAGACAGCCTCTATCCGGACAGTTTTATGGATTACTGGATGCCGGACGGAACATTGGATAATAACTATTCCGTGACGGTGATCTGCAGGCGGGAGCCGGGAAGCGAAGAAGGGTATTCTTGTACGTATTATATGCTGTCCGACCGGATTCCTGATTTTGTAAAGGAAAGAACCGCTTATACACCGGATTGATGCGTTTGGTAAACGACAAAAATATTTGTCGTTTACTATAATGGATGCACATGTCCGCATAGAGAATTTTGCTGCATTCGCAGCAGGCGGACAAAAAAGCTCCCATGACGTATAGAATTTAACGCTGTGGGAGGATAAGATTTCCTGAATCGGACATACTTTCCATAAAACGGATGAATTTGGAGGTATGAAATGAAACGGTATATGGAAATCACGGATGTACATGCGCGGGAGATCCTGGATTCCAGGGGTAATCCAACTGTGGAAGCGGAAGTAACGCTGACAGATACGATCACCAAAGAGAGATACGGCGGCAGTGCGGCGGTTCCCTCCGGTGCAAGCACGGGCCGGTTTGAGGCTGTGGAGCTTCGTGACGGGGAACCGCGTTACTTTGGGCTTGGCACGACCAAAGCAGTAAATCATGTCAATACGGAAATTAAAGACAAGATTATGGGACGAAACGGGCTGAATCAGCTGGAAATCGATCATTTGATGCTGGAAGCGGACGGCACGGACAATAAAGGACATCTGGGGGCTAACGCCATTTTGGCAGTGTCAATGGCAGTTGCCAGAGCAGCGGCGCTTTCCCTGCGTATTCCGCTATACCAGTATCTGGGCGGCGTTCATACGAAGCTGATGCCTGTGCCGATGATGAATATTCTAAACGGAGGAAAACATGCGGCTAACACGGTTGATTTTCAGGAGTTCATGATTATGCCGGTCAGTGCGGAAAGTTTCCGGGGCGCTCTGCGTATCTGCGCGGAAATTTATCACAATCTGAAAAAAATACTGAACCACAAAGGACTGTCGACAGGCGTTGGCGATGAAGGCGGATTCGCGCCTGATCTTCCGGACGCAAAGGCGGTGCTGGAACTGATTGTAGAGGCGATTGAAGCGGCGGGCTACAGGCCGGGAGACGACATTAAAATTGCCTTGGATGTGGCCAGCAGTGAATTGTATAATGAAAAGACAGGCATGTATCATTTTCCCGGTGAGAGCAGTTTAACCGGAAACGAAGTTGTACGAGACACCGGGGAGATGATTTCTTATTATGAAGAATTGATTGAGCGGTTTCCCATCGCCTCTATTGAAGACGGGCTGGCAGAAGACGACTGGGACGGCTGGCAGGAAATGACAAAACGGATTGGTAAAAAGGTGCAGCTTGTGGGAGACGATTTGTTTGTAACCAATACAAAGCGTCTTGAGGCAGGCATCAAACTCGGGGTGGCCAATGCCATTTTGGTTAAGGTAAACCAGATCGGCAGTGTGTCAGAGGCTATGGAAGCCATTGAGATGGCGCATAAAAACGCATATCGCGCCGTTATTTCCCACCGGTCGGGAGAAACGGAAGATACCTTTATCGCAGACCTTGCAGTGGCAGTCAATGCGGGACAAATTAAGACCGGCGCGCCGTGCCGCAGCGACCGGGTAGCCAAATATAACCAACTGCTGCGGATTGAAGAGGAGATCGGAACGGACGCATGTTACACCGGACCTTTTCAGAAGACACAGCAGTGACAATTCCTGCACGGAAAATTGATTTCCGTGCGATTTCCGAAAAATACTTGATATTTCTATCCTCCTGTGATATGATAATGCTTGTTTGACATTAGGAGGTGTAAGAATGAGCGCAGTCAGAACCATTCTTTTAATTGTATTCATTATCGTTTCCATTGTATTGGCAGCGATTGTTTTAATGCAGGAAGGAAAATCCGCGGGACTCGGAGCTGTCAGCGGTGCGGCTGAAACGTACTGGGGAAAGAACAAAGGACGCTCGATGGAAGGAACACTGGTTAAGCTGACGAAGGCTTTGGTGATTTTGTTCTTTGTACTCGCGGCTCTTTTAAACACACGTTTCTTTTAGACTTATGAAAACACTCTTGCAAAAGGGTGTTTTTTGTTATCATGGAAGGCAGAATGAAGGAAAAGAAAAATATACGGGAAACACGGAAAAAATTAATATGTGAACTGATGGAAGACGCCATGTATGCGCCGATGAAAGAAAAAGAACTGGCGGTGTTCCTGCAGGTGTCCGCGCAAGAGCGGGAAGAATTCAGAAAAGTTCTGGATGAGCTGCTGGACGAAGGGCGTCTCGAGGTTACCAAAAGAGGCAGATATAAAAAGCCGGAGGAGAAGGTAGTAACAGGAATGTTTACAGGCAGCCAAAAGGGGTTCGGTTTTTTGGAGGCTGAAGGGCGGGAAGAAGATCTGTTTATTCCGGAGTCAAAGACCGGAGGCGCTTTTCCGGGTGATACGGTGCAGGCAGTTGTGCTGCCGGGCAGACGGGGCAAACGCCAGGAAGCGGAAGTTATCAAAATAGTGGAGCGTGGGATAAGGCAGCTTGTAGGCACCTTTGAGAAAAACAGGGGGTTTGGTTTTGTAGTGCCGGACAATGTCAAAATTCCATCGGATATTTTTGTCCCTTTGGAACGTTCGAAAGGAGCGGCAAACGGACATAAGGTAGTCGTGGAAATCACGGATTACGGCGGCAGAGGCAAAAGCCCGGAAGGGGTTGTGAAAGAAATACTGGGACATGTAAACGATCCCGGTGTGGACATTATGTGTATCGTAAAGGGATACGATCTGCCGGTCGAGTTCCCGGAGCGGGTAATGAACCAGGCACAGCGTGCCAATCAGCCTGTGTCTGCGGCAGACCGGGAGGGACGGACGGATCTGCGGCATATTGCTATGGTGACGATCGACGGGGAGGATGCGAAGGATCTGGACGATGCGGTCAGCCTGTCTATGGAGGGAGAGCTATACTGTCTGGGTGTGCATATTGCGGATGTGACCAATTATGTACAGGAAAATTCCGCGCTGGATCGGGAAGCGCTGAAACGGGGAACAAGCGTATACCTTGTGGACCGGGTGATTCCCATGCTGCCGCATGCCCTTTCCAACGGCATTTGTTCCCTGAATGCGGGAGAAGACAGACTGGCGCTGAGCTGTCTGATGAAGATCGATGGAAAAGGCCAGGTGGTGGATTACAGGATTACGGAATCGGTTATTCATGTGAAGGAACGCATGTCTTATACGGATGTAAAAAAAATATTGGAAGAGGAAGACACAGAAACGATCAAAAAATATGCGGAACTGACGCCCATGTTCAGGAAGATGGCGGAGCTGGCCGCCATTCTCCGCAGAAAGAGAAAAGCGAGAGGATCCATTGATTTTGACTTTCCGGAGACAAAGATCGTATTGACACCGGAAGGAATACCTGTCCAGATTAGGCCTTATGAGAGAAATACGGCTACAAGGATGATCGAAGACTTTATGTTAATTGCCAATGAAACGGTGGCGCAGCACTTTTACTGGCAGGAGCTGCCATTTGTATACAGGACGCACGACAGACCTGATCCGGAGAAAATCCAAAAGCTGGCTGCTTTTCTCCGTAATTTTGGGTATTCTCTGAAGCTGAGCCAGGACGTAGTGCATCCGAAGGAACTGCAGAAGCTGCTCTGCAGAATCGAAGGTACGCCGGAGGAAGCGATGCTCAGCCGTCTGACGCTGCGCAGCATGAAGCAGGCCCGTTATACGAAGGATAATACAGGGCATTTCGGATTGTCCTGTCCGTGTTATTGTCATTTTACTTCTCCGATCAGGAGATATCCGGACCTGCAGATACACCGCATCATCAAGGAACAGCTGCGGGGCAGGCTGCAGGAAAACCGGATTACGCATTACGCAGCGATACTGCCGGAAGTGGCAAAGCACTGTTCGCAGATGGAGCGTCGTGCCGACGAGGCGGAGAGGGAAACCGACCGGCTGAAAAAGGTACAGTATATGGAGTCCCGCATCGGCAACGTTTATGAAGGTGTGATATCCGGCATCATGAGCTGGGGCATTTATGTGGAGCTGGAAAATACGGTAGAAGGTATGATCAGAGCAGGAGATCTGCCGGGCGACTTTTTTTATTATGATGAGGAGAATTACGAGATGGCCGGGGAGACTACGGGCATGCGTTATAAACTGGGGCAGAAATTGACGGTGCAGGTGAAGGAGACGGACAGATTCCGGCGTACCATAGATTTCTGTATTCCCAAAGAAGAGGAGTAGGGTATGACGAAGGAGAGTTTCAAACTGGTTGCCAATAATAAAAAGGCATATCATGATTATTTCATTGAGGAAAAATATGAGGCTGGCGTGGCGCTTCACGGTACGGAGGTGAAATCGCTCCGTTTGGGAAAATGTTCAATCAAGGAGGCTTTTGTACGCATTGAGCAGGAAGAGGTGTTTGTCTACGGCATGCATGTGAGTCCCTATGAAAAAGGCAATCTGTTTAACAAAGATCCGCTGCGTGTGAAAAAACTTCTCCTCCACCGTGGGGAAATCAATAAAATGTCGGGGAAAATCGCCGAAAAAGGCTATACGCTGGTGCCGCTGCAGGTATATTTCAAAGACGGTCTGGTCAAAGTGGAAATCGGTCTGGCCAAAGGGAAAAAATTATATGACAAGCGTCAGGACATTGCCAGGAAAGACCAGCGCAGGGAGACGGAGAGAGAGTTTAAGATCAGGAATCTGTAGCAGATGGGCGATGCGTGCGGAAATCAGTTGACTGCGTTGGGAAATTTGCTTATAATAAGAACAGAAATGGGTATCTTATCATTGGATACGGGGTAGTAAAGGTTTCGACGGGGGTTTTGCAGCTGGAGAAGCTATCCGCAGGTGATGCGTGAAATCACGAATCTAAATATAAACGCTAACGATAATTTAGCTTACGCTGCCTAGTTGCAGCTGTCTGCCTTAAGGCACCTACACTTTAAGAACCAGGCATCGACTCTGTAGGAAACGACGTATATTAAGCTTTGCGTATACGGGCGTAGGATGAAGCTACTGACGGTATCAGGATGTCGGTTTTCGGATATCGAAGGGAATGTAAATAACTGACTATGATAGTAGAAGGACAGGGAATAGGCTTTCGGACATGGGTTCGACTCCCATCTACTCCACTTGAAAGGGGCGCCGGTTTTACCGGCGCTTTCCTGATATTACCCAATATTACCAGACGGTATGGAAAGGCGGTTGACGTATATGGACGGTTGGCGTAAGGAAGATATTTATACTATTACCGGCTTTTTTTGCAGTATTTCTGCAGGAGGATCATAAAAAAGAAGATGTACCGGCCGGAATATACGAAATTTTACCATCAATATTGAGAAAACAGGAATATAATGGAAAGTTTGTCCATATACTGTTACTGATAGAGAGATGCAGGAGGGTATCAGAATGGCAAGAGGACAACGGAAAACGATAGCGGAAAAGATTGCGGAAAAAGAAAAGCTGATTGAATCGCTGAAAATCCGTTTGAAGTCGGAGCAGCGTGAGCTGGAAGAATTAAACAGAGAAAAAAAGGAAGTGGATTTAAAGACGTTACATGATATACTGCAGGAGGCGAATATAACAGCTTTGGATGCGGCGGACATTATCAGAGGCCATCTGGAGGAGCGGCAGGACCCGGCCTGAAGGAATACTGGAATATACAGGATTCTCATTGGAAAAATAATGAGGGTCCTTTTCTTTTTATAAAAAATCAGATATAATGGATTGGAAAAAGAGATCAGATGCAGGTTGATAAAGAGTGCGGAAGACAGGATACAATTGGTTTCAGAGATAAGAGTCAGACTTGGCAAAGAATCCTGCAAAGCAGGATTCTTTTTCAGATAAAGGGAAAGACAGTATATGGTTTATGAAAAGACAGGATATCATTGACAAACTGTGCGAGGAAGAATATCTACAGAAGGAAGAATGGATAGAACTGCTGGACGGATATGCGGAAAGCGACCGGGAATATGCGGCCCGGAAAGCGAGAGAGATTTCCGGGTTGTATTTTGGAAGGCAGGTATATATACGAGGACTGATCGAATTTAGCAGTTATTGCCGAAATAACTGCTATTACTGTGGACTGCGCAGGGACAATGAGAAGGCGCAGCGGTACCGGCTGACCGAAGAGGAAATACTTGCCTGCTGCGAAAAGGGATACCGGCTTGGCTTTCGTACGTTTGTCCTGCAGAGTGGTGAGGACGGCTGGTATACTGACGACCGGATGGCTGCGGTTATCCGGCGGATCAAGGCCCAATATCCGGATTGCGCATTGACGCTTTCCATAGGGGAAAAGGAAGAGGACGCCTACCGGAAATTTTATGAAGCGGGTGCAGACAGATACTTGCTGCGGCACGAGACGGCAGATGTAAGGCACTATGGGATGCTGCATCCGCCACAAATGTCGCTGGCGCACAGAAAAGAATGTCTTCGCGTGCTAAAAGCGATCGGTTATCAGACCGGCTGTGGATTTATGGTGGGTTCGCCCGGGCAGACGGCGCGGACGCTGGCGGAAGACATGATGTTTATCCGGGAACTGCATCCGCATATGATCGGCATAGGGCCGTTTCTTCCCCACAAAGATACGCCTTTTGGAAAAAAGGAAAGGGGAAGTTATGAACTGACATTGTTTCTGCTGAGTCTGCTGCGGATCATGGAGAAAAATGTGCTGCTGCCCTCGACAACGGCTCTGGGTACGATCGCGCCGGAGGGAAGGGAGGCCGGTATTCTGGCGGGCGCAAATGTGGTGATGCCCAATCTGTCGCCTGTATCGGTCAGAGAAAAATATTCCCTGTATGATCATAAAATATGTACCGGCGATGAGGCGGCGGAACGTATCGACAGTCTGCGGGGGAGAATAGAGAGGATTGGATACAAAATAGTTTCCGCAAGAGGAGACTGGAAAGAGAGGAGATAAAACAATGGAATACAAATATGATGTTCTGTCCCCCAGGGCAGAGGAATTTATCAATGACAGAGAAATACGGGATACGCTGGCGTACGCAAGGGACCATAAATCAGACGGAGAGCTGATCTTTTCCCTGCTGGAGCGTGCAAGAGACTGTAAAGGTCTGACACACAGAGAAGCGGCCGTACTGCTGGAATGCGATATTCCAAAAGCCAATGAGAGAATGAAAGAGGTGGCAATGGAGATCAAGCAGAAGTTGTATGGGAACCGCATTGTTATGTTTGCGCCACTGTATCTGTCAAATTACTGCGTCAACGGCTGCACGTACTGTCCGTATCATTATCATAACAAACATATCCGCCGGAAAAAGCTGACCCAGGAGGAGATCAGACAGGAAGTGATCGCTCTGCAGGATATGGGGCATAAGAGGCTTGCCATCGAGTCGGGCGAGGATCCTGTCAATAATCCGATCGACTATATTCTGGAAAGCATTCGTACCATATATTCGATCAAGCATAAAAACGGCTCGATCAGACGGGTGAATGTGAACATAGCCGCTACTACAGTGGAAAACTATAAAAAGTTAAAAGAAGCCGGTATCGGCACTTATATTTTGTTTCAGGAGACATATCATAAAAAGGATTATGAAATGCTGCATCCGGTGGGGCCAAAGCATGACTATGCGTACCATACGGAAGCGATGGACAGGGCGATGGACGGCGGTATTGACGATGTGGGCATCGGTGTTTTGTTCGGTCTTGAGATGTACCGTTATGATTTTGTGGGACTTTTGATGCATGCGGAGCATCTGGAAGCGTATAAGGGTGTGGGTCCCCATACGATCAGCGTTCCCCGTGTCTGCCCGGCAGATGATATCGACAAAGATGATTTTACCAATTCCATTTCCGATGATATTTTTGAAAAAATCGTGGCGTTGATCCGTATCGCAGTGCCTTATACCGGGATGATTATTTCCACGAGGGAGTCCCAGGCTTCCCGGGAAAGAGTTTTGAAGCTGGGAATTTCCCAGATCAGCGGCGGTTCCCGAACGAGTGTGGGAGGCTATGTGGAGGAGGAGACGACGGAGGAAAATTCCGCGCAGTTTGACGTCAGCGACAGGCGGACACTGGACGAGGTGGTAGACTGGCTGATCCGTCTTGGTTATGTGCCAAGTTTCTGTACCGCCTGCTATCGGGAAGGCCGTACGGGTGACCGGTTTATGAAGCTGATCAAATCCGGCCAGATTTCCAATTGCTGTCATCCGAATGCGCTTATGACATTAAAAGAATATTTGGAAGACTATGCGTCTGCAGAGACGAGACGGGAAGGCGAGGCGTTGATCCGCAGAGAGCTGGAAAATATTCCGAACCCGGTAGTGAAACAGAAAGCGTCGGACTATATGGATGAAATTGTAAATGGGAAGAGAGATTTCAGATTTTAAAGGAGAACATGCAATGACAGCGACTTTACAGGAGACACCGTCTGCGAATCGGATACATATTGGTTTTTATGGAAAGCGCAACAGCGGGAAATCTTCTCTGTTCAATGCATTTGCGGGGCAGCAGGTATCCATCGTATCGGAAGAGGCGGGCACTACCACTGATCCGGTCAGCAAAGCGATGGAGATTCATGGACTGGGCGCCTGTGTGCTGATGGATACGGCGGGTTTTGACGACAGCGGCGCTCTGGGCTGTGCCAGAGTAGAAAAGACGAAAAAAGCCGCGGAGAAAACAGACATCGCTCTGCTTTTGTGTGATAATACGGAACTGGACAGGGAGGAAACATGGTATCGTTTTCTGCGTGAAAAGCAGACACCCGTGATTGCGGTGATTAGTAAGGCGGATATTCTTCCGAATGTCGCTGAATTGTCTGCCGCGGTCAAACGGCGTCTGGGGGAAGAGCCTGTTATTGTCAGCGCAGTCACAGGCGCGGGACTGGACGATTTAAAAGAGAGGATCCTCCGCGTACTGCCGGAGAATTATGCGAGGAAAAGCATTACCGGAAATCTTGCGCAGGAAGGGGATACGGTACTGCTTGTAATGCCGCAGGATATACAGGCGCCGGAGGGCAGACTGATCCTGCCGCAGGTGCAGACGATCAGGGAGCTGCTGGATAAGAAATGCATTGTAATCAGCGTCACGCTCTGCCGTCTGCAGGATGCGCTGGACGCTATGAAAAAACCGCCCAAATTGATTATTACGGATTCCCAGGTATTTGGCAGAGTCTGTCAGGTGAAGCCGCAGGAGACGATGCTGACTTCTTTTTCCGTGTTGTTTGCGGCCCACAAGGGAGATATCAGATATTATGCGGAGAGCGCGGCCGCTATAGAGGGCCTGACAGGAAATTCGCGGGTACTCATTGCGGAATGCTGCACACATGCGCCTTTGGCCGAGGATATCGGCAGAGTTAAGATTCCCCGGATGCTGCGGGAAAGATACGGGGAGGCAATGACGGTGGAAATTGTCAGCGGCACGGATTTCCCCGAAGACGTGACGGACTATGATCTGATTATCCAGTGCGGAGGCTGCATGTTTAACCGCAAGTATGTGATGTCCAGAATTGAGCGTGCAAAGCGTCAGGGTGTTCCCATGACGAATTACGGCGTGGCGATTGCAAAACTAACGGGAATTCTGGATCAGGTGTCAATTACGGAATAAGAAGTTGTGAGGATTTTATGGAGAAAAAAGAAGAATGGTCGGTAGGAGGCTTTCAATTCGGCACGGAAAAGGACATGGAGCTTGCGAAGGCGGAACAGGGGAAAATTGCTTTTATGGAAAAGAGAATGCGCTATGATCAGCCGGAAAGCGTTCTCTATGTCTATCATAAAGCCATTGAAAACGGAATTTTCCAGACGCCGGTAGGACTGCAGTATCTGCAGAAATTATATGATTTTCTGGCGCAGAACGGGCTTGGAGAACGGGCGGAAAGCATTCCTCTGCGGCAGGTGTACAGTTACGATCCAAGGGAAGAGATAAAGCCGCGCATTGCCAGGAAGCGGGTACAGTCCAGTAAATATAAGGAATTGCGGTCGAAACTCAGAAAATCGGTCATTTTAAATATTTTGCTTGTGCTGATGGTGATTGCGATGTTTATCATTACGCTGACAGGCAAAAATCCCAATATATTAAATTATGAGAAAAAATTAACTGACAAGTATGCAGGATGGGAGCAGGAACTGACGGAAAGGGAGGCTGCCGTCCGGGAAAAAGAACGCGCGCTGCGGATAGAGGGGAGCGGTTCTCCTTAATACCGACAGAGCGCCAAAGGAGCGGATGGGATGGAGCAGCTGAAAGTTTTAGTTGTGGATGATGAGAGCAGGATGCGTAAACTGGTCAGGGACTTTTTAACCAGAAGCGGTTATCTGGTGATAGAAGCGGGTGAGGGAAGGAAGGCGCTGGATATTTTTTTCGGCCAAAAGGATATCGCCCTTGTCATTTTGGATGTGATGATGCCGGAAATGGATGGTTGGCAGGTGTGCAGGGAGATCCGCGCATATTCCAGAGTGCCGATTATTATGCTGACTGCAAAATCGGATGAACGGGATGAGCTGCTCGGCTTTGAGCTGGGTGTGGACGAATATATTACTAAACCGTTCAGTCCCAGAGTTCTGGTGGCGAGGACGGAAGCTGTTTTGCGGCGTACGGCGCAGGTTGGCCGGAACGATACGCTGCAGTCAGGCGGTATTGTTTTGGACAAAGGCGCCCATGAGGTTACAATCGACGGCAGAGTGATTGATTTAAGTTATAAAGAGTTTGAACTGCTTGCATATTTTATGGAAAATAAAGGCGTGGCTCTTTCCAGAGAAAAAATATTGAACAATGTATGGAACTATGACTATTTTGGAGACGCCCGCACGATTGATACGCATGTGAAGAAACTTCGCAGCAAAATGGGGGAAAAGGGCGATATCATTCAGACAATATGGGGCATGGGCTATAAATTCGGAGGGGAATGAATATGGTCCGGGAAAAACAGTATCAGGTGCAGGAAGGGAGTTTTTGCTATAGAGAGGAAGACTCTGCCGTGGAAATTACAGGGTATGCGGGCAGTGCGGCGCGGCTGCAGATACCGGACCGGATTGGCGGCTTTCCGGTAAGGAGGGTCGGACGGAAGGCTTTTTGGAACAGCAGACAATTGGAGAGGGTCAGTGTGCCAGAAACTGTGGAATGGATCGGGGACTGGGCCTTTGCCTCCTGTCGCGCACTGGAGGAAATAAAACTGCCGGGCAAAAATATCCGTTTCGGCTATAAAGTGTTTCAGAACAGTATGCGGCTGAAAAGATTATTTCTCGGTCAAAGGAATCCCTATCTGGCCAGACTGGCAGCGACAGCGGCGGTACAACTGGAGGCATCCTACCTTTTGGATTTGGATACGATTGGCAGCAGAGAATGGTTTTATGCGCTGGATGCGCGGATATTGGAAACATTACAGGAGCCGGAAGAAGCAGTCGTAAAAAATCTGGTGTATTGTGCGGAAGAAGATATGTCAGCGAAAGAGGAAGCGTGCCTGCGCCAGAGCGTCTGCCGGAAAACGGAAATTGCTCTGCAGCGTCTGCTTTGTCCGGACGGACTGCCAGAAACGGTGCAAAAGCAGCTTGCAGAGTATTTGTGCAGAGAGACAAAAGCTGCCTGGGAAGCGGTAAAGCAGAGCCGGGAAGATAAACTGTTGTACTGCGCCAAAATGATAGAGATTGGCGCTGTCAACAGACAGAATATAGGAGACATGCTGGACGATCTGGACGAAACACAGGTGGAGCTGAGAGCGTTTCTGCTGAAACAGCGGCCTGCCATGACAGCGTCGTCTGCAATATGGAGGACACTGGAACTGTAAAGCGGGAGACACGATATGAAGCATTCCATAAAAAAACAGTTAGCCCTTGTCTTTATCGGCTTGATGGCGGCGACAATCTTTTGCTGCTGGTTTATTAACAGTGTATTTTTGGAAGCGTATTACATGAATAAAAAGCAGAATGCGCTGATGGGTGTTTATAGCAGATTAAATGAGGCTTTTGCGGCCGGAAAAACGGATACGGATGCTTTTAATATAGAACTGCAGAAGGTATGCGGGAAATATAATATCAGCATGCTTGTTCTGGACGCGGATTCACAGACGCTGCTTGCTACGATGTATGATTCGGAGCTGTTAAAAAGACAGCTTTTGAATAATATTTTTTTCTCCGGCATGCATCCCGAATTTGAAAAGATACTGGAAACGACGGATAATTATGTGATGCGGAGCATGCTGGATCCGAGAACACACACGGAATATATCGAGATGTGGGGATTTTTGGAGAAAGGCAGTCTGTTTATTATTCGGACGCCGAAAGAAGGTATTATGGAAAGCGTCGGCATTGCCAATCGTTTTCTTGTATATGCCGGGACAGCGGCGGTTGCTATAGGCGCGGTTGTAATTTGGCTTGTATCAAAAAAGATCACGGAGCCGATTTCGGAACTGACAGATATTTCGGAAAAGATGGCGCGTTTGGATTTTGACACAAAATATAACGGCGATATGAAAAATGAGATCGGGGTTCTGGGTGAAAATATGAATAAACTTTCTGCGGCGCTGGAACATACCATTTCGGAATTAAAAACCGCTAATATTGAGCTGCAGAAGGATGTGGAAAAAAAGCAGCAGATTGACGCAATGCGCAGAGAATTTCTTTCCAACGTATCCCATGAGTTAAAGACGCCGATTGCCTTGATTCAGGGTTATGCGGAAGGGCTGCAGGATGGCGTCAGCGGGGATGCGGAAAGCAGGGAGTTTTACTGTGGGGTTATCATAGACGAAGCGGCAAAGATGAATAAACTGGTGCAGAAGCTCATGACGCTGGACCAGTTGGAGTCCGGAGCCGACGCAGTGTTAATGGAACGGTTTGATGTGATGGAAATGCTCGTTACTTTTGTGCAGTCTGCGGATATTCTGACCAGACAGAATGGAATCCGGGTAAAAATCGATGGCGACAGCCCCTGCTACGTATGGGCCGACGAATATAAAACGGAAGAGGTAATCCGCAACTATTTCAGCAATGCCATGAATCACTGCGGCGGAGAAAAGGTGATTCATATCAAGGCAGTCAGGCATAATACAAAAATACGGATCAGCCTGTTTAACACCGGCGTGCCGATTCCTGATGCATCGCTGCCGCATATATGGGAAAAATTTTATAAGGTTGATCAGGCCAGAACAAGGGAATACGGCGGGAGCGGCGTGGGGCTATCCATTGTGAAGGCGATTATGGAAGGGATGCACGAACAATACGGTGTGAATAATTATGAGAACGGTGTGGAATTCTGGTTCGAACTTGCGGCAAATTAGCTTGTTCTGTTTGATAAATGGTGTTAAAATAAAAGAAATATAGGGGAATAAGGAGTCAGTTATGAAAAAATCTGGTATTTTATGCAATATCGTGATCAGCATAGGACTGCTTTTGACAGGCTGTGGTAATTCTTTTGATCATATGCCGAATCTGACAGAAGAAGAAAGCGCGCTGATTGCGGAGTATACAGCGGGTATTTTGCTGAAACATGATCAGAATGCGGGAAAGCTGGCGAGTGATACGGAGATTATTGCGGCCGACGAAAGGGCTGCTGTTATGCAGGCCAATACGGAGGCGTTTTTGGCTGCCAGTGCAGGAGAGAACGGGGAAGAAGGGGAGCAGAAGGAAGGCAGTGCGGACGACGGCAGCGCGGCGGCTGTTCCAGAACAAACAGCGGCAGCGGCTTTTGAAGGGATTGCCGAGTTCTGCGGCGTAGAAGGATTTCGGATCGAATATGCAGGACATGTGGTGAGTGATTCCTATCCGCCCGCGGAAGGTGCGGATATGGTATTTTCCATGGATGCGACAGAAGGCACGAAGTTGCTGGTGCTCAAATTTATAGCGGAAAATGTCACATCGGAGGACAGAGAGCTCGATATGCTAAGTCAGGATATCCGGTTTGGCATATCTGTTAATAACGGACCGGAGAAAAATGCTTTGTCAACATTGCTTCTGGATGATTTCTCTTCTTTTAAGGGAGTGATTCCCGCACAATCCAGTGTAGTAGTGGTGCTTACCAGTGAAATTGGATTGGAGGAAGCAGATACGATCAGCAGCATTTCTCTGTCGATGCAAAGTGTGTCTGGAAGCGCTACAACTTTATTAGAGTAGTGTGATAAACGATCTGCGCGAGGGGGTTTTATTGCAGAGGAACCTTATAAAATCAAGGGTTTCCTTGGATTTTTAAAAATGTATGAAAAATTTAAAAAATTTGTAAAAATATAGTTGACAACCTTTTCAAAGGATGCTATACTCTGTTTTGTTGTTGAGCAGTACAAATAAGACAACAAGCGACAAAAAGCAAAGCACCTTGACAAATAAACAGCAATGCAGCCCTGAAGATTCCAAAAGGAAG